>CAWDZB010000017.1:0-315617 GCA_963806685.1 uncultured delta proteobacterium
CGACCTGTGCCTGCTGTTGCTGGAACTTCCCGACGGCAAGCCGCCGGTTTGTTCTTGGCCGAGATCGTCTGGCTAGCCGAACGCGTCGAGGGGGATCGCTGCCAGGCCGGCATGCAGTTCATTCAGGTGCTGGAAGCGGACCGCAAACGCGTCAACCAGTTCATCCTGTCCGCGGCTTCCGACCGCGAAGAGAAGACTGCCCCGAGGGTCGTCGGCCGGACCTGAACCGGTTCCTGACCTGAACCTCGAAAGCCTGCGGCTGGTTGCTGCAGGCTTTCGTTTCACCTCGGAGAGAGACGCTGCCCGAATCCGGCCCTTTCTCAGCCGGGGAAGGCGCCGCGGGGCGGCTGAGTGGAAGGGGTTACCCCCGCGCGCCGCAAACGGTCGAGGAATTCGCCGCGGGGGATTTCCCGGGCACCAAGACGCAGCAGATGGGGATTGGGCAGCTGGCAGTCGATCAGTTCGAACCCATTTTCCTGCAATCGCCGACAGAGCCAGGCCAGCGCCACCTTGGAGGCATCGGTGGCCCGGTGAAACATCGATTCGCCGAAAAAGCAGCGCCCCAGGCAGATCCCGTACAATCCGCCGACCAGTTCGCTGTCTTGCCAGCACTCGACCGAATGGGCATAACCCAACTCATGGAGCCGCTGGTAGGCCGCGATCATGTCCCGGCCCAGCCAGGTCCCTCCGCCCGGCTCCAGGCGGACTTCGGCACAGGCCCGGATTACCTCCAGAAAAGCACGGTCGCAGCTGACGGTAAACCCTCCCCGGCGCAGGGTATGGCGCAGACTGCGGGAAAGGTGGATGCCGTCCGGCTCGAGGACGCAGCGCGGGTCCGGAGACCACCAGAGGATCGGGTCATCAGGATTGAACCAGGGAAAAATTCCGCTGGAATAGGCGAGCAGCAGGCGCGGTGGTGTGAGATCGGCACCGACGGCCAACAGGCCGTCGGGCTCAGCGAGGTCGGGAAGGGGGAAAACCATTTGGGAGGAAAGGCGATAGACCGGCATGCGAAAGAAATGGGGTTCAGGTTGAAAGGGGCAAGGATCGAGGCCGAGCCGCACCCCGCTGCATCAGCTTCATCCTTTATCCTTTGCCTTCCTCCCTCCTTCCTGTTCTACCTCATAGCGGAAGCTCAGCTGGCCTCTACGCGCACCGATCTGCACGGTGCCACCCTTTTTCAGCGCTCCGAAGAGGATTTCGCCGGCAATGACGTCGCTGACCTCGTTCTGCAGCAGCCGTCCCAGAGGGCGGGCGCCGAAGAGGGGATCGTAACCACGCCGTGCCAGGTCGGCCCGGGCAGCAGGGGAAACCAACAGGCGGACCTCCTTCTCGGCAAGTTGAGTGCGCAGTTCACCCAGGAACTTGTCGACCACCCGCTCCATGACCGCCTCGTCGAGCGCCCGGAAGGGGATGATGGCATCGAGCCGGTTGCGGAATTCCGGGGAGAAGGTCCGTTCCACGGCCTGCCTCGACGAAGTCGCCGGCTGACCGCCGAAGCCGATGGGGTTGGCACTCATTTCCCGGGCGCCGACGTTGCTGGTCATGATCAGGATCACATTGCGGAAGTCGGCGTGGCGGCCGTTGTTGTCGGTCAGGGTGCCGTGGTCCATGACCTGCAGCAGGATGCTGAACAGGTCGGGATGGGCCTTTTCCACCTCGTCAAGGAGCAGAACCGCGTAGGGGTGTTTGATGACCCCGTCGGTCAGAAGGCCACCCTGCTCGAATCCGACATAACCCGGAGGCGCACCGATCAGGCGGGCCACGGAATGTTTCTCCATGTACTCGCTCATGTCGAAGCGCAGGAACTCGACCCCCAGCGCGGCCGCCAGCTGGCGGGCGACCTCGGTCTTGCCGACCCCGGTGGGACCGGTGAACAGAAAGGAGCCGGTCGGCTTCTCGGGATGGCCGAGCCCGGCGCGGGCGCGCAGGATGGAACGGCACAGCAGATCGATCGCCGCATCCTGGCCGAAGACCTGGCGGCGTAGCGCCGGCTGCAGGTTCTTCAGCCGCTTGCGGTCGGAGCCGGAGATGCTGCGCGCCGGAATCCGCGCCATCGAGGCCACCACCGCCTCCACCTCGGCCACCCCGATCGATCGGCGGGCCTGGGGATGCAGGCGGCAGTAGGCGCCGACCTCGTCGATGACATCGATCGCCTTGTCCGGCAGGTGGCGGTAGTTGATATGGCGGGCGGAGAGTTCCGCCGCCGCCCGCAGCGCCGCGTCGCTGTAGCGAACCCCGTGATGGACTTCGTAGTGACCGCGCAGCCCCTGGAGGATCCCCACCGTCTCCTCCACCGACGGTTCGAGGACGTCGATCTTCTGGAACCGTCGCGAGAGGGCCCGGTCCTTGTCGAAGAGGTTGCGGTACTCCTCGTAGGTGGTCGAGCCGATACAGCGCAGTTCCCCCGCGCCGAGCACCGGCTTGAGAATGTTGGCGGCATCGAGGGACCCGCCGCTGGTGGCGCCGGCGCCGACCACGGTGTGGATCTCGTCGATGAAGAGGATCGCCCCGGGCTTCTTCTGCAGGGCTGCCACCACCGCCTTGAGGCGCTCCTCGAAATCGCCGCGGAACTTGGAGCCGGCGAGCAGCGCTCCCATATCGAGGGCGTAGATCTCCGCGTCGGCGATCAGTTCCGGCACCTCCTGGTGGTGAATCATCAGGGCCAGGCCTTCGGCGAGGGCGGTCTTGCCGACCCCGGGCTCTCCGACAAAGAGGGGGTTGTTCTTTCGGCGACGGCAGAGGACCTGAATCGTCCGCTCCAGTTCGACGCTGCGGCCGATCAGCGGATCGAGTTTGCCCTCGCGGGCGCGTTCCAGCAGGTTGACGGTGTAACACTCGAGCGGGTCCCGCGCCGGGCTCCCGCCCTTCGCCGGAGCGGCCTCCCCACCCTGCTGGGGAGCGGAACCTGCGCCGCGCTCCTGGGGAGGCACCTTGGCCACCCCGTGGGAAATAAAGTTCAGCACGTCGAGGCGGGTAACACCCTGATTCTCCAAAATCTGCGCCGCGTGCGAGGAACGCTCCTCAAGAATCGCGGCCAGCACATCCCCGACGGTGATCTCCTTTTTGCCCGCGGCCTGCATGTGCATCACCGTCCGCTGCAGAATGCGCTGCAGGCCAAGCGGTCTGTTCAGGAACCGCCTCCGCCTCCTCCGGCAGCGTTTCCAGGTGGCGATTGAAGTAATCCTCCAGCTGGCTTTCCATGACTTCGGTGTCGCCGCCGCAACTGCGCAGGATCTCCTGAGCGGATTCGTCGAACAGCATGGCGAAAAGGACATGCTCCGAGGTCAGAAACTCGTGGTGACGGCGCTGCGCCTCCCGAACCGCCAGGGAAAAGGTCAATTGAACAGCTTGGTTGAACATCATACTCCCTTCAGGCCTGTTCGATACTGCACTTGAGGGGAAAACCGGCTTCCCGGGCCAGGGAATGGACTCGCGCCACTTTGGTTTCGGCGATTTCCCAGGGGAAGATCCCGCAAAGTCCGGAACCCCGCAGGTGGACACTAAGCATGATCCGGTTGGCCTCCGTTGCCGGCTTGTGAAACACCAACTCCAGCATCTGGATAACGAACTCCATGGTCGTGTAGTCGTCGTTGTGCATCAACACCTTGAACAAGGAGGGCGTCACCCGGCGAACGCGAGTCTGCTCTACACTGCGGGTATTGCCCGAAGTTTCCTGTTTGGCCAACGTTTTTCTCCCCCTGTAGTTATCTTGATTTGACTGCCATCCTAGCATAACTTCCCGGTGAGTTCCATACGTCGTCCAGGGAGCCTTCCCGGGCGGCGCCGTTGTTTTTCCCTTGCGTTGGGTTGCGACTTTTGGCAAAGTATTAGCCCCGCCTAAGTCTTCCCCTTTTTCCGTGAGGAATCGCCATGGGTCTGTCGATCGTCTTCCAATGTCCGCAGTGCAAGAAACCCGTCAACCGCGACCTCTCCGACATCTCCCCCGTTCACCGAACCCTTTGTCCCGAATGCGCAACCCCGGCCGAACTCTCCGGGGTCGGCCTGAAGAACTTCCAGCAGGCCCTGCAGGATTACTGCCGGCACTAAGTTCTCCCCCCCTCCGTGACCAGGTTTGACCTGCGTCAAGGTGACCGGCGTCGCGGTGGCCCAGAATAGGGAGAAATCGGCCTCTGCGCTTCGTCCGCAGCTGGCTCCTGCTGCCGGAGGGAGAATGCTCATGCCTGGAAGCGAAACGATCCTCTTTGCCACCATCTGGGGCCTGCTGCTCATCGGCCTGTTCTTTGCCCTGCGCGGCCGTATTCGGAAATCCCGGCAGCACCAGAAGCGTCAGAAGCCCTAATCCCCTTCCTCGACTTTGACTACCACCCTGGTTCCCAGCCTGACACTGTGGAGGAAATGGCTGGGACCGGGGTTGTTGGTTCACCCTTCGATCCGCACCTTGATCCGGTTTGTCCAGAAGCGGCCGGAGCGCACTTCTTCCCAAGAATCTCACCGCGCCGGTCCCCGCAGGATTTCAAGACCCTGATTGCCCGGTCGCCGGGGAGAATGAGAGCGTTGCCGCTGCAAAAGGCCCATCCCGGCAAGCCCGGACTCCATAGCCCGGAGGCCAGGGCGTTCAGAAACCCCTCCTTTTTCATCCCCGACCTCACCTTCCCGGGTTGCGGCCGTCGCAGAAAATCATACCGATCCAGCGAGGCCATCAGCCTCAAAACACTAGCCCCCTTTTGATTTGCGGCCACTCGCCAAGCCTGCTATGGTACCGCTGAATCCACCTCGGCGAGGATCTTATGACCCCAGTTTCACCTTGGCTCCTGGGGGCACTCGGAGCCGGAATCGTGTTCGGACTCGGCGTGGCCGCCCTGCTGCTGACCGGCAGGATCCGCCGCGCCCGAGAGGCCGGGTACCATGCCGCCGCGACGGAGGTCGGCACCCTGAACGAACGCCTCGCCGGACGGGACAGCCAGTTGCAGGAGCAGCGCAACCGTCTGCAACAGGCGGAGTCGGAGATCGGCCGGCTGCGGGACGACAATGCCCGGCGCCAGAGCCAGGTCGCGCAACTGGAGGTCCGGCTCGAAGCCGAACAGCGCGCTGCCGCGGAGAAACTCGCCCTGCTCGAGGAAGCCCGGCAGAAACTGGCCGATGCCTTCAAAGCCCTGTCCGCCGAAGCCCTTTCCAGCAACAACCAGGCCTTTCTGCACCTGGCCAAAACGACCCTGGAGCGGTTCCAGGAAGGAGCCCGCAGCGACCTCGACAGCCGCCGGCAGGCCATCGACCAGCTGGTCAAGCCGCTGCAGGAGTCCCTTGGCAAGGTCGATGCCCAGATCCAGGGGCTGGAAAAGGCCCGGACCGGGGCCTACGCCCGGCTCGACGAACAGCTCCGCTCGCTGCTCGTCACCCAGGCTCGGCTGGAGAGCGAGACCGGCAACCTGGTCAAGGCGCTGCGGGCGCCGATGGTGCGCGGCCGCTGGGGAGAAATCCAGTTGCGCCGGGTGGTGGAGATGGCCGGGATGGTCAACTACTGCGACTTCGTCGAGCAGGAGACAGCCAACAGCGAAGAGGGACGATTGCGCCCCGACATGGTCATCAAGCTCCCCAACGGCAAGAATATCGTGGTCGACTCCAAGGCCCCCCTGCAGGCTTACCTGGAGGCCCTCGAGAGCCGGGATGAAGAGGAACGACGCCGGCACCTGCGGGACCATGCCCGCCAGATCCGCAACCATCTGCAGAAGCTCTCGGCCAAGAACTACTGGGCCCAGTTCCAGCCGACCCCCGAATTCGTGGTCCTCTTCCTCCCCGGCGAGACCTTCTTCTCCGCCGCCCTCGAACAGGATCCCGAACTGATCGAATTCGGCGTCGACAGCAGGGTACTGCTCGCCACGCCCACCACCCTGATCGCCCTGCTGCGGGCGGTGGCCTACGGCTGGCGTCAGGAGCAGCTGGCCGAAAACGCCCAGAAGATCAGCGACCTGGGGAAGGAGATGTACGATCGCCTGGCGAGTCTGGCCGGTCATTTCGCCAGCGTCGGCAAGGGGCTCGACCGGGCCGTGGAGGGGTACAACAAGGCGGTGGGCTCCCTGGAAACACGGGTGTTGGTCACCGCCCGCAAATTCCGCGAGCTGGGGGCCGGCGGCGACCGGGAGCTCGAAGAGCCGGAAGCCGTCGACAAGTCGGCCCGCTCCCTCGACAATTTCCCGCCCCCAGAGAAATAGCCTCCGCCGCCTTTACAAGCCGGGCGGCACTGACTATATTGCAGAAAACATTCTTTCCCCGGAGGATTTCACCTCATGACCAAGAAACTGCTGTCGCTGCTGCTGCTCCTGCCGCTTTTGGCCCTTTCCGGCTGCGGTTACAACCAGATCCAGAAGAACGAGGAAGGGGTCACCGCCGCCTGGGCCGACGTCGAGGCCACCTACCAGCGCCGCGCCGACCTGATCCCCAACCTGGTGGAGACGGTCAAGGCCTACGCCGCCCACGAGCGGGAGACCTTGGAAGCCGTGACCCAGGCCCGGGCCAAGGTCGGCCAGGTCAATCTCAGCGCCAAGGATCTCAACGACCCCGCCGCCATGGCGCGCTTCCAGGCCGCCCAGGGCGAGCTCTCCGGCGCCCTCTCGCGGCTGCTGGTGGTCGCCGAGCGCTATCCCGACCTCAAGGCGAGCCAGAACTTCAGCGACCTGCAGCACCAGCTGGAGGGGACCGAGAACCGCATCAACGTTGCCCGCCAGCGCTACAACGAGGCGGTGCGGATTTTCAATACCTCGATCCGCACCTTTCCCAACAACCTGACCAACAACTTCCTGTTGCACCTGGAGCGCAAGGAGCCGTTCAAAGCCGAAGCCGGCGCCGAGCAGGCCCCGAAAGTGAAGTTCTAGGATGCGTTACCGACTCTGGGCACTGATCCTGCTGTTGATCGCCCTGCCGGCGACGGCCGGAGCCTTGGACGTGCCACGTCCCACCGGCTACGTCACCGACACCGCGGAGATGCTCTCCCAGGCCACCGTCCAGCGGCTCGACCAGGCGCTGCAGGCCTTCGAGCAGAGCGATTCGACCCAGATCGCGGTCCTCACGATCCCCTCCCTGAAGGGGGAGCCGCTGGAGGATTACAGCATCAAAGTGGCGGAAAACTGGAAGATCGGCCAGAAAGGGAAGGACAACGGCGCCCTGCTGCTGATCGCCAAGGACGATCACAAGATCCGCATCGAAGTCGGTTATGGCCTGGAGGGACGCCTGACCGACCTGCTCACCGGGCGCATCATCGACAACGAGATCACCCCGCGCTTCAAGCAGGGGGATTTCGACGGCGGGATCACCGCCGGCGTAGCGGCAATGATGGAAGCGGTGCGCGGCGAGTACCAGGGAACCGGTCGCACCACCCAGAAGCACCGCCGCAATCCCTTCGGCCTGCTCGTCACCCTCCTCTTCTTCGGCCCTTTCCTGCTCGGCGTCTTCCGTCCCCGCGGCAGTCGCTACCGGCGCAGCGGGTTCTGGATCGGCGGTCCTCCCTTCGGCGGCGGTGGGGGCTTTGGCGGTGGCGGGGGATTCTCCGGCGGTGGCGGCGGCTTCGGCGGCGGCGGTTCGTCGGGAGGCTGGTAAGGACTCAGGACTCAGGACTCAACATTAAGGCCATGCAATGCCCAAACTGACGGCGAAAACCATGTTCACCGAAGATGAAAAAGCCCGCATCGAGGCCGCGGTACGCGAGGCCGAGTCCCGCACCAGCGGCGAGATCGTACCGCTGGTCGTGGACGAGTCCTACCGCTATCCCCGGGCGGAGATCGTCGGCGGCGGATTTTTCGCCCTTGGCCTGGGGGTCCTCGCCTCCTGGGGCTTCGGCCACAGCTCGGTGTGGGTCTTCCTGCCGGTCTTTCTCCTCGCCTACCTGCCGCTGCGCTATCTGGTCCACTTTCTACCCGGTCTCAAGCGGCGTCTGATCCACCCGGCGGAGATGGCCGCCGAGGTGGAGGAGAAGGCCCAGATAGCCTTTCTCCAGCACGGCCTCTACCAGACTCGCGACGCCACCGGGGTGCTGATCCTCATCTCCCTCTTCGAGCGCCGGGTACGGGTGCTGGCCGACACCGGCATCAGTGCCGTCGTCCCGCAGCCGGAATGGGATGGGGTCGTCGCCACCATCACCGCCGGCATCCGCGCCGGGCAGACCTGCGACGCCCTGTGCACCGCCATCGGCCGCTGCGGCGACCTGCTCGCGGAGCGCTTCCCGCGCAAGTCCGACGACACCGACGAACTTCCCAACCTGATCACCGAGTAATCCCGCCGGTTCCATCAAACCTATCCACGCTTCCCCATCTCGCTCAGCAACTCCACCTGGATGCGCTGGATCTCCACCAGCCGCTCCCATTGCCGGGAGAGGAGATGGTCGATCTTCTCGTGCAGGTGGCGGATTTCCAGTTCGGCCTTGAGGTTGACCCGGTAGTCGTTTTCCGAGCGCAGCCGGTCCTTGGCCTCCTGGCGGTTCTGGCTCATCATGATGATCGGCGCCTGGATCGCCGCCAGACAGGAGAGGACCAGGTTGAGCAGGATGAAGGGATAGGGATCAAAGGGGTGGCGCAGCAGTGCCAGGGAGTTGGCGACGATCCACAGCAGCAGGAAGCCGCCGAAACTGCAGATGAAGCCCCAGCTGCCGCCGATGTCCGCGATCCGGTCGGAGAGGCGCTCGCCGAAGGAGAGTTTGCGCTCGAACTCGGCGTCGATGTTGGCCGAGAGGGTCTCCTGCCGCGCCAAGGAATCGAGCACCTGCTGCTCCGAGCGAGGTCAGCTCCCCCTTCTCGTCTTCGAGGAGTCCCTGGATGTAGCGGATCCGATAGCGGTTCAGGTCGGCCTGGCAGATCATCCCCTCGCTGCTCCAGTCGGGAACCTCCTTGCGGATCGCCTCGGCCACCGGCGCACTCACCAGCGCCGCCGACATCAGGCGGCCCTGCCCCCTAACCCGCCCCCGCCCGCACACCTGGCAGTACTTTTTGTCTCCTTCACGGCAGCCTCCTTTGCTTCACCCGATCTTTTCCTCCGGCAACAGCAACCGCTTGCGCAGGTAATCGAGGCCGAAGATCAGCGGGACACCCAGCCAGGCGAGCAGGAAGATCCCCGGCGCCACCGGCCCGGTTCCCAGCACCCGCTGCAGCGGCGGCCAGTAAAGGAGCGCCGCCGAAAAGATGACCTGGATCGCGATTCCCAGCAGCATCAGCCGGTTGGCGAACACCCCGCGATCAAGCCCCGAGCGCCGCCGGTAACGACGGCCGAGCAGGTTGCCGATCTGCATCAGCAGGATGGTCGCCAGGGCGATCCCGGTGGCCGAGCGGTAGAGAGGATCGTTGGCCGCCAGCTCCATTCCCCACTGCCAGCCCCCATTTACCAGCACCAGGAAGAAAAGAGCCAGCGACCAGAGGGCCTCGAGCAGACCGAGAAAGAGATAACTGTGGACGATCAGCGGCCGGGTCAGAAGCCCCCGGCTGCGATCCCGGGGCGGCTTGGTCATCTCCTCGGGGTCGGGGGGTTCCTGGCCCAGCGCCATCGAGGGGACGATGTCGGTACCGAGATCGATGGTGAGGATCTGGATGACGGTCAGCGCCAGCGGTACCGGCAACAGGATGAAGAGCAGGTAGGGGAGGATTTCCGGGCCGTTGCTGACCAGCACGTAGTTGGTGAACTTGCGGATATTGGCGAAGACCGTGCGCCCCTCCTCGACCCCGGCGACGATCGAGGCGAAGTTGTCGTCGAGGAGGATGATCTGCGCCGCGGCGCGGGCCACGTCGGTGCCGCCAAGGCCCATGGCGACGCCGACATCCGCCGCCTTGAGGGCCGGGGCGTCGTTGACCCCATCGCCGGTCATCGCCACCACCTTGTCGAGGGTCTTGAGGGCGGCGACAATCTTCATCTTCTGCTCCGGGGTGGTGCGGGCGAAAATGCGGATACCGGATTCCAGCCGCACGGCCAACTCCGCCTCGGTGAGCTGCTCCAGGACATCGCCGGTCAAGACCGCGTCGCTGCCGGCGGCCATGGGCACAATGCCGCTGTTGCGCGCCACCGCCAGGGCGGTGTCGGGGTGGTCGCCGGTCACCATGATCACCGCGATGCCCGCCCGGCCGCAGGTCGTCACCGCTTCCGGCACCTCCGGCCGCAGCGGGTCCTCGACGCCAAGGAAACCGGCCAGGGTCAGTCCCTCCTCCAGCGCTGCCTGTTCCCCTGCGACCTCCTCCGCCGCCAGCGGCCGCCAGGCCACGGCGATCACCCGCAGCCCCGCCGCCGCCAGACGGTGCACCGCCTGGTCGGCCCCCTCCGGCGGAGCGGTGAGCAGCATCCGCACTATCTCCCACGCCCCCTTGACGACGAAGACCGCTCCTTCCGCCGTGGTCGCGATGCCTCCGGCCCGGCGCTTGTCGACATCGAAGGCGAAGTGCCGCTGCACCGCTGCTGAACCGGCAGCCGGGTCGCCGCCGGCCTCTGCCAGCGCCGCGGCGATCGCCACATCGAGGGGATCGCCCGAGAGTCCCCGTCTCCCCAGGACGCAGCTGGCTGGCGTAGAACGCCAGCTCCAGCAACGCCTGTTCCTTCTCCCGGTCCGCCATCGGCTCGCCGCCCGGTGCGGCCAGACGGGTGAGCCGCAGCTGGTTACGGGTCAGGGTGCCGGTCTTGTCGGTACAGATCACATGCACCGCGCCGAGCGCCTCGACGGCGCTGAGCCCCTTCACCAGGACGTTCTTCTTCGCCATACGCAGGCTGCCCATGGCCAGCGACAGAGTGAAGGTCGGCAGCAGCCCCTCGGGGACGTTGGCGACGATAATCCCCATCATGAAGACCAGGTTGACCCACAGGGAGCGACCGCTGAACACCCCATAGAGAAAGAAACTCACCCCCATGCCGACGGCGATGAGGGTCAGCACCCGGACCATGTGGGTCGTCTCCCGCTCCAGGGGGGAGGGGGTGTGGCGGATCTCCTGGGAGAGCTGCGCCAGCTTGCCGAATTCGGTGCGCAGGCCGGTGGCGAAGACCACCGCCTCACCGCTGCCGCGCAACACGCTGCAGCCGGCGAAGGCGACGTTGTCGCTCTCCGCCAGCCGCTTGTCGACGGCGGCTGACCGCAGCAGCCGCGGCTTGGCCTCGCCGGTGAGGGGCGCATTGTTCACCGTCAGGTCGGTGCCCTGCACCAGGCGCGCATCGGCCGGGATGCGGTCTCCCTCGGCGATAATCAGCAGGTCGCCGGGGACCAGTTCCTCACTGCGGATGCGCTGGGGGCGGCTGTCCCGGGTAACCAGCACCTGCTGCGGCAGAAACTTCTGCAGTGCCTCCATGGCCTTTTCGGCACGGTATTCCTGGAGAAAACTGAAACCGGCGTTGAGAAGAGCCACTCCAGCCAGCGCCCAGCCCAGGACGTTCATGCTTTCGCCGGGCTGGAGGCGGTCGGCGACGAAGCAAATACCGGCGGAGAAGAGGAGCAGCAGGGTGAAGAAATTGGTGAACTGCCGCCCGAGCTGGCGCAGCCATTTCCAGGGATCGGGAATCTCGACGCTGTTGGGTCCGACCTCCAGCCGCCGCTCCGCTACCTCCTTCTCAGTCAGCCCCTCGGGACGGCTGCCCAGGGATTCGTACACTTCCTCGGGGGCAAGCTGCTGGATCTGCCGCGCCGTGCCGTTCATCCCCGGTAGATCCCCACGTCGCAGGGGGTGCGCCGCAGCACCCGTTCCAAAGGATCGCCCTCCCAGAGCCGCGACAGCCGGGAAAGCCTGGAGCGCTGGGAGGCCCCGAGAAGAACCACCTGGGACTTGAGCCGGCTGGCATGGACAAGGATTTCAGCGACCCAGTCGTCGCTGACCACGATGCGGCTGTCGAGGAAAAAGGCGTGAGCGCCGCGCAGTCTCCGGATCTCCTCGCTGATCTCGGCGAGGTAACGCGCCCCCTCCTGGCGGAGGGCCTGCAACTCCTTCGGCGCGAAGCGCCCGAGACGACGGCGGCTGACGACCATGCCGCGCAGTAGATGGACGCTTCTCAGCTGGGGAAGGAAAAGGCGGAAGATCGGCCAGGCCGGGGCGAAGCCGCGGGGGTGCCCGGCCAAGGGCAGGAGCAGGTCGTGGGGGGCGCCGAGCAGCCCGGGCTGCACCACCCGCAGCGCCAGGACCGGCAACGGCGAGAGGGCGAGCAGCCGTTCGGCCACCGTCCCGGCAAGCAGCGGCTTGCCGACGCCGCGCACACGGGTGCCGCAGACCACGACCGCTCCGGGATCGGCGGGAAAAGCGTGCAGCAGCGTGGACAGGGTCCCCTGGCCGGGAGGCAGCAGCTCGGGGAAGAGTTCGACTCCCTGGGCGCCGCACTCCCGCCGCAAATGCTCCAGCTTGGCATCGAGGGCGGCAGGGGCCAGGCTGCCGTCAAGGACGTGGAACAGGTTCAGAGTCCGGTCGTCGCAGCCGGCGGCAAAGTGGATGGCGTAGCGGGCAACCCAGTCGCCGTTGAGCGATCCGTCGTAGGCGAGGCAGATCATTGCGTTCCTCCCGGCACTAAAGCGGCAGGTCAACGCAGGAACTATAACGTAAAAACCCGGGGCAGGAAGGAGGGACGGGCGCCGGGAAAAGGATCAGGGAAGGAAGAACGGTTCTTCGAAAAAGTCCCGGTTGCGGTTGGCACCGCTCCAGTTCCTGGTCAATTGGGTGTAGTTGCGGGTAGCCCGCAGCTCGTATTCGAGCATCTTCTCGGCCAATTCAAAGTCCCTGGTACCCGGGCCGTAGCGCCGCTTCAACAGCGGATGAATGCGGGAAAAGTTGCCGATCAGCGGCAGGGTCAGGGACTTGCGCCGGGAAGCCAGGAAACGCCGGCCGCGGCTGCTGGTGCCGAGCAGGTGGAGATAGCGGGGGCCGGCCTCGAGAATGGTCGCCATCGCCGCGGCCGTGCTCTCGTTAAGGAGGTGGGCGAGGATGCGCTGCACCCGCGTGCGCGTGAAGTGGCGGGACTTGACGGCGTCGACCAGTTCCGCATAGCTGCCGGTGGTCAGCGCCGCTGCGAAGAGGCGCTGCTCCAGGCCGTCCGCCACCTGGTAGAGCCCGCGCAGGCTTTCCGCCCCGCGCAGGATGCGGGCGACCAGCAGGCGGTGGAGGTGTTCCTCGTCGAGATGGAGACCGCGGTTGACGGCGCGCAGGAATGGGAGCTGGACGGCGGCGGGAAGGTAGTTCAGGACCGGTTCCCCCGCCGCCAGCAGGCGGCGAATGCCGGTGGCGCTGGCAATACTGCCGCTGGCCTCGGTGTCGTGGTAGCCGGCGCCGGCGCGGGGGATGGTCAGAGGGCGGATGGAACTGCCGCACTCTCGCAGGGCGCGCAGATAGGCAAGACCGAGGATGTTGTTGGGGGTATCCAGAATGGCCGCGGCATCCTCCCCCGCCAGCTCCCGCACCACCTGCGCCCGGGCCTCGGGGTAGGGAAGCCCGCGGCGCAGCAGAGCGGGGGTGGCGACGGCGATCCGCGCTTCGTTGGCCAGCAGCAGCCCGTCCGCTGCCTGCAAGGCGCCGAGATCCCCACTCTCGCTGCCGAAGCAGAAATAATCTACGCCCAGAGCAGTGAGCGCCTGCACCGCGCCTTGGGCAAAGTAGGGGGCGCTGTTGCAGGCGAAGGGAAAGGGGAGCTCGACCACCACGTCGACCCCCGCCGCGAGGGCCATCTCGGTGCGCAGCCACTTGTCGAATAATGCCGGCTCGCCGCGCTGCAGGAAATGCCCGCTCATCACCGCCACCGCCACTTCGGCATCGGCGAGTCGCCGGCTCTCCTGCAGGTGGTGGCGATGGCCGTTGTGGAAGGGATTGTATTCGGTGATCAGGCCGACACTTCTCATAAAATCCGATTTAAGTTTTGTGTTTTAGGTTTTGGGTTGCCTTCAACTTAAAACCCAAAACTTAAAACTTGGTCCTAAAGAATGACCAGTATTCTCTCCCCCACCCGGTTCTCCTCTGGAGAGACGACGCTCTTGTAGGCCAGCACCTCCACTCCCTTTCCCGCCACTTCCCGCAGCAGCCGCCCGTACTCGGGGTCGATGTGGTCGGCGGGGGCGAAGGCGGTTGCCTCGCCGCGCTGGACGAGGAAGAAAATCACCGCCCGGTGTCCCTCCTGCCGGGCTCGCAGCAGCTCGCGCAGGTGCTTCTGGCCGCGGGTCGTGACCGCGTCGGGGAAGCAGGCGACGCTCTCCGTACAGCAGAGGGTGACGTTCTTGACCTCGACGAAGGTGCGCGCCCCGTCCTTTTCCAGGCAGAAATCGAGGCGGCTGGCGCCGAATTTCATTTCGGGAGTGACCCGGCAGCCGGCCAGCTCGGCGATCGACCCGCTGCGCAGCCCCTCCTCCACCACCCGGTTGGTGCGGTGGGTGTGGGTGTCGACCCAGTGGCCGTTCACCGCGATCAGCTCCAGGGTGTATTTCAGTTTGCGCTGGGGATTGGCGGCCTCGGAGATCAGGACCCGGTGGCCGGGGATGGCGCACTGCTGCATGCTGCCGGTGTTGGGGGTATGGGCGGTGACGACGCGGCCGCCTTCCAGCTCGACGTCGGCCAGAAAACGCTGGTAGCGGCGCAGCAGCCGGCCTTCGATGAGGGGGGCTGGAAGTTTCACCCGGCGATCTCGGCGGTCTCCTGTTCGGAGAGGCCGAGCAGGTAGAGAATGGAATCGATGTTCTGCTGGTTGATGTGGGTATCGGCCTGCTCGCGCACCCGCGCCTTGGCGTTGAAGGCGATCCCCAGCCCGGCCTTGCCGAGCATCGGCAGGTCGTTGGCGCCGTCGCCGATGGCGATGGTCTGGTCAAGAGTGATCCCCTCGCGCTCGGCGATCTCCTCCAAAAGCTGCGCCTTGCGCGCCCCGTCGACGACCTCGCCGACCAGTTTGCCGGTCACCACCCCGTCGACGATCTCCAGCTGGTTGGCAAACGCGTAGTCGAGGCCGAGATCGTTTTTCAGGCGGTCGGTGAAGAAGCGGAAGCCGCCGGAGATGACCGCGGTGCGAAAGCCGAGGCGCTTGAGGACGGTGATCAGGGTGCGGGCGCCGGGAGTGAGTGGGATGTTGCGGTAGACCTCCTCCAGGGCGGCGGCCGGCATTCCCTGGAGCAGGGCGACCCGGGCACGCAGCGAGCCATCGAAGTCGAGCTCGCCGTTCATGGCCCGTTCGGTGATCGCCGCCACCTGGTCGCCGACCCCGGCGATGCGTGCCAATTCGTCGATCACCTCGATCTGGATCAGGGTCGAATCCATGTCCATCACCACCAGGCGCTTGGCGCGGCGGTAGAGGCTCTCCTTCTGCACTGCAATGTCGACCCCGACGCTTGTGCCGGCGTGGAGCAGCTTGCGGGTCAACACCTTGACCTCCAGTTCCGGCGGGGTAGAGATCAGAAACTCGACGCAGCGCAGCTGCCCCTGGGTAAGTTTGCTGATCCGCTCGATGTTGACGTCGTGGTCGGCGAGGATGCGCGACACGCGGGCGAGGGCTTGGGCGCTCACCTCGCCGCCCATGATCGTCACCACGTAGGCGTTGCGGGTGGTCTTGCGCCGGTACTCCGCCTCGGAAAGGACCTGGAAATCGAGATCGAGGCCAAGTTCCTTGGCCAGGAACAGCAGATCCTTGATCAGCGGTTTGCGGTCGCTCTCGCCGGGAGGAAAGTCGATCAGCAGCGACAGGGAAAGGAGGGTGTGGGTGACGGTCTGCTCGATATCGCGGATGCGCGCCCCGGAGGCGGCCACCTCGGCGGTTACCGCGGCGATGATTCCCGGCTGGTCCTGGCCGGTCATGGTGATAAGGACCATTCGCTTGTCCATGGTCTGACTCCGCACTGAAGTGGCGGCATTCTACGCGGAATATCCGGCAGCTGCAACCCGGGAAAGAGGCCGAAGGGAACGCGGGGAAGAAGCGAGGCAGGAGGCAAGGCAAAGGAGGGACGGCAGGAGCCTGGGCTTTATTGACCCAGTTTTTCGGAAAGGATGCGTCGGGCCTCTTCCGTGGGAAGGCTGCGGACCAGCAGCCGCTTGTGACGGGAGGTCTCCCCCGCCAGCAGTTCGACGGCTCCCTTGGCGACACCCAGGAGCTTGGCAAAGAACTCGCAGCAGCTCTTGTTGGCGGCGCCCTCCACCGGCGGCGAGGTAAGGCGGACCTTCAGCTCTTCCCCCTGCAGGCCGACCAACTGGTTGCGGCTGGCCCGCGGCTGGACAAATACCTGGAGGATCGCGCCCCGCTCATCGCCGGATAGCCAATTTGCCATCAGGGCTCTCCGCGATCATCGTCATCTTCGGCAGAGCCGGCCGGTTCGCCTTCGAAGGGGAGACGCTCTTCCAGCAGCCGTTCGTCCCGGCGCTGGTCCTCGAGGGTAACGACATCCAGGTTGAGCAGACGCAGGTGGCTCTCCACCAGGGTCCGCAGGCTGGTCTCGAAAGAGATCTTCTGCCGCTTGAGGTCCTGGATTTCACCGATCAGCTGAATGCGCCGATCCTCGGCGTCGCGCACGATCCGTTCCGCCTGCAGATGGGCGTCGGCGACGATGATATCGGCCTCCTTGCGGGCATTGCACTTCAGGTCGTCGGTCACCCGCTGGGTAGTCACCAGCGTTTCCTTGAGGGTAGCCTCGCGCTGCCGCATCTCCCCGAGCCCCGCCCTGGTGCGCGCCAGTTCTTCCTTGAGCTCCTGGTGCTGGCGCATAAATCGCTCCAGCTCGTCGGCTACCATTTCCAGAAAATGGTCAACGCCGGCCTTCTCATACCCCAGGGGCCGGGTCTTGAACTGATACTGCTGGATGTCGATGGGGGTGATACGCATAAGTCGACCTCACTACATACCAAAGGCAAGCTGTGCCAACAGCCTCAACAGCAATCTTTGCAGAAGCGACAGGGCCAGCAGCAGGATGATCGGCGAGAAATCGAACCCCCCGAACTGGGACGGAATGACCCGCCGGATCCGTGCCAGGACCGGTTCGGTAACCTGGTAGAGGAAACGGACGATGGGATTGTAGGGATCCGGGTTGACCCAGGAGACCAGCGCCCGGGCAATGACGATGAAAATGTAGATCTGGAAGACCAGGCCGATGACGTCGGACAGGGTCGAAAACAGGATATCCATTACCGGTCCTTTCCTCGCAGCCAACCGAATCGAAGCACGGCCGCATTGAACCTCATTTTATAGCCGATGGTCCGGCGGAGTGTCAAACCATTTCCCGGCCTGGATTCATCCAAGGCTTTGACTTTCCCATGAAAAACCGCTAGAGTGACGGCCCTGAAGGGCGTGGCGATTCGCTGCGCATGATATCGCGCTTGTCCAGAAAAAGGGGAAACCATGAAACGGACCAACAACCTGCGTATCCGGGGGCTGACCCCGATCATCGCCCCGGCCGACCTGAAACAGGTCTTTCCGCTTGCGGTGGATGGGGCCGAATTCGTGACCGCTGCCCGCCAGCAGGTCATTGACATCCTCAGTGGCCAGGACCGTCGGCTGATGGTGGTGGTCGGGCCCTGCTCGATCCACGACCCCCGCGCCGCGCGTGATTACGCCCGGCGGCTCGCCAAGCTCGGCCGCGAGCTGCAGGACCAGCTGCTGCTGGTGATGCGCGTCTATTTCGAAAAACCCCGCACCACCGTCGGCTGGAAGGGGCTGATCAACGACCCGGACCTGAACGGCACCTACCAGATCTCCAAGGGCCTCGGCGTCGCCCGCGGCCTGCTCTGCGCGATCACCGAGCTCGGCCTGCCGGTCGCCGGGGAAATGCTCGACCCGGTCACCCCGCACTACCTCGCCGACCTGGTCAGCTGGGGGGCGATCGGCGCCCGCACCACCGAATCCCAGACCCACCGGGAGATGGCCAGCGGCCTCTCCTTCCCGGTCGGCTTCAAGAACGGCACCGACGGCAACCTGCAGATTGCCATCGACGCCATGGGCGCGGCGCGCCATCCGCACAGTTTTCTCGGCATCAACAACGAGGGACGCAACTCGATCGTTCAGACCACCGGCAATCAGGACGTTCATATCGTCCTGCGCGGCGGCAATGACCGGCCGAACTACTTTCCCGAGGACATTGTGCGCACAGAGCAGCTGCTCGCCAAGGCCGGGCTTAACGGCGGCATCATGGTCGACTGCAGCCACGCCAATTCGTACAAAAATCATGAACGCCAGGAAGAGGTGATGATCAACGTGGTCGACCAGATTGCCGCCGGCAACCGGTCGATCTGTTCGCTGATGATCGAGAGCAATATCGAGGCCGGCAACCAGCCGATCCCCCAGAACCTGTCCGACCTCCGCTACGGGGTTTCGGTGACCGACAAGTGCGTCGACTGGGCCACCACCGAACGGATGCTGCGCCACGCCCACACCGTCCTGAAAAAGTGCGGCGGACGGCCGCAGTAGCCCGGGTTGGGACCAGCCGACGGAGAGCTACTTCCAATCCAACCATTCAACCCGAGACCACGTCATGGACGACCAGACTAGTCCCACATCCCCCGCGGGCATCCCGCCTTGTTGACCGCCCAAAGCGCCGCCGGGAGCGGCGCCCGAAACCATGGTCACAAACAGCATTGACCCCGACTCCGGGGCGGAGTGCTGCCCCGCGTCGCCGCCAGCGGCGCCGGGCGGTGAGCGCCCCGGTCTGCGCCCCTGGCCCTTCGTCCGCGGCTGGCTCACCACGGCGGTCGGGCCGGTTCCCCGGGTGGAGACCAAGCTTCAGCCGGTGGACATTCTCGGCCGCTGGCAGCTGCGCTGGGGACTGGGGCGGATGCGCTACCGGATCGCGCCGGGGCTGTATGCCGTCGGCTCCCCGGATGCCGACGCCCCGGTGCTGGTGACCGCCAACTACAAGCTCAGCTTCGACAGTCTGCGCCGGGAGCTGGCCGGCGTCGATGCCTGGATTCTGGTTCTGGAGACCTTTGGCATCAACGTCTGGTGCGCCGCCGGCAAGGGAACGTTCGGCACCGCTGAAATTGTCCGCAGGGTCCGGGAGAGTGCGCTGGACAAGGTCGTGGCCCACCGCACGCTGATCCTTCCCCAGCTCGGGGCTCCCGGCGTCGCTGCCCACCAGGTCCGCAGTGAATCGGGGTTCGAAGTCATCTACGGCCCGGTGCGCGCCGCCGACCTGCCCGACTTTCTGCTTGCCGGCGGTCAGGCGAGCGCGGCCATGCGGCGGGTCAGCTTTACCACGATTGAGCGGCTGGCCCTGACACCGGTGGAACTCACTGCGATGGGCAAATCGATTGGCTGGGGAGTCCTGGTCCTGCTGCTGCTCGGGGCGGCGGGACCGCAGCTGTTCCACCCCACCGCCGTTCTTGCCCGCAGTCTCGCCGCCATCGTTGCCGGACTTGCCGGGGTGATCAGCGGTGCGGTGGTCACCCCGATCCTTCTCCCCTGGCTGCCGGGACGGGCGTTTGCCGCCAAGGGCGTTCTGACCGGGGCCGTGGTGGCCCTGGCGGGACTGCTGCTCTTTCGGGGACGGCTCGACTTCTGGAACGGCGGTGCCCTGCTGCTGGCGCTGCCGGCGGTCGCCTCCTGGTGCGCCATGAACTTCACCGGTTCCAGCACCTTCACTTCCCCGTCCGGGGTCGAAAAGGAGATGCGTCGCGCCATCCCGCTGCAGGGGCTGGCGTTGCTGATTGCCGGGGTGGCATGGATTTACGGGGGATTCGTCGGGAGGTAGGAGGATGAAGGAGAACCTGGTTTATCTGCGCGGGGTGAGCACCCTGCACCTAGACCCCGAGGTATGCATCGGCTGCGGTCTGTGTGCCGAGGTCTGCCCCCACGCGGTCCTCACGGTCGAGGCTGGCAAGGCCCGGGTCGATGCTCTCGACCGCTGCATGGAATGCGGGGCCTGTGCCCGCAACTGCCCGGTGGCTGCCCTCAGTGTCAAGGCTGGCGTCGGTTGCGCCAGCGCCATCATCCACAGCTGGCTGACCGGGGAGGAACCCTCCTGTGATTGCGGCGGTGGGTCAACCTGCTGCTGAAACGCCCCGCGAGCCTGCCCCCTCACCGCGCTGCGCCCTTCACTCCTGAAGCTGGCCCATTACCTGCTCCGCCACCGTCGAACCGATGCTCAAGGCAGCAGTTGCCGCCGGCGACGGGGCGTTGAGAACATGAACCATTCCCTCCCCGGTCAGCAGCCGGAAATCATCCACCAGACCCCCATTCCGATCGACGGCCTGGGCGCGGACACCGGCCCCGCCGGGCGCCACATCTTCCCGCCGCAGCGCCGGGATCAGGCGCTGCAGATCCCGGACGAAGAGCGCCTTGCTGCAGGAACGGCGAACTTCCCCCACCCCCTTGTCCCAATAGCGTCCGGCCAGACTCCAGAAACCAGGGTAGTTGAAGGTTTCCCAGATGTCCCGCAATGAAAAATCCCAGCGGCCGTACCCCTCGCGTTTGAGGGCCAGGACCGCATTGGGGCCGGCCTCCACCGCGCCGTCGATCATGCGGGTGAAATGGACGCCGAGGAAGGGAAAGGAGGGGTCGGGGACGGGGTAGATGAGGTTGCGCACCAGCTTGCGCCGCTCCGGCTTCAGGACATAGTACTCCCCCCGGAAAGGGACGATGCGCAGCTCGGGCCTCAGCCCGGCCAGGCGTGCCACCCGGTCACACTGCAGGCCGGCGCAGTTGACCAGCCGGCGCCCCGTCACCGCGCCCTGCGAGGTGCCGAGCCGGAACCCGTCCTGCTGCCGGCGAATGGACACCACCCGGGAGTTGAGCCGCACCACCCCTCCCGCCTGCCGCACCTTGCCCGCCAGGGCCTCGGTAACGGCGACAAAATCGACGATGCCGGTCTGCGGCACGTGCAGCCCGGCGATCCCCGAGACCGCCGGCTCGTGCTCCCGCAACGCGGCTGCATCGAGGCGTGCAATCCCCTCCAGGCCATTCTCCCGGCCCCGCCGCTCCAGTTCGTCGAGGAGCGGCAGCTCCTCCTCGCGGGTGGCAACGACCAGTTTGCCGCAACGCTCGTGGGCAATGCCCTGCTCGGCACAGAAGGCGTACAGGGCCTCCCGGCCGGAACAGCAGTTGCGGGCCTTGAGCGAGCCGGGCCGGTAATAAAGGCCGGAATGGATCACTCCGCTGTTGTGGCCGGTCTGGTGGGCGGCAAGGCGCGCCTCTTTCTCCAGCAGCAATACCTGCAGCCCGGGAGCCTGGTCGAGCAGCGCCGCGGCGGTAGCGCAACCGACGATTCCGCCACCGATGACCACCACATCGAAAACAGCCGGCGCCGAGCGCTCAGCCCTGGCCACCGGCCTGCACCAGCGCACCGACTTCGAGGCGCACGTCGTCGATATTGACCCTGGCCACCTTGCCGTTTTCCCGCTCACAACGGACCAGGCCGGCATCCACCCAACTCAACACCAGGCTCTTCTCGACGCCAAATTTGGCCGCGGCATCGGCGGCGGTGTACCAAGTCTTCACCAACGACATGGGGGCCTCCTTTTCTCTTCTCAGTGGGATTTCGTCAATTATAGCCGGCTAGTGGACCCCTGTCGCGGCCCCGGATTTTTCCTTTACAAAGCTGTTGCTTCGGCCGTACCATTTCCGGTGAACTCCAGCCTGGCAGCGGGTTATGAATCATTCCATCCTGATCATCGACGACTCCCGGACCGCACGCCACCAGCTCTGTGAAATCATCAAGCCTTCCGGCCTGTTTGCCGAGTTCCGGGAAGCCGGGAACGGAATGGAGGGGTTCCGGCAGCTTCTCGACCGGCCAACGGACATCATTTTGTGCGACCTGGAAATGCCGGGACTGGATGGCAGCCAATTCCTCCGGCTGCTGGCAAGCCGCGAGGAATTGGCCAACATCCCGGTGATTATGCTGACCGGCAGCAAGGACCCGGAGGCAAAGGTCCGGCTGTTGGGGCAGGGAGCCAGCGACTATGTCGCCAAGCCCTTCGATCCTGCCGAACTGCTGGCCCGGGTCAAGGTGCAGCTGAAGGTCAAGAGCCTCCAGGACAGCCTGCGTGAAAGCAACCAGCGCCTGCAGGAACTGGCCGCCACCGACCCGCTCACCGGCCTTGCCAACCGCCGGACCCTGATGGGCAGTCTGGATCGGGAATTCCGCCGCAGCCAGCGCAACGCGGCTCCGCTGGCGCTGGTGATGGCCGACCTCGACAAATTCAAAGACGTCAACGACGCCTATGGCCACCTGCAGGGAGACCGGGTGCTGGCGGCCGTGGCCGAAATCTTCCGCAATCACCTGCGGCCCTACGACCTGGCCGCCCGCTTCGGCGGCGAGGAGTTCTGCCTGCTCCTCCCCGAGACCTCCCTGGAGGAAGCCGCCAAGGTCGGCCAGCGGGTGCGCCAGGCGGTCGCCGCGCAGACCTTCAACGGTCCCCTCGCCCCGCTGCGGTTGACCGTCAGCCTCGGCGCCGCCGTCTTTCCCGGCAGGGGGATAGCAACCGCCGAGGACCTGATTCGCATGGCCGACCAGGCCCTTTACCAGGCCAAGCACGCCGGCCGCGACCGACTGGAAATCGCCAGGGGAGAGGGCGGGGAGGTCCGGACCTGAAATCCCGGGAACCGGAGCTGCGCGCAACTTCCCCTGGATTGAGCCCAAGACGCCGGAACCGGTCCGGCCCGCAGATCATCCACAGCCTTAGCGAAATTATGAAAAAATACTGCATAGTCCTTCGGGGCCACAACTACCTGCTTCCCTACGACGGGGAGCCGCGCAAAATGGGGTTTACGGCGACCCGGGTCGTCCGCGCCAACAGCCCCGAAGAGGCGGAGGAGATCGCCCGGGGGAGTATCGTGCGCGACCCGCGGCTGGTACGCGACCTGCTCAACGGCAGCCAGGATCCATCCTCGCTGCAGATCGAGTCGGTCCGCACCCTGGGCCTGTTCAAGGGTTTTTCCGGCCCCCGGCAGGGACTGGAATTCTTTTTTGAAGATCTGCCCGAAGAGGCCGGGAAATCCGGGGGTAGGCCGTGAGCCCCTCCGACCGGGACGACCGCCCTCCCCTCGTTTACAGCAGCGAGCACGGACGAATCTGCGCCGCCTGCGGGCAGCCCGTCGCACGCTGCAGTTGCCGGAACCAAACTTCACTGCCCAAGCCATCAGCGGGCGTCCGGGTCGGTCGCGAAACCAAGGGCCGCAAGGGAAAGGGGGTGACCGTCATCAGCGGCCTGCCCCTCGATGCCGATGCCCTTCAGCAACTGGCCAGCGAGCTGAAAAAACGCTGCGGCAGTGGCGGAACGGTCCGGAATGGCGTCATCGAGGTCCAGGGGGATCATCGCGAACTGCTACTGGGGGAACTGCAGCGTCGCGGCTGGCCGGCCAAGAAAAGCGGCGGCTGAGCCACAGACCGGGACAAGAAACACAACAGGGGCGCTCCGGCAGACCGGAGGCGCCCCTGTTGCAACCCGCAAGGCGCCTTCTCTCGCTCACTTTTCCAGGCGAATATCATCGTACCAGGCCTGCACCACCTCGCCGGTGTTGTCGGTGTCAGTCATCAGGGCGATGGCCCCGACCGCGGGGGGAGCATCGCCGAAGGCCCGCCGGTAGTCCTCGACGATGTTGCGCCGCTCCGTCACCCACTCCCCGGCCTTGCCCGCCCCGCTCTCCACCGCGATCATCATGGCGTTGCCGGTAAATGGGTTGGGGACCATCGAACCGGCGGGCAGCTTGTTGGCCCAGATGTAGTTGAGGGATTTGGTCCAGGGGAAGAACCAGCCCGGGAAAACCACGTAGAGCCGTGCCGGATAATCGTCGCCGGCCTTGGTGTGGGCATCCCCTGCGGTCAACACCCTTTCCACCTTCCAGCGCCAGGCAAGAACCGGCCATTGCCGGGGATCGTAGTCGATCTTGTAGACCAGCCCCGACGCGGCGGCCCGGCTGTCGGCGGCCAGCACGTGGTTGCCCTGCGCCTCGACCACCACCCGGTAGCTGGTCTCCCCCTTGAAGGATTTGCTCTGCCAGCCCGGTGCCAGGCCCTGTTCGAAGTCGTCGATAACCCGCACTCCGCCAGCCCCCAGGGCGGTCCCCGCCAGCACCCCCCAGCAGATCAGCAGCAATCCGATCCGCATGATCACACCTCCCTGCCAAATCCCGTAGTCTGCGGCACCCCTGCCGGCACCCGTTTCCTCAAGGGATCTGCGCGACGGGCAGAGGGTGGCATTCCGGAAGATTGCCAGTCCAACGGCGGGCCAGGACTACCGTAAAGCTTACCATCTTGACCGCCCTGGCAGGGATCCTATACTTGAAGTTCAGCGCTGCCACTTCAACCCCAGGGGGTTTTCATGCAATCCTGGATTCTCGCCATCGACCAGGGAACGACCGGCACCACCGCCCTGCTGGTCGGCAACGACCTGACCGTTCGCGACCGGGTGACGGTGGACTTTCCCCAGCACTTTCCCCGCCCCGGCTGGGTCGAGCACGACCCGGAAGAAATCTGGTTCTCGGTGCGCCAGGCGGTGCGCCGTCTACTGGAGCAGTCGGAGATCCCGCCGGCGGCGATCGCCGCCATCGGCATCACCAATCAACGGGAAACGACCCTGGTCTGGGAGCGCAGTGACGGCCGCGCGGTCGGATCCGCCATCGTCTGGCAGGACCGGCGCAGCGCTGAGATCTGCCGGGAACTCGACGCCCGCGGTCTGGGCCCGCTGTTCCGGAAAAAGACCGGCCTGGTCTTCGATCCCTACTTCGCCGGCACCAAGCTGACCTGGCGGCTGCGGGAAGAAACCGGCCTGCGACAAAGGGCGGAGTCCGGCCGCCTCGCCTTCGGCACCGTCGACAGTTTCCTGGTCTGGCGGCTGACCGGTGGCGCCGTCCACGTCACCGACGTCAGCAACGCCTCGCGGACCCTGTTGATGGACCTGGAGACGCTCGGCTGGGATCCGGACCTGGCCAGGGAGTTGGAAGTTCCGCTCGCCCTTCTTCCCGAAATCCGCCCCTCCTCGCACGCTTATGGCACGACCCGCGGTCTCGATTTTCTCCCGGACGGCATCCCCGTCGCCGGCATGGCCGGAGACCAGCAGGCGGCCCTCTTCGGCCAGGCCTGCTTCGCCCCCGGCGAGGTCAAGTGCACCTACGGCACCGGCGCCTTCATCCTCGTCAATACCGGGGCGCAACCGGTTTCGAGCAGTTCCGGGCTGCTGACCACGGTCGCCTGGCAGGTCGCCGATCAGACCCGTTATGCCCTGGAAGGAAGTGCCTTCATTGCCGGGGCGGCGGTGCAATGGCTGCGGGACGGGCTCGGCATCATCCAGCAGGCGTCGGAGGTGGAGGCCCTTGCGGCCTCGGTACCCGACAGCGGCGGCGTGGTATTCGTTCCCGCCCTGACCGGCCTCGGTGCCCCGCACTGGAAAAGCGAGGCCCGCGGCCTGGTTACCGGCATCACCCGCGGCACCGGCCGCGGCCACCTGGCCCGCGCTGCCCTGGAGGGGATCGCCCTGCAGATCTTCGACCTGGTCCAGGCCATGGCCGCCGACCTCGGAGGGCCGCTGGTCGGACTGAAGGTCGATGGCGGTGCCGCCGCCAACAACCTGCTGCTGCAGTTGCAGGCCGACCTGCTGCAGCTGCCGGTTATCCGGCCGCGGATGCTGGAGACCACCGCTCTCGGGGCAGCGATGCTCGCCGGTCTGGCGGTCGGATTCTGGTCGGGGGAAACGGAATTGGCGGCTTATTGGCAGGAACAGCGCCGGTTTTTACCGGAACTGCCTGAGGCGGGGCGGCGCGAGTTGCTCGACCGCTGGCGAGAAGCCGTGGCCAAGGCCTGAGCCGGCGGTGGCCTGCTAGAGATCGTTGAGCAACCGGTAGATCTGCTGCTCGAGTTCCCAGATGGCCGCCCCGGCATCCTCGGCCCCGCTCTCCTCGAACAGCAGGCGGGCACGGTCGAGCTGGCCGTGGGCCTTGAGCAATACCGGGGTCAGTTCATTTTCCAGGCGGATGCGGGGGATCTCGCCGACACTTTCCACCAGTTCCCGCAGGGTGGCCAGGGCCTTTTCCACATGCCTGGCTTCCTTGGCGGGCTCTCCCGAATCCCGGGATTGGTCAAGGAAAACGTCGATGTTGGTGACGATATCACGATAGCGTTCCGAAATGCTCATTGCCTGATCCCCGTGGTTTGCCTTCGAACAACAGGCGCCCATCCTAGCCAATCGGGGCGCTGAACTCAAATGAAAACCTTGTCTCGGTCGAAGAAACGGAAGCCCGCGGTGAACAGATCTCGCCACCAAGGGGTCGGGATGGCGAAGGGCAGCGGTGGTCCGCCCTCAATGGTAAAGGCTGCGCAGGGTTTCGTAGTCCTCGCGAATAACTTCGAGGTGATGATGGGTCATGTTGGCGTTGGCCAGGTAAACGGCCCGCACCTGGGGATTACCGACCTTTTCGGCCATCGCCCGCAGCCGGTTTTCCAGGTTGCGCTCCTGTTCAATCGCCAGGGCCAGGGCCAGACGCTCGTTGAAGCCACCGAGCATGGCCTGCTGCAGCGCCTGCCACCAATCGGACTCGGTATTGGGCGGTGCCTCGATCAGGGCCTCGAAGGATTCCAGGTCCGACCAGGTGTAGGCCTGGTAGAAGGCCCGGGCATGCTCCCGTTCCTCTCCGGCCAACACCTTGAAGGTCAGGCGCGCCTTTTCATCCCGCATCTGCTCGGCCGCATAGCGATAATAATCCATTGCATCCTTTTCGGTCTGGATGGCTTCGCGTAAGGCCGCCTTCAGATCCGTTTCGCCGAGCGTCCCTTCCGTGAGCAACATGCTGACCCTCCTTTCACAGGCAATCGAAGCGCATCTGCTTTAAATATAGCAAGCAAACGCCGCCATTGCAGTGGGACGGCCGGCGGCGCAGCTCTGGGGCAAAATCTTGAATGCTTTTCCCGGCCCGTAAAATGAAACCGTGCATGCGGTAAATTTTCGAACTGCCCCCACCTCCCGGTCCGAAGCTGGTCCCGGGCAGGAAATTCTGCTAGAATCCCCGGCAGCTGTCTACAGAACGCCGCTTGCCAAAGGATTGCAATGATTCTCGAACAACTCGGCTGGGATCAAACCTTCGCCGCCGACCTTGCCCGGCTCGAAGATACCGAGCTGCGACCGGCGCGGGTGTCCCGGGCGAGCCGCGATTTCTATACCCTGTTAACCACCACCGGCGAACTCAACGCCCGCCTGCCCGGCCGTTTGCGCCGCGAACCGCCGGTGGTCGGCGACTGGGTGGCCTTTATGCCCGGAACGGCCGTTCAGGAGGCCGTCATCCGCGCCCTGTTGCCGCGCCGCAGCTGCCTGGCACGGGTGGCTGCAGGGCGCCGCAAGGGGCGCAGCGGTGCCGAACTCCAGGTCCTGGCCGCCAACGTCGATACGGTTCTGATCGTCACCGCCCTGGACCGGGACTTCAACCTGCGGCGTCTTGAACGCTACCTGACCCTGGTCTGGGAGAGCGGCGCCAGGCCGGTGATCGTGCTTAACAAGGTCGACCTCTGTCCCGAACCGGAAGAATTTCTCCGCACCGTTGCCGCGATCGCCGGCGAGGTGCCGGTTCATCTGCTGAGCGCCGCCACGGGCAGCGGTCTCGACGAATTGGACGGTTATCTCGCTCCCGGCCGGACCGTTACCCTGCTCGGCTCCTCCGGGGTCGGCAAATCGACGCTGCTCAACCGTCTGGCCGGGCAGCAGCTGCAGCCGACCGGGGAGGTCAGCAGCGCCGCCGGCAAAGGGCGGCATACCACCACCCACCGCGAACTCTTTCTCCTGCCGGCGGGCGGCCTGCTGATCGATAACCCGGGGATGCGTGAGCTGCAGCTTTTCGGGGAAGAAGAGATTCTGGGGGAAACCTTCGAGGAAATCCACAGCCTGGCTGCCGGCTGCCGTTTTGCCGATTGTCGGCATCAGAACGAGCCGGGCTGTTCGGTGCTGGCAGCCGCGTCAGCAGGGGAACTTTCCCCGGAGCGCCTGGCCAGCTTCCGGCGCCAGCAGCAGGAATTGGAACATCTCAACCGTCGCGCCGGTTCTTCGGCCGAAGCCGCGCAGCGGCAAAAGTTCCGGGCGATTCACCAGCAGATGCGCCGCTACCGGAAACTGCGCGACGACTGATTCCCGGCCGCAGCGATCCATCGCAGGAGGCGGCGTCAGGCTTCCTGCTAGTTCAGAACTGGAAAGGCAGGCCTGGGGCCTGCCTTTCCAGTTCTGAATTTGTGCTGCTGCTTTCAGCCATTGACAGCCGTGGAATTGGCGGCCGTCAAGGGCACGCCGTCGGCCAATTCGAACAGCTCGTCGAAGATCGCCTGGACGCTGGTGATGCGGTCAGCCTTCCAGGCGTTGCTGCCGCAGAAGACCAGGCCGGTCTCGACGTCGCCGCGCTGGGCGCGGTCGAGGGCATGCACGATGCAGAAACGCTCCTGCCCGGCCTTGTAGGAGCACTTGCGCAGGCACCCCGAAGGGCAGGTCACGTCGAGGTCGACATCACGCTGGCGGACCGCATCGATGTTGGTAAGGATGGCCCGTCCGGGGAGGCCCGCCGGGCTCATCACCAGGCCGATGTCCTCAGTCCGGCAGTCGAGGTACATCTGCTTGAAGGCGTCCGAGGCATCGCACTCCTCGGTGCAGACGAAGCGGCTGGCCATCTGCACCCCGTCGGCTCCTTCATCGAGCGCATGCAGCAGGTCGGCACGGTCCCAGATGCCGCCGGCGGCGATCACCGGGATCTCGGCGTCGAAGGCTTCGCGGAAATAGGCTTTGACCCCGCGCACCGTCGCATACTGGTCGTACTCGCCGCTGCCGATCTTCTCCAGTTTTTCCCCGAGATGGCCGCCGGCGGTGTCCGGGTCCTCGACCACCACCGCATCGGGCAAACGGTCGTACTTGGCCCACTTGCGGGCGATGAGTTCGGCGGCCTTGACCGAGGAGACGATCGGCACCAGCGCAACATCGGGGAAGTCAGCAGTGATTTCGGGCAGATTAAGGGGCAGGCCGGCGCCGGAGACGATCAGCTTGGCGCCACCTTCGCAGGAGGCCCGAACCATCGCTTCGTAGTTGGTGACGGCGACCATGCAGTTGGTACCGACAATGCCGTCGGGAGCGATGCGATAGGCCTTGGCGATTTCATCCTTGAGCGCCAGCGGATCGGCGGTAAAAAAGTTGCTGCCGTCATAATGAGGAGAGTTGAGGCCGAGGCCGGCGGTGGCCACCAGGCCGACTCCGCCGCAACGGGCCACATGCCCGGCCAGGTTGCCGGCGGAGATGCGCACACCCATTCCACCCTGGATCAGGGGGTAGCGGGTGGTATACCGACCGATGGTCAGGGGCTTGATCATGAAAGGGCTCCTTGCAGGGCCGGGCGCTCTCCTGCGCCGGTCGACCATAGTCGTTATTTTAGCAAGGAGTGCGACAGCGGAATGTAATAGTTGTGTAAAAGTTACCCAAATTCCTCTTGTTCCGCAGTCTTTCGCCGTGGTAAGGAAAGGGCATGAAACGTCTCGGCCGCCTGGTCAATCCGCTTTTCGCTTTCATTGCCATCCAGTTGATCTGGCTGGTCCTGCTGATTTTCTGGATCATCTGGTTTGTCGAAAGCCACCAGAAAATCCGCAAACTGGCGGCCAAGTACAGCCCGGAAATTCTGCAGGGCGGTGTCGACTGGTTCATACTCGTCGAGGGAATCGTCCTGCTCGCCGCCATTCTCGCCGGCGTTTACGTCATTTTCCTCTTCTGGCGACGGCAGGCGGCCCTCTACCGGGCCCAGCGCCACTTCATCGCCCAGGTCACCCATGAGCTCAAGTCCCCCCTCGCCTCTTTGCAGTTGCACCTGGAAACCATCCGCCGGCGCCAGCCCCCGCCGCAGAAGCTGCAGACCTTTGTCGACACCATGCTCGGCGACACCGCGCGTCTCGGCACCCTGATCGACAACCTGCTCTCCGCCAACCGCCTGGACCAGCGCGGGCTGCGCCTGCACCTGAGTCCGGCCGATCTTTCAAACTTCGTCGCCGGCTACCTGCGCCGCCACCAGTATGCCCTCCCCCGGGCCGGCACCATGCGGCTCGACATCGAAGCCGGGCTGAGGGCCGAGATCGAGACGGACAGCATGGAGACCGTGCTGCGCAACCTGTTGGAGAATGCCCTGCTCTATTCGGAGGGCCCCCCGCAGCTGCGGATCGCCCTCTACCGGGAAGGGCGGTGGGCGCACCTGGAATTCCAGGATGCCGGCAAGGGGTTCGACCGGCGCCACCTGAAAAAGGCCTTTCGTATGTTCTACCGGGTAAGGCGCAGCGATGAGACGATCCGCGGTTCGGGACTGGGGCTGTTCATCGTCCGTGCGGTGGTGCGTCTGCACCACGGGCGGACCTGGATCGAAAGTGCCGGTCCCGGCCGGGGGGCGACCATCCACATTCGCCTGCCGTTGCTCAAAGGATCAGGCACTAGCCAGGAGGCGGCATGAATCGGCCGAGCGTGCTGCTGGTGGAGGACGAGCCGAGTATCGCCCGGGGCCTGATTTTCAACCTCGAGGAGGAGGGTTTCCGGGTGGTCCACGTGAGCACCGGCGAGGAGGCTATCGACAACTTTGCCCAGGAGGATTTTGCGCTGGTGGTTCTCGACCTGATGCTCCCTGGCATCGACGGCATCCAGGTCTGCCGACGCCTGCGTCGTCTCGACCCGCGCCTGCCGGTGCTGATGCTCACTGCCCGCGGCGAGGAAAAGGACCGGGTAGCCGGGCTCAGTGCCGGCGCCGACGACTACCTGACCAAGCCCTTTTCCCTGGACGAATTCCTGCTACGGGTCAAGGGGATGCTGCGCCGCTCCGCCTGGTACCACCGCACCGACCACGCGGAAACCTTCACCTTCGACGGCAACCGGGTCGACCTCGAAAACGCCACTGCCCACACCAGCCGGGGGGAACAGAACCTCACCGAACTCGAGGTGCGCATGCTGCGGCTCTTTTTCCGCCGCGAAGGAGAGACCCTCTCCCGGGCCGAACTTCTCGAGGGGGTTTGGGGAATGGCGCCGGACGCCGAAACCCGGACCCTCGACAACTTCATCGTCCGCCTGCGCCGCTATTTCGAGGACGACCCCGCCGCCCCCCGCCACTTCCTGACCGTCCGCGGCCGCGGCTACCGGTTCGTCCGCAACCCCGGGACGGAGAACGAATGAGCGGAAAATTCCCGTTTTGCGTTCTCCCCTCCCCCCAAAGCACGACCTGACAAGGTTGCATTTTCAGCTTTTTTCAAAGTCCTCCCTTATGAAAGGGGAATTGGCACGTCCTCGACTGTCCTGCTTGCTTCGGAAATTTGCCGGTCAATTCCCCGCTGCGATCGTTCCACCCCGGCGGTGACGGAGGAATGGGGCTTCGATACGCTTTTGCCTTTCCACGCAGCGCCGGAGTTCGCTCCGCATAAACGCATGCCGGATCAACCACTACCCTGCGCAGATGGAGCAAACGAAAACGCGCAGCCCCATGCCGCAGGAAGGGTAATTCGGATGCTCTGCCCGCCGCGACCCCATGCCGGCGGCAGCCCGGGCTCTTTTGGTTACTTTTCTGAGCCGAATTAGAAAAGTAACTCGTCTGGCGGGACGAGACCCGCCGGTTTTGTCTTTCCTCGGCCAGAGACAGTGCCTGCAAAATCAATGCAGGACCCCGGGGGTGGCGGCCCCGGGCGCCGCCTCGGCTGAGAATCCGAGCCTAACCGGGAAAAACAAAGGCGAAGCCCATCGGCTTCGCCCCTGATCAAGTCCAATCCTTCTCGCTCCCCTACCCCGGCCATCCCTCCAGCACCGCTTCACGCAAGGCTTCCAGGCCCATCTCGTCGAGGAACTTGCCGAGCCGGCACTTGCGGTCCTGGGCCCGGAACCAGCTCACAACATGATCCACCGCAGCCAACGCCGTGGCATCGTCCGGCAGATATTCCAGGAGCCGGTGGGCCAGGCGGGGCTGGCTGCCGCCGTTGCCGCCGACCATCAGGTGCCACCCCCTGGGGGTCCCGACCAGCCCGACGTCCTTGATGCAGGTTTCGGCGCAGTCGTTCATGCAACCCGAAACGCCCATCTTGAATTTCCAGGGGAGCGGCATGCCGTGGTAGCGGCGGTCGACCTCGAGCCCGACGGTGACCGAGTCCTGCTGGCCGCGCTTGCAGAAGTCGGTGCCGGGACAGACCTTGACGGAGCGGACGCAAAGACCGATCGCCGCTCCGGGCTCTTCGCCGAGATCGGCCAGGATGGCATCGAGCTGCTCTTCCGGAAAACCGAGCAGGGCGATGCGCTGGGCGCTGGTCAGCTTGATCTGGGGAATAGCATAGCGTTCGGCCACATCGGCAATCCGCCGCAGGGTGGCGGGATCGGTGATCCCGGCTGGAATGCGCGGGGCAACCCCGTAATGCTCGCGATCGCGCTGGACGATGGCGCCCTTTTCGGGGATATCCTGTTTCATGGTCCGGCCTCCGCTGGAATGGATGCGCCGCCACTGCGGCAAGCTGCTTTTGTACCCGCAGGCGGTGGAGGATGTCAAGCCGCTGCTCCTAAAGCCGGCTGTCCTTCCACTTGAAAACCAGCTTGCCCCCGTAGTGGCCCAGCAGGGTCACGCAGCCGAGCATGCCGAACAGCAAAGCGCCGTATAGGATTTGGATCGAGGCTCCGGCCGCAGCGAGATCAGGGTGAATGCGGCGCAGGTTGACTGCAACGATGCCGAACACAAACAGCACGATGGCCAGGGCAATCTTCTTGTAAAAGATCAGCGCCTGGGTCCCCGCGAATTTCCTCCGCCAGTCATAAATTCCCGACACCACCGAAATGGGAATAGCCACCAGGACCACCCAGAGCAGGTAGTAGGCCGCCGGTTCGAAATGAGGATTTTCCGAAACCAGCCCCAGCAGGAAGAAGAGCACCGCCACCGGCACCAGGCCGCTGGAAAAATGCGCCGCCACGGCATGCACCACCAGGCTCTGCCAGAGGTCGTGCAGGAGATTGAGCTTCTCGGCCTCCACGGGAATGAATTCACTGCGTGCAGCTCCGCAGCGCGGGCAGTTTTCCGGGGGTTCCGGGCCTTCGTGCAGATAGCCGCAGACGGTGCATTTCCACTGACGGGTCATGAGATCTCCAGGCGAGGGTAAGGGGACTATCCGAGTCATTCTATCCGGCCGAGATTGCAGGGGCAACCGGTTCGGCCGAGAAAGCGGTTGAATCGTTTAGCGGATGCCCTATAATCGACAACACTGTTCTATCCCCTGTTTCGTGATCCCTGCAAAGGAGAGAATCCCATGAAAGCAGTGCTTCTCGACGGCTTCGGCGGCCTGGACGTGCTCAAGGTAGGCGAGGTCGACACCCCGAAGCCCAAGGAAGGCGAGGTCCTGATCAAGGTCGCCGCCACCTCCATCAACCGCCCCGACCTGGTACAGCGCGAAGGGAAGTATCCCCCGCCGCCGGGCGATTCGGAGATCCTCGGCCTGGAGGTGGCAGGGACCATCGCCGAACTCGGGTCCGGCGTCAGCGGCTGGAAGCAAGGCGATCGGGTGATGACCCTGGTCGGCGGCGGTGGCTACGCCGAGTACGCCGTGGCCTACGCCAGCCACCTGATGGCGATCCCCGAGTCGATGAGTTTCGAGGAGGCGGCCTGCATCTGCGAATCGTACATCACCGCCTTCCTGAACGTCTTCATGATCGGCGGCCTGCGGGACGGCCAGACCGCGATTTTTCATGGCGGCGGCGGCGGGGTCAACACCGCGGCCCTGCAGCTGGCCCGGGCCCTGACCCCCAGCGTGAAGAAGATCGTCACCGCCCACCCCAGCAAGATGGAGCGGGTCAAAGGGCTCGGCGCCGACCTGGTGATCGACTACACCGCCACGCCCGACTTTTCCGATGCGGTCAAGGCCTTCACGAACAAGAAGGGGGCCGACCTGATCCTCGACCATGTCGGCGCGAAGTACCTGGCGCCGAACATGAACTCCCTGGCCTACAAGGGGAAGCTGGTGATCATCGGGGTCATCTCCGGGATCAAGGCCGAACTCAACCTGGCGCTGATGATGGTCAAGCGCCAGCAGATCATCGGCTCGGTGCTGCGCAGCCGGCCGGTATCGGAAAAAGCGGAGATCGTGGCCGAATTCACCCGCCGCGCCCTGCCCAAGTTCGCCGACCGCTCCATCGTGCCGATCATCGAGCGGGTCTTTCCCCTCGACGGGGTAGTCGAGGCGCACCGGATGATGGAAGAGGACAAACACTTCGGCAAAATCGTGTTGAAGATAGGCTAGTTTCAGTCCGGAAACGGGTCTTTTCCGCCGTGGCGGCGTCAATCTGCGGGCTTGTTTGTGCGGCGTACCGATGTACGCCTCCGCGCAAGCCCTTGATTTCCTTACCACGACTAAAAATCCATCGTTTCCCATACGGAAACCACACCGTATCCATCCGGAGTTTCCGGATGGACTCTAGGCTAAGAGGTTCGAGGACTAAAGGAGAAACTGCCTTGAACCTTGAACCTTGAACCTTGAACCTTGCCCCTTGTCCCTTTTTCCTTCCGGTTTTCATGTACACCAAAGTCCACTTCGACTGGGACCAGCTCCCGCCCCTGACCTCCCCGCGCCACCGCCTGAACCTTACGGCGGTGGCGTTGGGGCTGATCAACCTGCCGCCGCAGCAGGGTTATACCTTCACCCATCGGCACCGCGAACAGGAGGAGGTCTACATGGTCCTGGCCGGTACCGGCCGGCTGTGGATCGACGGCGAGGAGGTGGTGCTGACGGCCGGCGACATGGTGCGGGTGCCGCCCGAGGCCCGCCGGGCGCTGAAAAACGACGGCGACGCCCCCCTGCAAATCATCTGCACCGGCGCGGTGCCGGCGGGCTACCCGAAACATGCCGGGGCCCGCTACCTGATCGACGACGGCATCCCAGACTACGACGACATCCCGCCCTGGTACGCCGGCGACAGCACAGTGGCCGCCGCCAACCGGCGACTCAAGGAGCGCTACCTGAAAACCCTGGCAAAACGGCGGGAGCGGGAAGATGGGTAAATCGAACGTTGTGCTGATCGGCATGCCGGGGGCCGGCAAGAGCACCATCGGGGTGGTTCTGGCCAAGCGCCTGGGACTCGATTTCGTCGACAGCGACCTGGTGCTTCAGTCGCGGGCGGGACGGCGCCTGCAGGAGATCATCGCCACCGACGGCATGGAAGCCCTGCGGCGATTGGAGGAGGAGGTGCTGCTGCAACTGGCCGGCTGTCGTCGGACGGTGATTGCCACCGGCGGCTCGGCGGTTTACAGCGCGGGGGGCATGAAGGCCCTGCTCCGGCACGGCCGGACGGTGTTTCTCCACGCCCCTCTGGAACTACTGGAACGGCGCATCGACGACATGGACCAACGCGGATTGGTGCTCGATCCTGGAGAAACCTTTCCCGCCCTGTTTCGCCACCGCCAGTCCCTTTATCACCATTATGCCGACCTGGAAATCAGCGTTGCCGACAAGAGCGTGGAAATAATCGCCACGGAGATCGTCCGTCACTTGTCATCCTGTGCCGCTCCCGGCACCTGACTTCCCGGTGCCCCGGCCGTATCCGGGGGCTCTTCCGTCACCGGGCGCGGCAGCAGCACCCAGAGCTTCCCCTGCTGTTTCATTCGGCCGGCCAGGGCGCCCGCCTCATCACCGATCCCCCAATAAAAATCGGCCCGCACCCGTCCCTTGATCGCCCCACCGGTGTCCTGGGCAACGAGCAACCGGTTCAGCGGCGTATCCCCCCCCGGCCAGGTGGTCGACAAAAAGACCGGGGCCCCGAGGGGGATACTGCGCGGATCGACGGCGAGGCTGCGTTCGGCGGTGAGCTGAACACCCAGGGCGCCAAAGGGGCGGGTCACGGTGGCGGGTAGTTCCCGGAAAAAGACGTAACTGGGGTTTTCGGCGAGCAGTGCCGCGACCTGATCGGGGTTGCGGCGCGCCCAGGCGCGGATGTTCTGCATCGACATCTGGTCCCGGGTCATCGCCCCCCGGTCGAGCAGCAGCTTGCCGATCGAACGGTAGGGGTACCCGTTCTGGTCGGCATAATGGACCATCACCTGCGAGCCGTCTTCGAGTTCAATGCGCCCCGATCCCTGGATCTGGAGAAAGAAGAGTTCGACCGGGTCCTCCACCCAGAACAGCTCATCCCCTTCCGGCATTTTCCCGGCATCGATCTCGGCGCGGGAATAATAGGGCACCACCCGCCGCCCTACGAGCCTCCCGCGCAGCCGGTAATCGCCCAGTTCCGGATAGACGCTGCGCAGGTCGATAACCAGCAGGTCATCGGGAACCCCGTAGATGGGCCAACGGTAGTGGTCGCTGCGGGTCCGGCTTCCTTTCAGGTCGGGCACATAGTAGCCGGTGATCAGGCCGCTGGTGCTGCCGTCTTCCTGCTGCACGCGGTAAGGCAAAAACTGCGTTTCGAAAAAGCTCCTCACCGCATCCGCATCGGTGGCCGCAAACTGGTCCGCGGCGGCGCAGACCGCCTGCCACTGGGGACGCTTTTTCACGGCCTGGCAACCTTCGCGAAAAGCCGCCAGGGCCGGACGGGGATCTTCAGCATCCCAGCCTGGAACCGCCGTCCAGTCGACCTGCGCCAGGTTCGGCACAGGCGGGGTTGGGGTCGGAGGCGGCGGTGGCGGGGCGACGCAGGAGGCAAGGCCCAGGGAAAGGATCAGGAGGCGATGGGCAATCGGCCAGACAGACGCATGGGAGAAAACCTTCCCAGGGGGAGAAAACGACGAGTTTTCAGCAGGGGCTCAGGATAGAACTTTTCCTAGAGAGCGTCAAATCGGACGTGCTAGAACTTCCAGATATGAAATACTGAATTCATTGGAGGAACAGTGCCAAATAATGTCATCCCCCCGTCCCCATTTTTGTCAACCGATAACGCCCAGTCAAATCGGGTCGTAGTTGAGTTGCATAAATATGAAACAATTATATATTTTAGTGAGAAGAATAGCGTGAAAATAGTCAAGTCATCCGCAACTGCATGGAGGGTTCAATGAAAGTGATTTCTGGCATCGAGGAGGTTTGATTTGGTCGGAGGAGGGAGCTTCAGCCGTTGAATATTCAGTTCTTGCAGCCCTGATTGCGGGTGTGGCCGTCGCCATCATCTTCATTTTGGGAGGACAAGTCAAAAGGCATTCAGCGATTTTGTAACCAAATTCGCAAATGCTCAATGATAAAATTGATGATTTTCCTGGATGAGATTTCGGCGACACCGCCACCTTCCCTGTGGAAAATCCAGCATGATCCACACTGTTAATGAAATTAATCGTTCCAAATCCGTCTCCCGGGAATATACAACTTCAAGGGAATGAGTCTTTATTTAAAAAAACCAACCAAGATGGCCTAATAATTGCGTAAACAACTCAGGCAACAGGAAGATAACCCCAACCAAAAACCCGATTTCGTTTCAAGGAGAATGGGCATTGGCCACTTCCCGGCATTCGGACCGAAGCCATTCCCGATGATCTATTTTAACCTGTTTTTAGGAGGAAATTTCTTCAGCCATTCGATCACATAAATGTTAAGATTGAAAATTTCTCGGACAAGGGCAAACCTGCAGCAATGTAGGGACGCAAAGCCAAGGATCCCATGTGGACAGCCTGGTTGTCGAAGAGTGGGTATACTTCGGTCTTAAGGGGAAGCAGGATACGCCTGCCTTTTTCATCGAAGGCAGGATTTTTTATTGCCGCTTTCAAGCCAGGTGCAAGGATCTGGCCTTGGCAATGACAAAGCCCGGTTCATTTTTAGGTTTTCGGGCCGCCGAACTCCCGCGGTGCCTGGCCACCGAACGGTAGTGGCCAACAATCTACCTTGGCCCGTATGCTACCTTCGGCCAAGCCAAAATTGAGGAAAGTACATTGGCAAAGAATCTTAAAGATGAATATGGTTATATTTCTATGCCCCATTGACAATGGCCAAATTCGAGGTAAAAAAATGGTGAGAAAACAGAAAATTAGCGCTTTAAAATACTGCCAATTGCAAATCGCTCCAAAAGTGAATTCCAATGAAAAGTTTTTTGAAAAACTTGCTAAGAAATGAACATGGCGGGGCGATAGTGGAATATGCTGTCATCGTATTTTTTATTGTTCTGGCCGTGATTGGGATCATTGCTACTTTGAACGACCAGAGTGAGACCGCTTTTAATGGCGTCGCCAATAAGATAAAGGATTTTGGAAAAATTAATTGAAAATTGATTATACGAATCGAGAGGGCATGTTGTTTTTTCAATTATCACCAATCAACATCCCCTGTTTACATCGAATTAACACTCAAAAAGCTTTGAGTTCCGTCCAACTCGTATGAGCGACCAGGAGGTGGTCAGGGCGGGCATTTTTCAGCCGAGGGCATGAGCCCTCACATAACCCAAGAGGAGGTAGAAATGAGCGCTTTAATGAACGGGGTATTGCAGTTCTGCAAAGAGGAAGAAGGCGCGACTGCCGTTGAGTACGGCGTGTTGATTGCCCTGATCATCGCCGTGTGTGTCGTCATCATCGGCGTCCTCGGCGGGCAGGTCAGGAAAGGGTTCAGCAAGGTGAGCTCCGCGCTTACTGGCGCCGGAATTACACCTCTTTAATGTTTTAATATTCCCTCGAAATCCTCGAGAGAATAAATCGAGGGGTAGAGTCCCACCATGGAGGCAAGAAGAACGGGATGGCCAATCAGAGGAAGAATCGACGTGCCACGGATCGTTACTGGCTATGCAGCGATGATTCTCTCCAGCTATTTCATTTATGCTGGGCAGGACCTCCCCGTTTTTCTTGCCTCCGGTTTTTTTCTGCTCATCTGTGCCACCGACACCCACCTTGCCCAAATTCCGAATGCAGCCAACCTGGCCATGGCCCTTGCCGGACTGGTTTACCAGGTCGCCACTGGCGGAATGACCGGGCTCGAAACCTCCCTTTTGGGGATGGCAGCCGGCTTTCTTCTGCTTATTGTTCCCTACCTGATGGGGGGAATGGGCGCCGGCGACGTCAAGGCGTTGGCCGCTCTCGGCGCCCTGCTGGGGCCTGGGGGAATATTCCAGGTCTTCCTCTACACGGGGCTCATTGGCGGCCTCATGGCGATACTTCACTATGCCTTCAACCATGATTTGAAAACTAAATGTGTGCGGGGCATCAAGGCCCTGCGCATGTTCGTCTATACCAGGGAACCCGGGGACCTCAAGCCGGAACCCAGCAAAGAGAAATTGCGCTTCCCCTACGCCGCGGCCATCGCCTTCGGATTTTTTGCCTACCTGAACTGGGGAGCACTGATATGAAATCGGGCAACTCAGAAAGGGGCGCAGCGGTTGTTGAATTCGCGGTCATGTTTCTGCTCCTGCTGGTCTTTGCCCTGGGGATCATCGACTTCGGCATTCTCTGGGTGCAATCCCACTACATTACCAATGCTGCTCGAGAAGGCGGCCGCGTCGCTTCGAAAATAGGCGACCTATCCACCTCCGCTGCGCAGACGGAAATTAAAACCGCCGTAGAAACCTACTTGACCGGCATCTACAAGAACCTTAATGGCTCGCAAGTGAACCTTACGTATGGCAACAGCTTCCCGGGCTCCTCCAAATTCGTGGAGATCCTGGTCACGGCTGGCAGCCTGAATGACTTCACCGACCCCGACATCACCTCCCCGCCGGATGCGGTGGAAGTACAGGTAAAGGTCCAGACTGCAGAGACCTGGACACCGGTTCTCTGGGACATCCTTGACCTTCTCCCGGGGAGCAATATCACTGCCCCAAGAGAAATTAGCAAGAGCGCGGTATTTACCAAGGCCCCGGAATGACATGAGAATTTTGATGCGCCTCGCTCCAGGAATACACCTGTTTATCCCGAAGGTTTTTCCTGGCGGACCGGGGAGGATTTCCGGAATAAACAAAATGAGCCGCTGACAGGCATGAGCGCGATGAAGGGAAAAACCGCATTTTCAGCAGCAGGAAACGAACACGGTGCGACGGTGGTTGAATTTTCCGTCGTCGTTGCCCTGCTGGTCATTATTCTCTGGGGCATCCTGGAATTCGGTTTTATCTTTCTGCAAAAACATTATGTCGCCAATGCCGTCCGGGAGGGAGTGAGGATCGGGGTGAGGGCCAACAACTTCAGCAGCTTCACCGGTCTTACGAACAACACCACCGACAGCTGCAATCAGGGAACCGTTGCCACCGATCGTGCCTACAAGGTGGACTGTGAAATTCGCAACTACCTGGACACCCTATATGGCCGGGGAGAGCCGATAATCAGCGTATCCCGGGACCCTGCCACCAACCCCGACGGCACGGTAGAGCGGCTCGACGTTACTGTCACCGTGCCCAATTTTTTCCCCGAGCTGCTCTCCGGCCTGGTGCCCGGCTTTGCCGCTCCGGACCAATTCACGTATACCGCTTCCGGGGATTACGAGAACCCGGAGGAGGCTCTCACTGAATAGGAAGGTACTCATCGCTCCCGCAAAGCAAGGAGGCTGTTTATGAAGAAATACGGTGCATTGGTCGCATTCGGGCTGGCGGTCGTGTTCGGCATTGTCGCGGTGTTCCTCGTCAATCGCTGGCTGTCCACCCAATCTACCCAGGAGAAGCCAGCGATAACTGAGCAGACCCCGACCACCAGTATTGTGGTCGCCGCCCAGGACCTGGACATCGGCACCCCCCTGTCGGCCAAGACCCTGAGCCTGGCCCAATGGCCCAAGGCCAATGTCCCCAAAGGCGCCTTCACCGAGATCGCCAAGGCCGATGGACGGGTTGCGGTCAGCAAGATCTACGCCGGACAGCCGCTGCTGGCCGCCGAACTGGCCGAGCCCGGCTCAGGCGCGGGCCTGGTGGCCCTGATTCCCAAGGGCAAGCGGGCCATGTCCATTCGTGTCGATGAAGTCATCGGGGTGTCGGGTTTCGTCCTGCCCAATACCTATGTCGACGTCATCGCCGTGGGCAAGCAGGGACGGGGGAACAGCATGGAGGCCAAAACCATCCTGAAAAGGATTAAGGTCCTGGCCATCGCCCAGGAAACGGCCACCGAAGAAGGCAAGGCCAAGGTCGTGCGTACCGTAACCATGGAATTGACCCCGAAAGAGGCGGAAAAACTGGCTCTGCAGACCCACGAGGGTTCCATCCACCTGGTCCTGCGCAATCCCTTGGAAGAGGTCGCGGAGGAACCTCCACCGCCACCCAAAAAAGTCGTGCGGACCAGAAGGGTCTCGACTCTTCGGTCCCGGGTCCAGCGCGTGCCCCTGCCCACCTTTGAGGTCGAGGTCATACGAGGGAGCGAACGCCAGGGGAGCACCGAAAAATTCCCGGGCTACAAACCAAAACCGTGATTTCTCCGTGATTTCTGACTACTAGGGGTTTAATGGAAGGGAGGCAGGATATGAGAAACAAGATGATTGCCAGTCTGGGTATTTGGTTTGCGCTCCTGGTCTTTCTGGTTGCCAGTGCCAGCGCCCAGCAGCCCGAAAAAAAGACCGTCTATGTAAAACTGGGAGGGTCGGAACTGGTCCACATCAAAAACCCCGCCCCAAAAATGAAGTTGTTCATCTCCAACGACCAGATCATCGATGCGCGGCCCCTGCAGCCCGACCTGATCCTGGTCTATAACTCCAGCAAGAAAATCGGCTATTCGACGATCAGCGTCTGGGATGACAGCCGCCAGGAAGTCAAGGCGGTCCTGGATGTCGTGGTTGCCCTCGACCTCACCCCGCTCAAGGAAAAGCTGCACGAGCTCTACCCCAACGAACCGATCAAGGTCTATGGCTCGGAAACCGGGGTCGTGCTTTCCGGAACCGTTTCCAGCCCGGAAATCGTGGAACAGGTCCTGCGGCTTACCCAGACCTATTTGCCGATTGAGTCCAAGGGTAGCAGCGGGGGGCAATCGACCACGGGCCAGTCGGGGACCGGCATCACCAACCTGATGACGGTCGGCGACATTCAGCAGGTCATGCTCGAGGTCAAATTCGCCGAGGTTCGCCGCGACAGGAACAAGGACTGGCAGGCCGCCCTCGGCCTGAAAGACCTTGGGAATTCCTTCGTTGGTGCGGCTGGCGTTGACAGTGTCCTCTCCCCCCTCCAATTCAGCGCGAATGCCCCCGGCTTCGGATCCCTCCCTGACGGCTCCATCGGCGATGTCACCAGCGGCACTACCCAGGGCCTGATCCAGAACCCCGGATCTCTGCTGCTCAATTTCGTCGGCAACCCGGCCAACGTCTTTGTCAAGATCAAGGACGTGACTGCGGCGCTGCGCTTCCTGGAAGGGGAAGGCCTGGCCCGGATGCTGGCCGAGCCGAGGCTGGTCACTCAGAGCGGCCAGGAGGCGAGTTTTCTGGCCGGGGGCGAGTTCCCCGTTCCTGTTCTGCAAGGGGGAACGACAGGCACTAACGGCGGGCTCACCATCGAGTTCAAGGAGTTCGGCGTCAGCCTGGTCTTCACCCCGGTGGTCCTCGGCAACGGCAAGATCAGCCTGCGCGTGGCCCCCAGCGTCACCTCCATCGCCAGCACCAGCACCATCCCTACGGGAATCAGCGGGGCAAATTTCGTCGTCCCCAGCCTGAGCAGCCGCAAGCTGCAGACTACGGTCCAGCTCTACGACGGGCAGACCCTGGCCCTGGCCGGCCTGCTCCAGGACAACATCAACGAACAAGTTACCAAGGTTCCCGGCCTGGGTGATATACCGGTCATCGGCGCCCTGTTCCGCAGCACCAATTTCCTGCAGCAGAAGACCGACCTGCTGGTGACCGTCACCCCGCATTTGGTGAAGGCGGAACCGGAGGGCACCATTACCTACCCCGGCGAGTATTTCCAGCCCCCCAATGCCTTCGAATTCTACCTGGAGGGGCGCCTGGAGGGGAGACGGCCGATGGCAGGAGAACCTGCCGCTCCGGCACCCATGATGGAAAACCAGGGCGGTCTGGAAGGTGAATTCGGACTCCAGCCGGTTGCTGCCAAATAACGAAAGGAGACGGGTCATGAAAGCACTTTTTCTTGCCATCATCGCCACGGCACTGCTGGCCGGCTGCGCCTCCTTCCAGGAGGCCTACACCCTGGATCAGGAATTCGGCCAGGCCAGCCAGGCCACCTGGGACAAGCAAATCGCCTATCCCGACCACCGGTATGCCAAGAACACGCCGGAAAATACCGACGGCATTACCGCCGAGAACATCATGAAGGTTTACAACGACACTTTCGGTGAAGCACCGAAAAAGGTAAACATCTTCCAGCTCGGCATCCAGGAGTAAGCTGATCTGGCCGGGCGTCGGGTGTCCAACCGTAGCCGGCATAGCGAGGCCGTTATGAGCATCAGGGTTCAAAAAAATAACGAAAAAGGCGCTGTAATCGTCCTGGTTGCGGTCATGCTGGTTCTCATCCTGACCTGCGTGGCCTTCGTGGTCGACCTGGGACATATCCACAACGTCAAGGTCGGACTGCAGGAAGCCGTAGATGCGGCGGCCCTTGCGGGGGCCGCAAAACTGGATGGCACCTCCGGCCAGATACAGGGGGCGAAGGATGTCGCTATCGCCACGGCAAGGGCCAATGGTGTCACTGAAGTCTCCTTCACCGATTCGGAATGTGAGACTTCCGCCACGGATAGCTGCATCGGGACCTGGGATGCCGAGGCTCTCGGCAGTAATGCTGCTGCTCGCTGGACCCAGACAGAAACTTCGCCCGATGCCATATTGGTGAGAGCCACCAGGGCGGTGGGGCATATCTTTTTCTTCTTTGGCGGCTCCACCACGGTCACGGCCGACGCAATCGCTGTAGCCACACCATACAATCCCGTGCTGCCGCTGGCCCTTGTCAGTTGCGCGCCGACCGACCAGATCGCCAATCACCCCGGTTCCCTTCCCGGCATGACGATCTGTGACATAAAATCCTACACTTTCAACAACGATCAGGATGATATTGCGGCATGGACGTCGCTGACCTTTGATGTCAGCGCCAATGAAGTCAGTAATTACATGGAGCCCGGCACCGGGCGGGAGCAGTTCAACCAGGTGGTTTTCGGCAAGGGTCTGGATCCACCCAATTACGGCATAGAAAACACCGCCGTTGACCCCGGTGCCAAAACCTTCAGCACCTCCTACGAGGGGTGCCGGCCGGATGGCCTGGACATCCCCTGCGGCTTGGGGGGGAAAATCAACGGCCTGGACATCGCCCCCCCTGGCGATTTCCCTGTGCCAAGTGCCATCCAGCCTTTGAACCAGGATTCGACGACGGGGGTCTACAGCGCGACCAGCTTTGACCCCATGACCGGATATGCCAATAACGGCTATTTGCCGAGATGGTACAACATGGACCCTGCGGCTGATTTCCAGGACAACGACCACTTCACCCGGGTCTGGAGCCAGGACGGGATTCTTCTGATTGGGAATGACCCGGCTACAGGGGGACAGGAAAGTTTCGCCGCCTATCAGGCCCGGCTGACCAGCTACCGGAACGGCACCGTAAAGCCCTATGGGGATGACCGGTTCGTCGCCGGTGCCGGTACGCAAGGGGACATCATCGAAAGTTATACGGGGAATACGAAAAACAAGATCCTAGCGAGCCTTCAGAGCGCGGGGGTGGCCACCGGCAACCCCAGTTCCATCCTCTTCCCCGCCTTCCGGGTGGTCCCCCAGTACGCCGGCTACCCCAAGGTCTACGTCTTCAACGGCACGGCGGCCTCGATCCTCGCTGACTTCCTGGCCAATCCGGACGTCACCGACGCGGATTCTAACCTCAAATGCCGCCAGGATATCGACCTCCCTCCGGGAGAACACGCCCTGATCGTGAACGTGCCGGTCATTTTTGCCGGTGCCTGCGAGACCTGGAAAGCAATTAGTAACGCCAGCCCCAAACACACGCTCTCCTACGTCGGCATGGCCAAGTTGCTGCTGACCCGCGCCTGGAAAAATCCCGATGCCTACGACTGCGGGTCCAATTTTGTCAACGTCACCACTGACATGGGCGGCAATTCATGCGACCTGAGCGTTTTCGATCCTCCACCGGGGTCCGGGAACGATCTGAGCGAAGTGACTGCCCACATCCATGCCATTGAGGGGGTGAGCCTGTTCCCTATCCCCGATACCCTGGCAAGGCAGGCCAGCCTGTTGAAGGTAGAGCTTGTGGAATAATCACTTTTATGTTTTGATGTAACTTTTATCTATCTAATTTTATTATTGTTTTTTAGAGAGTTACCTTAAGAGGGCTTCAGATGGGCAATAAACTGATCGTTGCAATTGAAATGACCAACCCCCGATTGGGGCAATCATTGCAAGAGGTATTGATGGTCATGCCGGACGTCGAGATCGTCAAGTGGCAGGACCGGATCGCCGAAAAGGGGGCACTGGCCATCAAGACCATCCCCCAGATCCTGATAGTGGAAGATCAGCCGGGAAGCGGCAGCATTTTCAAACGGTTGTCCGATCTTAAAACCCACCTTCCCCAGACCGAGGTCTTCGTCCTATCCGAAGACAAACGCCCCGAACGCATTGTCGATGTCATGAAAGCCGGCGCCACCGAATACCTGGTGATCCCGGTGGAAGCCAAATCCCTGCAGGATGCCATTGAGGAAATCCGCGTCAAGCTCGCCACTGCCGGCAAGCTCGCCAAGGGACCGATCTATAGTTTCATCAGCAGCAAGGGCGGCCTGGGTGCGACGGTTCTCGCCGTCAACATCGCCGTCGCCATGGCCATGAAGAAGAATTCCACGGCGGCCCTCTGTGATCTGAGTTTTCAGTCTGGCGATACGACCGTTCTTCTCGATGTTGCACCGGAGAACACGGTGCTGGATTTATGCCGGAATTACCACCGGCTGGATGTGGCACTGCTGCGCCAGGTCATGGCCCGCCATTCCAGCGGCCTGGAACTGTTGGCGCCCCCTCCCCACCTGGAGGAGGCGAAAGAGATCAAGGTCGAACACCTGGAAAAAACCTTCAGTCTGCTCAAGAAGCTCTACGATTACACCATCGTCGACTGCGCCTCCATCTCCGTCGACGAGTGTACGACCGAGGCCTTCCGGGCCTCGGACAAGGTCTTCGTGGTGACCGATTTTTCGGTCAATGCCCTGCGCAACGCGGCGCGCCTTTTCCAGACCATCGAAAAGCTCGGCATCCCTGCCCGCAACATCGAATTTGTCGCCAACCGGTTCATCAAGCACGACAATCTTTCCATCAGGGAAGCCGAAAAAGTCCTGCGGAAACGGATCTTTTGGCTGTTCCCCAACGATTTCGGGAACGTCATCGGCTCCATCAACACCGGGATACCGCTGGCCGTGTCACAGCCGCATGCGGCCCTGTCCAAAAATATCGGCCAGCTCATCGAGAAACTTCGGTTTCCCGACAAACACGATACCTACCGAGGTGCCAAAGGGGCGTTCGGGAAAGACATCTAGGAGGTTGCTGTGAAACTCAGGGACATCATAAAAAATCAGAACGACGGCAAATCGCTGCCCAGTGACCCCGGTCCTTCCCAGGCAGATACCGCCAAGGACAATGTCTACTACGAGGTCAAGCAGAAGGTCCATACCCGCCTGGTGCAGGAAGCCAACCTCTCGGCGCTGGATGTGCTGGACGCCGCGGAGGTCCGCCCCGAAATCGCGCGCCTGGTCGAGCAGTATCTTGCCCAGGAAAAGGTGTTGTTGAACACCGAGGAGCGCGAGGCCATGGTCCGCGAGATCATGGATGAACTGATGGGCCTCGGGCCCCTCGAACCGCTGCTCAGGGATCCGACCGTTTCCGACATTCTCTGCAACACCTACCGCAACGTCTACGTCGAGCGTTTCGGGCTCCTGGAAAAGACCAATGTACGGTTTGTCGATGACCGGCACATGATGAATATCATCGACCGGATCATCTCCCGGGTGGGCCGGCGTATCGATGAGTCGACCCCCATGGTCGATGCCCGGCTTCCCGACGGCTCCCGCGTCAATGCCATCATCCCACCGCTGGCCATCGACGGGCCGATCCTCTCTATCCGCCGCTTCTCCGTCAACCCGCTGAAGATGGAAGACCTGATCAACTACAAGTCGATCATCCCGGAAATCGCCGAACTCCTGGCCGGGTGCGTTGCGGCCAAACTGAACGTGATGATCTCGGGCGGCACCGGCTCGGGGAAAACCACCCTGCTCAACATTCTTTCCGGCTTCATTCCTGGAAAAGAGCGGGTCATCACCATCGAAGACGCCGCCGAACTGCAGATGCAGCAGAACCATGTGGTGCGGCTGGAAACCCGCCCGGCCAGCATCGAGGGGACGGGTCTTGTCTCCATGCGAGACCTGGTGCGCAACGCCCTGCGTATGCGGCCCGACCGCATCATCGTCGGCGAGGTGCGCGGACCCGAATCCTTCGACATGCTCCAGGCGATGAACACCGGGCACGAGGGCTCCCTGACCACCATCCACGCCAACACGCCACGGGATTCCTTGACCCGCCTGGAGTCGATGATTCTGATGACCGGCATCAACCTGCCGGAGCAGGCCATGCGGTTCATGGTCGCCTCCGCCCTGGACCTGATCATTCAGATTACCCGTCTCACCGACGGCACCCGAAAAATTACCTCGGTCAACGAAGTGGTGGGCATGGAAGGATCGGTCATCACCCTGCAGGAAATTTTCACTTTCGAGAAACGGGGCATCGACCGTGAAGGGAAAGTTCTTGGCCGCTTCCGGGCCACGGGTATCCGGCCCAAGTTTTCCGAAAAGCTGGAAATGGCCGGGCTCGAAGTTCCCGAAGAGATCTTCTCCCCGGAGTGGTCCTACGAGTAGAGGGAGGCAAAATGAGCTGGCTGGAAATCCTGATTCTGTGCGCGGTCTTCATCTTTGCCGCTTCGCTGATTGAGCTCATCTACCTGATCTGGGCGGAGAGCCGGTTTGCGGAAAAGCGCACGGTAAAAAAACGCCTGTTGTATATTTCCGCCGGAGGAAAACACGGCCAGGAAAAACTGGAGAAATATCGCAGCAAGGTTCTCAGGGATGTCGGCACCTTCGAGCGCCTGATCTTTTCGCTCCCGCGCATCAGCCGGCTGGACCGGATGCTGATCAAGGCGGGGGTTCCGATCAACGCCTCCGTCTTCATCCTGCTCAGCCTCGCTCTTGGCGGCCTCGGTTTCCTCCTGGGATTCGTTTTTCTCCCCAATCTGTCTTCTGCCATCCTCGTCGGCATTTTCCTGCTCGGCATCCCCTTCATCCTGCTACGGATGCGGGCAAAGGCGTCTTTCCAAAAATTCCAGGATCAGTTGCCCGAAGCCCTGGACCTGTTGGCCCGCTCCCTGCGTTCTGGCCATGCCCTTTCCGCCGGATTTGAAATGGTTGCCGAGGAAATGAGTGACCCTATTCGCGCCGAGTTCCGTGCGGCCGTCGATGAAATCAACCTCGGGCTCTCGCTGAAAGAGGCCCTGGACAACATGTGCGCCCGTGTTGCCAGCACCGACCTGCGCTTTTTCGCCATCGCAGTGCTGATGCAAAGGGAAACGGGAGGGAATATTGCGGAGATTCTCGACAAGATCAGCGAACTCATTCGGGAACGCATCTACTTTTTGCGGCAGGTCAGGGTTCTCACCGCTGAAGGAAGACTGTCGGGGATCATTCTGGTTGCCCTGCCGATCGTCATGTTTTTCTATATATACATCGCAAACTACAAATATATTTCACTGCTGTGGACGGAGAAGGTCGGCCTTTACATGCTGGCCGGCGGTGGAATTCTCATGATCGTAGGAGCCTTGGTCATCCGTCGGATCGTGACCATAGAAATGTAGAGGGCTGCCATGAACAAATTTCTGAACCTGTACTATCAGCTCCTGGATAACATCGATTACGTGGCGATCATGGCCCTGACCTTTCTGGCGGCTGCACTGGTTGTCGGCGGCATCGTTTGGCTGGTCATGCGGCGCAACCCCACGGCCGATCGTTTGGAAAAACTGGTGACCCCGAAAGGGGATAATGCCCGCGCCAGACCCAAATTCATCGCGAGTGAAAACAATGGCCTGGTCGCAAGAATATCCACCCCGCTGCACCGGATCATCGCGCCCGGCGAAGGGACCACCCGGAAAGCGATGCGCCTCCGGTTGATCCAGGCGGGTTACCGCTCCGAACAAGCCTTTCGTAATTTCCTGGCAGCCAAAATCCTGTTGGGGATAATTCTTCCAGTCGTTTACCTGATTTCCATCGCATTCTACAACATCACGCCGCTTCTGGCCTTGTATTCCATCGGGATGGCAATTGTAGGCTTCTTCCTGCCCAACTTCTTCGTCATGTTCAAGACCCATAAGCGGCAGGATGAAATGCGCAAGGCTCTGCCGGACGCGCTCGACCTGATGGTTGTCTGCGTTGAGGCGGGCCTGGGATTGGACATGACCTTCCGGCGGGTCGGCGACGAGGTCAGGCCCATCAGCCCCCACCTGAGCGATGAGTTCTACATTACCAACATGGAGATCCGGGCCGGCAAGGTGCGGGAGGACTGCCTGAAGGACATGGCGTTGCGGACCGGTTTGGCGGAGGTCCACAACCTGATCACCATCCTCATCCAGACCGGCCGCTTTGGCACCAGTATCGCCAAGGCCCTGCGGGTACATGCCGACGCGATGAGGAAAAAACGGCGGCAAATGGCCGAAGAGATGGCCGCGAAGGCCGCGGTCAAGCTCGTTTTCCCGCTGATCCTTTTTATTTTTCCGGCCCTGATGATCGTCCTGGCCGGCCCGGCAGCGATCCGCATCTTCAAATCACTCTTTCCGGTTTTTGGCTGATAGACGGACTAAGCAATGGCCGCTCTACTCCCTGTTGCCTGGCAAGCAGGGAGTAGAGCGGCCAACATTGCATTTTCATTTTTACCCAACAGGGAGCAGTGCAGTTATGGGATTTTTTTTGAACCTCGGGCCGTGCGAAAGACAGTCCCCGATTGCTGCCGCCGGAAAGGGTATTTTTTGTCTGCTGCCGCTGCTTATCCTCTGTGCCTGCACCACCACCATCAAGCCGGTCGGTTCCATGCCGATTGCCAGCTCGTCGCTTAAGGCGGACAAAGACACCGACCAGCAGCACAAATTGGAGAAGATGAAGCCTGCAGAGCTTATGGCTGAGGGCCAGGCACAGCTTGGCGGCGGGGATATCCAGCTGGCCAGGATTTACTTTCTCAAAGCCCTGGAAAAATCGCCCAAATCGGCCGAGGCGCTGGTCGGCCTGGGAGACGTCTGGCGCAAAGCCGGCGGGCCCCAGAAGGCTCGGATGGCCTATGAAAAGGCATTGGAGGCGACACCTGGTTATGTACCGGCGCTGCTGGCCATCGGTCGGCTGAGCAGGGAGCAGGGGCAAGTCAAGGAAGCGGAGAATTTCCTGTCGCGCGCCTTGGCAAGGGAACCCGAAAATGTCCAGGTCCTTACCGAATTGGCTCTGACCTACGAACGTTCCAATCCCGGCCCCCTGGCCGATCCGTTGTTTCAAAAGGTCGTCCAATTGAGGCCCGACTCCGCGGCTGGGTTCAACAACCTCGGCTACAACTATCTAATCCAGGAGCGTTATCCAGAGGCGATCCACGCTTTTCAGCGGGCCCTTTCCCTGAGCCCCGAGAACCACGTTGCACTCAACAACCTGGCCTCTGCTTATGCGTTGAGCGGTCAGGCGGAAAAGGCCCTGGAAATTTTCGGGAAAAGTCAGGGCAAGGCCGCTGCCTGGAACAACCTCGGCTACATCTACATGACCCAGAAAAAATTCGACCTGGCCGAGAAGGCCTTTAATCGGGCGTTGCAATCCAGCCCCCGCTTTTACGTTCGGGCTCAACAGAACCTGGAGCACCTGAAGTCTCTGCAAAAAAGTTCCGACCGGTAAACAATCCCCCTCGAACACCACCCCTTCAAGCAGGATTCGCTGTTGTCGAATTTTGATGCCATGCAACTTCAATCTAAATCTCCCATCCAAGATTCAAAATTGCCCTCATCCAACGGCCTATCTCGCTTCCTCCCCGATTTCGGCGGCATTTACTGCCTGATGGTCTTTCTCACCTTGACGGCCGCTGGCGGCGGACCAGCCCTGCTGGACGGAGACACGCTCTGGCATATCAAGGCCGGGGAGATCATGCTTCAGCGGGGAACGATCCTCACCACCGATATTTTCAGCCATACGGTTCATGGCCAACCCTGGATAGCCCACGAATGGCTGTCGGAAATTATCATGGCCCTCATTCACTCCTGGGCCGGTATTCCAGGTGTGACAATTTTCTACTTCCTACTGGTTGCTATGTCCTTCTGGTTTCTGTTTCTTTTAGCAGAGCCTTACGATAACCCCTGGCTGGCCATTTTCTGCGTCTCCATCGCTTTGGCTCTTGCCCAGATGCATATTCTGGCGCGGCCGCACATCTTCACCTGGTTCTTCGGCACATTGACCCTCCTCCTTCTAACTCGCGGAGGACGTTTAGTTTACTTCCTACCGCCCATCACCGCCCTCTGGGCCAACCTCCATGGCGGGTTTGTCCTGGGACTGGTCCTTCAAGGGCTATTTCTGCTCGGCTATGCTCTTGAGCGGGGCTGGAAGACCTTCCTCCCCAGTCAGTGGCGGTTCTTAATCCGTGAACGGCAAAGGGAAATCCTTGTCCTGCTGTTAAGCATCGCTGCGGTCGGGCTCAACCCCTTCGGCTACAAACTCCTCATTTTTCCCTTCCAAGTGTCCGCAGGAATTTTCAGCACCGCGATTGAAGAATGGCTAGGGCCGAATATGCAGGAAGACTGGCCATTTCGTATCTTTGTTCTTTTTATTATTTTCCTGCTCTTCTTGCGTGGTCAGGAGATAAGGTGGACCAATCGCATCTTTGTTCTGTTTTTCCTGGACCAGGCCATGGTTCATAGGCGGCACATCGCCTTGGCTGGGATTTTCCTGACTCCGTTTTTTCTTGAAATATTGCACCCCTGGTTCGACCAGGCGCTGGCACGAATAAGAAAAGGTCCCGAAAAACCCCAGGTTCCTCTCTCAAGGATAACTGCTCCGGTTTTGACGATTCTCGCTGCTGTTATATTGATGGCGGGTGGAGCGTCAGCATCACCGTCCTTGAAGAGTGTCTACCAGAAACTCTTCCCAATCCCGCAGAAATATTCGCCAGCTGCTATTGACTATTTAAAAGAGCACCCTCCACCAGGAAAAATGTTAAATGAGGATGATCTTGGAGACTATCTCATTTACACCCTGGGGCCAGACTTCCCAGTGTTCATCGATGGCCGCCTTGACATGTATGGACAGAAAATTATTGAAGACTACATCAAGATGAGCCAAGTCGGAACGGCTACAAACAGTCTGTTGCGTTCTTACGATATCGGCTGGGTCATCTTTCCAAAAACCGATCCACTGATTCTATACCTTCGTGAAAAAAAGGACTGGAAGGAAGTATACCGGGACAACGTGGTTTCTATACTTGTACGAAATACAAAGGAGCATCCATAATCACCTGGTTGGCATAGCGGCAAATACTGTAGGCTCTGGTTCAAAACGCACGGTTACGAAGCGGCGACAGGTATTGGACCGCATTTTTTGACGAACCTTTCAAGGACACCTCCACCATGTCCCCGAAATTCTTCCCAGTTCATCTCCAGATGATTGAAAAGACGGGCTCATTCGCTATAGTTTATTCGTGATTTTTGAGATTATTCGCCAAGCAAGGAGGAAAGCATGAGATTTATCGCAGGATTGATCTTCTCATTTCTTTTGTGCGGCATGAGTTATGCCCAGATCGTGACCGTCACCGTCCCCACGGCTAACATCCGCAACACCCCCTCCCTGGAAGATTCTTATGTGATCCTGGAGGCACCCCAAAATTATCCACTCTCGGTGCAGAGCCAACAGGATGATTTTTTAGAGGTACGGGATTTTCTTGGCCGTCGGGGCTGGATTCAGAAATCCCTGGTGGATGAAAAGGCTGATGGGGTCGTGGTCGAAGTTTCCAGCATGAACGTCCGCCAGGGCCCCGGAACCGACTATCCGGTAGTTTTTCGAGCCGAGCAAGGGGTGGCTTTCAAGGTCGTGGGTCAAAAGGACGGCTGGCTGCATGTCGAACATGCCAGCGGCAAAAGCGGATGGGTCTACAAGTCACTGACCTGGGGGCAGTAATTTTAAGCCCCGTCGATCCCGAAGGATCAGGCCTAAAACAACAATAAAAAATATCAAACTGATAATCTCACCGAGACATTCTTCCCGACCGGTCTCAAGATCAACCAGAACCCTGTGTTCCCCCGCAGGAACCGAAATGCCGATCAACCCGTCGGTCGCAGGGTCAAGGGGGAGGGATGTGGAATCCCCGCGCAGCCTTGCTGTCCAGCCAGGATAATAAAATTGGCTCACCAAAAGTTTCAATCCACTCGCGCCTTGGGTGGTCAGTTCGATATGCCCTGGTTCCCAGGTGACTACTTCAGCATGGCCCTTCCCTGCAAGAACCTCCACCTTGTCCACAACTCGATCCAATTTACCCTCTGCCACGTCCGCCACCACCCCCCCAGGAACCCATCGCGGGAGATATTCAGGAACCCCTTCGCCGACTTCAAATCCCTTGATAATTTCTCTTTGCGCTGCAGGTTCGATCCCCTCCGCAACCTTGTCGTAGGCCAGTTTTCCTGTGCCTATCACCTGGCCCCAGACCAGCGCACAGAGAACAATAAAGATCATTCGCCGACGCGAGTTCTGCAAAAGGTTAGAAGATGATAACCCGGCAGCAAATAGGGCCACGGTTGCGACCGACAATGTCACATTGAAACGCCAGGGGAATTGAATTTTTTGCAGGAATGGGAAAATCTGCCATACCGAATTGGAAATGCTGAACATCATGAAAACACTTGCGAATGCAACAAAAACCCAGAATGTATTTTCTTTCTTATTTTTCTCATCACAGGCTAATTTAGTCGTTACGAAAGACAAAATAGCAGTTATTGCAAGCATTACCGTTATCCAGGAAACATAATTCCAAAAACCTCTAAAAACAACGGGCTGTAATAATTGCCCCGAAAACAAAAATCCGTTTTCGTAGTAATACCTCCCTTGCGTCATAACGAATGAGGATATATTCGCTTGATTCACAATTGCTGGAATTAGATAGAAGGCGGATAGGCCTAACCCCAAAATCATGCCGTAAAAGACCCGAAAAGGAATTCTCGCATTTTTCTCCCTCCATACGACTACCGAGGCATAAATCGGTGGAATCGGAGAAAATATCAAGGCGGAAGGAACATGTGTCACAATCAAAAGAAAATATGCCAATCCGAATTTCAATACAGCGAATTTCTCATTTACAACAATTTTTCTTGTGAAAAAAAGAATCAGCGGAATCCAGACAAAAGCCCAAAACTCCGCAAAAGCAAAACGATAATAAAGGTCAACAGCCAAATGATACGGCAATACCATGTAAAACAGAGCCGCACAAAAAGCCGAATTTTTATCGACGATATCTCGGAGCCAAATATAAGCACTAACCCCTGACGCGATTAAAGCCAGGGAAAAACCAAAGCCCAAAACCATCCATCCAAAAGGGTCAGCAGAAAACAGGGGCTTCAAAAGGCTGATTAGATAATACGGAAGGGGGCCGTAAAAGAAAAAAACGGGGCTCCCCCTCCCTCCATTCATATCGACCAGCCATCTTGGATAAAAATCGCCCGCCCAGAATTGTTTGGCAAAATGATTGCTCCAGTTAAGATGGGTTATCACATCATGAGCAACGAAAAAACCTGATAAAAATACAGGTATCGTTAATGCCAAACCTATAAATATAAAAATTAATTTTCGAGACATTTTATTTTTTTGTGACTTTCTTCAGGCCATATTCAATGTTCGTTGAATTCAGGTCCAAATTTAAATTTAAAAAAAATATTGTTTTTTTATTTATTATTTTCCACATTGTTTTTTCACTATTTTTAAATCCATCGGGCCATTTTTCAGGTGACGAAGGCGTGTATCATCTGATGGCTCGAAGTTTTTCGACAACAGGAACCCTTGATGTCTGGAACGGGTTCCAGGAATTCCCATCACCCGAGCTGGCTCTTTGGAATATTCGCGGGAACGAGGGCCACCTTGTCCCCCCCTACCCCTATCTCTATCCGGTCCTGGCTTTCCCCTTCTACAAACTGGCTGGCCTCCGGGGCTTGTTCATCTTGAACGCAATCGCTTTTCTTGGAGTAATTTGGCTTTGCTATTTGTTGGCTCGCAAACTTTTCCAAGATCGCGATATGGCCCAAAAGGCCTGCTCGATATTTATCCTGGCAACTTACGCCTGGGAATATTCCCAAGGGGTCTGGCCACATGCCCTTACCATCCTTTTTACAACCGGCGCCGTTTACCTTGCGCTTGAAGCCATCCATGAAACCAATTCAGGGAGGTCGTCCGCCTTGGCCTTCGGAGCAGGATTGGCAGCAGGGTTCGGCGCCGGTGTGCGCCTGGACGCCATCCTGGTTTTTCCTGCCCTGGCCCTTCCCTTCCTGTTCGCCAGACCCTCCAGGCCTATTCAGCTTCTAGCCACCTGTGTCGGAATTCTCCCCGGGTTGATCATCCTGGCCATCACAAACCATCTTAAATTCGGTGTCGTTTCTCCTTTTTCTTACGGAAGTGCGGGCGGACCAACCGCTGGACTCACCCCCTATCTCCCCCTATTGGAAATGGGCACTTCCGCCGTAGTGGGGCTTTGGGCATTGACCCGAATCCCGGATTCCAAATTGCCGCGGAATAGCAAGATTGCCATCGCGGTAATTGTAGTGTTACTCGGGAGCTTTTTCTTCGCCCCCTTGCAACAATTCATCTCCAGATTGTTTTTGGGAGCTTACCAGTTGACCGTCGACTTACGTGCTGGGAACATCAGCTTCGTCGGATGGGGTTCGCACACCCGGACTGCGGATGGGGCCATCGTTTATTTCGACACTCTTAAAAAATCCCTGCTTCAGAGCTGCCCCTACTTGACGGTGCTTCTTTTGCCTTTGGTAAACATAAAAAACCAAAAAGAAGCTCCTATTGGCCTGGGATGTCTCTACCTGGTACTTCTTATTTATATTGGAACGTTTTCTTTCTTCGCATGGCATGGTGGGTTGAGCTTCAACATGAGATATTTTCTTCCCATCCTTCCATTCACCTCGATCCTCACGGCATATGCCTGGAAAGAACTTACTTGCAAACTCAATAGGGACTGGATTAAATCCTCCACAATAGGCGGTTTTATTATTTACATTGTTTTTCTTTCGTTTTTATTATTCAGCATCAAATACCACCTTGAAATCCAAAAACAAGAGGGATTTTACCTTACCTTGCCCCTTTTGCTAGCCTTATCGTTGTTTTTTATGACAACAATATATTTAGCCATGGGGAAAAAGGGTGGTAACGTCGCAAGGGGCATAACAACCATTTTATTGGTGACTAGTCTCGTCTGGTCCGGGCTGGTCGCTTTCTGTTACGATTTTCCCCGAGTTTTTGCGATACGTTCAACATTCGCAAAGGTATCTCAGGAGGTTTTTCCGGTAGTGGCTCCCGATTCTATCCTGTTTGCCGATTTTCCCGATCCACTTTTGGGTTTATTCGAAAAAGATCGGTTGCGGCTGGCCGTTCCGAGTTACGACAACTTTAAAGATTTCCGTCCGCTAATCGACTTTCACCTCGATGCAGGCCGGTCGGTTTATGCATCTTTCTCTCCCGAAACCTGGCAGCTCCTTCATGCAAGAGGGCTGCTCAAGTCATTGGAGGTTCTACCGATTCTGAAGCATAGATATGGGCAATTGGCTCAGATCATCAAATCACCACTAGCCAAGAATTAAATTTTTGTTGTATTTTATGACAATAATATATTTAGAAATGTTAGAAAAGGCCGGTAACGTAGTTAGTGCCATAACAAACATTTCGTTAGCGACAAGTTTCCTCAACAGACCTAGCAACAGAATCGATTGTGAAGATATCTTCGTAGAATAACATCAGAGGTATCGATTGGCTATCTAGCTGATCAAGGTTGAAAAGGCAAAGAGTATCAGTGATTTCCCAAAGATAAGGTAACACCAATAAAAACAATTTCGTAAAATTGCCATCTTGCCAGATAATTGGTTAATGCTTTGCTTTTTTGCACTGCTAGAACATTTTTAATCCCCGATTAATGAAATGAAATTAGTCCTACCTATCCTGTTTATTTCGGGAATACCCTACTTATTTTGAAAATTTATATGTTTTTAAGAAAAATAAAATCATACTTGTCTACGTTGTTTGACGTGCCACTTTCGCTAAAGCTATTTATAGCCGGCATGTTAATCACGAATTTTTTTACAATATTCTACGGCTTTCCGCAGTTACTAGATCCTGATGAATCCATTTTTGTTAATGGAGCTTTTAGTATTTTGGCACCACCATATGGCGACCCAGGATGGTACGGGGCTCCAGCCAGTAGCATCATGGATTTAATGTCACTCTTTTTTGGATTTTATCTTGGGTTACAGAAAATATTTTGCAGTCCGTCAAAGTTTTTGGTTTTGCTCTATCACAATTTTTATCAATTTGTTTGGATTGGACGATTTATTGATATTGCAATCTATACCTTTGCTATTATGGTTTTTTATAAATTTACACGCCGTTTACTAGAGGAGCGAGGCGCACTTTTCGCCGCTTTATCATTCGGATTATCGCCATTGATATTACATTATGCGCAACTTGTTCGCATGGAAATGTTAATGATCCTGGCCTTAATTTATGTGCTGCATTTTGCCACGGATATTGCGGACGGAAAGGGACAGCCCGCCTATATTATGTCCGGAATTGCTTTGGGGGTTGGTGTGATTAGCAAATATCCGGCCGTTGTTGCATTTCTTGTTATTATAGCTGCAGCTTTTTATGACACGCGTCATAACTGTCACAAATGGCCAACAGTTTTAAAAAACTTATGTATTTCCGGAACAGTTAGTTTGTTGACTGCTTTTGTTTTTGCACCTTATTTGTTCTTAAATTTTCCGAATGTTATTAGAGATGTTATAATTGAGGCACGTTCTGAGCATTTAAGCCACAGTGATATGGGTTTTTTTAATCATTTTTTATATTATATTGCATATGGCCTGCCAGAAATAACTACTTGGCCTGTTTATCTTGTATGTGTTGCTGGTTTTTTTACATTTATTGTCGGCTATATAAAGAAAAGAAATAAATATTCTTTTGGCATAACAGCGTTAATTATATTTTCATTTGGTTTTTTGTTATTTATAAGTTCGTTATCCTTGCATTGGACACGCTGGGCATTGCCATTGGCTTTATTTGTCTGCTTCTTTTCCGGATATGCGTTTTCTTGGATAATTTATTTTTTTCAGAACAGGAACATTGAAGTAGTGCGATCGAAATTAACAGTAATTATGATTATCATTCTTTCAGTTCCTTTTTATCAAAGCGCAAAAAACGATGTTTTGAAAATTTTGCGAAGAGACACGCGCATTGAGGCTTATAACTGGATTTATCAGAATATACCTAAAGGAGCGACTTTAGCTTTGGAGACGTATACGCCGCAAGTAAGTAAACATGATTACAAAATTTTTCTTCCTTCTCGAGAAATGGGATTACGCCCTTTGGATGAGCATGATCTGAACATAAGACCCGGTCCTCTTGTTGGGAGTTTTGGATTTGGCTTGGCAGGAAAACCTTTAGATGAATATCTAACGCCCAACATCGATTACATTATTACAAGCAATATTCGCGATCGCCTTGAAAAGGAGGGCGATAAATATCGGGAAGATGCAAGTGTTTATAAATATATAGACCATAATTATGACCTTGTTAAAAGTTTCACTCAAAATACTTTTATGATAGGTAATGACGTTCATATTTATAAAAGATCCGATAGTTTGTAGTGTGCATTCTTGGCTGGTCGCTTTCTGTTACGACTTTCCCCGAGACTTTACGATACCATCAACATTCGCAAAGTTATCTCAGGAGGTTTTTTTGATAGTGTCTTCCGAATCTATCCCGTTTGAAAAAGATCGATTGCGGCCGACCGTTCCGAGTTGCGACAATTTTAATGAATTCCGTCCACTGATTGATTTTAACCTCGATGCAGGGCGGTCGATTTATGCGTCTTTCTCTCCTGAATCCTGGCAGCGCGTTCATGCAAGAGGGCTGCTCAAGTTATGGTACGTTTTACCGGTTCTGAAGCATAAATATGGGGAATTTTCTCAGATCATCAATTCACCAGAAGGCGGGAACTAAATATCCTTTTGGGGGGAATAGCCATCTCTAAACAATGCCTCAACTTTCATCTATGCGCACCAAACAACTGGCTACCATGAAAAATCGAATCCAACACAATTCTAAATTGCCCCTCTTGTTCCTGCTCGTTGCCCTCCATATCGTCTATTCGATCTATTTCAGTCCATCCGGCATTCTCAGCATTGACGAAGGCACCTACCACCAGATGACCCGGAGTTTTACCCAAACCGGAACTTTGGAACTCTGGAACGGTTACCAGGAATTCCCATCCCCGGAACTCACTCTATGGAATGCCAGGGTTCATGACGGGCACCTGATGCCTCAATACCCCTATCTCTACCCCCTACTGGCAGCCCCGTTCTACCTGGCCTTTGGGTTCAAGGGATTGTTCCTGCTCAACTCCATCTGTTTTCTCGGAATTCTCGGACTATGCTTTGCTTTGGCCAGGAAGTTATTCGACGATACCAATCTGGCCCTCAACAGTTGTCTCATTCTGTTCCTGGCAACATATTTCTGGGAATATTCCCAAGGAGCCTGGTCCCACCCTGTCGCCATTCTGTTTACAACCGCCGCCTTCTACCTTGCTATCCTGGCCTTCCTTGAGGACAGCCCCCGGAAAGCTACTGCACTGGCCATGGCTTCGGGTCTTGTCGCCGGCCTTGGCGTTGGTGTTCGGCTTGATTCGATTTTTATTGTGCCTGCCTTGTTGGCTCCCTTCCTCATTGAGGGGCAATGGCGAACCAAAAAATTTGCTGCTCTTTTACTCGGAATGATTCCAGGGTTTGCCGTCCTTTCAATCACCAACCATCTGAAGTTCGGCGTCTTTTCCCCTTTTTCCTACGGCAGATCGGCAAACGCCCCCAAATTGAGTCCCGAATCGTATCTTCCCATCATCGCTGTCGGTGCCGCCGCTGTATTGGGCATCTGGCTGCTGGCACGCCTGCCCCGCCGATTTCTATCAGGAAAAGGCAAGGTGGCTCTAGGGGCACTCGTTGTAACGGTTGCCTGCTTGTTGTTTCCGCCACTACATCAAACCGTTTCAAGGTGGATCAACGGCATCTACCAGTTGGTGGTGGATCTCCGGATTCGCGATCGTGATATCGCGGAAGGGGCCCTCAGTCGCACGTCCGACGGGGCCCTCGTTTATTACGGCCTGGCTCTGAAAAAATCCCTACTGCAAAGCTGCCCCTACCTGACGGTACTCTTCCTGCCCCTGGCCAAAATAGCAAGGGCGGGCAAAAAGCCTGTCCCGTTGGCAGTCCTCTATATCCCGCCTCTCGTTTTTATCGCCGTTTTTTCCTATTTTGCCTGGCACGGCGGTCCCGGTTTCAACATGAGATATTTTTTGCCCATACTGCCTTTCACCTCGATCCTCTGTGCTTACGCCTGGCGGGAACTGACACGGGACCTTGGGCGCCCCTGGCCCCTCGTCTGGCTGATGGTGGCTACGCTGGTCTTCGCTGGAACCGCCCTGCTACAACTCGCCCCAGACCCATCGTTGGCGTTTGAAGAATCGGTTTATCTCACGCTCCCCCTCCTTCTCGCCCTGATCCTGCTTATTCTGACAGTATATTTTTCCTGGTTGAAGAAGTCCTCTTCGCCCCTTCTCCAGGGAGGGATCAGCGCGGTACTGATGATGGCATTGGTCTGGTCCGGCATAGTTGCATTCGCCTATGACTACTCCAGGGGCCACCTGGTCAGGACGACGTTTGCCTCGATCGCAAAGGCTACGGCCGAAGCGATCGAACCCGACTCCATACTTTTCGTGGACTACCCGGAGCCATTTTTCGGGGTGGAAAAGGAGCGATTGCGGCTGGCCATTCCTGGCCTGGACAAGTTCGAGGACTTTCGTCCCCTGCTTGATTTCCACCTTAATGCGGGACGCTCCGTCTACCTTTTTTTCGGAGATGAATTGATGCGGCAGGTTCAGAGCAAAGGACTTCTGGATGGGCTAAACATTGTTTCCATGCAAAAAAATCAATTTGGGATTTTATATAAAGTGGTCAAGCCTTCGGAAACGACTGTGTTATCGGCTAAATTGAAACTTTAGGGGATTCAGGGAATGAAAATGAACCAGCTAATTAGGAGCATTCCGGTCGTCGGCCCAATCGTTCTCCGTATTTATCGCAAAAGTATCAACACCTTAAAACCCTTCCCGGGTTCAAATAATTACTGGATGCATAGGTATGAAGCTGGACAAAACTCGGGGGATGGCTCCTACAATCAACTTGCAGAGTTTAAAGCTGAGATAATCAACGAATTTGTTCAAGAAAATGACATTAAGTCTGTAATTGAATATGGATGCGGAGACGGCAATCAGCTCGGGCTAGCGCGGTATCCCTCATACATAGGATTTGATATAAGCCCTAAAGCAATATCCAAGTGCAAGGAAAGATTTCCGAAAGGAGACACCAAGACCTTTAAGCTCATGAAAGAATATGACCGCGAAACTGCCGAGTTAACTCTATCTTTAGACGTAATTTATCATCTTGTAGAAGATGGCGTTTTCGCGGATTACATGAACAGGCTGTTCGATTCCTCCAATAGCTTTGTCATCATATATTCGTCAAATACCGATGAGAACCCGGAGGAGCAGCCTGCACACATAAAGAATCGCGCATTCTCTAAATGGATAAAAGAAAACAAACCAAACTGGAAGCTGTCAAGACATATTCGAAACAAATATCCATTCACCGGCGACACCAGAACTGGATCATTTGCAGACTTTTTTATCTACAAAAAGGACTGATACATATCATCCCCCTAGGCATCAAGAGCAAAACAATTCGATAACGCAAAAGGGGTTTGTTCATGATCAGGGATTGTTATTATCCGAATCCACATAGGCACTTCTTTCCCGAACCAATGCGAGGCCGCCCATCGGCACAGCGATACAACAGAGAGTGACATAGCTTAATACCCTCAAAAGTGCAGAGGCGAGAATTCCCTCGGCCATCCCTATTTGCATCTGCTGGCTTATAACGCCGAAAAGAATTTCCTGGACCCCTATGTTTCCTGGCGTGATGCTGACATAACCGCTTAACTTCAAAAAAACATAAAAGAATACCAATTCGGCAGCGCCGACATGAATACCAATGCTTGAGAAACAAACATAAAACATAGTACAAGCCAAAAGAAAAACCCCCAATCCTGCCAAACTAAATCCCGCCATAAACCGCACATCGCGAAGATTTCTTACGGAGACCCGAAGCACTTCACCCAACTTTGATTGCAACCACGCAAGTCTTTGAAATCGAATAGTAATTAATGGGGAAATTTTTTCGGAAAGAATTGGCAAACAAAAGAAGAGAATTACAAGAAAGGCGATAAGGTGAAGAGCCCTGAATGGACCAACTTGAAGATTAGAATTGACATCCCAGATAACTATCAGGGCAAGCAAAAAGCTAAGGCAGGAATCCAGCCAGGAAAAGGTGAAAAAGCTGCCAATATAGTGAGTGTATGGGACCCCATGAATTCTTTTAAGAGAAATACTTCTGTAGACATTTCCTGAAAGAGGAACAAAATTACTAAGAAATCTCCCGAGAATAAAAATTTTAAACCAAGGACCAAAGCCGATATTTTTTTCACTGCATTTGTCAAGACAAACCTTGTAATAGTAACCTTGGAGCAACAGATAACATGCACAAAGCAACATTACAATTATGGCTTTACTCGGTTTAATTCTTAAAGCAAGCTGTAAATATAGCTCGTTTTTACTGAAATAATGAACAATGAAAATCAGGCTCAAGACCGAGACAATCCATTGTACAATTTTTTTCATTTTCTTTTTCATTCAAATTTCTACTCGATAGTTTGATGATCATGACTAATTCAGTCAAACATCATGCTCGACCAGGAAATATAAATATCAAAGCCTGCAAATGGATTATTAACAAGTCAATCGAAATCTTATAGTTTTATGGTGTGACTACTTCTCAAGGGCAACATTCTTTGATTGGCATTTCTTGACTGATTTGAACAACATCCCCTCCATAAGAGTCAACATCTTGTCAACATTGTCTCTCCAAATGTAATTTTCTAAAACAAATTTTCGCCCGGCGAGTCCCATTTTTGTACGCAAGTCCCGATCCTTGGCTAGCCGTATAAGTGCTTGAGCAAGCTCCTTGCTGTTGTTCGCCTCTACCATGATCCCAGTCTGTCCCTCCAGACAAACTTCCGCCACACCTCCAACTTTTGTGACAACCACCGGCAACCCGCAAGCCGAAGCCTCAAGTATCGCCACTCCAAATGACTCCGTGGTAGAGCAATTGACAAATGCATCAAAAGTCTGCATCAAATCAGGCACCTGGTCGTTTGGTATAAATCCGACAAACTCCACGTATTCATCCAACCCAAGCTGCGTAACGAGATGCTGCAGCTTTTCTTTAATTGGTCCTCGCCCGGCCATGACAAGTTTGGCCTCTGGAACCACATCCACAACGCGACGCATTGCGCGAATTAGGGTCTCCGGGCCGTATTTCGGTGCGAACGTTTTCACAAAACCGCACCGAAATCCACCCTCCTCTTCAAGAGAATTCTTTCTTTGCGCCGGTTTGAAACGATCGTAATCTACCCCAAATGGGATTTGTTCAATGCTTTTGTTCAGAGGGAGGAATTGGCTGGCTACCTTGGTCATGAACCGACTGGTGGAACACACCAAATCGGCATTTTTTAAAGCAACACGATTTAAGAAACGAAAAAACCAGGGCATTCTTCCTGGTTTATCCCAAATGACGTCCGATCCCCAGCAGGACACAACCCGGGGGTGGAAACGGGAAAAAGCCGCAATAGCTCCATGCGTCACGGTGTATTGAGCATGCAGAATATCCGGCCTAAGAACTTTCAATCGACGCTTTACACTCAACATAAGTCGAAGGTAGGAAAGGAATGCCCACCATTTCGACTTGGAATTGATCGGGCCGATGCAAACCGTTTGGACCCTGACTCCCGGAATGTTATCGGACCGAATGCTGAATACGTGGACTTCATGTCCTCTTTCAGCATAGGCCTTCGCCCAACGGTGGGTATGTACAGCCAGGGCGTTGCTGAGCAGGCAAATCTTCATCGTTTTCAGCCTATCCCCGAAGGGTTTTTCCCATCGCAACACGAAACAGCATGTCTGTCACATCAATCTTATCTTCGATCAAACGCTGGCCTTTTTCACGCCAATACCCTTTATTGTAGCCATTAAGGATGGATACACCCTTGGCAATGGCTTCATTCTGGCGAGCCGGAGTGAAGTTGAAAACAAGTCCGTAATCGCGCTCCTGTTCATCAGTGTACCCTCGCCCGACAGGATCGACGTAGACCCCGGGGACGCCCAGTACCGCGCCCTCTGAGCACATGGTGGCACTTTCACCAAATACAAGGGCGGAAAAAGCCATAAGGTGATGCAAGCGGCTCGACTTTATCGGCACGCGAAACTTTTCCAATTCGTCAGGCAATGGGCCCTCTGCCGAAATGAAAACCGGCCCGAACCGACTTAATTCTTCCACCGCCCTCAGTTTGGCGTCGGGAGAAAAGCCCGAACGCCCTATATCGTGGGCAGCTTCCCAGGAAACGAATCGTATGATGCTGAAAATCTCCCCTTCCTTAAGACCGACCTCCTTCAGCACAGATTTGTCCGCAGTGAAATATCGAGGGTGAAGATAGGCCAGTTCATGATACCCATTGTAGAGGAGATGGCGCCAGCGCACCGGTTTTCGATAGCACCGGGGAAGATAGATACACTTGGCAAAAGGGTAAGAGAGAAGATTGGACAGGGTGGCGTGTTCGGTGTCATAGAAAATATAAGTCGGAATATTCAGCAGGCGGCCGGGGATACTGATATAGGTGCCGGCGATGGCCATCATCAGATCGGGTTTGAATTTTCGGATGATCTGCTGCAATCGCCATTGGCGGAAAACCAGTTCCTTGCCCAGGCTCCAAATCCCTTTTCGAGCCCGGCCGAAAACCTCGACCGTCAACCCGAATTCATCGGCCAACTCGACAAGAATATCTTTGTCACGCCCGGTAATGAGAACTTCGTCACCCTCTTCCTGCAAGCGCAGGATCAATTGGCGAAAAAAGTGCAAGTGGGCCGGATGCTGTAAATCAACAAGTAATTTCATTACAGAGAGAACTCTTCCTTCTTCTTTCCATTTTCGCTCTTCCTGACCCTGAACTGAACTTCCTCCATTAGTTTACGGTTCACCGCCAACAAGTCCGCCAGGAAAGCCACCAGCATGGTCTGAAACCCCATCCCAAGGAGAGCACCCGCTAGAATAAGAGATTGGACATGGCCGGCAGCCGATCCGGCGATTAGGAAGTAATACAGAAAGCGCAGCCCGAGAAGAAAGCCGAGGGCAAAAAGTAGAGTTCCGAGGGTCATGAAAAACCGAAACGGGCGATAAACAGCAAAAATCCGAACAATCGTCCCGACCGATCTCCAGATATAAGAGGGGACACTATGGATCAGGCGCGAAGGACGCAGATCTTCGTTGACTCCGACCGGAACCGAGGTGATCGCCATGTTCTTCTGCCCGGCCTGGATGATGGTCTCCAGAGTATAAGTGTATTCACTGAAGACATTGAGGCGCAACGCTGCCTCGCGGCTGATCGCCCGGAACCCGCTGGGGGCATCGTCGATTTGTGTGCCGCTTACCGCCCGCACTACCCAACTGCCGAGCTTCTGTAGAAATTTTTTGGCCGGTGAAAAGTGGGCGATATCCGCGACAGGACGGGTTCCGACGACGATGTCTGCCCTCCCCTCCAGGATTGGCTTGACAAGAGCCTGGATATCTTTGGCGTTGTACTGGTTGTCGGCGTCGGTATTGACAATAACGTCCGCACCCAGTTTCAGACAGGCTTCGAGGCCGGCCATGAAACCCCGGGCCAGCCCCTGATTGCGACGCAGGCTGGAGACGTGATCCACCCCATGGGCGCGGGCGATTTCCACCGTGTTGTCGGTGCAGCCGTCGTCGATGATCAGCCACTCGACGGCATCGAAACCCTCCACTTGCCGCGGGAGTTCACCAAGTGTAATTCCCAGGGTATCCGCTTCATTGTAGCAGGGGATCTGGATAATCAGCTTCATTCTCAACCACCCTCCATCATTACACTTTGGCCACAACCAGCAATGCCCTCTGCCTTCGGAGAAGTCTTAACTTTCGAGTATCGCTTGGAAACAAAGGTGATTGGGGCGTGCAAAGAGCCTGTTTACAGGCTGAAAGCACAAGTTGTTCTTTACTAATACCGCTTTGGCCTATGAAAGGTCTGGCGCCAATACAGTTAATGACGAATTATTTAACCTAAATACGGCATTAAATCTGCAGATTACGCAGATTGCGCAGATTTAATCCTTAAATTCGGATAATTGCGATTTTCGACAGTAAACCAAAAGGGTGCGACGGAAAATTCCTGAAAGCCCCTGATCTTACTCAGTGAAAATCTGTGAAATCTGTGGATACTGCTTTTTCTAGTTTTAATCAGGGATTCAGGGGATGGATGGGATAAAGCCAGAATCCAAGATCCCAAGGATGTTTATCCCCTAAATCTCATTCATCCCCGTAAACAGATAGTCTTGGTTGCCGTCCGAATCTTCCCGACTTTGAGTAAATTGGATGATCGGATAAGTTTAAATCATTAGCAGAAGGAGACAAGGAGCCGCAACTTTTCCCCTGCAGTTACAGCATATCCACCGGATCAACGTCAACAGCCAGGGAGACGGTCGCCGGCAGCGCCTTCTGCAACGGCGGGAGCAGGCCGAGAAGGCGGCGCAGCGGAGGCCGGGTCGTGGACTTGAGCAGCAGTTGCCGGCGATGGCGCCCGCGCAGGCGTGCCAGTGGGCAGGGAGCGGGGCCGAGCAGTTCGACTCCGGCGGCCAGCGGTGCGAGGCCTGCAGCGAGCCGGTTGGCGGCCGATTCCACCTTGTCAGCGTCGTTTCCCGAAAAAACCAGGTTGACCAGGTGACCGAAGGGTGGATAGCCGAGCTCCCGGCGGAAGGCCAGTTCCTGCTCGGCGAAGGCGGCATAATCGTGGGTCGCGGCGCATTCCAGGGCATAGTGGTCGGGACTGAAGGTCTGGATCAGCACCCGTCCGGGCTGCGCACCGCGTCCGGCCCGGCCGGCGACCTGGGAGAGGAGGGCGAAGGTCCGTTCGGCGCTGCGAAAGTCGGGGAGATTGAGCGTCGCGTCGGCGCTCGCCACGCCGACCAGGGTGACGTTCGGAAAGTCGTGCCCCTTGGCCACCATCTGCGTGCCGACCAGCACGTCGATGTCTCCGGACAGCATTCGTTCGACCAACGACCGATGAGTCCCCTTGCGGGTCGTGGTGTCGCGATCCATGCGCGCGATGCGGGCACCGGGGAGCAGGGCCGCCAGTTCCTCTTCAAGCCGTTCGGTCCCCGCCCCCTGGGGGACGATATTGAGCCCGTTGCAAACGGGACAGAGTTCTGCCGGCCGCTCCCGGTAATCGCAGTAATGGCAGCGCAGCTGCCTTTCCCCCTGGTGGAAGGTGAGGGTGATCTCGCAGTTGGGACAGCGGAAGGTGGTGCCGCAGTCGGCGCAGAGCAGAAAAGGGGCGAAGCCGCGGCGGTTGAGGAGCAGCAGCGCCTGCTCGCCGCGCGCCACCACGGCGGTGAGCGCTTCCGCCAGCGGCGGGGCCAGCACCCCGGCGGGCGGATTCTCCCGCAGATCGAGCAACTCCACTGCCGGCAGCGGCCGGCCGCCGACCCGGCCGGTCAGGAGGAGGTAATCGAGCTGTCCCTCCCGGGCGCGCTGGTAGCTGGTCAGCGCCGGGGTGGCGCTGCCGAGCAGGACCGTCGCTCCCTCCATCTGGCCACGCAGCAGGGCCAGGTCCCGGGCGTGGTAACGAAACCCTTCGGCCTGCTTGTAGCTCGCCTCGTGCTCCTCGTCAACAACGATGATCCCCAGGTTGGAGAGGGGTGCAAAGACCGCCGAGCGGGCACCGATCACGATCTCCACCGCCCCTGCGGCTATCGCCCGCCAGGCATCGTAACGCTCGCCGTCGGAAAGCCCGGAATGGAGCACGGCAATCTGCCGCTGGCCACCGAAGCGGGCCCGGAAGCGTGCCACCAGTTGCGGCGTCAGGGCGATTTCCGGAACCAGCACCAGCGCCCGCCGCCCTTTCTCCAGGGCCCGGGCGATGGCCTGCAGGTAGACCTCGGTCTTGCCGCTGCCGGTGACGCCATGGAGCAGTTGCGGGCGGAAGGCGTTGCTTTCCACTGCGTCCCGGATTCGCTCGAGGGCCGCGGACTGCTCGGCGGTTGGCGCGGCCGGGGCATCCGCCGTTACCGGCTGGTCGAGGAACGGATCGCGGCGGCGTTCGGTCTCACTGGCGGCAAGAAAGCCGAGTTCCACCAGCCGCTTGAGGGGACTGTAGGGAGCGGCGAAAGCGGCGCGCAACGCCGACAGGGGGAGGGGCCCCTCGGCGCGGACCCGGGCGAGAATCTCCCGCTGCCGGCCCCCGGTGGGCTGATCATCGCGGGGCACCGCCGTGTAAAGCGGCTCACGCAGGATCGAGACCTCGTTCCCCCGCCCGGAAAGGCCGGCGGGCAGCGCACAACGGATGACTTCCCCCGGCGGATGGCGGTAGTAATTGGCGGCGCGCAGCAGCAGGGAGATCAGTTCGGCAGTGAGCAGGGGCGTCGCGTCGAGGACCTCCCGGATCGGTTTGAGCCCCTCCCCTTCCCCTGTTTCCAGGGCCAGCAGGTAGCCGACCACCCGCCGCTGGCCGAGGGGAACCTCCAGGCGCACCCCCACCTGCGCCGCGTCCCGCAGGGACTCGGGAACGAGGTAGGAAAGGGGGGTTGGCAGGGGGGCAGCCACCGCAACGGTGGCGATCAAGGCATCAGCCACGGAAATCCTTGTTTCGGAGGGGACAAAACCATTGGCAGCGGCCGGCAAGCTTTGCCGCCATTCAGGGGGCTCCCTTGGTCCTAATAACGGGTGAAATTCTAGGCAGGTTTGAAGCCCCGGGGCAAGGACAAAAAGTGGCCGGGAATCATTGCCTCCCCGGCTCTTCCCGGCTTGACCTTGACCGCCCGGTCCGGGAAAATGGAAACTCCCTTCCCGCGGAGGATAGATGAGTCGCCCGCAGCCCCTTGATCATCTCGAACAGATCTTTCGTGCCGGCCTGAGCCGGGTCGATCCGCGGCGGCTGGTCGAGGATCACCTGCGGCTGGAGGGTTCGACCCTGGTGGTGGCGGCAAACGATCCGCAGCTGCGCATCAACCTCGACGCCTGCGAGCGCCTTCTGGTGATCGGCGCCGGCAAGGCCACCGCCGCTCTGGCCCAAGGTTTGGAGAAGGTCCTCGGCGAGCGCATCAGCGAAGGCCTGATCGTCGTCAAGTACGGCCACACCATGCCGTTGAGAAAGATCGAGACCCTGGAAGCCGGTCATCCCCTGCCCGATGCCAACAGTGCCCGCGGCGCCCGCCGGCTGATGGAACTGGCTCAAAAGGCCGATGCCCACACCCTGGTGATCAATCTCATCTCCGGCGGCGGCTCGGCGCTGCTCGCCGCGCCACTGCAAGAGGCCGCGCCATCCCTCAACCTGGAGGATAAGCAGGCGACGACCCGCCTGCTGCTCGGCTGCGGCGCCACCATCGACGAGTTGAACTGCGTACGCAAACATCTCTCGGCAATCAAGGGGGGACGACTGGCCCGCCTTCTCCACCCGGCCCGCTGCCTCAACTTGGTTCTTTCCGACGTAGTCGGCGACCGCCTCGACGTCATCGCCTCCGGGGTCACCGCTCCCGATTCGACTACCTTTGCCGACGCCCTTGATGTGCTCGACCGCTACCGGCTGCGGCCGCGGATCCCGGGGGCGGTCCGGCTCCTTTTGGAAGGTGGCGCCGCCGGGCGGGTCGAAGAGACACCGAAGCCCGGCGATCCGGTCTTTGCCCGGATCGACAACGTGCTGCTCGGCAGCAACCTGCAGGCCCTGCAGGCCGCCGCCGCCAAGGCCCGCGACCTCGGCTATCACACCGCCGCGCTGACCTGCCGGGCAACCGGCGAGGCCAGGGACTTCGCCCGGCTGCTGCTCGCCCAGGCCCTGGATATCCGCGACCACCAGCTCCTGGCCCCGCGCCCCGCCTGCCTGCTGGCCGGCGGGGAAACCACCGTCACCCTGCGCGGCCCGGGTCAGGGGGGCCGCAACCAGGAACTGGCTCTTGCCTTCCTAAACGGGATGGCGGACCAACCGTCCGGAGGCGCCGGCCTCTATCTTCTCTCCGCCGCGACCGACGGCAATGACGGCCCGACCGATGCCGCCGGTGCTTTCGCCAGCAACGAACTTTTGGTTGCCGCCCGGCAAAAGGGTCTCGACCCGGCCGCATTTCTGAACCGCAACGATGCCTATCCCTTTTTCGATCGGCTCGGCGCCCTGCTGCGGACCGGTCCGACCAAAACCAATGTCTGCGACCTGCAGATCGTCCTGATCCCTTGAGCGAGCGTTGCCTCTCCCTGACGAAAAAACGCACCGGCCGTCGAGGCCGATGCGTTTTTTGTCTTCCACATGAAAAAGACTCTGCCTACTCCTCGCAGAGGACGGAGTTGGCCACCTGGTCGGCGAACTCCCGGCAGACTTCCAGGTTCTCCTCGGTCGGGGTGAACCGGAAGGAGATACTTGGCGCGGCGAGCTTGTACTTGAGCCCTTCGAGGCGTTGTTCGACCATCTTCACCGCCTCGCCGCTCCAACCATAGCTGCCGAAGACCGCACCGAGTTTGGCCTTTGGCGTCACCGAGGAAATCAGTGAAAGGGCGTGCCAGACGTGGGGCGGGGCATCGCGCTGGATGGTCGGGGTACCAATGACCAGGACATCGGCCTGCTCCAGGGCGTTGCGATAATCGTCGTCGCGCATGCCGCTAAGAGCGAACTCGTCCACCTCGATCCCCTGCTTCTCCAACTCCTGGCGCACCACGCCGGCCATGGTCCGGGTGTTGCCATGGGAGGAGAGGACCGCCAGCAGCGCCCGGGGTTTTTCCCCCTGGGGGGGGGCTGCGGCCCACTTGCGGTAGGCATTGATCGCGTGGTTGAAACTGGAGCGCAGAATCGGTCCGTGGGAGGGGCAGACCATGCGCAGCGGCAAGCCTTCGATCTTGGCCAGGGCATCACGGATCTTGTCCTTGAAGGGGCGCATGATGCAGTCGAAGTAGAAGTGGAAGTCGGCGGAGAAGTCGAGAATCTCGTCGTCGAAGAGCTTGCTCGCGCAGTAGTGGGCACCGAAGGCGTCGCAGGGGAAGAGGATCTGGTCCTCGACCAGGTAGGTGAAGATGGTATCGGGCCAGTGCAGGTAGGGGGCGAGGATGAAGCGCAGGGTGCGCCCTCCCAGGTCGATCTCCTCGCCGTCGGCGACGACGTGGGAGTTGAAGGGCTGGTGGATCAGCTGCTTGAGGAAGTTCTCCGCCGCCTTGCTGCAATAGACGGTGATCCGCGGGTTCTTCTCGAGCAGAGCGGCCAGCGCTCCGGAATGGTCCGGCTCGGTGTGGTTGACGACCACCAGATCGATCTGCTCGAGCGGCACCAGTTTTTCCACCTTGGCGAAGAACTCGGTGCTGAACGGCTTCTTGACGGTGTCGATCAGGGCGACCTTGCTCCCGCCGCGAATCAGGTAGGAGTTGTAGGTGGTGCCGTTGTGGGTGGGAAAGAGGTCGTCGAAGACCTCCAGGTCGGGATGCTTGGCGCCGACCCAGTCGACGCCGGGGATGATGGCAACGCTGTTCGTCATGTTCGTCCTTCCTTTGCCAATAGATGACCGTTTTACTCAGTTAACAGAAAAGAAGATACACGAAGCTGGCGACGCTGGCAAGTCGTATACCTGATGGCTAAGCAAAAACTCGCCAACTGCTGCGCTGCTGCAATCGCCTCGCTGCTTCGACGTACCCAAGTACGCCTCATTGCTCGCCAATTTCGCGCCTTGCATTTGGCGCTTTTTGCTTAGCCATCCACTTTGATACTTTTTGCGAAAGCATCATACCTAGCCCTGCCCGGAGTCCCTTCTCCGGATGCCCCATTTCCCTCCGTGCCGGCAGGGGATCGAACCTATCAATAGCCGAGGTAGCCTAGCAGACCGCGGATATCCTCCATCAGCGCCCCGAAACCTTCGCCGGTCAGGCTCTGCGCGCCGTCGCACAGGGCTTTTTCCGGTTCGGGGTGGACCTCGATCATCACCCCGTGGGCGCCGGCGACCAGCGCCGCCTTGGCCATCACCGGCACCAGCGCGCGCTTGCCGGTGGCATGGGAGGGATCGACGATGATCGGCAGATGGCTCATGGAGCGGATCAGCGGCACCACCGACAGGTCGAGGGTGTTGCGGGTGGCGCGCTCGAAGGTGCGGATACCGCGCTCGCAGAGGATCACCTGCCCGTTCCCCTCCGCCAGCAGGTACTCGGCGGCGGCGAGGAATTCCTCGATGGTCGCCGACAGCCCGCGCTTGAGCAGCACCGGGTGGGAGAGGCGGCCGACCTCCTTGAGCAGGTCGAAGTTCTGCATGTTGCGGGCGCCGATCTGCAGGATGTCCGCGTAGCGGCAGACCGCCTCGAGCTGCTCGATGCGCATCACCTCGGTGATCACCGGCAGTCCGACGGCGTCGCCGGCCTGGCGCAGCAGCTTCAGCCCCGGCACCCCGAGCCCCTGGAAGGAGTGGGGACCGGTGCGCGGCTTGAAGGCACCGCCACGCAGCACCTGGCCGCCGGCGGCCTTGACCACCCGGGCAGCGGCCAGCATCTGCGCCTCGTTCTCAATGGAGCAGGGGCCGGCGATGACCACCGGGGTGGCACCGTCGCCGATTTTCACCCCCGCAACCTCGACCACCGACGACTCCGGGTGGAAATCGCGGGAGACCAGCTTGTAGGGTTTGCTGACGTGGATCACCTCGCGCACCCCGGGGAGGTCGCGGATGGTGGTGTCGTCCACCGGCCCCTGGTTGCCGAGGACACCGATGGCGGTACGCATGCTGCCGGGGATCGGCTCGGCCGCAAGGCCCATGGCTTCGACCGCGTCGGTGACGGCCCGGATCTGTTCGGGGGTGGCGTTGTGGTGCATGACGATGAGCATCGGTACGGGTCTCCCTGGTTACGCCTCACGGGCGGGGCGGGCTTGGAGGTAGGCGGCGAGCCGATCGAGGGCGGCGTCGATTTGCTCCTGGGCGTTGGCGTAGGAAAAGCGCAGAAATCCCTCGGCGCCGGAACCGAAGTCGATCCCCGGGGTGACGGCAACGCCGGTCGCCTCGAGGATCTCTCCGGCCAAGGCCAAGGAGTCGCCGGAAAGATGGCGGGCATCGGCGAGGACGTAGAAGGCGCCCTCGGGCGCTTTCGGGATGCCGAAGCCCAACTCCCGAAGACGGGCGACCATCCTTTGCCGCCGCCGGTCGTAGATGTCCCGCATCGACGCTACCTCGCCCTGGCAGTCGCGCAGGGCGACGATGCCGGCCTGCTGGACGAAGTTGCCGGCGCAGATCAGGAAATTCTGGTGCATGCTCTGCAGCGCCCGCATGCAGGAAGCGGGAGCAATCAGGTAGCCGAGGCGCCAGCCGGTCATGGCGTAGGCCTTGGAAAAGCCGCCGAGGACGAAGGCCTGGTCGGTGAATTCGAGGATGCTGCGTTCTTCGCCGCCATAGCTCAGGCCATGATAGATTTCATCTGAAATCACCGGCACCGGCAGGCCGGCCAGCTCCTCCAGCCAGGCCGGCGGCAGCAGCGAGCCGGCGGGGTTGGCCGGTGAGTTGATGAGCACGCCCCGGCTGCGGGGGTTCAGCATCTGCCGCACCGCGGCGGGCCGGGGCTGAAAACCGTCTTCGGCGCTGGTGTTGAGAAACCGGGGGCGGCCGCCGGCAAAGCGGATGAAGTTGGGATAGCAGGCGTACCCCGGGTCGCTGAGGACGACCTCGTCACCTTCCTCAAGCAGGGCGGCGAAAAGGAGGAGCAACAGCGGGCTGGTGCCGGAAGAGACGATAACCTGCTCGGGATCGACCTCCACCCGGTAGCGGCGCCGGTAGTGGGCGGCGATCTCGGCCCGCAACTGCGGGAGTCCGAGGGAGTGGGTATAGGAAGTGCTGCCGGCCCTGAGGGCGGCCACCGCCGCCTCGACCACCGGGGCCGGGGTCGGCAGGTCGGGTTCGCCGAGGCACAGGTAGATGACGTCGCGGCCGGCGGCCGCCAGGCGCTGGGCCCGCTCCATGATCTCCATGGCCAGAAACGGCGAGACCTCTCGGCAGCGGCGGGAAACGGGAATGTTCACGGGTCCTTCTCCTGGCGGCTCCCGGCAGGGGGAGTCAAGCTGTCCAAGCTTAGCGAGGCAGGTCGCGGAATTCAACCCTTTTCCCAAGGGGATTGCCCTGACCGCGGCCCCGTGGTATCAATGCCAACGGCACCCCACCACCGGCGCCCGGCGGCCGTCACCAGAAGGAGAAGTTCATGGCCCGTCCACTCCTGGTTGTCCCCCTGCTGATGACTATCCTGCTGTCCGCTGCTCCGGCGAGGGCGGACGACAAACTGGCCCGGGAACTGATCAACTCCCAGGGATGCAAGGGTTGTCATCGCCTGGCGGGGGAAGGGGGCACCGTCGGCCCCGCCCTGACCGGAGTCGGCAAGCGCCTGACGCCGGAGCAGATCCGCCAGCAGCTGCTCGACCCGAAAAGCCGCAACAGCGATGCCATCATGCCCGCCTTCGATCACCTCTCCCCCGGGGAGATCGACGCCCTCGTCGAGTTTCTCTCCCGGCAGCGCTAAGTGCCGCATTCGGTTGAAAAAACCGCCCACTTGTGGTAACGTCCGCGGGCAGTTCCAACCCCCGAAAGCGAAGGTCCTCTCATGACCCAACGGATCATCCCGATCGAATCACCCCTTTTCGTCCCCGAGACAGCGCTGCCGGCGATCGGCGGCCTTGGCGGGCTCTTTCCCCGCCGGGCGCCGCTGGCCCTGGAGATCGGCTGCGGCATCGGTGATTTCATCCTGCAACGCGCCCGGCAGCAGCCGGAAACCAATTTCCTGGCCATCGACATCTACAACAAGGGATGCCTGAAGACCTGCCGGCGGCTGGAGCAGGGCGGACTGGACAATGTCCGCGTCGTGCGGACCGAAGCCCGCTACCTCCTGGCGCACTTCTGCGCTCCGGGGGAACTGGCAGCGGTCTACATTAACTGTCCCGACCCCTGGCCGAAAAAACGCCATCGCAAACGGCGCCTGGTCAACCGCGACTTTTTGCACAGCCTCCTTTTCTACCTGGCGCCGGACGCCGACTTCTTTTTCAGCAGCGACATTGCCGACTACGCTGAGGAGGTGGCGGCGCAAATCGCCGCCCTGCCCGGCTTCCGAAACCGCCTGGCGACACCGGTTGTCCGCGAACTTCCGGGCTATCCACTCTCCAAGTACATGCGCCGGTTTCTCGAGCTGGGGCAGTCGATCCAATTCCTCCATGCCCGTCGCGACCCTGCCTGGCAGGGCGATCCGGCCGAGCTGCCGCCAGTGGAGGCGGGATTCCGGGTGCGCTGGAGCTGCGCCGGCAATGGCTGAGCACTACCTCACCGAGGGGCTCCCCGGGACCGGCGGCCGGATCAAGGTCTGCCCGGAGGATTTCCGGGTCGAGGAGATCCCGCTCTATACGCCCTGCGGCGAGGGGGAGCATCTTTACCTGGAGATCGAAAAAAGCGGCCTGACCACCCTCGATCTGCTCCAGCAGCTGGCCCGCGCCCTGGAAGTCAGGGAGCGTGAGCTCGGCTACGCCGGGCTCAAGGACGCGCGGGCCACCACCCGCCAGACCGTCTCGGTCCCCGGCGTCAGCGCCGAGCAGGCGCTGGCGCTCCACATCCCGGGGGTGCGCATCCTCGCCGCCCGATACCACCGCAACAAGCTGCGCACCGGTCACCTGGCCGGCAACCGGTTTGCCGTGCGCATCCGCGCCGTACGTCCCGGCTGCCTGGAGACGGCCCTCGACATCCTCCACGTCCTTGCCGATCTCGGCGTCCCCAACCGCTTCGGCCCCCAGCGCTACGGCGTACTCGGCAATTCCCACCTGGTCGGCCGGGCCCTGCTGCGCGGCGATTTCAGTGCTGCGATCCGGGAGGTTCTCGGTTCTCCGGAGGCGATCACCGATCCGCGCTGGCGCCAGGCCGCGACAGTCTTCGGCGCCGGGGATCTCGATGGCGCCCTCGCTGCCCTGCCGGGGCGTTTCCGGGACGAGCGGCGCATGCTGCACCTGCTGCGCGACGGCAAATCGCCCCGGGAGGCGCTCTTTTCCCTGCCGCGGCGGCTTTTGCGGCTCTATCTTTCGGCCTTCCAGTCGCAGCTCTTCGATCGCCTGGTGGCAATGCGCCTCGATTCTCTGGGCACCCTCTGGTCCGGCGACCTGGCCTACAAGCATGCCAATGGCGCCTGTTTCTCGGTCACCGAGCCCGCCCGCGAGCAACCCCGGGCCGACGCCTTCGAGATCAGTCCCTCCGCGCCGCTGTTCGGGCACAAGGTAACCCTGGCCGGGGGGCAGGCCGGCATTCTCGAACGGGCGCTCCTCGACAAGGAGAAGCTTGACCTGGCCACCTTCCGGCTCGGCGACGGGCTGGCCATGGAAGGGGAGCGCCGGCCGCTGCGGGTGCCGCTGGCCGACTTCAGCGCCCGCGCCGAGGGGGACGACCTGCTGCTGCAATTTGCCCTGCCAAGGGGCAGCTTCGCCACCAGTGTCCTGGCCGAGGTCATGAAACCGGCGCAAGACGATCACGACCTCGCCGCCTGTCTTTTGGCATAATGTCCGGAATCACAGCAACCTTCGTAAGGGCCGCCGGCGATACAACCCTGATGGTTTGACCGCCCGGCGGCAGGGGAGGGAACGATGTCCAGAGGCAACGAATCACCGGACCCGGCGCCGGATTACCGGGTCAACTTCTTTCGCCCCCGCCCAGGATTCATGCGCCGGGAGGTCCGCTTCATCTGGCTGATGCTCGCCGGCTGGGCCCTTTTGACCTTCGGCTTCCCGCTCTACCTGGTCCTCGTCCAGCAGAGCGCCGACGGCAGCAGCCCGCTGACGCACGCCACGCTGCTCGGCTTCCCCTTCCACTACTGGTTCAGCGGCCAGTTCCTGATCGTCTGGTTCATCGCCCTCTGTTTTTTCTTCAACGTGCTGGTCGATCACCTTACGGAACGCTTCCGGCGCCGCCGGCCAGGGGAGAGTCGCCATGTCCATTGATCCCGGCGAAGTCTTCAAACCGATCCCCTCCCTGCTGCTGCTGATTGCCCTGGGTCTGTTCATTCTGGTCGGATTTGGCAGCCGCATCCAGCGCGGGGCCGGCACCTATTACGGGGTCGGTATCCGCTCCATCGGCCGCATCGGCATCGGCGCCGCCATCGCCTCCAACTGGATGAGCGCCGCCTCCTTCCTCGGCATCGCCGGGATTTTCTACCTCAAGGGCTACATGGCCTACGCCTACGTCATCGGCTGGACCGGCGGCTACGTGCTGCTGCTGATCCTGATGGCAGGGCAGCTCCGCCGGTTCGGCAAATACACCGCTCCCGATTTCGTCGGCGCCCGTTACGATTCGCCGCTGGCGCGGCTGCTGGCGGCGGTAATCGCCATTCTCATTTCCCTGGTCTATTGTGTCGCCCAGTACAAGGGGATCGGTCTGGTCTTCTCCTGGCTGTTCGGTCTCGATTACACCCGTGCCCTGCTCCTCGGCGCCCTGGTGGTCATTTCCTACCTGGTGATCTCCGGCACCCTGGGGGCAGCCCGCAACCAGCGCTTCCAGTACACGGTGCTGATCCTCACCTTCGTCATCCCGCTGATGGCCATCGCCTACCAACTCGGCTACAACTGGCTGCTGCCGCAGGTCAGTTACGGCCAGGCCCTGCAGGAGCTGGCCGGGAAAAGCCACGGTCCGGCCACCGCACCCTGGGCCTACGGTACGCCTTACCAGTGGTTGGCGCTCTGCTTTACCCTGATGGTCGGCACCGCCGGACTGCCCCATGTCCTCTCCCGCTTTTACACGGTACCCAACGTCCGCGACGCCCGCTGGAGCGTGGTCTGGGGCCTGCTATTCATCGGCCTGCTCTACTGGAGTGCGCCTGCCTATGCCACTTTTGCCCATGTCTGGGAAGCCCGCCAGGCGGTGGCACCGCTCACCCCGCAAACTGCCGACCTGATCGTTATCAAGGCCGGTGAATGGACCGGCCTGCCGAGCTGGTTGACCGGGATTATTGCCATCGGCGCCATCAGCGCAGCCTTCTCCACCGTCTCCGGACTGCTGATCACCGGTGCCGGAGCATTTTCCTACGACATTTACTGCCGCTTCCTCAACCCCCGGGCCACCGAGCTGAAACGCATGCGGATTGCCAAGGGAGCGACTTTGGTCCTGGCGGCGCTGGTGGTCCTGATCGCCGCCCAGCCACTGGGGATGATCGCCGAAATCACCGCGGTCGCCTTTGCCCTGGCCGGCAACACCCTGTTCCCGGTCTACCTGCTCGGCATCTGGTGGGACCGGGCCACCAAGCAGGGGGCGGTTGCCGGCATGCTCACCGGAGCCGTCATCACCTTCGGCGCCCTGCTGCTGCCGGCAGGAAGCGTGCTCGGCGCCCTCTTTCCACCGACCTCCTCGGCATTCCTTGGCGCTCCGCTGGTCGTCCTGGTGATGATCGGCACCTCGTTGGCCACTCCGTCGCCACCGGAAAAGATCCGTCGCTTCCTGGCCGAGGAGGTGCACAGCCCCTGAGCAGAAACATAACATTGTTGTTTATTAACTTTTCTTCCTCCAAGGCGTCATGCGGGATGGGCGAAGCCGCCAACCCCACCCTTGACACCGGCGACCGACACCGGTAAAAAATACTTGCTTTAAAATAACGTTTTATAAAAGTTGGCGCCGTGATCAAACTGATACTGTCAGCCGGAAGTCTTTACACCCTGCCCATGGACAAGGTCTTCGAGATCGCCAGGGGCACGGGCTTCGACGGCATGGAAGTCATCATCAATTACGACTTCCAGTATGGGGACAACCTTGCCCTGCTCCGGGACCTGCAGCAGATCATGCCCATTGCTTCCCTGCATGCCCCGTTTTTGGAGCTGGACCGCTGGGGAGACAAGATTTCCCAGGTCATGCGTACCGCCGACCTGGCCCTCCAGACCGGGATTCCGCTGGTCAACTTCCACCCGCCGGCGTGGATGGCCCTGGAGTTCAAATTCTGGAACTGGTTCAAGAATATCGGTGACTTCCAGAATCAGGTAGGGCGCGACGAGGTACTGATCACCATCGAGAACATGCCCTCCACCGGCGCCTTCGGCCTCAATCCCTACTACCTGGCCCAGACCCCGAAGATGATCGACTTCATGGCGGCCCACAACCTTTTCCTGACCTTCGACACCGCCCACATGGGCTCCTCCAAGGCCAACTTCCTCCACGACTTCCACCTGCTCTACGACTCCGGCCGGATGCGCAACATCCACTTCTCCGACTATGGCTATGGCCGCGAGCATCTCCTGCCCGGCCATGGCGTCCTGCCCCTGACCCGTTTTCTCAACCACCTGCGGGAAACCCGCTACGATGCGACGCTGGTCCTGGAGCTGTCGCCCCACGAGTTCCCCGAGGATGAGAGCCAGATTCGTGACGCCATGGCAGAAATCTTTGTCTATCTGTGCACGGAAACCCGCCACCCCGCCCCGCCTAAGACCGGGACGGCCTGAACGCTGCGCACAGCTGAAGGCACCGTCAACGGACAGGACTTCCCCATGGCGTTCTCCCGGCCTCGCTTCTTCGAAGCGGGTGAGACCTTTGGACGGCACAGAATGTCTCAGAATTTCCCCGGAGGGGAACGGCTGGCGGGAAGATTAGCGGACGATGTAAACCGAACAACGGGCGTGGAGGGCCACCTTGGTGGAAACACTGCCAAGCAGGGTTCGCTTCATGCGCCCCTTGCCGGAGGAGCCGATGACGATGACGTCACACTCCCGCTCCTCGGCCAGATTGAGAATTTCCTCGGCTGCGTCGCCATAGACGACCAGAATCTCAAGGGGAATTTCGAGTTCGGCGGCGACCTTTTCCACCACGTAGAAGAGACGCTTGCGGGTCTCTTCCCAGTCCGGGCGCTCGGTAGCGGGGGGAGAGGGGAAAAAATCGGTAAAGGAGGGGGGACGCATGCCTGGCAGAACGAGAACGGCATAGACTTTGCTCTTCATCCGGCTTGCCGCAGCCGCGGCTAAGCGGACAGCTTCTTCGGCTGCCTTGTCGGACTGCGGCGACCCGTCGACGGCGACGAGGATTTTCTTGCCGATATTGAGCATCCATGCCTCCCCGGAAATTCGTCACTCAATCTAGCGGAAAGGTGTGAAGCTGTCAATCGGAGCAGCCGGTTCATGTTGACTTTTATAAAACAACATTTTATATTTTTCAAAACGACACGTAAGCGATCCCGGCCAGCGGCTTGAGGGGAATGGTAGCGCCGATGTCCATATTTCGCATTTTATGCCAGTTCTACTTGACATGCTGCCGTGAATAAATAATATGAGGACGGCAACGCCCCCCCTGAAATTTACCTGAAGAGGGAAAATTCCATCATGGCCAAAAAAGACAAGGCAGAATATATCATTCAAGCGGTTTCCCACGCTCTTGACCTGCTCGAGCAGTTTCACGACGATGTCGACGAACTGGGGGTTACGGAACTCAGCAAGCGTTTGAAGTTGCACAAAAACAACGTGTTTCGTCTGCTTGCCACCCTGGAGTCGCGCGGCTACATCGAACAGAACAAGGCGACCGAGAACTACCGCCTCGGCCTCAAATCCCTGGAGTTGGGACAAACCTTCATCAAGCAGATGGGGCTGTTGCGCCAGGCCAAGCCGATCCTCGAGAAACTGGTCGCCGAATGCAACGAAACTTCCTACGTGGCCATCTTCAAGGAAGGCTACATTGTTTATCTGGATGTCGTGGAGACCGATCTTACGGTGCGCGTCGTTTCGCGCGTCGGCTCGCGTCTGCCTGCCTACTGCACCGCAGCGGGCAAGATCCATCTGGCATTCATGTCCGACGAAGAGATCGACGCCGTCCTTCCGGCAGGCGAACTCAAGCAGTATTCGGCCCGTACTGTGACCAACCGCGATACCCTGAAGGCTGAATTGAAGGAAATCGCCGAGCAGGGTTATGCCCTCGACAATGAGGAACTCGACCTCGGGGTCCGCTGTGTCGCGGTGCCTATCCGTGATTACACCCGACGCATCGTCGGCGCCGTCAGTATTTCCGGCCCGGCCATGCGCCTCGACGACGAGCGCATCAATAAAGAACTGGTGCCGCTGATCCTGCAGGCCGGGGAGGAACTGTCCACCCGCCTCGGTTTCCATCGTTGAGCATTCCCATCACCCCTTTCGCCCACCGTCCCCCTGGCAATTCCAGGGGGATTTTTTCGTTGGAGAGACCGAATCGTCGCGTTGACACCCGCCCTCGAATTGCTACAATAGTTTAAAATTACTGAATAATTTCAGGAGCAAAGGCGATCAGTGCAAACCCCCGCCCCCCGCGCCGGGAACGCCCCCCCGCCCCCGATTGCACCCGGCAGCAAAGACTCGGCAGCAGTCCCAGGCGACTGTCACCTGGAAGACGGCGCGGTGGAGGAATTGCGGGCCCGGGCCCGGGCCGAAGGGGTAATCCGGGAGGATGCCCTCCCCTTCCTGCGCACACCTGGCGGCCAGCCGCGCGGTGGAGTACTGCTGGTGCACGGCTTTACCGCCACCCCCTGGGAAATGCGCGACCTGGCCGAGGGGCTGGTCGGGCAGGGATATACGGCTTTGGCGGTACGGCTGCCGGGGCATGGCACCCGGGTCGAGGACCTGGCGACCCGCAGCCGCCATGAATGGCTGGAAACGGTGGAAGAAGGTTATCGGTTATTGAATAGGATGGTGCAGCCGGTCTTCGGTGTCGGCATGAGTACCGGTGGGCTGCTGCTGGCCATGCTCGCCGCTCGCCGGCCACTGGCGGGAATGGGCCTGCTCAGTCCCTATCTCCGCCTCGCCCACCCTCTGGCACCGCTGGCGGGGGTGCTGCAATACTGGCGGCCCTACCAGGAGCGCCCCCTGGAGGAGGGAGCTGACGAGCATTACTACCGCCGCCGGCCGCTCGCCGGAATCGCCCAGTTGCGCCGCTTGAGCCGCGAAGTAGCCCGACAACTGCCGCAGCTGACCCTGCCAACCCTGGTGCTCGCCGCCGAAGGGGACCAGACCGTGGATGTGGCCAGCGGCCTGGAGCTGTTTCGCCGTCTGGGGAGCCGCCACAAGGAATACCACCGGTTCGGCCCCGATGCCCCCCACGTCCTGACGAGTGCAGAGAGTCCCGTCCGGGAGCGGGTGCTGGAACAGCTGTTCAGCTTCTTCTCGGCGGCGCCGGACTGGCGACAAGCACCGGCCACAGGGCAGCAACCTGCTGTTCGGTGACCTCGAGACCGTCCGAGTTGTCGACAATAAAATCGGCCCGGGCGAGCTTTTCCTTCTGGGACATCTGGGCGGCGATCCGCTGGCGGGCGGCCACCGCGTCGAAACCGTCCCGCTGCATCAGCCGCCGCAGCTGAACGCGGGGTTCGATCTTCACCACCAGCACCCGGTCGACCCGGGTTTCGGCGCCGACTTCGAAGAGCAGCGGCGCCTCGTAGAGGATCAGCTTCTCGCCGGCACGGCGCAATCGGCGCAGCCGCTCCTCGGCCAGGGCGGCGATCGCGGGGTGGACAATCCCGTTGAGATCGTTGCGCGCTGCCGGATCGGCAAAGATCAACTCCCCCAGGCGGGTCCGGTTCAGTCCCCCGTCCTCCTGCAGGATATCGGGGCCAAAGCGCTCCACCAGCCGGGCGAGAGTTGGAGTGCCGGGAGCAACCACCTCGCGGGCCAACTGGTCGGCGCTGACCAGGACGGCGCCGCGGGCCTGGAGCATGGCGCTGACCGTACTTTTTCCCGAGGCGATGCTGCCGGTAATGCCGAGAACCATGGACGACCTCCCAGGGGCAGGAACTGTCCGACCAAGCTTTCAATACCGGGGAACGAATGTCAACCGGTTTCCCGCGAACACGTAGCTCCGCAGAAGGAAGGGCACCATGCAACAGACGCTTCCGAAGATGATCAGGGAACGGCTCCAGCAGCACCCGGCAAAGACCGCCCTGCGACGCAAGGGCGAGCAGGGATACGAAGATATCACCTGGCAGGACATGGGCGGAAAGATCGACCGTTTCGGGCGCAGCCTGGTGGCGATGGGCATCCGCCCTGGTGACCGGGTGGCGATCATGGCCCGCAACTGCCCGGAATGGGTTTATGCCGATCTCGGCGCGTTGAGCGCGGGGGCGATAACGGTACCGGTCTACCATACCGAGGGGATGGAAGCCCTCGAACATATCATCACCGACTCCGGCAGCCGGATCCTGTTCCTGCAATCGCCGCTGATGGCGGCCGGCATCGAAACCCGCATCGACCAGTTGCCCGGCCTGGAGCAGGTTGTCCTGCTGGAGGGGCACCTCGACCATCGGAAGGTCCTCTCCCTGGAGGAATTCCTCGCCCGGGGCCCGGCAGCGACGGCAACTGAACTGGAGGAGCGACTCGCACAGACTGCGCCCGGAGACATCGCCACCCTGGTCTACACCTCGGGAACGACCGGGCTGCCGAAGGGGGCAGTCCTCACCCACGACAACATCCTCTCCAATATCCGTGCGGCGGTCACCCTCTTCTCCATCGGGACCGATGACATCAGCCTCTCCTTTCTGCCGCTCTCCCACGTTTTGGAGCGCGTCGACGGCTACTACCTGATGCTTCACCAGGGAGCGGTCATCGCCTATGCCGAGAGCATCGACACCGTACCGCTTAATCTGGCCGAGGTGCGACCGACGGTGGTCATCAGTGTCCCGCGACTCTACGAAAAGATGTTTGCGCGGGTCATGGAGCGGGTCCTGGATGGACCCTGGCTGAAAAAACAGCTCTTTTTCGGCGCCCTGAAGATCGGCCGGGCCTTCACCAGCCGGAAACTGGCCGGAGAACCAGTCGGGGGGCTTCTGGCTACGGGCATGGTCCTGGCCCGTAAGGCGGTGTTCAGCAAGTTGCAGGAACGTCTCGGGGGAAGGCTGCGCTTCTTCATCTCCGGAGGCGCGCCGCTGGTCCGCAATATTGCTGAATTCTTCCTCGCCGCCGGCATCCCGATTTACGAGGGGTACGGCCTGACCGAAACGGCCGGCGGGATTGCCGTCAACAGCCCAGACTGGATGCGCCTGGGCAGCGTCGGCCGGGCCTTGCCCGGTATCGAATTGCGGATAGCCGAGGATGGGGAAATCCTGATCAGGGGCCCGGGAGTATTCGAGGGCTACTGGAATCGCCAGGACCTGACCCGGGAAGCCTTCACCGACGGCTGGTTCCACACCGGTGATATCGGCGAACTCGCCACCGACGGCTTCCTGGCCATCACCGACCGCAAAAAGGACCTCATTGTCACCGCCGGCGGCGAGAACATCTCCCCGCAGAATCTCGAGAACCGTTTCAAGACCGACAAGTTCCTGGCCGCTGCCATGGTCTACGGGGACGGCAAACCCTTCCTGACGGCCCTTTTGGTCCCCAATTTTGAGAATCTGGAAAAATACGCTCGCTACAAGGAAATCGACTACCTCAACCACTGCGACCTGGTCAGTCATCCGCGGATTCTCGACCTGATCCGGCGACGTATCGACCGCCGGCAGGCTGACCTTCCCGCCTTCAACCGGGTCAAGCGCTTTACCCTCCTCTCACGGGACTTCTCCGCTGACGAAGGGGAGGTGACACCGACCCTGAAGATCAAGCGCAAGGTAATCCGAACGCACTTCGACAGAGTTCTCGAGGAGATGTACCAGGCCACCGACCACGGCCACCACGATTGCGGTTTCTGTATCGTGGCCGAGTTTCCTGCCGGGGAACAGGAGTCGGGGCAGCGGCCAGAACGCCTGTAAAACTCATTACAAGCCGCCGGCCAGAAACTATCTTGCACAAACCACAGGGGTTTCCGGCGGAGGGAGGACAGTGTGAGCGAGCCCAATCAGCCCAAGATCATGGAGTATTCCCTGCGCGGCCTGATCAAGCTGATCAAGGCGGTGCAGTACTATCCTCCGTCCCATCCAACCCTGAAGGCCGCAGTGGCGGAATGCCTGGGGAACTTCGCTCCGCTCTTCGCGACCGGGGACAACTGCATCTGCACGGTCCGCAAAGAAGGCTTCTTCCTGGGCGACAGCCCGGTAGGTCGACACAATCCGATTCTCGGCAAACTGGCGCCATTCCTGTTCGCGCGGCGCATCCACACCCTGCTGCTGCTGCCCGACCTCAGCGGTGAGGATTTACGTGGGTTTGCCCGCTGCCTGACGCTCGAACCCCGGGAACTGCTCAAGCTCGGCGGCATCCAGGAAGTCATGGCCAAGACACGGATTTCAACCATCTGGGTCAATGAGATCGATCTGGACAAGATTCTCTCCCGCAAGGATGAAATCGAAGCGGAAAAACGGGCTCACCCCGAAGCTGAAGAGAAAGAGCAACCCGAAGCAAAGGAGGCGGGCGCAGCGGAAGAGGTCGCCGGCAAGGCCGAGGAGCGCAACCTCGCCCGGGTCTTGCGGGAGCTTCAACAGGAAACCGTCGACCAGCGCTACCGCTATCTCCTCCAGGAACTGATCCCCCTCATCCATCTCAATCTGACCGACACGGCCCGGCCACTGGTCCTCGATGCCCTGACCCTACTTGCCAGCAATGCCGGCGACCCGAAGCTGACCCCGACCCGGAAGGAGCAATCGGCCGAGGGCCTGACCCAACTGGCCACCGAGGACGTTCTCGATTTTCTGGTTACGATCCTCTGCAGCAAATCGGTCGGGGACGAGGGTACCCTTGCCGAGGAGGACAAGGAACTGGTGCTGGGAATCCTGGTCGTCCTGCAGGGCAAGCTGGTGGTCTGGCGGCTGATGGATTATCTTGCCGCCGAGAGCGACAGCCGGGTGCGCCGGGTTCTGACCGAGGCCCTGCTGCGCCAGGGATCGGCCGCAATTCCGGCACTGCTGGAGCACCTCGAGGACGAACGTTGGTACGTGGTGCGCAATGCCGTGGCGATTCTCGGCGAACTGCGCGACCAGGAAGCGGTATCCAGCCTCCAACCCCTTCTCCGGCACAAGGACGTACGGGTAAGCCGGGAGACGATTCGTTCCCTGACCAAAATTGGCGGCCCGACTGCGGTCGATTTTCTGCTGCGGCTCGTCGGCGAAGGGGAAGAGAAGTTGCGGCGCCAGGCTTTGCTGTCTCTCGGGGCCATGAAGAACCCTGCCGCGGTCCCCACCCTGCTGCAACTGGTGGCCGAACCCGATCCGATGCAGAAGCGGGTTGAGGTCAAGAAGGAAGCGCTCAAGGCATTGGGGGAAATCGGCTCGGATCAGGCCGTGCCGGTTTTGGTCCAGATTCTCGGTCAGCGCAAGTTCTGGCTGCGCTCCCGGCAAGACGAGCTGCGGGCGGCCGCCGCCCAGGCGCTGGGGGAGATCGGTGCTCCCTCGGCGGCCGAGCCCCTGCAGGCGGCCACCGACGACCGCGCGGCGATCGTGGCACGGGCGGCCACCCAGGCCCTCAAGCAGATCAAGCGCGGAGAATAGCGGATGGGGTTTGATCTCCCGCAGCAGATTGCCCAGGGCCTGGCCGGAGCCATCAAGGGACTGCGTCTTTACCCCTCCAGCATCCGGCGGTTCAGCGCCAGTTCGCATCCCTTCGGCATACTCCCCTCCCTGCACGGCCTGCACCTGTTTACAACCTGAAAAGCTGCAATATAGGGAGAACGCCTCGCTGAACAGGGACAGTGGTGATTTCGGCGTGTAAACACAAAAAAGGCCGCGAACACTGGGTTCGCGGCCTGAAAGTTTACTAATTTGAAAAAACCGGGAATTAAAAGGGGATATCATCGTCCGGATTGAAGGGGGGATCGGCAAATGCCTCGGGACTTGGGGTATTGTTGCTCCCCGCCCCGGGAGTGGAACGACGTCCTTCGCCGCCGCGGGGCTGGTTGCCTCCCTCCTCGCTAAGCCGACCGAGCATCTGCATCTGGTCGGCGACGATCTCGGTGATATAGCGCTTGTTGCCGTCGCGGTCGTCGTAGCTGCGGGTCTGGATCTTCCCCTCGATGTAAACCTGCTTTCCCTTGTGCAGGTACTTGCCGCAGATTTCGGCCAGCTGCCGCCAGGCGACGATGTTATGCCATTCGGTCTTTTCCTGGCTCTCGCCGTTTCTGTCCTTGAACCGTTCGCTGGTGGCCAGGGAAAAAGTCGCCACCGCCACCCCGGCCGGGGTGTAGCGCAGTTCCGGGTCCTTGCCGAGATTACCCACCAGAATCACCTTGTTGACCGACATCGGATCGCCTCCCATTGGCTGGTTTGGAATGGCCACGAGTGTAACGGAAATCCCTGATACTGTAAAGGGATTTAGGAAAAAGGTTTGACTGCCATCGGCATCTTTCCTAGACTGTTTGCTTTCCAATGCAAGGAGTTGCCGGCGATGCTGCGGATGATCATATTCTGGACTTTCTTCCTCCCCCTGACCGTCCTCGTCATCCTGACCGGGCTGCCGGCTTCCTTCATCAGCCCCGACTACATGCACAACTGCGGCCGCTTCTGGGGCCGGGTCTCGCTGCGCCTGGCGGGAGTGCGACTCCAGGTCTGCGGTCGGGAGCATCTGGCAAACGGCCTGGCTGTGATCTTTATGGCCAACCATCAGAGCCAGTTCGACATCCCGGCCCTCTTCGCCGGCCTCCCCGGCCAGTTCCGCTGGCTGGCCAAGGAGGAACTTTTCCATATCCCGCTGTTCGGCCTGGCCATGCGCCGCAGCGGCTACATCCCGGTCAACCGGGGCGACCGCCGCGAGGCGATGCAGAGCATGGTCGCTGCCGCCCGGCGGATCGCCGGCGGCACCTCGGTGGTGGTCTTTCCCGAAGGGACCCGTTCCGAGGACGGTGAGCTCCTCCCCTTCAAGAAAGGGGGATTCCTGCTCGCCCTCCACTCCCAGGTACCGATCGTGCCAATCGCTATCCACAACACCGGGCGCCTGCTGCCCAAGGGCAGCCGCATTCTGCGCCCCGGCAAAATCCAGGTCGAAATCCTCCCTGCCATCCCCACCACCGGACTGCGCAGTGCCGACCGCGAACACCTGACCGACCAAGTCCGTCTAGCGCTGGAGGGGGCTCTGGCCCGGGGCGTGGATCAATTTTCTTTTTGAGCGCAACCGATGTCGCCCGCCGGCATCCACTGCAGCGAGGGCCCGTGATCGATCTGCCAACCAGCGAATCGGATCCCAGCCGCCTCCCCCCCCTGCATTCCGCGGCAGTTCGTATCCTGCCTCTGGGCGGACTGGGCGAAATCGGTCTGAACATGCTGGTCGTTGAGGCCGAAGGCGCTCTGCTGATCGTCGATTGCGGCCTGATGTTCCCCGACGCCTCACTGCTCGGTGTCGACCTGGTCCTTCCCGACATCGCGACCATTGCCGACCGCAGTGGCGACATCCTGGCCGTCCTGCTCACCCATGGCCACGAAGATCATATCGGCGCCCTCCCCTTCCTCCTTCCCCAGCTCGGCTGGCCGCCGGTCTACGGCACCCCGCTGACCCTCGGTTTGGTCAAGGGAAAACTGGTCGAGCACGGCATCGCCGGCCAGGCCGAGCTGCACCAGGTCGAACTGCGCCGGCCGCTGCCGCTCGGCCCCTTCGAGGTCGAGTTCTTCCGCGCCGCCCATTCGATCGTCGACGGCGCCGGGCTTTCGATCCGCACCCCGGCCGGGCGGATCGTCCATACCGGCGACTTCAAACTCGACCCGACCCCGGTCGACGACCAGCCCACCGACCTGGCCCGGCTCGCCGCCTATGGCGAGGAGGGGGTGCTGCTGCTGCTCGCCGATTCGACCAACGTCGAACGGGAAGGCTTCACCCTCAGCGAGCGGACCGTCGGCGAGGCCCTGGCCCAGATCCTCCCCGGCTGTTCGGGCAAGGTCCTGGTCGCCACCTTTTCTTCCAACATCCACCGCATTCAGCAGGTCGCCGATATCGCCCTGGCCTGCGGCCGCCGGCTGCTGGTCAACGGCCGCAGCATGCTGCAGAACATCGCCATCGCCCGCGACCTCGGATACCTGCGCATCCCCGACGAGGCCTTCATTGACCTGCGCCAGTTGGGCGAGCTGCCCGCCGAGGAGGTGCTGATCCTGACCACCGGCAGCCAGGGCGAGCCGCTCTCGGCCCTGGTGCGCGTCGCCACCGACGACCACAAGCAGATCCGCCTCGAACCGGGCGATACGGTCATCCTCTCCTCCAAGTTCATCCCCGGCAACGAGAAGGCGATCAGCGAACTGATCAATCACCTCTACCGGCGCGGAGCGGAGGTCTTCTACGAAACCACCAGCGAGGTTCACGTCTCCGGGCACGCCGCCCAGGAAGAGCTGAAGCTGGTTCTCAACCTGGTCCGGCCCCGGTTCTTCGTCCCGGTGCACGGCGAATACCGCCACCTGGTCCGGCATGCCCGCCTCGCCCGGCAGACCGGGGTCGCCGCCGAACGAGCCATCGTTCTCGAGAACGGGGAGCCGCTGGTCCTCTCCGAAAACGGCAGCCGCCGCGAGCCGCGGGTCGCAACCGGCCGGGTCTTCGTCGACGGCAAGGGGGTCGGCGATGTCGGGGTCATGGAACTGCGCGACCGCAGCCATCTCGCCAACCACGGCATGGTGGTGGTCCTGCTGGCCCTCAACCAGAAGGATGGCAGCCTGGTCTACGGGCCGGAACTGCTGACCCGCGGCTTCGTCCCCGAGGAGGGGAGCCGGGAGTACCTCGACCAGGCCTGCCAGATGCTGCGCGCGATGCTCACCGAACACAGTCTGGAGGCCCTTTCCGACCGGGAGGAGCTGCGGGTCGAGGTGCGCAAGACCCTGCGCCGCTTTTTCAATCGCAGCATCGAGCGCCGGCCGCTGATCCTGCCGGTGATTCTGGAACTTTAATTGCAAAGGCCGTTTTGTGGTTTGAGTTTTGGGTTGGCCTTCAACACAGAACCCAAAACGCAAAACCCAAAACTCCCAGCGGGCCCTCATGCCCTTGGCGGGCTCGGTGCGCGGCAAGCTGGCATTTTCCCTTGCAATGTGCGAGGATGACCGGCGACCCCGAACCACCACAACGGATCCCCGAATTATCATGAGCAAAGAAGCGAAGTCCCCCTTCCTGCGTGAGCACCTGAAAAAGGAGATCGTCGGCGTCTTTTGGCTGGCGGTCGGTGCCTTTTTACTGCTGGCACTGGTTTCCTACAATGGCGCCGATCCCTCCTTCAACAACAACCTCCACCCGCAGGCCGTGCACAATTTCGGCGGCACCGTCGGTTCCCACCTCTCGGACCTTTTCTACCAGGTCTGCGGCCTGCCGGCGCTGCTCATCCCCTGGGCCTGTCTGCTGCTGGCCTGGCGGCTGCTCAAGTTCCGGGACATCAAGCTCCGCGCCTACAAGGTCGGTGCCTTCCTGTTGCTGCTGATCTCCCTCGACGGCCTGATCGCCCTGCACTGGCAGCGCGTGACCCTTGCCGGCCAGCCGATCGCCAAGGCCGGCGGCGCCATCGGCACCTTGCTGGCCGATACCCTGACCGCCTACCTGAACCTGGCGGGGGCGGCCATTTTCCTGCTGGTCTTCTTCCTGGTCGGGCTGATGCTGGTCGCCCGCTTCTCCATGGTGCTGTTCCTGGAGGGCCTCATGGCCGGTCTGGCCGGCCGCCTGGAGGTCCGACGGGAGGCCAATGCGGCGCGCCGGGAGCAGAAGGCCCGCGAACAGGGGCTGCGTCTGGAGGCGGCGCCGATCATCGTCCGGCCCGAACCCAAGCCCCAACCGGCACCGAAAACGGCCGCCAAGAAGAAAAAAAAGGAGGCGCCCCCCCAGGAGGCCTTCGCCTTCCTCGAACCCTCCGGCACCTATCACCGCCCGCCGTTGTCGCTCCTCGACCACGAAGGAGAGGCGGCGAGATCCATCGACAAGGATTCGCTGATGATGCAGGCGCGGATCCTCGAGAAGAAGCTCAAGGACTTCAATGTCGAGGGGGAGGTGGTAGAGGTCAAGCCGGGGCCGGTGGTCACCATGTACGAGTTCTCTCCGGCGCCGGGGGTCAAGGTGAGCAAGATCGCCGGCCTTTCCGACGATCTGACCATGGCCTTGAAGGCGCTCTCGATCCGCATCGTCGCGCCGATCCCCGGCCGCGGCGTGGTCGGCATCGAAATCCCCAACAAGGACCGGGAGACGGTCTGGCTCAAGGACATCCTCGAATCCGAGGAATTTTACAAGTCCGGCGGCCGGCTGCCGATGGCGCTGGGCAAGGATATCTTCGGCCGCACCGTGGTCGCCGACCTGGCGAAGATGCCCCACCTGCTGGTCGCCGGTTCCACCGGCAGCGGCAAGTCGGTGTCGATCAACACCATGATCCTCTCGCTTCTCTACCGTGCCACCCCCGAGGACGTGCGGATCATCATGGTCGATCCCAAGATGCTCGAGCTCTCCATCTACGAAGGGATACCGCACCTGCTCCTGCCGGTGGTCACCAATCCGAAAAAGGCGGCCCTGGCCCTGGCCTGGGCGGTGCGCGAGATGGAGCGCCGCTACAAGCTGATGGCCGACAAAGGGGTGCGCAACATCGACGGCTACAACAAGAAGCTGGCCCGCGAGGAGAAGGAGAAGGAAGAGCTCAGGAAGAAGGGGCAGGTGGTCGTCGAGACCCTCGACCCCGAGGAGGAAGACCTGCCGGAGATCGAGCTCGCGGAGGGGGAGGTGCTGGAGCACGGCCACCTGCCGTACATCGTCGTCATCGTCGACGAGCTGGCCGATCTGATGATGGTCGCCGGCCGCGAGATCGAGGAGTCGATCGCCCGCCTGGCGCAGATGGCCCGCGCCTCGGGCATCCACCTGATCCTCGCCACCCAGCGCCCCTCGGTCGACGTCATCACCGGCCTGATCAAGGCCAACTTCCCGACCCGCATCTCCTTCAAGGTCTTCTCCCGCACCGATTCGCGCACCATCCTCGACTCGATGGGGGCCGAGACCCTGCTTGGGATGGGCGACATGCTCTTCCTCCCTCCCGGCACCGGCGCCCTGCAGCGCGTCCACGGCGCCTTCGTCTCCGAACTGGAGGTGCAGCGGGTGGTCGATTTTCTCAAGAAGCAGGGGGAGCCGGAATATGACAAGTCGATCCTCGAGGCGCCCCCCTCGGGCGAAGGCGGCGGCTCGGAGGACGAGGAGGGGGACGACGAGAAGTGGGACGAGGCGCTGGCACTGGTCGCCGAGACCCGCCAGGCCTCGATCTCCATGCTCCAGCGCCGGCTGCGGGTTGGCTACAACCGGGCGGCGCGGATGATCGAGAAAATGGAGCAGGAAGGGATCGTCGGCCCCTCGGACGGCACCAGCCGCCCGCGGGAGGTCTTCATCAACCGCATGCCGGCTCCCTGATCGGCTTTCCCCGGAGATTGGCAGACAGCCCCCGCGGCATTTCGCGGGGGCTGTCTGCATTTTCGCCCGTCGAGGAAGAACCGGGAAGGTCCGGAATTGAGCTTTGCATTCCCGGCACCAGCTGATAGATTTATATACTTGCGATTTCCGCCGGGTGGAGAATGAACCAGGACGCACTGAAAAACCTGCTGACCGCCGTCCAGACAGGCGGTCTTTCGGTGGACGAAGGGCTGGAGCGCTTGCGCAACCTCCCCTTCGAGGACGTCGGGGTAGCCCTCATCGACCACCACCGGGAGCTGCGCCAGGGTGCCCCCGAGGTGATTCTCGGCGAAGGGAAGAGCCTCGCCCAGTTGCAGACCATCATCGGCCGCATGGTCGAGAGCCAGTGCAATATCCTCGTCACCCGCCTCGATGCCGAAAAGGCCGCCCTCCTGCAGGCCGACTTCCCCCAGGCCGAATACGACCGGGACGCCCGCACCTGGTGCCTGCTGCAGACCCCGGCAGGCCCGGCAGAAACCGGAACCATCCTGGTGGTCTGTGCCGGCACCTCCGACCTTCCGGTCGCCCGGGAAGCGGCGGTCACCGCACGGATGCTCGGCAACCGGGTCGAGGAACTGGTCGACGTCGGCGTCGCCGGCATCCACCGCCTGCTGGCGCGCCAGGAGCTCCTGCGCCAGGCGGCGGTGATTATCGTCGTAGCCGGCATGGAGGGGGCGCTCCCCTCGGTGGTCGGCGGCATGGTCGGCGTGCCGGTCATCGCCGTGCCGACCTCGGTCGGCTACGGCGCCGCCTTCGGCGGCGTCGCCGCCCTGCTGGGCATGCTCAATTCCTGCGCCAGCGGCGTCACCGTGGTCAACATCGACAACGGCTTCGGCGCCGCCTTTGCCGCCTCCCGCATCAACCGGCTGGGGGTTGGGTCCCGGCCATGAGCAGCCTCTACCTCGATCCCTTTTCCGGCGTCTCCGGCGACATGTTCCTCGGCCTGCTGCTCGATCTCGGCCTGGAAAAGGACGAGCTGGTCGCCGGCCTCGAAACCCTGGCCCTTCCCGGCTGGCGCCTCGAAAGCCGCCGCGAGCAGCGTCTCGGCATCGCCGGCACCCGGGCCCTGGTCCACTGCGAGGAACAGCGCCACCATCGCAGCTGGGTCGAAATCGACCGGCTGCTGGCGGAGAGTCCCCTCGATGCGCAGGCCGGGGAACTCGCCCGACGCATTTTTCGCCGGCTCGGCACCGCCGAGGCGCGGGTGCATGGCGTCGAGCTGGAAAAGGTCCATTTTCACGAGGTCGGAGCCCTCGATTCGATCATTGACGTCGTCGGTGCCGCCATCGGCCTGACGCGGCTCGCCCCGCAGCAGATCGTCTGTGCGCCCCTCCCCCTCGGCCACGGCCTGGTCGAAACCGCCCACGGCCGCTACCCGCTACCGGCACCGGCCACCGCCGAACTGCTGCGCAGCGCGCCGGTCACTGCTGGCGACTGTGCGGCGGAACTGGTCACCCCGACCGGGGCGGCGATCGTCGCCGAAGTCGCCCGTTTCGGACCGCTGCCGGCCATGACCCTGGAGCGGGTCGGCTACGGCGTCGGCAGCCGGGACCTCCCCGACCGCCCCAACCTGCTGCGCGGGATACTCGGCAGGGGGGACGACTGCGGCCTGGAGAAGGACGAAGTGACGGTTCTCGAGTGTCACCTCGACGACAGCAACCCCGAGTGGCTGGGGGCGCTGCTCGAGCGGCTGCTCGCCGCCGGCGCTCTCGACGCCGGCCTGGCGCCGCTGCAGATGAAGAAGAACCGCCCCGGCCTGCGCCTGACCGTCGTCGTGCCAACCCAGCGGGAGACGGATCTGGCCCGGCTGATTTTGCGCGAGAGCAGCGCCAGCGGCATCCGCCTGCGCCGCGAGCGGCGCCTCAAGCTGCGCCGGCAGGCGGAGTCGATCGACACCGAGCTTGGCCCGGCCCGGGTAAAACTGCTGTTCGACGGTGCCGAGCTGCTGCGCGTCACCCCCGAATACGAGAGCTGCCGGGAGCTGGCCGCGGCCGGCGGGCGGCCGCTTCCCGAGGTCTACCGGCTGGTGGAGCGGGCCGCAGGGCATTTTTTCAGAAAACAACCCGCAAAGGTGGAGTAACCGTGTCCGTCACCCCTCCCCTATCCACCGCCCCGCGGCACTGATTGTCGATGCGTCGCTTCGTCCTCTTTCTGGCCAGCAACGCCGGCCTCGGCTACGCGCCGTTCGCCTCGGGGACTTTCGGCACCCTGGCCGGAATTCCGCTCTTCTGGCTGCTGGCCCGCCTGCCGGCGCCGCTCTGGATCGTGACCTGGTGCGCCCTGCTTGCCCTCTCCTGCTGGGCGGCGGAGGCTGCCGGACGGATTTTCGGTGTTGTCGACGACGGCCGCATCGTCATCGACGAGCTGGTCGGCTACCTGGCAACCGTCGCCCTGCTCCCCTTCTCCTGGCCGGCGGCGCTGCTCGGCTTCGCCTGGTTCCGGATCTTCGACATTCTCAAGCCGCCGCCGGCTTCCTGGATCGACCGGCATTGGAAAAACGGTGTCGGGGTGGTCCTCGACGATGTCATGGCGGGAATTTACGCAGCGATCGCCCTGCGCCTGACGCTCCGGCTCCTCGGCCTTGGGTGACGGCGGCCGCCGATCGATACAGCTCCCTGGAAAGGACGAAAGCCTGCTCCCATGTCCCTCAATCTGGCCATTCTGACCATCGGCGACGAACTGCTCAACGGCGACATCGCCGACACCAACACCCCGGCCATTGCCCGGCTCCTTGGTGACTACGGCTACCAGGTCCGGGAGCGGCTGAGCGTGGGCGACAGCGAAGCGGCGATCGCCGAAGCCCTGCAGGCGCTCACCGCCCGCCATGCGGTCGTTCTGGTCAGCGGCGGGCTCGGTTCGACGGTTGACGACCGCACTGCCCGGGCGGCGGCGCGCGCCTTCGGCCGCCGCCTGGTGCTCAACGAGGAGGCCCTGGCGCAGATCCGTGCCCATTTCGCCCGCCAGCGCAGCACCATGCACCCGAGGGATGAAAAACAGGCGCTGCTGCCGCACCAGGCCGTTATCCTGCCCAACTATCGGGGCAGCGCTCCGGGGTTCCTGATCCGGGAGCGAGGGGCCGCGGCATTCTTTCTTCCCGGAGTGCCGGCAGAAATGATCTCCATGCTGCGCGAAGCGGTTTTGCCTCGGCTGGGAGAAGAACATCCCGGCGAGGCGCCGCAGCGCCAGCGGGTCCTAAGGCTGTTTGGGGTCACCGAGCCGCAATGCGAGGAACGACTTGCCAGCGCCGGGTTACCGGCCGGGATAGAGGTCGCCTTTGCCGTCGATTTCCCCGAGGTCCTGCTTAAACTGCGCGCCAGCGGCGAGGATGCCGACCATCTCCTGGATCGTGCGGAGGTCGCGGTACGCCGGGCCTGCGACGAGTTCTTGGTGGCCACCGGGGAGGAAACCCTGGCCGGCAACCTTGCCCGGCTGCTGACCAATGCCGGCTTGACCCTGGCACTCGCCGAATCATGTACCGGCGGGCTGATCGCCAAGCTGCTCACCGACATTCCCGGATCGTCGGCTTTTTTCCAGCGCGGCGCGGTCACCTACGCCAACCGTGCCAAGCAGGAGTGGCTGAATGTTCCGGAGGCAGTCCTTGCCGGGCCGGGAGCGGTCAGTGCCGATTGTGCCCTGGCCATGGCCCGCGGCATGCGGCGCGCCGCCGGCAGCGACCTGGCCCTCGCCGTCACCGGCATTGCCGGTCCCGAGGGCGGATCCCCGGAAAAACCGGTTGGCACCGTCTTCATCGCCCTGGCCAGTGCGGAAGAGACCACCGTCCAAGGCTATCGCTTTCCCGGTGATCGCCAGGCGGTGCGCACCCTGACGGCCTTCACGGCCCTGGCCTGGCTGCGCCGCCACCTGGTAACACCATCGTCCGCCTGAGGTTGGGAACGCCGCTCCGTTAACGGGAGAGGAAGCATGGTCCGGTTGCAACTTTGGCAACGCCGGGGGTTTCCCCTGGCCATCGCTGCAGTGACGATTCTTGTCGTCCTGGCCGTTTTTGCCGATCTTCGCCGGCGAGACGCGGCCGTTGCCGGCCAACGCCAGTTGGGGCGGCAGACGGCCCTGGCCGGGCAGGCCGCCCATCGCCTCGAGGAGTCCCTGCTCCGTCTTCAAAAAGGGCTTGCCCATCTCGCCGGTCAGCCGCCGGGTGCCGGCGGCCTGCCCCGCGGCACCCGCACCGGGTTGGAACTCCTTTCCCACGAATATCCCGCCCCGCTCCTCAAAGCCCTTTTTCTTCAGGATGCCGGCGGTCAGCTGCGCGCCGAATACCCTGCCGGGGCCCTGGCGGAGAGCAGCTTCCCCCGCCGGCTGCTTTTCCCGGCAGCCCATCCGTCCACAGCTCCCCGCCTGGTCAGCGAAGAAGAGCCGCCGCTGTTGCTGCTGCACCAGCCGGTGCCAAACGGCTTACGACCGGCTGGGGAACTCGGCGCCCTGGTGAACCTCCGTCAGGTGGTCAGCGATGCTTTGGCGGATCTGGCCGGACAGGCGAACTTCGGCTTCCTCGTCGATGCCCGGGGACGCTTTCTGCTGCACTGCGACCCGAGCTGGGACGGCAAGCCGGCCACCGCGTTGGCGGCACCGGCCCAGGAAGCCGCGCTTCTGGACCTGCTGAAGCAAGCCGGCCGCGAGCCGGTTCCTGAGGTTCCCGAGGCGCTGGCCGGGCTGCTCCTGCCCCTTTCGCCGGCCAGCGCCGAGAACGGTCGTATGCTTAGCCTCATGCCGCTGCAGGTGGGAGGAAGCCGCTGGATGCTGGGTCTTGCCTTTCCTTCAGCGGGCTCGACGTCTATCCTGCCGTCCCCTGCCTGGTTCAGTCCACTGCTGCTTTGCTGTGCCGCGGCGGTTGGCGCTCTGGGCTGGCGCCTGCGGCGCCATGAACGGCACCGGCAACAGTTGGAGGGAACCTGCGACGAATTGACCCGGAGGTTGGCGCAGAATCAGGCGACCCTCGAACTGGCGACCCGCCGCTATCAGCACCTGCTCGACCATGCCGGGGATGCCCTCTTCTTTATCAATCCTGCCAACGGTTCCCTCCAGAAACTCAACCGCCAGGCCCAGGAACTGCTCGGCTACCGCCCCGAGGAGATTCACAACCTGTCGCTGGGGGTGCTCTTCCCCGGCCAACAGCGCCGTCGGTTCCTGCGCCTGGTCCACAATGTCCGCCGCCAAGGCTACGGCGAATCCGACGACCTCCTGTTTCGGCGCAAGGACGGCAGCTTTTTTATCGGCGCCGTCCACGCCCGTCTCGGTCACCTCGGCGATGAGGAGGTGGTCCACGGTGTTTTGCGCGACGTCAGCGAGCGCAAGCGTATCGAGCAGGAGCTGCGCCAGCGCAACCGGGATCTTACCCTGCTCAATGAAATCAGTCTCCTGGCCGCCGACAGCAGCGACCTGCCGGGGATGCTGGATGCGATCCTGAGACTGTTGGTGGACAATTTCTCCGCAAGCGGCGGCGGCATCTACCTGGTCCGTGAATCGGCAACCCGGCTGCACCTCGAGGCACACTGCGGAATTATCCCGCCGGTCCTGGATCTCCTCGGCCAGATCCCCAGCAACACGGGGGTCGTCGGCCGGGTCATGGCCAGCGGCCAGCCCAAGGCCTCCGCCGACCTACAGCGCGATCGCCGGGTTCATTTCGAGGCGGTGCGCCAAGCCGGCTGGTGTGGCTACCAGGCCGTCCCGCTGTCCGCCAACGATCAGACCGTCGGCGTCTTCTTCCTGTTTTCGAAAAAAACCCAGCTCTACAGCCGCGAGCAAGTCAATCTGCTGGTGGCTATCGGCCGGCAACTCGGCACCGCCGTCCAGGGTGCCAACCTCTTCGAGGCCCTGCAGTGGCAGAACCGACTCACTCAGGCCAGCAACCGCGAACTCGAGCTCTCCCGCCAGAAACTGCGAGAGACCCTCGGCCGCGTTACCGAAAGCAAGCGCACCCTGGAACATCTGGAGCGGATGAAGAGCCAGTTCCTCGCCCTCGCCTCCCACGAGCTGCGCACCCCCCTGACCTACATCCTCTCCGGCAGCGAGATTCTCACCGAGCGCCTGGTCCCCGTTCTCGACGCTGAAGCCCAGACTGCCCTGGCCGCCGTGCAACAGGGGGGGAAACGGCTCAACGACGTGGTCCGGGACCTGCTGGAGGTGGCGCGGATCGAGGCCCAGGATCTCTACCTGAGCCGGGAGACGGTCAATCCCCGCGACCTGCTCGACCTGCTGGGCGAGGAGTTTCGGGGGCGGCTGCTGGAGCGTCAGCTGCAGCTGACGGTCAGCGGCTTCCCGGACTCGGTGCAGCTCTACGGCGATTCCCACCACCTCAAGAAGACTTTCGGCCGTCTCCTGGAGAATGCCCTGAAATTCACCCCGACGGGAGGACGGATAGAGATCAGCGGCTGTCTGCAAAGCCGCGAGCAGATCCAGACCCGGCAGGAGCAACTGCACCCCTTTTCGCCGCGCTTCTTCAGCAATCCCCCGCCGGGGCCGTTGCTGCAGGTCTCGATCCGCGACACCGGGGTCGGCATCGATGCTGACGAGCAGCTGCGGATTTTCGACAAGTTCTACGAAATCGGAGAGGTCGCGGGCCATTTCACCTCTACCAGCCGCTTCGGCGGCAAGGGAGTCGGCCTCGGCCTGGCCCTGGTCAAAGGGGTCGTCGAAGCCCATGGCGGCATGGTCTGGGTGGAAAGCACCGGGACCGCCGGCGGCCAGGCAGGGAGCGCCTTTCACCTGCTGTTGCCGGCCACTGGCGGCGAAACCTGCTCCGCCCCACGGCTGGCGAGGGGGATAGACGGATGATTCGCGCCTTTCTGGCCATCCCCCTGCCGGCGCCGGTGCGCACCCGCCTCCGGGAACTGGGGCGGACCCTGCGCTCCGAGCTCCCCGCCGTGCGCTGGAGCAACCCTGAGACGCTTCACCTGACACTGCGCTTTTTCGGCGACATCAGCGAAGAATCGCTTGAAAAAATAGGCGAAATCATGCTATCGATAGGGCGCCTGCACGCCCCTTTCGCCGTCGACCTGATCGGCCTCGGCGCTTTCCCCGCAGCGGACCGGGCCAGGGTTTTCTGGCTGGGGGTTCGCGACCGGGGGAAGCTGGCTGCCCTTTACGATGCCTTCGAACAGCGGCTTCCGGAAGCGGGCATTCCCCGCGAGCAGCGCCCCTTTACCCCTCACCTGACCCTCGGCCGCCACCGGGGCCGGGGGCTGGCGGCCGGCCAGGTGCTGGCCGGGCTCCAGGAATTGGAGTGTGGCCATTTTCCGGTTACCCGCCTGGTCCTTTACGAGAGCCGGCTAGGACCCGGCGGGGCGCTGCATCTGCCCCGCCACAGCGTGACCCTGGGCGACGCGGAAGCCGGCGGCGACGATCCTGAACCTGCCCCTATCAACCCCCGAGGAGAAGCAGATGGCTGACAATAATCGCGAACGCGCCATCGAACTGGCACTGGGCCAGATCGAGAAACAGTTCGGCAAGGGGAGCATCATGCGCCTCGGCACCGATGCGGTGCTCCCCAACGTGGAGACGATCTCCACCGGCTCGCTGGCGCTCGATATCGCTCTCGGGGTCGGCGGCGTTCCCCGCGGCCGGATCATCGAGATCTTCGGTCCCGAATCTTCGGGCAAGACCACCCTCGCCCTGCACATCGTCGCCGAAGCCCAGAAGCACGGCGGCATTGCCGCTTTCGTCGACGCCGAGCACGCCCTCGACATCGGCTACGCCCGCAAGCTCGGGGTGAAGACCGACGACCTGCTGGTCTCCCAGCCCGACACCGGCGAACAGGCCCTGGAGATCACCGAGGTGCTGGTGCGCAGCGGCGCCATCGACGTACTGGTGGTCGACTCGGTCGCGGCGCTGGTCCCCCGCGCCGAGATCGAGGGGGAGATGGGTGACTCGCACATGGGTCTCCAGGCACGGTTGATGTCCCAGGCGCTGCGCAAGCTCACCGCCACCATTAGCAAGTCCAACTGCTGCGTGATCTTCATCAACCAGATCCGCATGAAGATCGGGGTGATGTTCGGCAACCCGGAGACCACCACCGGCGGCAACGCTCTCAAGTTCTACGCCTCGCTGCGTATGGACATCCGCCGCATCGCCGCCCTCAAGCAGGGGCAGGACGTGGTCGGCAACCGCACCCGGGTCAAGGTGGTGAAGAACAAGGTGGCGCCCCCCTTCAAGGAGGCCGAATTCGACATCATGTACGGCGCCGGCATTTCCCGTGTCGGCGACATCATCGATCTCGGCGCCGACACCGGCATCGTTGAAAAGAGCGGCGCCTGGTACTCCTTTGCCGGGGAGCGCATCGGCCAGGGACGGGAGAATGCCAAGCAGTTCCTTACCGAACACCCGGAAACCGCTGTCGCCATCGAAGCACGCGTAATCGAGCATTTCGGGCTGCAGCCGGCCCCCGCCAAGGAAGACTGAAGTCATGCAGCTCAACGACATCCTCGGCCTGGCGCTCAAGTCCCGCGCCTCGGACGTGCACCTGAAGGCCGGGCTGCCCCCCATCTACCGCATCGACGGTGCTTTGCGCCCGCTGTCCAAGGCGCCGCGCATCAGTCCCGACCAGACCCGGCAGATGGCCCTCGACATCATGAACGAGCAGCAGCGGACACGCTTTGAGCAGGTCCACGAAGCCGACCTCTCCTACGGCGTCCCCGGTCTGGGCCGCTTCCGCGTCAGTATCTTCGCCCAACGCGGTTCGGTATCGATGGTCTTTCGTGCCATCCCCTTCGAGATCAAGTCCCTCGACGACCTGCTGCTGCCGCCGGTGCTGAAAAAGATCGCCATGGAACCGCGGGGCCTGATTCTGGTCACCGGCGCCACCGGCTCGGGCAAGTCGACCACCCTGGCGGCAATGATCGACTTCATCAACGCCAACCGCACCGCGCACATCGTCACCATCGAGGACCCGATCGAGTACCTGCACCGCGACAAGAAGAGCATCATCAATCAGCGCGAAGTCGGTTTCGACACCGAGGGGTTCGGCGTCGCCCTGAAAAGCGCCCTGCGCCAGGACCCCGACGTCATCCTGGTCGGCGAAATGCGCGATTACGAGACCATCGAGACCGCCATCACCGCAGCCGAGACCGGCCACCTGGTCCTCTCGACGCTGCACACCATCGACGCGCCGGAGACCATCAACCGCATCATTTCGGTTTTCCCCCCATACCAGCAGCGGCAGATCCGCCTCCAGCTTGCGGCGATCCTCAAGGGGGTCATCTCCCAGCGCCTGGTCCCGCGAGCCGACGGCAAAGGCCGGGTCGCCGCGGTCGAGGTCATGGTCTCCTCGGCACGGGTCCGGGAACTGATCGACGACAAGGACAAGACCCGGCTGCTGCGCGACGTCATCGCCCAAGGCTTCGTCTCCTACGGCATGCAGACCTTCGACCAGTCGCTGATGGGACTGTTGCAGAAGAAGCAGATCACCTTCGACGAGGCACTGCGCCAGTGCTCCAATCCGGACGACTTCCGGCTCAAGATCTCCGGGATCTCCTCGGCGTCCGACCTCTCCTGGGAGAACTTCGAGGAGGAAAACGCGGTGGAGGACGGGGACGGGCAGGCCGAAGACAATCTCGATATTGAGCGCTTCTGACCCCTTCAACGTCGCCCTGCGGCTCCTCGCCCGCTACGAACGCAGCAGCGCAGATCTGCGTGAGCGGCTGCGTCGCCGCGGCTTTGCCGAGGAAGAGATCGGCGCCGCCCTGCAGCGCTGCCGGGAGCTCGGCTACCTCGACGATGCCCGCTACGCCCGGCTGCGGGCGCGCAGCCTTCTGGCTGGTGGCCGCGCGGTCGGTGCGCGGCTCCGGCAGGACCTGCTGCGCCATGGCATCGGCGCCGAAGAGGTCGAGGCCGCCATCGCCGAGGCCGGCGGCGACGGCGCCGACGGCGCGCAGCTGACCGCCCTGCTGGAGCGCCGCTATCCCGAATTCTCCTGGGCCGCCGCCGATGACCGGCAACGACGCCGGGTGACCGGATTTTTCCTGCGCCGGGGATTCCCACTCTCCCTGGTGCTGCGCATTTTGAAACAGGACCGAGAGAGGTAGACCAGGTACGCCATGATCACCGGAAACGAACTTCGCAGCCGCTTTTTACACTTCTTCGCCGAACGGGGGCACAGCGTGGTCTCCTCGTCGTCGCTGATCCCCCACAATGACCCGACGCTGCTTTTCACCAACGCCGGCATGAACCAGTTCAAGGACTGCTTCCTCGGCAACGAGAAGCGCGCCTATGTGCGGGCCACCTCGTCCCAGAAATGCGTGCGCGCCGGCGGCAAGCACAACGACTTGGAGAACGTCGGCCGCACCGCCCGTCACCACACCTTCTTCGAGATGCTTGGCAACTTCTCCTTCGGCGACTACTTCAAGAAGGAGGCGATCGCCTTCGCCTGGGAGTTTCTGACCGTCGACCTGCAGCTCGACAAGAGCCGGCTCTACGTCACCATCTACACCGATGACGACGAGGCCGCCTCCATCTGGCACGAGCAGGAAGGGGTGCCGCTGGAGCGCATCTTCCGCTTCGGCGAAAAGGACAATTTCTGGTCGATGGGGGATACCGGCCCCTGCGGCCCCTGCACCGAGATCTTCTGGGACAACGGTCCGGAAATCGGCTGCGGCCGACCCGAGTGCGCCGTCGGCTGCGACTGCGATCGCTACATGGAGATCTGGAACAACGTCTTCATGCAGTTCGACCGCGCCAAGGACGGCACCCTGACCCCGCTGCCGAAACCGTCGGTCGACACCGGCATGGGCCTGGAGCGGATCTGCACCGTGATGCAGGGGGTCACCTCCAACTACGACACCGATCTGCTGCGCGGCATCATCGCTTATGTCGAACAGCTCGCCGGCAAGCCCTACGGCGCCGATGCCGACCACGACGTGTCAATGCGGGTCATCGCCGATCACAGCCGGGCCACTGCCTTCCTCATTGCCGACGGCGTGCTGCCGGCCAACGAGGGGCGCGGCTACGTGCTGCGGCGGATCATGCGCCGCGCCATGCGCCACGCCAGGATGCTCGGCTTCGACGGACCGGTGCTGTTCAAAACCGCGGTCTTCGTCCTCGAGTCGATGGCCGGGTCCTATCCCGAAGAGGCCGCCCGCAAGGAGTTCGTCGCCCGGGTGGTGAAGAACGAGGAGGAGCGCTTCATCCAGACCCTCGGAAACGGCCTGCGCATCCTCGAGGAGGAGGTCGCCAAGCTGCACGCCGCCGGCGAGTCGACCATCCCCGGGGAGACGGTTTTCAAGCTCTACGACACCTTTGGCTTCCCAGTCGACTTGACCGCCGACATCGTCGAAAAGGATGGTTTCGCCCTCGACGAGGCCGGCTTCGAGACCTGCATGGACGAGCAGCGCAGAAAGGCCCGGGAGCACTGGAAAGGCTCCGGCGAAGAGGCCATCTCGGCGGTCTACCGCCAGCTGCTGGAGGGCGGAGTACGCAGCGAATTCACCGGCTACCAGGGGACCTTCGGCGACGGCACGGTCGCGGCCCTGCTCCAAAGCGGGGCTCCGGTCGCGGCAGCCGGGACCGGGGACGAGGTCGAGGTGGTCTGCACCCAGACTCCCTTCTACGGCGAATCGGGCGGCCAGGTCGGCGATCGCGGGAGGATTCTCGCGCCGGCGGGGGAACTGGAAGTGCTCGACACCCGCAAACCGCTGGCGGAACTGACGGTGCATGTCGCCCGGGTGGTGTCCGGCACCATCCACAGCGGCGATACCGTCAACCTGCAGGTCGACGCCGCCGCCCGCCAGGCGACGGCCCTCAACCACACCGCCACCCACATTCTTCAGGCGGTGCTGATCGAGGTCCTCGGCGACCATGTCAAGCAGGCCGGCTCCCTGGTCACCCCCGAGCGGCTGCGCTTCGACTTCACCCACTTTTCCGCCCTGACCGCCGAAGAAATCGAGGAGGTGGAGCGGCGGGTCAATGCCCGCATCCGCCAGAACCAGGGAGTCGCGGTCAACGAAATGGCCGCCGACGAAGCGATCGCCGCCGGGGCCACCGCGCTGTTCGGGGAAAAGTACGGCGAGCGGGTGCGGGTGGTGAAGGTCGGCGACTTCTCCATGGAGCTCTGCGGCGGCACCCATACCCAGGCCGCCGGCGACATCGGCCTGTTCAAGATCGTCCAGGAGAGTGGCATCGCCGCCGGGGTGCGGCGCATCGAGGCGGTTACCGGGGCCCGCGCGCTGGCCGCCATGCAGCAGCAGGAGAGCGCCATCGACGGCCTCGCCCGGCTCCTCAAGAGCGAACCGGCCCAGCTCGAACCCCGGCTGCAGCGGCTGCTCGAGCGGCAGAAGGAGCTGGAGCGGGAAGTGGAGACCCTGCAGGCGCGCCTCAACGCCAACCGTTCCCTGCAGCTGCTCGACCAGGCGGTGGAGGTGGACGGCGTCCGGCTGCTTGCCGCCCGGGTCGACGGCCTCGACGGCAAGCAGCTTAGGGAACTTGCCGACCAGTTGCGCGAACGACTCGGCTCCGGAGTCATTGCCCTCGGCGCCAAGGAGGGGGACAAGGCCAGCCTGCTGGTGGCGGTGACCAGGGATTTGACCGCCCGGGTCCAGGCCGGTGCGTTGATCAAGCCGCTGGCCGAAACGGTCGGCGGACGCGGCGGCGGCCGCCCCGACCTCGCCCAGGCCGGAGGCAGCGATCCCGGACAGCTCGACGCGGCCCTTGCCCGGGCTCCGCAGCTCCTCGCCGAACTGCTGGGCTGAGCATCGGCCGACATTCCCCGAACCTATGGTATAAAGTTAAATTCCAGCATTGAACGGGAGGTCTCAGCATGCCAGCAGGAACCATTGTCCGCACCGCCGAACAGCAGGAATACCCCCACCCCAAGGCACGATCGCTTCTTCCTGCGCGACGTGGTGACCGCCGGCCTCAATCCGGCGCTCTCGGTCCACCGCGGCCGCATCGAGCCGGGAGGGGAGATCCTTCCCCACACCCACGACGGCCAGACCGAAACCTTCTACATCCTCGGCGGCGAGGCGGTCTGCACCATGGGTGAAGAACGCATCCCGGTCACCGCCGGCAGCTGCTGCGTCGCCCCCAGCGGGGTCGTCCACGGCCTGAAGAACGACGGCGAAACGCCGGTGGAACTGCTGGCGCTGTTCACCCCACCTCTCAAGTAACGAGCTGGAGCCGAACGTGCGTCTCAATGTGAATGGAGAGCCCCAGTTGACCCAGCATACCGAGGGGCGCAGCATCCTGGTCGTCGACGACGAGATCGTCATTCGCGACCTCTGCGCCAAGGTCCTCAAGGGGTATCGCATCCTGCAGGCCGAGAACGGTGAGGAGGCGCTCAAGCTGCTGGAGCGGGAGACGGTCGACATCATCCTCACCGACGTGATGATGCCGCGCATGAACGGCCTCGACCTGCTCAGGCAGGTCAAGGAGCGCCTTCCCAACCAGCTGGTGGTGGTGATGACCGGCTACGCCGACAAGGATGTCATCCTGCGGGCGCTCAAGTCCGACGCCGACGACTTCATCAACAAGCCGATCAACCTGCTGCAGCTCAAGACCACCATCGACAAGGTCCTGGAGAAGAAGGCGCTCAAGGACGAACTGATCCACCTCAAGCGCCTGGATCGGCTCAAGTCCGACTTTCTCGGCCTGATCTCCCACAAGCTGAAGACGCCGATCACCGCGATTTCCCTTTTCATCCAGAATCTCGCCCGGGGCGTCGGCGACCCCAACGATCCCTCCTTCCAACAGACCATGGACCTGATCCTCGAGGAGTCGAGCTACCTCGGCTATTTGATTCAGGACCTGCTCAATTTCAGCGAGGTCATTCTCCAGGAAGGTCCGCCGGCGCGGGAGCCGATCGACCTCAAGGACCTTTTGCTCAAGCTCCTCGTCGAGCGCGACGGCGCCGCCGAGAGCAAGGGGGTCGCCCTCGCCTACACCATCGATGGCCCGCTGCCGACCATCAAGCTCGACCGCAAGCGCATCACCTTCGCCGTCCAGGCGCTGCTCGACAACGCCATCAAGTTCACCCCGCCGGGAGGGCGGGTGACCCTTGCCGGCGAGGTGACCCCGGACGAGATCCGGCTGGTGATACAGGACACCGGCTACGGCATTCCCCGCGAGGAGCTGCCCAAGATTTTCGAAAAGTTCTACCAGGTCGACCCCGATCGCACCGGTCAGGTTCGCGGTTTCGGCCTTGGTCTCTTCTATGCCCGGCTCTTCGTCCAGGACCATGGCGGCAGCATTCGCCTGGAGAGTCAGTCCGGGGAGGGGACGACCGCCATCCTGACCCTGCCGCGTCCCTGATCGCGGCCGTTGCCGCCAGCCCTGTCGCATCGTCTCCTTCCCCTAAAGCGGAGCGGAGAATGCGGCATTTTTCTTTTGTTGCCCCGGCCCCTGTGCTAAATTGGACGTATTTTTCCGCGGCGGCCGGAACCGCCGGGAAGGGAGCAGGATGTTCAAGGGAACGACAATTATCTGCGTGCGCAGGGACGCTGCAGTGGCCCTGGCCGGCGACGGCCAGGTGACCCTCGGCAATACGGTGATGAAACATAGCGCCTGCAAGCTGCGGCGGATGTACGACGGCAAGGTACTGGCCGGCTTCGCCGGCAGCACCGCCGACGCCTTCACCCTGTTCGAAAAGTTCGACGCCAAGCTCCAGGAGTTTCGGGGCAACCTGGCGCGGGCAGCCGTGGCTCTGGCCAAGGACTGGCGCACCGACCGGATCCTGCGCCGGCTGGAGGCGTTGCTGATCGTCGCCGACGCCACGACCACCCTGGTCCTCTCCGGGGCCGGCGACGTCATCGAGCCCGACGACGGCATCGCGGCGATCGGCTCCGGCGGTCCCTACGCCCAGGCCGCCGCCCGGGCGCTGGTTGCCCACTCGGCCCTCGGAGCGCGGGAGATCGCCGAAGAAGCGCTGAAAATCGCCGCCGACATCTGCATCTACACCAACGACCGGATCGCCGTGGAGGCCCTGCCGTGACCAACTTCACTCCCCGCGAGATCGTCTCCGAACTCGACCGCTATATCGTCGGCCAAAAGGGTGCCAAGCGCGCCGTGGCGGTGGCGCTGCGCAACCGCTGGCGGCGCCAGCAGGTGCCGGAGGAGCTGCGCGACGAGATCGCGCCGAAGAACATCATCATGATCGGCCCCACCGGGGTCGGCAAGACCGAGATCGCCCGGCGCCTGGCCAAGCTTGCCCAGGCCCCCTTCGTCAAGGTCGAGGCCTCCAAGTTCACCGAGGTCGGCTACGTCGGGCGCGACGTCGAGAGCATGGTTCGCGACCTGCTGGAGCTGGCGATCATCATGGTCAAGGAGGAGGAAGCCCAGGCGGTGCGGGTCAAGGCCGAGGACCTCGCCGAGGAGCGGCTCCTCGAACTCCTGCTGCCCGGGGAGAGCGCCGGGCTCGCCGCCCAGGGGGAGGCCGGCATCGCCGAGCACAGCTCGGCCACACGGGACAAGCTGCGCCAGCTGCTGCGCCAGGGCAAACTCGACGAGCGCTTCGTCGAGCTCGAGACCCAGGAAGTGAATATGCCGATGATGGAGGTCTTCACCCCCCAGGGGACCGAGGAGATGGGGGTCAACTTCAAGGATATGCTCGGCAACCTCTTTCCGAAAAAAACCAAGCGCCGACGCCTCAAGGTGGCCGAGGCGCGCGAGCAGCTGATCGCCAGCGAGGCGGAGAGGCTGGTCGACATGGAGAAGGTTCAGACCCTGGCCCGGGAACGCACCGAGCAGAGCGGCATCATCTTCATCGACGAGATCGACAAGATCGCCAGCCGCGAGGGGGGGCAGGGCCCGGAGATCTCCCGCGAGGGGGTGCAGCGCGACATCCTGCCGATCGTCGAGGGGAGCACGGTCAACACCAAGCACGGGCCGGTGAAAACTGACCACATCCTGTTCATTGCCGCCGGCGCCTTCCACGTCGCCAAGCCCTCGGACCTGATCCCTGAGCTGCAGGGGCGTTTTCCGATCCGTGTCGAACTGGAGAGCCTCGGCGAAGAGGAGTTCGTGCGCATCCTCACCGAGCCGAAGAACGCCCTGATCCGCCAGTACCAGGCGCTGCTCGCCACCGAGGGGCTGGCCCTGGAGTTCACCGAGGACGGCATCTACGAACTGGCCCGCACCGCGGCGACGGTCAACGACCGTACCGAGAACATCGGCGCCAGGCGCCTGCACACGATCCTGGAAAAGCTCCTCGAGGACCTCTCCTTCGACGCTCCCGAGCGGCGCGACAAGCAGATCGTCGTCGATGCCGGCTACGTCCGGGCACGGCTGGCCGAGATCGTCCAGGACGAGGACCTGTCGCGGTACATTCTGTAAATCAGGAGCAGGGGACAGGGAGCAAGGTTTTAACCTTGAACCTTGCTCCTTGAACCTGTTTTTGGAGGTTTCAATGCAGGAACTGATCGCCAAGGCCAACGTACTGCTCGAGGCGCTCCCCTGGATCAAACGCTTCTCCGGGGCCACCATCGTCATCAAGTACGGCGGCAACGCCATGGTCGAGGAGCGCCTCAAGGAGTCCTTCGCCCGAGACATCATCCTCATGAAGTACATCGGCCTCAACCCGGTGGTGGTCCACGGCGGCGGACCGCAGATCGGCCAGGTGCTGAAGGCGATGGGGATCGAGAGCGAGTTCGTACAGGGGATGCGGGTCACCGACCGGGCAACCATGGACGTGGTGGAGATGGTGCTGGGCGGCAAGGTCAACAAGGAGATCGTCGCCAACATCAACCTCCACGGCGGCAAGGCGGTGGGCCTCTCCGGCAAGGACGGCAACCTGATCGTCGCCCGCAAAATGGAGATGAGGCGGGTCAACCCCGACACCCTGACCCCGGAGATCATCGATATCGGGATGGTCGGCGAGGTCGAGACGGTCCACCCGGAAATCATCGGCGCCCTGGAGAAAAGCAACTTCATCCCGGTGATCGCGCCGATCGGCGTCGGCCTCAATGGTGAGACCTTCAACATCAACGCCGACCTGGTCGCCGGGCGCGTCGCCGGCGCGCTCAAGGCCGAGAAGCTGATCCTGCTGACCGACGTCGAGGGGGTCAAGGGGCCGGACGGCCGGCTGATCTCGACCATCGACATTGCCCGTGTTCCCGACCTGATCAACGACGGCACCATCACCGGCGGCATGATTCCCAAGGTCAACTGTTGCGTCGACGCCGCGGAGGAGGGGGTGAAGAAGACCCACATCATCGACGGCCGCATGGAGCATGCCTGCCTGCTGGAAATCTTCACCGACAAGGGGATCGGTACCGCCATCGCGAGGTTCGACCAATGAGCACTGCAGCCGACTGGATCGCCCGGGCCGACCGGGTCATCATGAAGACCTACGGCCGCTATCCCATCGTCCCGGTCAAGGGCGAGGGGTGCCGGCTGTGGGATGCCGACGGCAAGATGTATCTCGATTTTCTCGCCGGGGTGGCGGTGAACAACCTCGGGCACTGCCATCCCAGGGTGGTCGGGGCCATCCAGGAGCAGGCGGCGACCCTGATCCACTGTTCCAACTATTATCACATTCCGCAGCAGATCGAGCTGGCCGAACTGCTCTGCAGCCACAGCTTCGCCGACCAGGCCTTCTTCTGCAACTCCGGCGCGGAGGCCAACGAGGCGGCGATCAAGCTGGCCCGCAAATACAGCCGGGAGACGCGCGGCGAGAACTGCTTCGAGATCATCACCGCCGCCGATTCCTTTCACGGCCGGACCATGGCGACGGTTTCGGCCACCGGCCAGGAGAAGGTGCAGCGCTTCTTCGACCCGCTGCTGCACGGCTTCAAGCATGTCCCCTTCAGCGACATCGAAGCGTTGCGGGCGGCGGTCTCGCCGGTGACCTGCGCGATCCTGCTCGAGCCGATCCAGGGGGAGGGAGGAGTCAAGGTTCCCTCGGTCGACTATTTCCGGGCGGTCCGCCAGCTCTGCGACGAGCAGGGGCTGCTGCTGATCTTCGACGAGGTCCAGACTGGCCTCGGGCGAACCGGCAAGCTCTTCGCCCATGAACACTTCGGGGTGGCACCGGACATCATGACCCTGGCCAAGGCGCTGGCCGGCGGTGCGCCGATCGGCACCATGCTGGCAAAAGCCGAAATCGCCGCGGCCTTCTCGCCGGGGACCCACGGTTCCACCTTCGGCGGCAACCCGCTGATGACCGCGGCGGCCCTGGCCGCGGTGCGCGCCCTGCTCGAGGAAGGCCTGCTGGAAAACGCCAACCGCATGGGGGCCTATCTCATGGCGGAACTGAACCGCCTCAAGGCGCGCTACCCCTTCGTCACCGAGGTGCGCGGCATCGGCCTGATGGTCGGCATGGGGCTCTCCATCCCCGGCGGCGAGATCGTCAAGCAGGGGCATGCCCGCGGCGTGCTGCTCAACGTCACCCAGGACAAGGTGCTGCGCTTCGTGCCGCCGCTGACGGTGAACAAGGCGGAGATCGACGAGATGATCGGCATCCTGGACGGGTTACTGGCCGAGGTCAAAGCCTAATCGGCCACCGAGACACTGAGACACGGCGAGTTGGTTCCGGCAACCTCGGGTTAATCCGGAACCCCGACCTGCAATGGGTCCATCTCTGTGTCTCTGTGCCTCCGCGGCAAAACGAATCTTGCTTTCAGGAGTGACCCTATGAACAAGGACTTCCTCTGTCTCACCGACTGGCGCCGGGACCAGCTGGAGCAGATCTTCGAACTGACCCGCGACCTCAAGGCCCGGCAGAAGCGCGGCGAGCCGCACTGCCTGCTCGAAGGCAAGACCCTCGCCATGATCTTCGAAAAGAGCTCGACCCGCACCCGGGTCTCCTTCGAGGTCGGGATGTTCCAGCTCGGCGGCCATGCCCTGTTCCTGCACTCGGGGACCACCCAGCTCGGCCGCGGCGAACCGGTCAGGGACACCGCCCGGGTGATGGCCCGCTACTGCGACGGCATCATGATCCGCACCTTTTCGCAAGCCGCGGTGGAGGAGCTCGCCCGCTGGTCCGATGTGCCGGTGATCAACGGCCTGACCGACCTCTACCATCCCTGCCAGGTGATGGCCGACCTGTTCACAGTCGGCGAGCACAAGGGGAACTATCAGGACCTGACCTACTGCTGGATCGGCGACGGCAACAACATGGCCAACAGCTGGATCAACGCTGCGGCCATCTTCGGCTTCAAGCTGCAGATTGCCACCCCGCCGGGCTACGAGCCGGACGCCGGGGTCATTGATCGGGCAAAAACCGCCGGGGCGCGAATCGTCTGCGGCCACGACCCGATGGCCGCGGCCAAAGATGCCGATGTCCTCAATACCGACGTCTGGGCGAGCATGGGCCAGGAGGCGGAGCAGCAGAAGCGGGAAAAGGCCTTTGCCGGCTTCCAGATCAACAACGACATCCTGCGGGCCGCGGCGCCCGACTGCGTCGTCCTGCACTGTCTTCCCGCCCACCGCGGCGAAGAGATCAGTGACGAGGTCATCGAAGGCCGGCATTCGGTGGTTTTCGACGAAGCCGAGAACCGGCTGCACGTCCAGAAGGCGATCATGACCGCCTTGATGGGCTGACGCCTGCGGCGGCGACCCCTCAGGGAACCGGGTATCAGGATCTTACGACCTGAAATCTTTTCCTGGCTCCTGATACCTGACGACTTTTTATGAACCTGACCTGTCCCCATTGCGGCTACAGCCGCGAGCTTCCGGAGGAACGCCGGCCGGCAGTCACCGTACGAGTGACCTGCCCGCGCTGCCGCGAACAGTTCCAGTGGGCTGCCGAGCAGGGGGCGGCGGCCGAACCGTCGCCGGTCCGGCTCATGAAACCGGCGGGGTCCGCGAAAACGTCCTCCGACGCGGCGGCTCTGCCCAAGGCCGGCTTCTGGGTCCGTTTCGTGGCGGCCCTGGTCGACTCGACCCTGGTCGGCCTCCTGCAGCTGATCCTCGGCACCGCCCTGGTCGTTGCGGCACTGCGGCTGATCGGGGATGGCGGCGAGCAAGCCCGCTCCCTGGGCATGCTCATCGCGTGGTTTTTCGGTCCGGTGCTCTGCGTTGCCTATTATGTCGGCTTCACCGGCTACTGCGGCCAGACGCCGGGGAAGATGGCGGTGCGGGTCAAGGTGATCCGCTGCGACGGCGGCGAAATCGGCTACGGCCGGGCCTTCTTCCGCGAGACGCTGGCCAAGTTCCTCTCGTTCATGATTTTCTGCATCGGCTACCTGATGATCGCCTTCGACGGCCAGAAGCAGGGGCTGCACGACAAGCTGGCCGACACCTATGTGATCAAGCTTTAAGCTCTTAGCTGTCAGCTTAAGGCTCAAGACTAATTGCTGAAGGCTGGCAGCTGTCACTGTTCAAAGATCCCTTCCTTCAAAGGAGAACCGTCCATGTCCAGAAAAGGGTCCGTCAACAAAGCCGTCCTCGCCTACTCCGGAGGGCTTGACACCTCGATCATCCTCAAGTGGCTGGTCGAGGAATACGGTTGTGAAGTCGTCGCCTACTCGGCCGATCTCGGCCAGGGGGAGGAGCTCGACTTCATCCCCGAAAAGGCCAAGAAGACCGGGGCCAGCTCCTGCCATATCCTCGACCTGAAAGAGGAATTCGCCCGCGACTTCGTTTTCCCGATGTTCCGCGCCAACGCCATTTACGAGGGGCGCTACTTCCTCGGCACCTCCATCGCCCGGCCGCTGATCGCCAAGGCGCAGATGGAGATCGCCGCCAAGGAAGGGGCCGACGCCGTCTCCCACGGCGCCACCGGCAAGGGGAACGACCAGGTCCGTTTCGAGATCGCCTACTACCACTTCGACCCGGCGATCAAGGTCATCGCCCCCTGGCGCGAGTGGGATATGAAGAGCCGCACCGCCCTGGAGAACTACGCCAAAAAGCATGGCATCCCGGTACCGACCAGCAAGAAGTTTCCCTGGAGCAGTGATCGCAACCTGCTGCACATCTCCTTCGAAGGGGATATCCTGGAGAACCCCTGGGCCGAGGCCCCGGAAGAGATGTACGTCCTCACCGTCCGCCCCGAGGACGCTCCCGACCAGCCCGAATACGTCGAAATCGAGTTCGAGAAGGGGGACGCCGTCGCCGTCAACGGTGAGCGCCTCTCCCCCGCCAAGCTGATGGCGAAGCTGAACGAACTGGGCGGCAAGCACGGCATCGGCCGCGTCGATCTGCTGGAGAACCGCTTCGTCGGCATGAAGAGCCGCGGCGTCTACGAGACCCCCGGCGGGACGATCCTGGAAGAAGCGCACCGCGCCGTCGAGTCGATCACTATGGACCGCGAGGTGATGCACCTGCGCGATTCCCTCGTTCCCCAGTACGCCAGCATGATCTACAACGGCTTCTGGTTCGCCCCCGAGCGCATCGCCCTGCAGACGATGATCGACCAGACCCAGCAGACCGTCAACGGCAAGGCACGGATCAAGCTCTACAAGGGGCACGCCCGCGTCGTCGGCCGCGACTCGGCGACGGACAGCCTGTTCAACGTCGACTTCGCCACCTTCGAGTCGGACGACGTCTACAACCAGGCCGACGCCGAGGGCTTCATCAAGCTCAACGCCCTGCGCCTGCGCATCGCCGCGATCCAACGCCAGGGGAAAAAATAGGAACAAGGGGCAAGGTTCAAGGTTCAAGGTCAGGCTCTACCTTGTTCCTTGAACCTTGCTCCTTGACCCTCCCCCCGGAGGGGGTGCCATGGAATTTCGCAAACAGGCCATCAAAACCTCGGTCGTCGCCTGCATCGTCGACGAGCTCGAGCGGGTGCTCCTCACCCGGCGCTGCATCGAGCCCTTCTGCGGCCAGTGGGTGATGCCCGGCGGCAAGATCGACCACGGCGAAGCGATCCTCGCCGCCCTCCACCGCGAGGTCCGCGAGGAGGTCGGTATCGACATCCACGTCGATGGCCTGATCGACGTCTTCGAGCACCTGGGAATCGGCTCCAACGGCGACCATTTCGTCATCCTCTATTACCGGGCCCATCCGCTGAGCCTGGAGCTGACCCCCAACGGTGAGGAGTGCACCGAGGCGGTATGGGTGGACAGCCACCGGCTGCCCGCCTTCGATCTCACCCCCGGCACCCGGCACATCCTGGCCAAGGTTTTCCCCGCCGTCGCCTTTGGCAGCCATGTCCCAGCGCCGGTCAGCGCGGCCGGAGAAGTGCCGGGCGATTATGACCCCCCCCTGACCTGAACGGCCTACAGCCATGGTCCGGATCATTGAAAAAGACATCAACGTCGCCTTTCCCCAGGGACACCACCAGCACTGCCTGGTCTGCCAGCTCCCCAACCGGCTGCAGCGTACGGACTTTGCCTACAAGGTCGCCGATCCCGAGGCCAAGTGGGCCCAGGTGCGCTCGATCCTGGAACTGGTCGCCGACGGCAAGGGGAACCTGAAGAAGCTGCATTTCCTCCTCTTCCCCGAATCGACCATGCCGGCAAGCCATGTTCCCGAGGCCCTCGCGCTGATCGGGGAAAAGTTCCGATCCAACACCGTCACCATCTTCGGTGTCGAACATATCCGTCTCGGGGAGTATCAGCAGTGGCTGCAGACTTACCGGCAGGACAATGCCGAGGCGCTCGCCGCGGTGAACGAGGACCTGGAGGCCGGGGACGTAGACCAGGCGCCGGTCAACTGGTGCATTATCGCCGTAAAGGAGAATGACGGGCGGCTGCGGGTCTTTCTCGAAGCCAAAAGCCACCCCTTTGTCGGCGAAGAGAACCTTGATGCCCTGCATGACCTCTACCGCGGCAAGGTCTTTCCGCTCTTCCGCTGTCACCCGACCTGTTTCAATTTCATGGCGCTGATCTGCCTCGATTACGTCTACCGCGACCTCTACCAGTCGAACATCAGCGTGATTATCGACAAGGCCAACCAGCTCTTCTTCGAGACCCGGCAACGCCTCGACCTGCTGGCGATCATCGAATGCAACCCGAAGCCGGAGCACCCGGCGTTTCGGGACGTGGTCAACGGTTTTTACGGCGAGTACCTGGCCTACACCCCCGGGGTGCGCGACGCGACCACGGTCTTCTGCAATACGGCCGGGGGCACCGACTACGGCGCCAGCGATCCGAACGCTACCTTCGGACACTCGTCGGTGATCCTTCACAAGAGCCACAAGCTGGAGGGGATCCGACTCGCCGAGTTTTCCGCCGACGATTTCGAGGGCCTTCCGGTCTGCCGGTTGCGCTTCGGCCTGGAGACCCGGCTGTACTTTTTCAATCTCCCCCTCTTCCACGAGCTCGACCCCCGCACCACCCGGGTGCCGCTGAAGATCCACAGCATCTACCGCCCTTCCGGGGACAATGGCTGGCTGCGGATGTCCGGAGAAGAGCTGGCGCGCGGAAAGAAGGACCCGAAGACGGCAGCGGGGACCACCCTTTAATCCCGTTGGCCGCACCGGGTCCGTCAAGGAAACGTTTGCCTCGAGCCGGGTCGAAACCCGGCCGGTTTATTTGCTCCACCCATCGCAGGAGACCTTCATGGCACAGGACAAACTCTGGGGGGGCCGCTTCTCCCAGCCCACCGACAAGTTCGTCGAGGAGTTCACCGCCTCCATCGACTTCGACAAGCGCATGTACCGTTACGACATCGCCGGCTCCAGCGCCCACGCCCGGATGCTGGCCAAGCAGGGGATCATCGCCGCGGCGGAAGCCGAGCAGATCATCGCGGGGCTCACGGCGATCCTCGCCGACATCGAGGCCGGCAACTTCGAGTTCCAGGTCGGCCTCGAGGACATCCACATGAACGTCGAGGCGCGCCTCATCGAGCGCATCGGCCCGGTCGGCGGCAAGCTGCACACTGCCCGCTCCCGCAACGACCAGGTCGCCCTCGACGTGCGCCTCTACCTGCGCGACGAGCTGGCCGAGATCGCGGGCTACCTCGACAAGCTGCAGGGGGCGCTGCTCGACCAGGCGGAGGCCAATCTCGGGGTGATCATGCCCGGCTACACCCACCTGCAGACCGCCCAGCCGGTCCTCTTCGCCCACCACATGCTGGCCTACTACGAAATGCTGCGGCGCGACGCCGGGCGCCTCGCCGACGTGCACAAGCGCCTCAATTACCTGCCGCTGGGCGCCGGCGCGCTGGCCGGCACTACCTTCCCCATCGACCGCGAGTTCGTCGCCAAAGAGCTCGGTTTCGACGGCGTCACCCGCAACTCTCTCGACTCGGTCTCCGACCGCGACTTCGCCGTCGAATTCTGCGCCGCCGCCGCACTGGTCATGATGCACCTCTCGCGCCTCGCCGAGGAGCTGGTCCTCTGGTCCAGCGCCGATTTCCACTTCGTCGACCTCTCCGACGCCTTCTGCACCGGATCCTCGATCATGCCGCAGAAGAAAAACCCCGACGTCCCGGAGCTGGTGCGCGGCAAGACCGGCCGGGTCTACGGCAACCTGGTCTCGCTGCTGACGCTGATGAAGTCGCTGCCGCTGGCCTACAACAAGGACATGCAGGAGGACAAGGAGCCCCTCTTCGACTCCATCGACACCGTCAAGGGGAGCCTCAAGGTCTTTGCCGACATGATCGCGCAGATGAGCGTCAATGCCGAGGCGATGCGCGTCGCAGCGGCGCGGGGGTTCTCCACCGCCACCGACGTCGCCGACTACTGCGTGCGCAAGGGGCTGCCCTTCCGCCAGGCCCACGAGGTGGTCGGCAAGACGGTGCGCTACTGCGTCGAGCAGGGCAAGGACATTCCCGAGCTCTCCCTCGCGGAATTCCGCCGCTTCTCACCGCTGATCGAGGCCGACATCTACGACTTCGTCACCCTCGAGGCCTCGGTCAACGCCCGCCGCGCCACCGGCGGCACCGCCCGCGAAGCAGTGGAGCGAGAGCTCAAGCGGGCGCGCGAGGAACGCGGGAAAACCAGCTGTAAGCTGTAAGCTCAAAACTTATAGCTTTCAGCTTATAGCTCCCCTTCTTACCCTGAAGAAGCAGGAATCATGACCACCCAACGCATACTTCTACTGGCCCTGCTGGTTCTTTCCCTTGCCGCCTGCGGCAAGAAGGGGCCGGTGCGGCCGCTGCTGCAGGCGCTGCCGGGGGCCCCGCGGGACCTCGCCGTCCAGCAGCAGGGGACGCGGTTTCTGATCGCCTTCAGCGTTCCGGCCCAAAACCAGGACGGGTCGCCGCTGACCGACCTGCAGGGCTTCCAGATCTACAAGATGAAATACGACCCCAGCCGCGACTGCCCCGAGTGCCGCGACACCTCGGTGCTGCTGCAGAGTGTCGATCTCGATTACCTGCGCGACGTCCGTCGCGACGGCGACCGCCTCGAACTCTGGGACCGCGACCTGGAGGCGGGCTTCGGCTACCAGTACCGGGTGGACGCGGTCAACCGCAAGGGGAGCGTCGGCCTGCCGGCGGTGGTCAAGCGCCCCTACTACCCTCCCCCCCCGGCCCCCACCGGGCTGCAGGCCACCCCCCACGACCAGATGGCGCACCTGCAGTGGCGGCCCCTGCCGGCCGCCGTTCCAACCGGGAAGCTGCTCGGCTACAACCTCTACCGGCGCCACCCCGGGAGCTTTTTCCCGGCGCTGCCGGTCAACCATGCACCGGTGAAGGAAACCCTTTACGAGGACTTCGGACTGGAGAACGGGCTCACCTACGATTACGCCCTGCGCAGCGTCGTCGAGGTCTCCGGGGTGCAGGTGGAGAGTCCCCTCTCCGAGCCGGTCACGGTGGAGCCCCAGGGCGGCCGCTGACCCCGGGGCATTTTGACAACCGCTCCCGGTTATGTTACGAATACGGTTTGTTTTGCCGGGAGAGCCGCCGTTTTCTGCGGTTTTTTTCACCCGGCGACCCGCTTTCGATAATTTCTTCTCTGGAGGAGGATAAATATGTTCAAGGGATCCATGGTCGCCATCGTCACCCCGTTCGACGCCCAGGGGAGAGTCGCTGAGGAGAAGTACCGGGAACTGATCGAGTTCCAGATCGAGAACGGCACCGACGTCATCGTTCCCTGCGGCACCACCGGGGAATCAGCGACCCTCGGCTACAAGGAGCACGACCGGGTCATCCAGATCTGCATCGAGCAGGTCAAGGGGCGGGTTCCGGTCATCGCCGGCACCGGCTCCAACGCCACCGCCGAGGCGATCGAGCTCTCCGCCCACGCCAAAAAGATGGGGGCCGACGGCGTGCTGCTGGTCTCCCCCTACTACAACAAGCCGACCCAGGAAGGTCTCTACCAGCACTACAAGGCGATCGCAGAAAGCGTCGACATCCCCCAGGTCCTCTACAACGTTCCCGGGCGCACCGGCATGAACATGGAGGCGAAGACCACCATCCGCCTCGCCGAATTCAAGAACATCGTCGCCATCAAGGAGGCCTCGGGGAGCGTCACCCAGGCGAGCGAGATCCTCGCCGCCGCCGGCGACAAGATCGACGTCCTCTCCGGCGACGACTTCCTCACCCTGCCGCTGATGGTTTGCGGCGCCAAGGGGGTGATTTCGGTGACCGCCAACATCGCCCCGAAGCAGGTTAAGGCGATGGTCGCCGCGGTGCAGGCCGGCAACTGGGAGGAGGCGAAGCGCCTCCACCTGCAGCTGCTCGACCTGCACCAGGCGATGTTCATCGAATCCAACCCGGTGCCGGCCAAGACCTCCCTGGCGCTGATGGGCAAGATCGAGGCCCACGTGCGCCTGCCGCTGGTCGACATGCAGGAACGCACCCTGGAGAAGCTCAAGGTCGTGCTGAAAAAACACCAACTGATTTGAACCGGCCACAGAAGCGCAGAGACGCAGAGGAAATCGGTCCGTTCCTGATTCCGGACCTTTCTCTGTGCCTCGGTGTCTCCGTGGCAAGCCGTGAGGGTTAACATGATCAAAGTCGCAGTGACCGGCGCCGCGGGGCGCATGGGGGGGCGGATCATCACCGCCATCAAGGATGCCGAGGGGCTGGAGCTGGGCGGCGCGGTGGAGCGTCCCGGCCACGGCCTGGTCGGCCAGGACGCCGGCTCGGTGGCCGGCTGCGGGGCGGCCGGGGTGAAGATCGTCGACGGCCTGACCACCGCCCTGGAGGGGGCCGAGGTGCTGATCGACTTCACCTTTCCCGAGGTGACGCTGGCCAACCTGGCGGTCTGCGCCAAGCTGGGCAGGAGCATGGTCATCGGCTCCACCGGCTTCACCCCCGAGCAGCGCGCCGAGGTGGCCAAGTTCGCCGAGAAGATCCCGGTGGTCCTCGCTCCGAACATGAGCGTCGGCGTCAACGTCTGCTTCAAGCTCCTCAAGGATGTCGCGGCGACCCTCGGCGACGCCTTCGACGTCGAGATCGTCGAGCTGCACCACAACAAGAAGAAGGACTCCCCCTCCGGCACCGCGGTGCGCATGGGCGAAATTGTCGCCGAGGCCCTCGGGCGCGACTACAACCAGGTCGCCAACTACCACCGCCAGGGGATGTGCGGCGAGCGGACCAGGGAAGAGATCGGCATGCAGACGGTGCGCGGCGGCGACATCGTCGGCGAGCACACCGTCTACTTCATCGGCATGGGCGAGCGCATCGAGATCTCCCACCGCGCCATGAGCCGGGACATGTTCGCGCGCGGTGCGGTACGCGCCGCCGGCTGGCTGGCCGGCCAAAAGCCCGGGCTGTACGACATGCAGGACGTGCTGGGTTTGAAATAACTGCCAAAACCGGCCTCACGCCCGTTCGCTTCGCTCACTCACGCCGCAACGACGCAACGAAAAGCAACACACCCAAGATTTTGGGCTTTCGTCGCGTCGTTGCGTCGTCGCGTGAGACAGATTTTTTAAGCTTTCAAGAACCCATTTCATTGGAGGAAATCTTTTAGCATGGCACATATCAACGACAATTATTTGAAACTCAAGGCCGGCTACCTCTTCCCCGAGATCGGCCGCCGCGTCCGCGAATTCTCCGCCGCCAACCCGCAGGCGAAGGTCATCCGCCTCGGCATCGGCGACGTCACCCGGCCGCTCGCGCCGACGGTCCTCAAGGCATTCCACGCCGCCATCGACGACCTGGGCACCAGCGAGCAGTTCCACGGCTACGGCCCCGAGCAGGGCTACGAGTGGCTCTCCCAGGCGATCATCGACAAGAGCTACAAGCCCCTCGGCGTCGAGCTGAAGACCTCGCGAGGTGTTCATCTCCGACGGCTCCAAGTGCGACTGCTCCAACATCCTCGACATCTTCGCCCTCGACAACGTGGTGGCGATCGGCGACCCGGTCTACCCGGTCTACAACGACACCAACGTCATGGTCGGCCGCACCGGCGAGGCGGACGAGAAGGGGTACTACCAGGGGGTCGTCTACATGCCCTGCACCGAGGCCAACGGCTTCGTCCCGGAGTTGCCCGAAGCAGAAGGTCGACATCATCTACCTCTGCTCCCCCAACAACCCGACCGGCACCGTCGCCAGCAAGGAGCAGCTGAAGACCTGGGTCGACTACGCCAATAAGAACGGCGCCATCATCCTCTACGACGCCGCCTACGAGGCCTTCATCACCACCCCGGGCATCCCCCACTCGATCTACGAGATCGAGGGGGCCAAGACCTGCGCCATCGAGTTCCGCTCCTTCTCCAAGACCGCCGGCTTCACCGGCGTGCGCTGCGGCCTGGTCGTGGTGCCCGAGGAGCTGACCGGGACCACCGCCACGGGCGAGAAGTACAGCCTCAACAAGCTCTGGAACCGCCGCACCTCCACCAAGTTCAACGGTGCTTCCTACCCGGTGCAGCGCGCCGCCGCCGCGGTCTACTCCGAGCAGGGCTGGAAGGAGACCAAGGAGATCATCGACTACTACATGGACAACGCCCGCATCATCCGCGAAGGGCTCACCGCCGCCGGCATCACCTGCTTCGGCGGGGTCGATTCCCCCTACATCTGGCTGAAGACGCCGGAGGGGATGAGCAGTTGGGACTTCTTCGACAAGCTCCTGCAGGAATGCCACGTGGTCGGCACGCCGGGTTCGGGCTTCGGGCCATCCGGGGAAGGGTACTTCCGGCTCAGCGCCTTCGGGGACAAGGAGAAGGTGGTCGAGGCGGTGGACAGGATCAAGAAGAAGTGGGGAAAGTAAGATGACGAAGGGCGGCCAATTTGGCCGCCCTTTTACCTTTGAGGGACAAGGAAGGACTTGTGAGGGGGTGTCTCAATGGGGTACAATGCAGAAGGTCAGCAGTTGCCGCTGACCGTGGTCGAAACCCGTGCTTTCGTCGCTGCTGCGAAAGAGTCTATGTCCGAGGCAGAGCGCCTCGATGCCGTCACCATGATCGCCAACCAACCGGAATGCGGTGACCTCATCCCTGGCGGCGGCGGTATCCGCAAGGTTCGGTTTGCCGTTGGCAGCAGAGGGAAAAGTGGTGGGGTTCGCATCATCTACTATTTTCACGACAAGACCGTTCCGATATTCTTGCTGACGGTGTTCGCCAAGAATCAGCGAAGTGACCTTTCCAGGGCCGAGTTAAACCAGCTTGCCGAGGCGGCCAAACTACTGGCCTGGAAATACGGAGATTGACATGGCGCGTAAAGCCTTCGAAAAAATCATGGCCGGGATGGAAGACGCTCTTGCCTACGCCGAAGGGGATGCGACTCGCGGCGTAGAACACAAAGTAGAAATCCACGAGGTGGATGTCTCCGCTCTGCGTAAACGACTGGGCCTCTCGCAATCTCGGTTCGCGGCCACTTTCGGCTTCAGCCCGAAAACGGTACGCAACTGGGAACAGGGATTGCGCCATCCCGAGGGTCCGGCGAGGATTCTGCTGCAGGTGATTGAGCGTGAACCGGAAGCGGTGCTAAGGGCATTGAGGTAGAAATTAGGTAAACTGCCCCGGAATTCGCGCAGAAAAATACATCCGGCCCCTTTTCACGGGGGTAGTAACCAGGTCAACTGCCCCCGGAACTCCCCCCCCGGCAATGTGGCACGGAAAGACCTGACCCCAGCGCCGCCCTTTCGCAATCTCCTCGCCCATGAGTATTTCGGGGTCGATCTGGAGATTGTCTGGAACACCATTCAGGGTGACTTGCCGGTGATGCTGGCGGCGGTTCAGAAGATGGAAAAGGGGATTGAGTAAACTGTCCCCGGAATTGGTGGCAAGAGAATTAAATCCGGTCCCTTTTCATACCATAGAGAATTAAGTAAACTGTCCCGAATGGCGCTAGTTTAAGCGATTTCAGCCCGATATTTGTTGCGGTGAGGCGTCTCTTTCATTTCATGCCGTGGGCGGGTCATCAACTCGTAATTTTTCGGTCGTCGCTTACGGCATCGGGGCTCACTTCGTCCCGGGCGTTGTCGTTTCGGGGTATCGGTCATCGCCTCATAGAGGTCGGCAATAAGTCTGGAACGCTCTATCCGGGTCAACTTTCCCTGGTTTAAATGAGGCTCCCAGTTGCGTAGCGCCTGAAGGCTGCCCTTGAAACTGACGGCCCGAAACGAAATGTCCGCCTCCTTGGCCGCCTCGCCCATCAACCGCCGGATACAGTTGTAGGCGATGAAGTGCATCAGGACTTCTTTTCGAATCATTTCCGGTGTCTGGCACCGTAGGACGTCCATCCCCATGGTCGTCTTGATGTCGCGGAAAAACAGCTCGACATCCCAGCGTTGGAAATATAGGTCGGCAAGTGCTCCTGTGGGATATTGGTCGGCATCCAGCAGGGTGGTGACGATGTAAAAATGCCGAACCCTGAAGCCCGGATAGGGCACCGTGACCCTGATCTGTCGCAAGGTCAACGATTCCGGAAGTTGTTCCCACTCCTGCTTTGAATACGACAACTTGTCCGTATAGCGGGGGCGTTGCCACGCAATCAGCAAGTCATCGGGACCGAGCTTTTTCAGACTGCCCGCACCGCGGAGCGGAGCTCTGCGGGCCAGGGTGACGACACTATCAACACCCTGTTGTTCCAGTTTGGCGATGTCGAAATAGCTACAGAAGCCTTTGTCGCCCAGGAAGACATCTCCGGGCTTGAAGGTCTCCCACTGCTGACGGAATAGCGGGAGCTCGTGGCTTTTCTTGTTGCCGATGGCGTAGCTGAGCAAGGCGCCGCTGGCGAGCGAAAAACAGGCACAGATGCGGGCGGAGGGGAAACCGCATCCCGGTTTCTGGGAAATCGTTTGTGGCCAGATCCCCTGGTTTTCCGGGGTGTCCGGCATGCTGACTCCCGTTCCGTCGACGACGATCACCCGCCGGCCGTTCAGCCGCCCGTTCTCCGCTCTTCTTTCCGGATACCCAGCGGTATGGTCGAAAATCTCGGCAAGCGTCTGGATATCGAGCTTCTTGCGGGCCGTGCAAAAGGAGGAAGTCGAGGACGAAGGGAACTTGACTCCCTTGAGGGAGGCATAGGACTGCAACTTGCGAATCACTTCCTTGCAGCCGCCATCCGCATCGAGCACCTGGCTGAAAAATGCCCAGAAGGTGTTCTCCTTGGAGAAAAGCCTTCTGCGACTCATGGCCCCTTCTTTCTCTGGCTTGAGAAGCTGCCGGGGGATGAACTTTTCAAAGACCTCGCCGATTTGCTTGAAGGACTTTTGCTGAATAAGAGCAAGTTCCCCGGCAAGTTTCTGCTGGGGGGAGCGGGGCTTGCGGCGAAGGGTTTGGAGGTGGAAACCCGGGAACATTGGCGTTGAATTTTTCATGGCGCATTATGCCATTTATCGCCAATATTTTCAGGCAGTTCCTCCTGGAAAAAGGCCTTAAACTAGCGCCATTCGGGACAGTATATTTAATTGCCCCATGCGAAACTCCGGGGACAACCTACTCAATTCAAAAGGCGGCCGATCGGCCGCCTTAGTTGTTCTCCCAGTAACATCTTCTTAAATTCCACCACCCCGCTCCCGCAGTCTGTCCTTCCAACATCCGCACCCCTGTTTATCCTCAATCCTGGTGTACCGAATCGACGGACTTTGCCGTGTTGGCGAGTTCGATCATCACTTCGTTGCGACGCATGAAGGGCGGGGTCCAGGGCGGATTGTAGTAGGCGATGGTCGGATTCCCGCGCGTGACGAGACCGTCGCGGGCGAGGGCGGAAAGAAGCCGGGTCTGGTGGGCCGCGATGCGCTTCTGGGTGGCGAAGCCGGAGAAGCGCAGCACCGCCAGGCGCCGTGGGGGGATTTGGTGCAGGACGACCGCAGGGTTCGTCGGCTTCGGCGCGCCCTCCAGGCTCGAGCCGGCCGGCAGGACAAAGGCGATGCGCACCTTGTCTCCTCCGGCCTCGGCGAGGACGGGCGCGGTCATCGGAATCCGCGCCCCTTGCTGCTCTTCAAGCACCGGCGCCGTCATGGTGATTTTGTGCGCGCCGCGATTGTCGCCACCGATGTAGCGGAAGAGAAGGCGAAACCCGGCACCGAGGGGATTTTCCGTCCCGGGTGGCAGATCGACGGCGGCCACAACCATCCCCTCGTAATGCCGGATCACATACCCGTCAGCCTCCTGTTCCACACGGAATGGCGGCTCCTTGACGCCTCTCTCGGTCATGACTCCGACTCCTGTCCAGGCAAGGATCACCGCCGCTATGATCGCCACCATGGTTAACATCTTCGTTATGCTCCCCGGTGAGTCGCTCGCGGCAAGTATATCGAAAGATCGGCAGATCACCCCAAAGGGACACCGAGAATTCCGGGGACAGTCAGTAAAGTCTTTCCGTGCCATATTTTCAAGCAGTGCCGCGGGGTCGGACCAGGCCAACAGCATGAAATCAAGCAGCTTTGGCTTCCAGGATGGCAAAGGGGGCGATTGGGGCAGGCCTCTAAAATACCAAGATGAAGTTCAAAAGGCGGCCAAACGGCCATCATTTCATTTGGGGCGACAGGCGTAAGGCCGGGGCAAAAGATGCCCTCCCCTTGCTTCTTTTCGTGTCGGGTTAACCCGAAACGCAGATCCGCGCCATAATGGAAGAGGGAATAACGAGGGACGGCCAAGGGGACGTTCTTAAAATCTTGAAAGGCTGCCCTCCTCTGCGATCCTTCCCCCATGCCAAGATCCGCCCGCATCGATATCCCCAATCTCCTGCAGCACGTCATCGTACGCGGCATCGAGAGACGCAAGATCTTCACCGACGATGAGGATCGTCACCAGTTCGTCCATCGGTTCTCCCAACTTCTGGTCTCCGCGGGAACCGACTGCCTCGCCTGGGCATTGATCGACAACCATTTTCATTTGCTGCTGCGCCCCCGCGAAATCCCCCTGGCCAACTTCATGTGGGACGGCCAAGGGGACGTTCTTAAAATCTTGAAAGGCTGCTCTCCTCTGCTATCCTTCCCCCATGCCAAGATCCGCCCGCATCGATATCCCCAATCTCCTGCAGCACGTCATCGTACGCGGCATCGAGAGACGCAAGATCTTCATCGACGATGAGGATCGTCACCAGTTCGTCCATCGGTTCTCCCAGCTTCTGCTCTCCACGGATACCGACTGCCTCGCCTGGGCATTGATCGACAACCATTTTCATTTGCTGCTGCGCCCCCGCCGAATCCCCCTGGCCAACTTCATGCGGCGGCTGCTGACCGGCTACGCCGTCACGTTCAATCTCCGCCATCAGCGATCAGGTCACCTTTTCCAGAATCGCTATAAGTCGCTGGTGTGCGAGGAAGAGGTGTACCTCCTCGAACTGGTTCGTTACATTCATCTCAACCCCCTTCGCGCCGGCCTGGTCCCGTCCATGGAGGAGCTCGAACGTTATCCCTGGTGCGGCCACGCGGTCCTCATGGGCAAAAGGGAGCTTTCGGGGCAGCAGACGGTAGAGCTCCTGGCCCGCTTCGGCAAGGCGACCGCCAATGCCCGCCAGCGGTATCGGCTCTTTGTCCAAGACGGCATCGCCATGGGGCGACGCAATGACCTGGTCGGCTCCGGCCGGCCATGGCCGCAAGCAGCAAACGGTCCCGGGGAAGAAAGCGAGCGAAGGGACACGCGGGTGCTCGGCGGCGGAAGTTTCGTGGAGGACCTGCTTCGAAAGACGGAGGCAGAACCGCTGCCGGCCAAGGTTTCGTTGGAGGAGATCGTCACCAGGGTCTGCAGCACGCTCGACCTGGCCATCGCCGATTTGCTGTCGCCCGCCCGGACGCCACGGGTTGCCCAAGCAAGAAGCCTCATCTGCCACCTCGCCTTCGCCGGCGGCCATCGCGGCGTCGACATCGCCCGCCGACTGCGCCTGACCGGTTCCGCGGTCAGTATCGCCTGCCGCCGGGGGAGAGAGGCGATTGCGCTGTATCCGGCGTTAACCGCCCTGCTTGAACCAGCCGGCATTTTAACTTTTCAAGTGCGTCCCCTGACTGCCAGGGTTGACATCTGTACAAAGGTATGACATTAATAGCGCTTAACGATACATAGCTTCCGAAAAGGGCAAATCCGAAGAAATTCGGAGACGCAAAGCCATGGGTCCTCGGTTCCCCATAATGCGGGGCACGGATCGCCAGGCCGCCGAAGAGAATTCCGATGACGAAAATCATACGGAAAATTTTTGGCGTTTATCCTTTTCGGGAAAAACGCCATTTTTGTTTTCCGGTCCCCGATGGGGAAGGTAAGCGTAGTTAATCCGGTAGTGGTGTTTCGAGTTCACAGGGGAGACATCCCCAAAGCCAAACACCCTTGGAAGGGAATAAACAATGGAATTTTTCAAATGGAAAGATGACTTCTCGGTCAATAATCAAAGACTTGACCAACAACACAAAGCCTTTCTGGAAACCCTCAACCGAATGTACAGGCACATCGGCTCTGCCGATTCGGTTGGGGTCTTTGAAAAGTCCGTATCGGTTCTCGGTCACTACATAGATGCCCATTTTACCGATGAAGAAAATTACCTGGAAGCCGTCAATTATCCATCTCTCGAAGAGCAGAAAAAGCAGCATGCTTTCTTTCGGGCACAGGTTACAGAAATGAAAAACTCTTATTCTCGACTGAGTGCCAAGGAATTAGATGGTCTTCTTGTATTTATGCGGGACTGGTTCCTGAAGCACATCCTCGAGGAGGATAAGAACTACGCCAGATTCATTTCCGTGGAAAATCTGGGAGTTCCAGCATAATTTTAAGGGGAATTAAGGGACGTTGTTCATTCGTTGGCTAGCTACCTCGTTATGCGAATTTCTTGGACAGCATAGAATGGCGCTAGTTTAAGCAGGTGTAGCTCAGTATCTCAGCGAAATTACATGGGACGGCCCAAGGGGACGTTCTTAAAATCTTGAAAGGCTGCCCTCCTCTGCTATCCTTCCCCCATGCCAAGATCCGCCCGCATCGATATCCCTAATCTCCTGCAGCACGTCATCGTACGCGGCATCGAGAGACGCAAGATCTTCACCGACGATGAGGATCGTCACCGGTTCGTCCATCGGTACTCCCAGCTTCTGCTCTCCACGGAAACCGACTGCCTCGCCTGGGCATTGATCGACAACCATTTTCATTTGCTGCTGCGCCCCCGCCGAATCCCCCTGGCCAACTTCATGCGGCGGCTACTGACCGGCTACGCCGTCACGTTCAATCTCCGCCATCAGAGATCAGGTCACCTTTTCCAGAATCGCTATAAGTCGCTGGTGTGCGAGGAAGAGGTGTACCTCCTCGAACTGGTTCGTTACATCCATCTCAACCCCCTTCGCGCCGGACTGGTCGCGTCCATGGAGGAGCTCGAACGTTATCCCTGGTGCGGCCACGCGGTCCTCATGGGCCAAAGGGAGCTTTCGGGGCAGCAGTCGGTAGAGGTCCTGGCCCGCTTCGGCAAGGCGACCGCCAATGCCCGCCAACGGTATCGGCTCTTTGTCCAAGACGGCATCGCCATGGGGCGACGCAATAACCTGGTCGGCTCCGGCCGGCCATGGCCGCAAGCAACAAGCGGTCCCGGGGAAGAACGCGAGTTGAGGGACGCGCGGGTGCTCGGCGGTGGAGGTTTCGTGGAGGACCTGCTTCGAAAGACGGAGGTAGCACCGCTGCCGGCCAAGGTTTCGTTGGAGGAGATCGTCACCAGGGAAAGAAAGGGAGAAAAATAGAAAGAATGAAATACCGTATAAAAAGAATGACAAGATCGCCCGCATAGATATACTAATTCTGCAGCACGACTCGTACGGGCATAGAGAGAAGAAAGATAAAAAAGAAGATGAGGATAGTAAAAGGTTAGTAAATAGGTAATAACAGCTTCTGCTCTACACGGAAAGAGCTCGACCTGGCCATCGCCGATTTGCTGTCGCCCGGAGTGGCAAACAAGCGGCGGCGACTGAGCGGCTACGCGTCACGTGAATCCGAAACAGAGAAAAGGAAAAAAGAAAAGATATAAGTAGCTGGTGTGCGAGGAAGAGGTGTACTCCTCGAACTGGTAAGTTACATTCATCTCAACCCCTTCGCGCCGGCCTGGTCCCGTCCATGGAGAAGCTCGAACGTTATCCTGGTGCGGCACGCGGTCCTCAGGACGGCCAAGGGGACGTTCTTAAAATGAAAGGCTGCCTACTCTGCTATCCTTCGTCCATGCAAGATCTGCCGAATCGATATCCTAATCTCCTGCAGCACGTCATCGTCCGCGGCATCGAGTGGGGTAAGTTGAAAATATCGGACACCAATGTAAGAACCCCATCTAACGGAGGTGTCGAAATGACAAGAGGTATCAACGGTCGCTACTCCAAGGAGTTCCGGAGCGAGGCCGTATGGTTGTTGAGGTCGGTGAATCAGCCTACGAGGTATACCGCTGGCTCTCTCTGCTGAAATCCACTTTTGAGAACTGGGTGAGAGCCACAAGGCTGGGAAGCTCGGCGAGATCGGAGGCTAGCAGCGTCCTTGACTGAGGTCGAGCAGGAACTGGATCGGGAGAGGGAGCTGGCCAGGTCAGCAGGAGCGGACATCCTAAAAAACCATCCAGGAGCGTGGCTCTCATTTGTAAGGGCAGAAACTTAAAAGGGCGCTATGCTACCGGACCTGCTGAGAGGAGAGGCTGTCCGCTTTTTGGTGTTGTATTCCCCGTTAAAAAACATGGCATGGGGTATTGCGAACTTGACAGTGGCGACGCTTAATCAGTGATCCGTTTAGGAAGGTGAGATAATCGCTACTTGCTCTCGGCAGTAACCACTCGCTGGGGAGAGCATGGGACGAACACAGCATTAGAAAAAAGGATCATTCAGTTTGATCGATCCCCATGCGCTGGGATTGATATCGGATCACAATTTCACGTTGTCGCTGTCTCCGCCGATAGGGATCAGGACGGTCCGTACTTTCGCAGTTTCACTGGTGACCTATAGTCTGGCAACTGGTTGAAAGACATCGGCATTACTACGGTGGCAATGGAATAGACTGGAGTCTATTGGATTCCGGTGTTCGAGATCCTGCAAGCACGAGGGATTGACGTCTTCTGGCGAAGCCCGGACGCCAGCGGGTTCCCGCTAAAACTGATGTCAAAGATGCTAATGGCTACAACAGTTACACCAGTATGGATTGCTCTGCGGGAGTTTACATCTCACGACAGAAATAGCAGTTTTAAGGTCTTACATGCGCTAGCGAGAGCGGCTTCTGGACTATGCGGCGGCTCATATCTAGCATAAGCAAGAAGCCTCATGAGATGAACGTTGAGTTGCCTTGTGGTTTGACTCCGAGAGGGATAGTTATTCGCGCTATCGTTGAAGGCATATGGTTTGCTTGGTACGTTTAGTGATATCTGCTGCAGGTTAGTGAGGAGATATCTGTAAAGCTTTGCGGGTAATTACTGCTATGTTCATTTTTGCTCTACGGTAGGTGTTGGAACTTTAAGATGGATACGAGTGTGCTTGCTGAGTGTGATAAAGATATATAGTCTGCGCTGGAGGCTTAGAGAGATTCAGCCAGAGGGAGTGAAGCTCCCTCGGACAAGCACAAATGCTCGCTTTGACGTTCGGTTTCTATGCGTTATCGGTGTGGATTTAACGCAGATTAAGGATAGGTTTATTTGCGCTAGATGATTAGTGAATGCGGCTCGGACTGACGCGCTGGCAAGCGCTAAACATTTTTCTGGTTATGCTTGACCCGGAAATAAGATTTCTGGAGGGAGATTCCAGTAAAAAAAGATCATCGAGCAGGACTGCTGCGCTATTGCGATTAGCGGCAGTCAACGTCGGAAGAACCAGAGCGCTATGGGAGCTTTTTACGCAGGCTAGCGCACGGGTTGGGAAGGCAAAGCGGTCACGGCACAGCCCACTGGCTGTAGTTTTACAACGTTTGCGTTATGGCAAAGAGTACTGCGACCTGGTGGACTATTATGAGAAAAGGTATCAGCAGCGCGTTCTGAAAAGTCTGCAAATCGGGCAAACAGTTTGGCTGGTCGTCATGCCCGAACCTATGCAGAAGTTTGGAAAGCCGCCGCGTACTTTGCCACGGAGTCGCTGCCCGGTACGCGGTGATCAAAGAACTTCGATCTGAGCTTCCGTACCTCTGCTCTGCCGGACTGGAGGTTTCGTTCAGCGGCTATTACGACTGGCTGAAGCGGCCGGACCGCCCGGCAAATGAGGAAGCACGGCTCGTCATCGATAAAGTGGCTCTCTCGAGAAACCGGGAAACCTACGTTCCGAGAGATACAGTTGACCTCGCTGAACGCGGCTTTCTGGTCTGGGTTCTGGATCTACGCTTCGCAAGGCCTTTGGCTTGTTGCAAGTATGTGAAGAAGTTCAAGGTGATTACGATCTCTAACCACTCATTGCTGGTTGCTGAGTATCTGCTGGCACAGATCTTTGCGGCGGATGCCCCCAACAGTTTGGGTAACGGATATCACCTACATCTCCACCGCTGATAGCTGGCTGTATCTCGCTGGCATAAAGATTCTTCCCGGGGAGGTTGGCTAGCGATGGGCGAAGAATGACGAAGAACTGGTAGCTAGTCTCCTTCCGCGCTGTCTCGGCCAGTGCCCGGCGTCGTTTGATCCACCATTCGGACCGGGGCAGCAGTATTGTGCTATGGAATACCGGAAATTGGTTGAACAGTTCGGCATGCGGACCTCGATGAGCCGCGCGGCACGCTACGAATGCCCCCAGAGAGTTTCTGGGGGATGCTGAAAAACGAGTTGGTTATCACCGCTGCTACACCACCCGGCGCGAAGCTATGCAGGAGATCACGGAGTACATCGATATCTTCTACAATCACCAAAGGCGCTAGGCGCGGTTAGGCTACTTTTCGTCTGCTGCCTTCGAACGGAAATATTTCAAAGAGCGGATAGCGGTGTAAGCCATTTGGTGTCCACTATTGAAGAGCGACCCCACCCTGATTGCTCCCTAAGTGCGTCTTCTGATTGCTCCCCGTTTTCCACCGAGCGCTTACCCGGGAAGAAATAGGGGGGGCGCTGGTTTTCTCAATTGTCGGCAAACCGGACAAGATAAATGAGGCGAGACACTGTTGGCAGCTAGCCGTGATAGAATTCGGGCCTATTCAGGCTTGATCTCCAACCAACCAAAGGAGCAACAATGAACCCATTCATGACGCGGATGCTGCGTGCGGCGAAACTAGACGTTCCACTTTATGAAGAGGTCGAAGCCGACCATGGCGCAATGCCTCAAGCCATGGGGGTGGTTGTCCTTTCCAGTTTGGCGGCCGGGGTCGGAAGTGTCGCCAACCTGGGGCTGGGTGGGATTCTGCTTGGAACCCTTGCCGCCCTTGGCAGCTGGTACATCTGGGCCTGGCTCACCTACTTCATCGGAACCAGATTTCTAGCCGAGGCGCAAACCGAAGCCGATCTCGGTCAATTGTTGCGCACCACCGGATTTTCGAGTTCTCCCGGCCTGATTCGGGTTTTGGGGATCATCCCGGGGCTGGGACCGATCGTTTTTGCCTTGGCGGCCATCTGGATGCTGGTGGCCATGGTAATCGCGGTCCGGCAGGCGCTGGATTACACAAGCACCCTGCGGGCTGTGGGCGTGTGCGCGATCGGCTGGATCGTTCAGACCCTCATCCTGCTGCTGTTGTTCGCGCTGCTAGGCGGCGGCGTCAGCTGAGCTTAGCGGTCAAAAAGGGGACAGGCTAGAATGGCGCTAGTTTAAGCGATTTCAGCTCGATATTTGTTGCGGTGAGGCGTCTCTTTCATTTCATGCCGTGGGCGGGTCATCAACTCGTAATTTTTCGGTCGTCGCTTACGGCATCGGGGCTCACTGCGTCCCGAGCGTTTTCGGATCGGGGTATCGGTCATCGCCTCATAGAGGCCGGGAAGAGAGTCTGGAGCGCTGTATCCGGGTTAACTCTCCCTGGTTTAAATGAGGCTCCCAGTTGCGTAGCGCCTGAAGGCTGCCCTTGAAACTGACGGCCCGAAACGAAATGTCCGCCTCCTTGGCCGCCTCGCCCATCAACCGCCGGATACAGTTGTAGGCGATGAAGTGCATCAGGACTTCTTTTCGAATCATTTCCGGTGTCTGGCACCGTAGGACGTCCATCCCCATGGTCGTCTTGATGTCGCGGAAAAACAGCTCGACATCCCAGCGTTGGAAATATAGGTCGGCAAGTGCTCCTGTGGGATATTGGTCGGCATCTAGCAGGGTGGTGACGATGTAAAAATGCCGAACCCTGAAGCCCGGATAGGGCACCGTGACCCTGATCTGTCGCAAGGTCAACGATTCCGGAAGTTGTTCCCACTCCTGCTTTGAATACGACAACTTGTCCGTATAGCGGGGGCGTTGCCACGCAATCAGCAAGTCATCGGGACCGAGCTTTTTCAGGCTGCCCGCACCGCGGAGCGGAGCTCTGCGGGCCAGGGTGACGACACTATCAACACCCTGATGTTCCAGTTTGGCGATGTCGAAATAGCTACAGAAGCCTTTGTCGCCCAGGAAAACATCTCCGGGCTTGAAGGTCTCCCACTGCTGACGGAATAGCGGGAGCTCGTGGCTTTTCTTGTTGCCGATGGCGTAGCTGAGCAAGGCGCCGCTGGCGAGCGAAAAACAGGCACAGATGCGGGCAGAGGGGAAACCGCATCCCGGTTTCTGGGAAATCGTTTGTGGCCAGATCGCCTGGTTTTCCGGGGTGTCCGGCATGCTGACTCCCGTTCCGTCGACGACGATCACCCGCCGGCCGTTCAGTCGTCCGTTCTCCGCTCTTCTTTCCGGATACCCAGCGGTATGGTGGAAAATCTCGGCAAGCGTCTGGATATCGAGCTTCTTGCGGGCCGTGCAAAAGGAGGAAGTCGAGGACGAAGGGAACTTGACTCCCTTGAGGGAGGCATAGGACTGCAACTTGCGAATCACTTCCTTGCAGCCGCCATCCGCATCGAGCACCTGGCTGAAAAATGCCCAGAAGGTGTTCTCCTTGGAGAAAAGCCTTCTGCGACTCATGGCCCCTTCTTTCTCTGGCTTGAGAAGCTGCCGGGGGATGAACTTTTCAAAGACCTCGCCGATTTGCTTGAAGGACTTTTGCTGAATAAGAGCAAGTTCCCCGGCAAGTTTCTGCTGGGGGGAGCGGGGCTTGCGGCGAAGGGTTTGGAGGTGGAAACCCGGGAACATTGGCGTTGAATTTTTCATGGCGTATTATGCCATTTATCGCCAATATTTTCAGGCAGTTCCTCCTGGAAAAAGGCTTAAACTAGCGCCATTCTTTGCTGTCCCCGGATTCCAAGAGAAAACGATCGAGTAAGACGTCCCCCGAATTCTGCTACAGCTGCTGGTAGAAGGAGGGCCGCAGATAAGTGAAGGAATTGACGAAGGCCTGGAAATCCTCCAGTTGGCGGCGGTCGAAGGTGCGGTCCTCCGGACGCCATTGGGTAAAGTAGAAGGCCACCACCCGTTCGCCGCGGTGGGCGAAAAGGACTCGGACCAGTACCTTTTGCTTTAGGACCGGTTCGTGGCCGACCGTGTCGGCCTGCAGGGCATCGCTCCCCCAAAGGCGGATCTTTTCAAGCCGGGGCTTTTCGAAATCGACCCGGGCGGCCCAGAGGAAGCGGCGAAAAAACTCGTCCTGGCGCTGCTCGAGGTCGCGTGAATAGCCGAAAGGTTCCTCGGCGTAGGCGAAGTCCGATTCACAGGGGAATAACCCGGGCTCCTTGTCGCTGCAGACGCGGAAAAAGGCGGCAGAGTAGTCCGTTTCGTCCAGCGTGAGCAGGCGCCAGGGGGAAGGAGGTGGAACAAACTCGTATTCCCCCTGCCAGACGACGGTTCCTTTTTCGCTGCGCAGGGCTGCGAGAGGATCGGTCGGCGCCGGAGGGGTGCAGCCGCCGAGAAGAAGCAGCGGCAGCAGCAGGGGCCATATCCGCTTCATCGCTTCGCCTCCTCCTGGTGCAGTTTTTTGAGCAGAAGCAGGATTTCCCGATAATCGGGAGAACCGTCCCGGATGTAGCGGATCGTGCCCCACTTGTCGATCACCACGGTGCGGCGGGCGAAGGTCGGGAAACCCTCGTGCTGGGCGCCGAACATGATGCCGAGATAGCCGGTGGGGTTGGCAAGCAGGGGAAAGGTCAGGCCCAGCTGGTCGGCCCAGTGCCGCAAAGTCCCGATGTCGTCGCGACTGACGCCCGCCACGCGGGCGTTGAAGCGGTCATAGAGGTAGAGGTTCCTCTGATGACCCTCCATTTCCCCCGTTCAGACAGGGGTGAAAGCGGCTGGGAAGAAGGTGAGGATCAGGTGGTGCCGGCCGTAGAAGTCCCGGTCGTAGTTGACGAGTTTGCCTTGATGGTCGACCAGGGTGAAGACGGGAGCCCGATCACCGACCTTTTTTGCCCCCTCCGGCGCAATCAGCTTGCCGCCCGCGGAGGTAGCCCCGAGCACCAGCAGGCAGCACAGGATGGCCAATCTCAATTTCATGATGTCCTCCGCAAAAGAGCGAGGAACTTGCTAGGCTGTCCAAGTAAATTTATAGTCGAAACCCGAAACAATGCAAAGTTGGCCGGAAGGGGGGATTGCCCATGAAGCTGTTGATGATCTACGCCGACCGCTTTTCTTGGCGTACTGCCGACAAGGGGCTGGTGACCGCCGAGGAGATCAGCGAGGATCGGCATCTGCAAGGGGTACTGGTGGGGCTGATCCACGCGGAAGCCCAGGACGAGGCAGATCCCGGCCGGGTCGAGACCAAGCTGGTGAAAAATCTCAAGTGGGGAGCCCGCAAAAACGAAACCTCCCGCATCGTGCTCCACTCCTTTTCACACCTGGCGGAAACCAAGGCGCAGCCGTCGTTCACCAAGGCCCTGCTCGACCGCGCCGAGGCACGCCTGTTGGCGGCCGACTACGAGGCCTGCCAGACCCCCTTCGGATACTTCCTGGATCTCGATCTCGCCGCCCCCGGACGCTCGACCGCCCGCATATACTCCAGTTTCTGAAGCATTTGTTCTGGGAACGGCAAAAAGGGAAAGGTCCAGAATTCCCTCACTCAGACTTTCCATGACCCAAACCAACCGCCAGAGGGCGGCCATTACGGCCGCCTTCATTGTTTCCAAGGCCAACGCCTCGGGGATGTTCCTTATCTGCTGCCCATCAGGGGCTCGTCGTCGCCTTCCTCTTTATCCGGCACGGCGGGCAGAAGCTCTTCGGCTATCCCGTTCCCATACCCGGTTAAACCATACAACGCCAAGAACATGGAGGGGGCACTCAAAAGAAACCCTCCATTTTGAGTCTCCCCGCACCGAAAGAGGTCACTATCCCGTAAGCTTCTTTTTTTCGGTGCAGCTCATCGTTTTCCTTGGTCGCCGGATAAAAAAGCTTATAGTTCGCTAACCTCCGGCCAGGAGGAGTATACTTGGTGCAGACCTTCGCCAATCAAGAAATTAAGCCCATACGAGGGTCCAGAACCCTCGTCAGGAGAACCAGTGCAGCTCCGAGCCGGATACGAACTGATTTACAGCTTTCCACAGCCGACACCGCTCATCCTTCTCGTGAATATCCACCATTCGCGGGGCGCCGACCTGATCGTCCCCGATCGCCTCATCACCGATCCGCCCATCTCGATCACCGGTTATCATGACGCCTTCGGCAACTGGTGCAACCGCGCGCTGGCGCCCGCGGGTCGCCTGCGCCTGACAACCGATGCGATTATCAGGGATAACAACCAGCCCGACAAGGTTGTGCCCGATGCCAGGCAGGAATCCGTGCAGCATCTGCCTAAAGAAACCCTGGTGTTTCTTCTGGGCAGTCGCTATTGCGAGACGGACTTGTTGTCTCAGACGGCCTGGCAACTCTTCGGGGGCACGACTTCCGGATACCCGCGCGTGCAAGCGATCTGCGATTTCGTTCATAACCACATTGCCTTCAACTACCAGAATGCCCGCGCAACCCGAAGCGCAATGGAGGTCTTTAACGAACGGACCGGGGTCTGCCGCGACTACGTGCATCTCGCGATGACCTTCTGCCGCTGTCTGAATATCCCGGCGCGATACTGCACCGGCTACCTGGGCGATGTCGGAATGCCCCCGCCTTACGCCGTCGGCGACTTTGCTGCCTGGTTCGAGGCCTGGATCGGCGGCCAATGGCACATTTTCGACCCGCGCAACAATGTGCCCCGCCGGGGCCGCATCCTGATGGCGCGCGGCCGCGATGCCTGCGATGTCGCCATTACGACAACCTTTGGGCCCAACACCCTGGAAAGCTTCCGGGTCTGGACCGATGAAATTCCGGATACTGAATGGTCCGGAACCGCCCAATGAGGTCTTTTCTCACCGTAAACCACACCACCGTCTACCGTTACCGCGAGCCCGTCATTCTCGGCGAACACCGCATGATGTTCCGGCCGCGCGAGAGTCACGACCTGCGGGTGCTCGGCATCAACCTCGAAATCACGCCGCAACCCTCGCAGCTGCGCTGGTTGCACGATCCCTTCGACAATTCCGTCACCATCGCCAATTTTGCGGGCACCACCTCCGAACTCCGCTTCGACAGCACCGTACAGCTTGAGCATTTCGAGGACACCCTTCCGGAGTATCCGCTCGAGGATTATGCCCGCAGCTATCCCTTCCGCTATTCCGATGAGGACTTCCCCAATCTCATCCGCGCCCTGGATCGTGATTGCCCGAGCGAGCGAGTCGCCCATTGGGCGTTGCAGTTTCTGGATCCGGCGGAGACCACCGACACGATGAAGCTGCTGCGCGCGATGACCTTCGGAATCAGTGAGCAGATCCCCTACAACCGCCGGGTCGAAAAAGGGGTGCAGACGGCTGAGGAGACGTTGTTGATCGGTCGCGGCAGTTGCCGGGATTTTGCCGTACTGATGATCGACGCTGCCAGATCCCTCGGCATCGCCGCCCGCTTTGTCAGCGGTTATATCTTCGTCCCCGACAGCTCCGGCCTCGCCGGGGGCGGCGCCACCCATGCCTGGATGCAAGCCTATCTGCCCGGTGCCGGCTGGATCGACTTCGACCCCACCAACAGAATCATTGGCAACCGCAATCTCATTCGTGTCGGCGTTGCCTGGGCTCCCGAACATGTGCTTCCCTTGTGGGGGACCTATTCCGGTTCTGCGCGGGCCTTCCTCGGTATGGACGTCACCGTGACCGTTGCGGAAACGGCCGGATGACGCTTCCGTGATGGGGGAGAAAGGGGGTCTTCAGAAGGAGCGCTGCCAGCGCAGGCCGAGGAAATCGGGCCCGATCACCGGCGCCAGGTGGGTCGCGTTTTCCGGGGTGACGGTGAGCTTGGCGACGCCATAGGCCAACACGGTGCTGGCAACGACATCGCGCCAGTGATGGCTGCGATTGTCGACTCGCACATAAGCGACATAGGCGGCCGCCAAATAGGCGGGGGTACCCCACTTCCAGCCGTAACGCTCCCCCAGGAAGGTAGCGCCGGACATCACGATGGCTGTATGCCCGGAAGGGAAACCATAGCTACCGCCGTTGGGACGTTCACCCCAGCTGGTTTGGTTGAAACCGAGGCGGAGGGCCGAGGTGAGGACCTGGTTTATGACGACGTTGCGCAGCCACTGCTTCTCGCCCTCGGTATCGTCCTTGAAATAGGCGACGGCAAAGGCGCCGAGGGGAATCACTCCTGCCAGGATGTCACCCGACAAGACCTCCGCATCGCTCGCGGCGGCAGTCGCGATGGTGGGGTGCAAGCCAAGGGCCGCCACCATCGCGCAGAGCAGAAGGACTCTCGTCATAAAAATCTTCATGGTCTTACTTATTCTCCGGGGTTAAGGACCACCCTCGCTTTTCGGCCGCCAGTCGACGGCGCCGAAGCGGGTTTGCCCAAGATAGGTGTAGCCGATGCTGACCGCCCCCAGGGTCTGGCGCGTGTCGGAGAGGTTGCCATAGTTCGCATCCCGCCGCGAAATCGTATACCTGAAGGTAAGCCCGTGGAGGTTGTAGACGCGCACCGTGAGGGTGGCGACCCCGCGGATAATATTCTCCGATCCGTCGCTTTCCGAGGAAGCCACGCCGCTGACGTAGTAATCGCGCAGTTCAAAGTCGAGAGCGGCGTGATCGGCGAAGATCAGGCGGGACGCCACCATGCCCTGGGGGCTGAGGCCGTTGTGGTAGTCCCGTTCGCCGACGCCGTGAATGGTGCCGGCGGAGCCATAACCGAGGCCGGCGAGGGCCGTCCCCTGCAACGCTACCGTCGGTGAAAGCCACGCTTGACCGGTGGTGCCGAGGGCCAGCGCCGAGGTGGAAACGCGAAAGATCTGCGGCGCGATGTAATCGTAGGTGCCGTACAGGCCCCAAACCCCGCGGTAGTTGTCGCCGACGGCATAGTCGGTCCCGTAGAGGAGACCGCGGCTGATGATGTTTTCAAAAACATTGCTGCTGGCGGCGGTGAACTGGAAGTTGAAATAGTCGAATGGCCGGTCGTAGGTGTAGCCGGGCTTCCCCGGAAGCCCGTAGCCGATGGTGAAGTCCGCAATCGCCGCGCCTTTTTTGTAGCTCTGGGGAATCGCTGCCGCGTTCGGGTCCTGATTCACATTCACGTTGGATTTCACGTGGGCGTTCAGATTCACGCCGAGCTGCAGGCGGGTGTAGACGGCCGGGTTGTGACTCCGGAAGACGCCGCGAAAGCGTTGGCCATAGGCGACGCGGTTGAAGCCGGTGGCGGGGGAGAGGGCGCCGGCGCCTATTTCGCGCCAGAACCCCGGTTTGCCTTCGCCGCTTTCCAGCAACAGGCTCGCCATGCGGTATAGCGGCTCGCCGAGGATGGTCCCACCGTAGCCGGTGGTGAATTCATCGTTCAGTGAGGGCGGGGTGGTCTCGCCAGCCAACTCCCAGAGGAGACTGCCCCCAAGGGTATAGCCGAGGGAATCCCAGTAGTCGAGACCCGCGGAACGTGCAAAGCCGAAGTACATCGACCCCGCATAGGGATGCATGAACTGGTTGATGGCAAACGGATCCTTGTCAACGACCCACTTCCCGGTCAGGTTCTCCTTGAAGGAAGAAAAATTCGAATGGTAGTCTTTGTCGTCGCCGGAATGCCGATCATATTGATTCAGCAGGAAGACGAAGCCGGCGATATCCACAGCCGGGACGAGGTAACTCTTGCCATCCCCCTCCCCCCAGTGCAAGACCGGCTTCGGTTTTTCATCGGCAAACGCCGTTGGAGCGGCCTTCTGCTCCGTGGTGTCGAGCTTCGGGTCCGCGGCAATTGCCGCGCCCGGAATCATCAGGGTCAGGACCAGGAGCGTATTGATGAGGGTCCGGCAACAGATGGGATTAACCTGGTTTTGGTTCATGGCAATTCCTCATCGAGGGGTATGATTGCTCCCCGCCGGCGCTACGGCCAATTGCCAGGGATTGCGGGTTTATGCCTGGAGGTGAACTGCGACCGTCCTGCTGGGTTGGACGGACCGTATGGCGTTGTCGCAGGTGCAAGCAACCCGCCAATTATCAAGGGGAGATCAAACGGCTGGTTAGTTCATTAATTACAAGGAATTGGGCTGGCAGGATCGGACCCTAGGGAATGGGCAGAGATTCATTTGCCCTCAATATATGACGGAACCCGCACTAATTGACGGAATCCTTGTGGCGTTGGCGGCGAGCACCGGTCAGGGAAGCATTGAGGGACGTTATCTTGCAACTATTCAGGGAGAATCCACGGGGCGCAGTACACACGGTGTAGAGGGGAGAATCGGGCCAGGGGGGGCTTCCGGCCCCGGCAAGAAGCCGCGCTGGAAGAGGCTATAATAAGCTGAAAATTTTTTCTCTTAACCAGGGAGATTCGTCATGAGCCGTTCCTCTTTCGCCAAAAGCCTGGCGCCGCACCTTTTGAGCCTCATGCGCCTCGTCGTCGCCCTCCTCTTCATCGCGCACGGCGGGCAGAAGCTCTTTGGCTATCCCGTGCCCATGCCGGGCCCGCCGCTGGAGCCCTTCTCGCAGATCGGCCTGGCCGGACTGCTCGAATTCGGCGGCGGCCTGTTGCTGCTGCTGGGGCTCTTCACCCGCTGGACGGCCTTCATCCTCTCGGGAGAGATGGCCGTCGCCTATTTCACGGCACATGCCGGCAAGGGCTTCTGGCCCATTGCCAACCATGGCGAACTGGCCGTCTTCTACTGCTTCGTCTTCCTCTACCTGTCCGCAGCCGGAGGCGGCGCCTGGAGCCTCGACCGGTTGCGGGGCAGATCGTAAAGGGAGGGACTTACGGGCCAGGCTTGGATAAGGACAGCAGTATTGGAGACAACTCCCCGGAGAGCTCCAAGGACACCGCTCTTGTTTCGGCAGGAAAAAGAGGAGCAGTTTCGGGGACACCGGACTTGATCGGCAGCCGAATCGAGAAAATCTGAAACCGGATGCGAGGTGAAAGAATAAACAAGCCGGACCGCCCTTATGGACGCATCCGGCTTGTTGGGGGCCGCGTCCGATTTGCTCGGACCCTGTTAAACTCCTATTCCTCCCACTTGATGGCTTCTACGGGACAGACGTCATTGCAGGCGCCGCACTCGGTGCAGACCTCCTTGTCGATGACATAAGTGGGATCGCCCTCGCTGATGGCACTTACCGGACAAACCGGCTCGCAGGCGCCGCAGGCAATGCAGTCTTCGGTGATGTAATGGGTTCCCATGTTTTACCTCCTTCGAGTTGGATTCCATTGATTCTAACAGCCGGCGTAATATTCTGTCCAGTCTAGCCCCTCGGGTTGGGGGTTCAACAGCGGGGGACAAAAAAGGTTCACAGGAATTCGGGGGCACCATACTTGATACAACGGCTACTCCAAAGAGGACAGGCTGCTTTTCCCAGCCAAGGTGCCTGTCTCTTTTCCCCTTGTCCGAAAAATCCCAAGGCGGCCAATCGGCCGCCTTTTATCGTGAAGACATGGTGCCAAATACGAGAGAACTCACGAAGCGGCGCTCAGGTCACTTCCCGGTAAGGACGGATGGCGATCCGGCAATCTTCGCTGTTCCCGGTCCTGGCAATGGCACCGATGACCTCGATGATCTTCCCCACCGTTTCGTCTGCCGCAACGACCTCGAGTTTCACCTTCTCGACGATGTTCGCGACAAATTTTGCGCCACGAAATTTCATGGTCGGCCGGCCCTGATTGGTATGGTACAGGATGGGGCTCTCCATGAAATCCTCGATACCCATTTCATCGAGGGCGTTGCGTACCTCGTTCAGTTTGCATGGCTGGATGACGGCTTCGATCTGTTGCATGGCACACCTCCTCCCGCAGGTTTCCCCCTCGCACTGGAATTCTGAAATCCTGAGAGGTTGCTATTACATAGGGCGTGCCAGACTGAAGAACAATTTTTTCTCCAGGATTTGAATAAGTTACAGAAGTGGCCTAGGTTTGATCTGGAATGGCTGACGAAAATTTATGCAGAAAACCGTGGGGTGTCCGGGAAGCAGTCAGGGGGATAACCGGGACACTTCCCCGATTTTTTCATCCTGATCAGGTCGGAATCTTAGCCGAAACGGTTTCCCCCTTGAGATAGGGGCGCTAAAGGGGAAGTAAAGTCGGCGGGTCTCGTCCCGCCGATTCGGGTTGGTCGCCCAGGCAGGGCAAATCTTACAGCGAGGACAAGTCAATCCCCCCTTTTCATAAGGGAGAATTTAGGACGGAGCTGAGAATGGAACCTGATCCGTTTTTTCATTGCCACCTCTCCACGATAGCGCTAGCATTTGCGCCAATCCCGAACTGCCCCGCATAACAGAAGCCGGTCAGCCGCTCCTATCACAGGTCCCGACAACCATCGCCCCAGAGTTTCCTTCGACGGCCAAGACCGGCAGCCCGGTTTGAGGTTGAATTCCCCGACATGACCCAAGACGCCCTTTTCAGCTATCGCCCCATCGGCATTCTGCGCTCCCCCTACCTCCGCCGCATCGACGCCCCCCATCAAGGCACGGTAGTGGCAGGGACGGAAACCGGGGAGGTCGCGACTGCGACGCTGGAACTGCTGGACTGGCTGGACGAGAAGGTCATCCAGGACCTGGGCGGCTTCGACCGGCTCTGGCTCATCTTCGCCTTTCATCGCAGTGAAGGCTGGAAAAGCAGCGTCAAGCCGCCGCGGGGCGGACCGAAGCGGGGCGTTCTGGCCACCCGCTCCCCCCATCGTCCCAATGCGATCGGCCTGTCGGCGGTGGAACTGGTGAGGATCGAAGGCCGGACGCTGCACCTGCGCGGCGTGGACCTGCTGGATGGCACCCCGGTTCTGGATATCAAACCCTACGTCCCCTACGCGGATGCCTTTCCGGACGCCAGGGCCGGCTGGATCGACGATCTGGATGCCCAGCTGGGGCGTCATTCTGCGCCGGGACCTCGACGGACCAGGTAAGGGGGTGCGGGCATTCCGGGGGCACCCTGCGTATTTCACAAGGCGACCGCCAAGGATCTATCCGAGGATGGGCCTGGGGACGGCTGTTGAATTCATTGATCTCCTGATTTCCCCGAAGAAACCTATTTGTACGGGGCCGCCGTCTCTCGCCCCGGACATGCCGCGGCGACAACGGAGTCGAGGACTCCTGGAAACAGTGCATCCAGATCGTCTCTCCGCAGGCTGTTGACCCACTCCTTGCCTTCACGCTTGGTCGCGACGATCCCGGCACTTCTCAAGACCTTGAAATGGTGGGACAGGGAGGACTTTGGCATGCTCAGGCCAAAACACCCGCAGGCGACTTCGCCGGCACTGGCGAGTTTCAGCACGATCTCCAGCCGCACCGGGTCGCTCAGGGCGTGCAGCACTTTGGGCAGGCAGATCTCGGCCCGCGGCGGTTGCTCTTGTTCGATATTTTTCCCTGCCATGCTTTCCCTTCCTTTGCGTGCTCTCAATATATGAAAAAACCCTTGACCGCGCAACACGGTTCGACTATTTTCGAACCATTCAGTTCGAATAAAGTCGAACCGTCCGGCCGCAAGGGCCTTAACGCTCCGGCCGCGTCGAATCATCCCCGGCAAAAGGAAAACCCATGAGAGCCATTGCGGTGAACGGCAGCCCCAGGAAAAGTTGGAATACCGCAACCTTGCTCAAGCGTGCCCTGGAAGGCGCCGCCAAGCAGGGTGCGGAGACCGAACTGGTGAACCTCTACGACCTGGCATACCAAGGCTGCACCAGCTGCTTTGCCTGCAAGGAGATAGGCGGCAAGAGCTACGGCCGGTGTGCCATCAAGGACGAACTGGCTCCGATCCTGAAAAACGTCTCGGAAGCCGATGTCCTCATCCTGGGAACCCCCGTTTATTTCGGCTCTGAAACCGGCGAGATGAGGTCGTTCATGGAACGTCTGCTGTTTCCATTTTTGACTTACACCCCCGGTTATGCTCCCATATTCCCCGGTAAGCTCCAGGTCGGACTGGTTTATACCATGAACGTCGCCGAAAAAGACCTGGCGGCGCGCAATTACGACAAGATGTTCGGCGCGACTCGGGGCGTTCTGACCCGTATCTTCGGCAACTGCGACTTGCTGCTCAGCACGGACACCTACCAGTTCAGCGATTACTCGAAATACCTCTCCACCGCCTGGGATGCTGAAGCCAAGAAGAAGCGCCACGAGCAGGTGTTCCCGCTCGACTGCCAACGGGCCTTCGAGCTGGGGGAAAAGCTGACGGCTGCCGCGAAAGTTTCGTAATCCAAAAGAGACTGCCCCCCCAGGTCAAACAGAGGGGCAGGTCTTGCCACCAACCAACAGACGGAGGTCATGGACATGAAAGTGGTCGCATTCAACGGGAGCCCGCACAAGGAAGGAAACACCTGGCAGGCCTTGAAAATGGTCACGGCGGAGCTGGAAGCGGAAGGGATCGCGACGGAGATCGTCACGGTGGGGGACAAGGCGATCCGGGGGTGCATCGCCTGCGGCATGTGCGCCAAGAACAAAAACGAGCAGTGCGTGCTCCCCGGCGACCCGGTGAACGACTGGATCCAGCGGATTAAGGGGGCGGACGGGATCCTCCTCGGCTCGCCGGTGCACTACGCCGCCATGTCGGGGGCGATGAAGTCATTCCTGGACCGGGCGTTCTACGTGGCCGGCATGAACGGCGGCCTCTTTCGCCACAAGGTCGGGGCCTCGGTGGTGGCGGTGCGCCGCTCCGGCGGCATCCCCACCTTCGAGCAGCTCAACAACTTTCTGCTCTACTCGGAGATGCTGATCCCCACCTCCAACTACTGGAACGTGATCCACGGCCGGATGCCGGGGGAGGTGGAACAGGATGCCGAAGGGGTGCAGATCATGCGTGTTTTGGGGAGGAACATGGCGTGGCTGCTGAAGCTGGTGGAACACGGCCAGGGGACAGTGACCCCGCCGGAGAAAGAGCAGAAGACCTACATGCACTTCATCCGCTGACGAACGGCGCCGCCCCTGCCGTCGAGCGTTCCCAGCGATTCACACCTCAATGCAGATCTTGCCGAAATGTGCATTGGTCGCCTCGTAGCGAAACGCCTCGGCCAGGTCTTGCAGCGGAAAGGTCCTGTCGATGACCGGCTTCAGGTCATTGGCATCCAGGGCGCGGATCATCTTGATCTGCTGCTGGCGGTTGCCGACGGTCACCCCCTGCAGCCGCACTTGCCGGGACATCAGCGCCACGGTCGGAACCGGACCGGAGAAACCGGTCAGGACACCGATGAGCTCGATATGCCCGCCGATGCGGCAGGCGCTGATCGACTGCGGCAGGGTGCCCGGGCCGCCCACTTCGACGACATGATCGGCGCCGCGCCCCTCCGTCAGCTCCAGAACCTGCTCTTCCCAGTTGGGATACTGCCGGTAGTTGATCGTATGGTCGGCGCCCAGCGCGCGGGCGCGGGCCAGTTTTTCATCCGACGACGAAGTGACGATCGTCGCTGCGCCCATCATCTTTGCGAACTGCAGGGCGAACATCGACACCCCGCCCGTCCCCAGGGTCAATACCGTCTCGCCCGCCTTCACGGGCCCATCGTTGACGAGTGCGCGCCAGGCGGTAAGACCGGCGGTAGTCAAGGTCGCCGCTTCGGCATGGCTGTAATTCCCGGGCGCGCGCGTGAACCAGGTCGCCGGCCGCGCCACCCTCTCCCGCGCATAACCGTCCACGCCGTCGCCAGGCGTCGTGGCGAACCCGGAGGATACCGGTTCGCCGTTTTGCCACTCGGGAAAAAAACAGGAGACGACGCGATCACCCACGGCGAACTCGCTCACGCCGGCCCCGACCCCTTCGACGATTCCGGCTCCGTCGGCCAGCGGAATGAGTCCGTCGGCGGTGGGAATCGTCCCCAGCGCGACCAGGTAATCATGATAGTTCAGCGAGCTGGCGTGCAGCCTCACCAGGATTTCACCCGCCTGCGGCGCACCCGGCTCGTCCATCTCGACCGCCGTCAGGCGCTCGAGCCCACCGGATCCGTTCAATCTTATCGCTTTCATAAGCTGCCTCTCCCCCTCTTCTCCCACACTGCCATCGGCCTACCCGTGGGCCCAGGGCAGGGTCCGATTGGCGAAGTCGGTCTTGCCGTGCAGCAGGTAGTAGAGGTAGGAACCGAGGCAGAAGCGGCCGAAGACCAGCGCCGTGATCGCCACCACCAGCAGCCCCTGCAGGATATACCCCGCGGTCCACCACCCCGCCACCAGGCAGATGCCGATGGCGAGCATGAAGGTTCCCGCCATCCCCTGGGAGAAGCGGCGCGGCGGCGGGGCCTCTCCCAGCCTCTGCAGCCGTTTGGGCTCGGCAATCAGCCGGTTGTAGAGATAATCGAAGGGGTTGTAGGTGGGCCGCAGGGCGCTCCACCAGAGAATCGCCGCCAGGCCCAGGAAGAGCGGCGCACTCTGCGTCACCAGGGCCACCGCCACCAGCCCCCCGACCACCCGGGGCTGGAACATCAGGGCCGGGTAGCGGGCGGCGCAGCCGGCCGCATCCTCCTGCTCGAACCCCTGCTGCTGAACAAAGTGCTCTCTTGCCAAGCCAACCATGGGACCTCTCTTTCCCGCCCTCTGCTTCAGCCCGGGCGAACCTCTTTTGACGATACCATGGCTTCATTGTAATCCCGAAACGGGTCGCCGGTACAGGCCACGGGAGATAGGCCGGCAACAAGTCCCGGCGGCGGTCTTCCGAATCCGCCTGAGTTGCTATACTGAGGTTGGAATTCTTACCGCGAAATCTACGCAAGGAGGAAGACGATGAACAAACTGACCTGGTACGGTCACGCCGCCCTGGGCCTGCAGACCGACGGTCACCAGCTGGTGATCGACCCCTTCTTCACCGGCAACCCGGCCGCCTCCACCACGGCGGACAAGGTTTCCCCCGACTTCATCCTGGTCAGCCATGGCCACGGCGACCACATCGGCGATGCCATAGCCATTGCCAAACGCACCGGCGCGCTGGTGATCAGCAACCACGAAATCGTCACCTGGCTCGGCAACCAGGGCTTGGAGAACGTCCACGGCCAGCATCTCGGCGGCGGCCACCAGTACCCCTTCGGTTACCTCAAACTGACCCTCGCCCTGCACGGCTCGATGCTGCCCGACGGCTCCTACGGCGGCAACCCCTGCGGTTTCCTGCTCACGACAAACGACGGCAAGAAGATCTACACCGCCCAGGACACCGGCCTGTTCGGCGACATGCGGCTGATCGGCGAGGAGGGGCTCGAGGTGGCGGCCATCCCCATCGGCGACAATTACACCATGGGCCCCGACGACGCCCTGCGCGCGGTGAAGATGCTGCAACCCAGGACCGTCGTGCCGATCCATTACAACACCTTCGACCTCCTCAACCAGGACGCTGTAGGCTGGAAGAAGCGGGTGGAGGCGGAGACCGACACCAAGGTGGCGGTGCTGAAGCCGGGCGGAAGCTTCGAGTTCTGAGGTCCGGCACCCGTGGCCCCAACTCTCCGGCATCTCCTCATCACCGGCCCGCCCGGGTGCGGCAAGACCACCCTGCTGCGCCGGCTCTCCGGGAGCTCTGGCGACCGTCACCCTGCGCGGGAGCGGATTCATAGGCGAGGTCAAGCAGCGCGCCGACTGCACCTTGGTGGAGCTGATCCCCGCCGAGCGCGATTGTTTGTTCGTCAGGCTTCGCAAGGGGCTGGCCTATGAATAGTCCCGAATTTACCTGCCTGGCAAAATTTCAATACAGCAATACGGGTTCTGGAAGATTGAACGTCAAAGGGCGGCCGTCGAGGCCGCCCTATTCGTTGGGGGGGTATGTAGGAGGAGCTTGGGTAAACCGGGAGGATTCCTACTTCACTTCTGTGTACCGGGCAGGGGTCGCAGAGAGGTAAACCGGGCCCTCAGCAAAAGCTTATCCGGTAAACTCCCGCGAATCAGCCGTGAAAATGCGCGGCATGCCGGGGGAAGGAACGCCGCAGGGAACTGGATGACCCGGAAAAACCGGCGAGCTGGAGGGTCGGCCGCTTGGCCGACAGCCGGGCAAACCAGTTTCGGGGCATCCGGCAAAGAGCGGCGAGGTATCCGACGGGACGGGCCAGGATGCCGAAGAGAATCCCGGTACCGATCAGGAGCAGAAAGAGGAAGAACGGCTTCATTGCTCAGTCTCCTTGGATGCGAGGGGTTGATCTGATCTAATCAATGTCGCAAGGGTAGCAGAAAGCCGCCGCGACATCAAGCCAATATGGGAAATTTTATCATAAGAGGTAATTTTATAACGCGGTTATGCAAGTCAAAACGGCAAATTCAGGCACTTATACCGTAAACCGTTGAAAGGCAAACGAAAAAAAATGAACTACAAACATTGGTCTAACCATTTACAAGGACTTTTTGTGAACGAAGTGGGGATTTCTGGAACCTAGAAATGGGAACCGAGCCACCCGGCCTGGAGGTGATTACCCGGGACCGATTGGTTGCTTGTGGGGGCAGAAAAACCGGGACAAGCGATTCCGACCGCCTGGGCCGATGGCCGGCCGGGTGAGGAAGGCGGCTAGTCGGCCGAATCGGATACGCCAGGGCCGGCGGTGGCAGGCAGTCTCGGGGCGTCGGGAAATTGCGGCCCCAAGGGAAAACCCCTCTTGTTCCTCCCGCAAATTCCGAAAAGAACTTGCCCAATGGATCAATCGCAATGGTTTCAACCGGGGGGAAAATAAGCTACCCTGATGGCAGCGGACCAAAGGCTCATCCCGACCGGCCTCCGCCCGCAGCGAAAACCGGACTTCGGGACAGACCGGATCCTGCAGCCCTGTGGAGCATTACCATGTCCGTACCATCCATCACCATTGAGGCGGGCCGCCACTTCCTCACCGACCGCATCCGCGACGAGGTCGACTGGTGGGACACTCCCCAGTCCCGTGGCGTGGCGCCGCCGCCGGTGCAGAAGCCGGTTCCGGAAGGGATGGTACCGGTTCCCCTGCCCCCCCGTGAGGCATGGCGGATTCCGCCCTGCGACCTGGTCGAGGCCATCGCCAACCGTGAGAGCCGCCGCCGCTTCACCGCCGTCCCCCTCAACCTCGACGAGCTCGCTTTCCTGCTCTGGAGTACCCAGGGAGTGCGGGCGCGACTCCATGCCGCGGCGGTGCTGCGCACTGTCCCCTCGGCCGGCTGCCGCCACCCTTTCGAAACCTACCTCGCCGTGCAGCGGGTGGCAGGCATCGCCCCGGGACTCTACCGCTATCTTCCCCTCGACCATGCCTTGGTCCAGGAGTCGACTCCCGACCACCTGGCGGCGCGCCTCACCGCCGCCACTCGCGGCCAGCGCTTTGCCGGCGACGCTGCGGTCACATTCCTCTGGAGCGCCCTCCCCGCCCGCACCGAGTGGCGCTACGCCGAGGCCTCCGCCAAGGTCATCGCCCTTGATTGCGGCCATCTCTGCCAGAACCTCTACCTCGCCTGCGAGGCGATCGGCGCCGGCACCTGCGCCATCGCCGCCTATGACCAGGTGCAGGCCGACGCCCTGCTCGGGCTGGACGGCAAGGAGGAGTTCACCATTTATATCGCGCCGGTGGGAAAGATCGAGAAGCCGGCCCCTTGACCGCAACGCCCGACGAAAGGAACCGCCATGCCCACTGTCGCCATCATCTACCGCTTGGCTCTCGCCTTCTGGGTCGGCGGGGTCGCCATCTTCACCTTCGTCCTCACCCCCATCCTCTTCAAGACCCAGCCGATCGACCTCGCCGGGAAGATCGTCGGCGTCCTCTTCCCCGCCTACTTCCGCTGGGGGTTGGTCTGCGGCGCCGTCGCCCTGGCCTGCCTGCTCATCCAGCGCGGCAAGCACTTTGTCCCGGCGCTGGTGCTGCTGGTACTGATGCTGGCGGCCACCGCCCTCCAGACCCTGGTCATCGAGCCGAAGGCCGCCGCCCTTAAAAAGGAGATCGGCTCCTTCGAGGCTACCCCCAAGGACCATCCCCTTCGCCGGCAGTTCGGCCGCCTGCATGCGGTCTCGGCGGTCTGCAACCTCGGGGTTTTCGCCGGCGGGGTGGTGCTGGTGGTGCTTCTTTAGAGCGGGTCGGACCGGCGGCATTATTTCGGTGGGACTTCCCATGCTGCGAATAACCGCGCGGCCCCCCACTTTCCGCTATGTCACCCGATTGCGAAACGTCCAGACCTTCCTACAATAATAGCTATTGGAAACCACCATTCCGGGAGGAAACAACGATGCCGACCTACGAGTACCGCTGTGAGAAGTGCGCAAATGAATTTTCGGTGACCATGACCATGGCCGAGCATGACCGCAAGAAAGTCAAATGCCCCGCCTGCAAGAGCAGTTCGGTAGTTCAGCAGTACTCCACCTTCTACGCCAAGACCAGCAGGAAAAGCTGAATCTGGGCATATTGTTCTCACTGAACGGAATTGGCAGAAAATGACGGAAACTGACGATCAACTCGGCAAGGGGCAGGACATGCTCCGGGAAGTCGCCCTGCGCTACGCCTCCCAGCACGGTCTGCGCCCCGACAGGATCGAATGGGTCCAGATGTACGATGAGTGGTGGCTGAAGGTCATCACCGAAGAGCACTCCGTCAAGGTCGTTTTCTCCCTGGACGAGATTGAAGACTTCGCGGCGGAAGGAGCCGGATCGAAGGGATCGAAGGTCAAAATCCGCAACGTTTTCGCCAGCCTGGCGATGTAATCCAAGTAGCTCCACGCATCCATTCTGCCACGCAAAAAGGGGCCGCGATCGCGGCCCCTTTTGTCTTCCATTTTCCCTGCGCCACCGGCCAGCCAGCCGGCCAACACTCGATATGAATCGCCGCAAAGTCTGCTATAGTCGTGTCATTCCAGGCCCCTAACAGCCCCGAACCGGGAACCGACGCAATGGAAGCCACCCTCTTTGCCGGTCAGGAAAGAATCCAGGTGCGAGCGATGTTCATCGCCGAGCGCCTCGACCTGCGGGATTTCGAGAAGGCGCAGTGCCTGGCAACCAAGCCCCTGCTGCTGACCGCCGGCGGCAGCGGTTGCGCGGCCCTCTTTCGCTACGGGGCGGTGGTGATTTTCGGCCTCAATGCCATCGAGGAAACCACCCTGCTGGAGAGTCTCAAGTCCTATGTGCTCAATCCCTTCGAGCGGTTTGAGGCCGAAGAGGTGATCCTCGTGAAGGATGAAACGAAGAAGGAAGGGTTCCTGGGCGGGCACATTAGCCTGCACTCTTTTACCATCGAACGTCTTCAGCTGGTTGCCGAAGTGCTGGCGAAAAGCGTCGTCCTCGACCGTTACGAGACAGCCGTGGCCAAGAGCTTCCAGCGCATCGAACCGCTGGCCGACGCCCTGCAGCGCTCCGGCCGGCCGGGCTCAAGGGGCCGGGAACTGTTGCGGCATATCGGCGATACCCTGTCGATCCAGGGACGAATGGTCGGCCGGGTCGAAATCTCGGAAAAACCGGACCTGCTCTGGTACCACCCGGCGCACGAGCCGCTCTATGCCCGGCTGGAAGACGAGTACGAACTGCACGAGCGGCACCTGGCGCTGGAGCGGAAGCTCGACCTGATCTCCCGCACCGCCGAAACCCTGCTGGGCATTCTGCAGAACAAACGGTCGCTGCGGGTCGAATGGTACATTACCATCCTCATCGTTTTCGAAATCCTGCTGACCCTATACCAGATATTTTTCACCGGGCACGGATAAAGCCTCGGGCCGGAAATCCGGGAACGAGAAGGCCCTCCGGGTCGCCAGGACGAGAAGGTGGGACAGCGGGATGTCCCCACTTTTTTTACCGCCGTCCATTTCTTATGGAGAACCCGGGCCTGCCGTGGTCGGGGCTATTTGTATGCCGTAACACCCATGAGTTCGACGACCTTCACCACCCTGGTGAAGCCGGCCACCCTGAGCCGCTGCGCGGCCTGGTCGATAAAGCTGGTGCCGCGTTTCACCATATGCGGGTTGCCCGTATAGTGAAACAGGGCTCCGCGCCGCTTCAATACCCGGTAGATTTCCCGGTAAAATCGCTCCCCGTAAAGCTCCCCGGCGAGGGAAAACCGGGGCGGGTCGTGGATGACCGCGTCAAAGGATTCCGTCGCGAGAGTCCGGATGTATTCATCGATATCGGCATGGACCAGATGGATATTGGCGCCGAATATCCCCTGCGACCACGGATTTCTTCGGCGCAGCGCCATGACCGTTGCGCTCCGCTCGACCGAAACGACTTCGCGCGCCCCGAGCTTCAGTGCGGCCGAGGCCGCATAGCCGAGCCCGCTGCAGGTATCGAGGACCCGGCCCCCTTTTTTCACCACCTGCGCGGCCATCTGCCCGGCACTTTCAAAGGGGTTGATCCCTTTCGAGATGTGCATCTTCACGCCGCTGATTTCCAACAGCGGCGCCTGGTCCGTGGGGACGAGCTTGTAATAACCGTCGGCCCTGACTTCGAGCACCTCCAACGCTCCCCCTTCCAGACAAAAAACCCGGTTCTCCTTGCCCGCAATCTGTCGCAGCTCCGCACAGCTCAGCCGATGCTGAGCGTCCAGGATCAGCGTTTCACCGCAAACGGCAAAGGTGCCGCGGGAGAGGTTCAGGTCGACCGAGATGTCGACGCGGTCCTCCCCCCGGTCCATCGCGTCGAGGACCTGACGGGCAATCGCTGCATGGAACCAATAACCGTTTTTGCTCATGATGGTCCGCATGGAAGAAGGCCGCCCTGCTCCTTCCGGCCGTGGGAAAGGGTTAGCGGCAGACAACGATGTTCGCCGTTTGCGCCCCCGGGTCAAATACGACTTTGACTTTCCTGCTTTTCAGCTGCTGCAGCACCTGTTCGACCTTATCCTCAAGCGTACAGCCGCTCTCCCCCCAATCCGCCCCGTCTCTGGTCACAAACTCCTGGATCATCTTCCGCAGCGTATCCGGGTTGATCCGCTCGTACGGGACCTCTATCCCCTCTTCCTGTTGGCCGGCTGCTTTTCCCTGAGGCATGAATCCCCCTCCGATGTTTTACCCCGCCAAAAGGCCCCTTCGGGTCAGGCCCTGACGACTTGAAGATAGCATGGCAAGCACCGGGGCAAGCATTCAAAAATAGTCAACCGGAAAGGCAAGGCGACCCACCGGCCGCCTTGCCTTTCCGGTTGTTTCAACCCGGGATCTCTGCCACCCCCCGGACCGGGACCATGCCGTTAAAGCCGGGCGGCCTTCGGAAAGAGGATATTGTTTTCCAGGTGGACGTGTTTGTGGAGGTCGTTCTCGAATTCTTCGAGCTTGTGGTAGGTGACCACGAAGGTATTGCAGACATCCGCCGGCACCTCGTAGCCGCGGGCCAGGTGGCGGATGGCGTGGACGGCATCTCCGATCGCCTGGTGTTCCCTGTCGAGCTTGGCGAGAGAGGCCCGGATCGTCTTCACGTCCCCTGCCGGTGGCGAATCGCCAATCTTGCTGGCGGCATCGATCCGCTTGATAGCCGGGAAGAGGACCTCTTCTTCCTCCCGCAGATGGGCCGTCATATCGGCGGCGATCCCGGCAAAAATCTGGGCGATCTCGATCACCTCGGGATGGTGGGCGCCATGGACCTCAGCGATCTTGTCGGCATAGGCGGCGATCTGCGCAGTATTCTCGTTGAGATAGGCATGGTGGGTGTTAACGATGTAGTCAGCGAGAAACGGTAGCGTCCAACCGCCATAGTTTTTGCTTTGGTCAACGGTGGCGCTTATGGCTGCCGCGATCTCCTGCAGGAGGGCGCCCTGGTCGAGTTCCTTTTCCCGGCAGACATCGGCAAGTGCGACCTTGCCGCCGCAGCAAAAATCAATGCCGTGCCTTTCGAAGACTCCGGCAGTGCGGAAATCGGCGGCGACAATCGCGCCGACGGTGGTTGCCGGGGTGAGTATCATCTGCTCAGCTCTTGATCCTGGCATGGCGCTTCTCCTTTATTGGTCGAGGGTTCCGGTCGGCATGAACTGATAATAGCGAGAGGCGGGGAGAAAGACCTTGACGGCGGTCAATTAGCAGGCGGACCGGGCAAGAAGGGGCAGGATTCGGCACCGGCAGCACCCTCCGCCAGAATTCATGGCCGGGTACTCCCGGATTTCCCGGCCGCCCGATTGTGAATCTTCTCCCTTCCGATAAGATTGGGGCAGGGAGGCGGCATCACTCTTTCCGGACCACAGGAGGTTCGCCATGGCCAGCAAAGGAACCATCGGCATTCTCACCGGAGGCGGCGATGTCCCCGGCCTCAATCCCGCCATCCGGGCGATCACCATCCGTGCCCTGCGCGAAGGCTACCGGGTGCTGGGCATCCGCCGCGGCTGGGCCGGCCTGGTGGAGTTGGTCCCCGACCCGCAGGCCGACAACAGCGCCAACGTCCAGCAGCTGACCCAGGACATCGTCAACCGCGCCGGCCGCACCGGCGGCACCTTCCTGCACACCTCGCGGACCCGGCCGAGCCACCTGCCCAAGGCCAACCTCCCCGAGCACCTGCGCGAGAGATACACCGCCGACGTCAACGACGTCACCCCCGACGTGCTCAAAAACATCGAGTTTCTCGGCCTCGACTTTCTCATCCCGATCGGCGGCGACGACACCCTCAGCTACGCCCAGCGCCTCCACGAGGAAGGGGTCAAGGTGGTCGCCATCCCCAAGACCATGGATAACGATGTGCCCGGCACCGACTACTGCATCGGCTTCTCCACCTGCGTCACCCGCACCATCGAGCTCACCCACCGGCTGCGCACCTCGGCCGGCAGCCACGAGCGCTACCTGGTGATCGAGGTGTTCGGACGCTACGCCGGCTTCAGCGCCCTGCTGCCGACCATGGCCGGGGCGGCCGACCGCTGCATCATTCCCGAGCACGACTTCGACATCGAACAACTGGCGCGGCTGCTCACCGAGGACCGCACCAATCACCCGAGCAAATACTCGGTGGTGCTGGTCTCGGAAGGGGCCAAGATGCGCCACCAGGAGGGGATGAGCTTCGAGAGTGAGGAGGTCGACCAGTACGGCCACCGCAAGCTGGGGGGCATCGGCGACCAGGTATCGAACTTGCTCAAGGACCTTTCGCCGCAGTTCAACCACGGCCGGCGCATCAACGTGCTCAACCAGCGGCTCGGCTACCTGGTGCGCAGCGGCGATCCCGACGCTCTCGATTCCATCGTTCCGATGGCCTTCGGCAACCTCGCCCTCGACCTGATCCTGGCCGGAACCTCGGGGCGGCTGGTGAGCATCCACAACGGCAGTTACGACACGGTGCCGATCACCGTCGTCACCGGCCGGAAAAAAGTCATCGATGTCGAGAAGTATTACAGCATCGAGCGCCTGCGCCCCAAGTACGAGTCGTTCCTGCGCCAGCCGCTGTTCATCATGACCAGCGATCTCTAGCCCGGCAACCAACCGGCAAACCAGGCCGGCCTAATGACCTTTTTTTCATGATATATTGAAGTTGACAGAGCACCGCCCCCGGAGGGACTCAAGCCGGCAGGCCCTGCCGGGGGTTTCCGGTCGCCGCCCGGAATACTTCCACGGGCAGCGCTCCATCGTTCGTTGCGGCAACCGGCAGAAGCGACCACCCGGCGAAAGGAGTGGCCACCATGACCGTCGAATATTTTGGCGAAAAAATATTCCTCGACGAAGTCGAAGCCAGCCAGCAGGTGTGGGTGGCCCGCAACGACTTGCACATGGTCTACACCGAGGAACTCGACCGGAGGGGATTCTCGCTGCCGGTCTGGTCCACCGAGGCGAGGGTTATCGACTATCTCAGGAATGCCCTGCTCATCGGTCCCAAGTACCAACCCCACTCCCTGCCGGTAGAGGTCTTCGTCAACGCCTGGCTTTCTGACCAGCAGAAGGGGATTTTGGAGCTGCTGATCAACCCCGACGGTAAATCGACCCGGGTGCTGGCGCTGACCAACGAGGAATTCCAGGCCAGCCAGGCCGTCCCCTAAACGGCCCCAGGGGCCAGGCGGGAAAACCAAAGAAGGGGCAGGCCGCCTTTTTCGACCGGCAGCCTGCCCCTCGTATTTCCCCGTCCAGGGCCGGTTTCAGAACAGAAACGGCAGGAACATTCGGGTGGTTTTTCGATATTCGCGGTAGGCGGTCCCGAAGAAGGCAAGGTTCTCCTGTTCTTCGACGAGTCCGGCGATCACCAGAAACAGGGTGGTCAGGGCGACCACCACCAGACCCGGCCGGCTGAAGTGCTTCAGGAATGCTCCCCAGGCCAGCAGCAGCAGCGAGCTGTACATGGGGTGACGGACATAGCGGTAAATCCCTCCGGTTACCATGTTGAGTGTGTTTTCAAACGCGAAATTTTCCGGTGCCTCGGTCCGCGCCTTCCTGCCGCCGGCGCTTTTGAGCATGTGCAAACCCTGGACAACGAACAGGATGGAGGCTGTCAGCAGCAGCCAGGAGGCGATCTGGTGGGGTGCATACCAGTCGACGAACCAGAAGGGGTGGTTGAGCAGCGTCAGGAAGAGAATCCCCTCGAAGGCGAAGAACCGGTAAAAACCGTGGCAGCGGGGATTGTGCAGCGGCTTCCAGGAGATCCCCAGGAACACCAGGGAAAAGACCACCAGCAGCAGGCCCCGAAGCAGCGAGAAGGCTTCCATCTCGATATCCTTTCCTCCCTTGCCCCCATTCTCGATTCCTGCCATTCCTGCTGATGCCAGAAAGAGCGGCAGGTGCGGTCGTAGGTCGCAGAATACACGCAATCCATGAGAATGCAAAAGAGGCGAAAAGGCTCCGCCGCGATTCTCCATGCGGCTAGGGAAGGATTGCCTTGCCGCTGCTCCCGACCGGCCTGGTTCCAATCTTGTAAATCCCCGGAATGAGAGTTATAAAAGGACCCTGGCATGGTTCCGGAGAAGTGAGATGAAAAAAGCATTGCTGCAAACCCTCGGCATCTTCAAGATCGCCCTGCCGATCCTGACCGGCGTCCTGTTGCTGATCAACCTGCTCGACCCGATCCTGCAGAGCCGCTACCAACAGTGGTTCACCGGGAATTACCTGCTTGATCCCCTGATCGGGGCCCTGGCGGGGTCGATCTCCTTCGGCATCCCGATCACCAGCTACATCGCCGGCGGCGAACTGCTCGCCAAGGGGGTGAGCCTGCTGGCGGTCACCGCCTTCATCATGGCCTGGACCACGGTGGGGGTCGTCATGCTCCCTCTCGAGGCGAGCTTCCTGGGGAAGAAGTTTGCCCTGGCGCGCAACGGCCTGAATTTCCTCTTCGCCATCCTGATCGCCGTCCTCACCGACCTCACCCTCCGGCTTTTCCAATGAGCTCTCCACCCACAGCTCGCCGTCCGCGTCTCAGCGGCCGGGCGAAATTTCTGCTGGCCGTCCTGGCGACCTATGCCATCGTCTGGCTGATCAGACCGGCCCTGGTCCTGCAGGCGCTGGCTGGCTTCAAGGCCATGCTGCTGAAAATCGTGCCCATCCTGGGGCTGGTGTTCGTGGTGCTGCTGCTGATCAACCTCTTCCTCGACCCGGTTCGGATCCGCCGCCACCTCGGCGCCGAGTCGGGCCTCAAGGGCTGGCTCTACGCCATCATCGGCGGGATATTCATCTCCGGGCCCCCTTACGTCCTCTACCCGATGCTGGCCGAGTTCCGGATGCACGGCGCCAAGGACTCCCTGCTGGCGGCCTTTTTGTACAACCGCAACGTCAAGATCCACTTCCTGCCGGTGATGATCTATTACTTCGGCCTGCGCTACTCGGTCACCGTCTCGGTCTACATCATCCTGTTTTCGGTGCTCAGCGGCGTCCTGATCGAAAAACTGCTCGGCCGCGCCCCCTTCGGAGCCGGGTTAGGTGGCGGCCGCCGGCTGCTGCCCGAAACGCGGGATACGCTGCACCGCCAGCAGGGAGACCAGGCTGAGGACTGCTCCACCGATGAACGGGATGCGATAGTCGATCATCCACAGTACGCCGCCGATGGCCGGCATCACCACCGCGGCGACGTGGTTGATGGTGAAGCCGACCGCCATGCTCGGCGCGATGTCCCGGGGGTCGGCGACCTTCTGGAAGTAGGTGCGGATGGCGATGGCGAAGTTGAACAGGATGTGGTCGAGGATGTACATCACGATCACCACCCCCTTCGAGCCGCTGAAGGCGTAGACCAGGAAGATGCCGATCAACCCGCCATACTCCACCGACAGCACCCACCTTTCGCCGAAACGGACGATGGCCCGGCCGATGGCGGGGCTCAGCACGTAGTTGATCGGCGTTGTTGACCACGAACAGCAGGGTGATCTCGGTCACCGTGCAGTGGAAGATCTTGACCAGCAAAAAAACCGAGAAGGCGACGAAGATCTGGCGACGGGCGCCGGCCATAAGGGTGAGGAAGTAATAGAGGGAATAGCGACGACGGAAAATCATCTTGCGGTGCTGGGGCGCGATCTGCCGGTGGGTCGGATCCTGCAGCAGCCCCCAGACGCCGGCCGTGGCAACCAGCAGACCGATTACCAGGTACATGACCCGGTAACTGTAGGCCTTGCTCATCAGGTAGACCAGCAGGCCGACACCGATGCTGGTCGCCGCCGCCAGGCTGCGCAGCCGGCCGAAAACCAGCGGCGAGGTGGCGGTGTTGAAATACTGCAGGGTCAAGGACTGGTTCGTGGTCTCGTAGTAGTGGAAACCGAAGCTCATCACCAGGGTGGTGGCCAGCAGGCCCCCGTAGCTGGGAAAGAGGCCGGTGAGGCCGACACCGAGACCGAGCAGGACGATGGAGAGGGCCGAGAGCCGATGTTCGCGGAGCACCAGCATGAGGAAGACCGCCAGCAGCGCCAGGAAGCCCGGGATCTCCCGAACCGAGCCGATGACCCCGACCTGGAGGCCGTCGAGGTGGACGACTTCCACCGCGAAGTTATTGAAAAGGATCTGCCAGCATTGCAGGCCAACCACCGAAGCGATGGTCTGAATGAGGAGGAAGCGCAGCATCGGCCGCTGCTCGCTTGAAATCATGGCGGGGCCTTTTGGGACGAGGGAGAAGATCGTGGACCACAGTCTGCGGCAATTCCGGGCAAATGATAAGCAAAAATTTTCCTTCCGCCCTTCTCTGGAAAACATATTCCCGTCAACCTTGTTGACGAAATAGTTGTCGGCAAAGCCGAAAGCCACCCGGAATTCCGGGTGGCTTTCGCTTTCAGTCAGGCTTGCCAGGTGGGGTTACGGGGAACCATCACCTGTCGTTGTAGCCATCGTCGCTGCTGGTTTGAATCGTGGCGCCGCCATGGGGAGCGTGGCTGCCATGGCCTTTGGCCGTGGGGCTGTAGATTACGTTGCGAGTGACGGTGCTGGTATTGCCTGCCCCATCGGTGGCGGTGACGGTGATCACATACTGCTCGGCGGTGTCGAAAGTTACCCGCTGCTGGAAGCGGCTGTGCTTGACGGCCGGGTTATAGGTAGCACCGTCCATGGTGATGGTGATAGTGGGGTTGTCGACGCCGTCGGCCACCGTCCCCTTGACGGTCAGCGAAGAGTTGCTGGTAGTGATGTCCTGGGCCGGGCTGGTCACTGCCACGGAAATTTTGGCGACATCGTAGGTGACCGTGCGCTTGGTGCTGGTTACGTTCCCGGCCAGGTCGGAGGCATCGATCTCGATGGTGTTGACCCCCGCCACCAGGTTCACGGTAGCGCTGAAGTCGTTGCCGGACATGGCCGCAGCCTGCGGGGCATCGGTATTGACCTTGACGAAGACCGTGCCGGATTCGCTGAGCGTGCCGCTGACGACAACGAACGGCTGGCTGGTGGTGCTGTTGTCGGCCGGGTTGGCGACGGTGATGATCGGCGCATTCGGGTCATAAGTAACGGTCCGGCTGTCGGTCGCCTGGGTACCGAAGGTGTCGGTTGCGACCACCGTAATGGTGTTGGAGCCCGCCACCAGGGTCAGGGCGGTGCTGAAGGAGCCATCGGCATTGACGGTAACCGCCTGGCCATTGACGGTGACGGACTTGATGCCGTCGGCATCGCTGGCGTTGCCGGTGACATTGAGGGTGTCCTGGTTGGTGTAGGTGCCGTCGGCCAGAGTTGAAACCGTCAGCGTCGGCGGAGTGGAAGTACTGAGGGAAATCTGCACCGTGGCGCTCTTGGCGGCCGAGACGTTGCCCGCCGCATCCTTGGCCCAGGCGTAGAAGGTAACGCTGCCTGCGGCCGGGGCGGTGACGCTGGAGGGAACGGAGCCACTCCAGCCGGAGGCCGAGGCGGCCGGCTTGGTGGAGCTGGTGGTCACCAGGTAACCGGTGACGGCCACGTTGTCGCTGGCGCTCAGGGCGGTGACCGCAACGGTCAGGCTGGTGGAGGTCGGCGGCAGGGTGAAGGTGTCAACCACCGGGGCGCTGGTGTCGGGCAGGCTGATCTGTACCGTGGCGCTCTTGGCGGCCGAGACGTTACCTGCCGCGTCCTTGGCCCAGGCGTAAAAGGTGATGCTGCCTTCGGAGGGGGCAATGACGGTGCCCGGAGCCGAGGCGGTCCAGCCGGAGGTCGAGGCGGCCGGCTTGGTGGAGCTGGTGGTCACCAGGTAACCGGTAACGGCCACGTTATCGCTGGCGCTCAGGGCGGTGACCTTGACGATCATACTGGTGGAGGTCGCCGGCAGGGTGAAGGTGCCGACCACCGGCGCAGTGGTATCGGGCAGGGTGACCGTCACGCTGGCGCTCTTGGAGGCCGAGACGTTGCCCGCCGCGTCCTTGGCCCAGGCATAGAAGGTGTTGCTGCCAGCGACAGCGGTGACGCTCTTCGGTGCGCTGGTGCTCCAACCGCTGGCCGTCGCAGCCGGCTTGGAAGAGCTGGTGGTGATCAGGTAGCCGGTGACACCGACGTTGTCGCTGGCGCTCAGGGCGGTGACCGGCACGGTCAGGCTGGTGGAGGTCGGCGGCAGGGTGAAGGTGCCGACCACCGGTGCGGTCGTGTCGGCAGGCGCCGCGACGGTAAAGGAGTTGGTGCTGGCGGTCACCTGGCCGTGGCTGCTGGCACTCATGTTGTTGCTGTCAAAGCTGTTGCCGAACCAGGCCACCTTCCAGGTGTAGGTACCCGGGGTGGTCGGGGCCGGAGCAGTCAGCACCGCAGGGTAGGTGGTGGTGTGCCCCATCCCGCTGTCGTTGCCGTTGGAAATGGCCACCTGGTTGTTGTTCTGATCGTAAAGGATGGCCCGGAACCAGCCGCTCTGGCTGCCGCCGGTGATGGTCACCGAGACGGTCGCGCCGGGGGCATAGGAAGCCTTGTCGGTCGCCCCCTTCAGATTGACCGGTCCGTGATGATGACAGCCGTTACAGGTAGCACTTGTCGCGGAGGAATGGCAGCCGGTGCAATAAGTGGTGAAATAAGAAGAATGGGCCTGGGCCTGCGTCCCCCAGAATTGGATCACCGCAAAGGTCACGGCAAACAAGAATAGGATTGCTGTTCTCTGGACAACATTCATGGTTGTCACCTCTGTTGATTGATTGGAACGAAACCTACGACTGTCCATGCCTGTTTCTCCTCTGGTCAACTGGTGAGGGTTTGCCCTCTCCCCGCCTACTGCTTCACAGCATTTACTGCACATGCCGGGACCCGCAGCGCGGGATGAGAGGATCATAGGTGGCCACATTTCTGCCCGGAGGAGCAGTGTGCCCGTCAGGCCCTTGAACGCCCTTTCGCGAAGAGGGGTTTTAGGGCCAGGAAAGATACCGTCGCGCTTTGCGTTCTCTCCCGGGGAAAAACCGGAGTTGGTGGGCGGGTTCAGCGGCCCGTGGAGTGCCTGAAGTGGGGCCGGCTGGCTACGGCATCCCTTGCCTATCAAGGGTTTGGAACCAACGCTATTTCCGGGGAAAGGCCAGGCCGGCCGGAAAAATCCATCCCTCGGTCATCGTTAAATTTCAATGACAAACCGGGAAGTTGGCGGCATTTATAGCCCGTTTTGCAGATGTTCAGAAGGGGGATTGGCGCAGAGTTTCAGGAGGGAAGGGCCAATGGGGGATGTGCGTAAGCACAGGATGCTGGTCGAACTACCCGTAAAACGAAACCTTGCCCGCGGAGCTGCAGGACTCTAATAACAGACACTTACAGCTTCTTGGCCCCGCTTGCTTCCGGGAAAGGCCGAAGGGACTGACCGCCGGCCGGAAAGAGGGTTTTTTCGACCCGGTCAATTCGTTTGGGGCCGCTTGTGCTGCGTCCCCCCGGCGCTACAATAATTACCAAAAAAATCACATTTTTCGCTCCCTTTCGAAAGGAGGATAGCGATGTCAGCGACTTATAAATGTGGAACCTGTGGTGTGATTTCCGATGAAAACAGCCATCTCTGCCGTCCCGAGGAATTGGCGGGCCGGGCCGAGTTCTGCGGCTCTGGACCGGAGCATATCGGTCAGATCTGTGAACAGATGGATCAAAAACTGGAGTACCAGTGTTTCACCTGCGGCCGGCCGACCGACAAACCGGACCTGGTCTGCAATCCAACCCCATCCGCTAATTTGGTAGGGATAAACGAAACGCGTAGTGTTCACCCGATTAATGCGATTACCTCCGCAAGGCCGACGGCAGCCATGGCACCGGGCGGTGTCATCTGGCGGGTGGTCGAGCGGGCCACGGAGGAATTGCTGGTCCGCGGCACGGTTCAGGGTGAAGAACTGGGGAATATCCATCCCCCCCTGACCGGTAAAACGGCAGGCGACTTAAGGAGGTAGGGCCGCCGGAGGCTCGACGACAATGCCGGCGCGGCCGACGAATCCCGTGCCATCCATGGCGGTTACGGGAACTGGCGCCAATCGCCAGCGACGTACGGTAAGTTGGGGACGGGCTCCGAGGAAACCCCGATGGAACCAAGAGAAGCTTGGGATTTTTAAAGAAATATTCCCTCTCCCCGGAATCAGACGGTTTAGCGATTGCTTTTTCCGCGACAGCCGTGCTAGGGTGACCATACTTAAGCAAGTTTGTGTAGGTTTTTTCGCTCACCGGATGACAAGGTGTCAGCAGGATCAAAGCACAAGCCCATTTTGGCATGTGTTTTTTGTTTTTTGAGCGATCGGAATTTGCACAAAAAAAGGTTCCCACCGGGAACATGGAGAGAAAAATGGCAGAAGGTACCGTAAAGTGGTTTAACGACGCCAAGGGATTCGGTTTTATCGAGCAGGACAATGGACCCGATGTGTTCGTCCACTTTTCCGAGATTCAGGGCGATGGTTTCAAATCCCTCGCCGAGGGTGACCGGGTGAGCTTTGATGTCACCCAGGGTCAGAAAGGCCCGCAGTCGGCCAAGGTCCGCAAAATTTAAGGCGGATTTTGCACCAGTCGCAAAAGAGCCCCACGAAACTTCGTGGGGCTCTTTTGCTTCCATGCTCCGCGGCCTGCCCAAGCGCAACACAACCCCCTGCTGCCGGCCGAACCGGCGCGGACAGCCCGAAAGGATCATTTAATGGCCAGGAAACCGAACTACAACTTTGAGAAGCGCCAGAAGGAACTCGCCCGGCAGGCAAAAAAGGAGGAGAAGCGCAAACGCAAGCAGGAGGAGGGCGCTGAGGAGGATGCGACCACCCCGTCGGAGCCGGACAACGGGTAAGACGCCCGGCAAAACCGGGCATCGTTCCCGCCGGCTGCCGGGGGCCGCTGCCCGGGAACGGCCGGTCCTTTTCCCTATCCCCGCCAGAGGGTCCAGGGGAGGTCGTTTTTGGCAGTGCTCTGGGTAAACTGCGATCCGCAGGTCAGGCACCGGTAATCCTGCTCCTCGAAGCCGCGCGAGGGTTTCCCGCTGAAAATGCGGGGTTCGTCCACCTTGATCAAATGGTCATGCGGCTTCCCATTCCGGGACTTTTTAGCTTGTGCCACACACAGTTCGCAAAGTTTCATTCCACTTCCCTTCCATCCGACCTTGCCGGTCTCATCCCACCAATAAAGAGAGAATCAAGCCGACCGGCAAGAGCTACCGGCACCGCATGACCTTTTTGCCCTTCGCGAAGAGGACCTCGACCTTCTGCGGGCCAGTCACGCGCTGCACCAGGCCGAGGCCGAAAACCGGGTGGTTGATTACGGCCTGAGCCTTGAGGGGGACGGTCATGGAATAGTCCGTGGCCCTGGAGCTGTTCGTCTCCAGCTGCAACCCTTCCCACTCCTGGCGCTCAGCCTCGCGGTTACTGGCAACCCGGGACTGCGCGGTCTTTTTCGCGGCGCTGGGTGGCCGATACTTGTGCTGGCGGCCGCAGGTATTGCACTGCACCGTAGCTGGGCCCTCTTCGGCCATGGTGACGACAAGGTGATCAGTATTCCTCCGGCATTTGGTGCAACGGCCGGCGACCGGATCGCCGGTGACGAGCTGGGGACTTTGCATAGCGGTACTTCCTGGGCTGGAGCGCGCCAAGAATTGCCCGATAAAATCCAGGGAGATTGCTGGAATCCAAGGAACAGGCTTGACACTTGACGTGCAGGTGGCCCGGCACGACCATCTGGTCGCTTCACACCGTAACGTCATCTCTCTACGGGGTGAAGGGGTGAGGTTGGAGGGAGGGTAGAAGGGCGTAGTATGCGGTTATCATACACCTTTCCCCGGAGTAAAGATAGGTCCCTGTGCCCGCCCCCTGGAGCAAGCCACCAAGGAGGCACCCAAGGGGACAGGTTTACACCTCCGGAAGGTCCTGTCCATCCCGCGGCCTCCCTCCTGCCAGCCCCTGGGACACCTCTTCCCGCTCAGTGCAGGGCCTCTGTACTTTCGCTTGCGGTCTCTCCCGCCAGGGTTTTCCGGACATGCGCGCAGGCCAGATCCACCTCCTGACGGAACTGTTCGAAATCAATCTGCAGGCCGTTGACGTAGGCGCTCCAGCCGGCGGTCGATTTGGCATAGTGGACGGCCGCCTCGATTTCTTCGTCCGTCGCTCCGAAGAGCCGGGCCACCTCGGTGTGGTAATAGGCACAATAACGGCACTTCGTCACCCCGGAGATGGCCAGACCGATCAATTCCCGGTATTTGAGGGGGATCGGGCCCTCTTCCAACTGGATTTTGCTGAACAGCTTCCATTCCTCTTCGAGCATGGAATCGGGCACTTCCCTGAACATGCTTGGCACCAGACCGAAAACCCGCTCGATCTCTCCATAGAGTTCCTGTCTTGTCATCTCAGCCTACCTTTCTCCTCCTAGTTGAAACCATTTTAGCACTGCTGTCCTCCGGCAGGCGAGCCCCCTGGTAGCTGTCGTGATTCCCTTTCCCTCCGGAATTCCATAGATACCGGACTCAATACAAAAGGCGGCCGAATGGCCGCCCCGGTTTCCTCTCCCCTGCCGGTGCTATACTCCCCTCATGGTGAAATTGCTTTCGGCCCCCCTGATCCTGCTGATCCTCGCCCTGTTCCTCTCGGCCACGGCCGCCGCACTAGAGTTCCGCTGCGCACCGACCCCGCCGGACGCCGAGGGACCTTTCTACCGCGCGGGGGCACCGGTGCGCAACCGGATCGGCGACGGTTACCTGCTGATGGGAGCAGTCAGGTCGGCGGCGGACTGCGCGCCGGTAGCCGGGGCGAAGATCGAGGCGTGGATGACCGGGCCCGACGGCCGTTACGACGAGCGCTGGCGGGCGACCTTCTTCTCCCGCGAGGATGGCCGCTATTTCTTCGCCAGCCACTTTCCCGGCCCCTACGGCAGCCGCCCACCGCACATCCATCTGCTGGTCACCGCCCCCGGCTTCTCCGAACTGATCACCCAGCACTATCCGGCGCCGGGAAGCGCCGAAGGGGTTTTCGACCTGGTGCTGATCCCCGCACCGTGAAGGCCCGCCAAGGGAATCCGGACCTCTCCCTGCAGACAGCCCCCCTGCCCCTGGCTTGTCAACCCGACCCTCCGCGGTATATTGGTTGCACAGGAAGGACGCATGGTTCCTTGAACACATCATGCCTTCCGGTTCAACAACTACCCTTACAGCGGAGAAATGTTATGGCAAGCAGAATCAATCGATCGACATTTCGCACAGTGGGGATCGCCCTCTCCCTGGCACTTTTCCTCTTCACGGCCGCGCCCGCCATGGCCGGCGAGTACGCGGCCCTGGCCGGGGTCAAGGGACTTGACTCGGTCTTCAACTTCAGCCTGGGGTCGCCGCAGATGGCCAGCGTCGTCCTGCCGGCGATCAAGGGGGTGTATGAGGACCCGAGCGTACGTGCTCTCCCCTCCCCGCCCCGTACCGTCATCGTCTTCCACGGCGGTGCCGTTAAACTCATCTCCACCGACCGCACGGGATTTGACAAGGCAGACCAGGAGGCTCTTGACAAGGTCGCCGGCATGATCCGTCAGTTCAAGAAGGATGGCGTCAAAATGGAGGTCTGCATGTACGCCGTGAAGGTCCTCGGCGTCGATCCCGCCACTATCCTGCCGGAGGTTGACAAGGTCGGGAATGGCTTCATTGCTGTCCTCGGGTACGAAGCCCAAGGCTACTCGGTGGTTACCGTACCCTAGAACAGGGGCCGTGCGGGCCGAGCGGACATTCGTTTCGATCCACTGGCGAGAATATCCTGGCATGGTAGTCTTGGGGGGTTGCCAATGATCCCACCAGCGAAGGAGACTGCCATGCGACCGACAACGACCCTGCTTCTCGTCCTGCTTGCCTTGCTGCTCATCCCCGCCTGCTCGAAGGAGCAGCCCTCCTCCCAGCAGGCGGCCAAGCCCGCTGCCACCGAGACCCAGGCCCCTGCCGAGACGGCCAGGCAGGTTGCGGAAGAGGTCGGGCAGAAGGTCGAGAAGACGGCGACCGAAATCAAGCAGGAAGCGGAACAGGGAGCCAAAACCGTGGATCAGGAGGCGACAAAGGCCGCCGAAGAGACGAAGACTGCGGTCGTCCAAACCGTCGACAAGGCGAAGCAGGAAGCAGCCTCGGCAATGGACGCAATGGCACCGGCGACAGCCAAACCGGCAGTCAAGGCTCCCGAGGTCGTCAGCTACGAGGCGTCGATGGGGAAGGTCACCTTCAACCATGCCAGCCACGCCGGACGGCTGGACTGCAGCAAGTGCCACACCACCGATCCGCCGCAGAAGATCACCATCAACAAGGAGGTTGCCCACGTCCTGTGCCGGGGCTGCCACCAGGCGAGCGGTGGCAAGGCTCCGACGGCCTGCAGCGGCTGTCACAAGAAGTAGCGGGGCACTGCTCAGTTGGAAAAAGGGACGGGCCGCCCTGCCGGGCGGCCCGTCCCTTTTTCCATGTTTCCGCAAGACCCCAGCCCGGCGCTTCCGAGCGGTCTTCGCTACCTGAGCACGTCGGCCAGAAACTGCCGGGTGCGTTCCTGCCGGGGGACGGTGAAAATCTGCGCCGGCGGCCCCTGTTCGACAATTACACCGTCGGCCATGAAAACCACGCGGTCGGCGACCCGCCTGGCAAAACCCATCTCGTGGGTGACGACGATCATTGTCATTCCCTCTGCCGCCAGTTCCTCCATGACCTTCAGCACATCTCCCACCAGTTCCGGGTCGAGGGCGCTGGTGACCTCGTCGAAAAGCATCACCTCCGGTTTCATGGCCAGCGCCCGGGCGATGGCCACCCGCTGCTGCTGGCCGCCGGAGAGACGTGCCGGGTAGGCGTCGCGCTTGTCGGCCAGGCCGACCTTGGCCAGCAGCAGCTCCGCGCCAACCGTGGCCTCGGCACGGCTCTGGCCCAGCACCTGCGTCGGCGCCTCGATGATGTTCTCAAGCACCGTCTTGTGGGGAAAGAGGTTGAAATGCTGGAAAACCATACCCATGTGGGTGCGAATACGGTTGAGGTGTTTCTGGAAGGCACGGGCGGAGAGATCGGAGCGGTTGACACGTTCGCCGGCCACCACCACCTCGCCGCCGCTGGGAGCCTCGAGATGATTGACGCAGCGCAGCAGGGTGCTTTTGCCCGACCCGGAGGGGCCGATCAGCACCAGCACCTCGCTGCGCGCCACCTCCAGATCGATTCCCTTGAGGACCTCGTGGCGACCGAAGCGCTTGTGCAGGCCGCGGAGGCTGATCATGGCGCCGTCGTGGCTGTCGAAATCGGTGCCGCTCATGCCGCCACTCCCTTGAGGGCCCGCTTTTCGAACAGGCGCAGCAGGACGCCAACGCCGGTGGTCAACACTGCGTAGAGGACGGCGGCCATCAGGTACATCTCGAAGGGCTTGTAGGTGGAACCGATCAGGCGCTGGGCAGTCAGGGTCAGTTCCACCAGGGTGATGGTCGAGACCAGGGAGGTGTCCTTGATGAGAATGACGAAATTGTTGCCCAACGGCGGGATGATCAGCCTCAGGGCTTGAGGAAGGACGATGCGCCGCATGGTCAGCGCCTGCCCCATGCCGAGGGAGCGGGCCGCTTCGACCTGGCCGCGGGGCACCGCCAGGATCCCGGCGCGGATGGTCTCGGCGTTGTAGGCCCCGGTATTGAGGGCCAAGCCGAGCACCCCGGACCAGAAGGGGTTCAGGGCGAGACCGAACTGGGGCAGGCCGTAGTAGATGATAAAGAGCTGGACCAGCAACGGGGTGGAGCGAATCAGCCAGACGTAGAACCGCGCCGGCCAGCGCCATAGCGGATTTGCGGCCAGGATGCACAGCGCCGCCAGCAGCCCCGCCGCCAGACCGAGGACCAGGGAGACGACGGAGATCTCCAGGGTGAGCAAGGCCCCTTTACACAGAAAGGGGAAGTAGTGGAGGATGATCGACCAGTCGAGGCCCATGCTATCGCTCCCGTTGCAGAACGGCCGACCGCCTGCCTCCCGGGGCCGTTGTCCACCCGCGCAGCTTAGCGGGCATCGATCTTCAGCCACTTCATGCTGATATCGTGGTAGCTGCCGTCCTTTTTCATCGCAGCCAGGGCGTCGTTAATCGCCTGTTTGAGCTGTGGGTTGCCCCGGCGCAGGGCGATGCCCATCCGCTCCTCGTAGAGCAGGGGGCCGGCCGAGGCGATGGGAACATCCTTTTCGGCGATGGCGATGGCGCCGACGATGCGATCGGTGATGAACCCGTCGATGCGGCCGTTGACCACCTCGAGGATCATCTCCGGCACCCCCTTGTAGGTGCGCACCGCGACGTCTTTCAAGTGTTGGCGCACCCACCTCTCGTAGGTGGTGCCGAGGGTCACGCCTACCCGTTTCCCCGCCAATTCTCCAGCGTTTTTTACCGCAGACCCCTTTTTGACGAACAACTGGGCCCCGCTGCGGTAATAGGGTTCGGAGAAATCGACGGCCTGGAGACGCTGGCCGGTGATCGCCATGCTGCCGCAGATCAGCTCGTACTTGCCGGCCAGCAGGCCGGCGATGATACCGTCCCAGGCGGTGGAAAGGGGGCGCGGCTCGACCCCGATGCGCCGTGCGATATGGCTGCAGATATCGACGTCGAAGCCGGACAGGCGGTTGTTCTCGTCAACGAAGTTGAAGGGGGGATACTGGCCGCTAAGGGCAAATCGCATGTACCCCTTGTCCCGGACGGCACCAAGATCGCCGGCGGCCCCGGAAAGGGGGAAACCCAGAAGCAGGGCGAGAAGCAGGGCTGCGGACAGGGCTCTGGGCATTGCGTCCTCCTTGCGGGAAGTCGCCGCTCCTACCGAGTCGGGCCGGCAAAACGACGGGGAGATCTGGGGAAGAGATACCGAGGGAATTGCGTGCCGAATGGCCCGAAAAACATAGCCCATTGCCGGTGGGATGTCAAACTGGCCCACAGCTAGGCAGGCGGACCATTCTCAGTGCGCGCTCTGCGCGTAGTGCCGGCGCAGTAGGTCGTTGCCGAAATCCTGTTCCGGGTCACGCATGACGGTATGGATGTGGTTGGCGTTGTTCTGGGTATTGTCATATTCGATCAGCACCGCGGGGCCGTGAATGCGGTAGTAGTGCCCTTCCCCCCGCTTCCCGCCTCCCGCCCAGGCGAAGTGGAGTTTTCCGATTCCCGCCTGGTGAATCCGCCGCAGGCGCGCCGCACCGAGATCGCCGCGCAGGTTGCCGGCATAGAGACCGACCAGCCGCAGCAGCAGCTCCCGCTGGGGGGCCGTCAGCTCCGTTGCCGGGAGCCCTGCAGGGTCGCCGAAGCGGATTTCGCCGCGGGTGCCGGTGATGATGTCGCGGGGCGCCCGGTGGGCAATGATCGCCTGTTCGCGTTGCGCCGCCGCCAGCGAGTGCAGCAGCCGGCGGCCGAATTCCTCCTCGTCCTGCAGCACCCGCCACCCCTGCCGCGGACCATGCAGGACTTCTGCGGGGTTGGCCCCGAAAAAGGCCGGGGTGGTGGTCACCAGTTCCGCGGTCGACGCGACAAAGGTGAGGGAAAGGTGATGGCCGTCGATGCGCCATCCCCAGCAGCCCTCTGCCGCAAGTGGGTCGAAAAGGGTCAGGAAATAGCCGTCGGGGTCGCGGAACCGGTCGTCGACAGGCCGCCCCTCGAGGTCCCCGAGGATCTTCTCCAGCGTCATGATGCCGGTGGCCTTGGCGTACCCCGCAGCGCTGAGCGCACTTTCCAGCAGGGCCAGCGCCGCCTTCGTTTGCGCCTCGGTCAACTCCCCGAGCGCGAGCCCCACGCGAGGCCCGGGCATGTAGTTCCAGTTGCACCGTTCGGGATGGTCAAGAGGGTAGTGCACCCGGCGCTGCCGGGAACCGTCCAGGCTCTTCCAAAACCTTTGCGCCGCCGCCAACATGATCGAAGCTCCCATTTGCGCCTCCCGCGACCAGTATACCCCTTGCCGGGAGCAGCGCCGCTGCTAACCTTAAACCATGGAGAGTCTGGAAATCTTCTTCGATTACGTCTGACCCTGGTGCTATTTCAGTACCGTGCGTACTGAACAGCTGCGCCGGGAGTTCGGCCTGAGCCTATACCACACCGTCTTCCCCCTCCACCCCGAGACGCCGGAGGAAGGGCTGGAGCTGACCGCGCTGTTCGCCGGCAGCGGCCGGGCCCCTGGCGCCATCGCAGCCCGTCTGCAGGAGGTGGCCACCGAGGTCGGCCTGCCGCTGGGCCAGCGGACCCGCACCTACAACAGCCGCCGCGCCCAGGAGCTGGGCAAGTGGGCCGAGGAGCAGGGACGGGGCGAGGCGTTTCATGCCGCGGTCTATCACGCCTACTTCGTCGCCTGCCGCAACATCGCCTTGCCCGATGAACTCGCCGCCATCGCCGCCGGCGTCGGCCTCGTTGCCGGGGAGGCACGGCGGGTACTCGAAAGGGGACACTACGCCGCCGCCGTCGATGCCGACTGGCAACGGGCCCGCGAGCTGGGAATCACCGCGGTGCCGACCTTCCGCTTCCGGGATCACCAGCTGGTCGGCTTTACCCCTTATCCTGCACTGCGCCGCCTTGTCACCGACTGATTCCGCCCCCTGCCAACCTGGAAAAGCTCTCGCACGCAACGACACTCCGCCGCTAGGTAATATCAGGACATTTTCATATCGGATGCTCTTCCATTAGCGAAAGCAGGGGGCTTACAAAGATTTCGAAAATCGTTGCAATCGCTGCGCCGTTGCGTGAAAATCTGCCGTTTTCGGGTTTTTACTGCTGCCCCTTTTAATCTCCCCTGCGGGCCTGCTATGCTGAAGGCAACCCCGCGACGCATACCCCGCAAGGAGTCAAATGTGAGCACATCGGAAATGATTTCCCTCCCCTGCCCCAACTGCCAGGCGGCCATCTACCGCCCCCTCGCCTGGTTCCGCAGGACCTACGGGTCTTGCCCCCATTGCGGCGGCGGGCTGGCGGCGGTCCAGTTCGCCGAACTGCTCGACGCCATCGAACGGGAATTCGATGCGCAAATCGACGAACTGTTGGGGGACCGGGAGGATCATGCCTGCGCCGGCGGGTGCTGCGGCCGGCAGCAGGTTCCGTCCTCGCCGCGCGAAGTCGGCGACGAGAGCTGACCTCCGGGCGCGGTGCCTTTGCCGCCGACGGCAGCGGTTATCCCCATCGCTTTAGGACAGCCTGCGGAACCTGAAATCAGAAGAGGGCAGCCATGTGGCTGCCCTCTTCTGATTCTGCTGAATGTCCCGCCGGACTCAGCCCTGCCGGGCCGAGTTGCGGGCACCGGCCGGACGGGGACGCCGCCGGGCGCCGCGAACCGCCGGGGCGGTTCCCCTGGCCCGTTCCCGGCCCGCCGCCAACGCCGGCCTGGCGGTTTCCACGGAGCGCTCCGAAGCCGGCAGGGCATAATCGAAACCGGTCAAGGTACGGCGCTCGATGGCGCGGCCGAGAACCTTCTCGATGGCCCTGACCATCCCCTGGTCCTCGCTGCCGACCAGGGTGTAGGCGTCGCCGCTGCGGGCGGCGCGGCCGGTGCGGCCGATGCGGTGAATGTAGGCTTCGGTGGTCGCCGGGATGTCATAGTTGATGACGTGGGAGACCTGGGAGACGTCGATGCCGCGGGCGGCGATGTCGGTGGCGACGAGAATCTGGAAGCGGCCGCTGCGAAACCCGTCGAGCGCCGCCTGACGCTGCCCCTGGGAAAGGTTCCCCTGCAGCGAGGCGGCCTTGAAGCCACTCTTGCAGAGTTTGGCGTCGAGGTTTTTGGCGCGGTGCTTGGTGCGGGTGAATACCAGCACCGAACCGGTGTCGCTGTGCTGCAGCAGCTCCAGCAGGAGCTCGGTCTTGCGATGCTGGGCCACCGGGTAGAGGGCGTGACTGACGGTGGTCGCCGGCGCTACTGTGTCGACCTGCACGGTCTCCGGAGCCGTCAGGATATCGGAGGCCAGCCTGCGGATCTCCGTGGGCATGGTCGCCGAAAAGAGCAGGGTCTGGCGCTGGCGCGGCAAGTGGCCGAGGATGCGCCGGATGTCCGGGAAAAAGCCCATGTCGAACATCTGGTCGGCCTCGTCGAGGACCAGGGTTTCCAGCCGGGACAGGTCAATGGTCCCCTGGCGGAGGTGGTCAAGGAGGCGCCCAGGGCAGGCGACGACGATCTCGACCCCCCGTTTGAGCTTCTGCACCTGGGGGTTAACGCCGACCCCGCCGTAGATGGTGACGCTGCGCAGGCCGGTACGCCCACCAAGGGTGGTGATGGCCAAGTGAATCTGTTCGGCCAACTCGCGGGTCGGAGCGATCACCAGTGCCCGCACGTGACCGCGCCCGCCCTGCATCAGCCGGTGCAGGATCGGCAGGCCGAAGGCTGCGGTTTTTCCGGTGCCGGTCTGGGCCAGGCCAAGGACATCGCGTCCGGCCATGACCCGAGGAATCGCCTGGGCCTGGATCGGCGTCGGCGTGGTGAAGCCAGCGGCGGTAATGCCGGCCGCAACTTTGGGGTGAAACTGAAAACTGCTGAAATCCATGGTGCCCTTTCGAGGCTTCCGGCACTTCCGGAAACCGTAATTTGAAACCGCAACAGAACAGGCCCCGGAGGTATACCGGGGCCTGCAGGATGGGTTTTTCATCGATGCGTTGCGGTGATACGTGGGCCGACACTACCAGCAACGAGCAAGCGCTGTCAAGAGGATAAATGCTTCGCGGCCAGCTAGCGCAGCAGCAGACAGATCAGGCCCAGCCCCATGGCCAGCGCCAGCAGCACCGCGAAAATCACCAGCGGCAAGCGGCGTGGTGCCGCCTGCATCGGTTCCTGGAGTGTATCGACCACCGGGAAACGCTCGACCACTGCCCGCACGTGGGGCGCCTGCCAAAGTTCCTCGGTCAGGTCAGCGCCGGCGTTGTGCTCGCCCTCGTGAAGACCGCCGCACCAGCGCTCGCTGGCGGTAACGTCATAGATCTTGCCGCTGACGGCGACCAGCGCCCGGCGGCCCTCCCGGCCGTCGAACTGGCGCAATTCCTCGAGGGTCATAACTTCTCCTCTATTGGCGGATCAGGCGAAGGAGCAGACATACTCGGCAACGCCACTTTTGACTACGATCTCGAAGAAGGAGTCGGCCGGGACCTCGAACCAGGTCCCGGAGGCGAAACCGATCCAGTCCCCCTGGCCGGCGATGCGCACCGTGCAGCTGCCGGCAATGATTTCGATCTTCTCGGCGGCGGCGGTGTCAAACTTGAAGCTGCCGGCGTAGATCAGGCCGAGGGTCTTTCGGCTGCCGTCGGCGAGGGTCACGGCGTGGCTGACCACCTTGCCGTCGAAGTAGATATTTGCCTTGCAGGTAACGGTGACGTTGGTGAACTGTGCGGGGGGAGCGTAGCTCATCGGTGGCTCCTTGCGGTCGGGATGGTGATGCCCCGTTTGTTATCACAACCCCTGGGGGCCCTGCAAGCCGATTCGGCGGAGTTTGACAACTGCGGAGGAACAGGCTATCGTGCCCAGGCGCCGGCGCAGTAAATCCAGGGCCGGCCCCGGGAAAACGATGCCAAGAGTCCTCATCATCGACGACGACCAGCTCTTCCTCCAGTTCCTGAGCGACTATGTGGCGGAACGGTGTCCGGACCTGATCATCGAAACCTGTCTTGACCCGGTCCGCTGCCTGGGCGCGATCACTGCCGACCTCGACCTGCTGCTGGTCGACCTGGAGATGCCCGGCATCGACGGCAGCAAGATCTTGGCCTACGCCACCGACAAGGGGCTCGACAGGCGGCGGGTGATCATCCTTTCCGGGCGCGATGCCGACTACCTGCACCAGCGCTTTCCCATGGGGAGCTGCCTGGCGGTCCTCAACAAACACGAGGCCCGCCAAAAGGCGGTCCTCGACATGGTCTTCAAATCCCTGCAGCAGAAGTGCCGCACCTGAATCGGGCAGCGGCTCCCGCATCCGACATCCCCTGCGCCCTGTCCCTGCCACCCTTGAGAAGCCGGCGTTCGTCGCCTTTTCCGTCCAGGTCCGGGTCAAGCGCGCTTTTCATTTCTACGAACACCAGTACCGGCTCTTCTGAACCCTGTCCCGTTCAGCCGATGCGCAGCACCTTCGCCCCGCGGATCCGCCCAACCTTGAGCTCGCACAGGGCGCGGTTGGCGTCGGCGAGGAGGAATTCCTCGTGGGTGGGATGGATCGGCACCTCCGCGGCCAGCGCCAGGAATTCGCGGACGTCGGCGCGGGTGACGTTGGCCACACTCTTGATCTCCTTTTCCAGCCACAGGTCGCGGGGATAGTCGATGTCGGCCAGCAGCCGGCGGTCGCTGTTCTCCTTGCGGATGGCGTTGATGACCAGTCGTCCTCCCGGAGCGAGGTGGCGCAGGGCGGCGACCACCGGCTTCCAGACCGGGGTGGTATCGATCACCGCCTGCATCGGCGCCGGCGGCTCCGCCTCGGTCCCACCCGCCCAGGCGGCGCCAAGCTCGCGGGCGAATTCCTGCTCCTGCTCGCTGCGGGCGAAAACGAAAACCGGCAGCTGTGGGTGCTGGTGGCGCACCAGTTTCAACACCAGATGCGCCGAGGCGCCGAAGCCGGTCAGGCCCAGGGGCAGCGTCCCCTCGAGGTCCGCCAGGCGCAGGGAGCGGTAGCCGATCGCCCCGGCGCAGAGCAGCGGTGCGGCTTCGACATCCGCCATGGTTTCGGGAATGGGGTGGGCGAAGGCGGCCGGGACGACCATATATTGAGCATAGCCCCCATCGGCATCACGGCCGGTGGCCCGGAAATCCGGGCAGAGGTTCTCGAAACCGCCAGCGCACCAGGGGCAGGCGCCGCAGGCCGAATAGATCCAGGCAACCCCGACCCGCTGGCCGGCTTGCAGGGTCTCGACCCCCGGACCGAGCCGGTCGACGCGGCCGACCGCCTGGTGGCCGGGAATGACCGGTAGCCGCGGCGGTGGGGTGCGCCCCTCGATTTCGTCGAGTTCGGTATGACAAACACCGCAGACGCTGACTGCGATCCGCACCTCCCCCGGCCCGGGTTCAGGAACCGGACAGTCGACCAGACGTAGCGGCCGCCGGCACTCCTGCAGGGCGACAATCCGCTCCAGGCGCATCGCCTGCATTCGTTTCGTCATCGTCTCTCCTCAACGAGTGGGCTAACCTGTCCAGAACAGGTAATGGGGAGAGTCGGCCAGGAAATCGAGGCAAGCCTCCAGGGAACCGGTGAAATCGATAACCTCCCAGCGCTCCAAATTGTGAAAATATTCCATGCGCCAGCCGTCGTCGGCTACCGGCAACAGCCGAACAAAGCTTTCCCCCTCCTTCACCAGGTGGAGTTCGTCGCCGTGGCGGTGAATCTCGAAGGCGGAGAGGGAGGGTCTGGCGGCGAGCAACTCCTGGGCGGTCTGCAGGCGATCGGTCATGGGCGACCTCCTTGGCTGGCAGGTAGAGTGGGTTTCGCGCCTGTTAACAATAAACCCCCGGCTGCAGCCGGCGTCAAGCCGCCATCGGCCAAGGAGCAATGGCAGCCGCCGAAGCCGATGACGGAAAGGGGCAGGCTTCCGGCGTTTTTTCCCCGCATTTCCCTTCGCCTCCCGGGCCAGCATCGGGGAACAGCCCTGCCCCCAGACTTCCCCTCCTGGCGCGCCACTTGCAATTAAACGCTCGATGCTCCCCGGCCCGTTGTGTTCGGGACGCGGGACCCCCTACCTTCGCCCTGAAGAGGAGAAAACTGCCATGAACCTTCGCATCTTGGCACTGGCCGTAATCGCCTGCACTCTGTGCCTCACCGGCGTCGCCCACGCCGACCTCGAGGTCTTTCTCCGCGACCTGAACCTCAGCGCCCATCAGGATCCCAGCGGCTTCCGGGCCGAGCTGGGCGCCCGCTTCGACGTTTCCGGGGTGCGCCTGGACTTGGTCCTGCGTTCCGTGGATGAGCCGGCCGAAGCCGCGGTGGTGCTGTGGCTCGGGGAGCGCTGCCGGCAGCCGCCGGAAACGGTGCTGCGCGTCTACCGCGAGCATAGGCGGCAGGGCTGGGGGGCCATCGCCCGCAGCCTCGGCATAAAGCCCGGCTCGGCGGCGTTCCATGCCCTCAAGAAAGGGGAGCTTGACTGGCATCCGACCAATAGGCGCGGTCACGGTAAGGACAAGGGGCACGACCACGGCAACCAGCACCACAAGTGATACCATCCCGCAACCCACTAGCCAGGATTGGGCCGCTGCAGCCTTTATCGAGACGGCCGTTTCTGTTATAGTAAGCCGTTAACTCAATCCCGGATCAAGGAGGACCACCCGTGGACCAACCGACCATCGTCACTGCTCGACCGACCGTAAGCAGCCAAAGCGGCATCCTGCCCAGCGTTTACAGCTGGATGACCGCCGGCCTCGCCCTGACCGCCGTCGTCGCCCTGTTCACCGCTTCGAGCCGACCCATGCTGGAACTGGTGTTCGGCAACCGAATGGTTTTCTTCGGCCTGATCATCGCCGAACTGGGACTGGTCGTCGCCATCTCCGCGGCCATCCGCCGGCTGAGCGCCGTTACCGCTACCGGGCTGTTTCTCCTCTACTCGGCCCTCTCCGGGGTGACCTTCGCGGCGATCTTCGTCGCTTACACCAGCAGTTCCATCGCCAGCACCTTCTTCGTCACCGCCGGCACCTTCGGCGCCATGAGTCTCTACGGCCACCTGACCCGCCGCGACCTGAGCGCCTGGGGAAGCTTCTTCTTCATGGGCTTGGTCGGCTTTCTGCTCGCCTCGGTGGTCAACATCTGGCTGCACAGCTCCATGATCTACTGGATCACCACCTACCTCGGCATCTTCATCTTCGTCGGCCTGACCGCCTACGACACCCAGAAGATCAAGCGCCTCGCCCACGCCGGCCTGGCTGGCGAAGAGCGCCAGAAGGTGGCGATCCTCGGTGCCCTGACCCTTTACCTCGATTTCGTCAACCTCTTTTTAATGCTGCTGCGGCTCTTCGGCCGACGGCGCTGATTCACCTACAGATGCAAAAGGGACCGGCCGAATCGGCCGGTCCCTTTTACGTTGCAGATCCGATTTCCGTGCTACTGCCGCGGCAGCCGCAGGTTGTCCACGGTGGTTTCAAAGTTGCTGCGAAAAGGATTGATGTCAAGACCGCCGCGACGGGTGTAGCGGGCATAGACGGTGAGCAGTTCGGGACGGCAGTGGCGCAGCAGGTCGACGAAAATCCGCTCCACGCACTGCTCGTGAAATTCGTTGTGCTGGCGGAAGGAGATCAGGTAGCGCAGCAACGCCGCCGGGTCGATGCGGCCGCCACGGTAGCGGACCATAACGCTCCCCCAGTCGGGCTGGCGGGTAACCAGGCAGTTGCTCTTCAGCAGATGGCTGTGCAGTTCCTCCTCGACCACCGTCGCCGGGTCGGCCGCGTCCTCCAGAAGCTGCGGCGCCAGGCTGTAGGTGTCGATCTCGATATCGATATCGTCGATGCAGCGTCCCGGCAGGGCCGCCAGGCCGGTGCCGGCAAAGACCGGCCCCGGTAAGAGCCGCACCCCGACCGGGGCGCCGGCCGCCCGCTCCAGGTCGGCGGCAAGCAACTCCTGCACCTGGGTGCATGAGGCAAAGCAGGTCTGGTTGAGGGAATTAAGGTAGAGTTTGAAGGACTTGGACTCGATCAGGTTCGGTGAACTGCAGGGAACGCGAAACTCGCCCATGGCCACCACCGGCTTCCCCTTTGGGTCGAGCCAGGAGAGTTCGTAGGCCGTCCAGAGATCGACCCCCTCGAAGGGGAGCTTTCCAGCCAGACCGAGTTCCTCCCGCTTGCGGCTGCGCGCCACGGGGCAGAGCAGCTGCGGGTCGTATTCCGCCGCGTAGACGGTGGTTTTGCCGAGAGGGAGGCTGTCGTCCAGTTCGTTCATGGCGGCCATTCTCTGCCAGCGGCAGCCGCTTGTCAATGGCGGTGTGCCGCTGGCAAGGGCCGGCTATTCCTTTAAGGTGCTGGGCTGGTGATGGATGTGCGGGGGAACCCGGGCGAGGAGGGTCTGCGCAGCCTCGAGGCTGTCGCTCTGGAGGGTTGAGAGAATTTGTTCGGCCGCCATGAGCAGGGCAGCGACGTCGATGCCGCAGGCGGTCGGCACAAACGGGAGCAGCAGCCGGGGACCCCGCGTCAGCAGCGAGAGGGCACCGGCGCCGTTGCCGCGCTTTATATGCAACAGGCCGATGCCAACCTGCAGAATCCCCTGGTAGAGATAACGAAGGTCGCTCTTTTCGTCGAGCCAGAGTTCCTCGAGGGTCTCGTGACAGGCGTAGTATTGGCCGCTGTTGAACTGGCGGATGGCTCTTTCGAGGGCCGGCTCCGCCGGCCCAGGACAACCGTTAGCGAAGGATGGCATGGGCAGCTTCCGGGTTGCGGGACGGAATCATTATAGCGCAGTCAGCGTTCGTACCCTACCCCCGGAAGGATGGGCACCGATATTACCGGGTTGCCTTCCTGCCGGCTGCCGGTTTAAGGTGAGGAAACCGGGAACACGCCCGGGCGGCGGCGTTGCACCCTGCCTGCTTTTTTGGTTCCCCCGGCACGACGACGAAGGCCCCCGGCCTCCCCATCCCAGCGCGGTCAACTCATGAACTCACCCTGCCATCCCTTCCAGAAACTGACCCCCGACCTAGTCATGACTGCGGTGGAAAGTTGCGGCTACCGTTGCGACTGCCGCATCCTCGCCCTGAACAGCTACGAAAACCGCGTCTTCCAGGTCGGCATCGAAGAGGGTCCGCCGCTGATCGCCAAATTCTACCGGCCGGAACGCTGGTCCGAGGAGCAGCTTCACGAGGAGCACCAGTTCACCCTCGAACTGGCCGCCCACGAACTGCCGGTGGTGGCACCGCTGGTCGTCGACGGCGAAACCCTGTTCAGCTACGAGGGATTCCGCTTCTCCCTCAGTCCCCGCCAGGGAGGCCATGCTCCCGAGTTCGACAATCTCGACAACCTGCTGATCATGGGCCGGCTGCTGGGACGCCTGCATTCTATCGGCGCGGTCCGCCCCTTTGTCCACCGGCCGCACCTCGACAGCCTTGCCTTCGGCCGCCAGAGCGTGGCCCTGCTTCTCGAGGGGTTCGTGCCCGCCGACTTCCGGGCCAACTACCAGGCCCTGAGCGAGGAGCTGCTCCAGGCCATCGAGGAACTCTTTGCCGCCGTCGCTCCCCGCTTCATCCGTGTCCATGGGGACTGTCACGCCGGCAACATCCTCTGGCGCGACGGCGCGCCGCACTTGGTCGACCTCGACGACGCCCGCATGGCCCCGGCGGTCCAAGATCTGTGGCTGATGCTCTCCGGGGACCGCAGCCGGCAGACGGTTCAGCTCGGCGAGATCCTCGACGGCTATGGCGAATTTTGCGACTTCCACCCCCGCGAACTACGCCTGATCGAGGCGCTGCGCGCCTTGCGCCTGCTCCACTACAGCGCCTGGCTGGCACGGCGCTGGGACGATCCTTCCTTCCCCCATCATTTCCCCTGGTTCAACACCCCCCGCTATTGGGGAGAACAGATTCTCGCCCTGCGCGAACAGCTCGCCGCGCTGGCCGAATTGCCGCTGCAGATGCCTTAGGCAGCTGTAAGCTGTAAGCTGTAAGCTGACGGAATTGGGCCGGGGAAACAAACAGGCCGGGTCACCCACAAGGGGCGCCCGGCCTGTCGACGTCAAAGGGTGGACAAGGGATCGGCGGAGGATCAGAGTCGCAGCAGGGCGGCTGCCCAAGTGAAGCCGGCACCGAAGGTGACCAGGCCGATGGTCCCCCCCGTGCCGACCCGGCCACTCCTGCGGACCTCGTCGAGGGCGATGGGAATCGAGGCCGCCGAGGTGTTGCCGTAGCGCTCGACGTTGACGTAGACCTTCTCGGCCGGCAGGCCGAAGCGCTTGGCCACCGCCTCGATGATCCGCAGGTTGGCCTGGTGGGGAATCACCAGGTCGAGGTCGGCGACGGAAAGGCCGCTGGCGTCGAGGACCCGCTGCAGGGCGTCGTTCATGGAGGTCACGGCGTTGCGGAAGACTTCCTTGCCGACCATGCGGATAGTGTGGATTTGCTCTGCGGCGTTCTCCGGGGTGGGCGGGTTGAGGCTGCCGCAGCCGGGGTTGTAAAGGAGCTGGCTGAAGGCGCCGTCGCTCTTCAGGTAGCACTGCAGCAATCCACGGTCGCCTTCGGCGGGGCCCAGCACCACCGCGCCGGCCCCGTCGCCGAACAGCACACAGGTATCCCGGTCCTGCCAGTTGACCATGGAGGTGAGAATCTCGCCGCCGATCACCAGCACCCGGCGGTAACCGGCAACTGCCATCATCCCGGAGGCAACCTGCAAACCGTAGATGAAACCGGAACAGGCTGCGGCAATGTCAAAGGCAGCGGCGTTTCTGGCGCCGATTTTCTCCTGGACCAAACAGGCAGTGGCCGGAAATTTCATGTCGCCGGTCACCGTGCCGAGGATGATGAGGTCGATCTCTTCGGCGGCGACCCCGGCATCAGCCAGGGCGGCCCTGGCCGCCTCGGCCGCCAAGTCGGATAGGGGCGACCCCGGTGCCGCGACGTGGCGCTGGCGGATGCCGGTGCGGGTGACAATCCACTCGTCGGTGGTCGCGACCATCTGCTCCAGGTCACTATTGCTGAGGATCTTTTCGGGAACGGCGCGGCCGGTTCCCAGGATCATGGCTTGCGGTTTGCTCTGCATCGGAACAACTATTCCCTTCTAAATTCGAGTTCCTGCCATAACAGCACCGTTGACCGGGCCTGGCCAGGATTGTCCGGCCGTTGCCAGCTTGGCAGCGGTCGGCGACTACCCATCCATCATCAGCTTGCGCTCGAGGTCGGTGGAGCGGGAGATGCGCTTGGCCTCCTCGACGGCGATGATCCCCCGCTTGCAAAGTTCGATCAGATGCTGGTCCAGGGTCTGCATCCCGTACTGGTCCCGCCCCTTCTCGATGTTCTTCTCGATCTCTTCCAGGCGCCCCTCGCGAATGCAAGCCTGGATGGTGGTGGTGGAGCGCATCACTTCGACTACCGGCAGGATCGCTTCGCCGCTCTTGTCCTTGGCCAGGCGCAGGGAGACGATGGCCACCAGGCAGTCGGCAAGACGCTGGCGGACGATTTCCTGGCTTTCAGGAGGGAAGCTGCCGATCACCCGGTTGATGGTCGAGGTGGCGTTGGGCGAGTGCAAGGTAGAGAAGACCAGGTGACCGGTCTCGGCGGCCTTGAGGCAGGCATCGATGGTGTCGGCCTCGCGCATTTCGCCGACCATAATGACGTCGGGATCCATGCGCAGCACGGTCTTCAGGGCGATATTGAAGCTGTCGGTGTCGAGCCCGACCTCGCGCTGCACAATGCAGCTCTTGTTGGAAGTAAAAAGGAACTCGATGGGGTCCTCGACGGTGACGATGTTGTGACTGAAATTTTCGTTGAGAAAGCGCAGCATCGAGGCCAGGGTCGTCGACTTGCCGTTGCCAGTGGGGCCGGTGACGAGGATCAGGCCGTTGGGAGCGCAGGCGATCTTGCCCAGGACGGCGGGCAGATTGAGGTCTTTGAAGGTGCCGACCCGGGGCGGGATGGCGCGCATGACGACGCCGATGTTGCCGCGCTGCCGAAACAGGCTGACCCGGAAACGCCCGCCGTTGGCCAGCGAGTAGGAGGCATCCTGCTCGTGCAGCTCTTCGCTCAAGGGGCGGCGGTTGTAGGCCAGGATGGTCTTGGCGACGAACTCGGTGTCCGCGGGGGTCAGGTTAGGCAGCTTGGCCCGGATCAGCTGGCCGCGCGCGCGGAAAATCGGCGGGTTGTCCACTTCGAAATGAACGTCGGAAACCCGTTTTTCAAAGGCGATCTCAAGGATCTGGTTGAGTTTGGCGGCATCCATAGCAAGGCCTCGTGAAAGGGAAATAGGTCCGCGGCAAAGAGCGGCCTAGAGCGGACCTTTCTGAAGTTTCTTCCGGTAGAGAGCATTCTCCAGGACCAGCCCTCCCTCGCCGGCAAGGATCTCCAGCAGAGGGAGAGGAACGCCGGCAACCGCGCGGTCGGCGAAATCGGCATAGATCAGAACCCGGGTCTTGCCGAAGCTGGTCACCGGCAGAAGCAACACCTCGGGAAAGGCGGGGGCGCCAAGCAGTCGCTGCAGCTGCCCGTCGAGCAGTGGGTCGTCCGCCGGGCCGTAGAAGGGACGGCTGCCGGCACAGACTTCGGTGAACAGCGACTCCCCGGCGAGGGGAATGCGGGCCCCGGCCAGGAGTTCTCCGGCCGCCGCCGGCCCCAGGCAGCGGTCGACGACCAGTTCGTCCTTGCCGACGACCAGGATCAGCGCCCGGGGGAAGATGCCGGCCACGAACTTGAGCAACTCCAAGGCGACGTCCCGGGGTTCTGTCAGCTCCCTGAGGGCCCGGCAGGACTGCAGCAACTGGCCGGCCATACCGTCGCCGCCATCCTCGGCCCAGCCTTGAAGACAATGTCGCACGGCCTGGAGAAATTGGCAGAACTGATAGCCGAAGTCCACTCCGTCGGGTGCCGGCAGGGGGCGCGGCAGGGTCAGCCGGACTCCGGAGGCGTGGGCAGCGTAAACCGTCGCGACATCGGCCGGGGCCGCAAGCTGCATGAACAGCGCCTGCGGCGCCGCCGCCCCCAGGCGCAGGCGCAGCTCCTGCAAAGCCACCGAGCTGAACATGCCGGTCGCCTCGGGCCGGTCGAAGATCACCAGCGGTTGCAGCCCCTTGCCCAGCGACTGGGCGAGGATCATGTCGAGGTCCTGGGCCTCGGTGGTGGTAAAGGCGAGCAGGCCGTCATGCCTGCAGAGCACGGTCAGCGCCTGGCCGAGCAGGGGATCGGGGCTGAACAGGATCACCGCCCGGCCGGCCGCGGCGCCCCGCTCCCGGTCGCTCGCGACGAACAACGGCTGGAGGTAGCCGACGATGACCTCCCGATCCGCATCCGGCAGTTCGGGGGCATTTTCCAGCACCCGCTGCCGAAGCTGATCGACCGGGTCAGGCTCGGGATCGGCGAGTCCCATGAAGATGTTCGGAATCTTCTGCTCCAGGCGGTCGATGTCGGCCAGGCCGAGGATGTCGGCAGAGATGCCGGGGTCCTCTGCAGCGGCGGGGGAAGCTGCCGGCGGGGCCTTGGCGGCAACCTCCTCGGCGACGAACTCGGTCTCCAGCTCGCCGTCGCGCACCTTCTCGTCGTAGAGACGCAGCGCCTCCATGAGCACGTTCTGGCTGTTGAGGTTGACCTCCCGCTTCATCTTCTCGGGGATGTAGCGGTACTCGTCGGCGACATTGACGATGTCGACGTCGAAAGTGAAGGACCCCTCCTTCCAGATCAGGACCTCGAGCACGGTCTTCTCGATGAGGATTTCCAGCCCCTTGAAGGCATCCTCCTTGTCGACCAGTCCACGTTCGATAAGGGTGGTGATCAGCGGCTTGCGTTCGGCGCCGGCGGCATGCTGCTCGGCCAGGGCCTGTTCCAGGTCGGCTTCGGTGATGGCATTGATTTCGAGGAGGATGCGGCCGATGCGCAGGGTGTTGCGGGCGCTGTTGGCGCTGACGATGAAGCCGTCGCGAAACACCAGTTGGCTGTCCCCTTTGGCGTTATGGACGGTCAGGGTTCCGGATTTGCGGGCCGCATGCAGCAGCTGGATGATGTCAACGATGGGGAGGTGTTCCAGATCGCCGGTAAACGACATCGTTTGGGGCCCTCTCTGGCTGGGAATTCTGCCGGGGAGGCGGGATGTACCCACCCCCTGTCGGCCAACCTCGCTATCCTCGCAAAATCGAAACCGCTTGGCAACCCTCCAGTGCAGGGCAAGGGGTTGATTTTCGCGTTGCCGACGGCTGACGAAGGCCTCAGCGGCCGTCGGCCGTCAACTGTGGAAAGTGCGCGAGAATAGTCGGTAGCCGCGCCAGGGCCACTTCTCCCCGTACCGCCTCGGTCAGTTCGCCGGCCAGTTCGGTGTTGCCGAGCAGCGCCGCGCCGGTTACCCGGCCGTCGTGACAGACCAAACCTCGGTAGCCGTTTTCGTCTTCGATTTCACAAAGCCGGTAGCTGGCATCGGGCTGGTCCAGCCGGCCGACGCTGAACAGATCGCAGTTCAGGACCTTGAGCCGGGTCGACGGGGGAATCCCGGGAAACTCCGCCTCGGCGCCAACGGCGTTGCGGCCGGCGACCACGCCCTGGGCGTAGCTCGCGGGCCAGATGCCGTAGAGCCGCCCGCGGTGCTCGGCGATGTCGCCAGCGGCCAGGATCGCCGGATCGGAGGTGATCAGCCGGTCGTCGACCAGCACCCCGGTGGCGACCTTGAGCCCGCCCTGCCGGGCGAGATGGCTGTTGGGACGCACCCCGGCGGAGAGGATCACCAGGTCGGCAGCCAGCTCGCTGCCGTCGGCCAAACGCACCCCGCGCACCGCCTCGTCGCCGGTCAGCTCCCGCACCTCGACGCCGCAGCGGACCGCGATCGACTGGTCCTCGACCAGCCGCTGCAGCCGCTCCCCGCCCCGTTGCGGCAGCTGCCGGGGGAGCAGCCACGGCTGCCCCTCGAGGACCGCCACCTGCAGCCCGCGGCGGACCAGGGCGCCGGCGGTCTCAAGGCCGAGCAGGCCGCCGCCGATGCAGACGCAGCGCAGCCCCGGGCGCAGCCGTGCCTCGATGGCGCGGGCATCGGCGAGGGTGCGCAGCACCGTCACGCCGTCGCGGGTTACCCCGGCCAGGGGCGGCACGAAGGGGTGCGAGCCGTTGGCCAGGATCAGGCGGTCGTAGTCGAGGGTTTCGCCGGAGCGCAGCAGGACCCGGCCCCGCTCCCGCTCCAGGGCCACCGCCTCACCGGGATGCCAGCTGATGCGCTGCTGCCGGAACCATTCCTGCTGGCGCACCAGCAGTGCCTCGAGGTCGACCTCACCGGCCAGATAGCGGGTCAGGTTGAGGCGGTAGTAGGGGAGACTCGATTCACGGGAGACGAGCACGATCTCGATTTCGGGGGACGCCAGGCGTGCTTCGCCGGCCGCAGTCAGGCCGGCAATCCCCGCCCCGACCACCACCAGCCGCCGCACCTGGCTGCCGACGGCGAGCGGCGTTGCTGCCCCGGCGGGAGTGAAAAGCTGGGCCGGCGCGCCACAGACCGGGCATTGCGCCGGCGGCTGCGCCCCATCCGCCAGGTGGTCGCAGACGCCGCAGCGCCAGGCATCTGCGGGCGGAACGGGGAGCGGCTCGGCCACCACCGTCAGCGGCGCAAAGGCCTCCTGTTCGGCGCCGCAGATCGGGCAGCTCTCGGGGGGAGCGTCCCCCTGGTGGACATAGCCGCAGAGTTCGCATTGCCAGGCCCTGGCCATGGTGTCACCTCCAGAGGGTCAGCGGGTTTCCGGCGGTCCGCCCAGCGGGTCCTCCCCCTCGGACCAGCCGGGGAGGACGCGGTCGTGGAGCTGGAAGTGTTCGCCGCTGTGCTCGGAGAGGATCACGTAGACGTTTTGCGGCGGCACCTCCCAGAAGTTGCCGAGCTCGGCGATGAAGGCGAGGCTGAGCCGGCGCTTCTGGGCCTGGCTGCGACCGCCGCGGATGTCGGCGTTGACGAAGGCGATGCCGGCCGCCGGGTCTTCGGCGTGGCCGAAGGAGAGATCGTTGCGTCCCAGGCAGCGCAGGGTGATGCCGATATGGTCGGTACCGGTATCCATGATGGTGGCGAAGTGCTCCTTGATCCGGGCGGCAAAGACCGGTTTGTCGGCTTCGGGGACCGGAAAGTTCACTTCGAACTGGAGATGGGGCATGGCTTCAATCCTCCTCGGCGGTGATGTAGTCGGCCGGCAGCTCGCAGCCGCTGGGAATCTGGAACGGCACCGGGTAGCGGATCCCCGCCTTGTGGGTTGCGGCCAGCCCCTCGGCGGTACGCTCCAGCCAGGCGGCCGGGATGCCGACCAGCAGCTCGAAGTCCTGGGTCATGGCGAAGCGCCGGTCGCCGAGGCAGGGGATTTCCACCGTCGGCTCACCGCTGATGGCCACCTGCGCCACCCCCCGCGAGCAGACCCCGGCGTCGCCGGAGCTTTTCATCACAAATTCGCCCCCTTCAAGGTAGAGAAACGCCTGCACCAGGCGCATCGCCTGGGCGGTGTTGCAGTAGACCACCACCAGTTCCGGCTCCAGCCCGGCTACCGGCCGCGCCAGGGGATAGGTCAGCACCCCGACGACCCCGGCGGGAACCCGCGGCATCGCCTGCTGCATCGCCGCCGCGGCAGGCTGACCCTGCTGGTAGATGCCGGCGTTGACGCTGCCGTCGAGGACCCGCTGCGGCGGTGCGATCAGACCGGCGCAGGCGGCGCCGAGAACGCAGTGGCTGGTCTCCTTGTCCACCCAGGTCGACCAGCCGTAGAGGCGGCTGTAGGCGATCTGCTGGCAGATCGTCAGGCGCTGGCCGCGCACCCGGATCTTCGCCCCGGCGACCGCCGCCGCATCACGCAGCAGGTTGACGCCCACCGGCTGGGTGGGGGGGTTGACGGTTTCCTTGAGGGTGGTCAGAAATTCATCCATGTCGCCACCTCCTGGCTGCTGAGTCGGTTAAAAAGATGTTCTCACCACGAAGAGCACGAACGAAAAACAATACCAATCAGGGTCTTCTTCGTGTCCTTCGTGTTGGAAAAGTTGCCCTTTCTTGGGTTCGAATGGGGTTTCCAGAGCTGGTGCCGGCGCGCAGTCTCCTTCAAGCGAAGAGCGCGTCGATTGCCGCGAAGTCGAGGCGGTATTCGGCCAGCTCCCGCACCAGGTCGAGCTTCTCCTTGTCCTCGGCGGTCAGCTTGGAGACGTCCTCGACAACGGTCTGGTAGAGCTCGGCGGTGGTGGACTGCTGGGTGCGCAGGTAGGGGATGTTGCTGCGGTCGAGGATCTGCTGGGTGATCTTGTTGATCTGCATGAGCCCCGGGATCAGCAGGCCGACGATCTTCGTCCGGTACTCGGGGATCTGGTAGAGATTGGCCAGCGTTACCAGCAGCTCGTCGCGGCTGCTGGTGACGATCAGCAGCGAATCGTTCTTTAGCAGCTCGGCGACGCGCTGGGTGGAGGCGGCACCGATCTGCACGTGGTGGATGATGCGCCGAGCCTCACGGCGGTTGCCGTGCAGTTCCAGGTCGAGGAGCCTGGCCACCCGGGCCAAGGTCGGGTTAGCGAGAATCGGCTGGTAGTTGAAGCCGCCGAGAACCGCAAAGGGAGCGCCGACAAGCGCCCGGTGCAGGTAGTCGAGGGTCGCCTCGCGTTTTTCCGGAATCAGCTTGTTGACCAGGATCGCCCGCAGTGCGGCACCCTCCTTCTCGAACAGGGCGCTATTCAGGGTCACGGCGTCGATGACGTTGCCGATTCCGCCGCCGGTGACCAGCAGCACCGGTGCCCCGAGCAAACGGGCGATGGCGGCGTTGGAGAGGCCGACCACCGAGCCGACCCCGGGATGGCCGGAACCCTCGATGACCAGGAAATCGCACTGCTTCTCCAGCGCCGCACAGGCCTCCAGGACCTGCGCCCGGTAGGCGGCCGGGTCGACCTGGCCGTCGATCACCTGGCGGGTGGTCTCTGGATAGAGGACCACGGGCGACATGTGGCGCAGCTCCTTCTTCAGGCCGAAGACCTCGGCCATCAGCGCCGCGTCCTTGTCCATCGCCCGGCCGTTCAGCAGCGCCGGTTTTGGCCCCAGCGGCTTGATGAAGCCGACCCGGTCGAATTTCTTCTGCGCCAGGTGCAACAGCGCCAGACAGACGGTGGTCTTGCCGCAGTTCTGCCCGGTCGCGGCGACGAAAATCTTGCGGGTCATGAACTCAGACTCCGGAGCGGGAGACACGAGAAAGGGACCGGATCGGTCCCTGTCAAAGCTTACCAGAAGATTTCTGGTCGGCAGCGATAGATATCGCCATCCGTATACATTTCCCGGTCCCGCCTGTGACAACCTTCCTCCCGCTGACTATACTTGGAACAAAACTCCCGCCCGTCCGACCGGAAGGCCCGTATGTCACGCTGGAAACGCGTCACTGCCGTCGTTGCCGCCCTCGTCGTCCTGATCCTGCTGGCCGTCATCCTGATTCTCCCCGGCCAGTTGCGCAGCCGCGCCGTCGCCTGGGTAGGCGAGCACACCGATCGCACCCTGCGCATCGGGGATATCTCCATCAACCCGCTGACCCTGACCCTGACCCTCCACGACCTTGCGCTCAGCGAACCGGGGGGCAAGGGGCGCTTCCTCGCCTTCGACCGCCTGAAGGTCTCCATGAGCAGCCGCTCCCTGGCCGATTGGGCGCTGATCCTCGACGATGTCGAACTTGACCGCCCCTACCTGCTGCTGCAGCGCACCGGCCCGCGGCGCTTAAACTTCTCCGACCTGCTCCCGCCCGCCGCTGCAGAGACCCCGGCGGCCGCCCCCCCGAGCGAACCGCTGCACTTTTCCCTCAACAACCTGGTGATCCGCGACGGCTCCGTCGACCTCGCCGATTTGACCCGGAAGGACAAACGGACCCACACCATCCGCCAGCTTGAGCTGCGGGTGCCGGTGATCGGCAACGTCTCCTACCTCGCTGACCATTACGTGGAGCCGGCCCTCAGCCTGCAGGTCGACGGCTCCCCGTTCCGCGCCGAGGGGCAGCTCAAACCCTTCTCCAAAAGCGTGGAAGCCTCGCTGTCGATCGGCCTCCACGACCTTGACCTGGTGGACTACGTCGACTATGCGCCTCAGCCCCTGCCGGTACAGCTGGCCAGCGGCCGCCTGGCCCTGGCGATGACCGTCCACTACCGCGTGACCGACGCCGGCCGGCCGCAGCTGCTGCTCAGCGGCGACCTCACCCTGAGCGGCCTCAATCTCAACCTGCTGGACGGCACGCCGCTGTTCAGCCTGCCGCTGCTCGTCGCGCGGATCGACTTCATCGACCTCGCCCAGCGCCAGGTCGCCCTCAAGGAACTCTCCATCTACGATCCCGAACTCCACCTCAGCCGGAATGCCGACGGGATCTGGAACTTCGCCCGGCTCCTCCCGGCCCCGGCAGCCCCGGCAGCCCCGGCAGCCCCGGCCGGACCGGAGATGGTGGTGGCGGTGGAGACCTTCCGGCTGCGCCTCGGCAGGATTCACTTCACCGACCTGCTCCCTCCTGGCGGCTTCCACGAGGAGGTCCGGGAGATCAACCTGCACCTGCACGATCTCTCCAACCTTGCCGGCGACCTGGCGGACTTCAGCTTCGGCCTGCAGACGAAGCGGGGCCTGACCTTTTCCAGCGCAGGCAAGGCGGGGATGAACCCGCCGGCCCTCCAGGCCCATTTCCATCTCAGCGACCTGCCCCTCGCCCCCTACTATCCCTACCTCGCCGACCGGCTGGCCGCCCCGGTCTCCGGACGTTTGGGGATTTCCGGCGCCGTGGACTACGATCCCGATCAAAACCTGCATCTTTCGGCAGTGGAGGCCTCGCTGGAGGAGGAGAACGCCCCGTTCGGCGGCGCCGATCACCTCTCCCTGGCCGGCCTCTTCCTGGAGGGCGGTGCGCTCGACCTCGGCCGGCGCAGCGCGGTCCTCGACAGCCTGCGCCTCGAAGGGGCGGAACTGGTCGCCACCCGCCAGGCCGACGGTCGCCTGAGCCCGTTGAACCTGTTGCGCCCGGCGCCGCCATCCGCTCCCGCACCCTCCCCGCCGCCGGCGGCCAAGCCCCTCCCCCCCTGGCAACTGCACATCGGGAAGATTGCCGGCGCCGATTCGACCCTGCGCCTGACCGACGCCACCCTCGCCAAGCCGGGACTGCTGGCAATCGACGATCTGGCCTTCGACCTCGAGGAACTGAATTTCCCGAAGGCGACCGAGAGTCCCTACCGGCTCTCCTTCCGGATGGGCAAGGGGAGCGTGAAGCTCTCGGGCCGCCTCGTCCACACTCCGCTAAGCATCGGCGGCGAGCTGCAGCTCACCCGCCTCCCCCTGCCCCCCTTCGCTCCCTGGCTGCCGCCGACGGTCAACCTGGACGTCACGGAAGGCCGACTGGGGGGCAAGCTCGACTACCGGCTGCACCGCCAGGGGACCGGTCTGGGCGGGACCATCGCCGGCAGCCTCGGGATCCGCCGCCTGAACCTGCACGATCCTCTGGTTCACGACACCTTGCTCGCCTGGGAAAGCCTGCAGCTTGATGGCCTGCGGATCAAGCTCGACCCGCTGCAGATCGCCGTGGCCGGCATCGCCCTCAACAACTACCAGGCGAAGATCCTGGTCACGCCCGACGGCCGGATCAACCTGGCCAGCGTCACCAGCACTGCCGCACCTGGCCCGCCCCCGGCGGGACCGCCGCCGGCCGCCGCCCCGCCGCCGGAGAAAGCCGCTCCCTCTCCCCGGCCCCCGGTGCGAATCGACCGGGTGACCCTGCAGGGCGGCACCCTCGCCTTTACCGACCACCACCTGCCGGACATTTTCTCCACCACCATGTACCGCCTCGGCGGCCGCATCACCGGCCTGGACAGCACATCCAAGCAGCCCGCCGAAGTCGACCTGCGCGGTGAGCTGGAGAACCGCTCCCCGTTGAAGATCACCGGCAGCATCGAACCGCTGCGCGATCCCCTGTTCATCGATCTCAAGGTGACCTTCTCCAACATCGACCTGGCGCCGGCCACCCCCTACTCCGGGACCTACCTCGGCTACGCCATCGACAAGGGGAAACTCTTCCTGGATCTGGAATACCACATCGCCAACCGCCAGGTGACGGCCAGCAACCGGGTATTCCTCGACCAGTTCACCTTCGGCAGCACGGTGCAAAGCGAGCACGCCACCGCCTTGCCGGTGCGGCTGGCGGTGGCGCTGCTCAAGGACCGCCAGGGGGAGATTCATCTCGACCTGCCGGTCAGCGGCCGCACCGACGACCCCGAGTTCCACGTCTGGGGCGCGGTCTTCACCATCGTCAAGAACCTGTTGGTCAAGGCGGCCACCTCCCCCTTCTCCCTGCTGGCGGCGTTGGTCGGCGGCGGCAGCGACGCGGACCTGAGCCAGGTGGGCTTCAACCCGGGGAGCGCAGAGCTTTCGGCCGAGGCCCGGCGGAAGCTCGCCCGCCTAGCCAAGGCCCTGGTGGAAAGGCCGGCCCTGAAACTGGAAATCAGCGGCTTCGTCGATCCCGAGCGGGATCCGGAAGGGTACCGGAAAGAGCAGCTGCAGCAGCGCCTGCTCCAGGCGAGCCAGGCCGAGATCCGCGGCGCCAAGGCAGGTGGAGATGCGACGCAGAAGGCGGAGGTCACCGCGGCGGACTACCCGCGACTGCTGCGCAGCGTCTACCGCCAGGCCAAGTTTCCCAAGCCGCGCAATTTCCTGGGATTCGCCAAGGACCTTCCCAACGACGAGATGGAAAAGCTGCTCCTCGCCAACATCCCGGTCCACGAGGCCGAGCTGCAGGAGCTGGCCAGGCAGCGCGCCGCGGCGGTCCAGACCTTTCTGCAGCAGCAGGGGAAAGAACTCGCCTCGCGCCTCTTCTTGAAGAGCGCCAAAATCGAAAAGCCGCCAGAAAAGAAGGGGGAGCCGGCGAGCCGGGTGGAGTTCGGGATAAGTATCAACTGAGGGAGAGACGATGCGGGAAGTTAAGTTCCGATTGTTGGCGGCAGGACAACGACCCTAGCGCCAGAATTCAAGCCAGCAGCAGATTCCCCCATAGACGAGAAGGTTCCAGAAAAGTACCCCGGCGCCGACGAGCTTTTCCACCGTTCGCTCCGGGCAGGACCGGGGCAACAGCCAGCCGAGGTAGTGCACGACGAAACCGCCGGCGAAGGGGATCTCGCCGGCGGCCTGGCGCCATCGCTTCTCCAGGGGGGTGAGGGGACAGGGCCGGCCGCTCAGGTTGACGAAGGCCGCCCAGGCAACGACCGGCAGGTGCAACAGGGCCCAGCGGTAATCGAGGAGCAGGCTGAAGCCGCCGAGGACGGCGGCAGCCACGAAAAGAAAGTGCAGCAGGGTGACCAGGTTGGCCGCCAGCCGGTAGTTCATGACCCGACGCAGCGGACCGTCCACCGGAAGGGGCCCGGGTGAAAGGCGGCAAGCCCCATCATTTCAAGCACCTGAACTGGGTCCGCGATGCCAGCTGTGCGGGTTCTCCCGAGCCCTCCAGGTCAAGGGGGCCGGTGCCCCAATCGCACCTCCCGCAGGAGGTGCCGGTGACGGGATGAGCGGACCGGGGTCCGGAAGGTGTTGCCGGGTCCGCCGGAAGCGCCTCTTTTTTCAGTCCGTCCCGCAGACGCTGGGCAGCCAGCAGGAAGGTCTCCAACCGGGCTTCCACCAGTTGCGGAAAGGCGTTGCCGTCGGTCTCGATGGCCAGAAACGGCAGGGGCAAATCCACGGCCCCGGCCGACCCGGGCTGTTGGTGGCTGCCGGAGAGATGCGATTTTTCGCTGGACAGCCGCCCGTTGAGAACCGCCTCGGCGATCCGGCAGGGCATGCAGCCGAAGGGACCGATGCTGATCACGCCGTGGGCGACCTCCCCCAGTTCCAGTAGGGTAGTGCCGACGGTCAGGCTCGCCTCGGTCGCCAGTGCCGGGTTCACCAGCCGGCTGCCGGCGCGGACGACCTGGGGTATATGGTGGCCGCCCCCCCGGAAATAGCCGGAGCGGGCCATCTGCTGCTCGATGGCCTGCTGGTCGCGCCGCTTGAATACCTGCTTCAGCCTCACCCCCAGCCGCTCCCAAAGCGAGGTATTGGACGCCAGGCCGTGGACGGCGCAGTAGTCGCTGTAATGGAGCCATTCGGTGAGGGGAGCGGTGCGCACCACGATACCCCGTTCGGCCAGCCGTGCCACCAGGTTCTGCCGGGAGAAATTGTCGCGCCGGACATAGATCTCGCCGACCAGGTTGATCCGCAGGGCGTCCTCCGGCTTGCCCCGGAGGGGGTAGTCGGCCAGCGTGGCCAGTTCCTCCCCCAGCACCTTCAGCATCCCCTCCCGATCATCTTCGGCCAAACTGCGGAAGATCCGCTCCTTGCCCGCTTCGAACCGGGCCAGGGCGGCGGCGGGGTCGAGCGCCAGCGCCCGGATCGCCGCCTCGATTTCGTCGAAGCCGTCGGCGATGCAGAGGGCCTGCCAGGCACGGCGGCTGAAACGGCTCGGCAGACCGGCATAACCATTCTCGCAGCTCAAGGTCAGCAGGCCGACGTTTTCGATCCGGTTTTTCTCAAGGTAGTTGTCGAGAAAAACCTGATACTGCCCCAACCGGCAGGGGCCGTCGGACCCGGCCATGAAATAGAGCAGGAATTGTTCCTGGCGCGGCCCCTGCTGGAGGTACTTGCGCAGGCTGCCGACGGTCAGCATCAGGGGGAGGCACTCCTTGCAGGTGGCGACGCCCTTGCCGAGGTTGAGTTCCTCCCGCCCCGGCGGGGGAGCGGCCACGGCATCGACGCCGGCATAGCGGAAAGCGGCGGTGAACCCTTGGGTGCCGTTGACCCCCATGGAAGGGACCAGGACCCGGACTCCCGGGTCGGTCAGAGCGTACCGGCGGCCGCCGGCCGCGATGGTGCCGCTGCTCCGGCGCCGGTCGGGACGGGGCGCGGCAAAGGCCGCGCCCTCGACGGCCGCAAGGCGGCTTTCCCGGTAGTTGCTGACGACGTCGAGAAAAGCCTCGATGCGGGTATCGACGCCGGCGTCGGCGGTATGGGCATCGAGTTCGAGAATCAGTGACGGCTTCTGTCCCATGCGCTCCCGAAAATAGCCGAGGAGGAATGAGTCGGGGCCGCAGCTGAAGCTGGTGATGAATACACCGAAGAGGTTCGGGTGCTTCTGGACCTGGCTGGCAGCCTGCAGGATGTGGCGGCCGCTGGTCCAGAACATGTGGTCGGGGGCCTCCCCTTCGGGATCATCCGGTGGGAGGAAGTCATGGGGAATGATCGGGTAGCCGCGGCCGGCGAACTTGTGGGGAATCCCCATGTTGCCGATGCGGCTGAAGGCATTGTAGGAACGACCGAACAGGACGATCGCGGTAGCCGCGGGCGGCAGCAACGCCAGGAACTGCCGACCCAGTGCCTGCATCTCCTGACACATCGCCGCATAGACCTGCCAGCCCTTGGTGAAGGCCGCGCGGGCCCGGGCGGCGGAAAAGCCCAGCTGCTTGCCGATGGCGACGAAGCTTCCCTGCAGCTTGCGAAAATCCTGGAATTCCAGCACCGCGGTCAGCAGCCGCGGTGTTACCTCCTCCGGGAAGGCCGCGGTCAGGCAGTACGGTTCGCCCTGCACCAGGGGGCAGGTGCAGTTGGCCTCCCGGGGGTCGGCACCAATGGCGACGTTCTTGACGTGGGGTAAAAAGAGGTGTTCGACCCCCGTGTCGAGCAAACGGCGCAGGAAACCGTGGCTGAGCAGCACCGGGTGACAGAAGGCGGCACCGGCCGCTTCCATCCCCTCGGGATCCGGCACGTCCGGGGTCACCACCCGCAGGCCGAGCTCGGCGAAAAAATGAGCATAGAGGGGATAATAGGTGCTGCCGAGCAGCGAGGGGAGCAGCCCGACCGTGGGACCGGTGGCGCCCGAATTGTCGGGCGCATACTTGCGGAAGACCAGCTCCTCCCGCAGACTCACCAGGTCCTCTCCCCGCACCTGTTCGGCCCCGCCGTGCCGCCGGTCGTAGAGGCTGCAGGCACCGCCGAAGGGGTAGGTGCGCCCATCGATGACGATCCGGGCGATGCTGCACTTGCGGTCGCAGCCCTCCCGGCCGCCGCCACAGACGAAGGACTCCAGGTAGCTGACCTCCCGGCCGGCGAGGGTCTCCAGGTCGAAGTCCTGGCGTTGCAGCAGGCCGCTGTCGAGCTTGCGCTGGACCTCCAGCGCCGCGCCGAAGGCGCCCATCAGCCCCGGCTCCGGGGGAACGACGATCGGCTGCCCGCAGAGCACCGCCATCGCTGCCGGCACCGCCTGGTTGTAGCAGACCCCGCCCTGCATGAAGATCTTCCGCCCGACCGGACGGTTGCCCTTGACCCGGTTGAGGTAGTTCTGGCAGATCGAGTAGACCAGGCCGGCCGCCGCGTCTTCAGGACCGATTCCCTCCTGGGAGGCGGTCTTGATGTCGCTGCCGATGAAGGCCGCGCACTGGTCGCTGAAGTTGGGCGGGCTGGTGGCCTGCACCGCCAGCCCGGCGATCTGCTCGGTGCCGATACCAAGCGCTTCCCGGCAGGCTTCTTCGAGGAAGGATCCGGTTCCGGCCGAGCAGGCCTCGTTCATGGCGTAGTCGCTGGCCACCCGGTTGGTGATCCAGGTGTACTTGGCATCCTGTCCGCCGATTTCGAAGATGGTCTCCACCTCCGGATCGAAATGCACCGCGGCCGCCGCATGGGCCACGATCTCGTTGACGACGCCGTCGGTCAGGGCGTGCAGGCCGGCGATCTGGCGGCCGCTGCCGGTCACTCCGAGGCCCGCCACCACCGCGGAAAAGCCCGGCGGCAACTGTTCGAGGAGCCGCCGGTAGCATTCGCGGCTCGCCCCCACCGGGTCGCCGTTGGTGCGCAGGTAGGCGCTGGCGACGATGGTCCGGCTGTCGGCCCGAACCAGCACCGCCTTGGTGGTGGTGCTGCCGACATCCAGGCCGCAGAGATATTCCCCCGGCTCAATGGAGCCGGCCGGCAAATCGTGGAAAGTGACCTTCGCCAACCCCTCCTGCAGGGGCGGCAGCGCTTCGAAGGAGCGGGCTCCGCCCGCCAGCAGCCCCTGCGCCCCCTTCATCGGCACGCCGTTGCGCTCGGCCCAGAGCAGGGCGCCGAGAGCTTCGAAACCGACCGCTTCGGCGGGAACGAAGAGTTCCGGGCAACCCTCCTGCAGCATTTTCAGCAGGACCCGGTTGCGGCTCACCCCGCCGACCAGGGCCACCCGCCGGGCCTTGGCCTTTTTGAGCAGCTCCAGGATCTTGCCGGCCATCATTCGGCACAGGCCGGCGACCACCTGGGCCTTGGGAATCCCTTTGTTCAGGGCATGGGTGCAGTCGCTCTTGCAGAACACCGAGCAGCGGCCGGCGACGGTGTAGGGGGGGGCCTCGGCGGCCAGCGCAAGGGCCTCCTCGATCCCTAGCCCCATGCGGCGGATCTGCTGAAGGAAGAACTCCCCCGTCCCCGCCGCGCATTTGTTTCCGGAATGCACCTCGCGGATGCGGCCGTCGGCGTCGAGGAGATAGGCGATGAACGTTTCCCCCCGGCCGAAACGATGCAATCGGTCCCGGGGTAGCGGCTGCGCAGGTGGGCAAAGGCCAACTCCACCGCCTCCGGTTCGGAGACTGTCGGGATGGCCAGGCGCTTGCGGAACTTGCGGCCGGTGAGCCCCAGTTGGACGGAACCCAACTCATCGAGGAGGTCCGAAAGCTTCCCCCCGACCTGCCCCTCGTGAGCCAGGCTCCGGAGTTGCAGCCCCTCCCCGGTGCGCCGGGCGATAGTGATCGAAGTGGCACCTAAACAAATCCCAACCAACCTCTGCATTCGCTTCCCCTCTTTCCAATATTGAGCAATCAGCAGGTCAGGTTGCAATACCCTCCCCGCCCCCATTTATCCCTGATCAGAATCTTGCGCTCTTGCCGGCTGGAAAATCGAGCCTTAAATTCCTGCCCGCGAAAATAATAACAACAAATTCCCAATTTTTTATTTGAAAGGTCACATCCTCGGCCGCCGTTTCGGATTGCGGGAACAATCCCCATTACCCCTTTTGGTACGGCCTAGCCGCCATGGTTTTCCATGGGCTAAGCGGATGTCCACGGAACTCTTGGCCGGCGTCTTCCATCAGTCGCCCTTCTCCAACATGGCCGCGACCATCCCCGGCCGGTACCATCCCACTTCCGAACGCAATCCAATCGCGAGGCGATTCCAGCCGTTGATCGCGACAACCGCCAGGCTCAGGTCGGCCAGTTCCTTTTCGCTGAATTGCTGCCGTACCTGATCGTAAATTTCGTCGGGGGCATGGTTGCCAGCGATCAGGGTCAATGCCTCGGTCCAGGCCAGGGCGGCTCGTTCGCGCTCACTGTAGAAAGGCGCCTCGCGCCAGCCGGAGAGCAGGTAAAGACGCTGCTCGGTTTCGCCGGCGGCCCGGGCATCCTTCGAGTGCATATCCAGGCAAAACGCGCAGCCGTTGATCTGGGAGGCGCGCATTTTGACCAGGTCAAGCAGCGCCGTTTCCAGGCCACAGTCATGCAGGTATTTCTCCAGGCCAAGCATCGCCCGGTAGGCTCCCGGGGCGACCCTGGCGGCGTCGATTCTCATTGCCATCGGTTCGATCTCCTTGGTCACCGCGCTCTTTACTTACCCAATACAGCCGCCTGGTACCAGGCCAGCAACTGCGGATCGTCGATCGATCCATGATGATGGACCTGCCGCCAGCGGCCATCCATTTTCCGGAAGATGCGACTGGTGCGGATGGCAAGGGGAATCTCCTCGTCACCCAGACGCAAATACCCCCGCTCTCTGCCCACGGCGTAAAACATCTCCGCAACCTCGTGGACAGTGTAGCCGTAAAATTCCACGTAAACGTCCGCGGAGCCGTGGAAGATGCTCTCGTAAACGGGCCCGATCTCCGGCCACCCCCGCTTGATGCCTCCCAGCGGGTTGTCCATGGCAATGCTGTCCGCTTGTGCCCAGTTCTCGGACATCATCTGAAGATCGCCCGTGTTGAAGGCGCAGTAGAACTGAACGAGGGCCTGAAAGGGAGAGGATAGATCCCCTTGATCTTCCCTGCCGGTAATCGCTTTCTGAATCGGTTCCATACTTTTCTATTCCCTAACTGGGAAGGAATCAAAAAACGGACCAGAGTGGGATTCTTGCGCCAATAACCATCGTGTCGCAAGGATTCCTGCCATATCCACCGTCATTCTACCCCATCCGGCAGAATCGAGCCGGTATCCGGTTCTCCCAAAAACCGGCGCCTCGGCAAACGGCAGCGGTTGAAATTTTGCCCCGGTCCCCTACAATCAGGTATCCTGCCGAGGAGGAGATTATGGAACAGGTCAGCCACCCGGAACGGCTCAAGAACCAGTTCGCCAGCGACAACTACGCCGGGGCCTGCCCGGAGGCGATGCAGGCCTTCGCCGAGGTCAACGCCGGCTTCGCCAGCGCCTACGGCAACGACCCCTGGACCGCCCGTGCCTGCGACCTGCTGCGCGAATTCTTCGAGACCGACTGCCAGGTCTTCTTCGTCTTCAACGGCACCGCCGCCAACTCCCTGGCGCTCGCCTCCCTCTGCCACAGCTACCACAGCATCATCTGCCACGCGCTGGCCCACGTCGAGACCGACGAGTGCGGCGCCGCCGAGTTCTTCTCCAACGGCACCAAGATCCTGCTCGTCCCGGGGGAGCACGGCAAGGTCGACCCCGCTGAGGTTGCGCACACCGTGACCCGCCGCAGCGACATCCACTACCCGAAACCAAAGGTTCTCTCCCTCACCCAAGCCACCGAACTGGGGACGGTCTATTCCCTCGCCGAGCTGGGGGAAATCCGGGAGACGGCGCAGCGCTTCGGCCTGCGCCTGCACCTCGACGGGGCCCGTTTCGCCAATGCCCTGGCGACCCTCGGCTGCGCGCCCAAGGAGCTGACCTGGCAGGCCGGCATCGACGTCATGACCGTGGGCGGCACCAAGAACGGGCTGGCGGTCGGCGAGGCGGTGGTCTTCTTCAACCGGGAGCTGGCCCGGGAATTCGACTACCGCTGCAAGCAGGCCGGCCAACTGGCCTCGAAGATGCGCTTCCTCTCGGCCCCCTGGATCGGGCTGCTGAAGAACGGCGCCTTCGTCCGCAACGCCGTGCACGCCAACCGCATGGCGCAGCTCTTGGCCGGCGAGCTGCAGCGGTTCCCGCAGGTCACAATCATCCACCCGGTGGAGGCCAACGCAGTCTTCGTTCAGCTGCCCGAACCCTGGATCGAGGCTCTGCACCGTCAGGGCTGGCAGTTCTACACCTTCATCGGCACCGGCCACGCCCGGCTGATGTGTTCCTGGCAGACCTCCGAGCAGGACATTCGCGAGCTGATCGGGGATATTCGCCACTTGGCGGGCGGCTGACGGACCGGGCGGCCCGCCGGGGAGGCCGGAGACCTTCAGGATCGTGAAATGTTACAGCAAGGGCCCATCGACCACGCCGGTTGATGGGCCCTTGGGATGTGGGAAGGTTTCGATTTGGCTGAGTGCCCTCAAAAGCTGGCGTTGACGACCGGGAAGAACGGCAGTTTGCTTTCCTTGATGATGTTGGCCAGCCCAATTTGGACACCGGTCATTCTATCGCAGACATTTACCACGCCTATCTGGAGACCTTTCATTTCATCTGCCTGATTGTACAGGGTCGCCAACTGGATACCCTTGGTGTTCTTGGCGATATTTGCGCCGATGAAAAACGTCGAGATTTGAATGCCTTGAAGATCCCCGGCCATGTTGACGCCGCCGAGAGCGCCGGCAATCTGGATCCCGTTCACGTCCCCCTTGGCAACATTGCCGCCGGCAAAAATACCGGCGATCTGCACCCCGTTCACGTCCCCCTTGGCGAAATTGACACCTGCAAAAAGGCCGGCGATCTGCAGTCCCGAGACTTCCCTTTCGGCGATATTGCCCCCTCCATAAAACCCGGCGAGCTGGAATCCTTCGAGATTTTCAGTGATGTTGATTCCGGCGACAGATAAGGTGGCCAGTTGCAACCCCTGAGTCGTTCCCGTCGTCCGGTTGACGAGTCCCAAGTCGATGCCAGACATTTCGTCATTCACGCCGTACAGCAGGTTGATCCTCAATCCCTTTACTTTGGTTTCCTTCGGGAATATCTGGACCGGATGGACCAGCGCCACCTGCAGGGGGGTCCAATCAGCCGACATCGCGGATAGCGGGATGAGAAAAAAACAAACGGAAAACAGGATTGCAACACACAATTTCACAGACATACTCCTTGATTGAAATAAAGGGTCCCAGGATCCCGCCGCTGCGCTGCCAAAGGGTAGTCTCGAGCCTGCCCGACCCATCGGCGCCTGTTCAGTTCCCGACACCGCCGTTCCGGACTGTGGGACCCATGAAATTTTCATCCGCAAGACAGTCATCAATGGTTCCGGCAAAGGCCTGGCGGGAAACGACGCCTTCACACATGGCCCTTTTGTAATGGCGCTTCGCAGAGCAGTCATCCGGAAATAGCCGCCGAAGTTCCTGGTCGATGCAATCCATTGCAGGGATTTCATCATCCGTCCCGAATTTCGCCATGCAGAAGTCGGTGATCCAGTGGATTTTATCGCCAGGTATCGAGCAATTCGGGGAGTCCTGGCCGCAGGCCGGAGTGGCAACCAGAAGGAGGAAAAGTAATGCTTTTGCACGATTCATAATTCCCAATCATCGGCATGAGCGTACGGCGGATTTATCAAGCCAATACCGGGAGATACCACTTGGGTTTCATTCTCCAAAAATCCCGGCGGATGTGGTGTTTAAGGGCCATTTTGGAATCCAGAACGTATTCCTGGTCACCTTCCCGGACAAAAACGACCCAATGCCAAAAAGGTTTGCCGGATACCTTGCGCCACTTGATGGCCAGCAGGGCGCAATCAGGCAATGCGTTCCAACCATTGAAGGGCAGTTCTGTCCTTCCTGTTTTTACACCCAATTCCGACAATAGCCTGCGCACATAAAGGGTGTCCGACCACAATGCCTGATCGTCGGCATAAATGCCCATTGCATTCGCCACCGCCCTGGCCTCGTGGTACGAGATCCCGGCAATAGCTGCAGAACTCGCGATGCCACACCCGGTCGACTCTTCTTGAATCACTGGCCTCATAGTTTTATGGCTTGACGCTTGAAATGAGAGGAGGCCCCCGGCTTGTCAGGGCTCGTCCTCTTGATGGAAGGGTTAGGCCTTACACGTTTTACCACGTGCTGTACGGATGAGCGGCAAGGTTTGAGTTGAAATACCGCAGGTCTTCGGTGACTTCCCTACCCACCCAGTTCGGCTTCTCGAATGATTGGGATTCGCTCGTGAGTTCTACTTCCGCGACAACGAGGCCATGGTTCTCCCCCAGGAATTCGTCTACTTCCCAAATAAGCCCTTTATGGTTAAGAACGTACCTGATCTTCTCTACGACGGGGCCATCACTCAGTTTCAGCAATTGTTCGGCGTCCTCCAAGGGAATTTCGTACTCGAACTCTGCTCGCACAGCGCCCCTGGAAGCACCCTTGATTGTCAGAAAGGCTTGCTCCCCAGCTATGCGGACTCTGACCGTGCGCTCCATGTCACGGTTCAGGTAGCCCTGTAACATTCGAATGCCTTTGCCTTGACGCCATTCGGTGCCGGTGACCAGAAATTTTCGCTCTATTTCAATTGCCACTGATCGCTCCAGGCTGGTTAACGGTTAAGCTAGCCGGTGGGGTAGTGTCGGTGAATTCGGTAGACATTTTTCGCGAATCACTGCCGTGTCAACCATCCGGCTCAGCGCAATGATACTAGTGCAGGCCCCCTCCATAGATACCGGACCATCCGGTATCCTTTGAGAACACAGAAACCCTCTCAAAGAAAGGAGCCTGCACCATGAAATTCTACACAAAACAGCACCGGTTCTACTGCGGCGTCGATCTGCACGCCGACGCCATGTACGTCTGCATCCTTGATGCGGCGGGGGAAATGGTTGTTCACCAGAACATCCCGACCCGCCCGAAGAACTTCCTGCGACTGATCAAGGTCTACCGAGACGGCCTGGTGGTCGGCTGCGAGTGCATGTTCACCTGGTACTGGCTGGCCGACCTCTGCGCCGAGCAGGAGATCGATTTCGTCCTCGGCCATGCCCTCTACATGAAGGCCATTCACGGCGGCAAGGCCAAAAACGACCGCATCGACTCCCACAAGATCGCCGTGCTGCTGCGCGGCGGCTCCTTTCCCCTGGCCTATACCTATCCCAAGCCTATGCGGGCGACCCGGGACCTGCTGCGCCGCCGCAATCATCTGGCCCGCAAGCGGGGCGAGCTCTTCGCCCACATCCAGAACACGGCGACCCAGTACAACCTGCCCGAGCCGCTGGGGTGTATCGCCAAGCCGAGCATGCGCGGCGATCTGCTCAAAAAGTTTCCTGATCCGGTGGTGCGCCGGATGGTCGAGGTCGATCTCTTGACCATCGAGCATTACGAGCGGCTGCTCGACACCCTGGAGCGGCAATTGGAAAAGATCGCCACCGGCCACGATCCGGTCAACCTGGCGCTGCTCAAGTCCATTCCTGGCGTCGGCAAGATCCTCGGCATGGTCATGCTTTACGAGATCGAGGATATTTCACGATTCCCACGCGAACAGGATTTCGCCTCCTACTGCCGACTGGTCAAGCCGGCCAAGCAGTCGAACGGCAAGAATTATGGCCACTCGGGCAAGAAGATCGGCAACGCCCACCTACGCTGGGCGTTTCGGCGAGGCGGTGATTTTGATGCTCAAGGGAAACAAGCCTGCCCAGCAGGTATTGCAGCGACTCGCCAGCAAGCACGGCAAGGGCAAGGCGCTGGCGATCCTGGCGCACCGCCTGGGACGAGCGGTCTACTACATGCTCAAGAATCAGATGGCCTTCGACCAGGACAGGTTCCTGCGCAAGGCCGTCTGACGTGGAGGGGGCGGATCAGCCGCACCGTCTAACTGGAGGCAACCACACCGGCGAGATAAGCTGAGCGGCCACAAGCAAGCACAGACTTCTGGGCCAACAGCCCGAATTGGCCGCATCATCCGCCGTCCACCGCCAGCCCGCTTGCATTGATTGGCGGTCCGCCCCGCTCCCACAACCTTTGCGCGATGGTCCAAGGGACCCGCGCCGGATTCTGCCCCTTCCCCGATCCCGCACCTAACTGCGGCCATCGGCACGACAGATGGACCACGCTATCTTGTCTGGGACGGCATGAGGGCACGGGCGTGATTCCAGGCGGCAGGGAGGACTCGAACCGAGCCCCTGCAACAAGAGCCTCGATAAGTGTTTGGAGCAGAATTCGTCTGCAGCCAGAAAAAAATCCCAAGCCGGAAACCGGTGGGTTCTGGGTGATCAGTCGCTTGTCAAAGAACGGGAGGGAAACCTTACGCGTTCGCGGACTATTTTACTCTTGACGGCCGGGGGCCTGATAAGTGTTAGACGCCCATATGAATGTATTTGCACGGGTTTTTCTCATAATTGTCTACAATTGTAAGACCACATTCGTAAACGACACATTCATGATCTACGTCGATCTCTCTACCATCGTGCTCAACCAACTCTGAATGGTAAGCACGCTCCACCATGGGAGACTCACAATAGGGACAAGTGAAATTTTCAAGAAGTTTTTTTGCCTGATCAATCTGTTCCTTCAATTTATTTCTTTCGTCTTCATACTCCTTAATTTCATTTTCTTTATGATTGATAATATCTTTACGGATATCGTGGTCGCTTGAAATAGATTCAAGCTCTGATTTCAAAATATCGATTCTCTTGGACAGTCTCTCAGTGAGTATGTCTGGTGATGATGATTTGGCTGTATCCAATTGCAGTTTCAAAAAATCAACTTTTTCTCTCAATAGATCAATGGCTGCATCCTTTTGCTTTACAAGCAAGCGGTACAGGCCAAAAACTGTAAATACAAAAACAACAATTGACACCAATTGGGTGGCAAAGATTGCATTATTTGTCATATTGGTTTCCATTCTGATTTTGTGTCTAATCAACTGATTATACGACTTGCGTCGTCTGTCAGTTATTCCGCTGTCCTCCGCAGGAATCCGGGGGAATTTTGCCCACCGATTGGGCAAATGGACCTCTCGCGGGGCTGGTTTTGCAACTATAATCCGTGTACGGTAGTGTTATACAACATGTCAACATAAGAACGGGGGGCGATATGTTGAACAATTTTCAGGCCGCCCTTTCCGCCGATTAGTTTTTGAACCTTAAGCCTGTTCTGCATTGATTCCGCAGGGAATTCCGCCCCTCCCCAATTCTTCCTCCCATTTCGCATAAGCAAAAAGCCGCCCGCCGGATTCTGATCCGGTCGGGCGGCTTTGAATTATCTCCCCAGGCTTGTTCCTTCTCCCCGCATGGCCCCTCCTCCAGCGCCAAAGAAAAATGACGTCCAATAAATACCGGCAAGGCGCCGGGTCTGTCAATCATTTTGCCGGCTTGTCACGCACCTTCGGGCAGAAACACCATTCGGCGCGCAGGCACGCAACGCCTCAATGCAGATGCTTCAAAAACATCGTCGCGGTGCCGAAGTAGATGAGGATGCCGGTGATGTCGTTGGCGGTCTGCACGAAGGGGCTGGAAGCGATGGCCGGGTCGATGCCGATCTTCTTGAAAAAGGTGGGAGCGAGCACGCCCATGCAGGCGGCCACGGTCATCGCCGCGACCATGGCCAGCGCCACCACCAGGCCGAGGAAGGCGTTGTGGTGCCAGACCAGGGCGATCAGACCGACGGTAACCCCGCAGACCGAGCCCATTATCAGGCCAACTCGCAGCTCCTTGAAGAAGACCTGCCTGAGGGTCGAGAATTCGATGCGGCCGGTGGCGAAACCGCGCACGACGATGGTCGAGGACTGGCCGCCGACGTTGCCACCCATGCCGGTGATGACCGGGATGAAGGTAATCAGGGCGATGACCTCGGCGAGGGTGGCCTTGAACAGCCACATCAGGTAGCCGGTGATGATGCCGCCGAAGAGGTTGGTGATCAGCCACGGCAGGCGCAGCTTGGCGACCTTGAAGGAGCGGTTGCCGAACAGCAGCTCCTCCTGGCTGGCGCCGGCCATCTTGTAGATGTCCTCGGTCGCCTCCTGGCGCATGACGTCGATGACGTCGTCGACGGTGACCAGACCCATCAGCTTGTTGGCATCGTCGACGACCGGGACGGCGAGGATGTTGTACTTGGCGACCAGGTGCGCCACCTCCTCCTGATCGGTGTCGGTGCGGACGCTGATCACCTCGCGGGTCATGATGTCCTTGAGGCGCTTGCTCGGCGAGACGGTCAGCAGCTGGCGCAGCGAAAGGACCCCGACCAGGTGATTGTGCTCGTCGGTGACGTAGAGGTAGAAGACCATCTCCACGTCCTCGGCTTGCTGCACCGCCTCGATTGCCTCGCGGACGGAGAGGTCCTGGTTGAGGGAGAAGACCTCCGGCGACATGATGCCGCCGGCGGTGTCCTCTTCGTAGAGGAGCAACTGCTCGATCTCTTCTGAGTTCTCGTCCTGCATGCTGGTGAGGATCTCTTCGGCGAGTTCCTCGGGCATGTTGCGGATGATGTCGACGGCGTCGTCGTAGGGCATCTCCTGCAGGACTTCGGTGATCGTCTCCTTGTCGATCTGCTCCAGCAGCTGGGCGCCGGCCGCGTGGTCGAGTTCGGAGAGGACGTAGGCCGCCGTCTCCGGATCCTCGATCAGGTTGAAGAGGATCTTCTGTTCCTTGAGGTCGAGGTAGCGGAAGAGATGGGCGATGTCGGCGGGATGGGACTTGCCGATCACCTTGGTGATATTGGGGCTCGCCCCCCGGCGAATGAGCTTGCGTACGGTGTCGAGAAGGATCTGGAGTTTTTGTTCCATAGCCGGGACCTTTGCACGGTGGGGGGCGGGTCGATTAAACGGGTAACTTTAACACCCGGAAAAGCAGGGTGTCAATGAAACGGCGGAGGGTGAAAAGGGAAAGACCGGGGGAAAAAGGAGCTGGCCCGCCGCTCAGCCTTCGAACTTGTAGCCTACCCCGTAGACCGAACGGATCAGCTCGTTCTGCGGGTCGACGTCGTCGAGCTTCTTGCGCAGCTTCTTGATGTGGCTGTCGATGGTGCGGTCGCTGACGATGCGCTGGTCGGCGTAGATGTGGTCCATCAGCTGCTGGCGGGAGAAGATCCGCCCGGGATGGGCGACAAGATACTGCAACAGGTTGAATTCAACCGCGGTGAGGCCGAGATCCCGGCCGTCGAGGGTGGCCAGGTAGCGGTCGGCATCGAGGGCCAGGCCCGGGGCGGGACGCGGGACACCGCCCTCGGTACGGCGCAGCACCGCCTTGACCCGGGCCACCACCTCGCGGGGGGAGAAGGGTTTGCAGATGTAGTCGTCGGCCCCCAGCTCGAGGCCGAGTAGGCGGTCGATCTCCTCGATCCGGGCGGTCACCATGATGATCGGCACGTTGGAAAAGCTGCGGATCTCCTTGCAGATTTCCAGGCCGTCCCGACCGGGAAGCATCAGGTCGAGCAGCACCAGTTCGGGGCCGAGGCGGCGCACGGCGGGGACGGCCTGCAGGCCGTCGGCCACGGTCTCGGCTGCGAACCCGGCCTGGTGCAGGTAATCGCGGAGCAGCGCCGCGAGTTTCGGTTCGTCCTCGACTATCAGGATGGTGCCGGTCATGACATCCCTCCGGAGAGTGACAGCTCGACACGGATCCACACCCCGCCCAGCGGCGAGGGGCGGGCGCCGATGGTGCCGCCGTGGGCTTCGACGATGTTGCGGCAGATCGCCAGTCCGAGCCCGGCCCCGCCGGTGGCGCGGCTGCGCGACCCCTCGGCCCGGTAGAGCCGCTCGAAAAGCTTGTCGAGGTCGGCCTTGGCCACCCCCGGGGCACTGTCGCAAAGGTCGACCGTTACCCCTTGCGGCTGCTCGGCCAGGGTGATGGCGAGCCGGCCCCCGGGATCGGTGTAGCGCAGGCTGTTCTCCAGTAGGTTGGCGAACAGCTGGTGCAGCCGCTCGGGATCGGCGAAGACCGGCAGCGGCTGCTCGGGAGCGTTGACCGCGAGCTCCAGCCGGTGCTGGTCGAAGTTCTCCCGGTAGCCGGCGGCGACTTCTGTCACCAGGGCGCCCAGGTCGAGTTCCTGCTTGCGGTAATTGAGGGCGCCGAGGTCGGAAAGGGCCAGCTGGTAGAGATCGTCGACCAGCCGCCCGAGGTGAAGAATCTCACCGTGCAGCGAAGCGATGGATTCCGGGGTCGGCTGCCGGACCCCGTCCTGCAGCGCCTCGACCTCGCCGCGCAGGACAGCAAGGGGCGTGCGCAGCTCGTGGGAGATGTCGGCCACCCACTGCCGGCGCGACACCTCGTTCTTTTCCAGGGTCAGGGCCAGGGCATTGAAGTCTCTGGCCAGCCGTCCCAGCTCGTCGCGCGAGGCGACCTCCACCCGGGTGGCATATTCACCGGCGGCCAGGCGGTGGGTGGCCTCGGCCAGCGCCCGCAGCGGCCGCACCAGGCGCTTGGCCAGCGGCAGGGCGATCAGTGCCGAAACCAGCAGCATGACCACTGCGACCAGTACCAGCGCCAGCTTCTGCTGGCGCACGAAGCGCAGCTGGTGGGCATCGCCCAGGCCATGGCGGGGGACCAGGCCGAGATAGCCGATGATCTTCCCCTCCTCCTGCAAAGGACGCAGGGCGATTCCCGGCGGTGCGGGCGGGCCGAAGACCGGCTGCCGGTCGGCATCGAGCAGCAACACCCGCATTTCGAACTTCTGGGCCAGGTCGGGCGGCGGTTCCCGCGACGGCACCGACTCGCCCCGTTCCGCGCGGCGCTCCAGGCGCCGTTCCAAACGGCCCAGGCGCCGGGCGTCGACCAGCCCCGGTGGCAGAGTGCGAACCATCAGCCGCAACCAGGCGACCGGGTCGTGGCGCAGAAATTCCCAGCTCCCGCTCTCGGCGTAGGCCTGCTGCAGCTCCCCGGCCAGGTTCTCCAGCCGCTCCTGTTCGAGGGTATTGACGTACTGCACAAATCCGCGGTTGAAGCTCCACTGCACGATCAGGTACATGCAGCCGACCACCACCGCAGTAGCGGCGAGCATGGCCAGAAACAGGCGGTATTTGATGCTGATGCGCAGCATGGCGACTCCGTTTTGCAACCGGTTCCCCTTTCTCCTACCACAACTCGCCGCGAAAAAATATGGCGATCTCCGGAAGCAGATGCAGTTTTCACAATTCTTCCTCATTTCCTGCGCAATCGGGGGTTAAGGTTGACCCAAATCGAGGCGAGAGCGGGCTTCCCGCCGTCTCCCCAGCGCAGAAAAGGAGGTCGTCATGAAAGGAATGCTTCGCTTTTTGACCCGCAGCGCCCTGGCGCTGCTGCTCGGATCCGGCCTGGCCCTGGCCGGCGTCGCCCCCGCTTCGGCCGCCCGGGTTGAATCCCGTCACCAGCTGACGGTGGTCAAGACCCTTCCTCGCGGCTACCGCACCGTCCATTTCGGCGGGACTCCCTACTACGTTCACGAGGGGCGCTACTACCGGCAGCAAGCCCATGGCTATGCCCTGGTCCGGCCGCCCGTCGGGGCGCTGGTGGTCAGCCTGCCGCTGGGGAACGCCCGGGTCACCATCGGCAGCCAGTTCTTCTACCGCTTCGACGACGTCTACTACCGGCAGGTCCGCGGCGGCTACCGGGTGGTGGCTCCGCCGGCGTTTCCCGCCCGCCCGACGCACATCGTGGTCCGGCCCCGGCAGTTGACCGTCCACACCGGGCCCGGAGGCCGCTATCCGGCCATGACCAGGCTCCACCGCGGTACCGAATTGATCGTCACCGCTCGCAGCGCGGGCTGGTGCCGAGTGGACCTGGGTCACGGCCGCCAAGGCTGGATCCATGAGTAAGCTCGTCGTGCCGGCCGAGGAACGGTGAACTCGGCCGGGTGCCGACGACGGTACCCGGCTCAACCCCGGGGCCAAGCGCCCCGCAACCAAGGAGAACCCGTCATGAAAAAATCATCTCTGTTGATCGCCCTGATGCTGGCCACCCTCGCCGGCGGCTGGACCCTGGCACCGGTCACGGCAAGCGCCGATCCCGGTTGGGCCGGCCACGACCGCGGCCCGCGATGCGACCACCGCATGCAGCGAATGGCCGAAGTCCTCGGCCTGAGCGCCGAACAGCAGACCCAAATCCAGAAGATCACCAAGAGCGAGCGGGAAACCGTTGCTCCCCTGCTGGAGAAACTGCGGGCCAGCCGCGAGGAACTTCGCAATGCCGCCCAGGCCGAGAAATTCGACGAGACGGCGGTGCGCAGCATTGCCGCCGGCCAGGCCGCAACCCGCACTGAGTTGATTGTCGCCCGGGCGCGGACTAAAGCCCAAATCCAGGCCGTTCTCACCTCCGATCAACGGGCCTTGGCGGAGAAACTTCGCCCGCTACTCCACGAACGGCGCGGCCACCGCGACCGCGGCCGCGGCTTCGGCCCGGACGGCCCGGAACTTTGACGATTCTCCCCGGCTCGCCCCCTTGGCGGGCCGGGGCTTCCCTTCAATCCTCGGGAGCCGACGACCATGGTGCAACCCACCCTATCCATCCTGCTGATCGATGACCACCCGGCAAGCCGCAGCTTTCTCGGCGGCCGGCTCACCGCTTTCGGAGCCGCGGTCCATTTGGCGGGCAGCGTCGCCGAGGGGGTCGCGGCCCTGCGGGGCCAGAGTTTCGACCTGGTTCTCAGCAAGCTCTCCAGTCCAGGACAGGGCGGCATGATGGTCGCGCAATCGACCCGCCGGTCCGCCAGCCGGGCCACCATCGTCGATCTCCAGCCGGAACCGGGTTCGACCGCTCCTTTCGACCTGGCCCTGGCCGACCCCGGAGAAATCCACTTCTTTTTCACTGCCCTTCGATACCTCGCCGGCCCGTCCCCGGGCGGGGAACCTGACCACCTTGCGGGAGCGCCGTCATGACCAACTGCATCCGCCTGCTGCTCGTCGCCATCCTGCTGCTGTCATTCGCCACCTTCGCCCACGCCGCCACCGGCGAAACGCTGCGCCTCACCCTGCCCCAGGCGGTAGCGCTGGCGGAATCCGACAACCCCGACCTGGCCCTCGCCCGCCACCGTCTGCAGTCGGCAACGGTCGGCGTCGAGGCAGCCCGCGGCCGGTTCCTCCCCTCCCTGCAGGGAACCGCCGCCGGCAGCGAACAGTTCCTGCACCAGCCCGCAATGGCGGCGGCGGACCAGTACCGGACCGCCAGCCTGCAGCTGAGCGCAGACCTCAATCTCTTCAACGGCTTTGCCGACCAGGCCGGGCTCGCAAACTCCCGGCAGCAGCTGCAGGCGGCGGACGCCGACTTGCAGCGCCAGCGGCAGACCGTCGCCTTCACCGCCGCCTCGCGCTTCATCGCGTTGCTGACCGACTGCGAGCTGGTCCAGGTCGCCGAGCAGAACCTCCAGAGCCAGAAGGACCTGGAGGAGCAGATCGCCGCCTTCTACCGGGCCGGAGTGCGGGCGGTGACCGACCTCTACCAGCAGCAGGCGGCAACCGCCCAGGCCGAATTCACCCTGCTCGACGCCCGCCGCAACCTGCAGGTCGACCAGCTGCAGCTGCTGCAGGCTCTCGGCCGCACCCCCACCGCCAGCGTCGAGGCCCTGACGCCCGACACCCAGGCTCTCAACGGCGCCCTGCAGGACCTTGATCCCGCCCGGGCCTTCGACCAGGCGCTGGCCGCCCGCCCCGACCTGCTCGCCCAGCAGCGACAGATCGCCGCCGCGAAACAGCAGACCCGGGCGGCCAGGGCAGGCTACCTGCCGAGCCTCGACCTGCAGGCCGGCAGCGGCACCAGCTACGGCAGCGGCACCAGCTACGGCAGTGCCAGCGGCGACGGGAGCCTGGGCGAGCAGTTCGACGACAGGCGCGACGCCAGCGTCGGCCTTTCCCTGTCGATCCCGATCTTCGATCGCGACCAGACCCGCACCAGCGTCGCCCAGGCCCGCATCGGCGAGGCCGACGCCGCGACCACGCTGCTCAAGCTGCAGCAGCAGGTCGGCCTCGAAATCGGCCAGGCACTGGCCGACTACCACCGCGCCGGGAAGCAGCTCACCACCGCCGGCCGCCAGCTCGACTACGCCCGCCAGGCGCTGGCAGCCAGCGAGGCCCGCTACAAGGTCGGCGCGGCGACCTGGGTCGAGCTCTCCACCGCGCGCACCACCTTCGTCCAGGCGCAAGGGGACGAGGTCCGGGCCCGCTACGGCGTGCTGCTGCAGGGCCTCAACGTCGGTTATGCCCGCGGCGATTTCGACGCGCTGCTGAAACTGCTCACCCCCAGGGAGAACCCGTCATGAAACGTCTCACCCGCATTCTGCTGGGCAGCAGCGGCGGCCTGTTGCTGTTGGCCGGTGTCCTCGTCGCCCTGGTGCTGTGGCGCAGCACCGGCAAGAGTGCCGCTCCCGGCAGCGCCTTTGCCACCGCCACCGTCAGCCGCGGTACCCTGCAGCGCACGGTCTCCAGTACCGGCACTCTGGCCGCGGTGGAAACGGTGGACGTCGGCACCGAGGTCTCGGGAACGGTGTCCAAGGTCCTGGTCGACTACAACGACCGGGTGGCCAAGGGACAGGTGCTGGCGATCCTCAAGCCGAATCTCCTTGCCGCCGCCGTCGCCGAGGCCAAAGGCAACGTCGACCAGGCCGCCGCCGGGCTGAAACAAGCGAAGGAGGACCTGGAACGCAACCGGCCGCTGTTCGCAAACGGCTACCTCTCGGCGCAGGAGTTCCTCCCCTACCAGACCGGCCTCGACAAGGCCACTGCCGCGCTGGCTTCGGCCCGGGCGGGCCTCGAACGGGCGAAGACCAACCTCGCCAACGCCACGATCCGTTCCCCCATCGCCGGCACCGTGATCCAGCGCGCCGTCGACGCCGGGCAGACGGTGGCGGCCAGCCTCAACACTCCGACCCTCTTCGTTATCGCCAAGGACCTGGCCAAAATGCAGATCGAGGCCGCCGTCGACGAGACCGACATCGGCCAGATCCGCCCCGGCCAGCAGGTGCGCTTCTCGGTGCAGAGCTATCCTGACAAAAACTTCACCGGCAGCGTCCGCCAGGTACGGCTGCAGCCGACGACGGTGCAGAACGTGGTCACCTACACGGTGATCGTCACCGCCGACAACCAGCAGGGACTGCTGCTGCCGGGGATGACCGCCACCGTCGACTTCATCGTCGAAGAGGTGCCGGACGCCCTGCTGGTCCCCACCGCCGCGCTGCGCTTCCGGCCGTCCACGGCGGACGGGACGACGGTCGCCGTGAAACCCGCCGCCCGGCTCGGAAAAGACGGCAGCCGGGTCTTCATTCTGGGCCCCGACGGCCGCCTGCAGCGGGTGGCGGTGACGGTCGGCAGCTCCGACGGCAAACAGACGGTGGTCAGCGGCGGCGACCTGCAGGAGGGAACGGTCGTCGTCACCGGCCTCAAGCCGGGAGTCACCGCCAAGCCCAAGGCCAGCTTCTCCCTGTTCGGGGCCATGCGCGGGAGGTCGCCGCGATGAGCCTTGAAACCCTCGCCATCCGCGACGTCACCAAGGTTTTCGACCTCGGCGACGTGCAGGTCCACGCCCTGCGCGGCGTCTCGCTGAGCATCAAACAGGGGGAATTCGTTGCGGTCATGGGGAGCTCCGGCAGCGGCAAGTCGACGCTGATGAACATCCTCGGCTGCCTCGACCTGCCGACCAGCGGCGAGTACCTGCTCGACGGCATCCCGGTCGCCTCGCTGGGACGCAACCGCCTCGCCGACCTGCGCAACGAGAAGATCGGCTTCGTCTTCCAGGGCTTCAACCTGCTGCCGCGCACCACGGCGCTGGAGAACGTCGAGCTGCCGCTCCTCTACGACCGCCGCCGGCGCATCCACCAACCACAGGAAAGCGCCGTCGCCGCCCTCTCCCGGGTCGGCCTGGCCGATCGCCTCCACCACCACCCCAACCAGCTCTCCGGCGGCCAGCAGCAGCGGGTGGCCATCGCCCGGGCACTCGTCAACCAGCCGGCAATCGTGCTCGCCGACGAGCCGACCGGCAACCTCGACAGCCACACCACCCTGGGGGTCCTCGCCCTCTTCCAGCAACTCAACCGCGAGGGGCTGACCCTGGTGCTGGTCACCCATGAGACCGAGGTCGCCCGCTACGCCTCGCGCCTGGTCGAACTGCGCGACGGCCGGGTGCGCCGCGACGAGGCGGTGGCCGCCCCCCGCGACGCCGCCGCCGACCTTGCCGCCCTGCCCGTGGAGGAGGACTTATGAAATGGCGCATGCTGCTCAAGGTGGCCCTCAAGAGCATCGCCCGCAACAAGCTGCGCAGCTTGTTGACGATGCTCGGCATCATCATCGGCGTCGGCGCGGTGATCACGCTGGTCAGTCTCGGCCAGGGGTCGCAGCAGGACATCGAGGGGCAGGTCGCCTCGCTGGGAACCAATCTGGTCATCGTCTTTCCCGGCAGCTCCCGCATGGGCGGGGTGCGCGGCGGGGCCGGCAGCCTCGAGACCCTGTCGATGGACGACGTCGCCGCCCTGCGCAAGAACGCCACCCTGCTGGCGGCGGTCTCACCGGAGGTGCGGGTGCAGGCCCAGGTGATCGCCGGCGCCAGCAACTGGAACACCAGCGTCAGCGGGGTCTTTCCCGACTACCTGACGATCCGCAACTTCCAGGTGGCCAGCGGCAGCTTCTTCGACGAGACGGCAGCTGACCACCCGTGCCAAGGTGGCGGTCCTCGGCCGCACGGTGGCCGACCAGCTCTTTCCCGGCGAGGACCCGGTCGGCGCCCGCATCCGCATCCGCAATGCCCCCTTCGAGGTGATCGGGGTGCTGGCCGCCAAGGGGCAGTCGGCGATGGGCAACGACCAGGACGACGTCATCCTCGCCCCGGCCACCACCGTCCTCTACCGCCTCGGCGACGGCAAGACGGTGCGGGCGATCGTCGCCAGCGCCCGCAGCGACGGGCAGATGGCGGCGGCCAAGGAGGAGATCGGTACGATCCTACGCGAGGCGCACCGCCTGCCGGCCGGGACTGTGGACGATTTCCACATCGGCGACCAGAGCGAACTCGGCCAGATGGCGACCCGGGTCACCGGCACCCTGACCCTGCTCCTCACCGCCATCGCCGGGGTCTCGCTGGTGGTCGGCGGCATCGGCATCATGAACATCATGCTGGTCTCGGTCACCGAGCGCACCCGCGAGATCGGCATCCGCCTGGCGATCGGTGCCCGCCCCCGCGACGTCCTTTCCCAGTTCCTGATCGAGGCCGCTACTCTGAGCCTGTTCGGCGGGATCATCGGCATCGCTGCCGGCGTCGGCGGCGCCGCCATCGGCGGCAAGCTGCTCGGCATCAGCCTGGTCGTCAACCCGGTGGTGATCGTGGTGGCGGTCCTCTTCACCGGCGCGGTGGGCATCTTCTTCGGCTTCTACCCGGCCCGCAAGGCCGCCAACCTCAACCCCATCGATGCCCTGCGCTACGAGTGATTCTTAAGGTCAAAACCGGTTCACCACGAAGAGCACGAAGGACACGAAGAAAGGCGCTCAAGCGGCAACATCTCTCCCGCGTCCTTCGTTGTAAGACCCTGGAGGTTCGCCCCTCAGCCCTCAGTTTTCAGTTTCCGGATTGGAAGATCAGATTCTCTGCCGAAGAGGTTTCCCCCTCGAGAAAGGGGCGCTAATGGGGATTTCAAGTCGGCGGGCCGAGACCCGCGACCGGCGACGCAATCGTCGCCACAAAGCACCGGCGGAGTAGGTTGCCGACAAGGAAGATCCTGCGTACCGGAAATCCGTGACCGCATGCCCCCCGCAGGGGCAGGCGTTTTTTCTTATGTGGCCATCTGTCAAGTCAATCTGCGCAATGAAACCTTCTCGGGGGTAACCCTTCAAGAAGTTGCCTTTTCTTATTCGCGCCGCTTACACGCCAAGTACCGATCCGGTACCCAGAAGAGAAGGTTCGCCATTTGCTTAACGCCACCTGTGTGGCCAAGAAACGCTCGCGACTTAACTTTTGTATTTCAGACCCTTGTTGCTGCCATACGATAAGGCCGCTGCTCCACCATGAGACGCCAGAGAATGATAGCTAATCGGCGGGCAACCGCAGCAATGGCTTTCTGAGGCAAACCCGTTCGAGCAAGCAACCGGTTGTACAGGCCGGCAGCGAAAGGATCCTTGGTTTTCCACATCCAGGCGGCCTCGATCAGAAGGCTTCGCAGCCGGGTTTGTCCTACAGGAACCAAACGACCGGAGGGTGTTCGCTCCCCGCTATGCCGAACCACCGGTGCCAAACCAAGGTAGCTGGCGACTTCTTCGGCGCGGTTAAAACGCTGCGGGCGGTAGAGTTCGAGCGCAAAGGTTGTTGCCACCGTTGGGCCAACGCCCGGAACGGATTGCAGATAGGAAACACTTTGGCATTGCTCCGTTGTCGTGACCATCTGCCGCAGGTGTTGATCTATCGTGCGCAGCTCGGTTTGGTGAAATGTCAGCTCGCGCAGGTAGCTCTCCATCGTCAAGTGCGCTGTTGGCTCCAAAGGCAAGTGGCTCAACACTTCCGGAGCATTGTTGTGCCAATGGGTTACCTCAATGGGTTCCGGAACCCCAAGAAATAACAGCATGCTCTTGATTCTCTGCTTGCTGCGTCGAACCGAGTCGACCAAGGTATGCCGCCGGCGCAGTAATGAACGGCGAGCTTCCTCTTCCGGCGTTGGTACGGCAATCGGCCTGAGCATCCCTTTGGCAGCGTAATCGGCCAGCTTGACACAGTCTAGGCGATCACATTTGGCGCCTGCTGTAACAGACCGGGGGATACGGCTTGCGGCGGCAACAATCACCGGAATATGGGCCCGTTCGAGAGTCCTTGCCAGGACAAAACCTGTTGGCCCGCTTTCATAGGCTACGGCTGCGACGGCGATGCCGAGTCGAAAGACCTGTTCGGCGAATGTGTCCGGATCCGCGGGAGTGACCCAGGTTGCGCAGCGGCCATCAAAACGTCGTAAGGCGATGTAATAGCTGCGTTTGTGAACATCGATTCCAACCCAGAAGGGTTGGTCTTCAAGGCCGCTTACAAATGTGTGGAGACTTGATAAACTGAACTTCGCCATGCTGGCCTCCCCTGATTGGTAGGTTGAAGTTCCTCACTTCAAGGCTACGACATTAATCAGATGGCCAGCATGGTATTTGCTTACTTTTTGTCGCCGCCTGGACAAAAAGTAAGGCGCCTGGCGGGGCGCGTCCCGCCGGTATGGGCTGGTCCCCCAGGCAGGGGAAATCTTACCGCGGGGACAAGTCAATCCCCCTTTCATAAGGGGGGACTTTGGAACGAGCTGAAAATGGAACCTGATCAGGCTCACCTTTCGCCTTGTCCGTGCCGGCAACCGCTCCAAACGCCAACAGCCCCCGGATTCCTCCGGGGGCTGTCGTTTTCATTGCCAACTGTGCGTTGTTGGGAAACTCAGGCGGCCGGCCGCGCCTCGTAACGCTCGACCAACTGTCGGTACTTCTCTTCCAGGCCGGGACTCTTCGCCTCGGCGGCCCCGTAGTCGGCGAGCATCTCGGTCGCACCGTTTCGGGCAGGATGCGCTCGGCCAAGGGATAGAGGATGTGGTCCTCCTTGTCGATGTGGTCGCGCAGCAGCGCCGCGTAACCTCTGGCATTCTCGGCTATCACCGGCACCTGCCCGGGCTCTCCGGCCAGGGCCCGCTGCGCACCCTCTTCCAGGCCACCGACGTAGGCCCGTCCCTGGTCGTGGGCCATCAGCATCGCCGCTACCGGCGAATTCTGGGCCGGCATGCCACCAGCGACCAGTTCCCGGAACAGGACGTCTTCCTCCTTGGCGTGGTGGAAGCGATCGGCGTAGTTGCGAATGAAATCGACGGCGTCGAGAAAGAACTGCCAGTCGCGGAATTTCCCTGCCTCCATCGCCGCGGTGTTGGCCTCGACCAGGGCGATCATGCGCAGGATCAGCTGGTGCTCGGCGACCATGACGGCGGTGACATCGGTCTTGTTGGGCATGGTCAGCTCCTCCTTTCGCCGTCGACGCCGATCACCGCGATCTCCAGCGGCACCTCCTTGCCGGAGGCGGCGATCGCCTGCTGGGCCATCATCGCCAGGCCGCGGCAGCAGGGGACCTCCATGATCGTCACCGTCACGGACTGGATCTCGTTCTGGCGCAGGATGGCGGCCAGCTTGTCGATATAGTTGCTGGTATCGTCGAGCTTCGGGCAGGCGTTGACCAGCACCTTCCCCTTGATGAAGTCGCGGTGAAACTCGGCGTAGGCAAAGGGAGTGCAGTCAGCGGCGATCAGCAGCTGCGCGTTCTGCAGCCAGGGGGCGGACGGTGGCACCAGGTGAAGCTGGGTCGGCCACTGGCGCAGTTCGGAGGCGAGCCGGCCGGTGGTGGAATTGGCGGATTCTTTCTTCTCGATGGTCCGGACGTTGGAGCCGGGGCAACCGCAGGCGTGATTGCTCATGATACTTCTCCTTGAATGGGTAAGGTAATGTTTCTGGTTCGTGACTCTGAACCCGGGACCCTGGACTCGGGACCCGGGACCGGTTTAATTCAGGCGGCCTGGTCGAGGTAGCCGTTGATCTCGGCCTCGATCTGCGCCTCGATCTCGGCGCCGAGGGCGTGGATCGCAACCACGTCCTTGAGCAGGCAGATGCCGACCCCGCAGGTCACGCAGCCGATCTCGTAATGGTTGAGGATCTCCCCGATGCGGGGGTGGGAGGAAATCACGTCCTTGATCTGCTGGTTGCCGATATCGTTTCTGAGGTTCATGGCGCTCTCCTTGGCTCGAAGTTGACTGCAGGATAACTGCCGGCCGAAAAAACAAACATGATGCAGGTCAAAAAGAGTTTTTTTCGTTTTCCCGGCCCTTGCTGCGCCGTTTCGGGCTCACGGCAACAAAAAACCGGGGACGCCGCAGCGTCCCCGGTCGGGGTGAACCTTTGCCGAAAAGTTGGCGCTATTTGCGCAGCACCTTGACGATCGCCGAGAAGTCCTCCTCGCCGCGGCCGTCGGCCACCGCCTGATCGTAGACCCCCAGCGCGGCTTCCATGCCCGGGAGGTCGAGCTGATGCTGGAGAGCAACCTTCTGCACCGCCTGCAGCCCCTCGCGGACATACTTGAGCGCCAGATTGCGGGAGAAGTCGCCGCGGGCGATGGAACGCCCCTTGGAGTTGAAGAGCGGCGAGGCGACCCCGCTCGACTCGAGGACTTCGAGGATCTTCTCTGCCCGGAAGCCGAGTTTTTCGCCGATGACCAGCCCCTCGGCGAGCGCTTCCATGAGCTCGGCCTGGACCAGGTTGACGATAAACTTCATCCGCGTCGCTTCGCCGATCTCGCCGATATGGATGATGTTCAGGGCGAAGAAGGTGAAGGCCTCCCGGCAGCGGCTGAGCAGCGACGGGTCGCCGCCGACGAGGAGGGTCAGCAGACCGTTGGCGGCATGCTCCTTGGTCCCCCAGACCGGTGCCTCGAGGAACATCGCCCGGACCTTGCCGGCCTGGGCCGCCAGTTCGCGGGTCGCCTCCAGGGAATGGGTCCCCATGTCGACGAGGATGGTCCCGGGATCGATCCCCTTGAGAAAGCCCTTCTCACCGCCCAAGGCCGCTTCCCGCTCCTCGATTTCGGGGAGGATGACGATCACCAGGTCCCGTCCCTTGGCGGCATCGAAGGGGGTTGGTGCGGCCTGGCCGCCGGCCTTGACCACTTCCTGGACGGCATCCTCCTGGCTGTCGTAGACCGATAACCGGTATTGCCCCTTGAGCAGGTTGAGGGCCATGTGCTTGCCGACCGTACCCAGACCGATGAAGCCGATTTCCTTGATCATTTCATTCCTCCCCAAATAAATAGATTAGCAATCATCCAATTTAACCATGACTGCGTCCGGGATTCAACCGCTTGGTACCGCCCGGGGAATTTATTTCAGCCGCCGCCGGCAAGGGCCCGGGCCAGCCAGCGCACCAGCATCGTGCCGGCTGCCTCGACGCTGGAACCGAAGGCGACCAGGCCGTCCTCGTGGCCGCCCATGGCGAGGATGCCGCCGGCGCGCACCTGGGGCTCGGCATAGAGCCGGCCCACCTCTGCCGCCATCGCCGGGGTACCGTAGGCGGCGGCAGGATCGGTCATCGGCAGCCCGAGATGCACCGTCTGCCGCCAGAGGAGCGGGGAGTGGACGTGCAGCACGCAGCGCAGCTCCGGGTCGAGGGCGTAGAGGGCGCCGTGAGTGAGTGCCTCGGAGGAGGGACGCACCGGCCCCTCGGCGACCACCCGGTTGCGCTGGGGATCGCAGCTGCGCACCACCGCGTAGTGGTCCGGATCGAGCTCGGGCAGGCCGCCGGTCTGGGTGCCGCTGACGACGAAAGGCCGCTCCAGCGAAGGAGCGGCAAAAGGGGGCAGGCGCAGGCTGACGTTGCCGAAGCTCAGCCCCTCGTAGCGCTGGGGATCGTGCCCGGTCAGGCCGAGCAGAAAAAGAATGCGCCGCCAGGCGTTGAGTTCGGCCACCTCCGCTTCCGGCAGCGGTGGCGCCGGCGTGAACTGCAGGGCGAACTTGATGACGCCTTCCTGTGGTTCCATGATCAACTCCTTGGCCGACGGATGATCGCTCTTGTCCCCATCCCCACCGTGAGAGGGGGCAAGGGGGAGGGACTGTCAATGCGCCTCGCGCCAGTTCTTTCCGGTGCCGATATCGACCACCAGCGGCACCGACAGCGGCACCGCCCCCTCCATCTCCTCCTTGACCAGACCCTGCACCGCCATCAGCTCCCGTTCCGGCACGTCGAAGACCAGTTCGTCGTGGACCTGCAGGACCATTTTCGCCTGCAGCCCTTCTTTGGCCAGCCGCCTGTGGACATTGACCATCGCCACCTTGATCAGGTCGGCGGCCGAGCCCTGGATCGGGTAGTTGATGGCGTTGCGCTCGGCGTAACTGCGGATCGCGCCGTTCTTGCTGTGGATCTCCGGCACCGCGCAGCGCCGGCCGAGCAGGGTGGTGACGTAGAGCTTCTCCCGCGCCTCCTCCCTCTTGCTCTCCATGAAGGCACGGATGCCGGGATAGCGGGCGAAATAGTTGTCGATAAAGGCCTGTGCCTCGCGGGTCGGGATGCCGAGGTCCTTGCCGAGGCTGAAGGCGCCCATGCCGTAGATCACCCCGAAGTTGATGGTCTTGGCCTGGCGGCGCATCTCCGGCGTGACCATCTCCAGAAAAACGCCGAAGACTTCGCTGGCGGTGCGGGCGTGGATGTCCTCGCCGTGAGCGAAGGCCTCCTTCAGTGCCACCTCCTCGGCGAGATGGGCCAAAAGACGCAGCTCGATCTGCGAGTAGTCGGCGGAAAGCAGCAGGTTCCCCTCCGCCGGGACGAAGGCCTCGCGGATGCGCCCCCCCTCCTCGCTGCGGATCGGGATGTTCTGCAGGTTGGGGTCGCTGGAGGAGAGCCGGCCGGTGGCGGTCACCGCCTGGTTGAAGGAGGTGTGGATGCGGCCGGTCTCGGGGTTGACCAGCTTCGGCAGGGCGTCACAGTAGGTTCCCTTGAGCTTGGAGAGGGAGCGGTGTTCCAGGAGCCTGGCGGCGATCGGCTGCTCGGCGGCAAGATTTGTGAGCACCTCGACATCCGTCGACCAGCCGGTCTTGGTTTTCCGTCCCCGCGGCAGCTTCAGGCGCTCGAAGAGGACCTCGCCGAGCTGCTTGGGGGAGGCAACGTTGAAGGGTCCGCCGGCCAGATCAAAGATCTTCTTTTCCAGGGCGGCCAGCTTGCCGGCCATCTCCCGGGAGAGGTTGCCGAGGAACTCGGCGTCGATGCGCACGCCGGTCCACTCCATGTCGGTCAGAACCTCCATCAGCGGCATTTCGACCTCGTGGAAGAGCTGCTCCTGGCCGGTCTCCCTAAGCTGCGGTTCGAGCTTCTGCGCCAGGCGCAGGGTGATGTCGGCGTCCTCGGCGGCGTAGACGATCGCCTTTTCCACCTCGACCTCGGCGAAGCCGATCTGGTTCTTGCCGCTGCCGGTCATCTCCTTGTAGCTGATGGTCTTGTAGCCGAGCAGCTCGGCGGCCAGCGCGTCCATGCCGTGGGAGCTGGCTGCCGGGTTGGCGAGGTAGGAGGCGAGCATGGTGTCGACGGCGATGCTCTTAACCTCGATCCCGGCGCGACGCAGCACCAGGGCGTCGTACTTGGCGTTCTGGCCGATCTTGGGCTTATTTGAATCGGTGAAGAGAGGGCGCAGCCGCTCCAGCACCCGCCGCCGGTCAAGCTGGTCGGGAACGCCCAGGTAGTAGTGCCCTACCGGGATGTACCAGGCCTCGCCAGGACGCACGGCGAACGAGAGCCCCACCAGATCGGCGCGCACCGCGGTGAGACTGGTGGTCTCGGTGTCGAAGGCGAAGCGCTCGGCCTGCTCCAGCTCGGCGACCAGCCCATCGAAATCCGCATCATTAAGGACGCCTTTGTACCCCTCGCCGGTGGCGCGGTCGTCGCTGGAAAACTCCTGCAGCAGCTTGTGGAACTCGAGATCCTTGAACAGGTTGGTCAGCGCCGCGTTGTCCGGTGGGGTGAGCGCGAAGTTGTCGTAGTCGAGCTCCAGGGGAACATCATCCCTGAGGGTCACCAGCAGTTTCGAGAGACGTGCCTGTTCGGCGTTGTCGCGCAGTTTTTCCTGCAGTTTCCCCTTGACCTGGTCAAGGCTGGCAAGCAGGTTCTCCACCGAGCCGAACTGTTGGATCAGCTTGACCGCCGTCTTCTCGCCGACGCCGGGGACGCCGGGGACATTGTCCGAGGCATCGCCTGCCAAGGCCTGAACCTCGATCACCTTGTCCGGGGTACCGCCGAAGCGCCCTGCCACCTCTTGCAGCCCCGAGACCTGATCCTTCATGGTATCGAGAAGGCAGATTTTATTCGAGACGATCTGCATCAGGTCCTTGTCGCCGGTGACCACCGTCACCTCCAGCCCCTCGGCGGCGAATTTCTTCGCCAAAGTGGCGATGATGTCGTCGGCCTCGAACCCCTGCTTCTCGATCGCCGGCATGTTGAAGGCCTTGACCAGCTCCTTGATCACCGGGATCTGCGGCACCAGGTCCTCGGGCATCTGCGCCCGGTTGGCCTTGTAGTCGGGGTAGAGCTCCTTGCGGAAGGTCGGCCCCTTGGCATCGAAGACTACCGCCAGGTGGTCGGGGGCCTGCTCGCGCACCACCTTGAGCAGCATGTTGACGAAACCGTAGACCGCGTTAGTCGCCTCCCCCTTGCTGTTGGAGAGGTGGCGAATGGCGAAGTAGGCGCGGTAGATGTAGCTCGACCCGTCGATCAGGAAGAGGCGTTTGGGCTGCTGGTCGCTCATGGGTCTCCCGGGTGTTATATGATAGCTGATAGCTGATAGCTGATAGCTGATAGCTGATAGCTGATAGCTGATAGCTGATAGCTGATAGCTGATAGCTGATAGCTGATAGCTGATAGCTGATAGCTGACGAATTATTTCACAGGATGGTGGAAATACCAAGGGTTGCAGCTAACCTTCCGGTCCATGGCGGGTATTGCCGCGCGGGCAACGCCACCGCTGCGAAACCGGCGGCGACGAGGAGCGGCTCGCGTGCCATCAGGAATCAATCCGGACCACCGGCAAACTCCGAAGGAAGGCCTTGCAAACCACCGGCATTCCACCTATCCTTATGCTTTCTGTCAATTTCCCGTTCCGGCAACTTCCGGAGTTCCCCCGATGCTCGCTGTCCTGCACAAATATCTTCCCGGCTTGGTCCTGTTCCTTGCCGGGCTGACCGGACTGGCCCTGGCCAGTCTGGTTATGAGCGTGGCATCCCTGGCCCTGGCTCCCCGGCCGGCCGCCGCCCGACCCTCGGCCCGCCCTACCCTTCCTGTTCCGGTCAAAACCCGTCTCGGCGATTACGAGGTCATCCTGCAGCGGAACATCTTCGACTCGACCGGCCAGGGGCGGGAAACACTCCTGGGAATTTCGGCGGAGGAAAATTCTGCCGCCAAGACCGCGGCCAGCAATCGGCAGGACCTGGCCCTGGTCGGCACCATCGCCGACCGGAAGCACTCCCTGGCCCTGCTGACGGTTGCCAAGGAACCACGGGTACTGCACCTCGACGAAGAGCTCCCCGGTGGCGGGACGCTGGTTGCGGTCCGGCGCAATGAAGCCGATATCCGCTTTGCCGACAGCACCCAGGTAACACTCAAGATTCCCCGCGAAGGGGCTGGCGGACCGGTCGCCGGAAGTCCGCCGAGCCAGCCTTCGGCCGCAGCTTCGGCCAGCGGCCAATATCAGGTTAAAGATCTTGGCGGCAATCGCTTTGTCATTGCACGTGCCGAGGTCGAAAAGGCCCGCACCAACATCGGCGAACTGCTGAAACAGGCGCGAATGGAACCGAATATCGTTAACGGGCAAACCAACGGCTTCGTTGTCAAGATGATCCAGCGAACTTCGCTGCTCGGCCAGCTCGGCCTGCAGGTTGGCGATGTGGTTACCAAGGTGAATGGCATCGATCTCAACAGCCCGGAAAAAGCCCTGCAGGTATTTCAGCAACTGCGGGAGGCACGCCGCCTGAGCGTCGACTTGATGCGCGGCGGCCAGCCCCTTTCATTGCAGTACCAAGTCAATTAGGAGGATACCCGGTGACTCGCTATCGTCGCATGTGGCCCAGTCTGTTGTTGCTGCTGTGTCTTGTTTTGCCTCATCCGGCAGGAGCTCAACCTTCGGCGAAGGAGGGGGTTTCCCTCGATTTCAAGGATGTGGAGCTGACCGACCTGGTGCAGACGGTAAGCGAACTCACCGGGCGCAACTTTGTCTACGATGACACCGTGCGCGGCAAAGTGACGATTATCTCTCCCAAGCGGCTGTCGCTGGATGAAGCCTACCAGCTATTTCTGACCGTCCTCAACGTCAAGGGATACACGGTTGTCAAGGCCGGCAAGACCAACAAAATCGTAATGGTCAAGGACGCCAAGGAAAACAACGTGCCAACGGTCTTCGATGGGGGCCGGCAACGAAGCGGCGACCAGTTCATCACCCGGCTGGTGCCGCTGCAGAATGTCGACGCCAATGTGCTGGTGGCGAGCGTTCTCACCCCCCTGATCCCCAAGACCAGCAGCATTGTCGCCTATCCCCCCTCCAACACCCTGATCATCACCGACACCGCGGCGAACGTCGAACGACTGGTGCAGATCATTCGCGAACTCGACGTCACCAGCCCCCCCGACCAGATGGAGATCATTCCTCTCCAGTTCGCCAGCGCCGAGGATGTCGCGAAGATCTGCAATCAGATTCTCGCCCAGACCGCGGCCACACCACGGCGGGGACGGGCGGCGATCGCCCAGACGGCCGGCACGCCGATCAAGATCATCCCCTATGAGCGGACCAACAAGCTGGTGGTGATGGCCAGCAGGGAGGACATGGAGACGATCAAGAGCATCCTCGGTCAGCTCGACCAGAAAGCGGAGGGCGAACGCTCGCACATCAACGTCTATTACCTGGAGAACGCCGACGCGGAAACCCTGGCCAAGACGCTCAACGAGATACTCACCGGCATCAAGGCCCAGACCACCAAGGGTCGGCCGGCCACCGCCCCGGCCGTGGCGCAAAATACGCCGCTGGCCAACGAGCCGGTGACCATCACCGCCGACAAGCCGACCAACGCCCTGATCATCAATTCCAACCCGGAAGACTACGAGGTCATCCGGGGAATCATCAAGCAGCTCGACATCAAGCGCAAGCAGGTCTACGTCGAGGCACTGATCCTCGAGCTGTCGATGGACGCCACCCAGCGCCTCGGCGCCTCACTGCAGGGGGCGGTCGGCTTCAATGGCAACAGCGCCGCCTTCGGCACCAGCAATTTCAACACCGGTCCGGTCGGTATCGGCAGCGTGGCCAGCGGCTCGCTGCTCACCCAGGCGATCGACGGCATCCTGCTGGGCGGGTTCTTCGACCCGATCACCGTCACCAGTCCCGATGGAACCACCCTCACCGTACCGGCCCTCTCGGCCCTGATCGACGCCGCCAAAACCGACACCGACATCAACATCCTCTCCGCGCCCCGCCTGCTGACCTCGGACAACGAGGAGGCAGAAATCATCGTCGGCCAGAACGTGCCGATCATCACCTCGCGGCTGACCGGCGCCACCAGCGCCACCGATGCCACCAGCCTGGCGCAGAGTGTCACCATCGAGCGCAAGGACGTGGCCCTGACCCTGAAGCTGACGCCGCAGATCACCGAGGGGAATCTGGTACGCCTCAACGTCATGCAGGAGCTGACCGACATCGCCCAGACGAGTGTCGGTTCTGTCGACCAGGTCGGGCCGACCCTGACCAAGCGCTCCATCCAGAACACCGTCGTCGCCGAGGATGGCCGCACCATCGTCCTCGGCGGCCTGATCGGCAACAACGTCCAGAACAGCATCACCAAGGTCCCCCTGCTCGGCGACATCCCGGGGCTCGGCTGGCTGTTCAAGCGCAAGAGTACCACCACCAAGAAGACCAACCTGCTGGTCTTCATCACCCCCCACGTGATCCACGACGCCGACGATCTGGCCAACGTGACGCGCCAAAGCCGCAATGCCATGGACGATTTCCAGAAGCGCGGCGTCACTCCCGGCTGGCAGATCGACTTGCCTCCCGCCAAACAACCTGCCGCACCGGTGCCGCCTGCGGCGGAGCCGGCCGGGGATTCGACGGGGAATTAGACGGATGGCCTGGCGACTGCTCGGGGAAATACTACGCGAGGACTTCAAGGTTCCCGGCGCCCAGATCGAGGCGGCCCTGGCCCTGCAGGGGGAGGACCAGCGGCGGCTGGGGCAGATCCTGATCGGCCGCAAGGCGCTCGACAGCAAGGACCTGGCCGCCGCCCTGGCTACCCAGCAGGGGCTGGAGTTCCTGGCCACGCTCCCCGACCAGGTCGATCCGGAGTTGCTCGAACTGGTCCCCATCGGCTTCGCCAAAGACTACCGGGTCATGCCCCTGGAGCGCGGCGACGGCCGGCTGCGCATCGCCCTGGCCGATCCCGGCGACAGCCGCGCCATCAACGACCTGGCGGTCCTGATCGGCGAGCGCATCGAGGTGGTGGTGGCCCCCTCGGAGGAGATCCTCACCGCCATCAACCGCGCTTTCGAGCGCCAGACCGGCGAGGCTCGGGAGATGGTCGAGGAGATTGGCGGCGAAACCGGCGGCGACCTGGCGACCAGCTTCGAGCCCCAGGACCTGATCGATGTCTCCGACGAGGCGCCGATCATCCGCTTCGTCAACAGCCTGATCACCCAAGGGTACAAGGAACGGGCCAGCGACATCCACCTCGAGCCCTTCGAGGGGGAGATGATCGTCCGCTACCGGATCGACGGTATCCTCTACGAGGTGCTGCGGCCGCCGCACAAGGCCCAGGCGAGCATCACCTCGCGCCTGAAGATCATGGCCGGCCTCAATATCGCCGAGAAGCGCCTCCCCCAGGACGGCCGCTTCCGGGTGCGTATCGCCGGCAAGGATGTCGACGTGCGCGTCTCGACCCTGCCGACCGCCTTCGGCGAGCGGGTGGTGCTGCGCCTGCTCGACAAGGCCTCCAACGTTCTCGCCCTGGAAGATATCGGCATGGACGCGGACATGCTGCGCCAGGTCGGCGGCATGATCCACAAGAGCCACGGCATCTTCCTGGTTACCGGCCCGACCGGTTCGGGCAAGACCACCACCCTCTATGCGGCCCTCTCCCGGCTCAACAGCCGGGAGAAGAACATCATCACCGTCGAGGACCCGATCGAGTACCAACTCGCCGGCGTCGGCCAGATCCAGGTCAATCCGAAGATCAACCTGACCTTCGCCGCCGGGCTGCGCTCGATCTTGCGCCAGGACCCGGACATCATCATGGTCGGCGAGATCCGCGACGGCGAGACCGCCGAGATCGCCGTGCAGTCGGCGCTGACCGGGCACATGGTCTTTTCCACCCTGCACACCAACGACGCAGCCGGCGCCCTGACCCGCCTGGTGGAGATGGGGATCGAGCCGTTCCTGGCCGCCTCTTCGATCGTCGGCATTCTCGCCCAGCGCCTGGTGCGCACCATCTGCCCCAACTGCAAGGAAGCCTATCAGCCGACCCCCCAACTGCTGGAGGAAATGGGTCTGGGCCGGTCCCTGCCGCCCGGCGCCGAGCTGTTCCGCGGCCGTGGCTGCGAAAAGTGCATGGACATCGGTTACCGGGGGCGCTGCGGCATTTACGAACTGCTCCCCGTCGACGAGCAGGTGCGCGACCTGCTGCTGCAGAACAAGGACGCCGGCAGCATCAAGACCGCGGCGGTGAAGAAGGGGATGCGCACCCTGCGCGACGCCGGGCTGGCCATGGCCCTGGCCGGGATGACCACCATCGAGGAAGTCCTGCGCGTAACCCAGGAAGAGGCCTGACCAGGGGATCCCGATGCCGCTTTTTGACTACACCGGCTTCGACGCCGCCGGCAAAAAGGCCTCCGGGACGGTCGAGGCGGGCGGCCGGCGCGCCGCCATCGCCCGCCTCCACGAGCAGGGGGTCTATCCCACCGAGCTGCGCGAGGAACGGCAGGAGAAAGGGGGGGGCAAGCGTCTGGCCCTCTCCTTCGGGCGCCGGGTTGCGCCTCTGGAGCTGGCCTCCGCCACCCGCCAGCTGTCGACCCTGCTCGCCGCCGGGCTGACCCTCGATGAAACCCTGGCGACGGTGGCTGACCAGCTCGAGCGGCCCCAGCTGCAGCGGGTTCTTGGCCGGGTGCGCAGCGCGGTGGTCCAGGGGGAAGCCCTGCACGCAGCCCTGGCGGCGCACGCGGCGATCTTCCCGCCCCTCTACATCAACATGGTCCAGGTTGGCGAGAACAGCGGCACCCTCGATGCCGCGCTCTCCCGGCTCGCTGACTTTCTCGAGGACCAGGTGCGTCTGCGCGCCCGCATCCGCGCCGCCATGGCCTACCCGCTGCTGATGGCGGTGGTCGGCGTCGGGGTGCTCTTCTTCCTGCTGACCTTCGTGGTCCCCAAGGTGACGCGGATGCTCACCGACCTCGGCCAGGCGTTGCCGCTGCCGACCCAGCTGCTGATTGCCCTCAGCGGTTTTCTTGCCCAGTGGTGGTGGCTGTTGCTGCTGCTGGCCGCGGCCGGCCTGCTGCTGCTCGACCGCTACCGCCGCACCCCCGCCGGACGCCTGCGGCTCGATCGCCTCGCCCTGCGCCTGCCGCTCTTCGGCCGTCTCAACCTGCTGCTCGCCACTGCGCGGTTCAGCCGCACCCTGGCGACCCTGCTGGCCAGCGGCGTGCCGTTGCTCAAGGCCCTTGAAATCGCCCGCAACCTGCTGCAGAACCAGGTCCTGGCTGAGGCGATCGCCGCCACCATCGACGCCGTCCGCGAGGGGGAATCGCTCGCGACTCCCCTCAAGCGCAGCGGCGTCTTCCCGCCGATGGTCGCCCAGATGGCGGCGATCGGCGAGCGCAGCGGGGAGCTGGAAGGAATGCTGCTGCGGGTAGCGGACGCCTTCGACCACCAGGTGGAAATGGCGATCGGCGGCCTCCTCTCGCTCCTCGAGCCGTTGATGATCCTGATCATGGGCAGCGTCGTTGGTTTCATCGTCATGGCCATCCTGCTGCCAATCTTCCAGGCCAGCGAGGGGATGGGTTAAAAAACAGGACTCAGAACCCGGGACAAAAGTCCCGACACCTTAATATTACGGAGGAATTGGTAAATGGAACGGAAACGGCAGATTCTCACGAACAACCGCGGCTTCACCCTGATCGAGATCATGGTAGTGGTGGTCATCCTCGGCATCCTTGCCGCGATCGTCGTCCCCCGGCTCCTCAGCCGCCCGGACGAGGCCCGGGTGACCAAGGCCAAGACCGACATCAAGGGGCTGGAGTCCTCCCTCGGCCTGTTCAAGCTCGACAACGGCTTCTATCCCACCACCGAGCAGGGACTGCGGGCCCTGGTCGAAAAGCCCACGGTCGGGCGGATTCCGACCAAGTTCCCGGACGGCGGCTATCTGAAGAAGGTCCCGCAGGACCCCTGGGGACATGATTACGTCTACCTTTCGCCGGGCGTCCATGACGACTACGACCTGCTTTCCTACGGCGCCGACGGTGAACCGGGCGGCGACGGCTACAACGCCGACATTCAGAACTGGGATATGGAGTAGTTCCGTGCCGGTTCCCGGTATGGCGCGAAGGCACCGAACCGACGCCGGTTTTACGCTGCTGGAGCTGGCGGTGGTGCTGTTTATCATCGGGGTCTTCTCGGCCCTGGTGGTGCCCCTCTTCGGCGGGCTGGGACGGGACGAACTGAAGACCACCGCCCGGCGCCTGGCGGGGACGACCAAGTACCTCTACAACGAAGCCGCATTGAGCGGCCGGCCTTATCGCCTGGTCTTCGATCTCGACGCCGGGAGCTTCGGCGGCCGCCGTCTGGAGACCAGCGGCGAACTGGTGGGGCTGAGCGGAACCGGGGGGGAGCACACGCTCCCCGACGACGTCCGCTTCCGCGACGTGGTCGTTGCCGGCCGCGGGATGACCAGCAGCGGGACGACCTACGCGGCCATTCTGCCGGTGGGCTGGATCGATGAAACCGTAATTCACCTCGAGGATAGCGGCGGGCACGTGCTGACCGTGCGCCTGCTCCCCCTGACCGGCACCAGCGAGGTTTATGAAGGCTACCGCGAGTTCGACAACCTGGCCGCCTCGCAGCGCCCGCCTGGCAGCTGACCGAAGGGACAGAACCCTGACCCTCCCCGCTTCGGTGTCCCCCGGCCCGGAATCCGGGTTCACCCTGCTGGAGGTCATGGTCGCGCTGGCGATCGTTGCCATCGCCCTGATCACCCTGCTCGGCCTCTCCAGTCGGACGATTGCCGTCAACGACCGGGTCGAGCACATCACCCGTGCCACCCTCCTGGCCCAGCAGCGGCTGGCGGAGCTCGATGCCGGGGTACCGGCGCGCGCGGGAGATCAGGAACTCCAGGGCATCTTTCCGGCCCCCTTCGAGGCCTATCGCTGGCGGGTCAGCTACCAGGATACTCCCCTCCCCGCGGTGCAGCAGGTAACCGTTGTCGTCGCCTGGGGGACGGAAGCCAAGAACGAAGCGGTCGATATCTCCTCCTTCACCTTCCGCAAGGGGGTCAGCCTGTGACCCGGGAGGGCGGCTTCACCCTGGTCGAGGTGTTGGTGGCGGTGATCGTCACCTCGTTGCTGCTCCTGTCGGTCTACGGGGTCTTCACCACCGTCGCCGGCGCCCGCCAGCGGGTGGAAGGGGCCGCCGAGCACTTTCACGAAGCGCGGGTGATCTTCGATCGCCTCGGGCGCGAGGTTCACGGCGTTTACCTGGCGTCGAGCAACCGCCAGAGCAGCTTCCGCGGCGGGCTTAACGAGGAGGGACGCCCCTACCTGGAACTGTCGACGACCACCGCCACCCCCCAGAGCGGCGGGGGGGGGATCGTGATCGTCCGCTACGACCTGCAGCCCGACCCGGACCATAGCGACCAGCTGTTGTTGCTGCGCAGCGAGCGACCGTTCTTTACCAAGGAGTTCCGGCCGACCGACACCCTGACCATGGCCAGCGGTATCGCGAGCCTGCAGCTTCGCTACTTCGCGGATGGCAGCTGGCACGACGAGTGGGATTCCGCCACGGCGGGCCTTCCCCAACTGCTGGAAGTGACCCTCAACGAGGCTGATCCGGCGGGAGTCGTCCCCTTCGTGACCAGCTTCACGGTAAAGTCCACGGGAGGGGGATCATGAAACCCCTGGAGAACCAGCGCGGCATGGTGCTGCTGCTGGTGCTGGTGGTGGTTGCCCTGCTGACGGCGCTGCTCAGCGAGTTTTCCTTCTCCAGCCTGGTCGATTTGCGGCTGGCCGAGACGTTTCGCGACACCACCCGCTCCTACTACCTGGCCAGCGGCGGAGTCAGGGCCGGGCAGATGCTGCTGAAGGAGGACACCAACAGCTACGACGGACCGGACGAACTGTGGAGCCAGGGGGTGGTTAACTACCCGGTCGGCGACGGCACGGTCTCCATCACCATCGAGGATCTCGGCGGCAAGGTCGACCTGAACAAGCTCGTCACCGGCCTCGGCAACATTGACCCGGTGGTCAAGGATCGCTGCCTGCGTCTCTTCTCCGATCTCCAGCTCGCCGACCCGGCCGGACTGGTCGACGCCCTGATCGACTGGCTCGACCCGGATTCCGATGAGCAGCCGCTGGGGGCGGAATCGCCCTATTACCTGGGCCTTCCGCACCCCTACCCGGCCAAGAACGGGCCCCTGGACAGCCTCGACGAGCTGCTGCTGATCAAGGGGTTCGATTCCGAGGTGGTGGCGATCCTGGCCCCGCACGTGACGGTGTACGGCAGCGACAGGATCAACGTCAATTCGGCCAGCAAGGAAGTGCTCCTCGCCCTCTCCGACCAGATGGACGAGGCTGCCGTCAAAAGGATCATCGACACGCGCCAGGAGCAGCCGTTCAAAAACCTGCAGCAGCTTCAGCAACTGCCGGGAATGGAGACCCTCTACGGGGCGATTTACACCTACATTGACGTCAAGAGCGATACCTTTCGCATCCGCTCCCTGGGCCAGGTCGGCGACGGCAGCCGCACCGTCGAGGCGGTGGTGCGCAAGACCGGCGACAAGGTCCTCTACCAGCGAGTGAATTGAATCTATGGCGAAGCGCTTTATCGGAATCGACATCGACCCGTCCCAGGTCCGGGTCGCGGTCCTCGAGGCAGAACGTGGGGCCGCCACCCTGACCGCGGTGGCTGGCCGCCCCTATACCGGGGCGGACGAGCTGCTGCCGGCGATCCAGGAACTGCTCGGTGACCCGCCCACCTTCGGCGACCGCCTGGCGACGGCCCTGCCTGCGCGCGGGGCCTTCGTCCGCTGGCTGCAGTTTCCCTTTGCCGAGCCGCGCAAGCTGGCCGCGGCCCTGCCGCTCGAGCTCGGCAGCCAGCTGCCGGTTGGGCTCGAGGACCTGCTGACCGACTTTCTTCCGCCGCAGGCAGCCGGGGAGGCCTTCCGGGTCCCCGCGGTGGCGGTGCGCAAGACGGCGGTGGCCGAGCTGACCGCGGCCTTCGACGCTGCCGGCCTGCCCCTGCATATCCTCGACCTGGTACCCTTTGCCCTGTTCGCCGGCGTGGCGGAGGAATTCCCCGACGGCGTGCTGATCCATCTCGGGGAAGACGCAACCTCCCTGCTCCTGGTGAGGGACGGCCAGCCGCGCGACCTGCGCCTGATCCCGGGGCCCCCGCCGCCCCTCGCCGAACTGCAGCGGGCGGTTGCTGCCCTGCGCAGTGCTGCGTCCGGGACGACCTTGCCGCTGCTGCTGATCGGCCCCGGCGCCGGCGGCGATCTGGCCGCTGGCCTGCTCCAGGCCGGTGAGACGCTGGCTCCGCTCCCCGCCGGCAGCGACGGCCAACCGCTGCCCGCCGAGTTCGTTCCCGCCCTGGCCCTGGCCCGGCGGGCGATGCGGGAACGGGAACGACAGTTCAACTTCCGCCGCGGCGCCTACGCGCTGAAGAGCGAATGGATGGCCCTCAAGCGACGGCTGATCGCCGCCGGCATCCTGCTGCTGATCGGGATCGGGGCCGCCGCCGGGAGCGCCTGGATCGACTATGCGCGCCGGGCGCAGCAGGCCACGGCCCTCAAACGCCAGATGCAGGCGATCTTTCACGATACCTTTCCCGGGGAACCGCTGGTGGTCGAGGTGCCGCTGCAGATGCAGTCCAAGATCAAGGCGGTGGAGCAACGGCTGGGGCAGATAGGCACCCAGGGGAGCCAGTCACCCCTCGCCGTGCTGCGTGAGGTCTCCCGCCTGACGCCGCCGGACATCAAGGTCGATATCAGCGATTTCAATTTCACCCCGGAGGCCCTGCGCCTCGAAGGGAAGACCAACGACTTCGACGCCGTCAACCGGCTGGCACGGGAACTCGGGGGTTCGCCCCTCTTCGCCAAGGTCCAGGTCACCGACTCCAAGGCCAGCCTTACCGGCAACCAGGTAGATTTTCACCTGAATATCACCTTCAGCGGAGAACAGGAGAAGCCATGATCGAGAGCCTCACCCAGCGCGATCGCATCGCCCTGGCCATCGGCGCGGTGGTGGTCGGAGCGGTCCTGGTCTACTTCGCGGTCATCGCTCCCTTCCGGGGGGCGCTGCAGGGCCTCGACGCCCGCATCGCCTCGCGGCAGCGGCAGGTCGGCGAAGTCCGCGCCCTGCAGAACCGCTACCAGCTACTGCAGCGTGACCTGGGCCAGGCCGAGAAGCGCCTGGCACAGGGAGGACAGCTCTCCCTCGGCTCCTTCGTCGAGGACGTGGTCCATCGCTACGCGGCGAAGGACAACCTGGTCGGTATGCGCCCGCAGCCGGCAACCGTGCAGGGGGATCTGCGCCAGGAGTCGGTGGAAGTGCAACTGGAAAAGGTCCGCCTCAGCCAGGTCGTGCAGATTCTCTATGCCATCGACAATGCCCAGGCCTATCTCAAAATCCAGAACCTGCACATCAAGACCCGCTTCGACGACAAGACCCTGGTCGATGCGGTGCTCACCGTCGCAGCCTACAGGAGGGGCGCATGAAATTCTTCCGCCGCAAGCAGCCCGACGGCGAACCGGCCGTCGCCGGCCGCCCCCGGCGGCGCCGCTCCCACCTCATTCTCGGCGCTTTGGGGTGCGGACTGCTCGGCTTCCTGGTCGGCGCCTATCTCTTCTTCCCCGTGGCCACGCTGCGCGACCGGCTGACGGCCGAGGTTGCCGCCCGCTCCAAGGTTCAGCTGCAGATCGGCGACCTGGCCCTGCACTTCCCCCTCGGGCTGGTTGCCCGCAAGGTGGTGGTCACCACCACCGAGCTGCCCGGCCCCCTGGACATCGACCGCCTGCAGCTCACCCCGCGCTGGTTCTCCCTGTTCGGCTCCGACCCCGGGGTCGACCTCGAGGCCGCCCTCCTCGGTGGCAGGCTGGCGGCGCAATACCATTGCAGCGGCGCTTTTGTCGCTCAGGGCGATCGCCTCGCTCTGGATCTGCCGCTGGGCAACCTCAAGTCGCTGGGGGTTACCGCCACCGTGCGCGAGGCAACCGTCAGCAGCGCGGCGCCCCTGCGGCCGGCCACCGCCAGCCAGGCGCAGGTGGTCCTCGAGAACTTCCAGCTGCACGGCCTCAAGGCCGTGGGCGGCGCCAAGGATGTTCTGCGCCTGGGGACCGTCACCCTCAAGGCCAGCGGCCAGGGGAACAATTTGCGGGTCGAGGAACTCTCCGCAGCCAGCGGTGACCTAAGCCTGAACGGCAGCGGCAGTCTGCTCCTCGGCAACTCGCCGCGCTCCAGCCGGCTCAACCTGAATGCGACGCTCAAGCCGGCGGCGACCTTCGACCCGGCACTGCGCGGCCTGCTGGAAATGTTCGCCAAACCGGCCGCCGACGGCTCCCTGCACCTGCGCCTCACCGGGTCGCTGGCGGCTCCCAACCTGAAATAACTACTCACCCGGGGGGGGGGCCGGATTCGCAGCCTTGTTCTCCTTCCCCTTTTGCTCCTGAGCGTTCTGGCAGGTACGGCGCTGGCCCTCCCGGCCGACCTGCTCGATCCCTTCGCGGTGCGCAACCAGAGCCCGGTGATCCAGGTCTGCGGGTTGCCGGTCTGGTACGGCAACGGCAGCCTCAAGCCGGGGGAATGGGAGGCCCTGGTCAGCCGCGACGTGGCCAGCCACTTTTTCCGCAATTCCAACGACCCGGAATATCTCCTGTTCGACGGCGAGAGCGACCGCTTCGCCCTGGCCTTGCGCCGCAGGTTCTGAGGTTTCGATGCCAACGATTTTCCCGGGCGGTTGACAACGGCCGCGGCAATGATTAGTTTCTCCCCCATTACCACTTGCCCCCGGGAGCCCCCCACCATGAACGACGAACCGGACAAGATCATCGACGCCGAAGTCAACGGCAACGACCACGCTGCCCCTGCGGAATCACCCCGGGAGGGGCTGGTCCTCGCCTCGGAACTACTTCCCGGCGAGCTGCCGATCCTGCCGCTGCGGCCGCGGCCTGCCTTTCCCGGCCTGCTGATCCCGATGATCGCCAACGGCCCGCTGCAGATCGCCGCCGTCAGACACGCCATGGAGAGCCCCAGCCAGGCCATCGGCCTGGTCCTGGTCAGGCACCTCGAAGAGGAGGACCGCACCGACAACCTGCACCGGGTCGGGGTGGCCGGCAAGATCCTCAAGCTCATCCATGAGGAGGAGGAGAGCGTTCACTTCCTGGTCAACTGCCTGGAGCGCTTCAACTGCGAGGAGGTACGCCGCCGCGACGATTACCTCGCGGCCCGGGTCAGCTACCGATTCGGCGCCGAGCTGTCGGTCAACGCGGAACTCAAGGCCTACTCGATGGCGATCATCGGCACCCTCAAGGAGCTGGTGCAGATCAACCCCCTCTACTCCGAGGAGATCAAGATGTTCCTCGGCCGTTCGAGCATGGACGACCCGGGGCGGCTGGCCGATTTCGCCGCCAACCTGACCAGCGCCGACGGCCAGGAACTGCAGCAGATCCTCGCCACCTTCGAGGTGCGCAAGCGCATCGACCGGGTGCTGGTGCTGCTCAAAAAGGAGCTGGAGGTCTCGCGGCTGCAGACCAAGATCAGCAAGCAGATCGAGGAGAAGATTTCCAAGCAGCAGCGGGAGTTCTTCCTCAAGGAGCAGTTCAAGGCGATCAAGAAGGAGCTGGGGCTGGAGAAGGAGGGGAAGACCACCGAGCTCGAGAAGTTTGTGGGGCGGCTGAAGAAGCTGAAGCTGAACGACGAGGCGCAGAAGGCGGTTGACGAGGAGCTGGAAAAGCTGCGGCTTCTGGAGCCCAACTCCCCCGAGTACACGGTCACCCGCAACTACCTCGACTGGCTGACCATCCTCCCCTGGGGGAAGTTCAGCAAGGACAGCTACAATCTGGATAAGGCGCGCAGAGTCCTGGACCGCGACCACTACGGCCTGCAGGACGTCAAGGACCGCATCCTCGAGTTCATCGCCGTCGGCAAGATGAAGGGGGACATCTCCGGCTCGATCCTCTGCCTGGTCGGCCCGCCCGGGGTCGGCAAGACCAGCATCGGCCACTCCATCGCCGCTGCCTTGGGGCGCACCTTCTACCGCTTCTCGCTGGGCGGGATGCGCGACGAGGCGGAGATCAAGGGGCACCGCCGCACCTACATCGGCGCCATGCCCGGCAAGTTCCTGCAGGCGATGAAGAGCGCGGCGAGCGCCAACCCGGTGCTGATGCTCGACGAGATCGACAAGATCGGCGCCTCCTTTCAGGGCGACCCGGCCTCGGCGCTGCTGGAGGTCCTCGACCCGGAGCAAAACGCCAGTTTCCGCGACCACTACCTGGACGTCCCCTTCGACCTGTCCAACGTCCTCTTCGTCTGCACCGCCAACCAGCTCGACACCATCCCGGCAGCGCTGCTCGACCGCATGGAGGTAATCCGCCTCTCCGGCTACATCCTCGAGGAGAAGCTGGAGATCGCCAAACGCTACCTGATCCCCAAAGGGCTCAAGGCCCATGGCCTGGAGAAGGGGCAGGTGAGCATCGCCAAATCGGCACTGGCCGCGATCATCGACGGCTACGCCCGCGAGGCCGGGGTGCGCACCCTGGAGAACCGTATCAAGAAAATCATGCGCAAGGCGGCGATGGCCTTCGCCGAGGGACGCCAGGAGAAGATCACCGTCCAGAAAAAAGACCTGGTCGACTTCCTCGGCCAGCCAATCTTCACCGCCGAAGAGGTTTTCGAGGGGGTCCCCGGGGTGGCCACCGGGCTGGCCTGGACCAGCATGGGCGGGGCAACGCTGCAGATCGAGGCGACCGCCATGCCGAGCAAGGCCAAAGGCTTCAAGCAAACCGGCCAGCTCGGCAAGGTGATGGTCGAAAGCTCGGAAATCGCCTACTCCTACGTCATGGCCCACCTCACCGACTACGGGGCGAAGGAGGACTACTTCGACCAGCACTTCGTCCACCTCCACGTCCCGGCTGGCGCCACTCCCAAGGACGGCCCCTCGGCCGGGGTGACGATGACCACCGCACTCTTGTCGATGATCACCGGGGTGCCGGTACGCAAGAAAGCTCGGCATGACCGGCGAACTGACCCTCACCGGCCGCGTGCTGCCCATCGGCGGGCTCAAGGAGAAGACCATCGCCGCCCGCCGCGCCGGCCTCAAGACCCTGATCTTCCCGGCCGAGAACGAGAAGGACTTTGCCGAGCTCCCCGACTACCTCAAAGAGGGGCTGGAGGTCCACTTCGCCAAGGAGTACCAAGATGTGTACAAGGTCGCCTTCGGCGGCCAGGCAAAAGGTTCAAGGAAAAAGGAACAAGGATAACCACGTAGACCCCCGGTTTCACTTTTCACTTTTCACTTTTCACCAAGACCTGGAGTATCTCAATGACCGTAGCCGAACTGAAATCCGCCGTCATGGCCCTCGACCTCGAGCAGAAAAAGGCCTTCATCCTCGAAACCCTGCAGCCCCTGGCCAAGGACGCCATGGCTGACCCCACCTTTCTGATGCAGCTCCTGCCGGTTTTCCTCGGCATCGTCAAAGATAGCGGCCTCGACCTGCAGCAGCTGGTCCAGTTCGCTTCCATGTTCGGAGGCGGGGCCGGCGTGACAGAGCCCGAAGGAGCCGCCTAACCCTACCCTCATGGTGCGGTCCATTGCCCGCCAAACGGCTTGACATTTCGGGCACAAAAAGCTTGAATGCGACCTGTGTGTTTGGAATGGCAAGGAGGAGGGGCATGCCGTACCGAGTCGACGACCGACCAAAAACCTACCGCCCGTACCGGCTCATTGCCGGGCGGGCGGTTTTGAATTTCCAAAATCAGTTTTTGTACCTGGAAAATTTAACTTTTTGAAATTTCCGTCTTTTTTTTAATGATATAGCAGTTGCTGCCATTACGGATATCACAGCAACTGCCTAATCCCTGTTATGAGCAAAAATTATAAAATATGAAAAATGAATTAGCTGCAAAAACTGCATTAATTGCACAATTATCAAAAATGATCCTTGATTCATATTTACGGGATCTCCAAGAGGTAATGAGTAAGGATGAATAAAAGAAATACTGTAATAAATTTTGGAAAGTAATGGGTGAAATTTACTTTCAAATTTTAGACCCAATATGGGAAGAATATCCAGAATTATTGCCAGAAAAAATGGGTGGGTCGTATAAGATCGATGAGAATCTATATAAAGAATTATATGATTACGTTATAAAAACCGTTCAAAAAAGCTCACAACTCTACCGTTAGGGGCCTGAGCTACGCACGGCCCACGGCCAGGGGCTTAGTATCTGCCGGGCCAGAATGGGTTTTCTTGCTATGCCCCAAGGAGCAATTGCATGAACCAGGCCCCCCTTGTCCTGCTGATTGACGATTCCCCGCTCTTCCTCAATCTCTACCGCAGCTATCTCAAAACCACGCCGGTACGCCTCGCCGAGACCCGCAGCTGCAGCGAGGCGCTCAGCTTCTGCGCCGGGGAGCGTCCCGCCCTGGTGCTGGTCAACTTCAATCTGCCCGATGCCACCGGTGCAGTATGCTGCCGGCGGATCCGGGCCTTGGCGGGAATGAAACAAGTGCCGGTGATCGTGCTGTGCGACCCCAAGGGGCCTCAGGAGGAGAGCGACAGCCGCCAGGCGGGATGCAGCGACGTTCTGTTCAAGCCCCTCACGCGGATGGAATTTCTCACCGTTGGCGCCCGCCATCTCTTCGGGATCCGAGAAGTCCGTCGCCCCTGCGTGGTGTCGGTGCGCTGCGGGCGCAAGGAGACGGTCTTTGTCGGTCGGGGCCTTGATGTGAGCAGCGGCGGGATCTTTCTCGAATCGGGCGAGACCGTCCCCATCGGCGAGCCCCTCGAAATGGAGATCCAGCTTGGGCGACCGGGCAGCGCCGCCTCCTGGATCAGCTGCCGCGGGGAAGTCGCCTGGCTCAACTGCCGCGGCCAGCTGGTCAAGGAAAGCCATCCCGTCGGGTTCGGCGTGCGTTTCACCTGGATGAGGGTGGAGGACTCAGGCGCCCTCGCCGACTTCCTCGAAACCCTGGAACGCAAATAGTTTCCGCCGCCTCCGGCAGGCCCGTGCGGAACAGCTTGGGGGGATCGTCATGACGCAGGCAGCGGCCCTGGAATCCGCCAAGCCGAACCTGCTGGCACCGTACCGTTGCTTAGCTCAATGGCTTCTTTCTTGGGTGGCCCTGCTCCTGCTGCTGCCCGCTCCAGGCTACGCCATGCTCGAATCCCGATTCCTCTTTTTCCCCACCCCCGACCTCTACGCCACCCCCGCCGCCGTCGGCCTCCCCTTCGAGGAGGTGACCTTCGCCGCCGCCGACGGCATCCGGCTCCACGGCTGGTACCTGCCCGGCAGCGACGGCAGGCCGCTGCTTCTCATCTGCCACGGCAACGCCGGCAACATCGCCGACCGGGTCGCGCTGCTCCCTTTCTTCCACGAGCTGGGCCTGCCGGTCTTTCTCTTCGACTACCGCGGCTACGGCCGCAGCGAGGGGACACCGAGCGAGGCGGGGAGCTACGACGATTCCCGCGGCGCCCTGGCCTGGCTGGCCGGGCGGGGCTGGTCGCCGCGGCGGATGATATACCTCGGCCGCTCGCTGGGGGCCGGGGTCGCGCTGCAACTGGCCCTGGAACGGCCGCCGGCGGCGCTGGTGCTGGAGAGCGCCTTCACCTCGGTGGCGGCCATGGGCCGACTGCACTATCCGCTCCTCTCCCGGCTGCTGGGCTGGCTGCTCGCCGCCCGTTACGATAATTTGGGGAAAATGGCCGATCTCGAGGCTCCCCTGCTGCTGGTCTACGGCACCGCGGACGACATCGTGCCGGTCGCCATGGGCGAGGACCTCTTCGCCCGCGCCCCGGAGCCCAAGCGGCTGCTGCTTCTGGAAGGCGTCGGCCACAACGACCTCTATTTTTCCGGTCACCCGGAGTACCGGCGAGCCTGGCAGGAGCTGCTGGAACCCCTGTCCGCGGAACCCCGCCCCTGAGCCGCACAGAAAAGGAGCATCACCGCCATGCCCTCGATCCGCGCCATCCCCCACGGCCGCTACCTGCTGCTGCTGATGATCCCGTTCCTGGCCGAATGCGTCTTTCTGGCCTTCGACGTCTTTGACCGCAAGGACTGGGCGTTGGAGAACGCCTTGGTGGTGATCGCCCTGGTGGCTCTGGTGGCCACCTACAAGAAACTCCCCCTCTCGCGGATCTCCTACACCCTGATCTTCCTCTTCCTCGCCCTGCATGAGATCGGCGCCCACTACACCTATGCCGAGGTCCCCTACGACCACTGGTTTCAGTCCCTGACCGGGCACAGTTTCAACGCCATGGTCGGCTGGCATCGCAACAATTTCGACCGGGTGGTGCATTTTTCCTACGGGCTGCTGCTCGCCTACCCGATGCGCGAGATCTACTTCCGGGTCGCCAATGCCGAGGGGTTCTGGGGATACTTTCTCCCCCTCGACTTCACCATGTCGACCTCCATGCTCTACGAGCTGATCGAATGGGCGGCGGCGGAGATCTTTGGCGGATCGCTGGGGGTTGCCTACCTGGGAACGCAGGGAGATGTCTGGGACGCCCAGAAGGATATGGCGATGGCCAGCCTCGGAGCGCTGATCGCGATGCTCCTGACTCTGGCGCTGAATCGCTGCATCCAGCGGGATTTCGCCCGGGAATGGGCGGAGAGCCTGCGGATCAAGCACACCAGGCCACTGGGCGAGGACGAGATCGTTCGGCTCTGGAAGGAGAAGAATGAGGGGCAGACCAAGCCACCAGCGAACGGCAGCTAGGTTTCCAGATGGGTGGAGCTGCCGAGAAAGAACCGGGCTGAAACCATGTCTTCCCCAGCCGCCTACCGATCATCTTGGAGGAGGAAAAGCTTTATTTTTCGCTTCTTTTAGAGGCTGCGCGTTGACAGGGGCGGGGTTGCTGATAAAGAATTAAATCAGTATTAGTGTTAGGGGTTCAGACCGACGACTTCGCCAGAGGTATGTGGCCTAGCCTGCCCGCTTCGCAGCAAGGTGGAAAGCGGCCGCCCCTGAACCGGACAGGAGATGGCCCTATGAAGCGAACATTGATGTCCTACCTCCGTCTCTTCTTAATCGTTCTGCTGTTTCCCGCGCTGGCCCTGACCGGTTGCGGCGGCGGGGGCGACGGGGGTTCCTCCGGCGGCGGAACCCCGCCACTGACCTTCAGCAATAACCAGGCGGCCAGCGTGGTGATCGGCCAGGCCGACTTCAGCGGCGGCAGTGCCAACCGCGGCGGAGCGATTGCCGACAACACCATCGACGGCCCTTTCGGCAACCCGGTGGTCTACAACGGCAGGCTCTACCTTTCCGATTACACCAACGCCCGGGTCCTCGGCTTCAATGCCATCCCGACAGCCAACGGCGCCAGCGCCGATTTCGTCATCGGGCAGGCCAATTTCACCTCCGCCGTCATCCCTCCAACGCCCACCGCCAGCGGCATGTCGGGCCCTCAGACCCTGCAGGTCGATGGCGGCAAGCTGTTCCTGGTCGACTACGATTTCAACCGCATCACTATCTACAACAGCGCACCGACCACCGCGACCGCCGCACCGGGTACCGCCGACCTGGTCGTCGGCCAGCTTGACCTGACAACCGCAGGCTCCGTGGCTCCGCCAACCAGCGCCAGCCTGATCATTCCGGAATCGGCGGCGGTGGCGGGAGGAAAACTGATCGTCACCGATTCTGGGAACAACCGGGTGCTGATCTGGGATCCGGTCCCCACGGCGGACAACGCACCGGCCAGCCTGGTCCTCGGTCAGCCTGACTTTACCAGTAACGCGGTTAACAACGATCCCACCACGCCCGGCACCCCCTCGGCCCGGACCCTGTCCAATCCCACCGGGGTCTGGAGCGATGGCGTGCGCCTGGTGGTAGTAGACAGCGACAACAACCGGGTGCTGGTCTGGAACAGCTTCCCCACCGGCAATCAAACCGCGGCGGACGTGGTCCTGGGCCAGCAGGACTTCACCGGCAGCAGCGCCAACGACGACCCCGCCGTCGCCCTTGGAACCCCGACCGCCAAAACCCTGAGCTTTCCCTACGCGGTGTTCAGCGCGGGCGGCCACCTCTTTCTCGCCGACCAGGACAACAACCGGGTCCTGATCTGGAACAGCTTCCCGACCCTGAACCAGACCCCGGCGGACGCGGTGCTGGGGCAGGTCGACTTCTCCCACAACGCGTCCAACGATGACGGCACCGGCGCGAGCGGCACGCCGACGGCCACGAGACTGTCGCTCCCCTCGGGCCTTTACGTCGCCGGCAGCCAGCTGTTCGTCGCCGACGGCGGCAACAACCGCTACCTGATCTACGACAGCCCATAATTCCGATGGACATGCGAAAAACCGGAAGGGCAGGCGCCGAAGCGCCTGCCCTTTTCTCGTGAAAACACGCCGGAGCGGGATGGAAAGAGGGTCCTAGCCCTTTCTTCGGGGTCGACCGGAGCCCGGGACGGGAACGCCGCAGATCCGGTTGCGCCCGGTCTGCTTGGCGCGGTAGAGAGCCTGGTCGGCAGCCCGGAGCACCTTTGCGGGCTCGGCCAGCTCCCCGCAGCGCTCGGCGACACCGATGCTCACCGTCACCCCGAGGCACTCGCTGCCGACCCTTTTCGGTGCTGCCTCGGGACGCCTGTTCGGCCGCGAGCGGTGGCGCAGGGTGAAGCGGGAGGACGCAATGGTGGTGCGCAGATGGTCCAGATAGGGGAGCACCTCGTCGGCACTCTTGCCGGGGAAGAGAACGGTGAATTCCTCGCCGCCATAGCGAAAGGGGTACCCGCCTCCGTTGACCCTGGCCAGCCGCGCCGCCACCATCTTCAACACCTGGTCGCCGACGTCGTGGCCGTAGCGGTCGTTGACCTTCTTGAAATGATCGACGTCGACCATCGCCAGCGCGTAGCGGCGGCCGACCTTGAGCAGCCCCTCGTTCAGCGCCCGGCGCGCCGGCAGGCCCGTCAGGTCGTCGCGAAAGGCCATGCCGTGGGAACTTTCGAGGACCGCCGCCAGGAGGATCAGCCCGGCGGTGGCCAGACCGAGAGTGGGGGCCGGGCCGCCGTGGCCGAGGGCGAGGGGGAGAAAAGCGGTCGGCAGGGCCCAGACCAGTCCGCCGGAGAGGGGCTCGGGCCGCCACCAGAAGACCAGCAGCAGCACCACACCGGAAAGGATCAGCACCGCCAGGACCGGCTGCGGCAGGGTCGGCGGCAGCATGCCATTGGGCAAGGCGGAGACCAACGGCCGGGACAGGAGCTTTGGCAGGATTTCTGGCCAGCGCATCAGAGCTAAGCCGACCACGGCCGGCTGCAGGGCGATCAGCCCCAGGCGCACTAGACCGAGGGGGGTTACCAGGCCCCGTTCCCGGTAGACGGCGACCAGGGCCAGGTTCAGGGGGAGGAGAATCCGCACCGCCAGGCCGACAGCCGGCCCACCCGGCCAGGTCGCCAGGGCACGGTCGGCCAGGAGCAGCACCAGGGTGGCAAAGATCAGACGACTGCGGTTGAAGCGCCAGCCGAGGAGCAGGCCGCCGCCCAGCACCAGTACCGGATAGAAGGGCCAGAAGGCCCGCACCTCCGCCGGCAGCTTGATGAAAAAGGCGAGCAGCGCGGCAACGGCGGCGATCAGGCCGCCCGGTAGCAGAAAATGGGTCAGGCGTTTGGACAGCAGCACCTCGGGACTCCCGGGCAAGGGGATACGATGGCGTCCACGTTAAAATATCCGTGGCCGCCCCGCAAGGGAAAACCGGCTCCGCGGGGCGCGGTCGTTCTTGACATCAGCCGAGCAAAGGAGTTGACTGGTCCTCTCCGCCGCCCGGCCCCGGACGCTCCTTCCCACCCAGCCAGAAAGGATTCAGCCATGCACGTCGTCGCAGTCCACCGCCTGCAGGGCTCCCCGGACCAGTTGGCCCGTGATCTCGCCACCGTCCTCGGTATCACCCCCTACGAAGCCCGCTCCAGGGTCATCGCCCCCAACGGCGGCCCCGCCGTGGTCGCCAGCTTCGCCAGCGCCGAACCGGCCGCGACCTGCGCCGCCCGGCTGCGGGATGCTGGCTTCTTCCCGCTGGTGGTTTCCGACCAGGAGATGGAAAACGATTCCAACCGGTCCCTGGTTCGCCAGCTGCAATTCGCGCCGGGCGGGCTGCACCTCGCCCTTCGCGATGGCGGAAATCTCTCCATCCCCTACGCCGAGGTTACGCTGCTGCTGCGCGGTGCAGGCATCGTCACCAGCACCGCGGTTGAAACCAGGACCGAGAAAAAGTTCGACCTTGGTCGGGCGGTGGTCAGCGGCGGCCTGGTGATGCGCAAGAAAACCACCACTGTCACCGAACATACCACCCACGAGCGGCAACCCTTCTGCCACCTCTACCTGCCGGGGCGCCCGCCCGTCGTCCTGCGCCAGAACGAGATGGACTACAGCGCCCTCGGCGCCGACCGCCAGCTCTCCCGTGAGGCGAACTTCAACTGGATCTGCGCCGAGCTGCGCCGCCGCTGCCCCGCCGCCATCTTGGACGACCGGCTGCAGACCCGCCCCGGCCTGGCCCAGTTGCTCGGCCCGGCCCTCGACCCGGAGCGCTACCTCGATCTCGCCATCACCCTGCTCGCCCGGGCCGCTACCTCCGGTGCGGCGCCTTCTCCGGGCCCGGAGTTCTTTTGAAGAGCCCGCTTGCGGCAATTTCCCCGTTGACGAAAGGGGCCGGAACTGTTAGCTTATCGCGGCCATGCAAGGACTTGGACAGGACATGACGAAGCAGCATCTCTGGTGGTGGCCGACGATTCCCCGACGGTCTGCGCGCCGCTGATTCGCCTTCGCGCCGTGGACCGATCAGGTCCGCGGCCTTCCCATCGACTCAAAAGCCGCGGCCTTGAACCGCGGCTTTTGCATTGGGAACCCCTTTCCTTTTCACCGAACGAACGAGGTCAAGACCATGCGCATCCTCTCCGGTATCCAGCCCTCCGGCTCCCTGCACCTGGGGAACTACTTCGGCATGATGAAGAAGATGATCGAGTACCAGGAGCAGGAGGATCTGTTCTGCTTCATCGCCAACTACCACGCCATGACCTCGCTCGGCGACGGCAAGGCCCTGGCCAAAGGGACCCTCGAGGCGGCGGCCAACTTCCTGGCGCTGGGGATGGACCCGGAAAAGAGCACCTTCTGGGTGCAGTCCGATCTGCCGGAGGTTCAGGAGCTGACCTGGATCCTCTCCAACTTCACGCCGATGGGGCTTTTGGAGCGCTGCCACAGCTACAAGGACAAGATCGCCAAGGGGATCGCGCCCAATCACGGCCTGTTCGCCTACCCGGTGCTGATGACCGCCGACATCCTGATGTTCCAGAGCGAGAAGGTGCCGGTGGGCAAGGACCAGAAGCAGCACCTGGAGGTGGCCCGCGACATCGCCATCAAGGCCAACAACCACTTCGGCGAGCTGTTCGTGGTCCCGGAAGCGGAGATCGACGACGAGGTGGCGACGGTTCCCGGCCTCGACGGCCAGAAGATGAGCAAGAGTTACGGCAATACCATCGACCTGTTCCTGGAGGAAAAGGCCCTGCGCAGGCAGGTGATGCGCATCGTCACCGACCCGACGCCGGTGGAGGAGCCCAAGGACCCGGACAAGTGCAACGTCTTTCAGATCTACCGACTGTTCCTGGACAAGGAACGGGAGCAGGCGCTACGGCAACGCTACCTGGCCGGGGGACTGGGCTACGGCGAGGTCAAGCAGGAGCTGTTCGAGACGGTGCGCAACTTCTTCGCCCCCTACGCCGAACGGCGCCGGGAGCTGCTGGCCGACCCGGACGGCATTCGCGCCATCCTCGCCAAGGGGGCGGACAAGGCCAGGTACGTCGCCACCAAGACCATGCGCAAGGTGCGCAAGAAGGCGGGCTTGGTTTACTGAGATGCCGCCTTGCGCGGCTGTCCCCCGGCTGTCATACTGAAACGACCGATGACCATCGGCCAGGCGCTTCGCCCATTCCCGAAAGGAGGTCGGTCATGTCCATCTACCGCAAGTGGTACTGTACCTGCTCCGGGGTTCCGGTGGAGCTCCCGCCGTCCCCCCCGGTCCTCGATGACGAACCCAGCGAACCGGCCTGCGAGCGCTGCGGCGCCAGTCCCTCCTCCGACCCCAGGAAGACCGTCATCTACCGCGACGTCGAGGACTGGGAGGATTGAGCCGCGTGGTCACTCGTTGCGGGTGAAAAAGACGAAGGCCATGCCGGGACGGCGGCTTCCTTCGGCGGTGGCAAAACGAACCTCGTCCAGTTCCCAGCCTTCGGCAGTCCACTCGTTGAGAATCTTTCCCAGCGCTTCGTCGGTGACGGTGGTGGTTTCCACCACCTTGTACTTCAGCATGACCGGAACTCCTTTTTAGCTATCAGCCAGCAGCTCTCACTTTTCACATTTCCCCGCGAGAGTACCACGGCCATGGCCGGCAATCAAAACCTTGGCCGGCGATGCCATTTTAGAGGCGGTCGAAGCCGGCATGGAACTGGTGATCTGCATCACCGAGGGGGTGCCGGTTCTCGACATGATCAAGGTCAAGCACTACCTGGCCGGGAAGAAAACCCGTCTGATCGGCCCCAACTGCCCCGGGGTGATCACCCCGGAGGAGTGCAAGATAGGCATTTTGCCCGGCTACATCTACAAACAGTGGCCGGTCGGGGTCGTTTCCCGTTCCGGCACCCTGACTTATGAAGCGGTCTGGCAGCTGACCACTCGAGGAATCGGCCAGAGCACCTGCGTCGGAATCGGCGGCGATGCCGAGGAACAGGCCGCGGAGTATGTCAAGAACCATATGACCAAGCCGGTGGCCGCCTTCATCGCCGGGGCCACCGTCCCGGCCGGAAAGCGCATGGGCCATGCAGGGGCGGTCATCACCGGCGGCAGGGGGGACGCGGCAAGCAAGAAAGCCTTCCTGCGAGTGCAGTATCAGCGTCGCAGGCAGCCCTGCGGAGATGGCCCAAGCACTGGTGGAAGTCTACCAACCCAAGATATTGAGTCGCGTCGTGTAGAGAGAAATGAATACAGAAAACAAAAGAGTTGAACCGCTACTTGATTTATAGACACTTTCGCCAATCTCAGAAATCACCGTCTTCAGAACAAATTGAAGCTCCGGCCTGGCTGGTCAGGTTGGGGCTTTCCTGTAAGTTGTCCTAAATTGAAGTCTTACTTTACCTCTGGATCAGTCAGACACTCCATACGGCCGTTATCCAATGACCGGTGGACGGCTCGGCCCGGCAATACCTTGGTGATTGGGGTTCGTCTGGTCGCTGGCTGTGTTGCAGTTTCTTCTCCTGGCCTTCAGCGCCGCGCCTTGCCTCACCAAGCTTCGCTCAGTACTTGCCGTCCTGCCTGGCCCGGAAGTGCCTCCTGCATCTCCTTTAGAAAGTGATCTCCAGGCGGGCGCCAGCAACTAGGGCGTTATCAAGGGCAGGGTCGGTGCCGGGATGGATGACGTATTGAAGGTCCGGCTGCACCGTCAACCAGGGCAGGACCTCGGCCAGGTAGGTCGCCTCGATGACGGTTTCGGCATGGTCCACCGGGGAATTCTCTGTCGTGGCCATGTAGCGCCGGAAGTGCCCCCCGTTGCGGGCGCTGGCGATGGCCAGGCCGGTTACGTCCTGGCTGCGCCCGTGGATCAGGCCAGTGTAGTTCAGCCCCGCGCCGCAGTAGCGGCCGATCTGGTTGCGGTGCGGGTCGGCGAAGCCGAGCTGCACAAAGGCGCCCAATCCCTCGCCTTTCTCCCCCCTGGTGAAGAGGGTCTTTTCGGCAATGAGATAGAGACCATGGTTGAAATCATGGCTCTGACCGGTGAAATCCTCTACCTCTGTTGTATGAACCCATCCCCCCACACCGAGCTTGAAATAGTCGGCCTCGCCAGGTTCTCCCTGGCTCAGTCCGGCCTCCAGCGCCGTGAATATCCCGTCATTGGACGAAAGACTCAGGGAGCTGCGCTGCGGCAGCTCGGGCTCGCCCGGCTCGCCGTCGTAGAGGCCCGCCAACAGGTAGCTGCCGGAGGTGGGCTGGGCCTTGAGGCGGAGGGCCAGGGCGGTGGTTGGGAAGATGGACGGTCCGACCTGGGAGATGTCCGGGGAGATGCCGAAGGAGCTGTTGATGAAGGTCGAGGCGTATTCGAGCAGGTCGAACTCGCTGTTCAGGTCGTGCAGGCCGGCCAGCACTGAGAAGCGGTCCGCAAGGAACCGATGCTCGTACCAGGCCTCGTAGATCTTGACGGCCTGGTCGGCCTCGATGTTGCTGGTCCCCTGCAAGTCCCCGACCTTGTCGGTGAGCGGCCCGCCGGCGTTGAAGTCGCCGAGCAGGTAGAGAAAAAAAGTGCCGTTTCCCCACCAGCCGGCCCGGGCGGTGTCGACAGCGAAGGTCACATCGACGTTCCCCAGCAGGGCTCCGCCGCGGCTGACACCGCCGCGCAGGTTTGCCATGGCATCGAGGGTCAGCACCGCATCAATATCCACCCCCTGTTGCTCCAGGGTGCTGCGCACGCCTCCCCAGTCGCCGAGCAAATGGTCCCGTTCTGCGAGGCCTTCGATGGAGGTGGGCGTGGTGGCGGCAGGCTGGGCATGGCGCTGCTCCAGGTCGGCCAGCAGTATGGCCGGGGAGGGGTTGCCGCTGCCGGCAATCTGGCCGACCGATTCGGCGGCAAGCGGGTCCTGGCGAGTTTCCTCTCCGTGGGCGAAGGCCGGAGCGGAGAGCAAGACCAGCAGGCCGGTCAGCAGCAGGACTGGGAATCGTCTGGATATTATGTACAACACGTTGGTCATTCTTTCTTGGTTTTTTCCGGCGGGCAGCGGGTCATATCCGGCCCGCTGCGGAATCCTGCCGGTGTAGATTAAAAGGGCACCTGCCCCTTTCAATCGGGAAAGGGAAGTCTCACCTCGCATTCGTTACTCTTTGCCGCCGCAACTGCAGCCGCTGCAGTCGTGACATCCCCCCTTCTTTTTCCAGAAGGAACGATAGAGGAGGTAGCCGGCGCCGCCGAGAAAGAGAGCCATCCACAGCCAATCCGCGATTTCCATGTTCAACCTCCCAGTCCCAGGAGCATGCCCCCCTGGTAGATGACGAAGGCCACCCCCCAGGCGAGGAGGCTCTGGTAAAGAAATGAGACCCCGAACCACTTCCAGCTTCCGAACTCCTGGCGCATGGCGACCGCGACCACCATGCAGGGCATGTAGAGCAAGACGAAGACCATGAAGGCGATTGCGGTCAGGGGGGTGAAGTTCTGCCGCACCGCCGCGGTCAGGGAGGAACTCCCCCCGTCGTCGCCGAAGGACATGCTGGCGATGCCGAAGGTGGCGGTCACGTTGCCGGCGGCCTCCCTCACAGCGCCGACGAAGGAGCTGCCGATCTCCTTCAGCTCCTCACCGAGCGCCGGCGGCGGGACCTGGTCGGCTGCGTCTTCGCCTTGCGGAGCGTAAATCTCGCCCATGGTGCCAACCACGATCTCCTTGGCGATGACGCCTGTAATCAGCGCGGAAGAGGCCTCCCAAGTGCCGAAGCCGAGGGGCTCGAAGATCGGCGCGATGGCCTGGCCGGCCTGGCCCAGGTAGGAGTCGTGGCGGTTCTGCACCCCCCAGGGGAGGTTGATCAGGAACCAGACCAAGATCGAGACCGCCAGGATGTAGGTTCCGGCCTTGACCAGGAAATGCTTCCCCTTCTCCCAGGTATGCAGGCACAGGCTCTTGAAGGAGGGAAGCCGATACGGGGGAAGTTCCATGATGAACATCGGGGTCTCGCCGCGAAACAGGGTCTTCTTGAACAGCAGTCCCATGGCGATTGCCAGCAGCATGCCGAGGACGTAGAGGGACCAGATGACGGTGCCGGCGTGGCGGGCGAAGAAGACCCCGACGAACAGGACGTAGACCGGCAGCCGCGCGCCGCAGGACATCAGCGGAATGAGCAGGGCGGTGAGCGCCTTGTCCCGGGGGTTCTCCAGGGTGCGGGTGGCGTAGATCCCCGGCACGTTGCAGCCGAAGCCGAGCAGCATGGGGATGAAGGACTTGCCGTGCAGGCCGATGGCGTGCATCGCCCGGTCCATGACGAAAGCCGCCCGCGCCATGTAGCCGCTGCCTTCGAGGAAGGTGATGAAGAACATCATCGCGAAGATTACCGGGACGAAGACCAGCACGAAGCCGACGCCGGCGATGATGCCGTCGTTGACCAGCGACACCGTCCAGAGCGGGGCGTGCAGCGCCCCGAGCAGCGCCGTCGCCCAGTGCTTGAGGGGACCGTTAGCCAATTTGTCGATCCAGTCGCCGAAGGGGGCCGAGAGGTCGAAGGTGAGCTTGAAGACCAGCCACATGGCGGCGAGGAAGATCGGGATGCCGAGAAAGCGATTGAGGACGATGCGATCGATCTTCTCGGTCAGTTCCACCTTGCGCAGTTCGGGCTTCTGCAGCACCTCCCGGGTCAGCCCCGTGGCCAGGCCGTAGCGGGCGTCGGCCATCAGTGACTCGATGTCGCCGTCGTGGGCGCTGCGCAGGTGGTCGAGGGGAGCGCAGGTCAGCTCGCTGGGGGGGATGTCCACCTCCCGGGCGACCTCGGCGTCCTCCTCCATCAGCTTGCAGGCGAGCCAGCGCAGGGGGTACTTTCCGGCTGGCACCGGGTACTTCTCCTGCAAGGCGGTGCCGACGCTCTCGATCGCCTGCTCGATATCCTCGCCGTAGCTGAGCTGTTTCGGGCGATGAGTGCCGGCTTCGCCTGCGGTGTGCAGCGCCGCTTCCAGCAGTTCCTGCGTCCCGCGGTTCTTGGTCGCAGCCGTTGGCACCACGGTGATCCCCAGCATTTGCTCGATCCCTCGGATGTCGATCCGGTAGCCCTTGGCCTCAGCTTCGTCGAAGATGTTGAGGGCCATCACCACCGGCAGGCCCAACTCCAGTAATTGCACCGTCAGGTAGAGGTTGCGCTCCAGGTTGGTGGCGTCGACCACGTTGATCACCAGGTCCGGTTTTTCGTGGACCAGGTAGTCGCGGGCGATGATCTCCTCTTGGGTGTAGGGGGAGAGGGAATAGGTGCCGGGAAGGTCGACCAGGCGGATTCTGTGCCCTTCGAACTCGAAATGGGCCTCCTTCTTCTCCACCGTCACCCCCGGCCAGTTACCGACGTGCAGCCGGCTGCCGGCGATGGCGTTGATCAGGGTCGACTTGCCGGCGTTGGGGTTGCCGGCCACCGCCACGGTGACGACCCGCTTCGCCACCGGGCGCAGGGTCGGTTGGGCAGCGGGCGCCCCTGCTTCAGGCTTCATCTTCGCTTCCGAACTCACTTCAGCACCTCCACGGCAATCCCCTGGGCTTCCTTCTTGCGCAGGGAGAGACTGTAGCCTTTGACTTTCACTTCCAGGGGATCTCCCAGCGGCGCCACCTTCATCACCTGCACCTCTTCACCGACCAGCACCCCCATGTCCATCAGCCGCCGCTTCAGGGGGCCGATGGCGCCGATCGCGGAGATCCTTCCCTTCTCACCACGCTTGAGCATTGCCAAGTTCATCGATTATCTCCTCACCATGATCTTCATGGCCATGCCGCGGCCGACGGCCAGGCGCGATTCGTCCACCTTGAGCAGGATCGCGCCGCCGCCGTTGGTAAGCATCTCCACGCTCTTGCCGACCCGCAGGCCGAGGTCTTCGATCCGGCAGTCGCATTTGCCGCCACCGTCCCGGATAGCCATTATTTCCCCCCGTTCACCGGGGCTGAGCAGTCCGACAGGAATCATCCGCACCTCTCTTTTGAGTGATTTTGAAAATCGTTGTCAAACGTACACAGGACGATGCCGCGAGGCAAGCAAAAAATGATTATCGTTTTCAAATTAAATGAAAATTTATGCTGTTTCGAATGGTTGCGACATGGAACGTAGAGACGCCAAGGATTGAAAATGGAGGAGGGGGAAGGGAGGGCAAATTGTTCCGGCCCGCAGGTGGCGATCGTCACTTTTGCGGACACACCAACTACCCTAACGGGAACAGGAGGTGTGACCATGAGCAAGCAACGCAAGTATGATCCCGACTTCAAGCGGGAAGCCGTCCGCATGGTTGTTGAAGACGGCTTGGGTGTCCGCGAGGTCGAACGAAACCTAGGGATCACCTACGGTGTCCTTAAGGGCTGGGTCCAGAAACATCGGGACCATCAGGACGCCGCTTTTGCCGGCCGCATCGATCCGGATTCCCCGGAAGCCGAACTGCAGCGGCTACGCAAAGAGAATGAACGGCTCCAGCGCGAGCGCGACATCCTAAAAAAAGCAGTGGCCATCTTCTCGACGGACCCGCATCGATATTCGGGTTCATAACCGAGCACCGCTCCCAGTACGGAGTTAAGGAGATGTGCCGCGTCTTTGGAGTGTCTCGGAGCCGGTATTATGCCCAGGTCAAGGCCGGAGCGACCAAACGACAGCGTGAGGACAAAGCGCTGCTGGTTGATATCAAGGCGGCCTTCGACGCCAGTGACCGGACCTATGGCGCCGGTCGGATTGTCCAGGAACTTCGCGAGCAAGGCACCCGGGTGGGCAAGAACCGCATCTGGCGCCTGATGAAGCAACACGGCTTGCGGGTCAAGACCACGAAACGGTTCAAGGTCACGACAAATTCGGACCACAAGCGGCCGGTCGCACCGAACCTGGTCAAGCGCAATTTTTCAGCCGAGGCCCCCGATCGGCTCTGGACCGGGGATATTACCTATATCTGGACGGCCGAAGGCTGGCTGTACCTGGCGGTCATCCTGGATGTCTTCTCCCGCCGGATTGTCGGCTGGAGGATGGACAAAAGGATGACGGACGATTTGGTGGTCACTGCGTTCAACAACGCCTTGGTGCGGCGGCGGCCCGCACCGGGGTTGATCTTTCACTCAGACCGTGGTTCCCAGTATTGCAGCAAACGCTTTCGGACTGTGGTCAAAGGGGCCGGAGGCCAGCAGAGCATGAGTGGCACTGGCTGCTGCTACGACAATGCAATCACTGAGTCATTTTTCGGAACCTTGAAGAGAGAACATGTCCATCATTGTACCTTCAAGACCAGAACCGAGGCCAAAGGCCAGATTTTTCGCTATATCGAAGGCTTCTACAACCGACGTCGCCGACATTCGGCGCTCGGTTACAAGACACCGGAAACTTACGAGTGGCAGTTCTTCAAATTGGCCGCTTAGGGAATTCACCGTGTCCGCTATTGCGAAGACAGGTCAGTGGAAGGAAGCCCTGTTTTATAATTCACCATTCCCTGAACATTCAACGGCCAAATCTTTTAAAAAGAGGTTGGGCCGCCTTGCATCAAGTTCTGCCTTGCCTTCTTACATCACCTAGGATATTCCAGCCAAATCGGCTTGACCTGGCTGATAGGAAATTGCTTTTCGGGGATCACGCCTACGGCGCTGTGAACTGCCCTCGCCCGCCGACTTTGGGTAAAATTCGACCTATCTTCCCGAGGTAAGGTAAAATCAGCTTGACCGGTCCAACAATTATTGTTGAAATGGATTGGTTATGCTTGGAAAGAATTTTTTTGGGCCCCTTGAAAAGCGACTACATATCACTTCACCATCGCCTTAAGCTTCAGCAATATGTGACATAAATGTTTTCCATACTTCAGAAGACCTCCAGAGCAGAAAGAAAAATATGGGAGATGACAATATGCTTGAGCAAGAAGAGCTTAATAATAAGCTAAAAAAGGCAATGTTTAATCACGATTATAGGCAGGCAAGGTTGTTAGTCGACCAAGGTGCGGACCCAAATACTGTCAGTGGCTGGGGCTCTCCTTTTATTTATTGGTGCGCGGAGAAGGGCAAGATTGATTTGATTGATTTTGCACTTGAAAAAGGCGCTGATATCAATGCGACGAACAAGAGCGGTGAAACCGCGTTGCATAGAGCGGCCTATGTCGGGAATGTTGACGTCATAGACCATTTGATTGACAGAGGCGCCAATATAAATCAGACGACCATCCATAATGCGACACCCCTTTTTGTCGCTGTTCTTCGTGACCAACTCGAGTCTGTACAGAAACTTCTATCCAGAGGTGCGGACCCATCGATTAGGAATCATCACGGCATTTCCCCAGCAGAAAAAGCTGAAGAAATAGGTCACGATGCGATTGTCGCTTTGTTGGTGGGTGTTTAGCTGGCTGATGCGCTGATACTGATAGCTGATGCTGATAGGAAATTGCTTTTTCGAGGATCGCTCCTGCGCCGGAGGGAGCCAGCCCACCCCGCCGATTTTTACGAAAATACGGTCTGTCGTCCTCTTCAGGGGAAGCGGCCGGCCCTCGTCAATCAATAAACCCGGATGACAAGCCTAAAACCCTTTAAATGCTGACGACCTTACCCCTTTTCAGCCGCACCTATCCCGCCACTGGCTGCTGAAAATCAATACAGAGCTCGCACTTCGCATCGAAAGAGGTTTCGGATGTGCTGTGTAAAAGGGACAGGCCACTTTTCCTGGAAAAGTAGCCTGTCCCAGCCTCCTCAGAACTTCGCGTGCCCCGGGGTGCGGGGAAAGGGGATGACGTCGCGGATGTTCTCCATGCCGGTGAGGTACATCAGCAGCCGCTCGAAACCGAGGCCGAAACCGGCGTGGGGGCAGCTCCCCCAGCGGCGGATGTCGCGGTACCACCAGAGGCTCGCAGGGTCGATGCCGACCGCGGCCATCCTGGCGTCGAGGACGTCGAGACGCTCCTCGCGCTGGCTGCCGCCGATGATCTCACCGACCCGGGGGACGAGCAGGTCCATCGCCGCCACCGTCCTGCCGTCATCGTTGCAACGCATGTAGAAGGCCTTGATCATCTCCGGGTAGTCGACGACGAAAAGCGGGCCGCCGACGTGCTCCTCGGTGAGGTAGCGCTCGTGCTCGCTCTGCAGGTCGCTCCCCCAGGCGACGGGATACTGGAAGGAGCGGCCGGACGATTCCAATACCTTGACCGCTTCGCTGTAGGTCATGGTGCGGAACTCGGCGGCGGCCAGCGCTTCCAGTTTGGCGATCAGCCCCGGTTCGATACGCTGGTCGAAGAAGGCGAGGTCCTCGCCGCAGTGCTCCAGGGCCCAGCCGACCAGGTAGCGCAGAAACTCCTCGGCCAGGGAGCAGTCGGCAGCAAGATCGGCAAAAGCGATCTCCGGCTCGACCATCCAGAACTCGGCTGCGTGGCGGCTGGTGTTGGAGTTCTCGGCGCGGAAGGTCGGGCCGAAGGTGTAGATGTCGGCAAAGGCGGTGGCGAAGAGCTCCCCCTCGAGCTGGCCGGAGACGGTCAGGCCGGTCTTCTCGCCGAAGAAGTCGGCGCTCCAGTCGACGGCGCCGTCGTTCAGCGGCGGGCTCTTGGCGTCGAGGGCGGTGACGCGGAACAGCTCGCCGGCCCCCTCGCAGTCGCTGGCGGTGATGATCGGAGTCTGCACGTAGAGGAAGCCGCGCTCCTGGAAGAAGCGGTGGACGGCGAAGGCCAGGGCGCTGCGCATCCGAAAGACGGCGCCGAAGGTGTTGGTGCGCGGCCGCAGGTGGGCGATGCCGCGCAGGTACTCGAGGCTGTGGCGCTTCTTCTGCAGCGGGTAGTCGCCGTCGGCGTCGCCGAGGACCGACACCGCCCTGGCGTGCAGTTCCCAGGCCTGGCCGGCCGCCGGCGAGGGGAGCAGATCGCCGGTCACCGCTAGACAGGCGCCGGTGCCGAGCCGGGAGACGGTCTCGAAGTTTTCCAGCTCGGGGGCGAGGACCACCTGCAGCGAGGCAAAGCAGCTGCCGTCGTTGAGCTCGATGAAGGCCACCCCTTTGCCGCGGCGCACGGTGCGGGCCCACCCCTTGACGCAGACTCCCGCCGCCGGGGAGGCGGCCGCCAGGGCCTCTCCAACCCGCATCCTTCCGGATTTCCAACTATTTTCCGCCATCGCCTCCCCGTTCCGCAGCAAAAATTCCCCGCCCCACGCTGTGCCGCCGGGTGCAAGCATTATCGACCATCCCCGGGCAGAGTGCAACGCCCCCGGCCCGCTCCTTGTCCGGAGAACTTTCTCTGTTATCTTTGCCTGGTATCTTCGCTTTCAACCGTTCAACGGGGAAGGTTATGGTACGGGAAGAAGAGTTGAAGAACCCCGATCAGCGCATTCCGGCACTCCTGCGTCAAAAGATCGTCTCCTATACCTTGGTCTACACCCTGACGGCCCTGCTGGTGGTCGCCTTCATCAGCATCTTCCCCCTCTTCAGACAGCTCAAGGCAGCCGATGAAAACAGCCTGTTCGTTACCGCCCGGATCCGCGCGGTGGCCATCGGCGAATATCTCGGCCACGTCACCGACATCGCCCGCCAGATCACCAGCCGCAGCTCCATCCGCGACCGGCTTTCCGCCTTCGAACAAGGGATGGGTTCCCTGGCCGAGCTCGAACAGTACACCCGCCCCAAACTGGAGGACGCCCTGCGCAGCTCGGAGGAAACGCTGGGCATCACCCGCCTGAATACCGCCGGTCAAGTGGTGGCCCGGACAGGAATCTCCATTCCCCTTGATCCGTCCTTTTTCCCCTCTGCCGGCAGCCGGCAGGTGGCGGTCAACGACCCCACCGTCCTCGACGGCTCCCTGGTGTTGGTAATCGGGGCCCCGATCCTCGATGGCGACAGCGCCCGCCTGGGTACGGACCTGATCGCCTTTGCCACCGACAGGTTGCAGAAGATCGTCCAGGCACCCGATGGCCTGGGGAAAACCGGGGTCGCCCTGCTCGGCAAGCCCGCCGGCGACCAGGGGATCATTTTTTTCCCGGGCCGCAACGGAAAAGAGGAAGGGTACAATCGGCTTCCGGAATCCCCGGACCTGATACGGGCTCTGCAGCTGGCCGGCCGGGGGGAGAGCGGGCACTTGCAACCCCATGCCAACGGGGGCAAGCCCTTTCTGGTCTATTCACCGGTGCCCGACACCCCCTGGGGGCTGCTGGTGCAGATGGACCGGCGGGAACTCTTCTCCCAGGTGAACCGGGAGGTCTGGTCGGTGGCCTTGGTGGCCCTGCTGCTCACCCTGTGCGGCGGCGTCGGGATTTTTTTCCTACTGCGCCCCCTTACCGACCGGGTCGTGGCCTATTCCAACTCCATGGCCAATCTCAACAAAGCGCTGCAACAGGAAATCACCGACCGCACCCTGGCGGAAGAAGGCCTGCGCCGCAGCGAACAGGAATGGGCACAGACCTTCGAATCGATCACCGATGCGGTGGCGATCATCGATCGGAACGGCAAGGTGTTCAAGATGAACCGCGCCGCCGCCACCTATCAGCAAGCCACCGCGCCGCTCGTCACCGATGCGCAGACCTGCCGGGTTTTTTCCGGGCTGGACCGGCACGAGGGGCTCTGCCCCTTCGACCGCCTGCTGCAGACCAAGCGTCCCGAGCACTGCGAGCTGCACGAGGCGGCCACCAACCGGGATTTTCTGGTTTCCGTCTACCCGATGCTGGACGACCTGGGGGAGGTGCGCGGCGCGGTACACATCGCCCAGGACATCACCGAGCAGAAAACCATGGAGCGGCTTAAGGATGAGATGGTCTCCTCGGTGAGCCACGAAATGCGCACCCCCCTCACCGCCATGCTTGGCTTCCTCGAATTCATGCTGGAGAACGAGGTCCCCCCCGAGCAACAGCGGGACTACCTGCAGACCGTTTACGGGGAGACCCAACGGCTGGCGGATCTGATCAGCAGTTTTCTCCACTTGCAGCGGCTCCAGGCCGACCTGGAGACCTACCACATGGAGCCGCTGGCGGTGGATACCCTGTTCCAGGAGTCGGCCCGCTTGTTCGCCGTCCCCTCCAGCAAACACACCCTGGAGGTAGAGTGCCCGGCGAATCTGCCATCGGTGCGCGGCGACGCCCGTCGACTCGGACAAATCTTGAAAAACCTCATCAACAATGCCATCCGCTATTCACCCCAGGGAGGAACGATCACCCTGGGAGCGAGAGAGGAGAAAGGGGAGATCACGATCTGGGTCAAGGACGAGGGGATTGGCATTCCGCCTGAAGATCTGGAAAAGATCTTTTCCCGTTTCTACCGGGTGGACGACAGCGACCGCCGCATCCCCGGGGGGATCGGCCTCGGCCTGGCCCTGGTGCGGGAGATGGTCAGAGCCCACGGCGGCCGGGTCTGGGCAGAAAGCACGCTGGGCCAGGGAAGCACCTTCTATTTCACCTTGCCCATAGCGGAAAGGTCGTGACCGGGGAGAGATAACCAACCGCGGGTCAAAGTCGGCCTGCCGTCAATCCTGCTTGCCCTGCGGTCACCAGCCATTGAAGAACACCTCACCGCTCTTGCGTAGTTTTTCCCCGCGCCGGGACAAATGAAGGCCGGCCGCCGCAGGATAGCAACGGCCTGCAATCCGAGAGGTGCGCCGGCGTTGAATTGGGCCAGGAAAAATCCCCCCGTTTCCCTGGGCAGGGAAGCGGGGGGATTTTCGCACCGGGGCAAAGTGGGCAATTGGCCTCAGTTGTGTTCGCGGGTCTTAAGGAAGGTCACCTTGGGCCACTGTTCGGCGACGAAGCCGAGGCGCCACTCGCTGGGAGCGAGGTAGGTCAGGTTACCTTCGGCGTCATGGGCGAGATTCCCCTGGTTCTTTTTCTCGAACTCGGCGAGCATTTTCTTGTCGTCGCACTCGATCCAGCGGGCGGTGGCAAAGTCGATCCCTTCGTAGAGGGCGTCGACGCCGTACTCGTTCTTGAGCCGCGCCATGGTGACGTCGAACTGCAGCACGCCGACGGCGCCGAGAATATAGTCGTTCCCCATCACCGGCCGGAAAACCTGTACCGCCCCCTCTTCGGAGAGCTGCACCAGGCCTTTCTCCAACTGCTTGGTCTTGAGGGGATTCTTCAGCCGCACGCGGCGGAAGTGCTCGGGGGCGAAGTTGGGGATGCCGGTGAACTTGAGGGGCTCCTTGTCGGAGAAGGTGTCGCCGATTTTGATGGTGCCATGGTTGTGAATGCCGATGATATCCCCGGGCCAGGCCTCCTCGACGTGGGCGCGGTCCTGGGCCATGAAGATGGTGGCGTTGGCGAAGGTGACGTCCTTGCCGATGCGGTGGTGCTTCACCTTCATGCCGCGGGTGAACTGTCCGGAGCAGATGCGCAAAAAGGCGATGCGGTCGCGATGGGCCGGGTCCATGTTCGCCTGGATCTTGAAAACGAAGCCGGAGAAGGGCTCCTCCAGCGGTGAGACCTCGCGGTTCACCGTCGGCCGCGGGCCCGGTGCCGGGGCGAGGTCGACCAGCGCGTCGAGCAGCTCTTCGATACCGAAGTTGTTGATGCCGCTGCCGAAGAAGACCGGGGTCTGGTTCCCCTTGAGGTATTCCTCCAGTTCGAAGGGGTTGGCCGCCCCCTCCAGCAGTTCGATGTCGCCGCGCAGTTCATCGGCCTGGCTGCCGAGCAGCTCCTCGAGCTTGGAATCGTTCAAATCCTTGATGACGATAGCGTTGCCGCGGCGGGTCTCGCCGCCAGGATTGAACAGCCGCAGCTCCTTGCGGTAGAGGTTGTAGACCCCCTTGAAGCGTTTGCCCATGCCGATCGGCCAGGACATGGGGGCGCACTCGATCTGCAGCTTCTCCTCGATGTCCGAGAGGAGCTCCAAGGGCTCGCGCCCCTCGCGGTCGAGCTTGTTGATGAAGGTGATCACCGGGGTGTTGCGCATCCGGCATACCTCCATCAGCTTCTCGGTCTGGGTCTCGACCCCCTTGGCCGAGTCGATGACCATCAGCGCCGAATCGACGGCGGTCAGCACCCGGTAGGTGTCCTCGGAAAAGTCCTGGTGGCCGGGAGTATCGAGGAGGTTGATTTCGCAGCCGCGGTGGCCGAACTTCATTACCGAGGTGGTCACCGAGATGCCGCGTTCCTGCTCGATGCTCATCCAGTCGCTGGTGGCGTGGCGGGCCGCCTTGCGCGACTTGACCGCGCCGGCCATCTGGATCGCGCCGCCGAACAGCAGCAGCTTCTCGGTAAGGGTGGTCTTGCCGGCGTCCGGGTGGCTGATGATGCCGAAAGTGCGGCGAATCGCGACTTCCTGTTGCAGTTGTTTGCTCACGTGGACTATGGTCTCTTTCTGCGTAGAATAAAAAGCGGGCCGATGTCGGCCCGTGTGGACAAGCAGGATGATACTCCATCGGCCCCCTGCGGTCAATCCCGCAACAGCGCAGCCGCTTGATCCTGCTATGGAATCTACCTTGGCTTGAGCTTCGTGCCGTGCCGTGAAAACCTATCGCCCGACCACCAACCCGGCGTTCCCGGAGAACCGTACATGCAACTGCACCGTTCCAGCGGCATCCTGCTCCATCCGACCTCCCTCCCCGGTCCCTTCGGCATCGGCACCTTGGGGCGCGAGGCGGAGGAATTCCTCGATTTTCTGGTGGCTGCCCGGCAGTCGGTATGGCAAATCCTGCCCCTCGGCCCCACCGGCTACGGCGACTCGCCGTACAGCGCCTACAGCGCCTTTGCCGGTAATCCCCTGCTGATCTGCCCACGGCGGTTGGCCGAGGCGGGCGACCTGGAGGCGGAGGACCTTGAGAACCTCGACGATGGCGGCACCGCTGTCGACTATGGCCGGGTCCACCGGCAGTCCCAGCTGCTGCTGGAGAAGGGATGCCGCCGGTTCTTTGCGGCGGCCGACGCCCGGCGCCGGCAGGCCTTTGCCGACTTCTGCACCGAGCAGGCCTACTGGCTCAACGACTATGCCATGTTCCAGGCCTTGCGCCGGCATTTTGGCGGCCAGCCCTGGTACCAGTGGGAGGTCCCGCTGCGGCGCCGGGAGGAGGCGGCGCTGTGCCATTGGGGGGAGCGGCTGGTAACGGAAATCGAGCGCGAAAAATACGCCCAGTTCATCTTCTTCGAACAATGGTTCGCACTGCGCGAACAGGCAGCCCACCAGGGGATCCACATCCTCGGCGACATGCCGATCTTCGTCGCCCTCGATTCTGCGGACGTTTGGGCCAACACCGAAGAATTCCAGCTCGACGACGATCTGCAGCCGACGGTGGTCGCCGGCGTTCCTCCCGACTACTTCAGCGCCAGCGGCCAGCGCTGGGGCAATCCCCTCTACCGCTGGCAGCAGATGGCGGAGAATGGTTTTTCCTGGTGGGTGGCCCGGCTGCGCTGGGCGCTGGCCCAGACCGACATGGTGCGCATCGACCATTTCCGCGGCTTCGATGCCTGCTGGGAAATCCCCGCCGAGGAACCGACCGCCGTCCATGGCCACTGGCAGCCGGTTCCCGGGGAAGATCTGTTCCGGCGCTTTGCCGAGGTCTTCGGCGAGGTGCCGGTGGTTGCCGAGGACCTCGGCCTCATCACCCCCGAGGTCGAGGCGCTGCGCGACCGCTTCGGCCTGCCGGGGATGAAGATTCTCCAGTTCGCCTTCGGTTCCGGCCCGGAAAACCCCTACCTGCCGCACAACCTGCCCCGCCACTGCGTGGTCTATACCGGCACCCACGACAACGACACCACCCTCGGCTGGTGGCGCAGCCTCCCCGCCGACCAGCAACAGGCGGTCCGCGATTACCTGGGGCACGACGCTCCGGATATGCCCTGGGACCTGGTCCGCGTCGCCCTGGCCAGCGTCGCCGAACTGGCGATCATCCCCATCCAGGACCTGCTCGGGCTCGATGGCCGGGCCCGCATGAACTGTCCCGGCCAGGCCTCGGGAAACTGGGGCTGGCGCTGCCCCCCGGGAGCCTTGACCCCGGCCCTGGCAGAACGGCTGGAGCGGCTCATCGACTGTTACGGACGACATTCCGGTCGGTTGTAAATTGCCTTGTACCCTCTCCCACAGGTGTGCTAAGGTACCAAACTGTGTGCGTAGTGCCAACCGGCACTGCCCGAAGATCCCGCATCCGGGCCGGAGACGGCCCGCCAAACCCGTTGGAGGAACGCTCGTGAAAAACGCTCTGACCCTTCTGGTGGCCGGTCTGATGGCCCTGAGCCTGGCCGTTGGCTGCAAGAACGAGACTCCCAAGACCGCAGAAAAACCTGCCCAGCCGGCAGCGAAGGCTGAGCCTGCGGCCCAGGCTCCGGCTGGCAAAGCCAAGTCCGGGAAGGTGGTGGAAACCATGAATTCCGGCGGCTACACCTACGTGCAGGTCGATACCGGCACTGAAAAATTTTGGGCGGCCGCCCCTGAGTTCAAGGTCAAGGTCGGTGACCCGGTGGTGGTCCCCGCTGGTCTGCCGATGCCCAACTACCACAGCAAGACCCTCAACCGTGATTTCGACGAACTCTACTTCGTCAGCCAGATCATGGTCGGCGGTTCCCAGGAGATGACCGGGTCTTCGATGCCTGAAACCTCGATGCCTCCTGGCACCAATGATCGGACCAAGGCGGAGGCTGGCAACATCGACTTCAAGGGCATCAAGAAGGCCGAGGGCGGCTCGACCGTTGCCGACGTCTTCACCAACAAGAAGGACCTGGTCGGCAAGGAAGTCAAAATCCGCGGCAAGGTCGTCAAGTACAGCCCTGGCATCATGGGTAAGAACTGGATTCACCTTGAGGACGGCACCGGCACCAAGGGCAGCAATGACCTGACCGTCACCACCAAGGTCGACGCCAAGGTCGGCGACACCGTGCTGGTAACCGGCAAGGTCAGCGCCGACAAGGACTTCGGCTACGGCTACAAATATGACGTGATCCTGGAAGATGCCCAGGTAACAGTCGAGAAATAAGGTTCACCTGGCTCCCAATGATGAAAGCCTCCGGCAATCCCGGGGGCTTTCGTCGTTTCCAGGCCCTCTCCTTTCGGTCCGTCACCGCGTCCACCGACCGGCACGCGGAAGCCTTCTCCGGAACTTTCCCAGCCGATTGACACCCTTCCGGAAAGCGGTATCTTTTTAGTAAGATATTTGAATCACTTATTTTTTCGCAGAAGGGAGGCGAAAACATGGCTGAGATTAAACGGATTCTCGTCGTCAGCCGCATGACCCAGTACTGCCGCGAAGCCGTGGAGCAGGGGATCTCCCTGGCCCGCAAGTATGGCGGTGAACTCTTCGTCATCCATGTGGTCCACAATCCGTTCGGCTACGAGGGCTGGAACCTGCCGATGGTGTCGCTGGAGAAGGACTATCAGCGCCTTCTGGTCGAGGCCAAGGCCGATCTCGACCACCTGGTTCAGAACGCCAGAGCAACCGGCCTACCGGTAACCGTCACCATCTGTGAAGGGGAACCGACCAAGGAAGTGGTCGCAGCGGTCAAGGCCAACAATATCGACCTGGCGATCATGCTCGCTCACGAGGAGGGGCGCCTGGAGCACTTTCTTTTCGGCCGCAGCAATGACGAACTGGTCCGGCGTATGCCCTGCTCCATCCTGCTGGTCAAGAAGGAACCCGAGGCGATCGGCTGAGCGCCGCAAATGCCTTCTCGAGGCGAGCGACCAGTCCCCGCCCCGCCGGGGAGCGGGGTTCAGGGCCCCAGTTCTTCAGCATGCAGGGCGGCATATACCTGCCGGGCCACCCCCTCCGGCAGGCCGGGGACCGCAACCACCTGCTCCGGTGAAGCCGCACGCAGCCTCTTCAGGCTGCCGAAGTGGCGCAAAAGGGCCCGGCGGCGAGCCGGGCCGACACCGGGAATCTCTTCCAGCACCGACTGGAGGGCCGCCTTGCCACGCAACTTGCGGTGATGGGTAATGGCGAAGCGATGGGCTTCGTTACGCAGCCGCTCGAGCATGAACAACGAGGGCGATCCCTGGCGCAGCAGCACTGGGTTTTTCCGACCGGGCAGGAAAAACCGTTCTTCGCTGCGTTCCACTGCCTTGCCACGCACATTGGCGATCACCCGACTCTTGGCGATCCCCGCCACGTCGATCGCTTCGTGCAACCCCAGCAGGCCGAGAACCTCGGCCACCGCCGCCAGCTGGCCCAGGCCGCCATCGATAAGCAGGAAATCGGGAAGCTGTCCCTCCTCCAGGCCGCGCCGCAGGCGGCGCTGCAACACCTCGGCAAGAGCGGCGAAATCGTTGCTGCCGAAAACGCTGCGAACGCGATAATGGCGATATTCGGCAGGGGCCGGCTCCCCGTCGAGGACCACGGCCATACTCCCCACCGTGAACTGCCCCTGGACATTGGAAATGTCGAAACATTCCATTCGCCGCGGCAGGCGCCGCAGCTGCAGGCGCTCGCGGATTTCGGTCAGCACTCGCTCCCGCGCTTCGCGGCGGCTGCCCCGTTCGCGACAGGACTCGGTTGCGTTGCGTCCGGCCAGCTCGACCAGCTGCCGCTTCTCCCCCCGGCGGGGGGCCAGCACCGCCACCTTGCGCCCCCTGCGTTCGCCGAGCCACTCCGCCAATGCCGCCGCATCCTCAGGGAGGAAGGGGAGCAGCAGTTGGTCTGGGATCAGCACCTCGCGCCCGTAGTACTCCTGGAGGAAGGAGGAAAGGAGCTCCCCTTCGTCAAGCCGCCACTCCAGCCCGTATTGACGGCGCCCGATGAGCTTCCCCTCGCGCACGAACAGCAGCACCACCTCCACCTCACCCCCTTCGCGATGCAGGCCGACCACGTCCTGGTTGCCGCCGCCGGCGGCACTCACCTTCTGCTTTTCCACGGTTCGGGTAATCGCACCGATCTGGTCCCTCAGGCGCGCCGCCTCCTCAAAGCGCAACTCGCTGGCCGCTCGGCTCATCCGCCCGCGCAGGATATCGACGACCTCCCGCTCGCGGCCGGCGAGAAGGTCGATCACCCCATTGACCAGCACCTGGTAGTCGGCGGCGCTGATGCGGCCATGACAGGGCGCACTGCACTGGCCGATCTGGTAGAAGAGGCAGGGCCTGCCGCGCCGGCGGCAAGTCGCCAGAGGGTAGTGACGCAGCGGGAAGATCCGGTAGATTTCCTTGAGGGTCTCGCGCACCGCTCCGGCCGAGGAATAAGGACCGAAGTAGAGAGCGCCGTCCTTGCGGACTTTGCGCACTACTTGGAGAGAGGGAAACTCCTCGCGGGGATCGAGGCGTAAGGAAACATAGGTTTTGTCGTCGCGGAGGTTGATATTGTAGCGGGGGCGATGCTGCTTGATCAGGGTGTTTTCGAGGATCAGGGCTTCCTTCTCGGTGTCGGTGACAATCGTTTCGATCCGGGCCAGCCGGCCGAGCAGGAAGCGGATCTGGGCCCGCTCGTCCCGGCCGGAGAAGTAACTGCGCAGCCGGGCGCGCAGGTTCTTGGCCTTGCCGACATAGAGCACCGTCCCGGCGGCATCGAGCATCAGGTAGACGCCGCAAAGGGTTGGATATTTTTTTGCTTCGAAAACGTCCTTCGGCATCTTTCGGCCACCCCAACGCCTGGTTCCTGCTGGTTGGTAACTGAAACCAAAAAGCCAGGGTGGGCCCCTGGCTTCCTCACCTGAAAAATGAAGTGCAGGTTTACCCTGCGAGCAGTTCCAGATGATCCCTGCCGGCCCCGGCAAAGGCCGCGGCGACCTCTTGGACGCGGCCGTCCGGAGCACGGTCGAGGACCTCTTGAGCCAGCTGCAGGAGCTGTTCCGTTCGCTGCCGGGCTTCAAGGAGATTTTCCCGGTGCGCGGGAGAGCAATCCCCCGTCTCGCCGGCCATTTCCGGCCAGGCCTCGCCGAGCATGGCGGCCACCACGCCGGCCTGTTCGCCGCTCACCAGCGTCAGCGCGTGGAGCAGGGCTCGTCCCTCCTCGTCATCGGCCACCCTGGCCGCAGCACGGTAAAAACGGCTGTTGTCGACCAGCGCCTCCCGGAGGCGTAGCAGGTCCTGTCGAAGCTTTTCGGCCAGCTCGGGAATCGCGGAGGGATGATAGGCGGTTGCGGCGGGAAGCCACCGCTGTCCGGCGCCGCAGGCGGGGCAGCGGCTCGGCGGGACGGCGGCAAGAACGGGTCGGGTGCAGATGCGACAACGGAACACGGTCATGGCCAAAAGCCTCCTCCGTCGATTCCGGACTGAGGATAGCAGTGCCCCGGAAGCGTGTCAACCACCGCCCGCCGGCGCTGATTTAACTGGCCAGCCCTGGCCGAAATGTTTATAATTCCGTCTTATTATCTTGGGAGAGCCTGTATTGAATCCCCTTTGGAGCAACATCTTCCGCAAGGCCCCGTCCGAGGATTCCCTCGGCGACTTTCTCGGTACCGTACCGGTCTTTGCCGGCCTGGCGGGGCGGGATCTGCGCTTCCTCGAGAACCTGGTCCATCTCCGTCGGTACCAGCCCCACGAAGCGGTCTTTGCCAGCGGCGACCCGGGCTCGGGGATGTATGTGATCCGTTCCGGCCGGGTACAGATTTTCCTGCGCCAAGACCATGGCCGGGAGGAGGAACTGGCCCAGCTCGGTCCAGGGGACTTTTTTGGCGAGACCACTCTGACCGCCCCGGCGGTGCGCAGCGCTTCGGTGCGGACCCTGGAGCACACCGAGCTGGTCGGCCTGTTTCGCGCCGACCTGCTGGAAGCTGCACAGAAGCACCCGGCGATCGCCAACCGCATTCTATTCGGTTTGACCCGGGTGGTCAGTGAACGCCTGCAGGCGGCCGGCCAGGAAATCTCCCGGCTGCGCGGCCAGCTTGCCGAGCTGGAAGCCGCCCGCAGTGCTGCCTCCGGCAGCGGCGACTCATGAAGGCCTCGGAACAGTTCCTGAAGCAGCGCCAGGGGCGGGTCCACTACCTGCTCTTCTACCTGAGCATGACCGCGGCGATTGCCAGCGGCCTGGCCATCTATTTTTCGGCATCGACCATCCTCGCGCTGCTCAGGAACGCGACCTCCGGCCTCTTCCTGCCGCTGCTGCTGGCGCTGATCCTGAGCTTCCTCCTGCAGCCGGCGGTCAGCTTCATCGAACGCGAGGAGATCAGCCGCTCGACGGCCATTCTCATCGTCTACCTGCTGCTGGCCGGTTGCGGCTTTCTGCTGGTGACCTTCTTCATTCCCCAGTGGCAGCAAACCTGGGGTTCTCTTCAGGCCGACCTGCCGCGCTACGCGGCACGGCTGGTGACGTTCCTCAAGGAACTGCAGTCCACCCTCCTCGATCGCATTCCGCTGATCGAAAATTACGATTTGGCCGGCCGGGCGCGCCACAGCGCCGAACAGTTCATCGCCCAACTGCTGGTCCAGTCGCCGCGCCAGGTGCTGCGCCTGGGCAGCCTGATGCTGCTGGTGCCGCTCTTCACCTTCTTTTTCCTGCGCGACGGCCGGAAGATCATGCGCGCCTTCATCGGCTTGGCCCCGAACCGCTACTTCGAGATGGCCCACGACCTCTCCGCCCTGGTGACCCACCAGCTTTCTCACTTTATTCGCGGCCGGATTCTCGAAGCCGCGATCATCGGCCTGGTGGTGACGGTTGGTCTTTCCCTCACCGACATCCGCTATGCCCTGTTCCTCGGCATCTTCGCCGGGGTGACCAACCTGGTTCCCTACGTCGGCCCGCTGGTCGGCATGGTCCCGGGCCTGCTGATCGCCCTCGTCGACCTCGGCATGGGTGGCCAGTTCTGGTGGATTCTCATTGTCTACTTCCTCATCGCCCAAGTCTTTGTCGACAACTTCCTGCTCATCCCGATCCTCATCTCGCGGGTCTCGAACCTCCACCCGCTGTGGGTGGTCATCGCCATCGTCATGGGCGGCAAGCTCTACGGGGTTTTGGGGATGATTATCGGCGTGCCGGTCGCCAGCATCATCAAGATCGCCCTGATCGAGGTCCGCCAGTACCGACGGGCCTTCGCCCTTCCCGATGCCGTTGCCGAGGGAGACCGCCAGCCCTGAGCCGATGAGACGACCCACCCGCGCTTGACACCGGGCCCTCGTATACAGCATAATCCCTTAATTTTCCCCAAGAATTCCGGCAGCCCATGAGCAGAGACCGCTTCAAGTTCCTCAACAACCTGAAACTGCGCTGGAAGCTGCTGGTGGTCGTGCTGCCGCTGGTTATCGTGCCGATCGTCATCGTCGGCAGCGTGGTCGGCTACATCTCGGTGCACCAGGCTTACCGCGGCATCACCCAGACCAGCAAGGACGATCTCGACCACATGGCGTCCTTTGCCATCGACCTGCTCAACTCCCATTACCAGCAGTTCCAGGTCTACAAGCAGGACAAACAGAAGATTTTCATCCGCGATCTGGCGGCCCTCGACGACCTCGCCTACAACCTGGTGGAGAGCGAAAACCGCCAGTACCGGGAGGGGCATATTCCCCTGGCTGATGCCAAGGAAGAGGCGAAAAAAGCCCTCAGGCGGGTCAGCGTCGGCGCCACCGGTTACATCTTCGCCATGACCAGCAAGGGAGACCTGACCCTGCACATCGCCCGCGAGGGGGAGAATATCTGGAACGAGCAGGACAAGACCGGTCGCTATTTCATTCGCGAGATGGCCCATTCAGCGGTCACCTCCAAAACCGGGGAAGTCCAGTTCATCATCTACCCCTGGCAGAACGCCGCCCTCGGCGACCGGGCACCCCGCAAGAAGATCGCCGCCTTCCGCTACTTCAAGGACTGGGACTGGATCGTCGCAGCCACCGGCTATCTCGCCGAAACCTACGAGGACACCGCTTTCGAACGCCGCTCTTTCGAGGAACTCAAGGCCAAGCTCAAGAGCAAGAAGGTCGGCCGTACCGGCTACATCTACTGCATGGACAGCAACGGGAATTTCACCATCCATCCTGACGAGGAGGGGAAAAACTTTTTCAACGCCAGGGACAGCGCCGGGCATGCCTTCATCCGCGAAATGTGCGAGAAAAAGAATGGCTGGATTCGTTACCCCTGGCAGAATCCGGGGGATCCCAAGCCGCGGATGAAGATCGTCCGCTACGCCTACTTCCAGCCTTGGGACTGGATCGTTGCGGTCGGCTCCTACGAAGACGAGTTCTACCAGGAGGCCAACGCCATCCAGGGGCGCACCCTGGCCAGCATGCTGCTGCTGATCGCCGTCGCCAGCCTGGTTTCGGTGGTCCTTGTCTCCTACGCCTCCAAGGTTTTGACGGAACCGATCAACCATATGATCGCCGTCATCCGCCGGGTCAAGCAGGGGCGCCTTGACCAGAAGGTGGAGATCGACAGCAACGACGAACTCGGCGAACTGGCCACAACCTTCAACCGCATGACCGAAATCATCCGCCGCAACCAGGAGATGGAAGCGGCCCTGGCACAGCAGGGAAAGATGGCCTCCCTGGGTGTCCTTTCCTCCGGCGTCGCCCACGAGATCAACAATCCTCTCGGGGTCATTCTCGGCTACGCCAGCTACCTGGAGGGTAAGTTGGAGGCGGATCACCCCCACTACCGCTATATCCACGAGATCAAGCGCGAGAGCAAGCGCTGCAAGAAGATCGTCCAGGACCTGCTCAGCTACGCCCGCACCCCCAAACCGAACCTGGAGCCGACGGATATCAACGAGCTGCTCGGCCAGATCATCGACTTCGCCTCCAACCATACCGACCTGTACCACGTGAAGATCGTTCGCGACTTCGCTTCCGACCTGCCGCAGCTGCCGGTCGATGGCGACCAACTGCGGCAGGTGGCAATCAACCTGATCCTCAATGCCGGCGCGGCCCTCGACGAGGAGGGAGTTCTGACCGTCCGCACCCTCCGCGAGGGGGACAGCGAGATCGGCATTGTCTTTGCGGACAACGGAGCCGGCATCCCGGCCGAGTACCAGGAAAAGATCTTCGAGCCTTTCTTCACCACCAAGGCCCGCGGTACCGGCCTGGGCCTGGCCATCACCCGCCAGATCGTCGAGCTGCACCACGGCAGGATCGCCCTGGAAAGCCGGGTCGGCGTCGGCACCACCATCACCATAACCCTGCCCCTGGTGCACGAGGATTACTAGATGAGCCAGAAGCGGATTCTGCTGATCGACAACGAGGAAGGCCTGTGCCGGATGATGGAAGCGGTACTCGGCGACAGCGGCTACGCGGTACAGGCCTTCACCCGCTCGTTCGAAGCGGTGGAAGCCTTCAGCCCCGAGAAGTGGGACCTTGTGATCAGCGACATCAAGATGCCGGGAATGGACGGGCTGGAGGTGCTGCAGCGCATCAAAGAGAGGGCGCCGACGACACCGGTGATCATGATCACTGCCTTTGCTACCGTCGACATGTCGATCCAGGCCCTGCGCCGCGGAGCCTACGATATGCTGACCAAGCCCTTCGAGCCGGAGGAGCTTCTCTACCGGGTCAAGAACGCCCTCAAGCATACCCAGCTGCTGGAGGAAAACCGCGAGCTGCGCGAAAGCCTGGCCGGGCGTTTCTGCTTCGACAACATCATCGGCACCTCGAGCAGTCTCAAGGCCCTGCTGGCCAAGGTGGAAAAGGTGGCGATCCGCGACACCTCGGTCCTGATCACCGGTGAATCGGGGACCGGCAAGGAACTGATCGCCCAGGCCATCCACTACAACTCGCCGCGGCGCGAGAAACCCTTCGTCGCCATCAACTGCGGCGCCCTGCCCGAGTCCCTGCTGGAGAGCGAACTGTTCGGCTCGAAAAAGGGGGCCTTCACCGGCGCCACGGAAAATCGCCAGGGGCTGCTGGAGGCGGCTGACGGCGGCACCCTGTTTCTCGACGAGGTCGGCAACCTGCCAATGAACGTGCAGAAGACCCTGTTGCGCTTCCTCCAGGAACAGGAGTTTTTACGCCTCGGCGATACCCGGCCGATCAAGGTCAACGTGCGCATCCTCTCCGCCACCAACTCCGAGCTGCAGGCCGAGGTACGCGAGGGGAGCTTCCGCGAGGACCTCTTCTACCGGCTCAACGTCGTCAACCTGCACCTGCCGGCGCTGCGCGAGCGCCGCGAAGACATCCCCCTGCTCGCCAGCGATTTCATCCGCAAGCAGAACGAAAAATTCGGTACCGCCGTCTGCGGCCTCTCACCCGAGGCGCTGCAAGCCGCACGTGACTACTTCTGGCCGGGCAATATCCGCCAGTTGCGCAACGTCATCGAAGCCTGCATGGCCATCGAGAGCGGCGACACCATCAGCCTCCAGGTGCTGCAGCAGTTCATTGAGGTCGATTCCGCGAACCCTTCCCTCGACGCTGAAGACGGCTATGCCTCGGCCCTGGCCCGCTTTGAGACCGAGTACTTAAAGGGGCTGCTGGCCCGCACCGGCGGCAACGTCGAGGCCGCAGCCCGGGAAGCGGGCATGAACATGGCCACCATCTACCGCAAGCTCAAGAAGTACGAAATCCGCAAGGAAGACTTCACCTGAAGACCATTCGCAAATCTGCAAATTTCATAATACTGTTTTGCAAACCTGCGATGCTTCCAAAATTTTTAAGAAATATGGATCACAACGTACTATAATCACTGCAATATCTAAATCAGATTCAGTTCTACCCGCCCTCCATTCCCTTCTGTATCACATTTTCCAAAACCGGCTTCCTTCGCATTCCTGCAAAACCAACACCCTCCTCCCAAGCGCCTTTTCGGCACCACAAACAAACTCAACTTACTGTTTTAACTTCTTTTTTTAAAATTTTTCGGCATCTTGAAAACATTGGTATACAGGTTGCTCTTAGCGTATACCGTTACTCCTGTGGGACAGCGGTAAGGTTGGGGCCGTCGATGGACGGTCCGACCTTGCCCACTTGCTCCTGAGCGGTCCCTTTTCTCCTGACGGGGTCCATATGAAAGACCGGGTCGTCTGTCCCTTCTACGCTAAAAGTGATGATCTCTGCGATGTCGGCTGCGGTTACATCTCGCCCCATGACGTCAACATGATCATCAAGTACTGCTCGACCCATCACGTAGAATGCATGAAGTTTCGGGAACTGGAAGAGCGCTACCCCGTCCTGCTTGCCGCAGCGGTCCGGGAGGCGAGCGAAGCGACAACCGGCGAACCGGCGGTCTGGAAAGGACCGCAGGGCCCGCCGGAGGTGAAGCCCTTCCGCATTAATTGGCCACTTCCCTTTCTGCTCCACTGGGTATCCGCATTCAACAGGCAGACCTTCAACCAGCAAAAGGAGACTACCACCATGGCAAACCAGAACGTTCAAGTCAGCAATTCCGCCCTCGCCCTGCATGACACTACCGCCAATCCCGCGCCCCTGGGCCTGCTCGGCTTCGGCATGACCACCGTGCTCCTCAACCTGCACAATGCCGGCTTCTTCGGCCTGGACGCCATGATCCTCGGCATGGGAATTTTCTACGGCGGCCTCGGTCAGATCCTGGTCGGCATCATGGAATGGAAAAAGAACAACACCTTCGGAGCGACCGCCTTCACCTCCTACGGCCTCTTCTGGCTCTCCCTGGTGGCCCTGATCGTGCTGCCCAAGACCGGCTTCGGCGCTGCCCCCCAGGCATCGGCCATGACTGCCTACCTGGCGATGTGGGGCCTGTTCAGCGCGGTCCTCTTCATCGGTACCTTCCGCCTCAACAAAGCGCTGGTCTTCGTCTTCGGCTCGCTGACCATCCTGTTCGGCCTGCTCGTAGCCGCCGAGGCGACCGGCAACCCGATGCTCAAGACCATCGCCGGCTACGAAGGAATCGTCTGCGGCCTGTCGGCCATCTATACCGGCATGGCCCAGGTGATGAACGAGGTCTACGGCCGCACCGTCGCTCCCCTGGGGGACCTGAAGAAAGCGGCCTGAACCAGGCTCCGCCAGGCCGGAAGGCGCCTCGCCATCCTGCCCGCATCTCCGGGAGGCCCCCGTGGTCTCCCGGATTTTCCCGTATCGGGCCGTGGCACCGTAAACGGTTGCCACCCCGCAACGCCGGAGAAGACTCGTGCACGCCAACCTAGGTAACCATCTCACCTTGTTGGGACTTTGCTCCCTGGTCTTCACCCTGGCCATGGTAGCCTGTGGCAAGTTCCCTCCCGAGGTGCTGCCGCAGTTTCTGGCCACCACGGTCATTTTCCTGGTGGCGGGTCGCTGCTTGCGGGCGGAGCCGGAACAGGCCCAACCGGTGGCCCGACGCCGCCTGCACGTCGAGGCCGACTGGCCCTGGCTGTCCGGCCTGCTCAACTGGACCTGCGCCCTGCTGCTGATCGGTATCCTGGCGATCGCCCTGGCCAAGCCGGTGGGGTTTTCCTTCGGCAAGGCCCTCAGCTACACCAGGGCGCATGAACACTTTTTTGCCGGGGCCATCCCCTAGGCGGCTCCGACAACTGGGAGCAAACCCCGCCCTGCCGGTCGGTTTTTTTTATGCGCCCCTTCCGGGGTCAGCTTCACCGCGGCACTCGCCCACGCCAGCACGCCTGCCCCCTACTTTTCCACCGCCGCGCCCTGAACTGGCCCCTTCTACGGCCTGAAGCCCGCCATGCCTCCCTGCCGGGGGCGTACCTTTTTAAGCAGCTGATATTCAGCGAAATCACCTGCCGCAGCCAAAACCAAAGGGCCGCCCAAAAGGCGGCCCCCTGAAAAAAGACGAATCGAGCCCCCCGGCTCAGGCCCGGGAAACGAAGCGACACTCCCGGGTGTCGACCTTGATCATTTCCCCGCTTTCAAGGTACCCGGGAACCTGCAGGCGCAGCCCGGTTTCCAGCACCGCCTCCTTGGTCTGGGCGGTGGCGGTGGCATTCTTGATCGCCGGCGCGGTTTCGGTGACCGTCAATTCGACGACCATCGGCGGATCGACGCTCACCACCTGCCCCTGGAAGACGCCGAGCTGGACGTCGGCCCCTTCGAGCAGATAGCCGGCGATCGGCTCGAAGAGTTCGGCGCCGAGTTCGTACTGCTCGTAGTTTTCCAGGTCCATGAACACGCCGCCATCGCCGGAGGAATAGAGGAACTGCCCCTTGCGACGTTCGAAGTCGGCCTCATCGGCCTTGTCGCCGGCCTTGAAGGTCTTTTCCAGGACCTGTCCGGTCAGCAGGTTGCGGTACTTGATCTTGACCAGGGTATTGCCGCCCCGGGCCGATGGGGACTGGGTGGCATGGTCGAGAATCAGGCAGGGGGCGCCATCGAGCTTGATGACGAGGCCGCGCTTGAAATCGGCGGTGGTGATCATGACTGGCTCCTTGCGGGGAATGGATGGTGACGACGGCGCGACTTTACCACAACTCGCCGGCCGGAAACAATCGGCGGGGCGTGAATTTTTTCATGACAGGCAGGGGGTTCCTGTGGTTAAATGCGGCGTTTCGGTTACCGGCCTCATCCCTTTTGAACCGATAGCACCCAAGCACGCCAAGGAGAAGGTTCCATGTACACCTGTTCCGATCTGAAAAAGGGCCTCAAGCTCATGATCGATGGCGAGCCCCACGTCATCGTCCAGTACGATTTCACCAAGCCCGGCAAGGGCCAGGCCCTGTACAAATGCAAGCTGCGCAACATGATCACCGGCAGCCTCTTCGATCGCACCTACCGCTCCGGCGAGAGCTTCGAACCGGCCGCTCTAGAGGATCGCGACATGCAGTTCCTCTACCAGGACGAGTCGGGCTACGTCTTCATGGATACCAAGAGCTTTGAGCAGGTCACCCTCAGCGAGGAGACCCTCGGCGACGACCGGCTGCTGCTCAAGGACAACATGGAGGTCGAAATCCTGATGTTCAACGGCAGCGGCATCGGCATCACCCTGCCCAACTTTGTCAACCTGCGTGTCACCCAGGCCGATCCCTGGGTCAAGGGGGACACCGCCGCCGGCAACAACAAGCCGGCCAAGGTCGAAACCGGCTACAGCCTTTCGGTCCCTTCCTTCGTCGAGGAAGGGGATCTGATCCAGATTGACACCCGCAACGGCCAGTACGTCACCCGGGTCAAGGAATAACATCGAGTCGCGGGTTCCGGGTCCTGAAACCTTTGCCGTTACGAAAAAACCATATGGAACCGAACTGGGCACTCGCCAGCAAGCGCCGGCGACTCGAACAGCGGGCCCGGATCGTCCAGACGATCCGGGCCTTCTTCGTCGCCCGCCACTACCTGGAAGTGGAGACGCCGCACCTGCTGCCCGGCAACGCCCCCGAGGCGCACATCGACCCGGTGGCGGCAGCCGGCGGCTTTCTGCACACCTCGCCCGAGCTGTGCATGAAGCGGTTGCTGGCAGCCGGCTACCAGCGGCTCTTCCAGCTCTGCCGCTGCTGGCGCGCCGGCGAACGCGGCAGCCGTCACCTGCCCGAGTACACGATGCTCGAGTGGTACCGTGCCGGCAGCGACTACCATACCCTGATGGCCGAGTGCGAGTCGCTGCTGACGGCCCTGGCACCTGCTGGGCACCTTAGTTGGCAGGGGCAGGCGATCGATCTCGCGCCACCTTGGGAACGACTGACCGTGCGCCAGGCCTTCGCCCGCCATGCTAATGTCGACCTCGACCGGGCTCTGGCCGACGGCAGCTTCGACGAGGTGATCGCCCTGCAGATCGAACCGCACCTCGGCCGGGAAAAACCGACCTTCCTCATCGAATACCCGGCGGCCTGCGCCGCCCTGGCGCGCACCAAGCCCGGCGACCCGACGGTGGCCGAGCGCTTCGAACTCTACGTCGCCGGGCTGGAGCTGGCCAACGCCTTCTCCGAACTGACCGATCCGAAAGAGCAGCGCCGGCGGTTCGTGCAGGAAGAAGCCCGGCGCCGGACGGCAGGAAAGATGGCCAGCGCCATGCCGGAGAAGTTTCTGGCCGAACTCGGCAAGCTCGAGAGCGCTGCCGGCATCGCCCTTGGCGTTGACCGCCTGGTGATGCTGCTCACCGATGCCACCGCCATCGACGAGGTGGTGGCCTTCACTCCCGAAGACCTTTAGCAGCAGGAGGGGCCGCGGTTAATGGTTGAGTTCCCTTTTCGCCTGAGGTAAAAAACAGGGAGCGTTTCCGCTCCCTGCCGACCTGCGACATCCATCATGCCCACGCCAAATGAATCGTCCCTGTTCAGAGCCTGCCGTCTCCTCTTCGGCGACGATGTCGACCTGTGCCGGGATTTCCTCTCTTCCCTCCAGCCTGCAGGGGCCAAAGCTGCCTACCGGGCTCGGGCCAAGGAGCACCATCCCGACCGCTTTGCCGCCCACCCGCCCGAAGTTCGCAAGCGACAGAACGAACGCTTCCAGGAACTCACCCGCGCCTACCAGCTGCTGGGCACCTATTTCGTACAGCGGGAGGCCGCCATGCGAAGCAGCGTGCCGCGAACTACGGGTTATCATCCGCTCCAGGGTACCGGCACCGAAAGCCGGGGCTGTTATCCTCACCCGCGGGTCCCCGCCATCCCGCTAGAATTCGGCCGTTTCCTATTTCACCGCGGCAAGATCACCCACCAGGAACTGGTCGCGGCCCTGCTCTGGCAACGCCGGCAACGCCCCACCCTCGGCAGCATCGCCCAGCGCTGGGGCTGGCTCGACGAGGCGAAAATCAACCGCGTTCTCCAGGAGAGCAGCTCTCATCGCCGCTTCGGCAGCCGCGCGGTGACCCTCGGCTTCCTGAACCCGGTCCAACTCCAGGTGCTGGTTCGCTTCCAGCGGCTGCTGCATCGCAAACTCGGGGGATATTTCGTCGAGCAGGGAATTCTCGAGGCCGAGGAACTGGAACGGCTGGCCAAGGACCACCTGGAGCACAATCAGCGACTCGGCCCGAAAGAGGGGCCTGCCCAACCGCGAACCAGCGCGCATCCCTGATCCCGCCTCTTTGACAAAATCCCTGACGGAAAACGGGCTTCCGACCGTTCTCCTTCCCTTCACTTCGGCACCCTGGCTGTTCCCCTCGGAACGGGCACCAGCAGCCAGAGCAGCAGTGCCGCCAAAGCCGCCAAGCCGGCGCCCAGCCCGAAGGCCGCCGTCGCCCCGAAGTGCTGCCACAAACCGCCAAAGATCAGGCTGGCCGGCAACGCACCGACGCCAAGGGCACAGTGGTACCAGCCAAAAGCCACCCCGCGCTGGTCCGGCTCGGCGAAATCGGCGAAGAGAGCCTTTTCCGTCCCCTCGGTGAAGCCGTAGAAGAGGCCGTAGAAGGCGAACAGTGCCCAGACCTGCCACTCGCTGGTCGCCCGGGCGAAGCCGAGATAGGCCAGGGCGTAGACCCCCCAGCCGGCGAGGATCATCCCGCGCCGGCCGAAACGGTCGGAGAGGGCGCCGAAGGGGAGCACCGAGCTCATCTTGACGACATGAAAGAAGGCCCAGAGCAGGGGGATTCTCGCGGCAGCGACGCCGAGGTTGCCGGCCCGCAGCAGCAGGAAGGCGTCGGTGGAATTCCCCAGGGTGAAGAGGAGCAGAATCAGCAGGTAGCGGCGCATCGGACCGCGTGGGACGTAACGCAGGAAGCTGCCGTTGCCGCGCAGGAATCTTTCGGCGACTGCCGCCTCTCGTACCTTGACCACGATCAGCAGCACCGCCAGGAAACCGGGGATCGCCGCCAGGGCGAAGACAACCCGCAGGTCGTGGGTCCAGCTGGCCAGAAGCGCGGTGGCAATAAGGGGCCCGATCAGCGCCCCGGCGTGGTCCATGGAGCGGTGAAAGCCGTAGGCCCGACCGCGTAGTTCCGGCGCCACCGAGTCGGCGATCAGGGCGTCGCGCGGGGAGGTGCGTATCCCCTTGCCGACGCGGTCAGCGAAGCGGATTCCGAGGACCGCCAATGGCCCGGTGGCGACCGCCACCAGCGGTCGGGCGATGGACGATATGCCGTAGCCGGCCAGCACCAGGCGCTTGCGCCGCCGCACCCGATCGGACCAGATCCCCGAGACCAGCTTGAGCAGCGCCGCGGTCGATTCGGCGACCCCCTCGATGACGCCGAGAAAGGCCGGCCCCGCCCCCAGCACCGAGGTGAGAAAGAGCGGCAGCAGCGGGTAGATCATCTCGCTGGAAACGTCGGTCAGCAGGCTGACCAGGCCGAGGATCAGAATGTTGCCGGTGATGCCGTTCAGCACAACTCCTCCCTGGACAACCTCCCCTCGCCGAAGCCTCCACCGCAATAAAGGATAGACGCAAAAACGGCAGGCGCCAGGCCTGCCGTTCCCATTTTGCCGGCAACCGGGGATGCCCTACCCCCGCCCCGCCAGGTAGCTCCGGATCTCTTCCAGAAACTCCGCGCCGTACTTCTGCAGCTTGAGCTTGCCGACGCCGTTGATGGCCAGCAGCGCCCGGGGGTCTTCGGGCAGGTAGGCAGCCATCTCGGCCAGGGTGGCGTCGCCGAAGATGACGTAGGGGGGGACGCCGGCGTCGTCGGCCAGGCGCTTGCGCAGCGCCCGCAGGGTGTCGAACAGCGCCTCGTCGTAGGCGAGTTCGCCGGCCGCCTTGCGCGGCGCCTTCTTGGCGGCCGCTACCTTGAGACGGGGCCTGGCGAGGGTCAGCCGGGCCTCGCCGCGCAGCAGGGGGCGGGCCGCCTCGGTGAGCTTCAGAACGGAGTAGTTGGCGACATCCTGGCGCAGGTAGCCAAGGTGGATCAGCTGGCGGATCAGCCCGCTCCAGGCCTCGGCCGGCTGGTCGGCGCCGAGGCCGTAGGTGGAAAGCTTTTCGTGCCCCAGCTCATGGATGCGCTGGGACTGGGCGCCACGCAGCACCTCGACAACGTGGCCGACGCCGAAGCGCTGGCCGACCCGGTAGACGCAGGAGAGGGCCTTCTGGGCATCGACGGTGGCGTCGTAGGTTTCCGGGGGACTCTCGCAGACGTCGCAGTTGCCGCAGTCATCGGCCAGATGTTCGCCGAAGTAGCCGAGCAGCACCCGCCGCCGGCAGTTCTGGGCCTCGGCGAAGCCGATCATGGTACTGAGTTTGTGCAGCTCGATGCGCTTCTGCTCCGGATTGCCCCCCTGCTCGATGAGGCCGCGGGCAATGGCCACGTCGCCGTAGCCGAACAGGAGCAGCGCCTCGCTCGGCAGGCCGTCGCGCCCGGCGCGGCCGGTCTCCTGGTAGTAGCTCTCGATGTTCTTGGGCAGGTCGTAATGGACGACGAAGCGCACGTTGGGCTTGTCGATCCCCATGCCGAAGGCGACGGTGGCCACCACGATCTGCACGTCGTCGCGCAAAAACGCCTCCTGCACCCGCTTGCGCTCGGCATCGGGGAGCCCGGCGTGGTAAGGGGCGGCCTTCAGGCCCGTCGCCGCCAGCTTCGCCGCCACCTCCTCGACCCGTTTGCGCGACAGGGCGTAGACGATCCCCGCCTCGCCGCGCCGCCCCTTCAAAAAGGCCGTGAGCTGGGCAAAGGGTTTTTGCTTGGCGACCACGTTGTAGCGGATGTTGGGCCGGTCGAATCCGGCGACGAAGACCTTGGCCTGGCGCAGTTGCAGCCGGGCGAGGATGTCGGCGCGGGTCTGGGGATCGGCGGTGGCGGTCAGCGCCAGCAGCGGCACGCCGGGGAAGCTCTGGCGCAGCCGGCCCAGTTGAATGTACTCGGGACGGAAGTCGTGCCCCCACTGGGAGACGCAGTGGGCCTCGTCGATGGCGAACAGGGCGATGGGGATGGCAGCCAGTCGCGCCAGGAACTCCTCGTTCATCAGCCGCTCCGGAGCGAGGTAAAGCAGGTCCAGTTCCCCGGCGTGGAGCCGGGCCAGAACCTGGCGCGCCTCGGCCGCGGCGAGGGAGGAGTTGTAGAAGGCAGCGCGCACACCGTTGGCGACCAGGGCGTCAACCTGGTCCTTCATCAGCGAGATCAGCGGCGAGACGACGATCCCCACCCCCGGCCGGCACAGGGCCGGAATCTGGTAGCAGAGGGACTTGCCGCCGCCGGTCGGCATCAGCACGAAGGCATCGTCGCCATAGACCAGGGTGGCGACGATTTCCTCCTGGTGGGAACGAAAGGCACTGAAGCCGAAGACCGACTGCAGGATCTCCGCCGCCTGTGGTTGGTTCATTGCCCCTCCTGGAAAGTCAGAACGCAAAGCCGGGCGTCATAGGTCCCAGGAGACCTATGGGACTCATGCCCTTCAAGCCACATCATTCGGATAGACCACCCGCTCGCCGGCCGGGGTGCACAGCACCAGGCTGTCGCCCAGGCTTTCAATGGTCTCCGGCAGCAGCGGCACCTTCCCCTTGCCGCCGGGGAGATCGATGACGTAATGGGGGATGGCCAGTCCGGAGAGGTTGCCGCGCAGGGCGCGCAGGATGTCGAGGCCGCTCTCGACCCGAGTGCGGAAGTGGCCGGTGCCGGCGACCAGATCCATCTGGTGCAGGTAGTAGGGGCGCACCCGGATCTTGAGCAGGCCCCGCAGCAGTTCGGCCATGGTTGCCGCATCGTCGTTGACCCCCTTGAGCAGCACCGTCTGGTTGCCCAGCGGCACCCCGGCGTCGGCGAGGCGGCGGCAGGCCTCGGCCGCCTCGGGGGTGATCTCGCGCGGATGGTTGAAATGGGTATTGAGGTAGACCGGATGCTGGCGGCGCAGCACCTGGCAGAGACTTTCGGTGATGCGCTCGGGTAGGGTCACCGGCACCCGGCTGCCGATACGGATCATCTCCACGTGGGGAATCGCGCGCAGCCGCCCCAGCAATTCGTCGAGCAGGATATCGGGCAGCAGCAGCGGGTCGCCGCCGGAGATCAGCACGTCGCGAATCGCCGGGGTGCGCTCGATGTAGGCGATGCCGTCGAGCAGGGCGCCGAAGGAGAGCTGCTCCCCGGCGCAGCCGACCTTACGCTTGCGGGTGCAGAAGCGGCAGTAGAGGGCGCAGGTGGTCCCGGCCAGCAGCAGTGCCCGGTCGGGATAGCGGTGGACCACGGCCGGCAGCGGTGCGTGCGCTCCTTCGGCGAGCGGATCGTCGGCCAGCCCCATGGCGTCCAGCTCCAGCGGGTCGGGGACGCATTGGCGCCAGAGGGGATCGCCCGGCTCCTGCAACAGCCCGAGGTAGTGGGGGGTGATGCGCAACGGGTAACGCGCCGCGACCTGCACCAGCGGTGCCGGGTCGATGCCGAAGCGGCTGGCCAGCCCCGCCGGGTCGGTAAGGCTCTGTTTCAGGTTCTGTTGCCAGACTTCCATGGAAACCTTAGGATCTTGATGGGTCCTATCGGACCGATAGGACCTATATTCCGGGGCCTTAGGCCCGGAGGAGACCGACTCTACCACACCCCCGCCGTCAAAGTCGACCCGGGGGGACGAAAAAGGGGGCGTGGTTGGAAGTGAACCCGGGGGGAGTGCGCTGGACGATGGCACGGATCGCCGGCGAGGCAAGCAGGCGCTTGTTCAGAAAGCTGCGGGCCGCTGCTCGCCCCCGGCCGTCCTCCCCGCGGCGGTGGTAAAGGCCGAGGGGCTCTTCCTGCCACTCGGCGCCGGGAAGCTCGTCGGTCAGGTCGGCCTCCCGCGGCAGGTTCATGATCGCCAGGTTGAGAAAATCGATCTGCTCCGCGTGGGCCTCGAGGAAGGCAAGGGTCGCCTCGGCCTCGGCCTCGCTCTCCTGCGGGGTGCCGAGCAGGACGTAGACGTATGTCGCGATGCCGGCAGCGTGCAGCCGCTGCAGGATGCGGGAGGCCGTCGCCAGGTCGGTCCCCTTGTACAGGCGGTCGAGAACCCCCTGCGCGCCGCTCTCCAGGCCGAGCTGGAGCATCCGGCAGCCGGCTGTCTTCAGGGCCTGGACCAGGGACCGGTCGGCAAGGGGCGCTTCGAAGCGGACGAAGCCGTGCCAGGCCAGGCCCGAAAGTTGGTCTGCCGCCCCGGCCAGGGCACGCAGGGCCGTCGGCGGCAGGGCGTTATCGGTGAAGTGGAAACGGCGCACTCCGGTCGCCGCCGCCAGCTGCCGCAGCAACCCTGGCAGGCGCTCGGCCGGATAGGACCGGTAGCGCTGGGTCGGGGTTGCCGCCTCGGGGCAGAAGCGGCAGCGCGCCCAGTAGCAGCCGCGGCTGGCGGTCACCTGCAGGACCGGCTCTGGAGAGAGGTAGGCGTCCTGGTCGGCAAAGCTGTAGTCGGGGGCAAAGGCGTTCGCAGCGGAATCCTCCAGCAGCGGCCCAGCCGGCATGGCGCCCGCTGCCAGGGCAGCCAGGCTCGCCTCGCCGGGCCCGGCCACCAGCCAGTCGAAGGGAAAAAGGGTCGCCTGCCGTTCCCGCAGCGGCTGCGCCCAGGAGCTGATCAGCCCGCCGCCGGCGACCAGCAGCGTATCCGGCAGCGCCCGGCGCAGCAGCCCGGCGAGCTCGAAGGCGGGCAGCGCCTGGTGGCGGTAGTTGATGGTCAGGCCGATACGCCGCGGCCGGCGGACCAGCGCCTGCGGCAACAACTCCCGCTCGAAATAGTCGCGAAACAGGGTGCGTTCCTCCCCTGCACCCAGCCGCTCCAGATCACCCGGGGCAAAGGGGGAGAGTCGCCGGTTGACGTAGTCGCCGATACTCAGCCGCTCCTCTGCTTCCCCGTAGGCCGAAAGCGCCCGACCGAGGTCCTCTACGGCGCTGCGATAGCGGGCGAAGGAGCTTGCCGCCCGCGGCGAACGCAGCAGCGCCAGGGCCCGGGGTACGTGGCGGATGGCCCGCCGCAGCGAGGTCGCCGGAGCCGGCCCGGCCGCAGCCGCCAGTCGTTCTGGGGCGAGCAGCCACAGGACGGCACCGAGGTTGGCATCGATGGCGTCGGCGGCATAGCCTTGTTCCCGCAGGTGGCCGAGCAGGACGGCGGTGGCCAGCGGCGGTTCGGCGGGTTTGGCGGCCGGGGGATGGATAAGCAGGAAGTCCATGCTGACTCTTGGGGGAAGGCCAAGAACGGTTCCGGAATTGGCCCAGGATTCCGGGTTCTCGATGCTAGGCGCTTTTCAGGAAGGCCGGGTGCCCTGCAGATGGTAGGTGAAGTGGGCCAGGGCCAGGATGCCGACATCGCGGACCAGGGCCACCCAAAGTGGCAGCACCGCGGCGGCGCCGAAACAGCCGCAGTCGATCTCGAGCCCCCGCAGCATGGCGGAGAGGATCGCACCGATGAATACCACCGTCAGCAGGGCGGTCAAAAGCGCCGCGCCGCGCACGTTGCGTCCCAGCAGCAGCAGGCCCCCGGCGAGAACCTCGACATAGGGGAGGGTGGCGGCGATCAGGTAGTTGAGGGCATAGGGGAGAAGCCGATAGGCGGCGATATCTCCGGCGAAGGTCGTCACGTCCCACCCCTTGAAGATACCGGCGGCCAGGAAAAGCGCGCCGAGGAGCACCCGGCAACCGTGATATACGGAGCGCCGGCCGGTCATGGATCCGCTCCCTTGTGGACCGGCAATCCGGCGTCCCGCCAGGCGGGGAAGCCGCCTTCGAAGACCTGCACGTTACGGTAGCCGGCTTTAAGCAGGCGCATGGCCAGGTCGTAGGAGTCGGGGCAGCCGTAACCGTTGCAGTAGGTGATGAGGCGCTGGTCTTTCGCCACCTTGCCATGGAGAGCTGCCAGGTCCCGGTCGAGATCGGCCAGCGGCAGGGAGAGGGCGCCGGGGATGTGGCCGGCGTCGTAGAGCTCCGGAATGCGCGCATCGAGGATGGGCGTTCCGCTGTGCAGTTCCTCGCGCACTCCGGCCAGGTCAATGGGCGCCGGGTAGCGCGCTGCCGGAGCGACCGCAACCGGCGCCGCGGGCTGCAGGCGGCCGGAGAAGGCGTCGAGCACCAGCTGGTGATGGATCGATAAGCCGATCAGCACGCCGACGGCGAGGATCACCAGCGCTTCGAGCAGGTCGCGGTTCAAACGATCGTATGCCACGGGTTCACTCGTCGGGGGATTCGATCAGTTCTGGACCGAGGGTGCCCAGCATGTCGCGCAGGCGCAGGGCTTCCCGCTCCAGGGCCTCGATGCGCCGGTAGCAGCCGAGCAGCTCGCTGCTCAGTTCCTCCAGTTGCAGGGTCTGGTGGGTTAGGCGGATTTCCAGTTCGTTGAGACGCTCGGCATCGGTCACGGCAGGCCCCCTTTCGGACCCCGCTACACTAGCAGAAGCGGCCGACAGGCGCAATCAGGGCTTGACTCAAAAGCTTCCCCCCCCCTTCTCTGCGGTCGCGGTCGATGGCAAGAAACGGACCGGTGACGCTTTGCGGTTTTTCCCGGGCAGAAAACTAGAAAGGCCCGCACCAAGCGGGCCTTTCTAGAGCGATCGGGCGATGGGTCGGTCAGGCGACGGCGATCTCCTTGGTCGCCTCCCAAACGCCGTGCAGGTTGCAGCGGGCGAAGGCGCGCAGGGTCACCTTCGGCAGGCCGTGCGGGATGGCGACCTGGGCCTTGAGAACCGGCGCGGTGGTGACCGCGGTCAGGCTCAAGCGGGCCAGGAAGACATAGTTGGCGTAGAGATCGATCCACTCGATGAAGTGCCCCGGCTCGTTGGGGTGGGCGAGCAGCTTGCCGATTTCGACGGTCACCTCGGCGGCTTGGCCGGCCTTGAGCTGGGCGGGGGCAGTGATGACCGGAGTGTGTTTTTTCTCGAGATCGGTCAGGTTGGCAGGGTCCTTGGGGTGGTTGACCTGGCAGAAGAAACTGGTTTCCTGGCTCATGGGGGTGCAATCCTTTCTGAAATCGTTGGAATTGGAACGGTCCGCCGCGGGCAGACGGTTAGTAGGTTTACCACGTTCATTTCTGGATGCAAGTCTTTTATGACCTTTTTGGTCTTTTTCTCGCACCGACATGGTTTGCATTCTGGTTCGAAACAGGTATCATTGGCCGATAATCGGCCTTTCCGAACGCGCCGCTACCTTGGTTCACCCATCCATATTTCAGCCCGATTCACAAGCAACGGTTTCCGCATGATCAAACTCCTTCGCTTCCTCCTCTGCTGCTGGATGCTGGTCTCTGCCGGCACCGCCCTGGCGGTTCAGGTCCCGCTGTCGCAGCCGGTCGATACCCTGGCCAACCCCCAGGCGGCCAAACAGGTCGGCGTCGATGAAAAGCTCGGCGCCCAGATCCCCCTCGACCTGACCTTCCGCGATGCCACCGGCAAAGAGATCCGGCTGGGCGATCTGATCACCGTGCCGACCATCATCGTCCCCATCTACTACTCCTGTCCCAACGTCTGCAGTTTCCTGCAGGGGGCGCTGGCCCGGGCCCTGCCCCAGGTCCAGCGCACGCCGAACAAGGATTACCGGGTGCTGTCGGTGAGCTTCAATGCCCAGGAAACCACGGACGATGCGCGCAAGGCCCGGGCCATCTACGACCAGGCGATGAACCACCAGTTTCCCATGGACGCCTGGCGGTTTCTGACCGGCGACCAGGCCGCCATCGACGCGCTGACTGACGCCGCAGGCTACCGCTTCATCCGCCAGGGGAAGGACTTCCTGCACCCGGTGGCGATCTTCGTCGTCACCAAGGACGGCAAGATCAGCCGCTATCTCTACGGCACCAGCATCCTGCCGATGGATCTGACCCTGGCGCTGGTCGAGGCGGCCCAGGGGCGGGTCAGTCCGGCGATCCGCAAGGTCGCGCAGTTCTGCTTCAGCTACGACCCGAAAAACGGCAGGTACGTCTTCAACATTTTCCGCGTTTCGGCCACGGTCATTTTGTTGACCGCCGGCGCCTTCCTTGCCTTTCTTATCCTGACCGGGCGGCATAAACCACGGGAGTCCCAATCGAAGCCATGAACGAAACCCACTCCGCCCCGCTGGACCGGGGATTTCTCGCCGAGGGCAAGTACCCCGGGATCTTCGGCTGGATCTTCTCCACCGACCACAAACGCATCGGCCTGCTCTACCTCTATTCGACCCTGACAATGTTCGTCGTCGGAGTCTGCTTAGGGCTGCTGATCCGCCTGGAGCTGATCGCCCCGGGCAAGACCATCGTCGATGCGCAGACTTACAACGAACTGTTCACCCTGCACGGGGTGATCATGATCTTCCTCTTCATCATCCCCGGCTTGCCGGCGGCCTTCGGCAACCTCATCCTGCCGATCCAGATCGGCGCCCGCGACGTCGCCTTTCCGCGCCTCAATCTCCTCTCCTGGTGGCTCTACCTGACCGGCGCGCTCCTCGCCGTGACCGCCCTCTTTACCGGCGGCGGCCCGCCCGACACCGGCTGGACCTTCTACGTCCCCTTTTCGCTGCACACCACCACCAACGTCAGCCTGGCAACGGTAGCGGTCTTCATACTCGGCTTTTCTTCGATCCTCACCGGCCTCAACTTCATCGTCACCACGCACCGAATGCGCGCTCCGGGCGTCGGGTGGGGGCGCCTGACCCTGTTCGTCTGGTCCCTCTACGCCACCGCCTGGGTGCAGGTGCTGGCGACGCCCATTTTGGGAATCACCGTGGCGCTGGTATTTCTCGAGCGGATACTCAACCTCGGCCTGTTCGACCCGGCTAGAGGCGGCGACCCGATCATGTATCAGCACCTGTTCTGGATCTACTCCCACCCGGCGGTCTACATCATGGTTCTGCCGGGGATGGGGGTCGTCTCGGAGGTCATCCCGGTCTTCGCCCGCAAGCACATTTTTGGCTACTGGGCGATCGCCATCTCGGGGATGGCCATCGCCCTGTTCGGCTCCCTGGTCTGGGCCCACCACATGTTCGTCAGCGGCATCTCCGATACGGCGATCTTCGTCTTCTCGCTACTGACCTTCATTGTCGCCATCCCCTCGGCGATCAAGGTCTTCAACTGGACGGCCACCCTCTACAAGGGCTCCATCTCCCTCGACCCGCCGTTGCTCTACGCCCTGTCTTTCATCTTCCTTTTTTCCATCGGCGGGCTTACCGGGCTGATCCTGGGCAGCGCGGCGACCGACGTGCACGTCACCGACACCGATTTCGTCGTCGGTCATTTTCATTACGTAATGTTCGGCGGCACCGGCATGGCCTTCTTCGCCGCCCTGCACTTCTGGCTGCCCAAGGTCTACGGCCGCATGTACGACAAGCGCACCGCCACCTGGGCCTGGGGGATCATCTTCATCGGCTTCAACCTCCTCTATTTCTCGATGATGATCCTCGGCCTGCGTGGCATGCCGCGGCGCTATTACGATTACCTCCCCCAATTCACCAATTTCAACGTCCTGGCAACCATCGGCTCCTGGATTCTTGCCCTGGGCCTGGCGGCGATGTTCATCAACCTGATCCGCGGCATGCGCAGCGGCCCACCGGCGGGGGACAACCCCTGGGGGAGCAAAACCCTGGAATGGACGATCCCGTCGCCGCCGCCAACGGAGAACTTCGCGGAAATCCCGGTCGTCACCCGCGGCCCCTACGATTACAGCGACGAACTGGCCCCTGCGGAGGCCGGCTCATGAGCGAGGAGCACCGCGACGATACCGGTGCCCGACTGGGGATGTGGCTGTTTCTGTTCACCGAGATTCTCCTTTTCGGCGGACTCTTCGTCCTCTACTCGGTCTACCAGAACGATTACCCCGAGGCTTTCAGCGCCGGTTCGCACCACCTCAACCTGGTCCTCGGCACGATCAACACCGTCATCCTGCTTACCGGCAGCTTCTGCGTCGCCTCCTCGCTAAGCGCGGTACGCTACGGCCGGCGGCGCCTGGCCGTAGTACTGCTCTGGAGCGGAGTCGCCACTGGGGGCATCTTCCTCTTCAACAAATACCTGGAATGGTCGGCGGAGATCGGCCGCGGGATCTATCCCGGTTCGCCGCACCTCGCTCAGGCCGAGCGGGGCGAGGCGATCTTCTACAGCCTCTATTACGTGACCCTCGGCCTGCACGGCCTGCACGTCCTGATCGGCTCCATCGTCCTGGCGACCATGGCGGTCTGGGTGCAGATCGGCAAGATCACCCCGGAGCGCTTCGTCGCCCTGGAAAACGGCGGCCTCTACTGGCATCTGGTCGATATTGTCTGGATCTTCATCTTCCCCCTCTACTACCTGCTGTTATAGGACGGGCGCCATGAGCGAACACGAACAACCGATCGTCAGCTTCCGCACCAACACCATCGTCTGGCTGCTGCTGCTGATTTTTACCGCGACCACCGTCTATGTCTCGCGGCTGCCCCTGGGCCCCTTTCACATCTGGGCCGGGATCGGCATCTCGGTGGTCAAGTCGTCCCTGGTGATCCTGATCTTCATGCAGCTCAAGTACGAGCAACCGTTCTTCAAGGGGCTGCTGCTGGTCGCCCTGTCGATCCTGGCGATCTTCATCGGCATGACCTTTTTCGACGTTTTGTACCGTTAACGAGGCTGTCGCGATGCCGAACCTGACCACCGAACAGGCCGTCGACCCGGTATTTCTTTACATCTTCGGCATTTCCGTGGTGATGCTGATCGGCATCACCGTGGTCATGCTGGTCTTCATCGTCCGCTACCGGCGAAGCCGCCATCCGCACCCCCAACCGAGCCCGCATTACAACATCCTCCTGGAGACCGTCTGGACGATCGTGCCGACCCTGATCGTGCTGACCATGTTCTGGTATGGCTGGGAGGGGTACACCGCCCTGACCAACGTGCCGCCGGACGCCATGAAGGTAGAGGTGATCGGCCGCCAATGGTCCTGGGAATTCCGCTACGCCAACGGCCGCAGCAGCGACAAGTTGTACGTGCCGGTGGGCAAGGCGGTCGTTCTCGACATCACCTCGGAGGACGTCATCCACAGCTTCTACATCCCCTCTTTCCGGGTCAAAAAGGACGCGGTACCGGGAATGCACACCCACCTCTGGTTCCGTGCCCCGGCGAAGGGGAGCTACGATGCCTTCTGTGCCGAATACTGCGGGGTCGGGCACTCGTCGATGATCACCACTGTCGAGGCCCTTCCCGAGCACAAGTTCGAGGAATGGTACAGCCAGGAGAGCCCCAGGGAAGAAGGAGCCGAAGGACGCCAGCTCTTGGCCAAATACGGCTGCACCGGCTGCCATTCCCTCGATGGCAGCAAGATGGTTGGGCCGACCTTCAAGGGGCTCTTCGGCCGCCAGGTGTTGGTCGTCAGCGACGGCAGGGAGCGGACCGTCACGGTCGACGAGGCCTACATCAAACGCTCGGTCCTTCAGCCCAAGGCCGACGTGGTCAAGGGCTTCCCGCCGGTCATGCCCTCCTTCCAAGGGCGCATCAGCGACCATGACCTGGCGACCATCGTCGATTTCTTCAAGGCCCGGGCCGGCCAGCCCACCAACCAGGGGGGGAAGGAACTGGCGACCAGGCTCGGCTGTCTCGGCTGCCACTCCGAGGACGGCAGCAAGCGCGTCGGACCGAGCTTCAAGGGGCTCTTCGGCAGTCGGGCGACGGTCCTGACCGACGGCAAGGAACGCACCGTCACTGTAGACGAGGCCTATGTCAAGCGCTCCCTGGAAGAGCCCAAAGCCGACGTGGTCAAGGGCTATTCACCGCTCATGCCCCCCTTCACCCAGCTCGACGACGACCAGCGGCAGTTGCTGATCGACTACCTGAAGGGCCTGCAATGAACGACGTGCCACATCCATCCCCGCGGCCCTCCTCGTCGCTGTCGCTGTCGCTGGCCCGCCTGACCCGCTGGCGGCTGTCGCTGGCGGTGGCCGGCGCAGCCGGCTTTGGGATGTTGCTCCACGACGGTCGGCCTGACTGGTTGTTGTTGCCGACCGTCGTCGGGGTGGCGCTGCTGGCCGCGGCCGGCTCCGCCGGCAACCAGCTGCAGGAGCGCGATCTGGACGCCTGCATGCTGCGGACCTGCGGCCGGCCCCTCCCGCGCGGAGATCTGGGCACGGTGTCCGCGGCGGCCATTGCCCTGGTTTTGGCCGCCGGCGGCATCGCGCTGCTGCTGTCGGTGGCGGCCATCCCGGCGCTTCTGGGACTGGCGGCGCTGTTCTGCTACAACGGCCTCTACACCCCCCTCAAGCGGCGCACCCCGCTAGCTCTCCTCCCCGGCGCCCTGTGCGGCGCGTTGCCGCCGCTGATCGGCTGGAGCGCCGCCGGCGGCGCTCTCGGCGACTTTCACATCGTGCTGGTTGCCACTCTCTTCTACCTCTGGCAGCTTCCGCACTTCTGGCGGCTGGCGGAAAAACACGCCGCCGACTACCGGCGGGCGGGGCTGCCGCTGCTGCAGGACCAGTTCCCCCCACACTTTTTCCGACTCGCCCGGCAGAGCTGGACCCTGGCTACCGCCTGCGCTGCGCTGCTGCTCCCCCTCTACGGCCTGCTCCAGACCTCCTGGACCCGCGGAATGCTGCCGGCCGCGGTCCTGCTGCTCGCCCTCTCCTCCCGGCTGCGGCGATCAACGGATGCTGCCGGGCCGGCCTGGGCCGACCTCGGCATGGTCCTTTTGGTCCTGCTCCTGCTCGGCGACCGCCTGCTGACCACGGGCGACCTCCTGCCGGGTGCCCACCCGTTGACCTTTTGGCTGGCCACCGCCGGCTGACCCTTGTCTCCACAACCTCGCGCAGGCCCTGCAACCTCAAGGCTTTGCCTGCGCGGTTCTTCTCGGGCGGTCAATTTGAACGCCTCCCGATGATCAGCGAGTCTCCGGCTGCCGGGTTGCAAAACCATCGGCGGATGGTAGGCTTAAAAAGCTTTTCGCCCCAATTTCCCCGTTCCAGGAGAGCCTCCCATGTCGCTGAAAAATACCCAGACCGAGAAGAACCTCCTGACTGCATTCGCCGGCGAGAGCCAGGCCCGCAACCGCTACACCTATTTCGCCGCCAAAGCCAAAAGCGAAGGCTACGTGCAGATGTCCACCATCTTCGAAGAGACCGCCGACCAGGAGCGGGAGCACGCCAAGCGCCTCTTCAAATTCCTCGAGGGGGGGGACGCGATGGTCACAGCCAGCTTCCCGGCGGGGGTCATCGGCAGTACCGCCGACAACCTGCGCGCCGCCGCGGCCGGGGAAAACTACGAGCACACCGAAATGTATCCGGGTTTCGCCGTCATCGCCAGGCAGGAGGGTTTTCCGCAGGTGGCCGACATTTTCATGGCCATCTCGGTGGCGGAAAGACAGCATGAGAAGCGCTACCTGGATCTGCTTTCCAACATCGAAAACAACCGGGTCTTCCAGCGGGAGGAACCGACCGTCTGGCGCTGCCGCAACTGCGGCTACCTTCATGACGGGTCGGCCGCTCCCGACCGCTGCCCGGCCTGCGACCATGCCCGCGCCCACTTCGAACTGCTCGGCGAGAACTACTGAGTCGGCAACCGCCGCCTTCCCGGCCACTATTCCGCAAGGAGGAGCCCATGCCCATCAAACGTCTTGAGGTCTACAAGTGTGAAATCTGCGGCAATATCATCGAAGTTCTGCACGCCGGCGGCCCGCCGCTGGTCTGCTGCAACGAAAAGATGAAACTCCAGGCGGAGAACACCGTCGATGCCGCGCAGGAAAAGCATGTCCCGGTCATCGAGATGGGCAATGGCCAGATCACCGTCAAGGTCGGCAGTGTCCCGCATCCGATGGAGGAGAAGCACTACATCCAATGGGTGGAACTGATTGCCGACGGCAAGGCCTACCTGCAATTCCTCAAGCCCGGCGAGGAACCCAAGGCCGTATTCCCCCTTACCGCCAGCAAGGTCACCGCCCGCGAGTATTGCAACATTCACGGCCACTGGAAGGCCGAATCCTGAGTCTTCGCCGGATCGCCGGGAGCCGCAACCGGGGTCCCGGCGATCCGGCCGCCGATGGCCGTGCCGCCCTTTCGCCAGATCTCGCGCAAAATACCCCATCTTGGATCAGAACGACCCGCCACTTCCCCTCCCCACATCTTTAATTCTCATAAATTTAGTAAGTTAAGGATTTTCCCGGGCTGCAATGGTTTGGCATATCCGATGCTTAGGTTAGATGGTGCCAATTTTCACTACCCCGAGGCAAAGGAGCAGCCCATGAAATCCATGCCCATCGCCTGCCTGGCCCTGATACTGCTCGCCGGGGCCGCTCCGGCCCAGGCTGCCCTCCCCGCCTGACCGGCAACGGCCTCGATTATGTCCTGATGCCGCTGCTTGGCCACCTGACCCTGGTGTTTGCCAGCCGGCTTCTTGATCTTCCCGCCCTCCTGCGCGGCAGCCGGGACTGATCCCCGGTCCTGGCGGGGGGCCGATGGAGGATTCCGCCAGGAACAGCAACCGGTTCAGGCGGCGTCTTGACCAATTTCCGGTCCGGGGTTAAAGTTCCGGTGTCGCTGGCCAGGCCGGGGAAGTCCCGGACCTGGCCGACAGCCGTGCCCTTCCGAGAGTCCGCCGAAAGTCCCGCCATGCCCATCCCGCCAGCGCCCCGCAGCGTCTTCGTCTACGGCACTCTGCGCCGGGGCGAGAAGAACCACCGCCGCTACCTCGCCGGCCGCTATCGCTCCTGCACCCCCGCGACCCTGCGCGGCCGACTCTTTTTCGATCCCCGCGAGGGTTATCCCTACCTTGTCCCGGCCCCGGGAATCGTCCACGGCGAAGTCTTCGAACTCGACCCAGCCACCGCCGCGGCCACCTTGCGGCAACTCGATGGGCTGGAGGATTACGATCCGGGCAATGAAACCGGCAGCCTTTACCTGCGCCGCGAGGCCGATGCCCTTCTTGCCGACGGCAGAACGGTCAGGGTCTGGGTCTATTTCTGGAACGGACCGGAAATCGGCCAACCGGTGGCCGGCGGGGATTTTTCCGCTCTGCGTAAAGGAAGGAGCTAGAAAGACGAACCAGGCTGCTGCAAAAAGGCCTCTTCCTCGGCACTGCTGGAACGGCCGAGGACGGCATTGCGGTGGGGAAAACGACCGAAGCGGGCGATAATGTCCCGGTGCCGCTGCGCATAGTCGAGAAAACCGCTGCACATCGGCTGCAGAGGGGGCGGTGCCGCAGCACGCAAGGCGCCGAACAGGGCCACCGAGCGATCCTGCATGACGAGATCCTCGGCGTGTTCCAGGGGCAGGTAGAAGAAGGCCCGTTGCGCGATCGCCAGGCGCTGGTCCTGGCCGGCTGCGAGCCCGTCAAGGGCCACTTGCAGGGCGCGGGCATCACTGGAGTAGGCGCGGGGAGAATGGCGGAAAATGTTGCGGGGAAACTGGTCGAGAAGCAGCAGCAGGGCCAGGGTACCGCGGGGAGTCAGAGTCCAGTCGGCAAAGTCACCGGCCGCGGCGCGATCCACCACCGCGGCGAATCGTTCGCGGATCATGCGGTCGGCACTCTCCCCCCCTGAGAACCAGAAATGCAGCCGCTCGGGCGAAGCCGGCTGATCCTCCGGCTCGCCGGCAAACCAGAAGGCGAGTATCTCCCCGGGGAGGTCGCTCACGGCCCGCTCCCGGAGACCATAACGCCGTCAGCGATGTTTTCCTGTCCGACAAGGACCTCCTTCAAAACCTTCCGGGCGGCTTCTTCCAGGTCCACAAACTGGAGTCCCATGCCGACCGGCAGACGCATTTCCTTGATCCATTCCGGATGGTTGACCCAGGCCACCCGGCAGCGGGTCTGAAGGGTCTCGCCAACGCCGGGGAGGGGAAACTCGACGACGACTTCGGTATCGACCGGGACCAGCTTGCGGGTTTCGATAAAAGCGCCGCCACCATTCAGGTCGCGGATCGTCCCCGGGCGCAGGAGTCGGGGGTCCCTGCCGACCTGGGCCGGCAGGGAAAGGGCAACCCGGGGTACCCGGCGTTCGGGAAGCCGCAGCAACCGACAGGCGGCCGCCAACAGTTCCCGGGCGTCGACCGGCTTGAAGATGATCTCGTTACACCCCGTCTCCCGGCAGCGCCGCAGCTCTTCCTCTCCGCCGCGTCTGGCCACCAGGATAACCGGAGTATGGCACAGGACCGGATCCCCCTTGACGCGCCGGCAACAGTGGTCCCCTCCCTCGTTCATCATCTCCAGATCGAGAATCGCCAGGGCCGGGTCATGTTCTTCGATGATGGCAAACGCCTGTCGCCCGTCCTCTGCGACCAACAGGGAAAAACCTTCCCGACAGAAGAGTGAATCTTTTATCGGCCCCAGGATTTCCGGATGGTTGCTCAACAGAATACGCTTGGCGAGCACGGCCAGTCTCCAATCGATGGATTTCTGTGTTGAGTCTATCCGCTAATTTCTCATGTGCAATCCGCAAGCCAACCCGGGAGCTGCATTCCTGGGAGACAGGACCCCTGGAATGGTTTTCAAACAGGTGGTTTGGCGCCCTGCATTGACACTTCCGGTCGCCGCCTCCAGCAAAACGGCCGTCCTCCGCACAGGCAGAGGACGGCCGAAAGGCGCTGTGGAGTTGAGGGTCAGTCGACCTTCTTCAACTCCACATCAAAGATCAGCGTGGAATTGGGACCGATCACCGGACCGGCGCCCCGCTCCCCGTAAGCCAGCTTGGCGGGGATGAACAGGCGGTACTTGGCCCCTTCCTTCATCAGCTGCAGGGCCTCGGTCCAACCGGGAATGACCTTGCCGACCCCAAAGGTGGCCGGCTTGCCCCGCTTGTACGAGCTGTCGAAGACGGTACCATCGATCAGCGTCCCCTTGTAGTCGACAGTAACCGTGCTCTCCTTGGTCGGGGTCTTGCCGGTTCCCTTCTCGAGCACCAGGTACTGCAGCCCGCTCGGCAGGGTGACCACGCCTTTTTTCTTGGCGTTGGCCTTGAGGAATTCATCTCCCTCCTTGAGGTTCTTTTCGCCCTGTTCCTTGTGCATTTCTTCCTGCTTGGCCATCATTTTCTTTTTGAACTTGCCCAGCGTCTCCTTAAATTCCTCCTGGCTCATCAACGGGGTCTCCCCTTTGAGGACGTCACGGATGGCCTGGGACAGGATATCGACATCGACCTCGATCCCCTGGCGCTTGAAATCCTGGCCAATGCTCATGCCGATCCCGTAACTGATCTTATCCTTGTCGGTCTTGAGCTCCAGTTTTTTTTCGGCCGCCTGGCTGACGACCCCGGTCAGCAGCAGGATTCCCAAAGCTCCCGCTGCTACAGTCAATCCGCGTTTCATTCTGTTTCCTTTCATTACAGGTTGGAAATGTCGAAGCCTCAATGGTTGGCGGCTTCTCGGATAAGTTCATATGAATACCCCCGCAGCTGCCCGCTGTCAATAGCTGGAGGACAAGGCGCGCCCTGCCGCCAGGATGGTGAGCAGACCGAAGCCGGCGACCAGTCCGAGCAGAACCAAAAAGGCTCCCCACCCCCAGTCGCGGTAGACCAGGCCCGGCAGCCAGGAGCCGAGTGCGCCGCCGCCGTAATAAAATCCCACGTAGAGGCCGTTGACCATCGGTCGGTGTTCGCTGCTCAGGCCATTGACGTAACCGGTGGCGGTTGCATGGACCAGGAACATCGCGCCGCAGAAGAGGAACATGACCAGGAACAGCACCGTTATCCGGCCACTGGCCAGTCCCAGCAGGGCCAGGCAGAAGGTGGCATAACTGGCCGCCATTACCGGCAACTGGCCTCCGAACAGCCGCGCAGCCCGGACCGCCCACAACGAGGTTGCGATTCCCATCAGATAGCCGCTGTACATCAGGCCGATGCGCAGTTCGCTGGCCTTGGAGCTGAGATCGGTGAGGCGGAAGGGGAGGTAGTTCATCACCGCGGCGAAGACGAAGAAGAGACAGGCGATCGCCAGGTAGATGCGCAGCAGCTGGCGGTTGGCCAGCACGGCCGGCAGCAGGTCGGCCCGCGGCCGCGCCAGGCGCTGCCCGGGAGCGGGCGGCAGCCTACCGAGCACCAGCCAGGCCAGCAGCAGGCTGATGCCCAGAGCAAGGAAACTGTAGCGCCAGCCAAGCCAGGTGGAAAGGGCCCCGGAGCAGGCTCGACCGAGGAAGCCGCCGAGGATGGTGCTGGCGATGTAGATGGCCATCGCCCGGGAGAGCTGGGGTTTGGGGGCGGTGGTAGCCACGTAGGTCATCAGGGCGGTCAAAATGGCCGGCACCAGCAGGCCGAGACCCAGCCGCAGCAGGAACAGCAGGCGGAAGGAAGGAGCCAAAAAGCAAAGAAACTGAAAAACGGCCAGCAACAGCACCGCACCGCGCAGCAGGCGCCGCAACGAGAACGCCTCGAGCAGGTAGCCGTAGAGCAAGGGTGCCAGACTCAACGGAATAAAGACGACGGTCGTCAGGGTCGCGGCCAGATCGCGACTGACACCGAACTCGCGGGCCAAAACCGGCAGCAGCGGCTGCGGGGCATAGAGTGTGGAAATAGTAAGGATCGTAGTGAAAATAATGATCGGCATGGCAGTTCGGCCCGTCGGCAAGTGACTGCCAGTATATCACCGGCTACCGCCGGGACCGGGTTATTGCTCTTCCGCTACCGACCCCTTGTCAGCGCTGCGGCGGTCGGCTAGAGTAGGCAAAGACGCCACCGCCTCCAACTTCGAGCGAACCCTGCCATGAACCGTTACCTGTGCATCCACGGCCACTTCTATCAGCCCCCCCGGGAGAACCCCTGGCTCGAGGCGATCGAACAGCAGGACTCGGCCTACCCCTTCCACGACTGGAACGAACGCATTGCCGCCGAGTGCTACCGGCCCAACAGCGCGGCACGCATCCTCGACGAGCAGCGCCGCATCGCCCGGATCGTCAACAACTACACCCGGACCAGCTTCAACTTCGGCCCGACCCTCCTCTCCTGGCTGGAGCGCTGCGACCCCGAAACCTACCACACCATCGTCGCCGCCGATGCCGCCAGCCGCGAGCGCTTCGGCGGCCACGGATCGGCGCTGGCCCAGGCCTACAACCACATCATCCTGCCGCTGGCCAGCGAGCGGGACAAACGCACCCAGGTCGCCTGGGGAATCGCCGATTTCGAACATCGCTTCGGCCGACCCCCGGAAGGGATGTGGCTGCCGGAGACCGCCGTCGATACCGCGACCCTCGAGGCCCTCGCCGCGGCCGGAATCGCCTTCACCGTCCTCGCGCCCCACCAGGCCGGCCGGGTCCGCCCCCTCGGCGCCACGTCCTGGCAACCCCTCCCTCCGACGGGCATCGACACCCGCCGTCCCTACCTCTGCCGGCTCCCTTCGGGGGGCCGCATCGCGCTCTTCTTCTACGCCGGGGCCATCGCCAACGAGATCGCCTTTCGCGGCCTTCTCAAGGACGGTGAACAGCTGGCCACACGACTGCTGACCGGCTTCGGCACCGAGGCCGAGGCCCAGCTGATGCACGTCGCCACCGACGGCGAAACCTACGGCCACCATCATCGTTTCGGCGAAATGGCCCTCGCCTACGCCCTCGACCGGATCGAGGCCAGAGGCCAGGCCACCCTGACCGTCTACGGTGAATTCCTGGCGAAGTACCCACCGACCCACGAAGTGGAGGTCGTCGAGAACAGCTCCTGGAGCTGCGCCCACGGCATCGAGCGCTGGCGCAGCGACTGCGGCTGCCACATCGGTGGCGAGCCCGGCTGGACCCAGGCCTGGCGAGCACCGCTGCGGGCGGCCTTCGACTGGCTGCGCGATGCCCTGGAGCCCCTCTTCGTCGAGGGGATGAAGCAGCTCGGCTGCGAGCCCTGGGCGGCGCGGGACGCCTTCATCGCAGTCATTCTTGATCGTGATCCGCAGGCCGTAGCCGCTTTTTTGCGCGCCCAGGCCGGACGCGAACTGGATCCTGAGGAATCGACCCGGGCGCTGCGCCTGCTCGAGATGCAGCGCCATGCGCTGCTCATGTACACCAGCTGCGGCTGGTTCTTCGACGAGGTTTCGGGGATCGAGACCACCCAGCTTCTCGCCTACGCCGGGCGCGCCATCCAGCTCGCCGAGGAGACCTGCGGGGCCGTGCTCGAGGAGGAGTTTCGGCGCCGCCTGGCCGCGGCCAGAAGCAACCTGCCGCGCCGCGGCGACGCGGCGCGCATCTACCGCGAGGAGATCGCCACCGCCCGCGTCGATCTCCCCCGCGTCGCTGCCCACCACGCCATCGCCGCCGGCTTCGCCGAGCCCTGTGCGTTGGAGGATCCCCACTGCCACGACATCCACTGCTACACCGCCGAGCACCTCGAGCGCCGGGAGTACCTCAGCGGCCGCCTGCGCCTTGCCGTCGGCCGCAGCCGGGTGTGCTCGACCATCACCTGGTATGGCGCCGAGTTCTGCTTCGCCGTCCTCGATCTCGGTGGCCACAACCTGACCGCCGGCATCCGCCTCTGCCGGGACGGGGAGTCGGCGGCGGCGCTGGCCGCCGACCTCGCCACCCCCTTCGAGCGCAGCGACATCCCCACCGTCATCCGCCAGCTCGACCACCACTTCGGCATCCAGACCTACAACCTTTGGCACCTGTTCCGGGACGAGCAGCGGCACGTCCTGCAGCAGATCATGGCCCCTACCCTGGCCGCCATCGAGGCCAGCTTCAGGGAAATTTACCGGGACCAGGAGCCGCTGCTGCGCTTTCTGCACGACATCCGCATGCCGGTCCCCCGGCTGCTGGCGGCGCCGGTGGAACGGGTGCTGGTGGAGCGACTGCGCACCCTGCTCGAAAGCCGCCAGCTCCACCCCGGCGAACTGAAGGAAATGGCCGAGGAGCTGGCGAAGCTCGACATCGCCCTCGACGAGCCGCTGCTGGCACTGGCCGCCGGCCGCCAGTTCGAGCACCAGCTGCAGCACCTCGCCCGCACCCCGCAGAACCTGGCGCAGCTGCTGACCATCATCGAGACCCTGGAAGCGGTCGGGGAACTGCCGCTGCACCCCGACCTGTGGCGGGCACAGAACCTCTTCTGGGCGCTGCGCCACACCCTCGACCAGACCCAGCAGCCCGAGGAATGGCGGGCGGCGTTCCGGCGGCTGGGGGACTGCCTGGAGATGGCCACGGACTGATCGGGGAGAAGAGTAGAACGGCATACGGCCGGGCCCGGCAACGGACCCGGCCGTATGCCGTTCAGGGGGCGGAAGCCTCCTGGCCCGGCCGGGCTTCCCGTCCGGCGGCGGCCAGCAGCCGGGCGACCCGCGCCGCGACCGGCGGGTGGGAATCGTGCCAGGCCGAGTGCCAGGGGTGGGGATGGAGATTGGAGAGGTTTTCGCGGGAGAGCTTGACCAGCGCCGAGGCCAGGGCCTGCGGATCCCCGGTAAGTCCGGCGGCATAACGGTCGGCCTGCCATTCATGGCGGCGGGAGAGCCAGGCCGTCAGGGGGGAGAAAGGAAAGAGGAGAATTCCCGCCACGAAGAAAAGGATCAGCAATTGGGCGTAGAAGGAGGCGGTGGCGAGGCCGAGCATCCCGGGAAGGACACCTGCCGCCAGCAGGGCGTGGGCCCCCCAACAGCCGGCCAGCATCAGCAGTTCGGTCCGCAGCAGGCGTTTGGCCAGATGTCCCTTCTTCCAGTGGCCGAGTTCGTGGGCAAGGATCGCCAGCACCTCGTCGTCGGCCATCTGCTCGAGCAGGGTGTCGAAGAGGACGATGCGCTTGACCCGGCCGATGCCGGTGAAGTAGGCGTTGCTGTGCCGGCTACGCCGCGAAGCGTCGACCTGCAGCACCCTGCTGACCTTCAGTCCCGCCTTTGCCAACAGCTGGCGCACTCCCGCCTCCAGTGCCTCCCGTTTGAGCGGTTCGAACTTGAAGAACAGCGGCTCGATTACGTAGGGGGAGATCAACAGCAGGAAGAGGGCGGTCGCGGCCAGCAACACCCAGACCCATAACCACCAGTGGGACGGGACTGGCCTGCACCAGCCAGAGGGCCGCGGCGATCAGGCCCCCGAGAAGGAGCAGGGAGAGGAGCAGCTCCTTGATGCGGTCGGCGACCCACAACCGGAGCTTGGTGGTGTTGAAGCCGAAGCGCGCCTCCAGGCGAAAGGTCCGCCAGAGGTCGAAGGGGAGCCCGAGCAGGGACTGGGCGAGCAGCAGGACGAGGAAGAAGACCACCCCGTTGCCGATGAAGGAACCGCTTTCCCCGGTCAGCAGGCGGTCGCAGAGAGGGAGCAGCCCGCCGAAATAGAAGACCAGCAGCAGCGCATCGTCCCACAGGGCGTGAGCCAGGCCGAAACGGCTGCGGGCGACGGTGTAGGCGGCGCTGCGGCGCAGGGCCTCGCCGTCGAGCGCCCCCTCGAAGCCGGCCGGGACCTCCTCGCCGTGCTCCCGCAGGTGGCGCAGGTTGAGGTAGCGCAGCCCGAGGCCGACACCGACCGTAACCAGCCAGAGGCCAAATACCGTCCATTTCATCTCCATTCCTCCTTGCAGCACCGGCAATGCCGGGCAGCCTCCCGGCGCCTGCCGATCATAGCCATCCCCGCCGCCGCCGTCGAGGGGAAAGTGCCCTGGTACCTGCCCTCCCTGCCTTTTCGACAACTTCCAATTCCGACTTGATCTTCTCAACCTGCTGAAACGACATGGTCTTCATGTATATTTGAAAACGATAATCATTTCTTTGTTGCTTCGCAGTCGCCCTCTCTGTTTTTTTGATAACGATTTTCAACTTCAGCCGAAGGAGAGACGCGGATGATTCCGGTCGGACTGCTCGGGCCCGGCGAACGGGGGGAAATCGTGGCCATCCGGGAGGGCGGCGGCAAGTGCGACTGCCGTATCGAAGGTCTCGGCCTGCGGGTCGGCAAGAGCGTGGAGATGCTCACCAACGGCGGCGGGGCCAGCGACCTTTTCTACCGCTCCTTCTGGGAGAAGAAGGGGGGATGCCACGATTGCAACGGTTGCAGCTGCGGCCGCAAGAAATAACGTCGGCGAGCACGGTCCCTCCCCGCCCCGTTGCAGCGGGCGGGGACCTTGTTAATCTTCACCGGCAGGATTTCGCAACGGGCTCGGTTGGAAGTGCTACTGGCAGCAAAATAGCAGGAGAAATGAACAACATGCATCCCGGATTATCCAAAAGATACCCCGCCCTGCTGCTGACCGGCCTGCTGGCCCTGCTCCCCGCTCCGGCCTTCGCCCACGGAGACGAAACCCGCCAGGACCCGCTTGCCGCCACCACGCCCACCTCCATCGAAGGCCTCGCAGAACGGGACCATTTGCTCGGCGACTGGGGAGGCGTGCGCAGCACCCTGGAGCAACAGGGGGTGGATATTGATGCGGTGCTGACCCTCGATGCCATGGCAAACCTGCGCGGCGGTGTCAGCCGCGGCGGAGCCCTGCTGGGGAACGTCGATGTGACCTTCGCTGTCGACACCGCCCGGGCCGGCTGGTGGGGAAACGGCACTTTTTTTCTCTACCTGCTCGGCGACTTCAACGCCGGCGGGCCGCTCACCGACAAGGTCGGGGACTTGCAGGGGACCAGCAACATCGAGGCCGACCAGGCCGTCAAGATCTACGAGGCCTGGTACGAGCATCGGTTCCTTGCGGACCGCTTCTCAGTGCTGGCCGGCCTGCACGACCTGAACAGCGAGTTCGACCTGCTCGAATACGCCTCGACCTTCATCAACAGCTCCTTCGGCATCTCCCCGGACATCTCCCAGGTCGGACCGTCCATCTTCCCAACCACCGCCCTGGCCCTCCGCCTCAAGGCCCAGCCCACCTCCGGCAGCTACCTGTTGGCGGGCCTCTACGACGGCGAGCCGGGCGAGCCCGAGCTGCCGCAGCGCAGCTCCCTGAGTCTTTCGTCCAATGACGGGATATTCACGGCGCTGGAGGCCGGACTGAGCCAGGGAGAACCTGGCGAGGCCGACTATTTCAAGCTCGGTGTGGGGGGATGGGTTCATACAACAGAGGTAGAGGATTTCACCGGTCAGAGCCATGATTTCAACCATGGTCTCTATCTCATTGCCGAAAAGACCCTCTTCACCAGGGGGGAGAAAGGCGAGGGATTGGGCGCCTTTGTGCAGCTCGGCTTCGCCGACCCGCACCGCAACCAGATCGGCCGCTACTGCGGCGCGGGGCTGAACTACACTGGCCTGATCCACGGGCGCAGCCAGGACGTAACCGGCCTGGCCATCGCCAGCGCCCGCAACGGGGGGCACTTCCGGCGCTACATGGCCACGACAGAGAATTCCCCGGTGGACCATGCCGAAACCGTCATCGAGGCGACCTACCTGGCCGAGGTCCTGCCCTGGTTGACGGTGCAGCCGGACCTTCAATACGTCATCCATCCCGGCACCGACCCTGCCCTTGATAACGCCCTAGTTGCCGGCGCCCGCCTGGAGATCACTTTCTAAAGGAGATGCAGGAGGCACTTCCGGGCCAGGCAGGACGGCAAGTCTGGGCGAAGCTGGTGAGGCAAGGCGCGGTCGCTGAAGGGCAGGAAGGAAGAAACTGCGACATGGGTCAGCGACCAAACGAACCCCAATCACCAAGGAATTGCCGGGCCGAACCGTCCACCGGTCATTGGATAACGGCCGTATGGAGAGTATGAATGATCCAGAGGTAAAGTAAGACTTCAATTTAGGACAACTTACAGGAAAGCCCCAACCTGAACAGCCAGGCCGGAGCTTTAATTTGTTCTGAAGACGGTGCCTTTCAGCACAGGGAGGAATGGCTTCAGCAGGAAACAGAAGGCTATTTCCGAACTCAACCTTTCCAATCTTTTTAGCAGGGGGGAAGATTGGAAATTGACGGGGGCTTTTCTCGCTGGCCATAGTGGCTCCCCGGGCCGGACTCGAACTAGCTCCCTGCAGGAAAACAACCATCCTATTAATCGTCTCGCACTATTTTCGGCTTCCCTCCTGAGTGGTCAGCATGGATACCCGCAATCCCTGGGACATAAGAAAAGCCCACGGTTCCAAGATCATGGGCTTTTCTTGTGAAGCGGGAGAAATGCGATCGGCCCGGGCTGTTTACCAAGTACGATAAAGAAGCCGGGCTTTTTTCGCGGCAACTGTCCCTCTTGTCGTTTCCATAGCCCTTATCAGGCGGGCTTGTTGGTCCTCGTCCGATAATGTTCGTTAATACGGAGCGCGCCGCTCGAACCCTGAGTAATCTGCATTTCCACCTGGGTTCCTCAATATCCCGGTCTCGATGTTTACCCACCCCTCAGTGCGCTCGAAGCTGTCAATCGCCTTGCTGGCAATCAGCTTCTTCAACTCGTGGGGGCGTACCAGCCGTTTCTGCCCGTCAGTGTATTTAATTTGGATCATCATGGATCTTTCCTCCTTCCAAAAATACTTCCCTTTTAAAGCCATTATACATCCCCCCAGCATTAAGATAGCTGTCGTGTAAACCTCCAGAGCTTAGTCCCACAGATCCTGCAGTCAAAGAAAAACCCCGCCAGGCGAACTGAGCGGGGCTTGCTGTTTCAGAGGTGTTGATTTATGGGACTCTGGCTTTGAACTGTCTGGTGCCCGAGGAGCTTGCGGTCCGACCCCGGCCACTCGCGATCTTGAACCTCATACGGCGCCAATTCGAATCGGCGTGCAAGCGGCGGCGCCCCGCCCTATCTCGGCTTTCTCTCGGCAGGAGGAAGGGGGAACAGTTCCGGCCGGTACTCGAAGTGCATGGTGTCGTAGTGATACCATTTGCCGCCCCAGATGAAGCCGTGCCGTTCGAAGGCGGCGACGATCGGCCAGGGGACCTGGTTGCGCCAGGCGAAGCGTCCGGCGTTTTTTTTGGCATCCCAGCGCCAGTAGGCGACCTGGGGGCCACCGAGATCGACCGCGATGCCGAAGCTGTGGGGGCTGAGGCGATCGGTGCCGGCGATGGGACGCCAGCAGTAGCCGCCGGCCGGTTCCTCGAGATAGGTTCGGAGAGCGGGGGGCAGCCGCTGCAGGTCGCGGATGACCGCCGCCAGTTTTTCGTCCACTCGGTTGACGCGGGTGACGCGTAGGGTCGTCGGCCGGCCGAAGGGCCAGGCCACCGGCACCAGGTTCTTTTCCACCGCCGCCCGGTCCGCCCCGTACATCTTGCGAAAGAACGCCTCATTGCGAAAGCGGCCGGGATCGAAGTCTCTCGGCGGCGGGGCGGGAAAGGCGGGGCCGGCAGGGTAGGGAAGTTGAAACTGGTCTGCCAGGTCGGCGGACTTGAGGAGAGTATCGAAGGTTTTTTCCCGGCCGTCAGCGAAGGTCATGACCGTGCCGTCGCACCAGCGAAGGGTGTTCCGGTCGGCGCCGCAGAGCTCGCCAGGATAGGCGGCAAGAAGCGCGCGCAGGCCGGCAGGCAGGGAATCGTTGGCGGCTGCCGGAAAAGACGGCAACAAAAGCAGCAGAAGTGGCAAAAGCGACAGGATGAGGCGACGCAGCACCATGGGCGGACTCCGGCAGATGGAAAACCTGTTGGGGCGCAGTCCTTTTTTCGATTCTAGATTTTCAACAGGCTGGCCCTATCCAAAGCCATCTCGAACATCGGCCCAACCCCCTCTGTAAGCTTCCCGTAATACTGACAGATTAAGATTAAAACAGAAAGCGCAAAGCCGCTGAGCGGTTGGACGCGAAAGGTAGCGGTTAATTCTTCCCCTGCACTTGAATTTCGCGCCTGGAAGCCTTCATCCCTCTTACGAATCCGGCAAACCAAGGCGTTGCCACTTGGACCATGGGGGCCAACACGTCAAGGGCAAGGCCGTCTGAAAAACCGGAGCGGAAAGGCCCAGTCCACGGCAAGGGGTAGAATTGCCAATTTCCTGCCACCCCTGCACCGCGCGAAACGCCCACGACTGGGTAATCGTGGGCGTTTCGTGTTCCCTAGAGGGCGGTCAAGATGATCTTTTTACCTTTCTGAACTAAACGAAATTAACGCTTACCAGCACATTTCATCGCTTCCTCGCTGTCGGGGTCATAAACTTCGAGCAGACGGTCCGGCCTTACCGGCAATCGCTCCTGCTCTGCCTGATCGACCCCCTGTGCGGTAATCGCCAAATGACCCGTTTCCATTCGTTCCACCCAGCCCTTGGCCTTGAGGTACCACAAGTGGAACTCCACCAATTCAAGCGGGGTGCCGAGGAGATGGGCCATCTGGTTCTCCCCCAGGCCGGGACTTTTCATGTTTCGCCGTCGCTGAACGTAAAGCATTGACAGCAGGCGCTCCCGTATCGCCTTGTCATCGCCAAGCGATGAATTGTCGCTGGCCAGCGACGCGAGCCGCCATTTTCGATTCCAGTAATCCTGATGTCTTACATCGTACCCAGCACGGACCTGGGGATTTGAGAGCGTCCGATGAGCCTCAATAACCTGGACGAAGCGGTCATTGTCCGCAAAGTCTTTGTTGTCTGGATGGTACTTCTTGGCGAGATGCCGAAAGACCCGTTCAATGGTCTCGGCGTCGGCATTCGGACTCAGTTGCAATAACTCGTAGTAATCGACGAATTCATTTGCGCTCATGGAAGCCCCTCTCAGTATTGGGGTTGTCTGAATCGACCCCTTCTACAACCTCATCAAAGTTGACCTTGCCAATGTAGCCAAAGCTCCGGAACAAGTCAAAGAAATAGGTGCGTCCAGTAAGCCATGTCTTTGATTTCCGAAAAATGCTACTGGCATTTTAATGGTTTATCTCTCAACCCCTTCAGGCCTGATTCACCAGGCGGGCTTTTCGTGTTGGGTGGACAGTGAGAAAAGAAACATACTGGAACCTGCCGCAGCGATGGAAAGTATCTTCTTCAGACGCCGTCAATCGCCCCTCCCCACTACCGATGTCACCTACCCCCTCTCACCAGCCGCCTGTTGCCGCAAGTTCGTGACGTCGCGCAGCGGCGGCGCACCGAACAGGCGTCCGTACTCCCGGCTGAACTGCGACGGGCTTTCGTAGCCAACCTGGAAGGCTGCGGTCGCGGCGTCGAGACGTTCGGCCAGCATCAGCCGCCGGGCCTCCTGCAGGCGCAGCTGCTTCTGGTACTGCAGCGGGCTGAGCGCGGTCATGGCGCGGAAGTGGTGATGGAAGGTCGAGGTGCTCATCCGCGCCTATTCCGCAAGGTCGTCGATGCGTAAGGGTTCGGCGAAGTTCCCCTTCAACCATTCGAGCGCCCGCGCAATCTGATGGCTCTGGCTCCCGGCGGCGGCAGGTGGCTGTCCGCCATCAGTTGGGAGACCTCTCGCAGATCAAACGTCAACCTGAGCCCCAGAAAAGGCTTCTCCGGGCTCGCTTCGATGATCTGCACCACCGTCGGCAGATGGACCGAGGTGATCAGGTAGTGCTGCGGGTCGTAGACATAGGTATCGTCGCCGAGTTGCACGCGCTTGGCGCCCTGCGCGACCAGACAGATGCTCGGTTGGTACATGCCAGTGATCGGCTCGGTCGGCTCCATCCGCCGGAACAGCGACAAGCCCGGAATGGCCGAGGTGTGCAACTCGCCCTGTTCGGTCCATCGGGCAACGCCCTTGACTAAATCTTCCCGGGAAACGGCCAAGTCGTTTCGCTCAAGCTCTGCCATATCTGCCTCTTTCTTCGATATTTTCCCCTAATTATAGCCTATCCCAGCATTCGATAAACAGCTCCATTCCCTGGCCACGCCGCTCGGCCGGTGGAGTTTGGGAGTGAACTTTTTTATTTACTCGGGCAGGAAAATAGCCGATAAAATTAGTCATATTAATTGCCCTGCTGCTTTTCTCGGCTTACTCTAGGGATACCTGTTGTGATTATGCAGCCTTGGAGCAAGAATCAAGATTTTTCCCCAGAAAAGTGGAGCGATAAGTAGGTCGGTTGGCGACGCATCAATTCTTTGGTCAAATTTCAGGAACGGATTTATGGAACGAATCTATCTCGACAACAATGCCACCACCATCGTCGATCCGGCGGTGCGCGATGCCATGGAACCCTTCTACTGCCACATGTACGGCAACCCCAATTCGCTGCACTCTTTCGGCATCGAGGTGCGCCCCTATCTGCACCAGGCGATGGAGCAGCTCTACGTGGGAATCGGCGCCAGCGACGAGGATGATATCATCGTCAACTCCTGCGCCACCGAAGGGAACAATACGGTCATCCTCGGTATCTATTTCAACCTGCTCAAGGATACGCGCAAGAAACACATCATCACCACCCAGCTTGAGCATCCCTGCGTGCGTGAATCCTGCCGCTTTCTCGAGCGGCATGGCGTCAAGGTGACCTATCTGGCGCCTGACCGGGAAGGCCTGATCACCGCAAAGATGGTCAAGGAGGCGATCACCGATCAGACCGCGCTGGTTTCGGCCATGTGGGCCAACAACGAAACTGGCCTGATCCTGCCGATCAAGGAGATCTCCGAGGTCTGCAAGGAGCGCGGCGTTTACCTGCACACAGATGCCGTGCAGGCGATCGGCAAGGTCAGGGTCGACCTCAAAGAGGTCCCTGTCGACTACCTGACCTTCAGCGCCCATAAATTCCATGGACCTAAGGGGGTTGGTGGTCTTTACATCCGCAACGGCGCCAGCCTGCCGCCATTGCTGCATGGTGGCGAGCAGATGGGGGGCCGCCGGGCCGGAACCGTCGATGTGCCGGGGATGGTCGCGATGGGCAAGGCGATGGAACTGGCCAACACCCATCTGCCATATGAGAACACCGAGGTCCGGCGGCTGCGTGACAAACTTGAGGATGCGCTGCTGAAAATTAACGATATCCTGGTGATCGGCAAGCGGGAACTCCGTACTCCCAACACCGTCTACGTCAGCATTCGCGGCGTCGAGGGGGAAGCCCTGATCTGGGACCTGAACCAGAACGGCATCGCAGCATCGACCGGCAGCGCCTGTGCCTCCGAATCGCTCGAGGCCAGCCCGATTCTCACCGCCATCGGTGCCGACAAAGAGTTGGCGCATACCGGTGTGCGCCTGAGTCTGTCACGCTTCACCACCGAACAGGAGATCGACTACACTATCTACGTGATCAGTAAAGCGATCACCCGGCTGCGTGGGCTATCGACCTCATACTGAAAAGCAGCCGGCACTGAATTGAACGGATAACAGGAGAAGATCCATGGCAAAAAATGATTTGATCGGCGGCGAACTCTGGGAACAGTATTCCAACAAGGTGGCCGACCGGATGAACAACCCGCGCAATTTCGGCGACCTGACCGAAGCCGACGCCCAGAAAATGGGGGGACGGCTGGTGATCGCCAACGAAGGCGCCGAATCCTGCGGCGACACCGTGCGCCTCTTCTGGATCGTCGACGAGAAAACCGACACGATCAAAAAAGCGACCTTTAAATCGTTCGGCTGTGGCACCGCCATCGCCGCAACCGATATGATGGCCGAGATGTGCATCGGCAAGACCGTCGATGAAGCGGCCAAGATCACCAACCTCGATGTCGAACACGCCCTGCGTGACCAAGAGGACAAGGCCGCCGTGCCGCCGCAGAAGATGCACTGCAGCGTCATGGCCTACGAAGTGATCAAGCGCGCCACCTCGATCTATCGCAACGTCGACATTTCAACCCTCGAAGAAGCCGACATCGTCTGCGAATGCGCCCGCGTCACCCTGCAGACCGTCGAAGACGTGATCCGGATCAACGATCTGAAAACTGTCGAGGAGGTCACCGACTACACCAAGGCCGGGGCCTTCTGCAAATCCTGCATCCAGCCCGGTGGCCACGAAAAACGCAAGCATTACCTGGTCGATATTCTCGCCCGGGTCCGCGCCGAGATCGAGCGCGAGCGTCACCCCGAAAAAGCTCTCACCGACGACTTTGCCAAGCTCTCGGTGGTCAAGCAGATCAAGGCGATCGAAGCCGCACTCGACGAATACATCCGCCCAGCATTGGCCCGTGATGGTGGCGGTATCGAACTCGAAGATGTCCAGCCCGGGGAAAACGGCAATGTCAACGTCCACCTCCGCTACCAGGGATCGTGTAAGGGGTGCGCCGGCAGCGCGGCCGGCACCCTGACCTTTGTCGAACAGACCTTGCGGAAAAACCTGAGCGATAAAATCCGTGGGGTGGTCGTTTGAAGCAGATTCAGTGTACGTACCAAAACCCCCGTCCGATCATCCGGACGGGGGTTTCTCAAATGTAAGGCTTCCTGGGAAGAGCCAAGGGGACGTTCTTAAATTCTTTTGTCGCGGAATGCAGCCCTTGGCTTGTCAGGACCAATCTAAGATCGGTGTGCCGACATTTGTTGGACGGTATTGATCAGATTTAGCGCCGCACCTGGAAGTCTGTCGGGATATCCCTCGTTCCATTCGGTCTTTCGGGCAATGCTCCGGATGGGCGCTGTCACGGCGACAGCAGACAGGCTGCGCTCGATTTTCTGCACAACCCCTTATTCCTCACCTGCAATCCCCTGACTTCAGGCAGCCTGCTCCGCCCCTTCCTGGCAAACCTTTTCCGTCTCTTCGGACAATCAGGCAATGATCCAGCAGGATCGGTCTACCCGCTTGCGCTTCGGCGAGAGTAGAGTAGGTTCAACGAAGAGAACACCCGAAGCGGTGAAAGGAGTGAGCAATGAAAAAACGCATTTTGGGCCAGAGCGGCCTGGAGGTTTCGGCCCTGGGCCTGGGCTGCATGGGGATGAGTTTCTCCTACGGCCCGCCCAAGGACAAGCTGGAGATGATCGCGCTGATCCGCACTGCCGTGGAGCGCGGCGTCACCTTTTTCGACACCGCCGAGGTCTACGGCCCCTTCACCAACGAGGAGCTGGTCGGCACGGCCTTGGCCCCGCTGCGCGAAAAGGTGGTAATCGCCACCAAGTTCGGCTTCAACACCAACATCGACCCGCGCAACCCCAAGAAGGGCGAGTCGCCGGTGAACAGCCGCCCCGAGCACATCAAAAAGGTCGCCGAGGCCTCGCTCAAGCGCCTCAAGACCGACGTCATCGACCTCTTCTACCAGCACCGGGTCGACCCGGATGTCCCCATCGAGGAGGTCGCCGGCGCGGTGAAAGACCTGATCGCGGCAGGCAAGGTCAGGCACTTCGGCCTCTCCGAAGCCGGGATTCCGACCATCCGCCGCGCCCACGCGGTGCAGCCGGTGGCCACAGTGCAGAACGAGTACTCCCTCTGGTTCCGGCGCCCCGAGGAGGGGCTGCTGCAGACCCTCGAAGAACTCGGCATCGGCCTGGTCCCCTACAGCCCTTTGGGCAAGGGCTACCTCACCGGAAAGATGGACGAGAAGACCAGCTTCGGCAGCGATGACTTCCGCAGCCGGCTGCCCCGCTTCACCCCGGAAGCGCTCAAGGCCAACCACGCCCTGGTCGAGCTGCTCGGCGCCATCGCCAAACAGAAGAGCGCCACCCCGGCGCAGATCGCCCTGGCCTGGCTGCTGGCGCAGAAGCCCTGGATCGTACCGATCCCGGGGACCACCAAGCTGCACCGTCTGGAGGAGAACCTCGGCGCGATCAAGATCGAACTTTCCGCCGCCGACCTGCAAAGGATCGACAACGCCGCCGCCGCAATCAAGATCGAAGGGGCGCGCTACCCGGAAAAGCTGGAAGCGATGACCGGACGGTAACCGAGCCAATAACAATAAGGAGCATAGCCATGAAACAAGCCAAAGCCTATTCCGCCGCCAGCGTTACCGCCAAGCTGGCTTCAACCACCATCCCGCGTCGCGCCGCCACCCCTCGCGACGTAGCGATCGAGATCCTCTTCTGCGGCGTCTGTCACTCGGACCTGCACACGGTGCGCGACGAGTGGCACAGCGTCATGCCGACGACCTATCCCTGCGTGCCGGGGCACGAGATCGTCGGCCGGGTGACCGGCGTCGGCAGCGCCGTGACCAGCGTCAAGACAGGCGACCTGGTCGGGGTCGGCTGCCTGGTCGACTCGGACCATGACTGCCCGAGCTGCCAGAATAACGTCGAGCAGTTCTGCCCGGGCGCCACCTTCACCTACAACTCGCCGGACCAGCACGGCACGGCACCGGTCACCTACGGCGGCTACTCGGAGCACATCGTCGTCGACGAGCGCTTCGTGCTGCACGTTCCCGCCAACCTCGATCTCGCCGGGGTGGCGCCGCTCCTCTGCGCCGGGATCACCACCTATTCGCCGATCCGGCGTTGGGGCGATATCAAGGGCAAGAAGGTCGGCGTGGTCGGTCTCGGCGGCCTCGGGCACATGGGGGTCAAGTTCGCCTGTGCCTTCGGTGCGAAGGTGGCGGTCTTCACCACCTCGCCGAACAAGAAGGCGGACGCGCTGCGCCTGGGCGCCCATGAAGTGATCATCTCCACCGACCCCGAGCAGATGAAGTCCCACGCCTGCAGCTTCGACTTCATCCTCGACACCATCGCCGCCGAGCACGACATCAACGCCTACCTGGGCATGCTCGGCCTCGACGGCAACCTGACCCTGGTCGGCGCGCCGGAGACGCCGCTACAGGTCTCGGCCTTCGCCCTGCTCTTCGGCCGCAAGAGCCTCTCCGGCTCGCTGATTGGCGGCATCAAGGAGACTCAGGAGATGCTCGACTTTTGCGGCAGGCACAACATCACATCCGAGGTCGAAGTCATCCCCATCCAGAAGGTCAACGAGGCCTACGATCGGCTCGCCAGGTCGGATGTGAAGTACCGCTTCTCCATCGACATGGCGTCGCTGAAGTCGGAGTAACCGACAACGGTCGTTGATTGGTAAAGATGCGCCATGAAGAAAGGGCCGCCCGGCAGGATAATTGCCGGGCGGCCCTTTGGGGGCTAGGGAAAGGGGATGGAGTTAAATACGGCCTCTTCAGACTTCCAACTTCTCCCACGCATTGAAACTCGCCGCGTTAAGCCGAGCCACGGCGCTCGGGCTATTGCGGGTGGCTGAGGAGCTTGGCAGGCCTAGGCCGGAATCCAGTAGCAGCGCTTGGGGGAAACGATCTTCTCCGCTTTCTTCAACTGATTCATGGCCTTGTCGACCTCTTTGCGGTCCAGTCCTCCGAGCTCGGCAATCTTTCCGGCGTTAAGAGGCTCACCTGCCGTTCGCATGACGTTCAGTACCTGTTCCGTAATATCCATGTCTAGTCCTCCTGGCAGGGTCAAGTGATTGCAACAATATACAACCTTTTGACTCATAAATCGAGCGCTGTCTCCAGGCCCCGATGCTGCCCAGCCTTCCCGTCCGGGCCCAATCTCTCCCGGGGCGGAATGGCGGTTTGCGCATCTCCATCACAGGCCGCATAATTGGACGTGTTTACTCCCCCAGGAAAGGACGAGCCTATGAATGCGGCAGATCTATTTATCAAGGCCCTGGAAAACGAGGGCGTCGAGGTCATTTACGGTGTGCCGGGGGAGGAAAATCTCGATTTCCTTGAAGCACTGCGCAAATCTTCCATCAGGCTGATCCTGACCCGACATGAACAGGGCGCGGCCTTCATGGCCGCGACCTACGGCCGTCTGACCGGCAAAGCCGGGGTGTGTCTATCCACCCTCGGGCCCGGCGCCACCAACCTGGTCACCGGCGCGGCCTATGCCCAGCTCGGGGCCTTTCCGATGCTGATGATCACCGCCCAGAAGCCGATCAAAGTGAGCAAGCAGGGGCACTTTCAGATCGTCGACGTGGTCCGGATGATGGGCCCGCTGACCAAGTACACCCGGCAGATCGTCGATGTCAACCTGATCCCCTCGATGGTCCGCGAGGCCTTCCGTACGGCCCAGGAAGAACGCCCCGGCGCAGTCCATCTGGAACTGCCGGAGGATGTCGCCGCCGAACCGGTCGGCAGCACAACCGCTCCGGTCTTCGAGATCAGCCGGGTCTACCGGCCGCGGGCGATCGACGCGGTGATCGACGAGGCGGCGGAGATGATCCGCCGGGCCAGGGACCCGCTGCTGCTGATCGGCGCCGGCGCCAACCGGCAGCGGGCGCGCAGCGCACTGGACGATTTCGTGCGCGAAACGGGTATCCATTTCTTCACCACCCAGATGGGCAAGGGGGTCATCGACGAGAACAATCCGCAGTGCCTGGGGACCGCGGCCCTCTCCAGCGGCGACTACATCCACTGCGCCATCGACCACGCCGACATGGTGATCAACGTCGGTCACGACGTGGTGGAAAAGCCGCCCTTCTTCATGCACCACAACGGCAAGCAGGTGATCCACGTCAACTTCAGCTCGGCGGTGGTCGACAACGTCTACTTCCCGCAGCACGAGGTCGTCGGCGACATCGCCGAGAGCATCACCCGTCTCACCGCCGAAGTTGGCAGGCTGCATCAGGAGTGCGGTTATTTCCGGCGGGTCCGGGAGACTCTCCGTGCCCACCTGCTGGAGAAATCCGCGGATGCCGGCTTCCCCGTCAAACCGCAGCGACTGGTGGCGGACGTGCGGCAGGTGATGCCGAATGACGGGGTGATCGCCCTCGACAACGGCGTCTATAAACTCTGGTTCGCCCGCAATTACCTGGCCGCCGAACCGAACACGGTGCTGCTCGACAACGCCCTGGCGACCATGGGTGCGGGGCTTTCTTCGGCCATGGAGGTGGCGCGGCTCTGGCCGCAGCGGCGGGTGCTGTCCATCAACGGCGACGGCGGCTTCATGATGAACTGCCAGGAACTGGAGACGGCAGTCCGCCTGGGGCTCAACCTGGTGGTGCTGGTCCTCAACGACGGGGCCTACGGCATGATCCGCTGGAAACAGTACGCCATGGGCCTTCCCGATTTCGGCCTGGAATTCAACAACCCCGATTTCGTGCGCTTTGCCCAGAGCTTCGGGGCCCAAGGGCACCGGGTGACCGCGACCGACAACTTCGCTCCATTGCTGGAAAGCTGTTTTGCCGGAGGCGGAGTCCATCTGATCGATGTGCCGGTCGATTACACTGAGAACTCCAGGGTGTTGATCGATGAGCTCAAGGAGATGGCCTGTCTGCATTGAAGGCCGGGGAAGGCCGCTTATGGGATCTCCAGGGGATGGGGATTGAGGTAGTACTGCTCGGCCAGGTACGGCTGCCGGTACTTGCGGACGAAGTGGTTGAGCAGGGTCACGGGCACGATCAGCTGCAGGTGCCCCTGCCGGTAGTGCTCGATCAACTCCAGCGCCTCGGCCTTCTCGTCGGCGGAGAGATCGCGCTTGAAGTAGCCGAGCAGGTGCTGCAGAACGTTGACGTGCTTGGCCGCTGTCGGCAGCAGTCGCATTCCCTTCATCAGCAGCTGCTGGTAACGGTCGAACAGCTCTGCCTGCGGCAGGGATCGGGTATCGGCCACCAGTTTCCCCATGGCCCGGTAGATCTCGACACTGTGAGCCATCAGCAGCAGTTTGTGCCGGGCGTGGAAGGCGACCAGGTCACCGGTCTTGCGGGGCCCGGCCAGCAGCCGGCGCCAGCGCCGGAAGACGAAAAGGCACTCAACGAAATTTTTCCGCAGCCGGGAATCGTGCAGGCGGCCATCCTCCTCCACCGGGACCAGGGGGAAATGCTCCATGAAAACCCGGGCGAAAATCCCCACCCCGGTCTGGCGCGGCACTCCTGCCGGGCCGTAGAGTTTGACCCGCTCCATCCCACTGGAGGGGGAGCGGCTTTTGAAGATGAAGCCACACAGCTCCTCCTGCTCCAGCTCGAGCACCCGCTTTTCAGCCCAGCCGGTCATCGCCGCGGTGATGTCGCCGCCGCTACGGGAGAAGACTAAGTGCGTCCCGTCCTCCCTCTCCACCAGCCGCAGCGCCTCGCGCGGTGTCGGCAGTCCCAGTTCGACCTCGGGACAGACCGGCACAAATTCCAGGTAGGGCCCGAGCTCATCGCGGATCAGCCGGTCGAGCTTGTGGCCGCCGTCGTAGCGCACCTTCTCCCCCAGCAGGCAGCTGCTGATGCCAACCCGAATCTTCTCCTCCATCCCACACCTCCTCTACCAAATCCGACTTTATCTTTGGCCGAATCTGCTATAGTTTAGCAGACTTGCCCCACGCGGGAAATCTGCCGTGAAAGGACCGGAGGATGGCCAAGACGCTGCTCAAGAAACGTCCGAAAATAAAAATCGGGGTCGCTCCCGGCACGCTGGTGCACGTCGGCGAATCGAGCGGAGAGGCAATCACCATCAACCTCATCGACTACGACGTCGAGCAGCTCCACGAAGAGCTGCTGGCGATCGACGACGTCCAGCGCTGCTGCCAGCTCAAGGCAAGCCGGACGGTCTCCTGGATCAACGTCAACGGCATCCACGAGATCGGCCCCATCGAAACCCTGGGCAGCTGTTTCGGCCTCCACCCCCTGGTTCTGGAAGACATCCTCAACACCGACCACCGCCCCAAGCTGGAGGACTATGACGACTACCTCTTCCTGGTTCTGAAGATGCTCTTCTACGACCGGGAGAATGGTATCCGCACCGAGCAGGTCAGCCTGGTCCTCGGCCCCAACTACGTCCTTTCCTTCCAGGAAAATGTCGGCGACGTCTTTGACAGCGTGCGCGAGCGGCTGAGAGGCGGGAAGGGGCGCATCCGCAAACTGGGCGCCGACTACCTGGCTTATGCCCTGATGGACGCGGTGGTCGACAGCTACTTTGCGATCCTGGAGACGATCGGCGACGGGATCGAGGAGATGGAGCAGGAACTGGTCACCGATCCTTCCCCGCAAACCCTCAATCACATCCACCACTTCAAACGCGAGATGATCCTGCTGCGCAAGTCGGTCTGGCCTTTGCGCGAGCTGATCAGCGCCCTGCAGCGGGTCGAGCCGCCACTGATCAGCGACACGACCGGGGTCTTTCTGCGCGACGTCTACGACCACACCATTCAGGTGGTCGATACCGTGGAGACCTTTCGCGATATCATTTCCGGAATGCTCGACCTCTATCTTTCCAGCATCAGCAACCGCATGAACGAGGTGATGAAGGTGCTGACCATCATTGCCACCCTGTTCATCCCCCTTACCTTCCTGGCCGGCATCTACGGCATGAATTTCGAGTACATGCCTGAACTCCACTGGCGATGGGGATACTTCGGCCTGTGGGGAGTGATGCTGGTGACCACCGCCGGCCTGCTGCGCTTCTTCCGGCGCAAAAAGTGGCTGTGACTGCCAAGGGGTTGGAGGTCCCGCCCCTGCGCATCCGAAGACTCAACCGGGGGACAGTGCGGGAGGGCGGCGACTACGTCCTCTACTGGATGACCGCATTTCGCCGTCCGGGTTGGAACTTCGCCCTGCAGCGGGCGGCCTGGTGGGCGGCGCGCCTCGGCAAAGGGCTGATGGTCCTTGAGGCGCTGCGCTGCGACTACCCCTTCGCCAGCAACCGGCTGCACCGCTTCGTTCTCGACGGCATGGCCGCCAACACTGCCCGGTTCGGGGAGAGGTCCATCGCCTATCATCCCTACGTCGAGCCGGCGCGGGGAGCCGCCGAGGGGCTGCTGGCGGAACTAGCCAAAGGGGCCTGCCTGGTGGTGGCCGACAACGCCCCCCTCTTCTTCCTGCCGCGAATGGTGGCGAAGGCCGCAGCTCGCCTGCCGGTCCTGATCGAAGGGGTGGACAGCAACGGCCTGCTGCCGTTGCGGGCCACCGACCGGGACTATCCGACCGCCTACGCCTTTCGCCGTTTCCTGCAGCGCGAATTTCCCGCACACCTGCTGCAGCTGCCGCTGTCCGACCCCATCGCCGGCCTCGACCTCCCTTTGTCTCCTCCCGACCACCTCGGCGCCCGCTGGCCGGCAGCCTCCCCGGCGCTTCTGAATGAGGGTACGGGGCTGGAGAGGCTGCCCA
>CAWDZB010000018.1:0-65161 GCA_963806685.1 uncultured delta proteobacterium
GCGATGGCGGCCGGGTCGTTGATCGCCAGCACCAGCGCCCGGGCCCGGGCGATGCCGATCCCCACCAGGACCGCCGGCGCGGTGGCGTCGCCGAAGACGACCAGTTCGCCGGCGGCCCGGGCCTGCTGTACCACGGCGCCGTTAGTCTCGATGTGGACGCAGGGGATGTGCATCTCGCGCAGGGTGCGGCCGACGTTGCGCCCCGACAGGCCGTAGCCGGCGATAATAACGTGCCCCTCGAGGTTGGCGGTGCGCTCGCGGTCGGCCTCGGGGAGGGTTTCGCCGCGGCTCCAGCGCCCGCCCAAAAACTGCGCCAAAGGCTCGGCGTAGGGGGCCAGCAGCGGCGTGGCTAGAAGCGACAGGGCGACCAGCGCCAGGGTCCCCTGGTACAGCTGCGGCCCCAAAAGCCCCAGCCCCAGCGCCTGGCGCAAAAGGACGAAGGCGAATTCCCCGACCTGGAACAGCAGCAGCCCGGAGACCAGGGCGGTGCGCAGCGGGTAGCGCGCCCAGAGTCCGCCGACGGTGGCCGCGGCCACCTTGAGCAGGGTCAAAAGCACAAAGGCGGCCAAGAGCGCCGGCCAGTGGGCGGCCACCGCGCGCAGGTCGACCAGCATGCCGATGGAGATGAAGAAGATGGCCAAAAACGCATCGCGAAAGGGGACGATGTCGGCCAGGACCTGATGGGCATAGTCCGATTCGGCCAGCGCCAGCCCGGCGAGAAAAGCGCCCAGTGCCAGCGACAGGCCGGCCGCCGCGGTGATCCAGGCGGTGCCCAAGACCAGCACCAGCACGGTGAGGCGGAACAACTCCGCACTGCGGGTTCCCAGCACGCCGCGCAACAGCGGCTGCAGCAGGTAGCGGGAGAAGCCGAACAGCAGCGCCAAAAGGGCCAGCCCCCGCAGCAGGTTCCCCCAGGTAAGGCTCCCGGTGGCGCCGCCGAGCAGGGGCAGGACCAGAATGAAGAGGATAACGCAGAGATCCTGGAACAGCAGGGTCGCCAGCGCCATGCGGCCGTGGCCGGTGTCGACGGCGCCTTGCTCCATCAGCAGCTTGAGGACGATCGCGGTGGAGGAGAGGGCGAGGATCATCCCCAGCGCCCAGGCGGCGGGCGGGGCGATACCGGCGGCGCGGGCCGCGGCGAAGACCAGCAGGGTGGTGAGGGCCACCTGGGTGCCGCCGCAGCGCAGCATCAGTCCCTTGAGGCGCAGCAGGCGGGAAAAGGAGAATTCGAGGCCGATGGTGAACAACAGCAGGATGACGCCGAGTTCGGCCATCACCTCGACCTCGTGGACGCCGCGGACCAGGTGCAGGCCGTAGGGGCCGATCAGCAGGCCGGTGACCAGGTAGCCGACGATCGGCGACTGGTGCAGGCGCGAGAAGAGCCAGGCGCTGGCCAAGGCGAGGCCGAGCAGGATCAGCAGGTCCTGGAGGATCGGGAGATCGGTCATGGCGGTTCATCCGCGGCCGGTGGGGAGTAATGGACAGCGGGAAGTATAGCAGACGGGGGCAGGCGGGGGAGGCTACTCGGATTCCTCGGCGGGCGGGTCGGCGGCGGGATGGCGAAGCGACTCCCAGTGGGCGAGGCGTTCGCCGATCAGCTTCTCGTAGCCGCGCCCGGTGGGGACGTAGAAGCGCCGCCCCTTGAGCTGCTCGGGGAGATGGTCCTGGGGCGCGACCCCCTCGGCGTGGTTGTGGGCGTACTGGTACCCCTGGTGGTAGCCGAGCTCCTTCATCAGTTTGGTCGGGGCGTTGCGGACGTGCAGCGGCACCGGCAGGGCGCCGCTCTTGCGCACCTCGGCCAGGGCCTGGTCGATGCCGACGTAGCTGGCGTTGCTCTTCGGCGCCGTCGCCAGGTAGGTGACCCCCTGGGCGAGGTTGATGCGGGCCTCGGGCAGGCCGACGAAGTGGACCGCCTGCTGCACCGCCAGGGCGATCTGCAGCGCCCGCGGATCGGCGTTGCCGACGTCCTCGGAGGCGAAGATCACCATCCGCCGGACGATAAAGAGCGGGTCCTCGCCGGCCTCCAGCATCCGCGCCAGCCAGTAGAGGGCAGCGTCGGGGTCGGAGCCGCGCAGGCTCTTGATGAAGGCGGAGATGACGTTGTAGTGCTCGTCGCCCCCCTTGTCGTAGAGCAGCGCCTTCTTCTGCAGCGCCTGCTGGGCCTCTGCCAGGCCGATGCGGTTTTCCCGGCAGGCGGCGGCCGCCACTTCCAGCGCCCCCAACCCGATACGGGCGTCGCCGTCGGCCTGGGCGGCGATGAATTCGAGCGCCTCCGCCTCAACCTGGAGTTGTTTGTCGCCGAGCCCGCGGGGATCTTCCAGCGCCCGTTGCAGCAGCAGGACGATATCGTCGGCCGCCAGCGGCTCGAGGACGAAGACCCGCGAACGCGACAGCAGCGCCGAGTTGACCTCGAAGCTGGGGTTTTCGGTGGTGGCACCGATGAGAATGATCTCGCCGCTCTCGACGTAGGGGAGAAAGGCGTCCTGCTGGGCCTTGTTGAAGCGGTGGATCTCGTCGACGAAGAGGAGGGTGCGGCGGCCGTGGTAGGCTTTTTCCTCCTTCGCCTTGGCGACGATCTCGCGCACCTCCTTGACCCCCTGGAGGACGGCGGAGAAGAAGACGAAGCGGCTCTTGGTGGTGCCGGCGATGACCCGCGCCAGGGTCGTCTTGCCGGTCCCCGGCGGCCCCCAGAAGATGACCGAGGCGAGCTGGTCGGTCTCGATCAGGCGCCGCAGCAGCATCCCCTCGCCGAGCAGCTGGCGCTGGCCGACCACTTCGTCGAGGGTGCGCGGTCGCATCCGCTCGGCCAGCGGCGCGTCGGCGGCGTCGGCGGCGGCCTGGCTGAAAAGGTCCATGGCAATCTCCCGGAAAGTCTCGGTCCCGACTTTAGCACAAGGCCCAAACCGCCACAACTGCCGCAGTGCCGCGGCAAATCATGGACTCCGTGCTCGAGGTGTGGTAATAACGTGGAGCGAGCGCCAGCACGAGGAGACAGGCCACCATGCAACGGGTCGGTATCTACGCCAAAAAAAATCATCCGAACGCTGTCGGTTTCGCCCGGGAAGTCATGCAGTGGCTCACCGCACGGGGGGTGGAAGTCCTGCTCGAGGAGGACCTCGCCGGTAACCTGGGGATCGACCGCGATTACAGCGACAGCCAGATTCCCGAGCGCGCCGACCTGATCGTGGTTCTCGGCGGCGACGGCACCCTGATCTCGGTGGCCCGCCATGTCGGCGCCCGGATGACGCCGATTCTCGGTGTCAATCTCGGCAGCCTCGGTTTTTTGACCGAAATTACCCAGGCCGAAACCTTCGCCACCCTGGAGCGGGTGCTGGAGGGGAATTATCAGCTTTCACAACGGTTGATGCTTGACGTGGTGGTACGCCGCCAGGGAGAAGAAATTGCCCGTTACGAGGTGCTCAACGATGCGGTGATCAACAAGGGGGCCCTGGCGCGGATCATCGACATGGCGGTCTGCGTCGACGACGTCTACCTGACCACCTTCAAGGCCGACGGCCTGATCGTCGCCACCCCGACCGGCTCCACCGCCTACAACCTGGCTGCTGGCGGACCGATCATCGATCCGGGGGTGGGCTGCCTGGTGATCTCGCCGATCTGTCCCCACATGTTGACCAACCGGCCGCTGATCGTCTCCAGCGAGGCGGTGATCCGCATCGAGGTCAAGTTTCAGGACCAGCATGTGGTGCTCACCGCCGATGGCCAGGTTGGCCGGCAGCTGCAGGGGGGGGACACGGTGGAGCTGCGCCAGTCGAAGAACCGTACCCTGCTGATCAAGAGCCCGAGCAAGGACTATTTCGAAGTTCTGCGCACCAAGCTGCGCTGGGGGGAGAGATAGTCCCGAGTCCCTTGTCCCTGGTCCCGAGTCAATAGTCTTTGGAGCCGAGAATTTGGACTCGGGACACGGCATAACTCAGGTTTTTATGCTCATCGAACTGCAGATCCGCAATTTTGCCATTATCGATCACCTGCAGGTCCAGTTCGCCGGGGGGTTCAACGTCCTGACCGGCGAGACCGGGGCCGGCAAGTCGATCATCATCGATGCCGTCGGCCTGCTGCTCGGTGAGCGGGCTCGTCCGGAACTGATTCGCAGCGGTGCGGAGGAGGCTAGCGTCGAGGCGCTGCTGGATATCGCCGGCCGCCCCGAGTTGTGCCAGGAGTTGCAGGAAGCCGGGTTCGAAGGGGACGGTGAATTGCTGGTTAAACGGGTCATCTCCCGCTCCGGCAAGAACCGGGTCTATGTCAACGGGTCGCTGGCGACGCTGGCCCAGTTACAGTCCTTCAGCAACCGCCTGGTGACAATTTACGGCCAGAACGAGCACCAAACCCTGCAGCGGGGCGAGACCCACCTGGGTCTGCTCGATGAATTCGGCAGCCTACGGTCACTGGTCGCCGATTACATCGCCTGCTATGGCGCCCACCGCCGGTTGCAGGAGCGGCTGGAGCAGCTTGCCGCCGCGGAGCGGGACCGCCAGCAGCGCCTGGACCTATTGGAGTTCCAGCGCGGTGAGATTGCCGCCGCCGACCCCCGCCCGGGTGAGGACGAGGAACTGGCCGCCGAGAGGCTGCTGCTGCAGCATGCGGAGCGGCTGGTGACGGCCACTGCTGGCGGCTTCGAAACTCTCTACAGTGGCGAGTCCGCGGTTTGCGGGGAGCTCGACCGGGTAGCTGCCGGTCTCGAAGGACTGGCCGCCATCGACCCCCACCTCGGCGGTCTCGCCGAAGCCCTGCGCAACGCCCAGTACGGCATCGAAGACTGCGCCGCGCAGCTGCGGGATTACGGCCGCCGTGTCGAGTTCGAGCCGCAGCGCCAGGATGAGGTGGAGAATCGCCTGGCGCAGCTCGGCCAGCTCAAGCGCAAGTACGGTTCGACCCTTGCCGCGGTTCTGGAGCACCGCGAGCGGGTGGAGCAGGAACTCGCCGAACTCGGCGATGTAGCGACAACGCGGCAGGACCTTGATCGGCAGCTGCAGGCGGCGGCGGCCGCCCTGCAGGAGGCAGGGGGGAGGCTGAGCGCGGCGCGGCGGGATGCCGCCCATCGCCTCAATAGGGTCGTGGAGACGGAACTTGCCGACCTTGCCCTGGCCAAGGCCCGCTTCGAGGCCCGTCTCTTTGCCCTCGAGGCTCCGGGCGGGCGGGGCCTCGAGCGGGTCGAATTCTACCTGGCGGCCAATCCCGGCGAAGAACCGAAGCCGCTGTCGCGAATCGCCTCGGGGGGGAGCTGTCGCGGATCATGCTCGCGTTGCGCCGTGCCGCCCCCGCCGGTGAAGGGGTTCCGACCCTGATCTTCGATGAGGTCGATGCCGGCATCGGGGGCGCGGCAGCCACTGCCGTTGGCGAAAAGCTCCGCAAGGTGGCCCGGGGATTGCAAGTGCTGTGCATCACCCATCTTCCCCAGGTGGCGGCTTTTGCCGATCACCACTACCGGGTGGAAAAGGAAGAGACGCAGGGACGGACGATGACCTCCATCGTCGCCCTTAACGAGGACGACCGGGTCCGGGAAATGGCCCGGATGCTCGGCGGGGCGCGGGTCACCGAACGGACCCTGGAACACGCCCGGGAACTGATCGGTCAGTCGTGCCGCGCCTGACCGGCGCAGGAATCGGTCCCAATCTGGCACTGGAGGTTTCGCTGATGGTTCGCAAGGCGCATATCGCCGATGCCAAGGCGATTCACAAGCTGCTTTTAAATTATGCCCGGGAAGGACTCATGCTCTCCCGGTCGCTGCCGGATATTTACGAATGCATCCGGGACTTCTATGTCTTTGAAGAGGGGGGAGAGACGGTCGGCACGGTCTGCCTGCATATCTGCTGGGAAGACCTGGCGGAGGTGCGCAGCCTGGCGGTGGCCGCCAGCCACGAGGGGCGGGGGCTGGGCCGGGCACTGGTCGAAGCCTGCTTGGGCGAGGCCCGGCAGCTGGGGCTGAAGCGGGTTTTTGCCCTGACCTATCAGCCGGTTTTTTTTGGTAAGCTCGGTTTTCACGAGATCGAAAAATCGGAGCTGCCCCAGAAGATCTGGGGGGACTGCATGAAATGTGCGAAGTTCCCGGAATGCGACGAGATCGCCCTGAGCATCGACCTGTGACGTCCACGGGCGAAAAGGCTTGACAGGACGCGGAAATTTAACCTATTAATCAAGCTTCTGCCGATTTCGGCGCTTGTCATTTCAGGATGTTAGGGAGGGTCACCGGCCTTGGCTGCCAAGAAATTCACTGTTCTGATCATCCCGGAGGGCTCGCATCAGGTCCGCCGGTTCAACGTCCGCCGCAGCGTCCTGCAGTGGCTGGCGGGGGTCGGGGTGGTGATGCTGGTAGCAGGCGGCTGGCTCGCCGTTGATTATTTCCGCACCCACCTCGACCGCCACGAATTTGCCCGACTGAAGAATGAAAACCGGAATCAGCAGATGGAACTGCAGCGGCTGACCGCGAGCCTTAAGGATCTCCAGCAGGAAATGGTCGTGCTGGCCCAGAACGATGCCAAGGTTCGGGTTTTGGCCCAGCTTTCCAAGCCGCGCAGCGATACCCTGGCCGGAGTCGGTGGGCCGGCCGAAGAGGAGAGCGGCGACCGCTTCTCCGCTCTCCAGCAGCAGATCGATGCCGTCCGCCAGGCCATTGACCTGCGCCGGGAGAGCCAGGAGGAGATCCAGGGGTTCCTCAACGATCAGCGCTCGCTGCTTGCGGCCAAGCCGCAGGGCTGGCCGGTCAAGGGGTGGGTGACCTCCGGCTTCGGGATGCGCAACTCCCCCTTTACCGGCAAGCGCAAGATGCACGAGGGGCTCGATATCGCCGCCCGCACCGGCACCCCGGTCGCGGCCACTGCCGACGGCATTGTCAGCCGGGCGGAGACGGTGACCGGCTACGGCAAACTGGTGGTTATCGATCACGGCTACGGTTACAAGACCTACTACGCCCACAATTCGAGAATCTTCGTCAAGGTTGGCCAGCGGGTCAAGCGCGGCGAACGAATCTCAGCAGTGGGCAATACTGGCAGCTCCACCGGTTCCCATTGCCACTACGAGGTGCGGCGCAATGGCATTCCCGTCAACCCGCACAAATTCCTTTAGCCGAGCAGCATCTCCGGCCTGTCTGCAAGCCCCGGTTTTCCGGGGCTTTTTCGTTGGGAAAAGCACCGTTTTGGGTGGGCTTTCGCCCTTGTGGCCGACTCCGGGTTTGTGTTAGACTTTCGTCCTTTGCCGGAGAATGCCGGTAGCCTGAAAGGTGACCCGGGGTAGCAGGTTCGAGCCCCTTTTCACGGAGTGAATCGATGATCGGAAGTGTGGTCAGAAAAATTGTTGGCAGCAAGAACGAACGCGAGCTCAAGCGCATGCAACCGCTGGTCGACCGGATCAACGCTCTGGAGAGCGAAATTTCCGCCTTTTCGGATGAAGACCTGCGGGGCAAGACGGTTCAGTTCCGCCAGCGCCTGGAACAGGGCGAGACCCTTGACGATCTGCTGCCCGAGGCCTTCGCGGTGGTCCGCGAGGCGGGCAAGCGGGTCCTCGGCATGCGCCACTTCGATGTCCAGCTGGTCGGCGGCATGGTCCTGCACCAGGGCAAGATCGCCGAGATGAAGACCGGCGAGGGCAAGACCCTGGTCGCCACCCTGCCGTCCTACCTCAATGCTCTGGCCGGCAAAGGGGTCCACGTCGTCACCGTCAACGACTACCTGGCCAAGCGTGACAGCGAATGGATGGGGCAGATCCACCGCTTCCTGGGTTTGACCGTCTCATGCATCGTGCATGGGCTTTCCGACGCCCAGCGCAAAGAGGCCTACAGCTGCGACATCACCTACGGCACCAACAACGAGTTCGGCTTCGACTACCTTCGTGACAACATGAAGTTTGAACTCGCCGAGTACGTGCAGCGCGACTTCTTCTTCGCCATCGTCGACGAGGTCGACTCGATCCTCATCGACGAGGCGCGCACCCCGCTGATCATCTCCGGCCCCTCCGAGGCCTCCAGCGAACTCTATTACACGGTCAACCGGGTGATCCCGATGCTCAAGCAGGGGGAGGTCATCGAGAACCGCGACGGCAAACTCGGCCAGACCCAGAAGACCTATACCGGCGATTACACCATCGACGAGAAGGCCAAGGCCTCGACCCTGACCGAGGAGGGGGTGGCCCGGATAGAGAAGCTGCTCGGCGTCGATAACCTCTACGAGCCGAAGAACATCGAGATTCTCCACCACGTCAACCAGGCCCTCAAGGCCCATGCTCTGTTCAAGCGCGACGTCGACTACGTGGTCAAGGACGGCGAGGTGATGATCGTTGATGAGTTCACCGGCCGGCTGATGCCCGGCCGGCGCTGGAGCGACGGCCTGCACCAGGCTGTGGAGGCCAAGGAAGGGGTCAAGATCGAGAGCGAAAACCAGACCCTGGCCACCATTACTTTTCAGAACTATTTCCGCATGTACGAAAAGCTCTCGGGCATGACCGGCACCGCGGACACCGAGGCGGCCGAGTTTTCCGAGATCTACAAGCTGGAGGTCATGGTCATCCCGACCAACCGGCCGATGGTTCGCCTCGACCGCTCCGACGTCATCTACAAGACCGAGCAGGAGAAGTTCAAGGCGGCCATCGAGGATATCGTGGAGCGCTATGCCAAGGGGCAACCGACCCTGGTCGGCACCATCTCCATCGAGAAGTCCGAAGAGCTTGCGGAGATGCTCAAGAAGCGCGGTGTCCCGCATACCGTCCTCAATGCCAAGCACCACGAGAAGGAAGCGGAGATCGTCGCCCAGGCCGGCCGCAAGGGGGCAGTGACTATCGCCACCAACATGGCCGGCCGCGGCACCGACATCGTCCTCGGCGGCAACCCGGAAATGCTTGCCCGCCGCGAGGCGGCCACCGCCGAGGATCCGGAAGCGGCCTACGCGGCGGCGCTGGAGAAGTGCCAGGCCCAGTGCGCCGCGGAAAAGGCCGCGGTGCTGGAGGCCGGGGGCCTCTACATCCTCGGCACCGAGCGCCACGAGTCACGCCGCATCGACAACCAGCTGCGCGGCCGTTCCGGGCGCCAGGGGGACCCCGGCGAGAGCCGCTTCTACCTCGGCCTCGATGATGACCTGCTGCGGATCTTCGGTTCCCACCGGGTGGCCTTCGTCATGGAAAAGCTGCGCATTCCCGAAGGGGAGCCGATCGAGCACGGGATGATCTCTAAGGCGATCGAGAACGCCCAGAAAAAGGTCGAGTCACACAACTTCGACATCCGCAAGCATCTCATCGAGTATGACGATGTCATGAACAAGCAGCGCGAGGTGATTTACAGCCAGCGCCGCGAGGTTCTCGGCGGGGAGAACATCCGGGAAACGGTGCTGGGGATCATGGACGAGGCGGTCGAGGACATGGTCGCCACCTTCTGCCCGGAGAAGACCCCCCCGGAGGGCTGGACCTGGGACGCCCTGGCGGAGGATTTCCACAGCCAGTTCTCCTTCCCGCCGGTGCTTCCCGCCAATCCCGATCGCAGCCTGACCCGCGAGGCCCTCGAGGAGGACCTCAAGTCCCAAGTCGGGGCGCGCTTTGCCGAGCGCGAAGAGGAATTCACCTCGCCGGTGATGGAGCACCTGATGAAGGTGCTGCTGCTGCAGACCATCGACCTGCAGTGGAAGGACCACCTCCTCTCCATCGACCACCTCAAGGAGGGGATCGGTCTGCGCGGCTACGGCCAGGTCGATCCCAAGGGGGTATATAAACGCGAGGCCTACGAGCTGTTCATGGCGATGATGGGGCGGATCCGCTTCGACGTGATCAACAAGTTGTTCCGCATCCAGCTGGCCCGTGAGGACGACGTCGAGCGCATGGAGGCCGAGCAGCGCAAGCGGCGGGTGGTCCTCAACCGCGCCGGCGGGGACAGCCAGCCGGCCAAACCGGTGACCCGCGACGAGGAGAAAGTTGGCCGCAACGACCCCTGCCCCTGCGGTAGCGGCAAGAAATACAAAAAGTGCTGCGGCCAGTGATATAGATAGTTCCGGGCTGCGACAAGGCCTGCCTCGACCATCCACCGGGTTGGCGGCGCCTGAGCCTGCAGGCGTATCTTTGGGGAACGGACAATGCGGCCGGGGCGAACTCGGCCCGGCCCGGTAGTAGCGGACCAGAATGGAGTATGGGCATGGAGAGGGATGAACGGCTGATGGTCAAGGGATTCCGGTTCGCCGCCTGCGCGGCCGGGCTGAAAAAGTCGGGCAAGCTCGACCTGGGGCTGATCGTTTCCGACCAGCCGGCCACCAGCGCCGGGGTCTTTACCACTAACCGCGTGGTGGCCGCACCGGTGGTGGTCACCGCCCCGCGGGTCCGCTCCGGCCGCTGTCAGGCGATCCTGGTCAACAGCGGCAATGCCAATGCCTGTACCGGCCAGGCCGGCCTTGATGATGCCCGGGCCTGCGGCGCCCTGGCCGCAAAGGCCTTGGGAATCGACGAGGAGCTGGTGGCGGTCTCCTCCACCGGGGTAATCGGGCAGCCGCTGGCGATGGGATGCTTCGACCGTGCGGTGCCGCAGCTGGCTGCCGAGCTCGACGAAGCTGGCGCGCCGCAGGTGGCCACGGCGATCATGACCACCGATTCCTTTCCCAAGCTGGCAGCTGCTCGCGGCAGCGCCGGCGGGGCCGACTACTCCCTGCTCGGTCTTGCCAAGGGGGCGGGGATGATCCATCCCAACATGGCGACCATGCTCGCCTTCGTCCTGACCGATGCCCGGGTCGCCCCGGACTTCCTCGACCAGTCCCTGCGCCGGGCCGTCGAGGGCTCCTTCAACAGCATTACTGTCGATCGCGACACCTCGACCAACGACATGGTGCTGATGCTCGCCAACGGCGCGGCCGACATCCCCGAGATCGCTGCCGGTACCCCCGCAGCGGAGGAGTTCCAAAAACTGCTCGACGAAATCCTGCTCGATCTGGCGAAGATGATCGTTCGCGATGGCGAAGGTGCCACCAAGCTGGTGCGGATCCACCTGCGGGGAGCCCGCGATGCCGGCCAGGCCCGCCAGGCGGCGTGCAGCGTCGCGACCTCCAGCCTGGTCAAGACTGCCTTTTTCGGCGAGGATGCCAACTGGGGAAGGATCATCGCCGCGGTCGGCTATTCAGGTGCAGAAGTCGATCCTGACAAAGTAGAGATATTCTTCGACCAGGTCCCGGTGGTGGAGGGTGGCCTGGGAACCGGCAAGGAACTCGAAGTCCGGGCGACGGAAGTCCTCAAGCAGCCCGAGTTCACCGTCACCATCGACCTTCATCTCGGTGGCGGCAGTGCCGATTACTACACGTCCGACCTGACCTACGACTACGTCAAGATCAACGCCGCCTACCGCACCTAGCGATTTCCCGGACCGAAACCACGCCATGCCCTCTCCGGCTTCCGTCATCGACCATACCCTGCTGCAGCCCGTCACCACCGCCAGCCAGATCCACCGCCTCTGCGAGGAGGCGGTGGAGTACGGCTTTGCCGCCGTGTGCATTCCCCCCTGTTACGTGCCCCTCGCCGCGGAACGCCTCTACGGCTCCGAGGTGGCGGTCGGCACCGTGGTCGGTTTCCCCCTCGGTTTCCTCCCCGCTGCCCAGAAAGCTGCGGAAGCCGCCGCGGCGGTGGCGGCCGGCGCCACGGAGATCGACATGGTGATTCATCTTGGTGCGGTTTTCGAGGGCCGTCTGGATGCGGTTCGCGAGGAGATTCGCCGGGTGGTGAACGCCGCCCGCGGCGCCGAGGTCAAGGTGATCATCGAGTGCTGCTACCTGGCTGACGAGCAGAAGCGGGCCCTGGTGGAATGCGTGGTCGACGGCGGGGCGGCATTCGTCAAGACCTCTACCGGCTTCGCCGGTGGCGGGGCAACCCTCGCCGATGTCCGACTGCTGGCCGCCGCCGCGGCCGGCCGTATCCGGGTCAAGGCCGCCGGCGGCATCCGTGACTGGGCCGGCTGCCAGGCTTTTCGGGCTGCCGGCGCCGTCCGCATCGGGACCAGCGCCGGCATCGCCATCATCGAAGGGTGGCGGGCGGCAGGGACGCCGGCATGAAGCGTCGATTCTCCCGGGCGGTGCTGATCACCCTCGACGGGGTCGGCATCGGAGCTCTTCCCGACGCTGCGGCCTACGGCGATGCCGGGGCCAACACCCTGCAGCACGTGGCCGCCGCCTGCGGCGGGCTTCGCCTCCCCCATCTCCAGAACCTGGGGCTGGGCAACCTCCTCGACATCCCCGGAGTTCCGCCGGCCGCGGCACCCTCCGGCGGCTACGGCCGGATGCTCGAGCGTTCGGCGGGCAAAGATACCACCACCGGCCACTGGGAGCTGGCCGGAGTGATCCAGGAACAACCCTTCCCCACCTTCCCCGGCGGCTTTCCTGAAGAGATCATCGCCGCCTTTCGCCGCGAAACCGGCCTTGATCCTCTCGGCAACTGCGCCGCCAGCGGTACCGAAATTCTCCGCCAACTGGGCGAAGAGCACCTGCGCAGCGGTCGGCCGATCGTCTATACCAGTGCCGATTCGGTCTTCCAGATCGCCGCCCACGAGGCAGTCATTCCGGTGGCGCGGTTGTACGAAATCTGCCGTATCGCCCGGCGGATTCTCGATCCTTATCGGGTCGGCCGGGTCATCGCCCGTCCCTTTGTCGGAGCAGATGCCGCCAGCTTCAAACGCACCCCCCGGCGGCACGACTACTCCCTGCCGCCCAACGACGAGACCGTTCTCGACCGGCTTGCCGCCGCCGGCCTGCCGGTCATGGCGATCGGCAAGATCGCCGATATCTATGCCGGCCGGGGAGTTGCCGACCATCAGGCCAGCGACAGCAACGCCGATGGCATGGCCAAGACCCTCGCGGCCCTGGACCGCCAAAGGACCGGCCTGATCTTCACCAACCTGGTCGATTTCGACATGCTTTTCGGCCACCGCCTGGATGCGGCCGGGTTCGGCAGGGCCCTCGAGGAATTCGACCGCTGGCTGCCGCAGTTGATGGGGAAGTTGCAGAGTGACGACCTGGTGCTGTTGACTGCCGACCACGGCTGCGACCCGACCACGCCGGGGACCGACCATAGCCGGGAGGCGGTGCCGCTGCTGGCCTGGTTCCCTGCGCTGGCCAAGGGGGTTGCGTTGGGGGTGCGGGAGACGTTTGCGGATGTGGCGGCGACCCTTGACGAACTGTTAGGCGTCGGGCCGGGTCCGGCGGGGACGAGTTTCCTGCCCCTGCTGGAGACGGTCGGGAAGGAGGGGTAGCGGGGGACTATTCCCCGTGGTGGGCTTTGCTGCGCAGCGTCAGGTCGTGGCGGCTGTGAACCTGCAGTTGGGTCAGGTCGAACTGCCGGGCCCCTTCGAGACTTTCGGTAAGTTCCCCGAGGACCTTGCTCTCGATGAATTCCTTGATGATTCCGAGGGTCTCCGGAGTGAGGTCGGTGAATTCAATGCCGACCCCCTGAAGGTAGTTGTTCTCGGGGCCCGGTTGGACCCGGTAACGGACCCGGCCGCCGATTTCGACCTCGGTCTGCATGCCCAGCAGGGGAAAGATTACGCTGAACCTGTCGAGCTTGTCGACCCGGTAACCGGTCTTGATAAACATGCCGTGATCGCTCAGGCTCAGCACCTCGGCAATGCATTGGCTGGCGCCGTTGAGAAACATCCCCGGCAACTGGATTTTCAGCCGCAGGTTGCGGCGCGGGGTGCTCTCCAGGTGCCCTTGAATCAGGACGAAGAGGCGGAAGATGTCGAGGGGGACCGTGAGCGGCTGGTGAGGAAGCGTCGCCGCGGCGACCGGTTTATCGTCGGTGAGGAGCAGGAGCGGTAATTTCCTCTTCCCCGTCTGGGCGGCAACCCGGCTAAATAAGGGGCTGTCCGGGTCGCCTAGCAGATTGTTGCCGAGGACCAGCAGGTCGATGGGGAGGTCCTCCAGAAATCGAGCCAACTGGTCGGGATTGCTGGACGCCAACACCCGATAGCCCCAATGTCTGAGGATCAGTTCGACGGTATCAACCAGTTTTCCACGACGGTCGCCAAGCAGAATACGTTTCACTTTGTCGTCCTTGTTTTTTCTTGAGCCACAAATGTAAGGTACCATCTGAGGCCGGTCAAGGGGCAAACGCGATCAGGGGACGGTACCGCCTGCCCAAAATAATCTTGTTGCCAACCAAGGAGAGGTCCAATGCGCTTGCTGCAGCTGTTGCTGATTGCCGTTCTGCTCACGGTAGGCCTTCCGGTGTTTGCCGCCGGTCTGAGGGTGACCCAGGGGGTCATTACCACCCAGGTGGCCGGTCGGGCTCCGGTCGATGCCGTGGAAGTTTTCCCGGCTTCCGTCGGCAAGCTCTTCTGTTTCACCCGGGTCGAGGGGGCCACCGGGGATACCACCATCACTCACGTCTGGTATCGCGGCAGCGAGGAAATGGCCCGCATCGAGCTACCGGTGCGGGCAGCCGATTGGCGGACCTGGAGCTCCAAGCGGATCCTTCCCTCCTGGAGCGGGGAATGGCGGGTCGAGGTTCTCGATGCCGCCGGCATCCTGTTGCAGACCATCCCCTTCACCCTGCAGTGAGCAGGGCCATGGAGCGCTCGCGCCAGCGGCTGGCGACCGGCGATGTCCTTGCCCTGGAGGTGGCGGTACCGCCCGGACACCGTCATCTGCGGGCGGTGCTGGAGTTGCGTGACGGCCGGGAGGTTGAATTGCAGGAGGCAGCCCTCGCCGCACTGGTCCCGGCCTATATCAGTATCAAGACCGCTCCGCTGCGTCAGCGGTCCCGCCTTGTCGGGCGCAGCCTGGGCCAGGATGAGGGCAAGCCCGGGTTTGCCCTCTGGCAGTTGTTGGAAACCGATTAGGCGACACGGGAACGCAAAACGCCCCGGATGCATCCGGGGCGTTTTGCGTCGATAGGTGCAGCGGGTTTATTTCTTTCTTTTCCCCTTGCCGCGTGCCGCACGGGCCTTGGCCAGGTTCTCGCCCAGGCCGCGCTCCATGGCCATCTGCCGGCGGCTCTCCGAATAGGCCTTGGCCGCCAGGGGCTGGCTGCGGGGGATGTCGAACTGCTTGCGATATTCGCCCGGCTTCAGGTCGTGAGCGGTCTTCAGGTGGCGGGCCAGGGTTTTCATCTCCTTGCCGCACAGCATGCAGATTACCTTGTCCCTGCCGAAGGCTTTTTTTCGCGAAATGGCCGGCACCGCCGATTCATTGGCGGCCGCCTCGGGAAGCGCCTCGCCCTTTTCAATGGTGGCCAGGCCCTTGTGGACCGAGGCAATTTCGGCGAGCAGTTCTTCCTTGGACATCGTGGATGATGTAGCCATGGAGAGAACGATTTCGGTGGCCATTTCCAGTAGTGTTGCCATAAAATCTCCTCCTTTAATGTGGCTTCTGAGTCAGTCAAACTGCAACATTTCTCGTAATTGTAATACTACATTCGGCGCTAAAATCAACAATAAAAGTAATTCTTTGGAAGAAAATATCTTTTCGAAAAGGCTTTTCACACTTTGTCGGCATTGATCCTTTATCCAACGATGCCGAAAAAAGTTGAGAACACCCAGGGCTCTTTCTCTTCGGAATGAACCCGATTTTAATTGAAATTCTATGACAACTCAGAGCGGGAGTTCTCGGCAGCAAACGAGCAGGCAAGCGGTGATGCGCTTTTACTTTCCGTATTGATGGTAACGCAAACGGTCATTTGATTTGCATGAGCCTTGCAGGTAGGGTATAGAGTAGCAATTCAACCACCAAATCCAGCGGAAAACGTTACCGCCTTCATGGATATCAGACAACTCAACGAAGATCGTGAACAGAAGTTTCTGGCTCCCTGGGCCTGCCTGAGCAGTGCCACGGTCGGGCGTCCCCGCCCGGAACCGGCCTGCCCGATCCGCACCGCATTTCAGCACGATCGCGACCGGATCCTGCACTCCAAATCTTTCCGTCGCCTCAAGTACAAGACCCAGGTCTTTCTCGCCCCGGAAGGGGACCACTATCGCACCCGTCTCACCCACACCCTCGAGGTCGCGCAGATCGCCCGCACTGTTGCCCGGGCCCTGGCCCTCAACGAAGATCTGGCCGAAGCCATCGCCCTTGGTCACGACCTGGGACATACCCCCTTCGGACATGCCGGGGAACGGGTGCTCGATGAATTGACCCCCGGCGGCTTCCGGCATGTTCGGCAGAGCGGTCGAGTGGTCAGCATCCTCGAAGATGAGGGGCGCGGATTGAACCTGACCGGTGAGGTGCTGGATGGGATTCTGAAGCATTCCAAGGGGCGGGGCCCGCTCCTCGATGGCGGGCCGGAGACCCTGGCCATGACCCTGGAGGGGCGGGTGGTGCGTCTGGCCGACATCATCGCCTATGTCAACCATGACCTCGACGACGCCGTGCGCGCCGGGTTGATCCGGCCCTCCCAGGTGCCTGAGGGGATCGTCCGGACGCTCGGCGCCGCTCACAGCCAGCGCATCAATACCATGGTTCGTGACATGATCGAAGCCTCCCTGGCCGCAGACGGGACCGATATCCGGCTCAGTGAACAGGTCGCCGCGACGATTTTCGACTTGCGTAACTGGCTGTTCGAGCATGTTTACCGGGTGCCGAGCGTTCACGACGATTTTGAAAAAGCGTCGCGGGTTCTGCGAGAACTTTTCAGGTTTTTCATGGCCCGCCCCGAGGCACTTGAACAACATGGTGGGCGACGCCTTTCGGGAGACCCCAGGGCGGTTTCGGTTGCCGACTTCGTTGCCGGCATGACCGACCGCTATGCCATGAATCTCTACCAGCGACTGTTTCTCCCCCAACCCTGGAAGGTCTTTTAACTTGGCATAACTTCACGGTTTTTCTGGTTCGGAAGGCTTGACACCCCGGCTTTGGCTGTGGTATTTTTGCTCCGGTTTGCCGCGGGCTGCCGGTCTGGCCGTCACCCCGCCAGGATCCTGGTATGACCGATGCCACCCACATGCAGCTCGTTTTTCGCCTCGGCGGGATGGGTTTTGTTCTGCCGATCGGTGACCTGGTGGAAGTTCGCGAAACCGTTTCCCCCGCCCCGGTGGCGGAAACTGCTGGGGATTCTCCGGGAACGCCGGAGGTGATCGATCTGCGCTGCCAGTTCGGTCTCCCTGGACCAGCCGGGGCCGACGGACCGCTGCTCGTGCTCTGTGGCCGGTGCGGGCCGTGGATGCTGCCCGTGGATTGTGTCGAAGGGATATTCCCTGCCGGCGAATTCACCCTGCGGCCCCTGCCGGAATTGCTGTCGCTAACGGAGCCGGGTCCCTGCAGGGAGCTTGCGTTATGGCGGGAGGAGGCGCTCCAGGCCTGCCAGGCCCTGGAGTTGGAAGCCTTCGGGAGGGAGGGATGACGCCCCGCATCGTCCTGTTTCTGGTCGGTGAAGAGCCCATGGCCCTTCCTCTGGAAGGGGTTTGGCGCATCCTGCCAGCGCCGCATGTCTTTCCTCTGCTGATGATCCGGTCCGGATTCAGGGGGGTATTTCTCTACCAGGACACGGTGGTGCCACTGCTTGATCTGGCGCTCCTCCTTTTGGGGGAGGCCGGTCTGGAATGTACCTACACGCTCCTTTATGGTACCGATCTCGGGCCGCTCGGTCTGCCGGTTGACCAGGTATTGCAGATCGTCGAACGCCGATTGGGAACGGTGGCAGCCAACGAGTCGGCCCCTCCGTCCCGTTTTCCCGCAACGAACAGCTTCGTCTATAACGGGAATGCGTATCCGCTGCTCGATGTTGAAGCGCTGCTGAATACCCTCCCCCGTTAGCTATTGCGCCCTGCTGGAGCCAAGGAGGCCTGGATGAGCAAAAAACTGTTGTTGGCTGACGACAGTATCACGATTCAGAAGGTCATCGGCATCACCTTCGCCAACGAGGACTACGAGTTGACGGTGGTCGACAACGGCAATGCCGCGCTTGAGAAGGCCCGGGAGGTTCACCCCGACCTGGTGTTGGCCGATGTCTTTATGCCCGGCCGGAATGGCTACGAACTCTGTAGCGCCATCAAGCAGGACCCTGCCCTGAGCCGCGTGCCGGTGCTGCTCCTGACCGGGACCTTCGAGCCCTTCGATGAGGACAAGGCAAAAACCGCCGGTGCCGACAGCTGGATCGCCAAGCCCTTCGAATCCCAGACCCTGATCGACCGCGTGGAGCAGTTGCTCGACGCTGCTCCCGCTGCACCTGCAGAGATCGTTGCACATGCCGAGCAGGTCGATACGGTCGAGCAGAACGAGACGGTCGCTGCCGAGCCATCGGCGGCGGGCTGGGGCGAACTCGAGGTGCCTGAACCGCCGACCCCGGCCGCTGCCCTTCCTCCGGCCGAAGAAGACGTCTGGAGTTCCATCGCCTTCGACGAGGAGGACTTGCAACCCGCCGCCCCGGAACTCGAAGAGGAATTTCTTTTCGAGGAGGAAACCTTTCCGGAGATACCGGAACCCGCAGCCCAGGCCATCTCTCCGCCTTCCCCCTTGGCTCTGAGTACGCCCGAGCCTGCCCCGGCTGATGAAGCGGTCGCCCTGCCCGAAGCGGAGGAACCCGACTGGGGGGATTTCGATGAAGAAATCCTGGCGTTGGACGATAGCGACATCCTCGAGGCCGAGGAACTCGCGGAAGATGAGAGCGAGGAATTCGTCTTCGCCGTTGAAGAAGCGGCAGAACTGGCGGGCGCAGAAGCGCCGCCGGCCCGGGACTTCACCTTCGAGGAAGAGCCGGTTGTGGGGGATGCGGGGGATCGCCTAGCAATGGAGACCGCCTTTGCCGAAGCGCCCGGCACCATCGCCAATGACGCCGCCGAGGAATGGGAATTCCCCGACGAGGAGGGGGCTGCCCTGGCCACGGCAAATGTACTCGAAACCGAGGACTGGGACTTCGACCTGACCGATGAGCCGGCGGCTCAGGGGGAACCGATGCCGCCCGCCGCTCCGCCTTCTCCCGAGCCCGAAGCCGCAGCGGTGGCCCCGGAGACCATCGTTCCCGCGACTCCCCAGCCCGGGATCGAGGAGCGGGTCGCCTCTTTGTCGGAGGCCGATCTGGAAAGGATCGTCGAGCGAATGGTCGGCTCCGTTATCGAGCGCCTGGCCAACCGGACCCTCGAAAAGATCGCCTGGGAGGTCGTCCCGGACCTGGCCGAATCGCTGATCCGCGAGGAAATCCGCAAGATCAAGGAGAAGACCGCCTGAAGTGGCGGAACGACATGAGTTGACGGCGGAAATGGGGATGGCTAAAATCCCCATTTCCTTTTCCGGGCCGCCGCTGCGGCTTCCCTATTACATCGCATCCTGAGGACCCTACCGTTCATGGAACCCCAACTCCCCAAGGGCTACGAGCCCCAGGACATCGAGCGCAAATGGTACCGTGCCTGGGAAGAAAACGGCTGTTTCCGTGCCGACGAGCGCTCGCCCAAGCCCCCTTATTCGATCGTTATCCCGCCGCCCAACGTTACCGGCGTGCTGCACATGGGACATGCCCTCAACAACACTTTGCAGGATATCCTCTGCCGCTGGAAACGGATGACCGGCCACGAGGTGTTGTGGATGCCGGGGACCGACCACGCCGGTATCGCCACCCAGAACGTCGTCGAAAAACAGCTCGCCGGCGAGGGGACCGACCGCCATGATCTGGGGCGCGATGCCTTCGTCGAGCGGGTCTGGAAATGGCGCAGCGAGTCGGGTGGACAGATCATCCACCAGCTCAAGCGTCTCGGCGCCTCCTGCGACTGGGAGCGGGAGCGCTTCACCATGGACGAGGGGCTCTCGACGGCGGTGCGCGAGGTCTTCGTGCGCCTCTACGAGGAGGGCTTGGTCTACCGCGACAACCGGCTGATCAACTGGTGCCCGCGCTGCCACACCGCCCTCTCCGACCTCGAGGTCGAGCACGACGAAAAGCAGGGGCAGCTCTGGCACCTGCGCTACCCGATCAAGGGGGAGGCGCGGTTCCTGATCGTCGCCACCACCCGCCCCGAAACGATGCTCGGCGACACCGCGGTGGCCGTCCACCCCGAGGACGAGCGCTACGCTGACCTGATCGGCAAGAGCGTGGTCCTGCCGCTGCTCGGTCGGGAGATCCCAGTGATTGCCGACGATTACGTCGATCGCGAGTTTGGCACTGGGGTGGTAAAAATAACCCCGGCCCACGACTTCAATGACTTCGAGGTCGGTAAGCGCCATGACCTCGAATTCATCAACGTCCTCGACAATTCCGGTTTCATCAACGAAAACGGCGGTCCCTACCAGGGGCTGGAACGCTACGAGGCGCGCCGCAAGGTTGTCACCGACCTCGAGGAGCTGGGGCTGCTGGAGAAGATCGAGCCCCACGCCAACGCCGTCGGCGAGTGCTACCGTTGCAAGACGATTATCGAGCCCTATCTCTCCCTGCAGTGGTACGTCAACGTCCAGCCGCTGGCGGAAAAGGCGATCGAGGCGGTGCAGGGCGGCGCCACCCGCATCGTCCCGGCACAGTGGGAGAAGACCTACTTCGAGTGGATGTTCAACATCAAGGACTGGTGTATCAGCCGGCAGATCTGGTGGGGACACCGGATCCCCGCCTGGTACTGCGACGACTGCGGCGAGATCACCGTTGCCCGCGAGGACGCGAAGACCTGCGCCCAATGCGGCAGCAGCGTCATCCACCAGGAGACCGACGTCCTCGACACCTGGTTCTCCAGCGCCCTGTGGCCCTTCTCGACCATGGGCTGGCCGGAAAAGACCGAGACCCTGGCCAAGTTCTACCCGACATCCTGCCTGGTGACCGGCTTCGACATCCTCTTTTTCTGGGTGGCGCGGATGATGATGATGGGGCTCAAGTTCATGGAGGAGGTCCCCTTCAACGACGTCTACATCCATGCCCTGGTGCGCGACGCCCAGGGGCAGAAGATGTCCAAGAGCAAGGGGAACGTCATCGATCCGCTCTCGGTCATCGACGAATATGGCGCCGACGCCTTTCGCTTTACCCTGACCGCCTTCGCCGCCATGGGCCGCGACATCAAGCTCGCCACCGAGCGCATTGCCGGCTACAGGGCCTTCGCCAACAAGCTCTGGAACGCCGCCCGCTTCGCGCTGATGAACCTCGAAGAATTCGATCCGGCAACCGTCGAGCTGGAACGCCTCGATCTCTCCCTGGCCGACCGCTGGATCCTGGTGCGCCTAACCGAGACCGCCCGGGAGGTCCACCAGGCGCTGACCGACTACCGCTTCAACGAGGCGGCGAGCCTGCTCTACGCCTTCACCTGGCACAACTTTTGTGACTGGTACATCGAGCTGGTCAAGGACGACCTCTACGGCGACGATCCGGCGGCCAAGTCGCGCGCCCAGGCCGTCCTGTTCACGGTCCTTGAGCAACTGCTGCGCCTGCTCCATCCGCTGATGCCCTTCATCACCGAGGAGATCTGGCAGGCCCTGCCGGGAAGCCGGCCGAGCGCCTATCTGATGCAGAGCGTCTACCCGGACGGGACGGGGCTTCCGTTGGACGCGGGCGGCGCGGCGCGCATGGAGCTGGTGATGGAGGTGATACGGGCCATCCGCAACATTCGCGGCGAGATGAACGTCGCCCCGGGTCGCCAAGTGGCTGCGGTTCTCGACTGCAGAAGCGACGTGGCCGCTGCCATCCTCGCCGAAGGGCAAGGTTACATTCGCGCCCTGGCGCGGGTCGGCGAGCTCAGCTACGGCGTCGGCGTCGCCCGCCCCGACAAGGGCGCCACCCAGGTCGCCGGCGAGGTGGAAATCCTACTGCCGATGGCCGGGCTGATCGACGTCGCCGCAGAGGAGGCGCGCCTGGCCAAGGAGATCGGCCGGGTCGAAAAGGACGTGGCGCTCTTCGAGAAGAAGCTCGGCAACCGAGCCTTTGTCGCCAAGGCCCCCCCCGAGGTGCTGGAGAAGGACCGCGGCAAGCTCGCCGAGGCCCGCGAAAAACTGGTCATTCTGCAACAAAGCCAGGAAAAACTCCAGGCGCTGAAATAGTTGCCCCTCAAAGGCCGGGACGGTTTCATCCCGGCCTTTGAGGTAATGGTACGGACCTCTGATCGGATTGACACTGCCGGCGGGCAAGGGTATTTTAATTAGCCTGGCGGTGGCGGGACTGCTCTGGCTCTTTCCCGGCCTGGCGCTGAGTGCCCAGCTGGCCTTCTGGGCCTTGGCAAGTATTGCCATGACCGCCACCTGGTTCCGGTTCTTCCGGCCGGCCATGGTCGATCGGACCAAGGCCGACGGCGACAAGCAGGCGATCGACAGGATCGCCCAAGCGATTCAGGAGAAGGAGCTGCCGGTCGTCTATCTGCTCGGTGAGAAGTACATCGAATACCTTAAGGGTCTGGCCGAAAGCGCCAACGGCAAGACCATTCAGAAGCCGTCGGACATCCCGGCGGCGGTCCGCGGCATCATCGGCGGGCTGGGCAAATAACCACCTGCTCCCACGGCGCCGAATGTTCTCTCCGTCCAGCTCGCTGATCATGCTGCGGTCTGGTCCTAAACCGTCGAGCCATTACCCATGAAGCGACCGCTGCTCCTTTTTTCTCTGCTCTCCCTTCTGCTGCTGCCGGTTGCCTCCCTGGCGGCTACCGAGGAGTCGTCCACGGTGCCGCCCGCCGCGACTGACCTCAACCTGCCCGAACCAGAACCGAATATCCCCGGTGTCAGCGGCCTGACCGGCTTTCACAGCTACTTCTCCCACAGCGTGGAGGATCTCTCGCGCCGGATCGACTCCTTCTTTGGCACTACCCGTGCCTATGAAGAGAGCTCGGGGACCTATCTGCTGCTGCGCGGCAGCGTCATCTACGGCCGCGGCGGGAAAATCGATTACGACGGCAAGGTGCGCGCCCATCTCGATTTGCCGAATCTGAGTGACAGGATCAACCTGCTCATCGAAAGCGAACAGCCCGACCAGATCGACCAGACCAGCCAGGACGCACCGACCACCGGAACCTCCCTTTCCCAAACCGTCAACGATCAGTCCCTCGCCGCCACCCTGCAGTACATTTTGCAGCACAAGGAGTTCTGGGACGTGCGCCTGCAGCCCGGGGTCAAACTCCATTGGCCGCCCGACCCCTACCTGCGCCTCCGTTGCCGCTGGCTGCATCCCCTCAGCGCCACCTGGCTGAGTCGCGTTACCTTCACCCCCGGCTGGTACAGCACCCGCAGCTGGGAGGCGCGCCTCCGCTACGACCTGGAACGGGGAACGGGGAACGAAGCGCTGTTCCGCAGCAGCAGCCAGGCGGTCTGGCTGCTCGACGAACCCCACAACCTACTTTGGTCCGAGGTGTTGTTCTTTTCCCATCCGCTGAGCAGCAGGGCATGGATGGCCTACGACCTCGGCGTCAGCGGGGTGATCGAGCCGGAGTTCGAGGATAGCCACTACTTTGCCAGCATTCGCTATCGGCGCGACATCCACCATGGCTGGGTTTTCCTCGAGCTCAAACCCCAGATCGACCTCGACCGCAACGATGATTTCAAACCCGACCCGTCGATTGCCCTGACCCTGGAGATGCTCTTCGGAGGGCGCTACCTGTAAGGCGGGGAAGGGGCCGCGGTTCGGGCAATGCCCCTGCCGGGGTCGGAGAAAAAAAACGGGGCACCGCTAGGTGCCCCGTTTTTTGCTGCGGTCGGCCTCACTATTCCTCGGCCGTATTGCCGACGGTCTTCCTGCGCCGGGTGGTTCTGGTTGCCGGACCCTGGTCCCCGGCCTTTCCCGGTTCGGCTTCGGCCGCTGGTGCGGCCTTCTTCGGTGTACGCTTCCGGGGTGTTTTGGGGGCCTTGACAGCTTCCGTTGCTGTGGGGACCCCTGCGGTGGCCGGCTGGGGTGCAGGGCGCTCCTCGGCGGCCGAGCCGGATGTGGCGTCCGGCTTAGCGTCGGCGGGAGTTGCAGCCTCCTTCGTCCCGTTCGGCGCCGCAGCGGCAGCCTTTCTGGGAGCAGCCCGGCGCTTCGCGGCAGTTGGTTTGGCGGCAGCGGGCTTTTCAGCGGGCGGTTCTGCCGGCGCCGGCTCCTTGCCAGCAGTGCCGGTTGGCCGCTTGGCGATGGCCCGCGCCTTCGTCTCCGGCTTGGCGGCAACGGGCTCCCCGGTCGTTGGTTCGGCGGATCCTTGGCCTTTGGCGGCGGTCTTCCTGGGGGCCCGTTTCCTTCTCGGTGGTTCCTTGATCGAACTTTCCCCGGTCGGTTCCTCCCGGACCGGTTCCACTGCCTGCGGTTCTTCGCTGGCCGTTTTCTCAACCGCCGGTTTGCCCCGTCGGCCTGGTGCCGGCTGAGGGCTGTCCGCGGATTCGTCGATTCCCGATGCTTCCGCAGCCACTTCCGCCGGGGCTTCCGCCGGACCGGGGCCGGACGAAGCCGGGATCGATTCGCTCACCTCGCCGGCAGCGGTTTCTCCTTCCGCCAGGCCTTCCGCCGGTTTCTTCCGGCGCCGACGACGTTTGCGCTTGCGCTTTTGACCCTCTTCCCCGCTCTCGGCACTGTCGCTGTCGGCGCTGATGGCAGCCTCGACTGTCTCCGCCTGTTCACCTGCTGCGCCGATTTCCTCGGTCTCCATACCCTCCGTCGCGCCGGCCACTGCCGCTGCCGCTGGTTCCATCCCTTCCCCGGCATCCCCCGTCTTCTTCTTGCGCCGCCGCCGCTTGCGTTTCTTCTTTGCTTCCCCTTCGGCCGCGGTATCGGCTTCCGCCGGGTTCTCCCGCGCCGCGGGGAACGGTTCCTCGATCGCCTTAACCGCGGCGGGTTCCGGGGCCGTAACCGGAGCTGCCACCGGTGCCGCCGCCAGCGGTGCATGCGGGGCGGAGGCCGCGGTGACCGGCGCCCAGCTCTCGTCGCGGGTCTCGCCCTTCTCGCGCTTGTGGACGATGAGTTCGTACTGGCTGGCGACGAAGGACTTGCGGGCACGGATGAAGATGCCTGCCTGGTAGCGGCGCTCCATCTCGCTGAGCTCTTCGCGCTTGGTGTTGAGCAGGTAGTGGGCGACGTCGATCGGCACCTCGCCCTCGACCCGCTCGACCTGGCCGCGGGCGACGGCCGCCTGGAGCTTGCGCAAGAAGGCGACTGCCTGGGCCTCGGCGCTTTTTACCCGGCCGCTGCCGCCGCAGTTGGGGCAGGGGAGGTAGGAACCCTCGGCGAGGGTCGCCTTGATCCGCTGGCGGCTCATCTCTAACAGGCCGAACTGGCTGATCCGGCCGACGGTGACCCGCGCCTTGTCGTTTGCCAGGGAGTCCTTGAGGGTCTTTTCGACTTCGCGGATATGCTTGCGGTCCCGCATGTCGATAAAATCGATGACGATCAGTCCGCCCAGGTCGCGGAGTCGCAGCTGGCGCCCCACCTCGGCGGCGGCCTCGAGGTTGGTCTTGTAGGCGGTCCCCTCCACCCCCTGTTCGCCGGCCATCTTCCCCGAGTTGACGTCGATTGCCACCAGCGCCTCGGTGGCGTCGATGACGATCGAACCTCCCGAGGGGAGGGGCACCTTGTTGCGCGAGAGGGTCTCGATCTGTTCCTCGATCTGGTAGCGGGAGAAGATCGGCCGTCGTTCCTGGTGCAGTTTGACCAGCCGCAGGTACTCGGGCATCACCTGCTGGAAAAAATCGCGGGCTTCCTCGTAGACCTCGGGGTCGTCGACCAGCACCTCGTCCATGTCGGCGGTAAAGTAGTCGCGGATCGAGCGGATGACCAGGTTCGATTCCTTGTAGACCAGCGTCGGGGCCTTGACCTTTCCGGCCAGCTCCTGGATGTTCTCCCAGACCCGCACCAGGTAGTCGAAGTCGCGCTTGAGCTCTTCCCTGGTCTGGCCGATGCCGGCCGTGCGTACGATGTAGCCCATCTGCGCTGGCAGATCGAGGGACTTCATCGCTTCCTTGAGCTTCTTACGCTGCCCCTCCTCCTCGATCTTGCGCGACACCCCCTTGGTGTCCGAGTCGGGCATCAGCACCATGTAGCGGCCCGGGAGTGAGAGGTAGGTGGTGAGTGCCGCTCCCTTGGTGCCGCGCTCCTCCTTTACCACCTGGACCAGGATCTCCTGGCCGCGACGCAGCAGATCGTTGATACGCGGCCGCCCCTTCCCGTCGCCGGCCTCGAAGCCCTGGAAGAAAGAGGGGTGTAGTTCCCCCATCTGCAGGAAGCCGAGGCGTTCGGCCCCGTAATCGATAAAGGCGGCCTGCAGTCCCTGTTCGACACGGACCACGGTTGCCTTGTAGATGTTGCCGCGGGTCATTTCGCGGCCTTCGGATTCGATGTCGAGGTCGGTCAGCAGCCCATCCTCGACCGTCGCCACCCGGTTCTCCTCAGGATGGGTGGCGTTGATCAGCATCTTCTTGCTCATGGAAATCCTTCCGGCCGTGCGCGGCGCGGCCTCAAACGGGGTGCGGTCCGGGATCGCCCGGCCGGGCGTGCCCGCGGCAGTGCTCCCGGCCCGGGCCCTGCACCTCCGGCCGCCGACAACGGCGGGGACGGGGCGGGCACGGCGGGGGGAAGCGCCGGCGAAGCACTGAGAAACGATGGGTTACTCTATCGTCGGGGCAAAAAGCCCGGAAGAAGCGTCGTCGCGGGAGGGTGAACCTACCCGGTTGCCGCGCAACTATAGCAGATAAAACGGAAAATGCCCAGCGGCGAATCGACCCGACCCGAACGGTGCAGTTGCCAGAATTAGAGAGTTTTCCCGCGCCCGGCGTTGTGTTATAACAGGCCCCATGCTGCAGCTACGGGAGATCATCAAAGACTTTGGCGGCCGACGGCTCTTCGCCGGCATCAACTGGCACCTGCGCCCCGGCGACAAGGTCGGCCTGTGCGGCGAGAACGGCGCCGGCAAGACCACCCTGCTGAAGATGCTGGCGGGGCAGGTGACAGCCGACGGCGGCGAGGTACAGATCGCACGCGGCACCACCTTCGGCTATCTGCCCCAGGACGGCCTCGAGTATAGCGGCCGTAGCCTCTTCAGCGAGGTGCGCACCGCGCTGTCCGAGCTGCTCGCCATGGAGCGGGAAATGGGCGAACTCGAGACGCGCATCGCCGCCTCCCACCGCCAGGAGGACCTCGACCGCTACGCCACCGTACAGGAGGTCTTCCGCCAGCGCGGCGGCTACGAGATGGAAACCGAGATCGCCAAGGTACTGCGCGGGCTGGGGTTTGCGGAAAGCGACTGGGATAAGCCCTGCGAGCACTTCTCCGGCGGTTGGCAGATGCGCATCGCCCTGGCCCGCCTGCTGCTGCAGCGTCCCAACCTGCTGCTCCTCGACGAGCCGACCAACCACCTCGACCTGCCGGCCCGCGACTGGCTGGAAACCTACCTGGCCGTTTATCCCGGCGCGGTGGTGCTGGTTTCCCACGACCGCTTCTTTCTCGACCAGGTGGTCGGCCGCATCGTCGAGGTCTGGAACGGCAGCTTCAGCGAATACCCCGGCAACTACAGTCGCTACCTTGAGGAGCGGGAGCGCCGCGTTTCCGCCCTGCAGGAGGCCAAGCGCCGCCAGGAGGAGGAGATCGAGCGCATCGAGGCCTTCATCAGCCGCTTTCGCTACCAGGCCAACAAGGCCTCGTTGGTGCAGAGCCGCATCAAGCAGTTGGAGAAGATCGAGCGCATCGACGTGCCGCCGCCGCGGCGCAAGATCTTCTTCCGCTTCCCCGACCCGCCCAAGGGAGGACGTCTTGCCCTGGAGCTGTCGGGTATTCACCACGGCTATGACGGCCGCGAGGTTCTCTCCGGCATCGAACTGAGCATCGAGAAGGGGGAGCGGATCGCCCTGGTCGGCGCCAACGGCGCCGGCAAGTCGACCCTGATGCGTCTGCTGGCCGGGGTCGAGGCGCCCCTGGCCGGCAGCCGTACTTCGGGCCACAACCTGCAGCTCGCCTACTTCGCCCAGGACCAGGCCCGGGTCCTCGACTCCGAGCGCAGCGTCCTGGAAGAGATCACCCGCGCCGCGCCGATGGCCATGGTGCCGAAAGTGCGTGACATTCTTGGTACCTTCCTTTTTTCCGGCGATGACGTCCACAAGAAGATTGCGGTCCTCTCCGGCGGCGAGCGCAACCGCCTGGCGCTCGCCATCCTGCTGCTGCGGCCGGCCAACCTGCTGCTGCTCGACGAGCCGACCAACCACCTCGACCTCGCCTCCAAGGAGGTGCTGCTCGCCTCCCTGCAGCACTATCCCGGGACCCTGGTTTTCGTCTCCCACGACCGCTACTTCGTCGATGCCCTGGCGACCCGGGTGATCGAGGTCGGCGGCGGTCAGGCGCTCTCCTTCCTCGGCAACTACGAGGACTTCCTCACCGCCAAGGCGGCGAGCGGCGAACTCGGCCATTCCGCGCAGCGGGTCGAGACGCTGGTCGGCACCGCCAGCGACGGCAGCACCCTCGAAAAGGAGGATCGTCGCCGACAGCACGAGGAGCGCAAGGAAGCGCAGCGCCAGGAGAAGCGCTGGCAGAAGGAGCTCGCCGAGCTGGAAGGGCAGATCGAGGCCGCCGAAGTGGAATTGGCCGAGCTGGAACAGGCCATGGCCGATCCCGCTCTCTACGCCGATGCCGAGGGGTGGCGGCAGGCCTCTAGCCGCCACGGCCGGCTGCAGGAACGGATCGCCGACCTCTATCGACGCTGGGAGGCACTGCATGTCGCGGCGCCGGCGACGGTCAATGAAAGTTGATAGCTGAACGCTGATAGCTGACAGCTGGAGATGGGCTGATGGACGAAAGGCAACGATTGCAAGCGATCGGCCCGTACGTGGTGGCGGTGGCCAGCGAGAAGGGGGGCGTAGGCAAGACCACCCTCGCCACCAACCTCGCCGTCTACCTCAAGGCCCTCGACGAGGAGCTGCCGGTCACCATCGCCTCCTTCGACAACCATTTCTCCGTCGACAGCATGTTCGCCATCGGCGGACGCAGCGGCGGCTCGGTCGCTGGGCTGCTGGCCGGCACCCTGCCCGAAGAGCTGGCGCAGCTGGGCGAATACGGCGTCGCCTTCCTCGCCTCGGCCCGACGCCTGGCGTTCCCCGGGGACCCGCTCTGGCTGCGCCGCTTGCTCTGCCGGTCGCGGCTGCCGGGGGTGCTGATTCTCGATACCCGGCCGATCCTCGACGGTCTCAGCCACAATGCGCTGCTCGCCGCCGACCTGGTCCTCACCCCGGTCAAGGACCGCGCCTCGCTGGTCAACGCCGCGGCGTTGCAGGCGCTGCTTGCCGAGGCGGGGGACGGCCCGGAACGTCTCTGGCTGGTGCCGAGCCTGATCGACGGCCGGCTGCGGCTGCGCGGTAACCTCGGCATGCACGACTTCCTGGTCCGGTCGGCGCAGGAGCGCGGCTACCAGGTGGCGCCGACGGCCATCGCCAAGAGCCCCAAGGTGGAGAGCCTGGCATCCGGTCTCTCCAGCCGCATCTACCCGGTTTTGACCCACGCCCGCACAACTCAGGTCCACGGCCAGTTCCGAACCCTGGCCGAGTTCGTCCTCGAGCGCCTGGCGGCCCTCCCGGCGCCGCTGGCGGGCGGCGGACCGGAGGCACCGATCGAGGCGGACAGCTCGCGGCTGTACGCCGCAACCTGCCCGCTGTGCGCGGCGCCGGCCCCGGAGATCGGTGCTTATTACCAGGCCCTGCACGGTCGCCGCCGCGGCCTGCTCCATGCCGGCTGTCTCTCCCGGCTGGTCGCCGGCAGCGCAGCGGAATCTGCGGCGGATGAGGGTGCCGCGCTGCTGCTGCGGTATTCCGCCGAGCGGCAGCCTCCCCTGGTCCTGCAGCGGATTCCCGGGGATGCCCCTTTGCCCGACGCGGTCGAACCGGCGACGACGTCGGCCGGCCCCTGGCAGCTGCTGCTGCAGCGGGTCTGTAGCCGGAGCCCGGAAGAGCTGTTCCGGGAATGCCTGTTGATCGTCCCGGGACGACGTGCCGTCGCCGACTGGCGGGATGTCGTCCGCCCCCTGCGGCGACGGCTGCTGGAAGGGTTGCGGGATGCCGGGCCCTGGGAGTGACCGGCTCCGGCCGGGGAGAAACGATTGACTAGGTTGGAAAAATATTTAAACTTTCCAAGTCCTTCTGACTGTTGCGGCGTCTTGCCGCCGAGACCTCCCCGATGATTCTTCTGCCACGCGGAAACCCGGTCAAGGAGCGGATCGACCCGGGCCGGGTCCATCTTCCGGACGCCCTGCGCAAGTTGCGTGGGAACAGCTTCAGCGGTTATCTGCGCTTTGATGCCGGAGGCGGCACCGGGATCCTCATCTTTGCTAGGGGCAGCCTGATCAGTGCGCTGTTTGAAACCGGTCGCGAGCAGCTGATCGACAGTGACGCCATCGGCCGTATCTTCGAGGAATCCCTGGGGGGTAGGGCCCTGCTCGACATCTACACCCTGTCTCCGGAACTGGCACTGAGCATCCACGCCCTGCTCCACGGCGACGTCCTCTTCCAGGGGCAGGAAGTCAAGCTGGTCGACATCAAGGCCCTCCTTGCCCGGCTCAAGGAATACCGGGTCAGCGGCTGCCTGCGCATCTATACCCCGGAGCGCATCGCCCTGATCTTTTACCGCAACGGCAGCCCCCTTGGCTTCTTCCACGACGGATCGACGGACATCGAGACCGAGGCCGACACCTCGATGTCGGTGGCCCGGCTGCCCGGGGCGAAGATCGATGTCTTGACCGCGCGGGAAGCAGATGAGGCCGATCTCGCCAACTTGCTTGACGGTGCGGACCTCGACACCCTCTGGAAGCAGGCCGTGGACCTGGTCCGGCGTCTCCGGCGTTCTCGTGATGAGCAGGCGAGCCGCAGCCGTGAGCTGCAGGACCAGGACCGGCGTCTGAAGTTGTTGATTTTTCTTCGCGGCGTCGCCGAGGCTCATCTCGGCGGGATTGGGGCTTCACTGGTCGACAAGGCGGCCGAGAAGAGCCTGCCGGCTGGCGGCGGGATCGGCGAAGCCGACCTGCTCCCCTTCCTGGAACATCTCGCCACCCTGGCCAGGTTGGTGGCCGGTCCATCAACCATCAACCGGATGCTGCAGCGGATGAAAGAGGGAGCCAAAGGGTTTCTCTCCTCCTGACCCGCCCGCAACCGAGGCTGTTCCCGGACCTGACCGCGGAGGCTTCCATGAATTTCCACCTGCTGCAACTGCTGCTCTGGATCGTCGCCGGGGCCCTTGCAGGCTACTTCAGCCTCGGGAACGCCCGGGCCTGGACCAGCATCGCCGTCGGGTTTTTCCTGATCCTGGTCGGCGAGGCCCTTCCCCGCGCGCTTCCCTTTCTCCCCGGCGCCGCGGCACCCCGGGTAGCGGCGATGGGCTTGATCGTCAGCACCATCGCGATCCTGGCGATGAGTCACGGTTTCCAGGAATACTACGTCTTCTCCCGGACCCTGGAACCGGCCGGGAGCAAGCGTCAGGTCTACCTTGTCACCCTGGCGGTGATCGGCGCCTCCCTGGTCTTCGTCCTGGTCAATATTCCGCCCGACGAAGACATCCTGCGCAGCATCCGCATCGTTGAGAACAGCACCTGGGTCTTCCTTTCCCTGATCAACATCGACCTGATCCGCAAGATCTACGGCGGCGTCAAGGACAGCCCGATCGGCATGGGCTTTGCCGCCTTCATCGGGGTCTTCGCCTGCATCCTGCTGTGGAAGGGGTCGGAGCTCTACCTGCTGGTATACCATCTCGACCACCCCCTCGTTCAACAGCTCCATCCCATTCGCGTTCAGCTTTCGGTGATCTGCAGCAATGCTGGCAACTTCCTCGCCGGACTTTCGGTGGGCGGAACCTTTTTCTATCTTTCCAGGATGTTGCGATAGTCGGGCGGGGTAGGGGGAGCGGGCCGGTGTCTGGTTTGCAAACGCCGAAAGCCCGTCATCGGTCTGATGACGGGCTTTCGGCGTTTGCTGGTGGGGGTGGTCGGAGTCGAACCGACACGGACTTGCGTCCGCTGGATTTTGAGTCCAGTGCGTCTACCAATTTCACCACACCCCCGAGACGGTCGATCCGGCCGAGGTCGGATGGGTCGGGCGGCGAGAAGTGGTGTGGATTATAAAGAGAAGCGCGCGGGCGGTCAAGCGCTTAAGTGGCCTGGCCAGGACCGGGAAAAATTTCCTGATGCCTTGACAGCGACCGGGCCGAAGAGTAAATTGCGAAATTATACAGTATGCTGAATATCTGCGTAGAAATAAACTGTGGGAGGAGCGGTTGGAACAGTTCAACATCGAAACCAGTGTCGGTTTCCTGCTCGCCAAGGCCCACCAGCGGCTCTACGCCCGTTTCCGCGATTTGCTGGCGCCGCATGGCATTACCCCGCCCCAGTTCGCCCTGCTGGCATTTCTCTGGCACGAGGACGGCCGTTCGCAGACCGCTCTTTCGGAGAAGACCGACATCGACCGCACCACCCTCAGCGGCCTGCTCGACCGGCTCCAGAAGCAGGGACTGGTGCGGCGCCTGCCCGACCCCGCCGACCGTCGCGCCTGGAAAGTCTGCCTGACCCCGGCCGGGCGCGCCCTGGAGGGGGAACTGGCCGCCCTTGCCAATCAGCTGCGCCGGCAGGTCGCCGCCAACCTGGCTGCGGGGGAGTACCAAGAACTCTGCCGGCTGCTGACCAAACTCCGTGGAGGGATCCATGACTAGACCGATTTGCATTTTGGTCTCCCTGCTCCTGCTCTTCACCCCCCTCGCGGCCCGGGGCGAAAAGCTGACCCTGGTCGACTGCCTGGCCCTGGCCCGGCAGCAGAATCCGACCCTGCAGGCCGCGGCACTCGCCCCGGCGGTTGCCGCCGAGCGGGTCAACGAGGCACGTAGCGCCTACCGGCCACGGGTCGACCTGCAGGCCGGCTATACCTGGCAGCAGGCTCCCCAAGAGGTGGTCATCGGCTCGCTCAGCGCGCCGACCCAGGACCAGGATTACCGCCACCTCAGCCTCGGCCTGGATCAACTCCTCTACGACTTCGGTCGCTCCTCCGGGCGGGTTGGTGCCGCCGATGCTGCGGCCCGGGCGGCCGAGGCCTCCTACGGCGGCAGCGAGCAGGAGGTTTTCCTGCAGACCGTCACCGCCTATTTCCAGGTTCTCACCGCCGAGCAGCTGCTGCAGGCCGCCGGCGAGGAACTGGCCCAGAACGAGGCCCACCGCAAGGATGCGCAGGCCCTCTATGACGAGGGGGTGGTGACCCGCAATGACCTGCTGCAGGCCGAGGTGCGCCTCGCCGCCAGCCGGCAGCTCCAGCTCTCCCGCCAGGGGGAACTGGAAAATGCCTGGCTGCGCCTCAATTACCTGACCGGCCGCCCCCCCCAGGCCCGCGCCGAACTCCACCCCGAGGGGGGGCTCGACCTCTCCGGAGTCCCGGCCGCCGAGGCGGTGGCCCAGCGCCCCGAACTGGCCGCCCAGCGTCAGCGGGTCGCGGCCGCCCGGGAGGAGCTGCGCCAGGTCGGTGGGGAGTTCTGGCCGGAGCTGTTTGCCCACCTCGGCGCCGATTACGTCGAAAACAGCCACGTCCAGGAACAGACCATCTATTCGGCCACCCTCGGCGTACGGTTCAACCTTTACGACGGCGCTGCAAGCAACGCGCGCCTGCACGCGGCCCGGCAGACCCTCGACCTGGAGCGCCGGCGGCTGGCCGACCTCGAGCAGCAGGCCCTGCTCGACTACCGCAGCGCCGGCAACGATGCCCGGGTGGCGGCGCTGCGCATCGAGGTTGCGCAGACCGCCATCGACCAGGCCGAGGAGAACCTGCGCATCAACCAGGACCGTTACCGGGAACAGGTCGGAACAGCCACCGAGGTCCTCGATGCCCAGACCCTGTTGACCCAGACCCGGACCGATCTGGCCCGGGCACAATTCGATTACCAGGTGGCGGTGGCCCGCGTACAGCGCGCCGCCGGCAGCCTCTGAGGGACGAACCATGAACGATACCCAACCAGCCGTGGCAGACGAGAACGACAAGACGCCAGCGGCGAAGAAGAACGGTGGCGGCGGCCGGCGCCGGATCGGCCTGGTGCTGCTGGTCCTGATCCTGGCCGGGGCCTTGACCGGCGCCTGGCTCTGGTACAAGAGCAAGGTCGAGCTGGTGACCGACGACGCCTTCGTCACCGGCCACATCCACCTTATCTCCGCCCGGGTGAAAGGGTACATCAGCGAGGTGGCGGTGAGTGATAACCAGCAGGTCAAAGCGGGTCAGTTGCTGGTGGCCCTTGACGATGCCGTCTTCCGGGCCAAGATGGCCCAGGCCGAGGCGGCCCTGGCGATGGCCAGGAACGCCACCAGTGGCGAATCCGCCGGGGTTGAAGGGGCCCGCGCCGCGGTGCGCCAGGCCCGGGCCCGGGCGGAGCAGTCCGCTCTCGATCTCGCCCGGGGCGAAGCCCTCTTCGCCCGGGAGGTGATTCCCAAGGAACGCCTCGACCAACTGCGAACCGCCGAAAAGGTGGCCAAGAATGTCCTGGCCCAGGCCCGGCAGCACCAGCGCCAGGCCGAGGCCCAGCTCGGAGAAACGAAAGGCGGCGGTCTCCAGGCGCGGATCGCCGAAAGGACCGCGGTGCTCAACCAGGCCCGGCTCAACCTCGCCTACACCCGGATCACGGCGCCGGTGGACGGCTACGTCACCCGCAAGTCGGCGGAGGTCGGCAGCAACGTCAAGGACGGACAGCCACTGCTGGCCCTGGTCCAGCTCGAGGAGCCGTGGATCGTCGCCAACTACAAGGAGAGCCAGCTCACCCACCTCGAACCGGGGCAGAAGGTCACCTTCACCGTCGACGCCTACCCCGGGCGAACCTTTGCCGGCAAGGTCGACAGCATCATGGCCGGCACCGGCGCCGCCTTCTCCCTGCTGCCGCCGGAGAACGCCACCGGCAACTACGTCAAGGTGGTGCAGCGGGTGCCGGTGAAGATCGTCATCGACTCTGCCAGCGATCCCGATCACCTGCTGCGCGTCGGGATGAGCGTCGAGCCGACGGTCTACACCGGCCGCAGCCTCGGCGACATCTTCGTTCATCTCAACCCTTTCGACTGACAATTCGCCACAGAGCCACGGAGACCCGGAGGAAAACTCTGTGTCTCCGTGGCTGGCCTGAACCTTTATGACCGAAGCGAAAACCGTCAACAAGTGGCTGATCACCATCACCGTGATGCTGCCGACGATCATGGAGATCGTCGACACCTCGGTGGCCAACGTCGCCCTGCCGCACATGCAGGGGAGCCTCAACGCCGGCACCGACGAGATCACCTGGGTGCTGACCTCCTACCTGGTGGCCAACGCGGTGGTCCTGCCGATGACCGGCTGGCTGTCGCGGATGTTCGGCCGCAAGCGTTTCCTGATCACCTGCATCGTCCTCTTCACGCTCGCCTCCTTCTGCTGCGGCGCGGCGCCCAACCTCGGCTTCCTGGTCCTGTTCCGGGTTATCCAGGGGGCGGCGGGCGGGGCGCTGATCCCCAACAGCCAGGCGATCCTGATGGAGACCTTCCCGCCCAAGGAGCAGGGGATGGCGATGGCGATCTTCGGCATCGGCGCCATGTTCGGGCCGATCATCGGCCCGGCCCTGGGCGGCTACGTCACCGACCAGCTCAACTGGCGCTGGATTTTCTACATCAACTTTCCGATCGGGGTGATCGCGGTGATCATGGCCGCAGCTTATCTGGTCGATCCCGCCTACCTGCAGGAACCGCCAGAAGATCACCATCGACTACTGGGGGCTGGCGCTGCTGCTGGTGGGCTTCGGCGCGCTGCAGATCGTTCTCGACAAGGGGCAGCAGGAGGACTGGTTCGACTCGGGCCTCATCGTCGCCTTCGCTGTGGTCGCCGTCGTTGCGCTGGTCGCCCTGGTGGTGGTGGAGCTGCGCCATCCCCACCCGATCGTCAACCTGCGCCTGTTCAAGTACCTCTCCTACGCGGCCGGCAACTTTTTGATGTTCATCTTCGGCTTCTGTCTCTACAGCTCGATTGTGCTGATCCCGCTCTTTTTGCAGACGCTGATGGGCTACGACGCGACCATGGCCGGCATGGTCCTGGCGCCGGGCGGAGTGGTGACGCTGTGCACCATGCCCTTCGTCGGCGCCGCTCTTTCGCGCGGCGTGCAAGGGCGCTACATTGTCCTGTGCGGGCTGCTCATCGGCGCGACCTCGATGTTCATCATGCACGGCTTCACCCTGGAGGCGTCCTACTTCGACTTCGTCTGGCCGCGTATGGTCCTGGGCTTGGGGCTGGGGATGATCTTCGTGCCGCTGACCACCACCACCCTCTCGGTCATTCCCAAACCGGAGATGGGCAACGCCACCGGCATGTACAACCTGCTGCGCAACATCGGCGGCAGCGTCGGCATTGCCGTCTCGGCGACCCTGCTGCAGCGTTTCAATCAGCTCTACCAGAACGTCCTGATCGTTCACGCCAACCCGATGAACCCGGCCTTCCAGCAGAAGCTCGCCGCCCTTTCCGGGGCCGCCGTTGCCCGCGGTGTCCCCGAAAGCGACGCGCAGCAGACCGCCTTGGCGATGATCTACGGGATGATCCGGCGCCAGGCGGGGATGCTCTCCTACAACCACATCTTCTGGATCCTCGGTATCGCCTTCCTCTCGGTCATCCCCTTTCTGCTGCTGCTGCGCAAGGGGGAAAGCGAGGCGCCGGCGGGGATGCATTGAAATTTTAAAACAGGTAAAAGGTGCAAGGACCAGAGACTAAGGCTGGAGTCTGGAGGCTGATAGCTAGTAGGGCTGAAGGTCAAAAGCCGCCGGGACGTCGTGAGACGGGCCGGCGGCTTTCTTTGTTTCGGGAGGGGCTTTGTGCCTCAGGGGAGGGCCTGGCTTTCTTCCATCGCATCCCCCTCCGGCGGGGAGTACTGCCGGGAGAGGTCTGGAAAGGGGACCGGGGTCAGCAGCAGGCGGTTGAATTCCTCGGCAGGCACCGGTCGGCTGAGCAGGAACCCCTGGACCTCGTCGCAGTCGATCTCCTCGAGGAAACGCAGCTGCTGGACGGTCTCCACCCCCTCGGCCACCACTCGGATCCCCAGTTGGTGGGCCATCTCGACGATGTGGCGGGCGATGTTGGCGTCGTTGGTCGAGCCGGGGAGGTTGCTGACGAAAGAGCGGTCGATCTTCAGCTGGTCGACGGGGAAGTCGCGCAGGTAGCTGAGCGAGCTGTAGCCGGTGCCGAAGTCGTCGATGGCGACGATGATCCCGACGTTGTGGAGCTGCTTGATCTTGATGATGGTGTCGCGCACGTCATGCATGACCACGCTTTCGGTGATCTCCAGGTCGAGCCAGCGCGGCTGGAAGTTCAGCTCCTCGAGGAGCCCGCAGAGCTTTTCGAAGAACAGCCGGTCCTGGAATTGCTGCCCGGAAACGTTGACCCCCAGCCGCAGGGCGGGGAATCCTCCCTCGTGCCAGACCATCGTCTGCCGGCAGGCGGTTTTCAGCACCCATTCGCCGATCGGGAAGATCAGGCCGAGCTCCTCCGCAAGGGGGATGAAGGTGGCCGGGTTGATCAGTCCTTCGCTGTGCTGCCAGCGGACCAGGGCCTCCATGCCGACGATACGGCCCGATTTGAGGTCGACCTGGGGCTGGTAGTAGACCCGCAGCTCCTGCTTCTCCAGCACCTTGCGAAGACTGGCCTCCAGTTCCATCCGCTCTACGGATTGCAGGTTCATGGCCGAGGTGAAGAACTGGTAGTTGTTGCGGCCCAGCTCCTTGGCGCGGTAGAGGGCGGTGTCGGCATTCTTGGTCAGGGTTTCGGCATCACTGCCGTCGCGGGGGAAGAGGGCGATGCCAATGCTGCAGGTGATGATGACGTCCCGCTCGGCGATGTGAAAAGGGCGCTCCATGGCATTGAGGACCTTGTCGGCGATCAGCGAGGCATCCTTCTCGTGCTGGATCTGGGTCAGCAGCAGGTTGAACTCGTCGCCGCCGAAGCGGCTGACGGTGTCGGCGGCGCGGACGCAATCGGAGAGCCTCTCCCCCAGAAGTTGCAGCAGGAGGTCGCCGGCGGCGTGGCCGAGGGTGTCGTTGATCCCCTTGAAACGGTCGAGGTCCAGAAAGAGCAGGGCGATGGTCTCCTGGCGCCGCCCGGCCATCGCCATCGCCTGCTCCATGCGGTCGCGAAACAGGCTGCGGTTGGGCAGGTCGGTGAGCGGGTCGTGGTAGGCCATGTGGTGGATGGTCTCCTCGGCCTTGCGCCGAGCGGTGATGTCGATCAGGGTGCCGATGACCGCGGTGCGCCCTTCGTAGGTGCTCTTGGCGGTCAGGACCTCGATGTGGATCGGCTGCTGGTCCTGGCGCAGGCCGGAGAACTGGAGCGCGGCGCTGGCGCTCTTCCCCCACTGATGGGTGCGCAGGGTATCGACCACCCGGGCCCGGTCCGGCTTTAGGATCAGGTCGGTTATCGGCCGGCCGACCAGGCTTTCCTTGCGGGCGTAGCCGAAGATCTCGGCCAGCCGCGGGTTGACGTAGATGAGCTTTTCCCCGGCGGCGATGAAGACCCCGACCTGGCTCTTCTCCACCAGGAAACGGTACTTGGCCTCGGTGGCCTCCAGCTGCTCCATCAGCTGGCCGATCTCCTTGCGCTGCTCGACCTCCTTTTTCAGCAGCCGGTCGACCTGGAAGATCTCCCAGTTGTGGCGGGCCCTCTTTTCGTCGTGGGAGGTCGCCGAGTGCTCCGCCAGGGCGCCCAGATCGTGCCGGGCCTCCTGCAGGGCGGCGGCCAGCATCCGGTAGTTGCCGATCAGGGCCTCGACCTCGATCCCGCTCCCCCGCGGCCAGGCCAGAGTCTGGTCGGCCTCCAGCTGTTCGGGAAGCCCGGTGGTGAGGGCGGTCAACTCCTGCAGCGGACGAACCAGGCGCCGGTGCCAGTGGCGCAGGAAGAAGAGGGCGGCCAGCGCCGGAAGCAGCATCACCGCCATGCTCTGGCCGAAGACCCGCTGCAAGTGGCGGCGCACCAGCCCGCTGGGAATCTCCACGGCCAGATACCACGGTTCGCCTCTGGCGCCAAAGAGGCTGGATTCGGGGGAGAGCGCCCCCCAGGTAGAGAGGCGGTGCAGGGTCTTCTGTTGCGGGTTCCAAAGGAAGGTGGCCGCGGAGAAGTCGACGCTGCTGGCCAGCCCGGCAAGGCCGGACCCCCGATCGGGAATTTTTCCGTTCCCGGCCACGACCCGGCCCCGGCCGTCGATCAGGGAGAAGCGAAAGGGCAGGCCCGCCTCCTGCCCGGCCAGCAACTCCTTGAAGCGCCGGACCTGCACACCGCCCTCGGCGGTGCCGCTGCCTGTGGCCTGCGGCGCCCGCAGCCGGGCCTGCAGCGCTTCGCACTGTTCCTGCACCTGCGCCTCCAGCCCCGGGGTCAGGGCGTCCTGGAGGGTGGTCAGGTTCCAGGCCAGGAACAGGGCCGGGGGGATCAAAAAGCAGTAGCTCAGCAGGTTGAGCTGCCCCTGCCAGAGGGACGGAGCGGATTGTTCCTCCCGGCGCAGCAGGTGGAAGAGTGCCGCGGCGACCACGGCGCTGCCGAAGCCGGTGAGGAAGAGAATGGCGAGCTTGGAAAGGTAAGCGGCTGGTTGCGCCTGCAGCAGCAGACTCTGCCACGCCCACAGCGCAGGCAGGCCGACGATCAGCCAGAACAGCAGGTCGGCCAGAACCAGGCCGCGGACCCCACTGCGGAGCAGCAGGCCGACCACCACGACCTCGGTGAGGAGCAGCAGCAGGACGAGGGGATGGTGCCAGAGGATGACGGTATAGGCCCCGGCCAGGGCGGCGGCGATTAGTCCCTTGCGGATGCCGTAGAGGCGCAGCGCCAGCAGCACCGCTATCCCCCCGAGGTGGATTTCAGCCTGGGGGAAAAGGGTCAGGGGATAGACGGTTCCGGCCAGCGCCGCTACGAGGAGGAGACCGAACATAGGCTTCCTGGTGCCAACATGCCATTAAAAGGACATCATTTTCAAAGGGATTCTCTAAGGATATCCGGAAGATTCGCCTTGTCAATGTGGGGAAAAGGTAGGCACGACGGTAAATACCAGAGGTTGGGGTAAGTGGAGAGGCAGGGAAGCATTGAATAAGAGATGATGGCAGTCGGAGTAGAAAAGAGATCAGCCTGGCTAAAAATTTGAGATCTTGTGTGACGATGATATGCTGATTTACACCAAAGACATCCAGCCAAACGGTTCCTGGTTGGTCCCGCGTCAAACCTCCATTCGCATCTGTTCCCATTCCAACGGAGGATTCATTGAAGACCCAAGTCGACGAAATCGCGCCTGATCTGTTTCGCATCTCGACCTACATCGCCAAGATCGACCTTCAGTTCAACCAGTTCCTGGTCCGCGACGAGGAGCCGCTACTCTACCACACCGGCATGCGGGGGATGTTCGACTTGGTGCACAAGGCAGTGGCGAAGGTCGTCGACCCGGCAAAGCTACGCTGGATCTGCTGGAGCCATTTCGAGGCCGACGAGTGCGGCAGCCTAAACCCGTGGCTCGCTGTCGCCCCTCAGGCCGAGCCGGTGTGTGGGATGGTCGGAGCGATGGTAAATATTAACGATTTCGCCGACCGCCCGGCGCATGTGCTGGCCGATGGCGAGGTGCTGGCGACCGGTCGCCACCGGTTCCGCTTCCTGGAAACGCCCCACGTCCCCCATGCCTGGGATTGCAGCCTGCTCTTTGAGGAAACCGGCAAAACCCTCTTCTGCTCCGATCTGCTTCTTCACAACGGCCAAGTCGAGCCGGTGACGGAGCAGTCGATCCTGGAGCAGGCCAGGCAGTCCCTGCTCGGCTTCCAGGCCGGACCGCTAGCCAATTCCTACCCTTATTCGCCGCTGACCGAACCGACCCTGCAGCGCCTGACGGAACTGGCCCCGGCCCGGCTGGCGACCATGCACGGCTCCTCCTTTGTCGGCGACTGCGGCGGGGAGCTGCGCGAGCTGGGCGGCATGCTCAAGGAGGTCCTGGTCCCGTAACCTTTGACGGCAACCTGAACCAAAGGCCAACCGTCGCGAAGTCCTTTAATTCTTCGAAAACGACAAAGCCACCCTGCATTCAGCGGCAGGGTGGCTTTGTCGTTCAAGCTCTCGATCCCCTGTTGCTGCGGCTACCCCCCCCCGACCTGGAACCTTTCCGGTCCCTCTTTACGGGACCTCTGCGGGTGTTAAGCTGGAAACAAACCCTTGGCACAGGAGGTGGAAGATGACCTACGGCAAGGAACGGATCTACAAGAAGGTCGAGATAATCGGTACCGGGTCCGGGAGCATCGAGGCGGCGATCCAGGCTGGGCTCAGCAAGGCCCGGGCGTCGTTGGAGGGGCTCTCCTGGTTCGAAGTCGAGGAGATCCACGGCCACATCGACGCCGAGGGGAAGGTCACCGAGTACCAGGTGGTCCTCAAGGTCGCCTTTGCCCTGAAATGATCGATTGGGGTCTTGGGGGCTTGGCATTGACTCACCTCTTGGCTCCGACAGGTCCGACCTCGAAAAGGAGATGACCTGCCGACTGCGGGCTGCCTTGCTCAGAACTTGATCTTGCGCCGATAGAGCCGGCGCAGGTGGGTCTTACGGGTGATGACGATCAGCGGGCGGATCAGCAGCTGGGAACTGCCGGCAATAAACAGCCAGACCCCCAAGTGCTCGTTGCGGTGGGGCAGAAAGCAGATGCTGCCGACCAGGAACTCCAGGCCGATGGCCAGGTCGTTGCCGATGCCCAGCCAGTCGTAGAGCCGGTGCAGCTTCGTCTCGGTTTCGGTCCTGGTAACGAACCCCTGGATCTTTTTCCGTACCCTGGCATCGCTGAGAAAGGACTTGAGGCCCACCAGCAGCCTGACCAGCTGACCATGGCGGATCAGTTCGAGGATGCCCTCGATGAAGCTCTCGCGGAAGGAGCTCTCGAGGGTATCGATGTAATTGAAGTTACCGTTGCCGTAGTAGCCGTTTTTGAGGATCAGCAGCAGCTCGAGAAACCAGGGTTGGTCCAGGTAGCGGTAGAGGCCGGAGAGGTCGCCGTTAACAGCGTCCAGGCGCCGTTCGAAGAACTCGTCGGCCGCTGCGCTCTGCAGGAACCGGGGCGAGGTGACCATGGAGAGCAGGACCTGCTCATGGGCGGTGTCGACGAAATCGATCGCGTGGTCGTAGAATGCCCCCAGGATGCCCAGCATCAGGCTCCTCTCCAGGTAGAGGAGCGTGGCGACGTTGAGGGCGAAGTCGTTCTGCTCCAGGACCTCGAGCAGTCGCTTTAAGAGTGCTTCCTGCGCCGGCGCCTCCCCGCGGGGTGGCGTGCGCAGCAGCATGAAGGGATCGTCCTCTTCGCAGCCGTTGGTAAAACCCCGCCCCAACGCCTGGCTGCAGCAGCTGCGTACGTCCCCCTCCAGGATCGTCTCCAGCACGCCGAAAACATCCCCCCAGGTGATCTTGATATTGTATTCGCCGGTATGGACCAGGTCGGCCAGGGAGAGGAAATCCTCGACAGCGGCATTCGGCATCATGGCGCCCCTATCTGGGTGGGAACGACTCCGGCAAGGCCGGGAGGATCAGTCGGTCAGGCCGCACCAGCGGGCAAGAAACAGGGCGTAGGCCCTCGCCACCTGCTGGATGCTGGCGATCTCCACCCGCTCGTTGGCGGCGTGGATGTTCACCGCCACCGGCCCGTAGCAGGTTCCCTCTCCTTTCCCGAAAAAATGAAAGGCCCGCAAATCGGTGGTGCAGGTGGAGATGTAGCTCTCGGCGTCGCGGCCGGTGAGGTCCCGGTGGCAGTCGTTAAGGGTGGAGAGCGCCGGCTGGTCCCGGTCGGTGACGTGTCCCTCGGAGCGAAAGGCGTAGAATTCCACCTGCGGCGGGTTCTGTGCCAGCCAGGAATCCTCCCTGGCGGTCCGGGCGACGGCCTCCTCGATGCGGTTGCGGATCTGCGCATAGGAGGTGCCGGGGAAGAAGGAGAGGCGGGCGTGGAATTCGGCGGCCGCCGGCACCGTGGAGGGCCAGTCGCCTCCGCGGATGATGCCGATGTTCAGGTTGAGGGGATGATCCAGGTCGCGATAGGGCCCAGGGCGCTGTTCGGCGTTCAGCTCCGCTTCCAGGGCACGCAGGGCGCCGATGACCGGCCAGCTCTTTTCGATGGCGTTGGTCCCGGCGCTGGCCTCCTGCACATGGCTCGGCACCCCGCGCAGGGCGACCTTGAACCAGAGCACCCCGACCTGGGCGGTGTAGAGCATCGGGCCGAAGGGCTCGGGGATCAGCACCGCCTCGGCGTCGTAGCCGGCATCGAGGCAGGCCAGCGCCCCGTTGCCGCAGCACTCCTCCTCGATCACCGCCTCCAGGGTCACCGGCGCCCGCAGCCCGAAGCCTGCCCGCTCCACGGCGTGCAAGGCATAGGTCATGGCCGCCACCCCCGCCTTCATGTCCCCGCCGCCGCGGCCGTGGAGCCAACCGTCGCGGATGAACGGGACGAAGGGATCGCTCTCCCAGAGATCAAGGGGCTCGGGGCTGACCACGTCGAGGTGGCCGTTGAACAGAGCGCTACGCCCGCCCGAGCCGTCGGCCGGACGCTTCGCCACCAAGTTGTAGCGCCCCTCGTAGCCCCAGGGGACGGGGGCGAAACCGGGATGGGCCGCCAGTTTCTTGGGGTCGACGGGAACCCGGACGGGGGAAAGGCCGAGATCCCGGAGCGCTTCCTCCATCGTCTCCAAAGCGCCCCCCTCCTCCTCCAGGACGCTCGGCTGCCGAACCAGTCGTTCGGTCAGGTCGATGATATCGTCGGCCACGGCGTCGACGGTGGCGATGATTTTCCGTTCGCGGGCATCCATGGCAGCTCCTTTGCCAGCCTAAAAGCGAAAATGTTGCTCACGCAACGACACGGCGGCGCAATGATGTCAAAAAATCATTATCCCAGTTGAAGTTCTCCCGATAACGGATTGGTTTTACGTCGCATCGTTGCGGCGTCGCGTAAGGCCGGGTTCCCAAGGTTTCAGAACCGCGGAATCTCCCCCTCTGGAACCATAAACGGCGCACCGGTCTTCTCCCGGACCTCGGCAAGACTCGTCTCCCTGGCCAGTTCCCTCAGCCTCAGCCCCTGCGCGGTGACGTCGAGCACCGCCAGTTCGGTAATGATGGTGTCGACGCAGCCTTTGGCGGTCAGCGGCAGGGTGCAGTGGGGGAGGATCTTGGGCTGCCCGTCGCGGGTGGTGTGGGCGGTGGTGACGATCACCCGCCGCGCTTTCTGTGCCAGCTCCATGCCGCCGCCGATGCCGGGGGCCATCTGGCCGGGAATGATCCAGTTGGCCAGGTCGCCGCCGGCCGAGACCTGCAGGGTGCCAAGAAAGCTGACGTCGACGCGCCCGCCGCGGATGATGGCGAAGGACAGGGCGCTGTCGAAAAAGGACGCCCCGGCTGCCAGGGTTACGTAGTTGGCGCCGGCGTCGATGAGGTTGCGGTCCTCGCCGCCGCGGCAGCGGGGGCCGATGCCGAGGATGCCGTTCTCCGCCTGGATGAAGACCTCGGACAGGTCCGGCAGGTAATCGGGGATAAGGGTCGGAATCCCGATCCCCAGGTTGATGACCTGGCCCGATCGCACCTCCCGGGCCGCCCGCGCGGCGATCTTCTCCTTAGAGGACATGCTGCGGCAACACTCCGTATTCGGGGGTGAGTTGTTTTAGTTCGACGATGGCGTCGACGAAGGCACAGGGCAGGTGCACCTGGTCGGGGTCGAGGGCCCCGGTCGGTACCACCGTCTCGGCTTCGACGATGACCCGCGCGGCGGCCATGGCCATCAGCGGGCAGAAGTTGCGCGCGCTCTTGGCGAAGACCAGGTTCCCCGCCCGGTCGGCCGTTGCGGCGTGGATCAGCGTGATGTCCGCGCGCAGGGCCAGCTCCAGGAGTGCCTCGCGCCCCGCCACCGCCACCACCTCGCGGTTCTCGCGGAGGATAGTGTCGACGCCAATGTCGGTCAGAAAGCCGATCAGCCCCGCGCCGCCGGCGCGGATCTTCTCCGCCAGGATCCCCTGGGGGTAGAGCTCGACGGCGATCTCCTGTTGGTTCATCAACACCACGGCGGTAGGATTGAGGCCGATGTGGGAGGCGATCAGGGTCTTCACCCGCCCCGCCTCCAGCAGTTTCGAGACCCCCATTCCCGGCTCGTTGGCGTCGTTCTTCACCAGGGTCAGCTGCCGCACCCCACGTTCCAGCAGGCCTTCGAGGAGGGTAAAGGGAGTTCCCGGCGCGCCGAAGCCGCCGACCATGACGGTCATGCCGTCGCGCACCGCCTCCAGGGCGCAGTCGATGGGAACGGTCTTGTCGATCATCCCGGCCCCCTTCCTTTCTTTCTCGGATTTTTACCTGGCTGGTTATCCACCTAATTCCAGTTGCTGCGCGTGGCCCTGGGCAACCCCGGAAATTAATTTCCAGGGGAAAAACGGATGTCGGGGATAGATCAAACCTGAGGTCTTGGGATTTCGGACCTTATCCCCTGTAGCCCCTTAATCCCTGTTTGCTTGGGTTGGTTCATGTCCTGCCCGGAGCCTTTTACTTGAGTGAAATATCTAATCAGCTTTACATGCTTTTCGGTTAGCTGCCCGGCAGCTGTGCCTCGACTCGCGCCAGCGCCCGGTCGAGACGCTCCAGCAGCTCCCCGATCTCCTTGCGGGTGATGATCAGCGGCGGGGCGATCATGACGTGGTCCCCCTTCAGGCCGTTGATCGGTCGCCGCGGATAGACGATCAGTCCCTCTTCGTAGGCCGCATCGGTCAGCCGGAAGTGCAGGTTCAGTTCAGCGGGGAAGGGCTCCCGGGTCTTGCGGTCCCGCACCAGCTCGATGGCCATGTGCAGCCCGCGGCCACGGACCTGGCCGATGAATTCGTAGCGTTTCTTCAGGCGGTCCAGGCCGTTTTTCAGCACCCGGCCCATCAGCGCGGAATTCTCGGGCAGGCGGTTTTCGGTGATCACGCCGAGCACCTCGAGTCCCACGGCGCACCCCATGGGGTTGCCAGCCAGGGTATGGCCGTGGGCGAAGCCGCCGTTCTCCAGCATCTCCTCCACGTATTCAGTGCGGGCGGCGATGCCCCCCAGCGGGTAGTAGCCACCGGTCATCCCCTTGGACATGACCACGATGTCGGCTTCGACGTCCCAGTGCTCGTAGGCGAACAGCTTGCCGGTCCGGCCGAACCCGGTCATAACCTCGTCGAGAATCAGGAAGATGCCGTATTTTTTGCAGATATGCTGGATCACCTCGAAGTATTTCGGGGGCGGGACGGCCGCCCCGGTGCTGGCGCCGCCGATCGGTTCGGCGACGAAACCGGCGACGCTGTCCGGACCCTGCTCCTGGATGGCCTTTTCCAGCTCCCAGGCGCATTCCAGGTTGCAGACCGCGTTCTTGTGGTAGGGGCAGCGGTAGCAGTAGGGGGCCTGGATCTTCGGGTGGGCCTGGAGCATGGACCGGAAGGGAATTTCCAGGGGGGCGTAGGAGGTCAGCGACAGTGCCCCCAGGGTCGAGCCGTGGTAGGAGGGCCTGCGGCTGATGAACTGCTGGCGTTGTTTCTGCCCGCGGTTGAAGAAGTACTGGCGGCACAGCTTGATGGCCGCCTCCACCGCTTCCGAGCCACTGGAGACGAAGAAGATCCGCTGCAGGTGCGGAGCCAGGTGTTCCACAAGGGCCGCCGCATAGCGGTGGGCCGGCTCGTTTTCGAACTGGGTGCGGTAGGCGAAGACGGCCTTGCGCGCCTGGTCGGCAAGTCGGTTTGCGACCCGGTGGTTGCCGTGGCCGATATTGCAGGTCACCGCCCCGGAGCTGCCGTCGAGGTACTTCTTGCCGGTGTGATCCCAGATATAGATACCTTCGGCCCGTTCGATGAAGGGGAGCTGCCGGCGACTCTGGTAAAAGAGGTAGTCGGTGCGGAAGCTTTCCAGGTTGGTCATCGGTAGCGGGTTTTCAGTCATATGCCGACCCTCCTGCCGTGGTTGATCACTCTGCGAAGACCGCCTGCACCGATTCGGTTAGAATCTCCGCGGCACGCTCCAGTTGGGCCTCGGTGGCGACCAGCGGCGGCAGCAGCCGCACCACGTTGCTGAAGATGCCGGCACCCATGACCAGCAGGCCGCGCTTGAAGCACTCGCCGATCAGGGCGGCAGCGGCCTCCTTGGCAGGCGCCTTGGACTTCGGGTCCTTGACCAGTTCCACCGCCACCATGGCCCCCAGGGAGCGGACATCGCCCAGCTGCGGGTAGCGCTCCTGCAGGATCTCCAGCAGCCCGGTCAACCGGCTGCCGATACGCTCCGCGCGGCTGCTCAGCTGTTGCTGCTCCAGGGCGTCGATCGTGGCCAGGGCCGCGGCGCAGGCCACCGGGTTCCCGCCGTAGGTGCCGCCGATGCGGCTGGGCGTGGGCGCATCCATGATCTCGGCCTTGCCGACCACGGCACTCAGCGGCATCCCCGAGGCGATCCCCTTGGCCAGGGTCAGCAGGTCGGGGGTTACCCCGTAATGCTCGGAGGCGAACATCCGTCCGGTGCGGGCGAAGCCGGTCTGAACCTCGTCGACGACGAAGACGATGCCGTGCCGGGCGCAGATCTCCTGCAGGCCGGGCAGGAACTCCTTCGGCGGGACGATGAAACCGCCTTCCCCCTGGACCGGTTCGATGACCATGGCGGCAACGTTGGAAGGATCGGTCTCGGTGACGAAAAAGCGTTCGAAATGCTCCAGGCAAGCCAGCCCGCATCCCGGATAGCTGGCGCCGAAGACGCAGCGATAGCAGTAGGCCGAAGGCACCTTGTAGACTTCCGGGGCGAAGGGCCCGAACTGGTGCTTGTAGGGTTTGACCTTGCTGGTCAGGGTCATGGTCAGCAGGGTGCGGCCATGAAATCCTGCTTCGAAGGCGATTACCCCCGGTTTGCCGGTGTAGGCGCGGGCGATCTTTACCGCATTTTCCACCGCTTCGGCGCCGCTGTTGACGAACATCGCCTTTTTCGGACCTTCGCCCGGGGTGATCTCCACCAGCTTTTCAGCCAGCTTCACGTAGGGCTCGTAACCGGCCACCATAAAGCAACTGTGCAGCAGTCGCTCCGCCTGTGCCCGGATTTGGGCGACGACCTCTTGCGGACAGTGGCCGGCGTTGGCCACGCCGATGCCGCTGTAGAAGTCGAGATAAACATTGCCGTCCACATCCCGGATTGCGGCACCCCGGGCGCTTTCGATAAAGATCGGGGCCAGAATGGGAATCCCCCTGGCCACAAAGCGCGCCTTTTTCTCCAATAATTCTTTGGTCCTGGGCCCCGGCTGGGAATCGACTTTCGGCAGCTCGTCACCGTTTAGCATGGGCAACCTCATTTTTTCAGTGGACAAAATTATAGAACAGCCAATCCTGCAAAAGAATGAAGTTTGAAAATGATTAGATAAGCCAATTTCGTTATTGTATCCTCCGAACATTTTCTAAGTAGAGACTGTTAAAAAAAGAAAATTCAAGACATTCAGCTGTACTTAGGGAGGAATATCCAACAGGTGAACTGATTTTTTTGCGGAATATTGCAATTGCCATAATTATTTCGAACCTTAACAGAATATTCTGATGATTCAACCGTGGGCCGGAAAAACCTTCTCCCCATTCAAGAATTTCAGCGACAAAGCTGTATGGTTCCTGTCCGGGCTCCGGGGATACGGTCTTTTTTATACAATCCAGGTCTGCGGAATCTGTATGAGAAATCTTCTGCGGCCGGTGCCTTTTCCAGATATCCGTAGGGCCCCGATGGTGAAGCTGGAGTGCGGCTGACACCACATTCCCTGCTTTCCCGGGAAGGATCCTCCCGCCCCGGCATCTTTACCGAATCTTTAATTCCCCTTCAACGCGGCGTTACCTCCCCTCGCTATGCTGCGGTTATCCGTAGCCACCGCTCCGCTCTTTTCAACATCAAGCAAGGAGGTAGTGCCATGCAGAAGAGATGCAGATTTTTCCGGTTTCTGGCAACCCTGTTCCTGTCCATCCTCTCCCTCGCCACCTGGGCGCAGGCGGCCCCGGGCAATCGCAACGACGCGCCGGGGGCCGTCTACACCATGAGCAACGCCGCGGCGGGAAACAGCATCCTGGTCTTCGCGCGCAGCGCCAACGGTACCCTGACCCCCGCCGGCAGTTATGACACCGGCGGCTTGGGCAGCGGCGCCGGCCTGGGTAACCAGGGGGGCGTGATATTGAGCGCCGATCAGCGCTGGCTGTTCGTCGTCAACGCCGGCAGCGATGAGATCTCGGTCTTCGCCGTGGAACCGGATGGTCTGACGCTGGTCGACCGGATCAGCAGCGGCGGAAACCTGCCGGTCAGTCTGGCCCTGGACCGCAGACTCCTCTACGTGCTGCACGCCGGCTCCCCCAACGACATCACCGGCTTCACCGTGGGGAGCGACGGCCACCTGACCCCGCTGCCGGGCTCGACCGTTCCCCTGAGCGCCGCCATGGCCGCCCCGGCCCAGGTGAGCTTTTCCCCCGACGGCAGAACTCTGGTGGTAGCCGAGAAGGGCACCAACCTCATCGACACCTTCACCGTCGACCGCTACGGGGTGGCCGATGGGCCGACGACCCATTCTTCGGTGGGGAACACCCCCTTCGGCTTCGCCTTCGGTAAACGGGACTATCTGCTGGTCTCCGAAGCGTTAACCGGCGCGATCACCACCTACCGCCTTGGGGAAGGCGGGACCCTGCAGGTGGTCAGCCCCTCGGTGTCGACCCTGCAGACCGCCGCCTGCTGGGTGGTGGTGAGCAACGACGGCCGCTTCGCCTACACCACCAATGCCGGCAGCGGCTCGATCTCCGGCTTCCTGGTCGGGCAGGACGGCAGCCTGGCCCTGCTCGATGCCGACGGCCGCACCGGGGATACCGGGGCCGGCAGTGCCCCCATCGACATGGCCTTCAGCGGCAACGGCCGCTACCTCTACACCCTCAACTCCGGCAACGGCACCATCAGCGCATTCGCCGTGGATGGCAGGGACGGCAGCCTCAAGGCTATCTCCGGGGCCTCAGGTCTCCCCGGCAGTGCCAACGGCCTGGCGGCTAGGTAGGGAAAAAAGCGAAAGGTCCGGCGAACGCCGGGCAAAGATGGGGGGCTGCCGCCGGAATGGCCGGTCGGCAGCCCCCCGCGCGGTCAAAAAGGCTGGTTACGCGGAGTACTACGGCTCAGGTCTGATCAGATTCGGATTCAGGCAAACCCTGAAATCGCCTCACGCAACGAACGCGACGCCGGGGCGTTAAAGCCGGATACCTTCAAGAGCTGGAATATACAAGGGTGGTGAAATTCTGTTTCGGGGTTTTAAGGGGATTTCGTTGCGTTTGTTGCGTCGTCGCGTGAGCTGCAGGTTTTCTTGCTTCCAGGTACCAGGCATTAATCCGATTTTTACCGAAGTGATCCGATCCGATCCGCGAGAAACCGCTTTTTCCTGTGCTCTTCACCCGCCATCCGGCCGTCTCTTCCCCTGCTCAACCCAGTAACCGGCGCACCTCCCCTTCGATCGCCGCCCCGTCCACCCCCAGTGTCGCGAGCAGCTCCCCCCAGGTCCGCTTGCCGGCTGCCACCTCGTTCCGAAAGCTGCTCGCCGGCCGCCCCGATTCGCGGGAAAGGAAGACCGCCAAGATCGTTTCGGCGTCGCTGGCTCCGGCGGCACGCAGCCGCTTGAGTTCGGCGGGGTCGGCATGGAGGCGGGCGGCCAAGGTGGCATCGACGGCGGCGCTGGCCAGAGCCTCGGCGGTCCCCGGCCCGGCCAGGGCGGCAGCGAACTCGGGTCCGAGGCGCTTTGGGGGGATGGCGAGGGCGGCGAGGGCCGCCCGCCAGTCCGGATGTTCGCCGCGGGCCTTCTCCACCGCCGTGACGGAAACCCCGCCCCGCTGGGCGACGAAGCGGGACACCCACAATTCAGGGGCGGAGGAGCCGGTCATCTTGGCGCGCACCACTTCCTTCTTCTCCAGGCCGAAGACGGCGGCGAAGAAGGAATTCTGGGTGGTGGCAAGGAGATAGGGATCGGCCGCCGCCGGCCGCTGCGGGTCGAAGGAGCGGTCCTGGAAGCAGTGGCAGCTGATGGCGGGAGCGGCCAGGGTCGGGGCGGTCCAGAGCAGGACCAGCAGCAGGGCGGAAACGATTCGCATGGCGTGACCTCGGTATGTCCGGTGAACGGGAGAGCGTCGCTTGAACCACAGATGTCAAGAGTGCCCGAAAGGGCCTTGCCGTGCCCTTGACCCAGGTCAAGGGGGCCGCTGAAATCTTGCAAGACCGCCGGGTAGGGCCAGGCCTGCAGAAGGCGAATCCTCAAACGCTTCCTGACCCTACGTCCACCCCGGCCAACCCCTTGGTTTTCCCGCCCGGCTTAAACCTCGCGGCGGCTTCGGCAGTCGCAGATGAACCAACCCCGATCTCCCGTTCAACCCCCGATCGCCCAGCTGTGCCTCCCCCGAATCGAACGGTCATCCCTCGTCACCAGGGCGGATTCATGCTACAAATAGTCTCAACAACCTCTGCCGCTATGCGTTGTTTTCCCTCCCTTTGCCGAGGCACCCCGATGTTCCGCATCCGCCGCATCTATGACACGGTCCTGCCGGTCAATCGCCAGGCCATCGCCCAGGTCCAGCAGATCCTCCGCGACCAGTTTCCGGCGCTCGACAAAAAGGACATCAAGAAGCTCCCCGAGCAGCTGACCAACCCCCTGAAGTACCGCTTCCGCTCGATCCTCTCGGTGGCCGAGGACGACAAGGGGGACGGGGTCAAAGGGTTCGCCCTGCTGCTGCACGCGTCGGACATGAACTTCTGCTACCTCGAGTACATCTCGGCGGCGGAGAAGATGACCGGCCGGGGTATCGGCGGCGCTCTCTACGAGCGGCTGCGGGCCGAGGCGCGGGGACTGGGGGTAGTCGGAATCTTCATGGAATGCCTGCCGGACGATCCGGCACTCTGCCGCGATCCGCAGATCCTCGCCCAGAACAAGTCGCGGTTGAAATTTTACGAGCAGTACGGTGCGCGACCGATCGCCGGGACCGCCTACGAGACCCCGGTCAAGGAAGGGGACGACAACCCGCCCTACCTGATCTTCGACGATCTCGGCCAGGGGGTGGAGCTGCCGGCGCCGCGGGTACGCAAGATCGTCCGGGCGATCCTCGAGCGCAAGTACTCCCACCTCTGCCCCCAGTCCTACATCGACCTGGTGGTCGACTCCTTCCGGGACGACCCGGTGCGGCTGCGCCCCTTTCGTTACCTCAAAGCGGAGGTTGCCCGCCCGGTCCCGCTCGACCAGCACCCCGTCGACCGCCAGATCGCCCTGGTTGTCAACGACATGCACGATATCCACCACATCCGCGAGCGCGGCTATGTCGAATCGCCGGTGCGCATCCGCTCGATCCTGCGCGAGATCGAGCCGACCGGCCTGTTCCACCGGGCGCCGGTGCGGCGCTTCGCCGAACGCCAGCTGAAACGGATCCACGCCGGCGATTTCGTCGACTACCTGAAGACCATGTGTGCCAGCCTCCCCGAGAACAAGGCCCTCTACCCCTACGTCTTCCCGGTACGCAACGTCGCCCGGCCACCGAAGGAGATGGCGGTCAAGGCCGGCTACTACTGCATCGACACCTTCACGCCGCTGACCCGCAACGCCTACCTGGCCGCCAGGCGCGCCGCCGACTGCGCCCTCACCGCGGCCCGCTGGGTCCTCGAAGGGCAGCGCCTCGCCTACGCCCTGGTGCGCCCCCCGGGGCACCACGCCGAACGCCGCGCCTTCGGCGGCTTCTGCTACTTCAACAACGCGGCGCTGGCCGCCGAGGAACTCTGCGAATACGGCAAGGTGGCGATCCTCGACATCGACTACCACCATGGCAACGGCACCCAGGACATCTTCTACGTGCGCCGCGACGTGCTGACGGTCTCGATCCACGGCCACCCGCGCTTCGCCTATCCCTACTTCAACGGCTTCGAGGACGAGACCGGCGCCGGACATGGCCTCGGCTTCAACCACAACTTCCCGCTTCCTGAACAGCTCGACGGCGCCGGCTACCGGGTGGTGCTGGCCAAGGCGATCAAGCGCATCAGGCGCTTCAAGCCGGCCTTTCTGGTGATCGCCCTCGGTCTCGATACCGCCAACGGCGACCCGACCGGCACCTGGAGCCTGCGTGGCCCCGACTTCGCCGAGAACGGCCGGATGCTCGCCGCCCTCGAGTTGCCGACGATGGTGGTCCAGGAGGGGGGCTACGACAGCCGGGTGCTGGGCAGCAACGCCCGGCAGTTCTTCAAAGGACTCTGGGAGGGGACCTTCGCCGGCTGAGGCTTGCCCCCGACAACCAACTTAAATTCCCGGAGGGGATGGCATGGAAACCTGGAACTACCTGCACGATCGCGTTCTCACCGGCCAGGGGCTGGAGGCAAAGCTCTTCTACTCGTTGCTGGCGCTGCTCGCCTTCTGGGCAGTGCGCCGGATCGCCCTGGCGGTGCTGCTGCGCGGGCGCGACCTCCAGGTCCAGTACCGGACCCGCAAGCTGGTCGCCTATGTCACCTGGCCCTTGGCCTTCCTGGTCATCGGTCGGATCTGGTTCGCCGGTTTCCAGGCGGTCTCCACCTATCTCGGGCTGCTCTCCGCCGGCCTGGCGATCGCCATGCAATCGCCCCTGGTCAATCTCGCCGGCTGGGCCTTCATCCTCTGGCGCCAGCCCTTCAAGGTCGGCGACCGGATCCAGCTTGGCGATTACCGTGGCGACGTCATCGACCTGCGGATCTTCAATTTCAGCCTGATGGAGATCGGCAACTGGGTCGACGCAGACCAGAGCACCGGGCGGGTTCTCCACGTCCCCAACGGCAAAGTCTTTACCGAGGTCCTGGCCAATTACGGCCAGGGCTTCCAGTACATCTGGAACGAGGTCGCGGTTCTGCTGACCTTCGAAAGCGACTGGCGCCGGGCCAAGGAGCTTCTGCACCAGGTCGCCGCCAAGCACTGCACCTCGATCAGCGGCGCCGCCCAGCAGCAGCTGCGCGAGGCGGCCAAGAAGTTCATGATCTTCTACAAGAACCTGACGCCGACGGTCTACACCAGCGTCCGCGACAGCGGGGTGCTGCTGACCATCCGCTACCTCTGCGACCCGCGCCACCGGCGCGGCAGCGAGCAGGAGATCTGGGAGGCGATCCTCGACGCCTTCGCCGCCCACCAAGATATCGACTTCGCCTACCCGACCCAGCGTCTTTACCGCAACGACCGCGAAGGCAAGCCGGGGACCCGGCCGGAGGCGGTGTTCGGTGCGGAAGGGGCTGAGAACTGAATCCGAAGTGCCTCAAACTGAATTTCCAGGGCGTTTCGCGCGGATAGGTTCGGATAAAATCTGATTAAATTCGGATCAGGCAAGGTCGAAATCCGACTCACGCGACGGCGCGACGACGCGACGTTACAACGGGCACAGGCCCTTTGTCCGGGTGGGATCTTCTGGTTTCGGGGTTTCGTGGCGTTCGTCGCGGCGTTGCGTGAGATACCTGCAGTTCAGGTTCTGGGTGCCAGGGATTAATCCGATTTTTATCCGAAGTGATCGGATTTGATCCGCGAGCAACCGGATTTGCCTGAAGGTTTCCGGCCTGGAAACGACCGAAACAACGCGAGCGAAGGATAATCACTTCAATGCTGTCGGTCCTCAAGGATATCTTCAAACGCCAACCCCCTTCCCGCAAGGCCCAGCGCCCCAGCTCCCCCAAAGCGCTCGGGACGTTTCTCGGGGTCTTCACGCCGACGGTCCTGACTATCCTCGGCGTCATCATGTACCTGCGCTTCGGCTGGGTCCTCGGTCAGGTCGGCCTGGTGCGGACGCTGCTGATCGTGGTCCTGGCTAACGCCATCACCTTCATCACCGCTCTCAGCCTTTCGGCGATCGCCACCAATACCCGGGTCGGGGTCGGCGGCGCCTATTTCATCATCTCGCGCAGCCTCGGCCTCGATATCGGCGGCGCCATCGGCGTGCCGCTGTTCCTCTCCCAGGCCTTCTCAGTCACCCTCTACGCTTTCGGCCTGGCCGAATCGCTGCGCATCGTCTGGCCCGCGGTGCCGGTTCCAGCGGCGGCCTTTGTCATAACCCTGGCGGTGGGGGCGCTCGCCCTGCGCGGCGCTGGCTTTGCACTGAAGACCCAGCTGCCGATCATGGCGCTGATCGGCCTCTCGCTCTTCGCCCTCGGCGGCGGCGCCTTCAGCGGCGGGGAGGTCGCCCGGCTCTGGCAGGGTTCGACCCCGGGCGCCGGCTTCTGGGCGGTCTTCGCGGTCTTCTTCCCGGCGGTGACCGGACTCATGGCCGGCCTCAGTCTCTCCGGGGACCTCGCCGAGCCGCGCACCGCGATCCCCCGCGGCACGGTGCTGGCGACCCTGGCCGGCTTCGCCGTCTACTTGCTGGTGCCGGTCCTCCTCTGCATCGGCGCGACCCCGGTGCAGCTGCGCGACGACCCCCTGGTCTGGACCCGTATCGCCCTGCTCGGCCCCTGGCTGATATTGCCGGGGCTGTGGGGGGCGATCTTCTCCTCGGCGGTCGGCTCGATGCTCGGTGCCCCGCGCACCCTCCAGGCGCTGGCCTTCGACCGGCTGGTCCCCCGGAAGCTGGCCAAAACCACCGGGCGCAGCAAGGAGCCGGTCTACGGCATGGCCGTCACCCTGGTCCTCGCCCTGGGGGCGATCTTCCTCGGCGACCTGAATACCGTCGCCGAGGTGGTGACCATGTTCTTCCTGACCGTCTACGGCACCGTCAGCCTGGTGGCAGCCCTTGAGAGCCTGTCTCGCAACCCTTCCTGGCGGCCGCGCATCCAGGTCCCCTGGTGGCTGAGCCTGCTCGGCGCCGCCGGCTGTTTCGGGGTGATGGTCCTGATCAACCTGCCGGCCAGTATTGTCGCCGTGGCCATCGAGACCGGCATCTGGCTCTGGATCAAGCGGCGCGGACGGCGCGGGCGCTGGGGCGACCTCTGGCGTGATGTCTACGAGGCGGTGATCCACTGGGCGCTGCACCAGCTCGAACGCCATCCCATGACCCCCCGCAACTGGCGGCCCCACCTCCTGGTCTTCTGCGGCGACGTCGAGAACCGCCTCGACCTGCTGCGCTTTGCCGACTGGTTCAGCGAGGGGCGCGGTCTGGTGACGATCTGCGAACTGCAGATCGGCGATCTGCTCGCCCTCGATCTCGATATCGACGCCCGCCGGGTCGAGATCGACCGGATTCTCGACGCCGAAGGGATCGACGCCTTTGGTGAGGTCGACGTGGTCCAGGATATCGAACGCGGCATGGTCGCCGTCGCCCAGGCCAACGGCATCGCCGGCATCGAGAGCAACACGGTGATGATCGGCTGGCCGGACAACGCCGAGCGGCTGATCTCCCTGCTGCGGGTCGGGCGCAGCCTGCAGCGGCTCAACAAGTCGCTGCTGATCGGCAATATCGGCGAACACGCGCCGCTGCGCGAAGGGGAGGAGCGGACCGTCGATATCTGGTGGGGCGGCCTGCAGCGCAATGGCGACCTGATCCTGATGCTCGCCTACCTGCTGACCTGCAACCCCGAGTGGCGCCACGCCCGCATCCGGGTGCTGAGCATCGCCTCCAACGAGCTGATGCAGCAGAAGACCGAACTTTTCCTGCGCAAGCTGATCCCGGAGATCCGCATCGAGGTCGAGATCAACGTGATGATCCGCAGCGGCGAGGTGACCGTCCAGGAGATGATTCGCCGCGAGAGCGGCAACGCCGACCTGGTCCTGATGGGGTTGGAAATTCCCGGGGAAGGGGAGGAGGAAGAGTACGCCCAGCGGCTGACCGCCCTGGTCGAGGGGCTCGGCAACTTTTTCCTGGTGCGCAACGGCAGCCTTTTCATCGGCGATTTGATTTCACCGGAGAAGATGAACGGCACGGTCGGGGACAGCGATGAGGAATGAGGACCAGGTCACGATCGCGGGCCATCCAGCTCAATGCGAAAAGCGGCAGCCATCTGGCTGCCGCTTTTCGCATCTTTGAAGAGTCACCCGAGAATCTGGTGCGAAGCTGTCCTGCCTAAAGCGTCAGCGCCGCTTCGCCCTGGAAGAGCTGCTCACGGACCTTGGCCACTTCGGCGCTTTCCAGGTATTCGTCAAAGGTCATGCTGCGGTCGATGTAGCCGCCTGGGGTGAACTCGACGATGCGGTTGGCGACGGTGGAGAGGAACTTGTGGTCGTGGCTGGCGAAGAGGATCACCTCCGGGTAGGCGACCAGGCCGTTGTTGAGGGCGGTGATCGACTCCAGGTCGAGGTGGTTGGTCGGCTCGTCGAAGATCAGCACGTTGGCGCCGGTGAGCATCATCTTCGCCAGCATGCAGCGCACCTTCTCGCCGCCGGAGAGGACGTTCGATTTCTTGGTCGCCTCGTCGCCGGAGAAGAGCATGCGCCCCAGAAAGCCGCGGGCGAAGCTCTCCCCTTCGGCGGGGGCGAACTGGCGCAGCCAGTCGGTGAGGGGCAGCTCGTTCTGGAAGAAGCGGCTGTTCTCCTTGGGGAAGTAGGAACTGGTGATGGTCACCCCGAAGCGGAAGCTGCCGCTGTCGGGTTCCAGCTCGCCGGCGAGGATCTGGAACAGGGTGGTCTTGGTCAGGGCGCCGCCGCCGACGAAGGCGACCTTGTCCCCCTTGCCCAGGGTCAGGCTGAAGTTGTCGAGGACCTTGACGCCGTCGACACTCTTGCACAGGTCCTTGATCTCGAGGATGATGTCGCCGCAGGGGCGCTCCGGCTTGAAGACCACGAAGGGGTATTTGCGCGAGGAGACCGGCATCTCCTCCACCGTCAGCTTCTCCAGCAGTTTCTTGCGCGAGGTCGCCTGTTTGGCCTTGGAGGCGTTGGAGGAGAAGCGCTGGATGAACTCCTTGAGCTCGTTGGCCTTGTCGGCGGCCTTGCGGTTCTCCTCCTGCTTCTGCTTCAGGGCGAGCTGGCTCGCCTCGTACCAGAAATCGTAGTTGCCGACGTAGACGGTGATCTTGCCGAAGTCGATGTCGGCGACGTGGGTGCAGACCTGGTTGAGAAAGTGACGGTCATGGGAGACGACGATCACCGTATTCTGGAAGCGGGCGAGAAAATCTTCCAGCCAGGCGATCGATTTCAGGTCGAGGTGGTTGGTCGGCTCGTCGAGGAGCAGGATGTCGGGGCTGCCGAAGAGGGCCTGGGCCAGCAGCACCCGGACCTTTTCGCCCCCCTCCAACTCCTTCATGGTCTTGTTGCGCAGCTCTTCGGGGATGCCGAGGCCGTTCAAGAGCACCGCTGCCTCCGACTCGGCCTCGTAGCCGTTCATCTCGGCGAACTCGGCTTCCAGTTCTCCGGAGCGGACGCCGTCCTCCTCGGTGAACTCCCCTTTCGAGTAGATTGCCTCACGTTCGGCCATCACCCGGTAGAGCTCAGTGTGTCCCATCATCACCGTGTTGAAGACCATTTCCTCGTCGAAGGCGAAGTGGTCCTGGCGCAGCATGGCGATGCGCTCGCCGGGGCCGGTGGTGATCTCCCCCTTGTCCCCCTCCAGCTCTCCGGCAAGGATCTTCAGGAAAGTCGACTTGCCGGCGCCGTTGGCACCGATCAGGCCGTAGCAGTTGCCGGGGATGAATTTGATGTTGACGTCTTTGAAAATGACCCGCTTGCCGTAGGCGAGGGCCACGTTGTGGGCGCTGATCATGACTCTTCTTCTTTCGGTTCGGACAAAATAAAAACCACAGGGCGCTCCCTGTGGTTCACGCAGGGGGTTCTTATACCATCGACCCGTGGCCGCTGGCAACCGGATTCTGGCGCTAAATCGCTGGTTTTTGGCGGAACGACTGGGCCAGGGCCAAACCTGATGGGCGGTTCGCGCGGATCACTTCGGATAAAATCTGATTGAATTCGGATCCAACCCAAAACGATTTGGCCCGATCCGATTGTTATCCGAAGTGATCAGATTTGATCCGCGAGCAACGCCCTTCGGTTTCGCTGCCCTGCAAGGGACTATCCCTGCCGTCGTTTTGGCGCTACCCTGGCCAAAAGCTGCCCATTCTCCCCGAAGCGAGGCTTGCCCCATGGACCTCTCCTCCCGCAACCGCCTCAACGAGCGCCACCTCCCCCTCTTCGCTGGGGCGACCCTCTTCGACCGGATCGCCCGCGCGGTCTGCCGGGCCGGTTGCCTGCCGCGCAAGGAACTCTTCGAGGCCTGGGAGATGGCGCGGCGGGTGCGGCGCCGGTTTCGCAGTGGCCGGGTGGTCGACCTGGCCTGCGGCCATGGCCTCCTCGCCCAGATTCTGTTGCTGCTCGACGCCACCTCGCCCCAGGCCCTGGCGGTCGACCGGCGCCTGCCACCCAGTGCCGCGGCGCTGGCGGCGGCACTGCAGGCCGACTGGCCGCGCCTGGCCGGGCGGATCGAGTTCCTGGCTGCGAATCTCGCGGAGGTGCCCCTCGGCGCGGGCGACGTCGTGGTTTCGGCTCATGCCTGCGGCGGACTCACCGACCTGGTGCTGGAGCGGGCGGTTTCCGCCGGCGCCCGGGTTGCAGTCCTCCCCTGCTGCCACGATCTGGCGGCGGCGGATTGCGGCGGGCTGCTGGGCTGGATGGACGGGCCGCTGGCCGTCGACGCCACCCGGGCGGCCCGGTTGCGCGCCGCCGGCTACCGGGTGTATACCCAGACCATCCCCGCCGGGATCACGCCCAAGAACCGGCTGCTCCTGGGGGAGCCGGGATTGGGCGCGAAATGAATTGTCACCAACGACGCCGCGACGACGAAAATAAAACCCCCAACCATTGACAACCGCTGGGATGGAAAGGCGCCAATCGAATGGCACAGCAACCGGAAGGGAAACGGCCACGGAAACAGCGCCGGCCGGGAGGGATGGTCATTCTCCACGAGGACCGGGATATCTTGGTCGTGGTGAAACCGGCGGGACTTTTGACCATCGGCAGCGAGCGGGACAAGACCCGGACCGCCCACTACCTGCTCAACGACTATGTCCGCAAGGGGGACCCGAAATCGCGCAACCGCGTTTACGTCGTCCATCGCCTCGACCAGGACACCTCCGGCATCCTGCTCTTCGCCAAGAGCGAGGCGGTCAAAATTTTTCTTCAGGAGCACTGGGACCAGACTGAGAAGCACTACCTGGCCATCGTCCATGGCCGCCTCTCCGTCCGGGAGGGGACGATCTCCAGCTGCCTGGCCGAGAATGCCGCCCAGCGGGTCTACTCGACCCCGGATGCCGCCCAGGGGAAGCTCTCCCATACCGCCTACCGGGTCCAGCAGGAAGTGCGTGGCTTCAGCCTGCTCGACATTCCCCTCCTCACCGGGCGCAAGCACCAGATCCGCGTCCATTTCGCCGATCTCGGGCATCCCGTGGTCGGGGACCGCAAATACGGCAACGGCGACGGTGCCAAGCGCCTCGCCCTGCATGCCCGCTCCCTCGCCCTCATCCATCCCTTCAACGGCCGGACGCTGAGCTTCGACACCGGGATGCCGGAGGAATTGGTGCGCTTGCTGGGCAAGCCGTAGCCTGCACCAGGCCGGGGAAAATGAGGAGGACCGGAGGCCTGTATCGGTCGCCGCCGGAGGACTCCTGGTGCCCCGTGCGGCCAATCCTATCCTTTAATTCTGGCCTTTTTGCTCGCTGCCGGTGTTGCGCCTCTTAGGCTTAACGCAGGCTAGGCCTTCATCGGCGCGCCTTGACAGCAACCAAAATGTCTCAGAATTATGCGTCACAATTAACCGCACGGAACACTAGCGGCGGGTGGCGAGAAAGATGCCGGCGGCAATCAGCGGTATCCCGGCGGCGTGGTACCAGCGGAAGGCTTCACCGAGAAAGAGGATCGCCATCAGGCTGCCGAAGACCGGCATCAGGTGGATGAAGAGGCCGGCCCGGTTGGCGCCGACCAGTTCCACGCCGCGGTTAAAGCAGAGGTAGGCGATGATGGAGGGGAAGATCGCCACGTAGCCGATGGCGAGCACGGTGGGGAGGTTGAGGGCGAGGGTGCGGCCGCCGTGCGATCTCGGCGAGAAAGAAGGGGAGGAGCATCGCGGTGCCGGCGACGAAGGTGACGGTGACGAAGCTCAGGGGGTGAATGGCGGGGCGCTTGCGCAGCAGGGCCGAATAGGCGGCATAGCAAAGCACCGCGAGCATGACCAGCAGGTCGCCGTGGTTGATCGCGAGGGTGGCGAGGGCGGCAGGGTCGCCGCGCAGGATGATGGCGGCGGCGCCGGCCAGGGAAAGGGCGATCCCCAGGGCCTGGCGGCCGTTGACCCGCTCGCCGAACAGCAGAAAGGAGAAGGCGACGATCAACACTGGCATCGTCGACTGCATCAGCAGGGCGTTGAGGGCCTGGGTGGTCTGCAGGCCGGTGTAGACCAGGGTGTTGAAGGCGGCGATGCCGAGCGCCGCGAGCAGCAGCAGGATCGGCCAGGCCTGACGGATGGCCGGCCAGTCCCGACGCAGCTGCGGCCAGGCCGGATAGAGGACCAGCAGCGACGCCCCGAGCCAGCGGCAGAAGGCCAGCGCCACTGGCGGCACGGTGCCGTGCACCGCCCGGCCGACGATGAAGTTGGCGGACCAGAGCAGGGAGGCGAGGGTGAGAAGGAGGTAGGGGTGACGGGCCAGTCGCATCGGCGGGTCCTCGGCGCAGAAATTGGTCGCCAATGTAGCCGACGGCGGCGGAAAGCGCAATCCCCCTCAGGGCAGGCATTGGGCCGGGCGGCGGCATCGGTAATTGGTTGACCGGAGCCGTCGGCGCTGCTAACGTGCCGGCTGCGATCGAGGACAGCCCGAATCGGTCGCCGCCTCAAATCCTCTCCAGGAGTCTTCCGTGCCTGACCCCTATGTTCCGTTCCTGATCGGCGCCGGCTTCCGTATCTGTCCGCCGGAGGCACAGCCGTCTGCCGATGGCCGCCTCGATCTGGTGATGGACCGCGGCGCCTTCGGCTCGGGGGAGCACGAGACGACGGTCAGCTGCCTGGAGGCGCTGGAGGATTTGGCCTTCAACGGCACCGAACGGGTGCTCGATCTCGGCAGCGGCACCGGCATCCTCTCCATCGCCGCCTTGCTGCGCGGCGCTGGAGAGGCTTGGTGCGTCGACATCGAGGCAGAGGCGGTGGCCAGCTGTCGCCGCAACTGCGCCCACAACGGCCTGGAGACCCGGGTGCATCATTGCTGCGGGACCCTGGAAGCGCTGGGAACAGAGGGGTTCGACCTGGCCCTCGCCAACATCTACGGCGATATCCTGCTCGATATCGCGCCGGACCTGGTCCAAAGGGCGAAGCCGGGCGGGAATCTGCTGCTCTCCGGCATCCTCTGGGAGTACAATTTCGATGTTCGCGAGCGCTATTGCCAGCTCGGCTGCCGGGTGATCAAAAACCGCATGCTGGAGGAGTTCAGCACGGTACTGCTGGAGAAGGCCGGCTGAGGTCATCCTGTCCACGGCGGGTTGCCAGCTCCCGGCGCGCCGTGGTAGGGTGTCGCCGAACCTAGGAGGCCGCCTGCCATGATGTTTCTGCTGCTGTTGCTGCCGATGGCCCTGCTGGGGGCCGTCCTGGCCGGGCTGAGTTGGCGCGCCCGGCACCGCCGGGCGGCGCTGGTGATGGCCGGCATCGGCTTGGTTTGTGCGGTCCTTTCGGCCGGCATCCTTCTCGGCGGATTCTGCCTCTACCAAGCCCTGCCGGGCCACCTCATCGGCTGAGCCGATTCCGCCCGGCCTCCCCGCACCACTTCCCCATTCCCTCTACGACCCTGACCCCGGAAAAGCTGCCTCACGCAATCAAGGCAAAGCCACAAGGGAAAACCGGCGAGTCTTCCCGCCGGGGTGTGATCCACTCTATAGCTTGGTATTGAATTTCGTTGCGCCTTTACGTGCCTGCGCCCTGCAGCGTTTCAGTGTTCACATGCCAGGTTGACTCCTCCACTCCCCCTGTGGTGGCGTTCTCTGCTAAACTCAGCATGGGAGCCGGAGAACAAGGAGGCGAAAAATGGCGGAAAAACTCGAGACGGCGACCCTCGCGGCCGGCTGTTTCTGGTGCGTGGAGGCGGTTTTCGGGCGGTTGCGCGGGGTAGACAAGGTGGTGTCGGGCTATACCGGCGGGACGGTGGACAATCCCAGCTACCAGGAGGTCTGCAGCGGCGGAACGGGGCATGCCGAGGCGGTGCAGGTCCACTTCGACCCGGCGGTGATCTCCTTCGCCGAGCTGCTCGAGGTCTTCTGGCGCATTCACGATCCGACCACCCGCAACCGCCAGGGGGCAGACGTCGGCACCCAGTACCGCTCGGCGATCTTCTGCCACAATCAGCGCCAGCGCAAGATCGCCGAAGAGTCCCGCCGCGAGGCGCAGGCGGCGGGGCTGTGGCTCGATCCGATCGTCACCGAGATCGTCCCCTTCACCGTCTTCTATCCCGCCGAAGGCTACCACCAGGACTACTACCGCCTGAACACCCTTCAACCTTACTGCCGGCTGGTCATCGAACCGAAGATCAAAAAACTGCAGAAGGACTTCGCCGCCAAGTTGACGGAAGGCTCGCTCTGATCACCCTGTCCCGCCGGTAGCGATTCGACTTGGTCAGTCGGTGGGGTGACGCTCTTCAGCGAGAGACGAGGGAGTCAGGCGGTCGACCAGGTAGAGGGGCCGCCTCTTGGTCTCGTTGAACATCCTGCCGAGATATTCGCCGATCATCCCCAGGACCATCAGTTGCACGCCACCGAGGAACAGAACGACCACCATCAAGGACGGGTAGCCCTGAACCGGATCGCCGTAGACCAGGGTCTTGTAGATGACGAAAGCGGCGAACAGGAAGGAGAAAAAGGCGATGGACAGCCCGAGGTAGGTGGCGATTTTCAACGGCTCGATGGAAAAGGAGGTAATCCCCTCCAGGGCGAAATTCCACAGGTGCCAGTAATTCCACTTGGTCTCGCCGGCGTGGCGCGGGGATCGCCGGTAGGGGACGGCGACCTGTGGGTAGCCGATCCAGGCGAACAGTCCCTTCATGAAGCGGTGCTGTTCGCGCAGCAGTTTCAGGGACTCGACCGCCCGCCGGCTGAGCAGGCGGTAGTCACCGGTGTCTGCGGGGATCTTCACCCGGCTCAGCGACTGGATGACGCGGTAGAAGACCTTGGCAGTGGCCTTCTTGAGCACAGTTTCGCCCTCCCGGGCAGTGCGCTTGGCATAGACCACATCATATCCCTCCCGCCATTTGGCCACCAGCTCCGGGATAAGCTCCGGCGGGTCTTGCAGGTCGGCGTCGATTACCACCACGGCATCCCCCCGGGCATGATCGAAACCGGCCGTCATCGCGATCTCCTTGCCGAAATTGCGGCTCAGTTCGACCACGGCTACCCGTGGCTCGCCGAAACCGGCCATCACTTCGAGGGTGCGGTCGGTGCTGCCGTCGTCGACATAGACGATTTCCCAGTCGGCGTCGAGGGTGGTCAGCACGGAGCAGAGCCGCCGATGGAACTCCGGCAGAACGGCAGCCTCGTTGTAGGCGGGAACCACCACCGAAAGCGAGAAACGGTTAGAACTCGACATGGGCAGTCTCCTTGACGTTCAGCAGCCGGCGGCGGCGCATTCGCTGAGCCATTGATGGGCCAGGTTTGCCAAGTACCCGAACGGAACCGGAGTAGAGGGCCGGAACGGGTGATCAAATAATTTTACAGTATCTGCTGTGTATCGCCCTAGCCACCAGGTAATAGACATGGCGGGGACACTACCTCGAAACCACCCAGGTAAATTCCGCGAATGAAGCAAAACGGGAGGGAATGCACCTTCCGTGGTTCCAACCAGCGCCAGTCAATGTAACGCAGGCAGGTTGAGTGATCAAGGTGCAGATAATGAAAAGACAAGAGCCTCCTCCTGTGTACCAGTATGTGTACCGGTTTTACAGAAGAAGGCTCTTTATCTTCTAAACCCTCTAAATTACTGAGGATCTATTTCTTTGGTGGAGCTAGGCGGGATCGAACCGCCGGCCTCTTGAATGCCATTCAAGCGCTCTCCCAGCTGAGCTATAGCCCCGTTGCAGGAGCCACTTTATAACAAACCGGCAGGACCGGTGTCAACTGCTTTTTGCGAAAATTCTCCGAACTGCGCCGGCGGCGGCTGGCGGCCGGTTTTCCCTCAGAATACCAGGCTGGCCAGGGAGAAGAGGGCGCAGCCGATCAGGACCGGGTCGCACTCCTTGATCTTGCCGAGCAGGAGCTTGAGCAGGACGAAGGAGATGAATCCGAAGGCCAGGCCGGTGGCGATGGAGTAGGTCAGCGGCATGAGAACCAGGGTGAAGAAGGCGGGGGCTCCCTCCTCGAAGTCGTAGAAGTCGATCTGGTCGATGCCGCGCATCATGAAGATACCAACCACCACCAGCGCCGGAGCGGTGGCGAAGGCCGGTACGGTAGCGATCAGCGGGGTGAAGAGAGCGGAGAGGAGGAAGAGCAGGGCGGTGACGGTGCCGGTCAGGCCGGTAC
>CAWDZB010000019.1:0-56487 GCA_963806685.1 uncultured delta proteobacterium
AGACAGAAAGCCGATGCTGCGGCCGTCGCCCCAGCCCCACAGGTCCTTTCCCTTCCAGAAAATGATCAAGGCGATGCCGGAAAAGGCCGAGATGCCGCCGATGATGTAGGTGGTGAATGCCGATATGGCCAGGGCCAGGCTGGCGGTGGGGGACATGCTTTCCTCCCAAAAAGCAAGGGGGCACGAACGGTGCCCCCTCGCTCGGCTAGGGTTGAAGGGGCCGGTCTAGTGGCTGCCCGCCAGGAAGGCGAGAATCATCAGCACCAGACAGGTGATGCCGGTGAACAGGGCGGTGAACCCGAACCCTTTGAAGAAGAAGTCATAAATGACCCCGCTGGTTTTGGGGGCGACGTATTTCTCGGTGATCCCCTCCTCTTCGTAGCGCTTCCACTGGTCGCCACGTTCCTCGATGAATTCCTCCTTGGAGAGCTGACCGTTGAAGATGACGAAGTCCATGGGGAACTTCTCGGGCCGACCGTGGGTGTTGAAGAAGTGAACGGTGAAGATGAAGCCGGTGGCCAGCAGCGCCTCGTCGCTGTGGATGATGGTCGCCACGTTGAACATCCAGCCCGGCAGGAAGGAGCCGAAGAATTCAGGGAACCAGAGCATCAGGCCGGAGCCGCCGATGGCAAACATACCCCAGAAGACCGCCAGGAAGTCGAACTTCTCCCAGTAGGTCCAGCGCTCGAAGGTCGGTTTCTCGCCCTTGAAAAGGAACCAGCGGACCATCCCGGTGATGTCGCGAACGTCGCGGAAGTTGGGACAGAGTGAGTCGGGTCCGAACAGCCGCTGGAGGAAGTGCCCCTTGATGTCTTTGCGGAAGAAAAGGAAGTCGATGCTGAGCATGACCGCGCCGAAGAAGTAGTAGAAGGTGAGGACGGCGCAGCCACGGTGGATCAGTCCGGCGTAATAGGTGCCGCCGTAGAAGGACATCAGGACCTTGGCCCAGTGCTGGTCGCTGAACTTGAGTGGCAGACCGGTCAAGGACAGACCAAGGAAGCTGATGATCACTGTAAGATGCAGAATGATGTGGCGTTTCTGGAACCGCAGGTATTGCTTGCCGCCCTCCTCGATATGATGGTGCTCATGGCCCTGGTGGAACAGTCGTTCCTTTTCCCGGTTTTCGACAAAACCGCGGAACATCCAGAGCAGGGTGTGAATCCAGAAGACGGCGAAGGTGCCGACCAGCAGGCCGGTCATGCCCTTGAAGGTCCAATAGAGGATCGGGAACTTGTCCCGGTCGGTATCGTCACCGTGGGGGTAATACTTGGCGAACAGGGATGAGGCGTTTGAGTGGCACTTGGAGCAGGTCTTGACCAAGTTGGCGGGATTCACGCTGGACTCGGGATCGCTGGCCGGCAGCACATCATGAGAGGTATGGCAGTCAGCGCAGCCGGCGACCTTTTCCGGAAAGCCAAGGCGGTAATTCTTGCCGTGGTAGCTTTCCATGTAAGTCTTGACCGCAACATTGAAAACCCCGTTACGTTCCATCTTGGCCTTATCGGCATGGCACTTGAGGCAGACCTCGGTATGGAACAGGCGATTCTCGTGGGAGGTCGGATCGCCCAGGGGCTTGATTTCATGCAGGCCGTGGCAATCGTTGCAGGCGGCGGAGTCCTGGTTGCCGGCGGCCAGCGATTTGCCGTGAATCGAGTTCTGGTAAATCGCTTCCTCATCGTGGCACTGGAGACACTTGGCAACGACCGTGCGCTTGTCCCCCTTCCAGTAGGTGTGTTTGTGGATGTCGGTATGGCAGTCGGCGCAGCCGACGTCGTTCATCATGTGCACGCTGGCGTAGTGTTCCGCAGTCTCCTTCTTGTGGCAGCGGACACACTTGACCGGGCCGGGCATGAGCTCGCCAGCCTCGTGCTTGTCAAGGTCGGTAACCTCTACGTGACAACTGGTACAGGCGTTCTTGCCGTGGACCGAGTTGGCAAAATCCTTGGCCGATACGACATCGTCGTGGCAGCCGAGGCAGGTTGCCGGGTCGATGGCCATGCCGTTTTCCGCCAATACGGGATTGGCACAAAGGACCAGCATGGCGAAGACAAATAAGGCACGAATGATACGCTGCGACATGATGCTCTCCTCCCTGAATTAAAAATCTTCGCGTTTATATCATTAACCTTGCCGAATTAGCAACAGTAAATTAATCCAGGCTGTATTTTTCGCGAAGCCCCAGAATCCGCCCCTAAGAGGCGGGTTTGCCAAAAAAAAGCGCATCCCGGAGGATGCGCCTTGGTTGCCTTGCAGTGGTCTTTGCCTACATTACTTCGCGAGCAGTTCGATGACTTTTTCGGTGAAGGGGTTGGCGAAGAGAATGATCATGGCCACGACGAAGACGTAGATGGCGAGGGACTCGATCATCGCCAGACCGATCATCATGGTGGTCAGGATCTTGCCGCTGGCGCCGGGATTGCGGGCCACGCCTTCGACCGCTTTCTGAATGGCCAGACCCTGACCGATACCGGTTCCGAGGGAACCGAGACCCATGCCGATACCGGCGGCTACCATGGCCCATGCGAAAAATTCCATTGTCCTGCTCCTTTTCTGCTGCTGAGGTTTATTGTTCCTATACGGTATAGGACCTGACGGTTCGCCCCTGCGAACCGAAAACATACGTTGATGTGGCTAGTGGGCTTCTTCCATCGCACCGGCAATGTAGATCATGGCCAGCAGGGTGAAGACAAATGTTTGGATAAAGGCCACCAATACTCCCATCAGCATCATCGGCACCGGCAGCAGGAACGGCACTAGGCCGATGAAGATCATCAGAACGATCTCGTGGCCGTACATGTTGCCGAAGAGACGCAGAGAGAGGGAAAGAGGTCGCGCCAGGTGGCCGATAATTTCGATGACGAAGATCAGCGGTGCGAGGAGCAGAATCGGACCCATGAAATGCTTCAGGTAAGACAGGCCGTGTTCCTTGATGCCGATAACGTGAGTCATGACAAAGACGGTCAGGGCCATCGCCGCATTGGTGTTGAGATTGGCCGTGGGTGGGTAGAAACCGGGAATCAGGCCGATCAGGTTGGAGACCAGGATGAACAGGGCGAGGGTGGCCAGCAGGGGGAAGTAGGCCATCCCTTTGGGACCCATGGTCTCTTCCGCCAGATCGGCAATGCCGCTGAGGACGGATTCCATCAGGTTCTGCAGGCCGGTGGGGACCAGTTTGATCGCCTTCGAGGCCACCAAGGCCACGACAAGGAGCACCACCATGACCAGCCAGGTGTACAGCACATGCTTGCCGATATGGAGGTGAAGCTGCTCCGTGAGCCATTCAAGAAACAGAAACGGTTCAATCATAACGTCTAACTCCTAGATCAAAGCGATCGCTGCAGCATGGTCCAAAATAAATTGATAACGACGACCGAAAGCCCCGCAACCAGCGCCAAGGGGTGCACCTTGGCCACTGCAATCAACAGGAACAGGGCTGCGGCGAGGGAGGCCAGGCGCACCACATAGCTGAAACGAAATCGTTTGGCCGAGTAACTGGTCGGATCCGCCAGCGCCTGCACCAAGGCGTGGCGCAGCCAAAAGAAACCAGTAATCGCCACCAGCCCCCCGGAAAGCACCCCGAGCGTCACCGCTGTCGATTTCCAGAACAGGCTCAACGCAATCAGGATGGCCAGGATCAGCCAGTTGCGCCGCCCCAGGGTCTCCACCAGATGGTCATCCTGGTCGGTCACCGTCGTCCTGCTGCTCATTCTTCTGACGGCGCAATTCCCGCTCGGTCAGGATATAAATATTGCGGAATCCCGAAACGATGCCGATGCCGAGGAAAATCAGCGTCAGCCAGGGCGCCGTTCCGAGCCACTTGTCCAGATAGTAGCCCATGGCCAAGCCGATAAAGGTCGAGGCCACCATCGAGATCCCAACGCTGGAAAGGAAACCCAGCGCTTTGATGAGTTGGCGCTTGTCCTCGGCCATAGTCAGCCTTGTGTATACAGCATACAGTTTATAGGTGCGAAACCCGGACTTGATAACACAGCGCAAAGGCCGTTGTCAACAGGTTTATCCGGGCTTTTCGTCTCCCCGCCGGCGCCCCCGCCAGTCGTTGATGCTCTCTTCCAGGCGACTCCAGATGCCGCGCATCAGTTCCAACTCGTGACGGTTGGCGATCCCCCGCGCCAGCAACCGGCGCAGGGGGGTAAGGACATGCTCGGGACGATGGGGGTTGAGGAAGGCGATGCGGTCGAGAACTCTGGCCATCTGGGCGAAGAGGGGCTCAAAATCGTCATGGGTTGGAACGTCCCCCGCAGGTCCTTCAGAAATTCCGCTGCGACTCAGTTCGTAAAGAAAGATCAACACGGCCTGGGCCAGGTTCAGCGAGCCGAGAAATCCCGGCGTGGCGATCGCCGCCGTATGGGTGCAACGGGCTACCTCCCCGCTGGTCAGTCCGGCGTCTTCGCGGCCGAAGACCAGGGCCACCCGTTGCAGCTTTGGTCCCTGCAGGCACTGCGTCGCGACTTGACTCACGTCGATGGCGGCGCCGCGCCGTTTGCCACTTCTGCGGCTGGCGGCGATGGAACGTTCGCAGTCGCCGAGGGCCGCGGCGAGATCAGGAAAGACCTTGGCGCTCTCCAGAAGGCCGAAGGCATCGACGGCCAGGCGCCTGGCCTCCTCGCTCCCATAATCGCACGGGTTGACCAGGCGCAGCTCGGTGGCGCCGAAATTCGCCATGGCGCGGGCCACCATGCCGACGTTGCCGGGAGTGCGGGGTTCGACCAGGACCACGACAAGGGTCGGCGGCGGGGCATTCATCGGGGGCAACTCCGGAAAAGAGGCTGGTCGGGCGCTGTTGCTCAGGCCTGCCGGGACTGCTAGAGTAGGCACGGCCCGGGAAGAACCTCATTCGCAGGAGGACGCAATGCCTGATTCCGCAGCATGGCTGGATGTGACCCTGGCGATTGAGCCGCAGATGATCACCTGGCCCGGCGACCCGCCGGTCAGCGTGCACAGGCTTGCGCGCCTGGCCTCGGGAGATGCGGTAAATCTCTCGGCGTTTTCAGCCAGCCTGCACTGCGGAACCCACGTCGATGCTCCGGCTCACTATCTGCCCGGTGGTGCCGGGATCGACGGGATGCCGCCGGAGGCGATGATCGGGCCGGCCAAGGTCTTCAGCGTGGCCGCTGCCGGGGCGATCGAGGTCGCGGACCTCGAAGGGCTCGCCATAGCCGCCGGCGACCGCGTCTTGCTGCGAACCGGCAATTCCCGGCTTTATGCCCAAAAGGGTTTCGACCCGTCCTTCGTTGGTCTGACGGAGGACGCCGCCGGTTGGCTGGCGTCGCGGCAGATTCGGATCCTGGGCGTCGACTACCTTTCCGTTGCCGGCATGCACGCCGATCAGGCGGCGGTTCATCGCCGTTTGCTCGAGGCAGGCATCTGGCTGATCGAGGGTCTGAACCTGGCGGCGGTGGCGCCCGGCAGATACCAGCTCTATTGCCTGCCGCTGCGGATTTCGGACGCCGAGGCCGCGCCGGCTCGCGTTTTGCTGCGGTCCCTCGGCTGAGCACACCTCGCCTCTCTAGGCTGGAGAGCGCTCTCCCACCGCCTGATGAAGGACGGTTTCCAACACCTTGCCGGCACTATTCAGGTAAAGGGTCCCATCACTGATCGTCATCTCCCAGGCGATGCTTCGCTCCAGTCCTTCCTCGAGTTTCTTCAGAAAGGCCGCATCGAGGGTCAGGACCTGCAGGTTTCTCACCGCCAACAACCGGGGCAGCTGCTGGTCGCACCAGCGTGGCAACCCCTTGCCGAAGGCGAGCAGGATGACGCGCCGCGCATGGCGGGTGGCCTTGACAATCCGCTCGCTATCGGGCAGACCTACTTCGATCCACAGATCCACGCGGCCATCCGGACCCATCAGCCAGAGGTCGGGTTCATCCCCGGCGCTGATTCCCCTGGTGAAATTCAAACCCTCTTCGAAACAGAGGGCATAGGCGAGCAGCCGCGCCAGCAGGCGTTGGGTGGTTTCCGAGGGGTGCCGGGCAAGGGTCACGGCAAGCTGTTGGTAACAGCCGCGATCGACATCCGCAAGTTGCAAGTTGGCGCGGTAGATGGTTGGCGGCAGGGCCATGCGGAATACTTTCCAACGCTTATTGGGCCGGCAGGAGAGCCGGCACTACAGGGGCAGGATCGGGAATCTCCTGCGGGACGGAAAGCGCAGCGAGCAAGTCCAGCGATGCGGGCGGCCCGCGAGGCGCCCGGGTTGTGTTCTGGGTTCTTAACGGCCGCCGCTGAGCCTCAGGACTTATTCCGGTTCTTGGCACTCCCTTTAAGCAGGTCGGCGAAAGTACCCATGCCGGTACCTGCCGGGCGGTCGTTGTAGGCCCGCGGCGCATCGTCCACCGCATCGGCCGCGGCTGGGACCAGGGAAATGCGCCGCTTTTCGAGGTCGATCTTTTCGATAGTCACGGCCATTTGCTCCCCGGTCCGCAATACCTCACCGGGGTTTTTGAGCTGGCGCCCCTGGCCGAGGCGGGAGATGTGAACCAGCCCGTCGACTCCTTCCTCAAGGGTGACGAAGGCGCCGAAGGGGGCGAGCCGGGAGACGGTTCCGGTCAACGTCTGCCCTTCCCGGTAGCGGTCGCCGACCTGGGTCCAGGGGTCGGTGAGGGTTTCGCGCAGGCTGAAGGAGAAGCGGTCGCGGTCCCAGTCGAGGGACTTTATCACCAGTTGCAGCTGCTGGCCGACCTGAAGGATGGCCTGAAGATCGTCGACCCGGCCGTAGGCGACCTCGGAGATCGGCAGCAAACCTTCGATGCCGCCGATGTCGACAAAGGCGCCGAAATCGCGCAGCGAGGTTAGCGTGCCGGTGACGATGTCCCCCTCTTTCAGGGTCTGCCGCAACACCTCGCGTTGCTGCCGGCGCTCCTCTTCGAGGAGTTCCCGGCGGGAGACGACGATGTTGCGCCCCTGCTCGGAAAACCGGGTGATGCGAAAGGTCAGGCTGGTGCCGAGAATCCCCGCCGGGTTCTCCTCGCGGCGCAGGCCGAGTTGGGAAAAGGGGCAGAAGGCGCGGATATTGCCGGGAAGTTTGATCTCGTACCCCCCCTTGATCTCTTTCTCGATGCGTCCTTCGACCGGGACGCTGCTGCGCCAGGCCTCCTCCAGCTCGGCGGTCCCGGAACCGGCGCCGCCGATGCGGGTCGTGAAGCGCAGTTCTCCCCCAGCACGGGAGAGGAAGTAGACCTCGATGGTTTCGCCGATGGCCCGGGTCGGGTCGCCTTGGGCGTCGAGCAACTCCCTGACGTCTAGAACCCCCTCCCCCTTCTGCCCGACGTCCAGAAAAACCCATTCGGCTCCGATCTGCAGCACCGTCGCGGTGATCTTCTGCCCGGGGCGCAGGGAAACGCTCTGGCCGAGACTGGCTTCGAGCAGGGCGGCGAAATCCTCTTCGTTGTTGAAATCGTCTTCGGGACTGCGGTCGTCGATCATCGGAATCCTCGGGGTTGAAGGCTGCAAGCTGCAGTGGCGACGACAGGGAAAGCTGTGCGGTTCCCGCCACCTTCTGGCGCCAGCATAGCGGTTTTGCCGCTGCTGCGGCAAGAGGTTTTGCCTGGGGGAAAAGCCATGGTATCGTTTCTACTTCTTCTTCGGCAGGGAAAATATGAGGTAAACTGTCGGCTATTGGCCGGACAAACCTCCCCGGCGGAGGTGCCGGCACTCCCTCAACTGCGCCTAGTGAGTTAGCACGGTTATGAAAAAAGCGATTATTCTGACCATGGTCGGCTTGTTGCTGCTCGTAGGGATCCTCGGTGGGATCAAGACCCTGCAGATTCGCAAGATGATAGCCCAGGGGAAGTCGTTCGTGCCCCCGCCGGTGACGGTGACCACGGCTCAGGTCACCCGGGATTCCTGGGAAAGAAGTCTGACCGCCGTCGGTTCGCTGAGCGCGGTCCAAGGGGTGACGGTCGCCGCGGACCAGTCGGGAAAAGTCGTGGGGATCAGCTTCTCCGCCGGAGCCCGCGTCCAGAAGGGAGCGCTGCTGCTGCAGCAGGACATCTCTTCCGAGCAAGCCCAACTTCCCGGGGCGGAAGCGGAACACACCCTGGCCAAATCGAATCTGCAGCGGGCCAGCCAGCTCTTTGACGAGCGGATCATCTCCCGGGCGGAACTCGATGCCGCCCAGGCGACGGAACGCCAGGCCCAGGCGGTGGTCGACAACCTGCGGGCGGCCATCGCCAAGAAGAACATCAAGGCCCCGTTTTCGGGCCGCCTCGGCATCCGCCTGGTCAATCTCGGCCAGATGCTGCGCGAAGGGGACAGCATCGTTTCCCTGCAGGTGCTCGATCCGATCTTCGTCGATTTCTCCCTCCCCCAGCAGCAGCTTTCCGAGGTGAAAAACGGGTTCACGGTCCGAGTGACCAGCGATGCCATCCCCGGGAAGGCGCTGACCGGAAGGATTACCGCCATCAATCCCGAGGTCGATCCGGCCACCCGCAATATTCGCCTCCAGGGGACCCTGACCAACTCCGGCGAAACCCTGCGCCCGGGTATGTACGTCAACGTCGCGGTCCAGTTGCCCCAGCCGGAGCAGGTCCTGATGATCCCGGCTACGGCGGTGCTCTACGCCCCTTACGGCGATTCGGTCTTCGTTGTCGAACCGTCTGCCCAAAAGCAGGCCGGGCAGCAGTCGCCGGCGTCTGGGGGGGAGAAAGGACTGGTATTGCGCCAGCAGTTCGTCAAACTGGGGGACAAGCGAGGCGACTATGTCGCGGTCGACAGCGGCGTCGAGGAGGGGGAACGGGTGGTCAGTACCGGCGTCTTCAAGCTGCGGAACAACCAGAGCGTGGTGGTGGACAATACCCTTCAGCCCGAATTCAAGCTCGCACCGAAGCCAGAGAACGACTAGGAGTGGCGCTGCCCGCCGGAATCGATAATCCCGGCCGGAGCAGTGAACCAAAGCGGCAATTCTTCTGCCCGGCAGTCAAGGCCCGATGAAATTCACCGATCTCTTTATCCGTCGTCCGGTTCTTGCCATGGTGGTCAGCCTGGTGATCGTCATCGCCGGTCTGCAGGCAATCCGCACTCTCAACGTTCGCCAGTACCCCCACAGCGAAAATGCCTCGGTGACGGTAACCACTGTGTATGTCGGTGCCAGCGCCGAGTTGGTCCGCGGTTTCATCACCACTCCCCTGGAACGGGCAATTGCCGCCGCCGACGGCATCGACTACCTCGAATCCCAGAGTGCCCAGGGACTCTCGACCATCACCGCCCGTCTCAAGCTCAACTACGATGCCACCAAGGCCCTGGCAGAGATCAGTTCCAAGGTCGACCAGGTTCGCGCCGACCTCCCACCGGAGGCCGAGGTGCCGGTGATCAACATCGAATCGGCGGACAGCCGCTTCGCCTCGGCCTACCTCAGTTTCACCTCCAATCTGCTCAAACAGAACGAGATCACCGACTACCTGGTGCGGGTGGTCCAACCGCGGCTTTCGGCCCTCGAGGGGGTGCAGCGCGCCGACATTCTCGGCGCCCGCACCTTCGCCATGCGCATCTGGCTCAAGCCGGACGCCATGGCCGCCTATCATATCAGTCCGGTGCAGGTGCGCCAGGCCCTGGCGGCCAACAACTACCTGGCGGCGCTCGGCCAGACCAAGGGCTCGCTGATCCAGGTCAACCTCACCGCCGACACCAACCTCACCTCGGTCCCCGAGTTCAAACGCCTGGTGATCAGGCAGCAGAACGGCGCCATCGTCCGTCTCGGCGATATTGCGGATGTCGCCCTCGGCGCCGAGGACTACAACGCCGAGGTCCATTTCACCGGCCAGACTGCCGTCTTCATCGGCATCTGGCCGCTGCCCAACGCCAACTCCCTCGACGTTATAGCCCGGGTGCGGAAGGAAATGGCGGGAATCCAGAAGGATCTGCCGACCGGCATGCAGGCGCGGGTCGCCTACGATGCCACCGAATACATCCACAATGCCATCGGCGAGGTTCTCAAGACCCTCGGCGACACCCTGCTGATCGTCGTCATCATCATCTTCCTCTTCCTCGGTTCGCTGCGCTCAGTCTTCATCCCGGTGGTGGCGATTCCGCTGTCACTGATCGGTGCGGTCTTTTTGATGCAGGTCTTCGGCTTCACCATCAACCTGCTGACCCTGCTGGCCATTGTCCTCTCCGTCGGCCTGGTGGTCGATGACGCCATCGTCGTCGTCGAAAACGTCGAGCGCCACATCGGCCTCGGCGAATCCCCCCTCAACGCGGCCCTGCTCGGTGCCCGTGAACTGGTCGGCCCAATCATCGCCATGACCGTGACCCTGGCCGCAGTCTATGCGCCTATCGGCCTGCAGGGGGGGCTGACCGGCTCTCTGTTCCGCGAGTTCGCCTTCACCCTCGCCGGGGCGGTGACGATCTCCGGGATCGTCGCCCTGACCCTGTCGCCGATGATGTCGGCCAAGCTGCTCAAGCCGGGCATCGAGGAGAGCGGCCTGGCCGGCCGTATTGCCCGGGACTTCAAGCGCTTCCGCGGCTTCTACGGCCGGCTGCTGGCCGCTACCCTGCGTCGCCGGCCGGCGGTCTACATCCTCTGGGTGGTGATCTGCGGCCTGACCGTGCCGATGTTTACCATGTCGGCCAAGGAACTCGCCCCGACCGAGGACCAGGGGGTCATTTTCGGCATCCTCGATGCCGCAGCCAACTCGACCCTCGACCAGACCAGCCTTTACGCCGCGGCCGCCAATCGCGCCTTCCTCAGTGTCCCCGAGACCCAGTTCACCTTCCAGATCACCAATCCCACCAGCGGTTTCGGCGGCATGGTGACCAAGCCCTGGGATGCCCGCAAGCGCACCATCTTCCAGATTCTTCCCGAGGTACAGCAGAAACTGGGCGCCATCCCCGGCATCCGGATGTTCCCGGTCCTGCCGCCGGCACTCCCCGGTGGCGGCCAGTTCCCGGTGGAGTTCATTCTCGCCTCGACCGCCGAGGAGGACCAGATCCTCGATTTCGCCCGGCAGCTCCAGCAAAAGGCGATGAAGAGCGGCATGTTCGCCTTTCCGCCGCTGATCGACGTCAAGATCGACCAGCCCCAGTCCGAATTTGTCATCGACCGCGACAAGGTCGCCGACCTCGGCCTCAACCTCGGGCAGGTAGGTGCCGACGTTTCGGCCATGGTCGGCGGCAATTTTGTCAACCGCTTCGACATCGCCGGCCGCAGCTACAAGGTCATTCCCCAGGTACAGCGGGTCGACCGGCTCACTGCCGACCAGTTGCGCAGCATCTACGTCACCGGCCCGGGCGGCGAACTGGTGCCGCTCTCCACCGTGGCCACCCTGCGCAACAGTGTCGTGCCGCGCTCGCTCAACCGCTTTCAGCAGCTCAACGCCGTGAAGATCAGCGGCGTCGCGGTGCGCCCCCTGGACGAGGCCCTCGGGTTCCTCGAGCAGGAGGCGGCCAAGATCCTCCCCAAGGGATACGTTCTCGACTACACCGGCGAGTCGCGCCAGCTGCGTACCGAAGGAAACCAGTTCCTGCCTACCTTCGCCCTGGCGATCGTCCTTATCTTCCTGGTCCTCGCCGCCCAGTTCAACAGCTTCCGCGACCCTTTCGTGATCCTCGCCGGCTCGGTGCCGCTGGCCATGTTCGGAGCATTGATCTTCACCTTCCTGAAGATTCCCGACCCCAATGTCCCGTTCTGGACTCACGGCTGGACCACCACTCTCAACATCTACAGCCAGGTCGGGCTGGTGACCCTGGTCGGCCTGGTCAGCAAGAACGGTATCCTGATCGTCGAATTCGCCAACAAACTGCAGGAACAGGGGGAGGGCAAGCTGGCCGCGGTCCAGCAGGCGGCTATGACAAGGCTGCGGCCGATCCTGATGACCTCGGCGGCGACCATCGCCGGTCATTTCCCCCTGACTCTGGTCACCGGTGCCGGCGCCGCGGCGCGGAATTCCATCGGCCTGGTGCTGGTCGGCGGTATGGCAGTCGGCACCCTTTTCACTCTTTTCGTGGTCCCCTCGATCTACATGCTGGTGGCCCGCGACCACTCCCGGGACCGGGAACGGGAGACTGTCCTGGCCGGCACTGGACAGGCGTAGCAGAGGCGCACCGTATAAAAATTTTTTTCAGGCCCTTGATTTCTTGGCTGAATTTGAAATACTTTGCTGAACTCAGGCAAGGTTGCGTAACTTTTCAGCGGTCATCATGACCGCAAGCCAGCAGCCGCTCCACACCGGTTCCGATCGAAAGGTGTGGATCTTTTACTGGCAGGGGAAGGTTGCACGGCCAACACAGGCTCCCGGCTCGGGAATGGAAAAGGAGTAAAGGCAATGGCAGAAGGCAAGGTGAAATGGTTCAATGATGCGAAGGGGTTTGGTTTTATCGAGCAGGACGACGGCCCGGATGTTTTCGTGCACTTCTCAGCCATTGAGGGCGAAGGCTTCAAGTCTTTGGCTGAAGGCGACCGGGTGACCTTCGATGTCACCCAGGGGCAGAAAGGCCCTCAGGCGAGCAATGTGCGGAAAGCCTAGTTTGGCCGCATAGAACGCGCGAAAAAGCCCCCGGCAGCGGCCGGGGGCTTTTTTTGTAGGACAAGATGGGGACGTTTGGGAGATTTGACGGAACCAGCTGGTGGCTTGTAAAGCGTAACCAGTGCATCGACCCGGAGCGGGGTATCCTGTTCCGCCTGGCACCTGAAGGAAGGGGATTCCATGCGGGCTTTGTTGAACAATTGCCGGCAGATCGAGGAAATGGTAAACAGCATCTACCGCCTGCTGGCCGCCAGGCCGGAATACAGCGCGGAGGTGCGCACCACCTTTGTCCGTCTGGCGGCCGACGAGGTCGACCATTGCCGGCAACTCGACCAGGCACTGCAGGTCCCGGAGCTGCAGGACCTTGGCGTGACGCGGATTGCCTGGGCAAAGGTCGAGGAAGCCCTGCAGCAGGCCCGGGGGCTGCTGGCCGAGGTTCGAAGCAGAGACTGTTCTGAAGAGGAAGCCCTGCAGTTGGCGGTGACACTGGAGGAGAATTTCGTCAAGGTCCATCTCGACAATGCCGTCCATTTCACCGATCATCACCTTGCCGAGCTGTTTACCGCCCTGGGCCGGTCCGACCAGGAGCACCTGGAGCTGTTGCGCGAGGGGCTGCGCCGGTGGCACCGCAATCGTCGCCCCGGTGGGAGAGGCGACACTCCGGATCAGCGATCCTGAAACCGGGTGGGACGCTTTTCCACAAAAGCCAGCATCCCTTCCTGCTGTTCGGGCGCGGCAAAACAGAGGGCGAAAAGTTCGGCTTCGCAGGCGGCGGCGCGGGCCGGGTCCAGCTCCAGGCCGTTAATCACCGCGGTCTTGGTCAGTTGCATGGCCGTTGCCGGCTTGGCGGCCAGATCGCGGGCCAAGCGGCGGGACGCCGGCAGCAGGTCGGCTGCCGGGACCACGCGGTTGACCAAGCCGATCCGCAGGGCCTCCTCGGCATCGATGAGTTCCCCGGTGAGGAGCAATTCCAGGGCCCGGCCTTTGCCGACTAGGCGTGGCAGGCGCTGGGTCCCGGCCCAGCCGGCGAGGACGCCGAGGTTGACTTCGGGCTGGCCGAAACGGGCGGTAGCAGCGGCGAGGCGCAGGTCGCAGGCCATGGCCAGTTCGCAGCCGCCGCCGACGGCGAAGCCATTCACCGCCGCGATCACCGGTTTGCAGCAGCGCTCTACGGCATCGAGAATGCCCTGGGCGAGGCGGGCAAAATCCCGCGCCTGCAGCGGCGAGTAGCCAACCACGGCGGAGATGTCGCCACCGGCGGCAAAGGCGCGCTCCCCGGTTCCGGTGAGAATCACCACGCGCACCCCGGGATCGACCTCCAGGGCGGCGAAGGCTGCCCCGATTTCGCGCAGGGTCGCCTCGTTCAGGGCGTTGCGCACCGCCGGGCGGTTAATGGTCAATTCGGCGATGCCGTCCCGGCACTCCAGCAACAGATGGGTAAAATCCATGTTACTCTTCCCGGCTGCAGACAGACCGTCATCCTAGCCCGCGGGCGGGGTGGAGGGCAAGCCCCTGGCCATACCGCCAAGGGCGACACGACCGGTTATACTTGACAGGTCCTTTTTTTCCCTACGACCGCGAAAGCCCTGCCCATGGTCCCTTTTAAACTTTCCGGCCCGGTCCTGATCGTCGAGGATGATCCCAATACCGCGGCCCTGGTAGCCAGCTACCTGGAACGGGAGGGGTTTGCCACCTGCCGGGTCGATGACGGAGCCGCGGCCCTGGAACAGGTGCGGCGGCAGCCGCCGGGATTCGTGATCCTCGACATCATGCTCCCTGGTGCCGACGGCTGGGAGGTTTGCCGGGAGTTGCGCAAGGTCTCATCGGTGCCGATCCTGTTTTTGACCGCCCGCGAGGAGGAGATCGATCGCGTCCTCGGCCTCTCCCTTGGTGCCGACGACTACGTGGTCAAGCCGTTCAGCCCACGCGAGCTGGTGGAACGGGTCAAGGCGATTCTCCGCCGGGTCCGGCCGACGCCGGCGCCGAGGGAAAAGCTCCTGGTCCGTGGCGACCTGGTCCTCGACGCCGAACGGCACCGGGTGACCCTGGGGGGGCGAGCCGTGGAGCTGACGGCGGTGGAATTCCGCCTGCTGCGGGCCCTGATGGCGGCTGCAGGCCGGGTCCTTTCCCGGGAAGAACTGCTTGAGAGAATCTATCGCCACGGCGAGACGGTGGTCGACCGGGTGGTCGACGTGCACATCGGCAAGCTGCGCCAGAAACTCGCCGACGATCCAAGCGCACCGCACCTCATCGAAACGGTGCGCGGCTTCGGCTACCGCTTCGTTGGCGGCGAGGGGGGCGGAAATGTCCAGGATTGATGCCGGGAACCGCTGCCGGAGCCTGAGATGAAGCAGCGCCTGCTGTGGAAACTGCTGTTGATCAACCTTCCGGTCATCGTGGTGATCATTACCGTGGTCTGGCTGGCTATCGACCACCTGGCGGCAGCCTACTTCATGGTGCTGATGGACAAATACATGGTGGCGCCGACCGAAACCCACCATGCATTCCTTACCGCCATCCACGAGACCCTGATCTGGGCGAGCCTGGCTGCCCTACTGTTGGCCGGGATCCTCAGCTACCTGCTGACGCGGCGGGTGCTACGGCCGCTGGCGGCGATGACCGCGGCAACCCGCGAGGTGGCCGAGGGGAACTTCACGGTGCGGGTGGCGACCGGTCCCCCCGACGAAGTGGGGGAGGTGGCAGCCGCCTTCAATCGCATGGCCGATGCCCTGGAACGGCTGGAAGCGTTGCGCAAGACCATGGTCGCCGATGTTGCCCACGAACTGCGCACGCCGCTGACCAATCTGCGCGGCTATCTGGAGGGGCTGGCCGACGGCATCCTGCCGCCGGAAAAGGGAACCCTGGAGATGCTGCAGCGGGAGACCCTGCGCCTGGTCCATCTGGTCGAGGATCTCGGCCAACTGGCGCGGGCCGACGCCGCACGGGCCTTTTTGCGCCGCGAGCCGGTCGACCTGCCGGCAGTGGTCGGGCAACTGCTGGCCCTCGACCGCCCTCGTTTCGAGAGCCGCGGACTGGCCGTGACCACCCGTTTCGTGCCGGGGGCCGAGCGGGTTCAGGCCGACCGCGACAAGCTGCTGCAGGCGCTGCGTAACCTGCTGGAAAATGCCTGGAAGTTCACCCCGCCGGGGGGTCGGGTGGAGATCAGCACCGAACCGGTGGCCGCCGGGGTGCAGGTGACGATCGGCAACAGCGGTCCCGGCATTCCCGCTGCGGAACTGCCGTTCATTTTCGAGCGCTTCTACCGTGTCGACCGTTCCCGGTCCAGGGAGGCCGGAGGCGCCGGCATCGGCCTGGCCATCGTCAAGGAGTTGATCGAGGCCCACGGTGGCAGCGTCGGAGCTGCGAGCGACGCGGACGAAACCCGCATCTGGTTTGTCCTGCCGGCCCCGTCGCTCCCCCTGCGCGGGGAGGGGGCAGGCCGCTCCTGAAAGACGGCCCGCACCGATTTCTTTACCGAATCTTTATCCGGCGATCATTCCTCCTTTAAGCCATCCTGATAGCGTGCAAGCAGGCGGAATCTCCTGCACCAAGGCGGGCGACCCCCGCCAGCGGCCACGGCCACGCGATCCTGGCCGGGAAAGGGAGGAAAGATGAAAACGAGCAAGGCAATTTTGCACCTGGTCTTGCTGCTGACGCTGACCGGCGGTTGCAGCAGGGCCGCGGTGCCGGCGGGGGCGGAGCAGGCGACCTTCGCGGTTCACTGCTACGACGTCGGCGCCAACGCCCTGCGCGCCCGCCCGGGTGTCCTGTCAGTAGACAAGGGCTGGCAGGGATCTCACGAGGTCGACCGCGTCAACTACGACCCGCGCCAGGTCAGCGTCGAACAGCTCGAAGGATGGCTTAAAGAGGCGGGGACCTACGTAAATACCGTGGAGAGAACTTCGAAACCGGACGCCGCCCGGAAATGAGTGGCAGACCTGCCAAGGAGAAAGCCATGACCGACAAGATCGTCAAGAGCGAAGCCGAGTGGCGAAAGCAGCTGACCCCCGAACAGTTTCACGTGCTGCGCGAGGCGGGGACCGAGCGGGCCTTCAGCGGGAAATACTGGGACAATCATGCAACCGGCAGCTACCGCTGCGCCGGCTGCGGCCTCGAACTGTTCAGCTCCGAAGACAAGTTCGAGTCGGGGACCGGCTGGCCGAGCTTCAGCCGACCGTCCGCCGCGGAAAGTGTGGCTACCAGCACCGACCGCAGCTTCTTCATGACCCGCACCGAGGTTCTTTGCCCGCGTTGCGGCGGGCACCTCGGCCACGTTTTCGACGACGGTCCGGCTCCCACCGGCAAGCGCTACTGCATGAACTCGGCGGCGCTGGATTTCGTGCCGGATAAGGAATGAACTATCGGGTTGTTCTGCCGGCGGAACCGCGGGACCATCCTGCCGATACCTTGGGTTTAAAACGCCAAAGCGCCCGGCCAAAAATGGCCGGGCGCTTTGGTGATAAAGCTGTCGCCGGGTCGGTTACAGGCTCTTGAAGGAGCGGTGCGCAGCCTCGATGGTCCGGTCGAGATCCTCGTGGTTGTGAGCGATGCTCATGAAGCCGGCCTCGTACTGGCTGGGGGCGAGGTTGATCCCCTCCTCGAGCATGGCGCGGAAGAATTTGGCAAAGATCTGCGGCGCCTCGGGCTTGACGTCGGCGAAGGCGAAGACCTCCTCGGCCTGGAAGTAGGTGCAGAACATGCCGCCGACCCGCTGCAGGGAGGTGGCCACTCCGGCCGCCGTTGCCGCCTGGCGCAGTCCCTTCTCCAGGTAGGCGCTCTTCTCCTCGATCTGCGGGTAGAACCCTTCCTGCTGCAGCAGGGTCAGGGTGGCGATGCCGGCGCTCATCGCCAGCGGATTGCCGGAAAGGGTGCCGGCCTGGTAGATGCCCCCGTCCGGAGAGAGCTTCTCCATGATCTCCCGTTTGCCGCCGAAGGCGCCGACCGGCAGCCCGCCGCCGATGATCTTGCCGAGGCAGACCAGGTCGCCATAGACCTTGAAGCGTTCCTGGGCGCCGCCGTAGGCGAGGCGGAACCCGGTCATCACCTCGTCGACGATTAGCAGCACCTTTTCCTCATCGCACAGCGCCCGCAACCCTTCTAGGAAGCCGGGCTTCGGGGCTACGCAGCCCATGTTGCCGGCCACCGCTTCAAGGATGATGCAGGCTACCTCGCCCTTGTTGGCGGCCACCAGCGCCTGGACGTCAGCGAGGTCGTTGTAGGTGGCGGTCAGGGTGTGCTTGGCGAAGTCGGCGGGGACCCCGGGGGAGGTCGGCACCCCGAAGGTCGCGGCCCCCGAACCGGCCCGGACCAGCAGGGAGTCGGCGTGGCCGTGGTAGCAGCCGTCGAACTTGAGGATCTTGTCGCGACCGGTGTAGCCACGGGCGAGGCGGATGGCGCTCATCGTCGCCTCGGTGCCGGAGGAGACCATGCGCACCATCTCGATGTTGGGGTAGGCCGCGCAGACCATCTCCGCCAGATCGATCTCCAGCTTGGTCGGCGCGCCGTAGGAAGCCCCGTTTTTGGCCGCGGTCTGGATCGCTTCGACCACCTTGGGATGGCAGTGGCCGAGAATCATCGGCCCCCAGGAGCCGACATAGTCGATGTAGGCATTGCCGTCGGCATCGTAGATCTTCGAGCCGGCGGCGCGCTCGATGAACAGGGGGTCGCAGCCGACAGACTTGAAGGCCCGGACCGGGCTGTTGACCCCCCCGGGGATGATGCGCTTGGCTGCGGCAAACAGGGCGGTCGATTTCTGATGATTCATGGTCTCCTCGCGTTGGCCGGGAAGGGCGCCGGGACGGCGCAAGAGGGCAATGGAACCGGGGTGAAAGAATCCGCGCACTAGGTAGCACACCGGCCCCGGACCTGTCAAGGCGGCCGGCGCCGGGACCCTAGAGCCGTTCGAAGATCCCCGCCGCGCCCATGCCGCCGCCGACGCACATGGTGACCATGCCGTAGCGGGTGCCGCGCCGTCCCATCTCGTGCAGCAGGGTGGCGGTGAGCTTGGCGCCGGTGCAGCCGAGGGGGTGGCCGAGGGCGATGGCGCCGCCGTTGACGTTGACCAGCTGCGGGTCGAGGCCGAGCTCACGGATCACCGCCAGCGACTGGGCGGCGAAGGCCTCGTTGAGCTCGACCAGGCCGAGCTCCTTCTGATTCAGCCCGGCCAGCTTGAGGGCCGCCGGGGCCGCCTCTACCGGCCCGATCCCCATGATCTCCGGGGGGACGCCGCGCACCGCGAAGGCGACGAAGCGCGCCAGGGGCTCCTTGCCGAGCTGTTTCAGGAAAGCTTCCGAGACGACCAGCACGGCGGCGGCGCCGTCGGTCATCTGCGAGGCATTACCGGCGGTGACGCTGCCCCCCTGCTTGAAGGCCGGCTGGAGTTTCGCCAGCGCATCGATAGAGGTGTCGGGTCGCACCCCGTCGTCGATCGCGACCGTTTCCGTCGCCTTCTCCACCTTGGTTCCGACCAGCCGGGCGTTTTCCACTGCCACTGGGATGATCTCGTCGGTGAAATGCCCGGCGGCTATGGCTGCCGCGGCTTTCTGGTGGCTGGCCAGGGCGAAGAGGTCCTGGTCCTCGCGGCCGACGCCATATTTGGCAGCGACCAGTTCGGCGGTGATTCCCATCCCGGCGTAGACTTCCGGCCACTCGGCGACCAGGCCGGGATTGGCACTGAACTTATTGCCGGCCATCGGCACCACGCTCATCGATTCGACGCCGCCGGCGACGATGCAATCGGCAAAGCCGGCGATGATCCGCTCCGCGGCCAGGGCGATCGCCTGCAGCCCGGAGGAACAGAAGCGGTTGACGGTCTGCGCTGGCACCGCCACCGGCAGGCCGGCCTTGAGGGCGGCGATGCGCGCCACGTTCATCCCCTGCTCGGCTTCGGGAAATGCGCAACCGAGGATCACGTCCTCGATGCGGACGGGGTCGAGGCCGGTGCGCGTCACCAGCCCCCCCAGCGCCGCCGCGGCCAAGTCGTCGGGCCGCATATCCCTGAATTTCCCCTTCTTCGCCCGGCACCCGGGGGTGCGATAGGCGGCCACGATATAGGCACTCTTCATCGTTGTCTCTCCGAATTTTGGACGGCGGGGCGATTTCGCTCCTCCGCGGGCTGGGCTGATCCCTAGTTGCGCAGCGGTTTTCCCTTCATCAACATGTGCTGGATGCGCTCGGCGGTCTGATGGTTGCCGCACAGGCGCAGGAACCCCTCGCGCTCCAGTTCGAGCAGGTACTCCTCCGATATCGGCGTGCCGGGCGGGACATCGCCGCCGCTGATGACCTCGGCGATCACGCCGCCCATGTAGCGCTCGTACTCGGTGATCTGTCCCCCCTGGACCAGGTTCCAGAGCTGGCTCTTCATGCTGGCGGCGACGCTGCGCCCCGGTGCGGGCAGCTCCTGCGCCGGGAGCGGCGGACGGTAGTTGCGGGCCAGGGCCAGGACCTTCTGGCGGGCATCGGCGATCAGCCGGTCGGGGTTGAGGGTGACGCTGTCCCCGGCGCGCAGCAGGCCGAGCTCAAAGGCGTCGTCGGCACTGGTCGAGACCTTGGTCATGCCGATGTTCTGGAAGTATTTGAAGATAAAGGGTGAGACGTCGGTCTGGTAGCGCTCGGCGAGCTTGATGGCGCGCAGCGCCAGTTCCTTGGTGCCGCCGCCGGCCGGCAGCAGCCCGACCCCGACCTCGACCAGCCCCATATAGGTCTCGGCGTGGGCGTTGACGGCCGCGGCGTGCAGGCAGATCTCGCAGGCGCCGCCGAGGGCCAGGTTGAAGGGGGCCGCCACTACCGGGACTTTGGCGTATTTGAGGGCCATGGTTGCCTGCTGGAACTGGCCCACCGCCGCCCCGATCGCGGCAAAATCCTGCTTCATCAGGGCCCCGGCGAGGACCATCAGGTTTGCCCCGACGCTGAAGTTGCTCCCCTGGTTGGCGACAACCAGCCCGATCCCCTCCTCTTCGGCGTGGCGGACGGCCCTCTGCACCATGGCCAGGATCTGGGGGCCGATGGTGTTCATCTTCGAATGGAACTCGAGGCCGAAGACCCCCTCGCCGAGATCGTGCAGCGAGCAGTCGGGGTTCTTCTCCACCACCGAGCCGGCGCTGCGGATGACGTCGACCACGATCTGGTCGGCAGGGAAGGGGACGACGCAGAATTCCCGGGTCTGCAGGTCGAAGTAGAACTTCTTCCCCTCCTTGACGGTGTAGAAGCGCTCCACCCCCTTGAGGGTGGCGGGGACTGCGACTCCGTCCTGCTCGGCGCGGGCGACGAAGGCGGCGATGCCGATGGCATCGAGCATTTCGAAGGGGCCAAGCTCCCAGTTGAATCCCCAGCGCATGGCGTTGTCGATGTTGACCACGTCCGCGGCGATCTCCGGAATGCGGTTGATGGTGTAGATCAGGGTGTCGCGCAGGCTGCGCCAGGCGAATTCCGCCGCCTTGTCTTTCCCGGCGACCACCTGCTTCACCCTCTGGCCCGGGTCGTCGACCTGCCTGACCCCCTCCAGGGAGGCGAACTTCGGCTTCTGCAACGGCCGGTAGTCGCCGCTATGGTAGTCGTAGTAATAGATCTTGCGCCCCTCGGCTCCCTGCTCCTTGCGGTAGAACCCCTGCCTGCTCTTGTTGCCAAGCAGTCCCTTGGACGCCATTGCAGTAATGAACTCCGGAACCTTGAAGACCTCCCGTTCCTCGTCTTCGCTCAGCAACTCGTAGGAGTTGTCGGCGACGTGTACCAGCGTGTCGATTCCGACCAGGTCGGCAGTGCGGAAGACAGCACTCTTCGGCCGGGCGGTAGCCGGGCCGCTGATCGCATCGACCTCCTCCACCGTCAGACCCATTGTCACCATGTGCTGGACCGCCTTGAAGATGGCATAGACGCCGATGCGGTTGGCGACGAAGTTGGGCGTATCCCTGGCAAAGACGATCCCCTTGCCTACCCGCCGGGCGAGGAAGCCGGCCATCTGTTCGACCAGCTGCGGGTCGGTCTCGGTGCAGCCGACCACCTCGACCAGGCGCATGTAGCGGGGAGGATTGAAAAAGTGGGTGACGAGGAAGTTTTTACGCACTTCCGGTGGCAGCACCTGGGCGATGGCGTTCGCCGACAGGCCGCTGGTATTGGTAGAGAGAATCGTGTCGGGCGCCAGGTTCGGCATCACCTTGTCGGTAAGGAGTTGTTGCTTGATCTTCAGGTTTTCCACCACCACTTCGATGACCCAGTCGCACTCCCCGATCCGGGCCATGTCGTCCTCGAAGTTGCCGGTGGCGATGCGCCGGGCGTAGTCGGGGCGATAGAAGGGCGCCGGCTTCATTCTGGCCAGCGCTTTCAGCCCATCGTTGACGATGTGATTGCGCACCTTGGGACTCTCCAGGGTCAGCCCCTGCTGCTGCTCCGCTTCGTTCAACCGGCGCGAGACGACATCCAGGAGCAGCACCTCCAGCCCCGCATTGGCCAGCTGAGCGGCGATCGTCGCGCCCATTACTCCCGAACCGAGTACCGCCACCCGTCTGATCTGTTTCATTGCCTACCTCCCTGTGCAACGGGCTCCGAACCGGAAGCCCTTTAAAAGGGTAGCGGGTTTCTGTTGCGCTTTCCAGTTGTTGATGGAGGATTATTTGGTGACGGGAGGCTTAGATATTTCTGGCCCGGTCTTGAACTCCCTCGGAGGCATACTCCGGTTCCTTAATCTTGCCCGGCGTCTTCCTCCTGTAGCGAATTTGACAGTCCCAATTCTTCCCCCGATTCAGGGCCGTTTCCGTCCCGAAATCCGTATACAAATCAGTTGACACACCCACCGGAGATGTCCTATAAGAACTGGTCAGACCATTTCTCTTCTTCCGCTCCGGGGCAGGGCCATGCTTGAACTGCTTTTGATCCTGATCAGCTCGATCTTCGTGAACAACTTCGTGCTGTCGCGCTTTCTGGGCATCTGTCCGTTTCTGGGGGTGTCGAAGAAGGTGGAGACGGCCCTCGGCATGGGGATGGCGGTGACCTTCGTCATGACCATCGCCGCGGTGGTGACCTGGTTCGTCCAGTATTTCGTCCTCATTCCCTTCGGCATCGAGTATTTGCAGACCATCGCCTTCATCCTGATCATCGCCTCGTTGGTGCAGCTGGTGGAGATGATCATCCAGAAGGCGAGCCCGGTCCTCTACCAGTCACTGGGGATTTTCCTGCCGCTGATCACCACCAACTGCGCGGTCTTGGGGCTGGCGGTTTTGAACATCCAGAAAGGCTACAACTTCCTGGAGAGCGTGATCTTCGCCCTCGGCGCGGCGCTCGGCTTCACCCTGGCGATGGTGCTGTTCGCCGGGCTGCGCGAGCGGCTCGATCTGGCGCCGGTGCCGAAGAGCTTTCGCGGCACCGCCATCGCCCTGGTGACGGCGGGACTCTTGTCGCTGGCCTTCATGGGCTTTGCCGGGCTGGTCAAAGGATAAACCTAAGGAACAAGGAGAAAGGTACAAGATCCAAGGTTTTGGCCTTGAACCTTGTCCCTTGAACCTCGTTTTTCGGAGAAAAACACCATGCTTGCATCGATCCTCAGTCTGGGCGGCATCGGCCTGCTCGCGGCGCTGGCCCTCGGGGCGGCGGCGAAGAAGTTCGCGGTGGAAGTCGACCCGCGGGAGCTGGCGCTGCTCGAGGTCCTCTCCGGGGCCAACTGCGGGGCCTGCGGCTATCCGGGCTGCTCCGCCTACGCCAAGGCGGTGGCGACCGGGGAAGCGGCACCCACCCTGTGCACCCCGGGTGGGGCGGCAACCTTGGAGCAAATCGCCCACATCATGGGGGTCGAGGCCACCGCCGCCGAGCCGCAGATCGCCGTGGTGCTCTGCCAGGGGGACAATGCCAAGGCCAAGAGCAAGTACCACTACCTCGGCATTGCCGACTGCAACGCCGCGCAGAAGCTCGCCGACGGTCCCAAGACCTGCCCCGGCGGCTGCCTGGGGCTGGGGACCTGCGCCCGGGTCTGCCCCTTCGGCGCCATCGAGATGACCGCGGAAGGGCTGGCGGTGATCAGCCGCGAGAAGTGCACCGGCTGCAAGAAGTGCATCCCGGCCTGCCCGCGGCAGGTGATCGCCATGACCCCGCTGGCGGCCACCGTCCACGTGCTGTGCAACAGCCGCGACAAGGGGGCGGCGGTGCGCAAGTACTGCCAGATCGGCTGCATCGCCTGCCAGATCTGCGTCAAGACCGCCCCCGAAGCCTACGTCATCGAGCAGAACCTGGCGCGAACGGTCTATCCCCAGCCCGACGGGGCCGAAGCCGCGGTGGCCAAGTGCCCGACCAAGTGCATCCGCGACTTCGCCGAGGGCTATCCCGAGGGGAGCCGCTTCGCGGTGCCGACCTGCCACGTCGAACCGAGCACGGCGGCGTAGGACAACCAAGGAACTCCTCGACCAAGGCAAGGCGACCCTTTGACTTTGGCTTTTTCGGATTGAGCTGATGAAACTCAAGAGCTTCCCCGGCGGGCTGCATCCGCCGGACCACAAGAAATGGACGGAGCACCTGGCGATCGCCGACTGCCCGCTGCCGGCGGAGCTGGTGATCCCCCTCTCCCAGCACATCGGGGCGCCGGCCGAGGCCTGCGTGACGGTCGGGCAGGCGGTGAAGAAGGGGGAGGTGGTCGGCACCGCCAAGGGCTTCGTCTCGGTGCCGGTGCACGCCTCCACGTCGGGGGAGGTGGTGGCGGTGGAGCCGCGGATGCATCCCTCCGGGCGGGCGCTGCCGGCGGTGGTGATCCGCCCCGACGGCGCCGACGCCTGGCTTGAGGGCTTGGCCGGGGCCGACCCGGCAAAGCTCGACGCTGACGCTTTGCGCGAAAAAATCCGCGACGCCGGCATCGTCGGGCTGGGCGGGGCGACCTTTCCCACCCACGTCAAGCTCAATCCCCCCGAGGGCAAGAGCATCGATACCCTGATCCTCAACGGCGTCGAGTGCGAGCCCTACCTGACCGCCGACCACCGACTGATGCTGGAGGAGCCGCAGCGCATCTTAGGCGGCATCGCCATCCTGCAAAAAATCCTCGGCGTGGAGCGGACCCTGCTCGGCATCGAGGCCAACAAGCCCGACGCCATCGCCGGCATGACAAAAGCCTGTGCCGGAACCGGCATCGAGGTGGTGGCGCTGGCGGTCAAGTACCCGCAGGGGGCGGAGAAGCAGCTGATCCTCGCCACCACCGGCCGCGAGGTCCCCAGCGGCGGGCTGCCGATGGACGTCGGCGTAGTGGTGCAGAACGTCGGCACCTGCGCCGCGGTGGCCGACGCGGTGCGGCGCGGCCAGCCGCTGATCGAGCGCATCGCCACCGTCTCCGGTCCGGCCCTGGTCCATCCGCAGAACCTGCGGGTGCGCATCGGTACGCCGCTCTCCCACCTGGTCGCGGCCTGCGGCGGGACCAAGGCCCCCCCGGCCAAGATCATCCTCGGCGGGCCGATGATGGGCGCCGCCCAGTTGGGCCTCGAGGCCCCGGTCACCCGCGGCACCTCGGGGCTGCTCCTGTTCGGCCCCGGCCAGTTCCCGCAGGCGTCGGAGGGGCCCTGCATCCGCTGCGGACGCTGCGTGCGGGTCTGCCCGGCGCACATCCTGCCGACCACTATCGCCGCCTTCGCCCGCCTGGATCTGTTCGACGAGGCCGAGGCCTTCGATGCCATGGACTGCATCGAGTGCGGCTGCTGCACCTACACCTGCCCGGCGGCGATCCCGCTGGTGCAGGCGATCCGCCAGGCCAAGGGGGCGATCCTGGCCAAGCGCAGAAAGGTCTGACGTGGAAAGCCAGCTCTACCTCTCCAGCTCCCCCCATGCCCACAGCGGGGTGACCACCGACAAGGTGATGCGCGACGTGATCCTCGCGCTGTTGCCCGCCTGCGCCGTCTCGGTCTATCTCTTCGGCCTGCGGGCCCTGCTGATCCTGGTATTGTGCACCGCCGGCTGTCTGGCGGCCGAGGCGCTCTGCTGCAAGGGGCTGCAGCGGCCCTTGACCCTGGCCGACGGCAGCGCCGCGGTGACCGGCATCCTGCTGGCCATGAACCTGCCGCCGTCGGTCCCCTGGTGGCTGGCGCTGGTCGGCGCGGTGGTGGCCATCGCCATCGGCAAGCAGGTCTACGGCGGGCTCGGCTACAACCTGTTCAACCCGGCGCTGGTCGCCCGGGTGGTGCTGCTGATCTCCTTCCCGGTGCAGATGACCCGCTGGAGCGCCCCGGCCCCCCTGGGCTCGGGACTCGACGCGGTGACCAGCGCCACCCCCCTGGGGCTGGCCAAGGAGGCGGTGATGCTCCACGGCAAGCTCCCCGCCGATCTGCAGACCGGCGTCGGCAGCTACCTGCTCGGCAACATGGCCGGCTCCCTCGGCGAGGTCTCGGCCGTGGCGTTGCTTCTCGGCGCCGCCTACCTCTTCTGGCGGAAAGTCTTGACCTGGCACATCCCCATTAGCTACCTCGGCACGGTGCTGGTCCTCTCCGGGCTGTTCTGGCTGGTCGACCCGAGCCGCTACCCGGGTCCCCTGTTCCAGCTCGCCACCGGCGGCCTGATCCTCGGCGCCTTCTTCATGGCCACCGACATGGTCACCTCGCCGGTGACCACCCGGGGGATGCTGGTCTTCGGCGCCGGCTGCGGCCTGATCACGGTCTTGATCCGCCTGTTCGGCGGCTATCCCGAAGGGGTCTCCTTCGCCATCTTGCTGATGAACGCGGCGACCCCGCTCATCGACCGCTTCACCCGGCCGCAGAAATTCGGCCAGGTCGTCGCCGCCGGGAGGGAGGCATGAAAGAGATCCTTCGCCTGGTCGTGGCTCTGACCGCCATCGCCGTCGGCGCCGCCCTGATCCTGTCGCTGGTGGAGAGCGCCACCCGCGCGCCGATCGCCGAGCAGCGCCGGCTGCAGATGGTCAAGGCGCTCAAGGCGGTGCTGCCCGAGATCGACAACCAGCCCGACAGCGACAGCGTGACCTTGAGCGCCGGCACCAACGCCAAGGGCAAGCCGCTTGAGCGCACCTTCTACCGCGGCCGGCGGGGAAGCGCGCTGGTCGGGGTCGCCTTCAAGGTGATCGCTCCCGACGGCTACAGCGGCAACATCGAGATCATGGCCGGCGTCGACCCGGCAGGGACGGTGACCGGCGTCGAGATCCTCACCAACGGCGAGACCCCGGGGCTCGGGGCGCGCATCAGCGAGCCCGCCTTCAAGGGGCAGTTCGCCGGCAAGAGCCTCGACAACGCCGACTGGCGGGTGAAGAAGGATGGCGGCAGTTTTGACCAGATCACCGGCGCCACCATCTCGCCGCGAGCGGTGGTCAAGGCCCTCAAGGGGGGGCTGGAGTTCTTCAAACAGCACCGCGACGAAATCGTCAACGCCCCCGCACCCGCCCCCAAGGAGCAGACGCCATGAACCTGGTCCACGACTTCGCCAAAGGCCTGTGGCGGGAGAACCCGACCTTCAAGCTGGTGCTGGGCATGTGCCCGACCCTGGCGGTGACCACCAGCGCCATCAACGGCATCGGCATGGGGCTGGCCACCACCTTCGTGCTGGTCGGCTCCAACCTGGCGATCTCCGCCATGCGCCGGGTGATTCCCGACAAGGTGCGCATCCCCATCTATATCGTGCTGATCGCCTCCTTCGTCACCGTCGTCCAGCTGTGCATGGAGGCCTACGTCTACGACCTCTTCAAGGCGCTGGGCATCTTCATCCCGCTGATCGTCGTCAACTGCATCATCCTGGGGCGCGCCGAGGCCTTTGCCGGCAAGAACGCCATCCTGCCCTCTCTGGCCGACGGCCTGGGAATGGGGCTGGGCTTCACCCTGGCGCTGTTCGTGCTCGGCTCGGTGCGCGAACTGTTCGGCACCGGCGCCCTGCTCGGCCACTCCCTGTTCGGCGCCGCCTACCCCCCCTTCCTGCTGCTGATCCTCCCCCCCGGCGCCTTCATCGCCCTGGGCCTGCTGCTCGCCCTGATGAACCGCATCGAGGCCCGCCGCTCCTGAGCCTTCCCCCTCCCGGCACCGCCAGGGGCCGGGAGGGCATGCCTCACCCAACGCTTCGGGTCAAATTGATTAGAAAAAACAAATTAACAAACGCTTTTTTTTGAGCAGGGAAGGGGGCTTGCGCGAGGGTTTTGGAAAGGTGTGGAAAAGTGCCGCAAAGTCCCATATAAAGGGGCGTTCTTACTAGAAAAAGTGCATACAGTATACTGTATTTTTTCCCTTGACAAAGGGTTTAATTTATCCTAACTTGCACACGGCCGAGCCCCGTAGGCGGCATTCGGTCGTGCACCATTTGTGTACCTAAATACATCCTTTCGGGAGGAGCTGTTTCCATGCTAGAGAGTTATCTGCCGATACTCGTCCTCGTTGCCATAGCCTTTGCGTTTGCCATAGGCTCGGTGGTCATGTCCCGGCTGATCGGCCAGAAGAAGCCCTCGGCCATCAAGCTGGCCCCCTATGAGTGCGGCATGCCGCTCTTCGGTACGGCGCGCCAGCGGTTCTCGGTCAAGTTCTACATCATTGCCATGCTCTTCATCGTCTTCGACATCGAGGCGGTCTTTCTCTATCCTTGGGCGGTCATGTTCAAACGCCTGGGGATGTTTGGTTTTGTCGAGATGGGCGCCTTCATCCTGATCCTTCTCGTCGGCTACGTCTATGTCTGGAAAAAAGGAGCGCTGGAATGGGAGTAGAACAAACCCTCGGCAATAATGTCATCACCACCTCGCTGGACAAGCTCGTCAACTGGTCCCGCTCCCGGTCACTGTGGCCGATGACCTTCGGTCTGGCCTGCTGCGCTATCGAGATGATGGCCGCCGGCGCCGCCCGTTTCGACCTCGACCGCCTCGGTATCCTGTTTCGCGCCTCCCCTCGCCAGTCGGACTGCATCATTATTGCCGGCACCGTCACCAAGAAGATGCTGCCGGTCATCAAGGTCGTTTACGAGCAGATGCCCGAGCCCAAGTATGTGATCGCCATGGGTGCCTGCGCCTGTTCCGGCGGAATCTTCGACACCTATAGTACCGTTCAGGGGATCGACGAGGCACTGCCCGTCGATGTTTACATTCCGGGCTGCCCGCCGCGGCCGGAGGGGCTCATCTACGGTATCGGCAAGCTGCAGGAAAAGATCATGAAGGAGCGCAACTCCTTCGGTGCCGTCATTGGTGTTGGCGAGCGTATCAACGAGGCCTGAGCAGGTCAACGATTTCACGAACAAGTAGATAGGGATTGACGAATATGAGCGAACATGCAGCGGTTGGGAAGCTGAAGGAGCAATTCGCCGGGGCGGTCCTCGAGGTCGCCGAGTTTCGCGGCGAGACCACGGTGACGGTGCAGAAGGAAGAGATCGTCGCCATCGCCTCCTTTCTCAAGCAGGAGCTCGGATACAACTTCCTCTGCGACCTGTGCGGCGTTGACTACCTCGGCCAGGAACCGCGCTTCATGGTGGTCTACAACCTCTACAATATCGCCACCAAGGACCGCCTGCGGATCAAGGTTCCGGTGGCGGAAAACGATGCCCGGGTCGATACCGTGAGTGGTGTCTGGGGAACGGCCAACTGGCACGAGCGCGAGTGCTGGGACTTGATGGGGATCGACTTCAACAACCATCCGGACCTGCGGCGGATCCTGATGCCGGCCGACTGGGTCGGACACCCCCTGCGCAAGGACTACCCGCTGCAGGGCCCCGATCGCGCCCCCTACCAGGGGCGTCTCTCCTAATCCATCCGGCACGTTCACCCTTCGCTAGACGAGGTTTATGATGGCAACGACCGAAATCATGACCATAAACATGGGGCCGCAGCACCCTTCGACCCACGGGGTATTGCAGCTGATTCTCGAGCTCGACGGCGAGATCGTCAAGAAGGCGACCCCGCATATTGGCTTCCTCCACCGCGGCGTGGAGAAGCTTTCTGAGCACCGCACCTACCACCAGGTCATCCCGCTGACCGACCGCCTCGACTACCTGGCGCCGATGAGCAACAACCTCGGCTACGTGCTGGCGGTCGAAAAGCTCCTTGGCATCACCGATCTGATCCCCGACCGCGCCAAGCGGGTGCGGGTGATCATGGCCGAACTGACCCGTATCAAGAGCCACCTGGTCTGGCTGGCGACCCACGCCCTCGACATCGGTGCGATGACCGTCTTCCTCTACTGCTTCCGCGAGCGTGAGGAGATCATCGACATGTACGAGAAGATTTCCGGCGCGCGCATGACCTCCAACTACTTTCGCGTCGGCGGCCTGTCGGCCGACCTTCCGGCGGGGATGGAGCAGGAAATCCGCAATTTCATCGCTGCCATGCCCGGCCATGTCGACACCTACGAGGGGCTGCTGACCGGCAACAAGATCTGGCAGAAGCGGACCATCGGCGTCGGCAAGATCAGCGCCGAGGACGCCATCGATATCGGCCTTACCGGACCCGCGTTGCGCGGTTCCGGGGTCGACTGGGACCTGCGTCGCGACAACCCCTACAGCGGCTACGAGGATTACGAGTTCGTGGTGCCGGTTCGCACCGAAGGCGATACCTTCGCCCGCTACAAGGCCCGCCTCGACGAGATTCGTGAGGCCTGCAAGATCATCAGCCAAGCCCTCGACAAACTCCAGCCCGGACCGATTCTGGCCGACGCACCGAAGGTCTGCCTGCCGCCCAAGAAAGACGTGGTCAATACCATCGAGGGCCTTATCCATCACTTCAAGATCGTCAGCGAGGGCTTCAAGGCCGAGCCCGGCGAAGTCTACCAGGGGATCGAGGCGCCCAAGGGGGAGCTCGGCTACTACCTGATTTCCGACGGTGGCAACCACCCCTACCGGATGAAAATCCGTCCGCCCTCATTCGTCAACCTGCAGGCATTGCCGCAGATGGTCGAGGGAGCACTGCTGGCCGACGTCATTGCCACCATCGGTACCCTGGATATCGTCCTCGGCGAAATCGACCGCTAACCCGCACTTCGGCGCGTGAGGGAGATCATGAGCAACACTGCGGAACAAGTACTGGAAGAGGAAGTCGATCTGACCGCGGCCAACCAGGTCATCGACAAATATCTCGAAATGCACGGGGCGCTGATGCCGGTTCTCCAGGAAATCCAGGAGGTCTACGGCTATGTGCCCGAGCCGTGCGTCCACCTGGTCGCCGAGCGGCTCAATGTTTACTCCAGCCAGATCTACGGCGTACTCACCTTCTACGCCCAGTTCCACCTCGAGCCGCGCGGCAAGTACATCGTCCGCGTCTGCATGGGCACGGCCTGTCACGTCAAGGGGGCCGGGCGTATCGGCGATACCCTCAAAGACCGCCTCGGCATTGGCCACGCCGAAACCACCGAAGACCTCAAGTTCACCGCCGAATACGTGGCCTGCATCGGCGCCTGCGGCATGGCGCCGGTCATCATGGTCAACGACGGCACCTACGGCAGCATGACCGTAAACAAGATGAACGAGGTCATCGACAAATACCTGAAGATGGACTGAGTCAACGCTTTCAACCCGATAACCTGATCGAGGATATACAGATGGCGGAAACAGCGGAAATGATCGAGGTTCTCATCTGCACCGGCACCGGGGGCATTGCCTCCGGCTCGCTGGTCGTAGCGGACGCCTTCCAGGCCGAATTCGATAAGCACGGTGTCGAAGCGAAAATCGGCAAGCGCTGTGAAATCAAGAAGACCGGCTGCCGCGGACTCTGCGCCAACGACGTGCTGGTCGATATCGTGATGCCGGGACAAGCGGCGGTAACCTACGACTTCGTGACCGCGGAAATGGTGCCGCAGATCGTCGAGGAGCATATCCTCGGTAATGAGGCGGTCGCCAAGAAAGTCGCCGGCGCCTATTACGAAAAGTTCCTGGAAAAACAGCAGCGCATCATCTTCTCCCGGTGCGGTACCATCGACGCCGAGAGTATCGACGAGTTCATTGCCCACAAAGGGTTTACCGGCATCAAAAAAGCGGTGACCATGACCCAGGACCAGGTCATCGAGGAAGTCAAGAAATCGGGCCTGCGGGGACGTGGGGGCGGGGGGTTCCCGACCGGCGTCAAGTGGTCCTTCTGCAAGGCGACACCCGGCAACGAGAAATACCTGATCTGCAACGCCGACGAGGGCGACCCGGGGGCGTTCATGGACCGCTCGGTCCTCGAAGGCGATCCCTACGGCCTGATCGAGGGGATGATGATCGGCGCCTATGCCATCGGCTGCACCTTCGGTTATGTCTACTGCCGCGCCGAATATCCCCTCGCCATCAAGCGCCTGCAGAAAGCCATCGACACCTGCTATGAAAAGGGGTACCTCGGCAAGGACTGCATGGGCCTCGGCTTCGATTTCGACATGCGTATCAAGGCCGGCGCCGGCGCCTTCGTCTGCGGCGAGGAGACTGCGCTGATGGCCTCCATCGAGGGGCAGCGCGGCATGTCCCGTCCCCGCCCGCCGTTCCCGGCGGTACGCGGTCTGTGGGGCAAGCCGACCAACATCAATAACGTTGAGACCTTTGCCAACGTCTCCTACATCTTCTACAACGGCGCCGACTGGTACGCCTCGATCGGTACCGAGGGGACCAAGGGGACCAAGATTTTCGCCCTTACCGGAAAGGTCAAGCATACCGGTCTGGTCGAGGTTCCGGCCGGTACGACGATGCGCGAGGTCATTTACGACGTTTGCGGCGGCATCCTCAACAACCGCAAGTTCAAGGCGGTGCAGGCCGGCGGCCCTTCGGGCGGCTGTCTGCCGGGCGAGGCGATCGACGCCCAGGTCGACTACGACTCGCTGATCAAGGCAGGCGCAATGATGGGTTCGGGCGGTCTGGTGGTCATGGACGAGACGACCTGCATGGTCGACATCGCCCGCTTCTTCCTCAACTTCACCCGCGTCGAGTCCTGCGGCAAGTGCATCCCCTGCCGCATCGGCCTGAAGATCATGCTCGAAATCCTGGAGCGGATTACCCAGGGGAAAGGGGAGGAGGGGGATATCGAACTGCTGCAGGACATGGCCTACGATATCAAGAAGAGCTCCCTCTGCGGTCTCGGCCAGACGGCCCCAAACCCGGTTCTCTCCACGATCCGTTACTTCCGCCACGAGTACGAGGCGCACATCAAGGAGAAGGAGTGCCCCTCCCACTCGTGCAAGCCCCTGCTCCACTTCGAGGTCATTGAGAGCGCCTGCAAGAAGTGCGGGCTATGCTTCAAGATCTGTCCGGTGGATGCAGTCAAGTGGGAGAAGGGCGGCGTCGCTATCATCGACAAAGAGAAATGCACCCAGTGCACCTCCTGCTACGACGCCTGCCGTTTCATGGCCATTGAATAGTAGCCGGTTTTCCAGCTGATTCCGATAAGAGGACGAGATGGTAAATCTGACGATTGACGGCAAAAAAATCACGGTCAAGAAAAACGCGACCATTTACGAGGCTGCTCAGGAAGCCGGCATTCATATTCCGGTCCTCTGTTACGCCAAGAAACTTCTCCCCTACGGTGCCTGCCGGGTCTGCCTGGTGGAAGTCGAGCAGATGAAGGGGCGACTGATTCCCTCCTGCACCACCCCGGTGACCGAAGGGATGGTGGTCACCACGACCTCCGCCGAAATCATGAAGGTTCGCAAGACCGTCCTCGAATTCCTGCTGGTCAACCATGTCGTTGACTGCCCGGTGTGTGACAAGGGCGGCGAATGCGACCTCCAGGATTTGACCTACGAGTACGAGGTGGTCAAGAACCGCTTCGAAGGGGTCAAGTTCGACCTGCCCAAGGACGAGGTCAATCCACTGATCGAGCGCAACATGAACCGTTGCGTCCTCTGTGGCAAGTGCGTCCGGGTCTGCGACGAGATCGTCGGCTACGGCTCCTATTCCTTCATCAACCGCGGCTTTGAAACCAAGATCGCCACCGCTTTCGACCGCGGCCTCAACTGCGAATTCTGCGGCCAGTGCGTCTCCATGTGTCCGGTCGGCGCGATTCTGCCGCGCCCCTTCAAGTTCAAGGCCCGTCCCTGGCAGCTCCAGGAGGTCGATTCGGTCTGCAGCTATTGCGGCAACGGCTGCACCGTGACCCTCGGTGTCAAGGAGAACAAGATCGAGACCATCCGCTTCAACGACAAGACCGGGGTTAACGACGGCAATCTCTGCATCCGCGGCCGCTTCGGCTACTCCTACGTCAACAGCGAGGAACGACTGAAGAAGCCGCTGCTGCGCAAGGACGGCCAGTTGGTGGAAGTGGGTTGGACCGAGGCTCTCGACGCAGTGGTCGCCGGACTTAACGGCGCCAGGAGCGCAGGCGGGGTCGGCATCCTCTCCGGGGCGCGCCTGACCAACGAGGAGTTCCACCTCCTCAAGGGGCTGGCCGGCACCCTCGGCACCGCCAATCTCGACCACTCCGGCGGCGAGTGCTACAAAGGGGTCACCGAGGGGCTGAAGGAGACCCTGGGGATCACTGCCTCGACCGGAACCTTCCCGCAGGTCGAGGAATGCGACGTGATCCTGGCCATCCGCTCCGATTTCTACGAGACGCACCCGGTCTTCGGCATGGTGGTCAACCAGGCGGTCAAGCGCAACGGGGCACAGCTGATCGTGGTCGCCGACAAGAAGGGCAAATTCGGCAAGCTTCCCCATGCCGAAACGCTGCTCGCCAAGCCCGGTCTCGAAGTCAATATCCTCAACGCCATGGCCGGCGTGCTGCTCGAGGAAGGGCTGGCAGTAACCGACGGCGTGGAGAACCTCGATGCCCTCAAGGCGGCGTTGGCCGCTTACCCGGTCGACCAGGTGGCTATGGCAACCGGGGTCACGGCCGATTCGATCCGCAAGGCCGCCCGGCAGCTTGCCGCCGCCAAGAAGAGCGCCATCCTGCTCGCCTACGGCCTGCCCTATACCGCCAACAGCAAGGAACTGGGGACTGCGGCGGCCAACCTTGCGATTCTTACCGGCAATGCCGGGCGCGAGGGGAGCGGCCTCTACCTCTGCGGGGAAAAGGCCAACAGCCAGGGGGCCATCGACCTCCAGATCCTGCCCGGCCAGGGCGGGCTCGGTGCTCAGGCGATGCTCGACGCGGCTGCGGCCGGCAAGCTCGGCGCCCTTTACGTGGTCGGCGAAGATCCGCTCTCCTCCTATCCCAACCGGGCCCGGGTGGAAGCCGCCCTGGCCAAGGCGCCCTTCGTGGTGGTTCAGGATCTCTTCCTGTCCTCCACCGCCGAAAAGGCCGACGTGGTTCTGCCTGCCGCCTCCTTCGCCGAGAAGGACGGCACCTTTACCAATGCCGAGCGGAGAATCCAGCGGGTGCGTCCCGGGGTTGTCAGCCCCGGTGAGGCCAAGTCCGATTACGAGATCTTTGCGCTGCTGGCCGCCCGTTGCGGCTCGAGCCTCAGCTACACTGGCCCGGCCGCGGTCTTCGCGGAACTGGCCGCTGCGACCCCCGGCTATGCCGGCATCGCCTTCGATGCCATCGGGCCGCAGGGAGCGGTGTGGGGCGGCGAGCTGCTGGCTCCGAAACAGAAAAAGGTCGTCCCGGTGAATGGCGGCAAGCCGCTTGCCGGAGCTTTCCAGCTGGTAACCGGCAGCGCCCTTTACCACAGCGGTACGGTATCGACCCGCGCCAAGGGCCCGCTGGCAGTGGTTCCCGAGCCGTATGTCGAGCTCGGCCGGGAAGATGCGGCCGCCCTCAAGGTTCAGGACGGTGACCTGCTCAAGGTCAAAGGGAACGGTGTTGAACTGCAGCTCAAGGCCAAGGTCGGCAACCGTCTCCCCAAAGGGGTGGTCTTCGCGCCGTACCATTTCGCGTCGGCAGGGGTCAACCGCCTTTACCAGGGCGAAGCGGCCGTCAGCGTCGACGTTACCAAGTAATCTTCCCGGTCTCAGGAGCGATTATGGATTGCCCCAAGTGTCAAGCCGCAATTTCGGCCCGGGCCAAGTACTGCGACCAGTGCGGCGCCAATCTGGGCGAGGACGTCGGGTTTATCCATCAAAAGGCCATCGATTGTTACCACCGTGGCCTCATCGACGAGGCGGTGAAGCTCTGGGACGAGGCCCTGGCCAAGGAACCGGGTTTCAGCAAGGGCTATTACTACAAGGGACTGGCGCTCTACGACCGTGGCGACCTCCAGCAGGCGGTGGAGGTCTTGACCCTCGCTTTGAAGGGGGAAAAGGAACCGTTCCGGGTCTATTTCAAGCTGGGCATGGCCCAGTACGGGCTGGGTGATCTCGCCGGCAGCATCGAGAGCTACCGCAGAGCCCTGGAGCTCAATCCCGGCAGCGCCGAGACCCATTACCGGCTCGGCCTCTCCTGTCTGCGCAACTCCGATCTGGACGGGGCCCGCCAGGCCCTTGAGCAGGCCATTGCCATCAACGGCAAATACACCCGGGCGCTCTACACCCTCGGCCTGGTCCTCGAGCAGCAGGGCGAACTCGACCTCGCCGTGAAGCAGTTTCGCAAGGTAGTCGCGATCAGCCCAAGTTACACCTCGGCGATCTTCGAGCTGGGGATGGCTCTCTACCGCAAGGGGGACATGTCCGAGGCGGCTGCCTGCTTTCGATCCGCTGCCGAGAGCAGTCCCCGCTACGCTCCGGCCTGTTTCATGCTCGGCGAGGCGCTGCGCAAAAGTGGTGATTTCGGCGAGGCGATCGGTGCCTACGGCGAATCGCTCAAGCTCAACCCCAAGGATGCCGAGGCCTACGTCCATATCGCCGAATGCAACATGCAGCTCGATATGCTGGACGGCGCCGGTGAGGCCATCGACCGGGCACTCGCCATCAACTCCCAGCATCGCGACGCCCTGTACCTCAAAACCCATCTGGCGCAGATGAAAACGCCGCATAAGCCCGGTTTCTGAATCTGACCCGTTACGCCAGAGTCCACATCGTTGAAGGAAGAGGATAGACATGAATCCGGAAATCTTGAGCCTCTCTAACAGCCCCGCCCTGTTCGTTCTTGCCATGCTGGTTAAGATCCTCGCCGTTTTCGCGGTGACCATGGGGATCGTAGCGTACGCAACCTGGGTGGAGCGCAAGGTCATCGGTCACATGCAGACCCGACTCGGCCCCATGGCGACGGGCTGGCATGGCCTGCTGCAGCCGATCGCGGACGGACTCAAGCTCTTCTTCAAGGAAGACATCATCCCGGCCGAGGCGAGCAAGGCTCCCTTTATCCTCGCGCCGATGATGATCCTGATCCCGTCGCTGATCACCGCCGCGGTCATTCCCTTCGGGCCGCCGCTGCACATCGGCAACTATCTGATCCCGATGCAAATCACCGATCTCAATGTCGGCATGCTCTATATCCTGGCGATGGCCGGCCTCGGCGTCTACGGTATCGTTCTCGCCGGCTGGGCTTCCAACAGCAAGTACTCGCTGCTCGGCGGGATCCGCTCCTCGGCGCAGATGGTTTCCTACGAATTGGCCGCCGGCCTTTCGATCGTCGCCATCTTCATGCTCTCCCAGACCCTGAGCCTGAAGGGGATCGTAGCGGCCCAGCAACTGCCCCTGTGGGGGATCACCACCTTGCCGGCCTGGATGCACAACTGGTACATCTTCTCACAGCCCCTGGCTTTCGGCCTCTTCGTCATCTGCGGCCTTGCCGAGATCAACCGTACCCCTTTCGACCTTCCGGAGGCTGAAACGGAACTGGTTTCCGGCTTTTGCACCGAATACTCGTCGATGAAATACGCCCTCTTCTTCATGGCCGAATACGCCAACATGCTGGTCATTTCGGCCATCGCCGCGACCCTCTTTCTCGGCGGCTGGGACGGCCCCTTCCTCGGTTTCATCAACCTGCTGATCAAGATCTTCGCATTCATGTTCTTCTTCATCTGGCTGCGGGCGACCTGGCCTCGCGTGCGTTACGACCAGCTGATGTTCCTCGGATGGAAGGTTTTCATGCCGCTGTCCCTGGCCAACATCGTGATCACCGGCCTGGTGGTCGTTGCCCTGCAGTAACCTCCAACCGAGACAAGAGGAATCGGCCCATGTTCAAAGAATTCATCAAAGGTCTGAGCATCACCTTCAAACACATGCTCCCGGGGAACTCGACCACGGTTCAGTATCCCAAGGATAGGCTAGTAATCGCTGAGCGTTTCCGTGGCCTGCACCGCCTGGTCCCTGCCCACGATCGCGAGAAGTGCGTCGCCTGCTATCTCTGTCCCACGGTCTGCCCGGCCAAGTGCATTACCGTCGAATCGGCCGAAAACGACAAGGGTGAGAAATACCCGAAGGTCTACAAGATCGATCTGCTGCGCTGCATCTTCTGCGGCTACTGCGTCGAGGCCTGCCCGGTCGAGGCGATCGAGATGACCGGCGACTACGAGCTGGCCAACTACAAGCGGGACGATTTCACCTTCGCCAAAGAGCGCCTTCTCAGGTAATTCAAACAGGAGCGTTATCCCATGGAAATTCTGTTCTTCTATCTGGTCGCCCTGGTTGCGGTCATCTCCGGTCTGCTGGTCGTTACCTGCAAGAGCCCGGTCAACAGTGCCATATCGCTGGTCATGACCTTTGTCTGTTTGGCGACCTTCTACGTCATGCTCAGCGCGCCGTTCATGGCGGCGATCCAGATCATGGTCTATGCCGGAGCGATCATCGTGCTGATCGTCTTCGTCATCATGCTCCTCAACCTCGGTACCGCGGGACAGAAGCAGACCTCCCACAGCAAGGGATTTGCCGCGGGCGCCGGGATCCTGATCCTGGTCCAGATCCTGTACATGCTTGGCCGCAGCGATGCGACCGGCATGACGGGCAAGATCACCAGCGAGATGGTGAACCGGGTCGGACATACCGAGCTGATCGGCAAGGCGCTGTTCACCGATTTCCTCCTCCCCTTCGAAATCACTTCGGTCCTGCTCCTGGTCGCGATCATCGGCGCCGTGGTGCTGGCCAAGCGGAACGTCTAGACACCGGACCGGAACAGGAGAACGAACCATGGAACCAACCGTCCATCACTACCTCGTACTCAGCGCGATCCTCTTCTCTTTGGGGACCTTTGGGGTGCTCACCAGGCGTAATGCCATCGTCATCTTCATGTGTGTCGAGTTGATGCTCAACGCCGTCAACCTCTCGTTCATCGCCCTGTCGCACTTCCTGGGAAGCATGGATGGCCAGGTGTTTGTCTTCTTCGTCATGACCGTCGCCGCCGCGGAAGCGGCCGTCGGCCTGGCGCTGATGATTGCCTTTTTCCGCAACCGCGAGTCGATCGACGTCGAGGACTTCAACCTGCTGAAATGGTGATTTACTGCGGATTCGCACGTGCCCCAATCCGATTAGAGGAGATATAGATGTACGACAAACTCTGGCTCATTCCTTTCCTTCCCCTGCTGGGCTCCGTGATCAACGGGCTGTTCGGCAAGAAGATCAAGAATGAGAAGGTCATCGGCGGCCTTGCTACCGGCATGATGGCCCTCTCTTTCGCGGTCTCCTGCAAGATGTTCTTCCAGCTGCTCGGGGATTCCGAGAAGGTCCACCAGGTGGTGGTCGCCAACTGGATGACCGTCGGCCAGCTGCATGTCAACTGGGGCTTCCTGCTCGATCCCCTCTCCGCCCTTATGATCATGGTGGTGACCGGCGTCGGGTCGCTGATCCATCTCTACTCCATCGGCTACATGCACGGCGAGGAAGGGTTCTACCGCTACTTCTGCTACCTGAACCTCTTCGTCTTCGCGATGCTGATGCTGGTGCTGGGGAACAACGCCCTGGTGATGTTCATCGGCTGGGAAGGCGTCGGCCTCTGCTCCTATCTCCTCATCGGCTACTACTTCCACAAGAAGAGCGCCGGCGATGCGGCGAAGAAGGCCTTCGTCGTCAACCGCATTGGTGACTTCGGCTTCCTCCTCGGCCTCTTCACCCTCTTCTATGCCCTCGGCGGCAAAGGGGTGTGGACCATCAACTTCGTCGAGATCCAGGAGAACGCCCACCTGCTCGGCAACGGCAGCCTGGTGGTCACCGCCGTCACCCTGCTCTTCTTCCTTGGCGCCACCGGCAAGTCGGCGCAGATTCCGCTCTATACCTGGCTGCCGGACGCCATGGAGGGCCCGACCCCGGTCTCCGCCCTGATCCATGCCGCGACCATGGTCACCGCGGGCGTCTACATGATCGGGCGCATGAACGGCCTGTTCGCCATGGCCCCGACGACGATGATGGTGATTGCAATCATCGGTGCCGCCACCGCGATCTTCGCCGCCTCGATCGGCTTCGCCCAGAACGACATCAAGCGCGTGCTGGCCTACTCCACCGTCTCCCAGCTCGGCTACATGTTCCTTGCGATGGGGGTCGGGGCATTCAGCGCCGGGGTCTTCCACCTGATGACCCACGCCTTCTTCAAGGCTTGCCTCTTCCTCGGATCCGGTTCGGTCATCCACGCCATGCATCACGGGCTGCACCATGCCCACCTCCATGACGATCCGCAGGACATGCGCAACATGGGCGGCCTGCGCAAGAAGATGCCGATCACCTACTGGACCTTCTTCCTATCGACCCTGGCGATTTCCGGTGTCCCGCTCTTCTCGGCCTTTTTCTCCAAGGACGAAATCCTCTGGTGGTCTTTCGCCTCGACCCGGGGGTCCATCGGCCTTTGGATCGTCGGTGCCCTCGCCGCCGGCATGACCGCTTTCTATATGTTCCGCTGCGTTTCCATGACCTTCTGGGGCGAACAGCGCACCAACCCCAAAGCCAAAGATCATATCCACGAGTCGCCGCTGGTCATCACCTTTCCGCTGATGGTCCTGGGTCTCCTCGCCGTGATTGGCGGCTATGTCGGCATCCCGGCACTCTTTGTCAAAGGCTGGAACCATTTCGAGCACTTCCTTGATCCGGTCTTCGGCGAGTCCCAGGAGACCTATCACATCGCCATTCGGCAGGCGCTGGCCCATAATCACGGTGCCGAATGGGGGCTGATGGCGGTTTCCGTGGCCCTGGCCTTTGCCGGCATCGCCGTTGCGGTGACCATGTACAGAGGGAAGGCCGAAGCGCCGGCCAAGTTCTGCGCCGCCTTCCCCCGCCTGCACCGGGCGGTCTTCAACAAGTGGTACATCGACGAACTCTACGACTTCCTGTTCGTCAACCCGACCAAGCGCCTCGGCACCTTCCTCTGGAAAGGCTTCGACGTCAAGGTCGTCGACGGTATCGTCAACGGCGTGGCCCGCCTGATCGGAGCGATCTCCTCCGGCCTGCGCGGCATCCAGACCGGGATGGTGCACAACTATGCCATGGGGATGGTGGTCGGCGTGGTGCTGATCGTCGGTTTCTACGTCCTGAGATAACAGCGCCGGCAGGTTTACGATAGCGATTTAAGGAGCGATTCCCAATGACCGAACATCTTATCAGCCTGATGACCTTCCTCCCGCTTCTGGGGGTTGTGTTCCTGCTCTTCTTCCCCAAGGAAAGTGACGGGCTGCAAAAGGGCTTCACCCTGGTGGTGACGTTGATTACCTTCGTCATCAGCCTGCCGATGGCCTTCAACGACGTCTTCAAGACCTCGGCCGACATGCAGTACACCGAGTTCGCGAAGTGGATCAGCATCGGCGACTACTTCCAGATGAACTACCATGTCGGCATCGACGGCATCAGCCTCTGGCTGGTGCTGCTGACCACCTTCATCATGCCGATCGCGGTCCTCTCCACCTGGCATGCGGTGGAGAAGAACACCAAGGGCTTCATGGCGCTGCTGCTGCTGCTCGAGACCGCCATGCTCGGAGCCTTCGTTTCTCTCGACCTGTTCCTCTTCTACATCTTCTGGGAACTGATGCTGATCCCGATGTACTTCCTGATCGGCATCTGGGGCGGGAAAAACCGAATCTACGCCGCGGTCAAGTTCTTCATCTTTACCGCCGTCGGCTCGCTGCTGATGCTGGTGGCGATCATCTTCGTCTACTACCAGGCGATCAAAGCCGGGATGCCCCTCGACAACGGCTTCAACATTGCCGATTTCTACAAGCTGTCGATCGCTCCCGGCATGCAGATGTGGCTGTTCGCCGCCTTCGCCTTCTCCTTTGCCATCAAGGTGCCGATGTTCCCGGTCCACACCTGGTTGCCGGATGCCCACACCGAGGCGCCGACCGCCGGATCGGTCATTCTGGCCGCCATCATGCTGAAGATGGGGACCTACGGCTACGTGCGTTTCGCCATGCCGCTCTTCCCCGACGCGACCCAGGCCTTTCTTCCCTTCCTCTCCACGCTGGCGGTGATTGGCATCATCTACGGCGCCCTGGTGGCGATGATGCAGGACGACGTCAAGAAGCTGGTCGCCTACTCCTCGGTCTCCCACCTTGGCTTCGTCATGCTCGGTGTTTTCGCCATGAACATGCAGGGGATGACCGGCGGCATGATCCAGATGATCAACCACGGCATCTCCACCGGCGCGCTGTTCCTTATCGTCGGCTTCATCTACGAGCGGCGCCACACCCGCGAGATCAAGGAATTCGGCGGCCTGGCCAAGCAGATGCCGATCTTCGCCACGATCTTCATGATCATCACCTTCTCCTCCATCGGCCTGCCTGGGACCAACGGTTTCGTTGGCGAGTTTCTGGTGCTGATGGGCGCCTTCGAGAGCCAGCTGCGCTGGTTCGCGGTCTTCGCCACCAGCGGCGTCATCCTCGCCGCGGTCTACATGCTCTGGATGTTCCAGCGGGTCATGTTCGGCGAACTGAAGAACCCCAAGAACCAGGTGCTCAAGGACCTCTCGCTGCGCGAGGTGGTGATCATGGTGCCGCTGCTGATCTTCGTGTTCTGGATCGGCGTTGCGCCCAATGCCTTCTTCGAAAAGATGAATCCCTCCGTGGAGCGGCTCATCGAGCAGGTGAAAGGCAAACAGCAGGTCGCCATGGTCGAACAGGTCCCGATGCCCGCGCACCTGGCTCCGACCCACGAGTAACCGCACTTAGCTATAACACTGCTTCCGAAGGAGCATTTCCATGGAAAATCTGGTGCAAGTCGCCATGCAGAACGTGAACTTCTGGGCCATCATGCCCTCGCTGGTGCTGACCTGCTTCGGCATGGTCCTGCTGCTGGTGGCTGTCTTCTCCAAGCGCGGCCATACCTCCCACATCGCCTGGCTGAGCATCGTCGCCCTGGTGGTGACCGGCTACTTTGCCTACCTCGGCTGGAACAACCCCCAGTTCGGTTTTGCCGGGCACGTCGCACTCGACAACTTCGCGACCTTCTTCAACTTCACCTTCCTGTTCGCGGCAGGTCTGGCCATCCTGATGTCCGACGACTACCTGAAACGGGAAGGCTACCCGATCGGCGAGTATTATCCGCTGATTCTTTTCTGCACCGCCGGGGCGATGTGGATGGCCTCCGGCACCGACCTGATGACCATCTTCCTCGGGCTGGAGGTCCTCTCGGTTGCGCTCTACGTCCTCGCCGGGCTGTTCCGGGACCAGCTGCGCTCCAACGAGGCGGGCCTCAAGTACTTCCTGCTCGGCGCCTTCTCCACCGGTTTCCTCCTCTACGGCATCGCCCTGATCTACGGGGCGACCGGGACCACCAACGTCGCCGATATCGGGCTGTTCCTCTCCTCCCATCCGGCGGTGCTCGGCAACCCGATGACCGTGGCCGGGATGGTTCTGCTTTCCACCGGTTTCCTGTTCAAGATCGCCGCGGCCCCCTTCCACATGTGGACTCCCGACGTCTACCAGGGCGCGCCGACTCCGGTCACCGCCTTCATGAGCGCCGGGCCCAAGGCCGCCGCATTCGCCGCCTTCATCCGCATCCTGGTGCTCGGCCTCGGCGGCCTGCATGCCCAGTGGGGTCCGCTGCTCTGGCTCCTCGCGGTGCTGACCATGACCATCGGCAACGTAGTGGCGATCTCCCAGACCAATATTAAACGGATGCTCGCCTACTCCTCGATCGCCCATGCCGGCTACGCGCTGGTCGGCATCGTGGCGGCCAACGAGATCGGTCTCTCCGGGATTTTCTTCTACATGCTCGCCTATACCTTCATGAACCTCGGCGCCTTCGCCGTGCTGGTGTTGGCTGGCAAGGAAGGGGAGGACAACCTGACCCTGGAAGGTTTCGCCGGCTTCGGCTACAAGAAGCCTTTCCTCGGCGTGGCCATGGCCATCTGCCTCTTTTCGCTGATGGGCCTGCCGCCGACTGCCGGTTTCGCCGGAAAGTTCTACATCTTCTCCGGTGCGATCAAGGCCGGGTACATCTGGCTGGCCGTCATCGGCGTGCTCAACTCGGCGGTCTCCCTCTACTACTACCTGCGGGTCATGGTTTACATGTACTTCCGCGACCCGGTCGAAGACTATGCCTGGGTGAAGATGAACGTTGGTGCCACGATTTCCCTGGTGGTGGCCCTGATCGGAATCTTCTACCTCGGCATCCTGCCGTCCTCGGTCATGGAGCTGGCCAAGCAGGCACTCTTTTAGCTCAGCCGTTGCCGCTGCGTAAATCCAGCCCCGGGTCCGCCAAGGACCCGGGGCTTTTTTAATTTGCAGCGGATGGTGACGGTTAATGGATGAGGAACTTGGACATAAGGATCTGAAAGGGAAGAGTATGTATTAAGAGCTGTGCACCAGGCCAGTCCCCAGCAGTCTTTACCGGCGCTTTTTCCCTGCTAAGCTTTTGAGGCGGAAATGGGAGATCGGTAGATGAGCAGGCCAGAAAAAAATCAAGGAGATGAGAAGATGGACCGGGTCGGGACGGCCAGGCTCGATTTTTCCCTTCCCGGAACCTGCATGCTTTATCTGGAGGGAGACTGGAGCCTCGCAGGTCAACAGCCCCATTTCCCTGAACTGGCGAAACAGTTGCCGGCGGAAGGATCCCTCGGTTTCGCCGTCGACCAACTGGTGGGATGGGACACCAGCCTGGCGATCTTTATCGGCAAGGTGCAGGCCGCGGCCGAGCGGCGCGGCCTGCGCTGCGACCCATCCGGGCTGCCGCTCGGAATCTGCAGGCTCCTCGAACTGGCCCAGGGGCATGAGCAACACGAATTGCCGATTGCAGCGCAGCCAGAAGGCCTGCTGGCCAGGGTCGGTTCGGGCACTCTCCAGCGCCTCGGGTGGGGGAAGGCCGCCCTGGGGTTCCTCGGCGGCACTACCCGGGCTGCCGCAATGCTGCTGCTCGGCAGGGCGCGCTGGCGAGCGGCGGACCTGGGCCACTACCTTCACGAATGTGGTCCCGGTGCCCTGCCGATCGTCAGCCTGATTGCCCTGCTGGTCGGGGTGATTCTCGCCTTTGTCGGCGCCATGCAGCTGCAGACCTTCGGGGTGCAGCTCTACGTCGCAAACCTGGTCGGGATCGGCATGGCGCGGGACATGGGGGCGATGATGACCGGCATCATCCTGGCCGGACGCACCGGGGCGGCCTATGCGGCGCAGTTGGGATCCATGCAGGTCAACGAGGAGATCGACGCACTGCGCACCCTCGGCATCGACCCTCTGGAGTACCTGGTCCTGCCGCGGCTGCTGGCCCTGGTCGTCATGCTGCCACTGCTCTGCTGCTACGCCGACCTGCTCGGCATTCTCGGCGGCGGGGTGGTCTGTGTCAGCCTGTTCGATATCACTCCACTCCAGTACCTGCAGCAGACCCGCCAGGCGGTTCCCCTGCACCATTTCGCCGGCGGCTTGGTCAAGGCCACCGTCTATGGCGTGGTGGTAGCCATGGCCGGCTGCCACCGGGGCCTGGCCTGCGGCCGCAGCGCCGCAGCGGTCGGCGAGGCCACGACTTCGGCGGTGGTCACGGCGATTACCTGGATCGTTGTCTGGTGCGCGATACTGACCGTGGTCTTCAACCTCATCGGAGTCTAGGGATGCCCGCGAGCGCTGAGCAGGAAGTGGCCCTGGCGGTCAGGGATCTGGACCTGGCCTACGGGGAGACCCTGATCCAGCAGGGGCTGACCTTCACCGTGAAGCGCGGCGACGTGTTCATGATCATGGGCCCGAGCGGCTGCGGCAAAAGCACCCTGCTGCGTCACCTGGTCGGTCTGGAGTGCCCGGCCACCGGCTCCATCCGCTATGGCGCGACCGAGCTGTGGGCTCTTGAAGAAACCGAGCGCAGCCGTTTGCAGCGCCGCTTTGGTATCCTCTACCAGGGCGGGGCTTTGTGGAGTTCATTGACGGTGGCGGAAAATATCGCACTACCGCTGCAGAATTTCTCCGGGCTTATGCCCGATGAGATTGGCGACCAGGTGGCATTCAAGCTGGCGCTGGTCGGCCTGGCCGGCTACCAGGACTACTACCCGGCCCAGCTCAGCGGCGGGATGCGCAAGCGCGCCGGTCTCGCCCGGGCCCTGGCCCTCGATCCCGATATCCTCTTTTTCGACGAGCCGTCGGCCGGCCTCGATCCGGTCGGCGCGCGGCGCCTGGACGAACTGATGCTCGAATTGCGAAAAAGCCTGGGCACCACCCTGGTCGTGGTCAGCCATGAACTGGCTTCGATTTTTGCCATCGGCAGCAATGGCGTCTTCCTGGACCTGGACCGGCGGACCATGACCGCCAGCGGCAGCCCGCAGCAGATGCTGGCCAGCGGCGAGAAGAACGTCCGCGAGTTCCTGCAGCGAGGTGAGGCATGAGCCGCAAGTTCAGCCCGACCCTGATCGGAGCCTTCGTAATCGGCGCGGTGGCCATCGCCCTGGCGGCCCTGGCCCTGTTCGGATCGGGACTTTTATGGCGCCAGGTGCGGACCAACGTGGTTTACTTCAGCGGTTCGGTGAAAGGGCTGGCCATCGGCGCTCCGGTGATGTTCCGCGGCGTCCCCATCGGCCAGGTGAAGGACATCCGGGTCCTGTGCGACATGCGCGATCTGACGTTGCGCATTCCGGTCCTGATCGAAACCGAGGTGGACAAGATCCAGACGGTGAAGGGCGACCAGCCGGAAGCCGGAGGTAACGCGGGCGGAACCCCGGAGGATTTGATGAGGCTGCTGGTCGAGCGGGGCTTGCGCGCCCAGCTGCAGATGCAGAGCCTGGTCACCGGTCAGCTCTTCGTCCAGCTCGACTTCTTTCCCAAGAGCGCCCCGCACTATGTCGGCAAGAATGAGGAGTACCAGGAGATCCCCAGCGTGCTGTCCAATTTCGAGGAGGTTTCCCGGACCCTGGAACAGATCCCCCTCGACCAGTTGGTGCAGAAGGTGATGACCACCCTGAACGGGGTTGAAAAGCTGGTCAACAGTCCTGAACTCGGCAGCAGCATCCGCTCCCTGAGCCAGGCGCTGGAGGATGTAGGGACCCTGGCCAAGGGGATCAATGGCGAGATGAACCGGCTGGTGACGAATGTCTCGACGACTATGGGAACCGTAAACACCCTGGCGCAGCACCTCGATGCCCAGGTGGTCCCGGTGAGCAGCGATCTGCGAACTACCCTGGAGGTCGCCCGCGGAGCCTTCGCCAAGGCAGAAACGGCCCTGCAGGGGGTGGATTCGACGCTGGCTCCGGAGGCTCCCGAGCGGGCAGCATTGCGCCAGGCCCTGAAGGAGGTGGATGCAGCGGCAAGGGCGGTGCGGATTCTGGCCGAAGCGCTGGAGTTGCACCCGGAAATGCTCATCAAGGGTCGACAGGGGGCACCATGAACAGAGTACGCTGGGGACTGTCCGGGTTGGTGGCGCTTTGCCTGGCGGGGTGCTTCACCCTTGGCACCCCGACCCCGCCGAGCCGTTTTTTCCTGCTCACCGCCCCCCAGCCCGGACCGCAGGCGGCGCCCGGGCCGGTGGAGAGGGTACTGCGACTGCCGACGGTCAGCATTCCGGGCTACCTCGACCGGCCGCAGCTGGTGACCCGGCGCGGCTCCGGGGAGCTTCATATCGCCCCCTACGCGCGCTGGGGCGAGCCACTGGCCGATGGCCTCACCCGGGTACTGGCTGAGAACCTGCGCCAGCACCTGCCGCAGCTGGCGATCGATGTCGGCGGCAGCCCCGCCCCGCCCGATGCCCTGCGGCTGCAGGTAGCGATGGACCGCTGCGAAGGGGACGAAGGCGACGGCCGGGTCCATCTGCTGGCGCACTGGCGCCTGGAGGACAGCGCCGGCAACATTCTCGAGCGGGGCCGGGCGGATCTCGCCGAGCCGTGGGCGCCGCCGGATGTACCCGGCCTGGTCGCCGCTCACGACCGCCTGCTGGTGCGCTTCGCCGCGGAGTTGGCGACCGCGGTGAAGGCAGCGACCGTTCCCGGCGGCAAGGGTCCCGCCTCACCGCATTAAGACCGGTGGCAGTCACCGCCAGAATGGACTACAATTCCCGCCTATGAACCCGAATTCGCAACCCCTTCCTCTGCTCGGCGTCGACACCGGCGGCACCTTCACTGATCTGGTGCTGGTTGTCGGCGATGAGGTGCGCACCTGGAAACTCCCCTCGACGCCGGCCGACCCGGCCCGGGCAGTCCTCGAAGGGGTGCGCCACTTGTGCGGCGAGGAGCAGGTTATGCTGGTCCACGGCTCGACGGTGGCGACCAACGCTCTCCTCGAGGAAAAGGGGGCCCGGGTGGCGCTGCTGGTCACCGCCGGGTTTCGCGACCTGCTGACAATCGGCCGCCAGAACCGGCCGGTTCTCTATGCCCTCCATCCCCGGCGTGGGCCGGTGCTGGTGGCGGCAGAGGACACCCTGGAAGTCGCCGAACGGGTGCTGGCCGACGGCAGCGTCGAGCAGTCGCTGACCGCGGCCGAGGTCGAGCGCCTGGTGGCGGCGGTGCGCAAGTCGGGCTGCCGGTCGGTGGCGATCAGCCTGCTCCACGCCTATGCCAATCCCAACCACGAGCAGCAGCTGCTGACAGCCCTGGAGGCGGCCGGCTACAGCGTCTCGGCCTCGCACCGCATCCTCCCCGAGTTCCGCGAATTCGAACGGACCGCCACCACCGCGGTCAATGCCAGCGTGGCGCCGGTGATGTCCCGCTACCTGGGCCGGCTGCAGGGCGGCCTCGGATCCTCGCGGTTGCGCATCATGCAGAGCAACGGCGGCGCGATCACCGCCGGCGCCGCCGCCAACGAGGCGGTACGCACCATCCTCTCCGGCCCCGCCGGCGGCATGGTCGGCGCCTTCGCCACCGCCAGGGCTGCCGGCCATGAGCGCATCCTGACCTTCGACATGGGCGGCACCTCCACCGACGTCGGCCTCTGCCCGGGGACGATCCCCACCAGCAACGAGACGGTCATTGCCGGCTGGCCGGTACGGGTGCCGATGATCGACCTGCATACCGTCGGCGCCGGCGGCGGCTCCATCGCCCGCCTCGACGCCGGCGGCGCACTGCGCGTCGGTCCGCAGAGCGCCGGCGCCGATCCGGGGCCGGTCTGCTACGGTCGCGGCGGAACCGAGGTGACCGTCACCGACGCCAACCTCTACCTCGGCCGGCTTCTCCCCGACCGCTTCCTCGGCGGGCGCATGTCCCTCGACGTGGCGGCCTGCCGGGCGGCGGTGGAGGCGCTCGCCGCCCGTGCCGGCCTGCCACCGCAGCGACTTGCCGAGGGGGTGCTGGAGGTGGCCGAGGCGACCATGGCCGGCGCGCTGCGGGTGGTCTCGGTGCAGCGCGGCGAGGACCCCCGAGAATTTACCCTGCTCCCCTTCGGCGGCGCCGGCGGCCTGCATGCCTGCGCCCTCGCCGAGCAGCTGCAGATGCGCCGGATCCTGATTCCCGCCAACCCCGGGCTGCTTTCCGCGGTCGGCCTGGTGCTAGCCGACGTGATCCGCGACTACTCCCGCTCGGTGCTGCTGCCGGCCGACGCCGCCGGCGAGGAGCTGGCGGCGTACTACCGCCCCCTGGAGAAGCGGGCGCGGCAGGAGATGGCGGCGGAAGGGGTGGCCGGGCAGGAGCTGGAGCTGCAGTCCAGCCTCGATATCCGCTACCGGGGACAATCCTTCGAGGTCAACGTGGCGTGGTCCGACGATTTCGCCGCCGCCTTTCATCGCCGCCACCGGGAACTCTACGGGCACGCCGACCCGCAGCGGCCGCTGGAGATCGTCACTGTGCGGCTGCGGGCGGTGGGCCGCGGGCCTGCCCCCGACCTGACCCGCGGCCGCTGCACCGAAGGGGAGGCGTGGGCGGCGGAAACCCGGCCGGTGACGTTCGCCGGCGATACGATTTCCTGCCCGGTTTTCAACCGCGACGAGCTTCCCTGCGGCGGCCAAATCGCCGGACCGGCGCTGGTCGTCGAGGAGACCGCCACCCACCTGGTCGCTCCCGGCTGGGAGGGGCGGATCGACGCGCGGGGGAACCTGCTGTTGGAAAGGTCTGGCGACAAGTGACGAGTGATCAGCCAACCATGACCGCAAAAGGCATCGACCCGATCCGCCTGGAGGTGCTGAAAAACCGCTTCGCGGCGCTGGCCGAGGAGATGGGCGCGGTGTTGATGCGCACCGCCTTTTCCCCCAACATCAAGGAGCGCCGCGACTTCTCCTGCGCGCTGTTCGACGGCGAAGGCGCGATGGTCGCCCAGGCGGCGCACATCCCGGTCCACCTCGGCTCGATGCCGCTGTCGGTGGCGGCTGCCCTCGACCATGGCGGGCTGCGCCCCGGCGACATGCTGCTGCTCAACGACCCCTACCGCGGCGGCACCCACCTCCCCGACGTCACCCTGGTGGCGCCGGTGTTCATCGACGGCGACCGCCCCGCCTTCTACCTCGCCAACCGCGCGCACCACGCCGACATCGGCGGCATGAGCGCCGGTTCGATGCCCCTCTCCACGGAGATCTTCCAGGAGGGGCTGCGCATCCCGCCGCTGCGCCTGGTGCGGGAAGGGGAGATCGACGCCGACCTGATGGAACTGCTCCTTGCCAACGTGCGCACCCCGGACGAGCGGCAGGGGGATTTCGCCGCCCAGGTCGCCGCCAACCGGGTCGGCGAGCGGCGGCTGCGGGAGATCCTCGCCGGCTACGGCTCCGCCGAGGTGGATCGTTATTGCCGGGCGCTGCTCGATTACGGCGAGCGCCTGATGGCCGAGGTGATCGCCGCCATCCCCGACGGCAGCTACAGCTTCGATGACGTCCTCGAAGACGACGGCGCCGGCGGCGGCCCCTTTGCCGTGGCCTGCACGGTGACCGTCGCCGGATCGCAGGCCACCGTCGACTTCAGCGCCTGCGCCGACCAGTTGCCGGGCTGCCTCAACGCGGTGCGCGCCATCACCCTGTCGGCAACTGCCTACGTCTTCCGCCTCCTCGCCCCGGAGGAGATGCCGGGCAACGCCGGCTGTTTGCGGCCGGTCGAGGTGATCACCCGGCCCGGATCGCTGGCCGACTGCCGCTTTCCCGCGGCGGTCGCCGGCGGCAACGTCGAGACCTCGCAGCGGCTGGTCGACGTGCTGCTCGGCGCTTTGGCCAAGGCCCTGCCGGAGCGCATCCCGGCGGCCAGCTGCGGCACGATGAGCAACCTGACCATCGGCGGCCGCGATCCGCGCAGCGGCGAACTCTTCACCTACTACGAAACCCTCGGCGGCGGCGCCGGCGGCGGGCCGGAAGGGCCGGGAGCGAGCGGGCTGCAGACCCACATGACCAACACCCTCAACACCCCGGTGGAGGCCTTGGAGCAGGCCTTTCCGTTCCGCGTTCGCAGTTACCGGCTGCGCACCGGGTCCGGCGGCCGCGGCCGTCATCCCGGGGGCGAGGGGCTGGAACGGGAGATCGAGCTGCTCGCTCCGGCGCGGGTGACCCTGCTCAGCGAGCGGCGGCGGATCGCTCCGTACGGATTGCAGGGCGGTGACGCCGGCGGCTGTGGGCGTAACACCCTGCGCCGTGGCGATGAGCTGCGGGAGCTGCCGGGCAAGTGCAGCTTCGAGGCGCTGCCCGGCGACCGGCTGACAATCGCCACGCCCGGCGGTGGTGGCTGGGGCAAAGGGGAGGGGGAATGACCGCCCCGCGGGATATGCGCGAACTGCTGGCAGTCCTGGAGGCCGCGGGGGAACTCCGCCGTGTGGCGGCTCCGGCCGATCCGCAGTTGGAGATCGCAGCGATCATCGACCGGGTCTGTAAGCGGCCGGGGGGCGGCCCGGCTCTCTACTTCGAACGGCCGACGGGGTATGCCGCACCGGTGTTGGCCAATCTTTTCGGTTCCCCCCGGCGGATGGGTCTCGCCCTCGGCGTCACCGGCCTCGACGACCTCGGCGCCCGCCTCGGTGCGGCGCTGGCCGCGGCCGGCCCTGGAGACGGCTGGCAGCGCCTGGAGCGGCTGCTGGCCGAGCCGGGCTGGCAGCCGCGGCTGCTGGCTGACGGCCCCTGCCGGGAGGTCGGCGGCGGCGCCGACCTGCTCGATTCGCTCCCCGCCCTTCATGCCTGGCCGGGCGACGGCGGCTCCTACCTGACCCTGCCGTTGGTCTTCACCCGCCACCCCGAGAACGGCGAAGTGAACTGTGGCATGTATCGGCTGCAGCTCTTCAGCGACGGCTGCCTCGGCCTGCACCTCGCCCCCGGCGCTGATGCCGCCCGCCACCTTGCGGCCTGGGCCGAGCGGGGAGAAGCGATGCCGGTAGCGGTGGCCCTCGGCGGTCCACCAGCGCTGCTCTTCGCCGCCGGCCTGCCGCTGCCGCCGGGACTTGCCGAGACCGCCCTGGCCGGCTGGCTGCAGGGGGAGGCGCTGGATCTGGTGACTACTGCCGACTCCGGGTTGGCGGTTCCCGCCCTGGCCGAGTACTCAATCGAGGGGGAGATCCGGCCCGGCGAGACCCGCCTCGAAGGGCCCTTCGGCAATCACAGCGGCCGCTACGTTCCCGCGGAACCGGCGCCGCTGTTGCGGGTGCAGCGGGTGGGACGCCGCCGGCGGCCCCTCTACCCCTGCACGGTAGTGGGGCCGCCGCCCATGGAGGACTGCTGGCTGGCCAAAGCGGCTGAGCGTCTGCTGCTGCCGCTGCTGCAGAGCGACTTTCCCGAAGTGGTCGACTGGAACCTGCCCATAGCGACGATCTTCCACGGCGCGGCGCTGGTTTCCGCCCAGGTCCCCGCCGACGGTGGCAGGGACCTGCTGAAGCGGCTGCGCCGCCATTCACTGCTGGCCCGAGCGCTGCTTCTGGTGCTCTTCGACGCCCATGTCGATGTCCAGGATGCGGCAGGCTGCTACTGGCGGGCGGTCAACGGCGCCGAACCTGACCGCGACTTGACCGTTGCCGGCAACCGGCTCTCCATCGACGCCACCGGCAGCGACCCGGCGGCAGGAGGTCGGCGTGGACGCCGCCACCGGTCAGCTGCTCGATGCGCGATGGGCGGAGCTGGGACTGGACAGTTGAAGAGGAACAACCAAGTTTCCCACGCGACCTCGCAGCCGGGCGGGGACAGTGGTTTTCTGCCTACTCTTTTGCCGCGCAGCAAAAGAGTAAGGCGGCGTCCAGGGCCACAACCCATTGGTATTGCTTTGATTTTGCAGTCATTGCCCTCTGTAGGTGCACGGCAAAACCGGCGGGTCTCGTCCCGCCAGACGAGTTACTTTTCTGATTCGGCTCAGAAAAGTAACCAAAAGAGCCCGGGCTGCCGCCGGCATGAAAGACCGTCGCGGTGGGGGGCGCTTGCGATCAACCGGTGTCGCGTCTTACGGGCGGCGCGTCTTCGGGCGCTCCATCTGCAAGCGGGGGTGGTCGTTCCGGCGGTCTGCGAAGGGTTTTTGCAAATCCGGCGCAGCTTGGTTTTAAGCTTTTAAAACACCAGAGCCCCTGAACGCGCAGAGCAGAGTTGCAAAAAAGCATGCGGCCAACGACCTGTGATCGGAGACGCGATGTGACCACGGAGCGTAGACAGTCTAGGATGGTGCAACGGCTGTTCAGAGCTCCGCAAGCCCGCGAACGCATGCCCCCCGCAGGTTTGGGTTGGTTGCCCAAACAGGGAAAGGCTCATGGCGAGAACCAGTTAATCCCCCTTGCCTAAAGGAGGACTCTGGGCGGCGCTGAGAATGGAACCTCATCAGGTCCTGGTTTGATCGGGCACCGTGGAGGGCGTCGCGTGAGATAGTTTTTGAGACTGATCGAGGAGACGCTAGTGCAATTCCGTTACCAGCTCGACGAGCGCCCCCCCTGGCGCGACCTGCTCCTCTTCGGTCTGCAGTGGCTGGCGATCGCCGTCCCCTCCATAGTCATCATCGGCGGGGTGGTGGGAGTTTTCCATGCCGCCGATGCGGCGGCGCGGGCTCTCTACCTGCAGAAGCTCGCCCTGGTCGCCGGCCTGACCATGGGCGTCCAGGTCCTTTTGGGCCACCGGCTGCCGCTGGTCGCCGGTCCCGCCGCGGTGCTGCTCATCGGCGTGGTGGCCAGCCGCAGCTACCCGCCAGGGGTGATTTACGGCTCCCTCTTTGCCGGCGGCGGAGTGTTGACCCTGCTCGCGGCGTGCGGCCTGTTCCGCCGCCTGATCCGCCTCTTCACCCCGCGGGTGGTGGCGGTGGTGCTGCTGCTGATCGCCTTCACCCTGCTGCCGACCATCCGCGACCTGATCGTCCATCCCGGCGGCGGCGCCGGTCCGTTGGCCGGGCTGGCCTTCGCCGCGGTGCTGGTGCTGCTCCTCTTCGCCGCCCAGTTTCGGCTCTCCGGCATCTGGCAGGCGACGCTGATCGTCTGGGGGGTGCTGGCCGGCAGCGCAGCCTGGCTGCTCCTTTTCCCGTCGGCCGGGACGTTCGCCGAGCTGCCCCTGGTGGAACTGCCGCTGCGAGACTGGGCGCTGCCCGGCTTCGCCTTCGATCCCGGGGTGCTGCTGGCCTTCCTCTGCTGCTTCCTGGCCCTGGCGGTCAACGACCTCGGCTCCATCCAGGCGGTGACCGGGATGCTCGGGGCGGCCGATCCGCCGGGACGCCTTAGCCGCGGGGTGATCGTCACCGGCCTCGGCAACCTTCTCGCTGGCGCCCTCGGGGTCCTCGGTCCGGTCGATTTTTCCCTTAGCCCGGGGGTGATCGCCGCCACCGGCTGCGCCTCCCGCTACGCCCTGCTGCCGGCGGCCGGCGGCCTGCTGTTGCTCTCGGTCTCGCCGTGGGGGCTGGCCCTGCTCGGCAGCGTGCCGCCGGTGGTGGTCGGCGCCACCCTGCTCTTCATCCTCTCCTCCCAGGTCAGCGCCGGCCTGCTGGCTCTGCAGGATGGGAAAAGACCGCTGCGCTTCGATGAGGGGCTGGTGGTCGCCCTGCCGCTGCTGGTCGGCACCCTGGTGGCGTTCCTGCCGCCGGCTGTGCTGGCCACCCTGTCGCCCACGCTGCGCCCGGTGCTGGGGAATGGCTTCGCGGTCGGCACCCTGCTGGCCATCCTTCTCGAGCAGGCACTGCTGCGGAGCCGCGAATGAACGACCAGGAGCCGGTCATCGTTGCCCGCGACCTGCGCAAGAGTTTCGGCGCCTTCACCGCCGTCGACGGCATCTCCTTCCAGGTGCACCGGGGCGAGTGCTTCGGGCTGCTCGGGCCCAACGGCGCCGGCAAGACTTCAACCATCCGCATGCTCTACGGCTACAGCCCGGTCAGCGGCGGGGAGTTGGAAATTTTCGGCCTGCCGCTGGCGAGCCACCTGCGCGCGATCAAGGGGCGGATCGGCATCTGCCAGCAGGAAGACACCCTCGACCCGGACCTCAACGTTCTGGAGAACCTGCTGGTCTTCGCCCGCTACTTCGACATCCCCCGCGAACAAGCTCGACAACGGGCCGCCGAACTGCTGCACTTCTTCGCCCTCGACGGTCGGGCGCAATCCGCCATCGGCGAACTCTCCGGCGGCCTGCGGCGGCGGCTGACCCTGGCGCGCGCGCTGCTCAACGAGCCGGAGCTGTTGATCCTCGACGAGCCGACCACCGGCCTCGATCCCCAGGCCCGCCACCAGGTCTGGGAGCGCCTCGAGGAGCTCAGGTCGCCGCGGACTGACCATCGTCCTCACCAGCCATTACCTGGAGGAGGCCCACCGCCTCTGCGACCGGCTGATCATTCTCGACCACGGGCGGATCCTCGAGGAGGGGGCTCCGGCCGGGCTGATCCGCCACCACGTCGGCCGCGAGGTGATCGAGGCGGCGGCGCCGACACCGGAGATGCGCGCCCTGCTGCAGGAGCGCGGGGCCGATTTCGACGACCTCGGCCCGCGCCTGGTGATCTACAACCAGCAGGACGACGCCCTGTTCCTGCAGCTGGTGCGGGAGCACTGCCGGGAGGGGGGCTGCACGCTGCGGCCGGCCACCCTGGAGGACGTCTTTCTGCGTCTGACCGGGCGGGAGCTGCGGGAATGAAACTAAAAAAGCCATTTGATCAACGATGAGCCAAGGATTTAAAAAATTCAACCACTTACCTTGTGAAATCGGTTTCGGGCCGAAGCGGTTTTCCTTGGGGAGAGGGGCGCTAGGAGCCTGTCGGACTATACGGGTCGAAGCGAAAATTTGGGTGTTTGAGACTAGATTTTGGCTCGTTTGCAGGCTCATAGCCAAAGCTATGAACCAAAAAGGAACCGAAATCTGGGCCAGAGAACCGGATTTGCAGCCGGCGCATGGATAGTTCGACAGTCTCCTGGAGGGAATTTAAAGTCGGCGGGTCTCGTCCCGCCGGACGAGTTACTTTTCTAATTCGGCTTAGAAAAGTAACCAAAAGAGCCCGGGCTGCCGCCGGCATGGGGACGCGGCGGGCAGAGCATTCGAGGTAACCCTTGGTGAGGTAGGGGCGGCGCGTCTTCGTTTGCTCCATCTGCGCAGGGTGGTGGTTGTACCGGCATGCTGCTAGGCGGAGCGAACTCCGGCGCTGCCAGGTTTTAAAAGCTTTTAAAGACTCCCCCTCTGTCACCGCCGGAGTGGAGTGGGCGGTGCGGGAGAAAGACCGGCAAATGTTCGAAGCCCGCAGGGCAAGTTTTTGCCGGTCCCCGCAACGTCTGCGGAGCGCAGGGGACCCGGCGCAGCCGGGCGGGGACAGCGGGGCGCGTTTCTTTGCTTACTTTTTTGCCGCGCAGCAAGAAAGTAAGGCGTCGCCGGGGGGCGCAACCCCGGGGTTTTGATTTGTTTTTGACCTGGGTAGCCGAACGTGGCAAAGAGCAAAACCGGCGGGTCTCGTCCCGCCGGACGACTTACTTTTCTAATTCGGCTTAGAAAAGTAACCAAAAGAGCCCGGGCTGCCGCCGGCATGGGGACGCGGCGGGCAGGGCATTCGAGTTACCCTTGGTGAGGTAGGGGCGGCGCGTCTTCGTTTGCTCCAATTGCGCAGGGTGGTGGTAGTACCAGCATGCTGCTAGGCGGAGCGAACTCCGGCGCTGCCAGGTTTTAAAAGCTTTTAAACCAC
>CAWDZB010000020.1:0-83843 GCA_963806685.1 uncultured delta proteobacterium
GTCGCTGCCGACCAGGTAGGCCAGGTCCTCCATGGAGTCGAGGACCGTGCCGAGCCGGGAACGCTCCTTCTCGAGCTGGGCGGTGCGCTGGCGGACCGCCTGCTCGAGTTGCCGGGAGTGGTTGCGCAGGCGTTTTTCCAGGTGGCGGCGGCGGGTGATGTCGATGAACGATTCGATGCCGCCGACGACCTTCCCCTCACGGTCGCGCAGGTTGTCGACGTTCTTGGCGAGGAGGATGCGCCGGCCGTCCTTTCTGCGGATCGAGCAGGGGATGCCGGTGATCGGCTTGGTCAGCGCGGGGTTGAACAGCCCGCAACTGCGGCCGCAGGGGATGCCGGAGAGGAAGGAGCAGTGGCGGCCGACCGCTTCGGCGGCGGAATACCCGGTGATCCGCTCGGCCTCGGCGTTCCAGCAGATCACCCGCTGCTGCGGGTCGACCACGAACAGCCCGCTGGGGATGGTTTGCAGAACCTGCTCCAGGGAAAGAGTGGCCGGCAGCTTCGTTAGGCTGGTCACGATGCCTCCATAGTGCCCGTCGGCGGATTTCCCTGTCATTTTAGCACATCTCCCCCGCCTGGAAACCGCTGCGCAATTGCCCGGCCCGGGCCGCCACGGCCACCTCGACCCGTGCCGCCCCCCCATCGAGGAGGGTCCGGGCACATTCCCGGGCGGTGCTGCCGGTGGTCATGACGTCGTCGACAAGCAGGATGCAGCAGGATCCCACGTTTCCGCCCAGGGCGAAAGCCCCCCGCAGATTGCGACGGCGCACGGCCGCCGCAAGCCCCTGCTGCGGGGGCGTCGGTCGTATCCGCAGCAGCAGGTCGGTGGCCACCGGCAGCTGGAGATGGCGGCCGAGACAGCGCGCCAAAAGCAGCGACTGGTTGTAGGTGCGCTGGCGCAGGCGTGATGGATGGAGCGGCACCGGAACCAGCAGCCGGGCCGCGCCGGGATCGAGCCGCGCGGCAAGCAGGTCGCCAAGTGGCCGGTCGAGATGGACCGCGCCGGAATACTTGAAGCGTTGGATGGCAAGCCGCAGCAATTCGGCGTAGTGGCCGGCCGCGTGGACCCGGGAAAAGTTCGGCGTGGTGTCGCGCAGACAGTCGGCGCAGAGGTGCTCAGCGCCGCCGCTGGTGGCGAAGGGGAGAGTGCAGCGGCTGCAGCAGGGAGCAGCGAGCGGCGGCATCCGCTCCCGGCAGGCGGGGCAGAAGACCGTGGCCGGCCCTGGCGGCAGCAGGGATTGGCAGAGGGGGCAGGCGGGGGGGAGGAAGAGCTCGAGCAGTTCCCGGGCGGCCCGTCCCAGCCGGGCAGTGAGGCGCATCGTCCCCCTCCTTGGTGATGGGCAGTCGGTGGTCAGCTCCCCAGCAGGCTGGTCCCGCTCATCTCCTGGGGCTGAGGCAGCCCGAGCAGGGCGAGGAGCGTCGGTGCGATGTCCGCGAGGCGCCCGCCGCTGCGCAGCTTGGCGGTGCGGCGTTGCGGATCGATCAGGAGCAGCGGGACCGGGTTGGAGGTGTGGGCGGTATGCGCTCCCCCCTTGCCGTCGGTCATCTGTTCGCAGTTGCCGTGGTCGGCGGTGATCAGCAGCCGGCCGCCGGCGGCGAGGACCGCATCGACCACCCGGCCGACGCAGGCATCGATGGTCTCCATGGCCTGGATCGCGGCATCGAGGATCCCGGTGTGGCCGACCATGTCGGGGTTGGCGAAGTTGAGGACGATCAGGGCGTAGTCCCCGCTGCCGATCCGCTTCACCACCTCTGCCGTCACCGCCGGGGCGCTCATCTCCGGTTTCTGGTCGTAGGTGGCCACTTCCTGGGGAGAGGGGATCAGGACCCGCTCTTCGCCCGGGAAGGGAACTTCGCTGCCGCCGTTGAAGAAGAAGGTGACGTGGGCGTACTTCTCGGTCTCGGCGATGCGCAGCTGGCGCAGCCCGGCGTCGGCGACCACCTCGCCGAGCAGGTGGGGATAGCTCTCGGAGGGGAAGGCCACCGGCAGGTCGAAGGTCTCGTCGTACTCGGTGAGGCAGACGTAGGTGGCCAGCTTCGGCATCCGTGGCCGTGCGAAGCCGGCGAAGTCGGCGTCGGTGAAGGTCCGGGTGATCTCCCGGGCGCGGTCGGAGCGGAAGTTGAAGAAGATGATGCCGTCGTCGTCCGCCACCGTCGCCGGGTTGCTGCCGGCGGGGACGACAATCCGCGGTTTGACGAACTCGTCGTTCTCCCCGGCGGCGTAGGCCGCCTCGATCGCCGCGGCGCTGGAGCGGACTTCCTCTCCCTCACCGAGGACCAGCGCCCGCCAGGCGCGTTCGACCCGCTCCCAGCGGTTGTCCCGGTCCATGGCGTAGTAGCGGCCGATGACCGTCGCCACCCGGCCGCAGCCGATCGCGGCGAGCTTCTCCTCCAGCTGTTCGAGGTAGCCGGCGCCGCTTCTGCGGCGGGGTGTCGCGGCCGTCGAGAAAGGCGTGGATGCAGACCTCGGCGATGCCCCGGCGTTTCGCCAGTTCGACCAGGGCAAAGAGGTGTTCGATGTGGGAATGGACGCCGCCGTCGGAGAGGAGCCCCATCAGGTGAAGCTTGCCCCCGCTGATGTTTGAGCCGCCCCAGGGCCGTGCAGAAGACCGGGTTGGCGAAAAAATCGCCGTCGGCGATGCTCTTGCTGATCCGGGTCAGATCCTGGTAGACGATGCGGCCGGCGCCGATATTGAGGTGGCCGACCTCCGAATTGCCCATCTGCCCCGGCGGCAGGCCGACGTCCTCGCCGGAGGCCCCGATGCGGGTGGAGGGGTAGTCCCGGAACAGGGCGTCGAGACGCGGGGTCTTCGCCAGGCAGACGGCATTGGCGCTGCAGTTGTCGTTGATCCCCCAGCCGTCGAGGATCACCAGCGCGACCGGGCCGCTCACTCCCCGTCCTCGTTCCATTCTTCCCTCTCGCCGTGGTGAATGGGGCGCATTTCGAGCGGCGGAACGTTCTGGATGTGCTCACGTCCGGCGAGGCTGAAGCTCCCCCAGGTGCCGCAGGCGGGGCAGCGGCTCTGCCATTCTTCGGAGGGCTCCTCGCAGACGTCGCAGACGTAGCCGAGGGTCAGTCGGGCGGAATCGATGCCGAGGGCCTTCTTGTATTCGGCGATCGCGTCGTCCAGGCGCTTGCGGCGGCGATGGGCTTCGGCCAGCAGCAGGTGCAACTGGCGGGACTCGACGCCGGTGCTCTCCACCGCGTAGAGTTGTTCGAGCGCCTCGTCGACCATCTCCAGGCGCAGGCAGAGCTTGCCGTAGCAGAGGCGCAGGATCAGGTCGTCCTTGCGTTCCTCGAGGAAGGAGCGGTAGAGGGCCAGCAGGGACGCCGGATCTTCGTTGGCGAGGTAGAGTTCCTCCAACCGCGAGAGGAAGATGCTCTTGCCGAGGCTCCGGTAGCCGTCCTGCCAGACGTTGATGGCGTCCTCGGTGCGCTTCTGTCGGCGGTAGATGTCGCCCAGGGAGACCCGCGCCGGGACGAAGGCCGGGTCCTGCTTGGTGATCTCCTTGAGTTCCCCCTTGGCCTGGTCGGCTTCGTCCGCTTCGATTCCCTGGCGGGCGACCTCGTAGCGCAGGTAGAGCGCCTTGCGCTTTTCTTCTTCGAGGCGGTTGGCCCCGGGGCCGGCCTTGAGGATCCGTTTCTGCAGGTTGAAGGCGTCCTGCCAGCGGTCGTGGCGGATGTGCAGGTCGCGCAGGCAGCGCAGCGCCTTGCGGTTGTCGTTTTCGATCAGCAGCAGATCCTGGTAGACCTGCTGGGCCTGGTCGTCCTGGCCGGTCTCCTCGTAGGTGTTGGCGAGCTTGAAGAGGACTTCCAGGCTGCGCGGCTCGATGCTCTTGGCCTTGAGCAGCAGGGTCAGCGCTTCCTGGGGGTGCCCTTCCTGGAGGTGGACGTTGGCCATGGCGATGTAGGTATCGACGCGGGCCGGGTCGCGCTCAAGGGCCTTTTGCAGCAGGCTGTGGGCCCGCTTGATGTCGCCGGAGAGGAGCCGGCCGACCCCTTCGCGGTAGATGGCGGCGACCTCCCGGGCCTTCTTCTCCTGGCGGTCGCGGCGCCAGTGCTTGAGCAGGTGGGTGACCGTGCCGTAGAGGTGGGCGGCATAGCCGAGGATCAGGCCGAGCAGGATGGCGCCGACGATGATGATCGCGGCCGAGTGGGTGATGCTGTGGTCCGGCCAGAAATAGATCGTCAACTCCTGGGGGTTGAGCCCCGAGAAGTAGAGGAAGAAGACCAGAAAGAGGATGATCAGCAGCAGGAATGACATGATGGTCATGAGCTTCTCCTGGGGGCGGAGCCCGAATTGAAAACCGGCCGTCTATTCACCGAATTTTTCGATATCGCTCTTGCAGTCGATACAATAGCGGGAAAAGGGGCGCACGTCGAGCCGCCGGGGAGCGATCTCTTCTTCGCAGCGCATGCAGATGCCGTATTCGCCGCTGGCGATCCGTTCCAGGGCCGCGTCGATGTCGCGCACCATCTGCTGCTGGGCCTCGCTGAGGTTGAGCAGCACGTCGCGGCTGTAGGTGGTGGACGACATGTCCCCGAGATCGGGGACCCCGTCCTGGCCGAGTTCGCGGCTGGCGATGTGGGCATCGCGAACCTCCTGCAGCAGCGTCTTGCGCATCTGCAGCAGGCGCTGGCGCGCCCCCTCGAGTTCTTCTTCGGTCATGACCTCTCCTTGCCGCGCGCAGTCAGCGGTTGTGGTAGGGTTCGTTGCGCAGAATCGTCAGCCCGCGGTAGAGCTGTTCGCAGAGCAGCAGCCGGGCCATCTGGTGGGTCAGGGTCAGGCTGGAGAGCGAAAGGAGCAGGTCGGCGCGCTTCTTCACGGCTTCGCTCAGGCCATAGGCGCCGCCGATCACCAACGCCACTTCGCCAGTGCCGTCCAGCATCCGCTGGCCGAGCAGCTCGGCCAGCTCTTCCGAGCCGAGCTGCTTGCCGCGTTCGTCGAGGACGATGGTGAAGGCCTGCTCGGGCAGCCGGGCCAGCAGCCGCTCCCCTTCGCGGTCGCGGATCTGCCGCTGGTCGTGCTTGCGCCCCCCCTTTTCCTCCTTGAGCTCCACCTCGGCAAAGCCCAGGTAGCGCCGGATGCGGCCGGCATACTCGGCGACTCCCGCCTGCAGCCAGGGTTCCGAGAGCTTGCCGACGCAGTAGAGGGTCAGGCGCATCAGCTCGGGCCGCGGCTCCCACCGGGCCGGCAGGGGGACCGTCGGCGCCTCGCTCCAGAGGCCGTCGAGGTCGTAAAAGTCGCGCACCGGCTCCTGGAAGACGTGCACCATGACGTCGCCGTAATCGAGCAGCACCCAGCGCCCCTCGTTCATCCCCTCGACGGCCAGCGGCAGGGTGTCATGGTCCTTCTTCAGGCCGAGCCGGACCCCCTCGGCGATCGCCTGGACCTGGCGGTCGGAGCGGCCGGAGGCGAGCAGCAGGTAGTCGGTCAGGGAGGAGAGCCCCTTGACTTCGAGGATACGGAGGTTGAAGGCCTTCTTGTCGAGGGCGTAATCGGCGGCCAGCAGGGCGCGGTCTTTGGACTGCAAGGGCATTACCTTTCCGGGGGGCGGTAGAGGCCCCGGCGTCGAATGTGCTCCGCCACGGCGGGCGGAACGAGATAGCGGATCGAACGGCCGGCGGCGACCAACTGACGGATCCGCGTCGAGGAAATATCGAGATAGGTTTCCGCGAGGAAAATCAGCGAGGTACCACTGTCGTGCCGCCAGATTTTTGACTGGTCATCATAGCAGAACTGGTCCCGCATGGCAACGGGGAGCAGCTCCTCCGGCCGTTCGTCGGCCACTCCCGGCCGCGGCGCAACGACGATGTTGGCGAGGGCGAAGAGCCGGCGGTAGTCGTGCCAGGTGGCCAGGTCGCGAAAGGAATCCATGCCGATGATGAAGAAGAACTCGTCGCCGGGGCGTTCGCCATGGAGGATTTCCAGGGTGTCGACGGAGAAGCTCTTGCCCCGCCGCCGCCCCTCGAGGTCGGAGGCGAAGAAGTCGGGATGGTCGGCAATCGCCGCCTCGACCATCGCCAGGCGGTCGGCGAAGGGGACCGCCTCGGCCACCGACTTGTGCGGCGGGGTCGCGGCAGGGAGGAACATCACCTGGTCGAGGGCGCAGACTTCGCGCACCTCTTCGGCGACGCGCAGGTGCGCGAGGTGAATGGGATTGAAGGTGCCGCCGAGGATGCCGAGGCGCATAGGGTCAGTGACGGGTAATCGAGTGGCGGGTGGTGGGTCTTCGGTAAGGTGATTTGTATCCGTCACCCGTTACCCGTCACCGGTTCTTGGTTACGGTCTTATCTGTCCATCGCCGAGGACCACGAACTTGCGGGTGGTCAGATCCTCCAGGCCCATCGGTCCGAAGGAGTGGAGCTTGGTGGTGGAGATGCCGATCTCGGCGCCGAGCCCGAGCTGGTTGCCGTCGGAAAAGCGCGACGAGGCGTTGACCATCACCACGCCCGAATTGACCTCGCGCAGGAAGCGCTGGGCGTTGGCGTAGTCGCAGGTGACGATCACCTCGGTGTGCAGCGAACCGAAGCGCTGGATGTGGGCGATCGCCTCGTCGAGGTCCTCGACCACCTTGACCGCCAGGATCAGGTCAAGGAATTCGGTCCCGTAGTCCTCCTCCGTCGCCGCCTTGACCTCCGGGGCGAACTCGCGGGTGACCGGGCAGCCGCGCAGTTCCACCCCCTGGTCACGCAGGGTGGCGGCGATGCGCGGCACGAAGGTCTCGGCGACGTCCTTGTGGATCAGCAGCGTCTCCATGGCGTTGCAGACCCCGGGGCGCTGCACCTTGGCGTTGACGCAGATCTCTTCGGCCATCTCGAAATCGGCGCTGGCGTCGACGAAGGTGTGGCAGACCCCCTTGTAATGCTTGATCACCGGAATCCGCGAGTGCTCGCTGACGAAGCGGATCAGTCCCTCGCCGCCTCTGGGGATGATCAGGTCGATCTCCTCCTCCAGCTTGAGCAGTTCGCGTGACCGCGTCGCGGTCGCTGGTGGCGACCACCTGCAGCGCCGCCGTCGGCAGGCCGAGGCGGGCCAGCTCCCCCTTGAGCACCGCGCCGATGGCGGTGTTGGAGTGCAGCGCCTCGGAGCCGCCGCGCAGCACCACGGCGTTGCCGCTCTTCAGGCAGAGCCCGGCGGCATCGGCGGTGACGTTGGGGCGGGATTCGAAGATGATGCCGATCACCCCGAGGGGAATGCGCATCCGGCCGACCTGGATGCCGTTGGGGCGCCGCCACATGCCGGTCACCTCGCCGACCGGGTCGGGGAGCAGCGCGACCTCGCGCAGGCCATCGGCCATCGCCCGGATGCGCCCCTCGTCGAGGGCCAGGCGATCGACCATCGCCGGCGCCAGGCCGCGCTCGCGGGCCGCGGCCAGGTCAAGCTCGTTGGCCGCCTGCAGCTCCTCGCTGCACTCCTCCAGGGCCGCCGCCATGTTCTGCAGCAGCTCGTTCTTGACGCCGCTGGAGAGGGTCGCCATCACCCGGGCGGCCTGTTTCGCCTCCCGCGCCAGGGCCAGCATCTCGTCGCGCACGCTCATCGAAAACTCCTTGAAAGCAGGTGCAGGGTTCAAGGATCAAGGTAGCGGTTTTAAGCTTCAAACCTTGTACCTTGAACCTTGCACCTATTTTTTAATGACCAGGTTGTCCCGGTGGATGACCTCGTCGTAGTACTTGTAGCCGAGGGCCCCCTCGATCTCCGAGGTTTTCTTGCCCATGATGCGCAGCAGCTCGGACAGCGAGTAGTTGATGACGCCGATGGCAAACTCCTCGCCGGCGAGGTCGCAGATGCGTACCGCGTCGCCTCGGTCGAACCCTCCCTCGACGCCCTGGATGCCCGAGGGGAGCAGGCTCTTGCCGCGCTCCACCAGGGCGCGCTTGGCGCCGTCGTCGAGGAGCAGCTTGCCGCGCGGTTTCTTGGTGAAGGCGATCCAGTGTTTCTTCGCCGCCATGCGGTCGCGGGCGGGGAGGAAGTAGGTGCCGAGCTCCTCGCCGTCGAAGAAGCCGCGGCAACACCCCGGGGATGCGGCCGTTGACGATCGCGGTGCCGACGCCGAAGAGGGTGGCGCGCTTGGCCGCCTTGATCTTGGTCGCCATGCCGCCGGTGCCGAGGTCGGTGCCGGTATCGCCGGCGGCGGCCTCGATCTCCTCGTCGATGCGCTCGACCAGGGGGATCAGCTGCGCGTCGGGGTGGCGGTTGGGGTCGCGGTCGAAGAGACCGTCGACGTCGGAGAGGATCACCAGCAGGTTGGCCTCGACCAGGTTGGTGACCATCGCCGAGAGGTTGTCGTTGTCGCCGAAGCGGATCTCCTCGACCACCACCGTGTCGTTCTCGTTGATGATCGGCACGACCTTGAAGTCGAGCAGCGTCATCAGGGTGTTGCGGGCGTTGAGGTAGCGCCGCCGGTTGGCCAGGTCGTCGCGGGTCAAAAGGACCTGGGCGACGGTGTGTCCGGCCTGGCCGAAAGCCTCCTTGTAGGCGCGCATCATCCGGCTCTGGCCGATTGCCGCGGCGGCCTGCTTGAGCGGGATGGTCGCCGGCCTGCCAGCGATGCCGAGCGCCCCCTTGCCGGCGGCCACCGCCCCGGAAGAGACCAGCACGACCTCGTAGCCGCGGCGGATCAGCTCGGCGAGGTCGCGGGTGAGGGCGGCGAGCATCGCCTCGTCGAGGCCGTCAGGCCCGGAGATGACGCCGCTGCCGACCTTGACCACGATCCGCCGGACATGGGCGAGAAGGTTTTTACGCATTACAGACGCTTTCGCGGAAGTAGCGGAATTTCCAGCAAAACCGGCGAAAATCTTAACCGCCGACGGGGGGCTTGTCAAGGCGCGTCGGGTGACCCGCAGGCGTTCCCGGTCGCCCGGCGCGCCTCCAGTTCGGTGCCTACCGCGTTCACCAGGGCCTCGACGCCGGCGCCGGTGACGGCGGAAATGGCGAAGGTGCGGTAGCCGCGCTCCAGAAACCAGGGCTCCAGTTCCGCGGCGGCGCTGTGGACCTCGGGGATGTCCCCCTTGGTGAAGACCACGAACTGCGGCTTGGCGAGCAGCTGCGGATTGTGATGCTCCAGTTCGTGGTTGATGGTGGCGAAGTTCTCCAGCGGGTCCCCCTGCTGCATCCCCGAGAGGTCGACCAGGTGCAGGAACAGGTCGGTGCGCTCGATGTGGCGCAGAAACCGCGTCCCCAGGCCGTGCCCTTCGCTGGCTCCGGCAATCAGGCCCGGGATGTCGGCCATGACGAAGGACTTGTAGCCGCCCCAGCGCACCACGCCGAGGTTGGGGACCAGGGTGGTGAAGGGGTAGTCGGCGATCTTCGGCCGCGCCGCGGAGACCGCGGCGATCAGCGTCGATTTGCCGGCGTTGGGCAGGCCGACCAGGCCGACGTCGGCGAGCAGCTTCAGCTCCAGGCGCAGGGTGTGCTCCTCGCCCGGCATCCCCGGCTGGGCGAAGCGCGGCGCGCGGTTGGTACTGGTGGCGAAGCGGGCGTTCCCCTGGCCGCCGCGCCCCCCCTTGAGAAGACAGAGGCGCTGCTCCTTTTCGGTCAAATCGGCGAGTTCGCTCGCCGCTCTCGGCGTCGAACACCAGGGTCCCCGGCGGGACGCGGATCTCCAGGTCCTCGCCGTTCTTGCCGTGGCGGTTGCTGCCCATGCCGTGGCCGCCGCTTTGGGCCTTGTAGTGGACCTTGTAGCGGAAGTCGAGCAGGGTGCCGAGGCCGGGATCGACGCTGAACCAGACGCTGCCGCCGTTGCCGCCGTCGCCGCCGTCGGGGCCCCCCAGCGGTACGAATTTCTCGCGCCGGAAGGAGACGCAGCCGCGGCCGCCGTCGCCGGATTTGACGTGGATTTTTACTTCATCGACGAAGCGCATGATAGATACAGGAAAAAGGAAGAAGGATCAAAGTTAAAGGTAGGGCCCGAGATCTGCGACCTGGCAACAAAAAGCCCGGGGCTCGCACTGCGAACCCCGGGCTTTTTGTTCGAATGAGCCCGCGCCCTCAGGCGGGGTAGACGCTGATTTTCTGCCGGGTCTTGTCTTTGCGCTCGAACTTGACCACGCCGTCGACCAGGGCGAAGAGGGTGTAGTCCTTGCCGCAGCCGACATTGTTGCCGGGGTGGAAGGTGGTGCCGCGCTGCCGCACCAGGATCGAGCCGGCAGTCACCTGCTGGCCACCGAAGCGCTTCACGCCCAGGCGCTTGCCAGCACTGTCGCGGCCGTTACGTGTACTGCCGCCAGCCTTTTTGTGTGCCATGGGATGCCTCCTTAAGCTTCGATGCCTGTAATTTTCAGGCGGGTGATGGGTTGACGGTGTCCGTACATCTTGCGATAGCCCTTGCGCCGCTTCGAGTGGAAGACGAGGATTTTCTTGTCCTTGTCCTGCTCGACGATCTGCGCTTTGACTTTCGCGCCCGGCAATAGAGGTGCTCCGATTTTAACCTCTTCTCCGCCGACCATGAGGACCTCGTTCAACTCGATGGCATCACCCACCGCGCCTTCGATCTTCTCGACCTTCACCAGGTCGCCCTCGGAAACTTTGTACTGTTTTCCTCCGGTCTTGATCACCGCGTACATGCTACTCACCTCGCTCTCTATTGACATAATCTGGTTCTGGAACGCCGTGCCCGAGGGGAGAAGACTCTTGCCGCGCTCCACCAGGGCGCGCTTGGCGCCGTCGTCGAGGAGTAGCTTGCCGCGCGGCTTCTTGGTGAAGGCGATCCAGTGTTTCTTGGCCGCCATGCGGTCGCGGGCGGGGAGGAAGTAGGTGCCGAGCTCCTCACCGTCGAAGAGCCGCGGCAACACCCCGGGGATACGGCCGTTGACGATCGCCGTGCCGACCCCGAAGAGGGTGGCGCGCTTGGCGGCCTTGATCTTGGTCGCCATGCCGCCGGTGCCGAAGTCGGTGCCGGTATCGCCGGCGGCGGCCTCGATCACCTCGTCGATGCGCTCGACCAGTGGGATCAGCTTCGCGTCGGGGTGGCGGTTGGGGTCGCGGTCGAAGAGACCGTCGACGTCGGAGAGGATCACCAGCAGGTTGGCCTCGACCAGGTTGGTGACCATCGCCGAGAGGTTGTCGTTGTCGCCGAAGCGGATCTCCTCGACTACCACGGTGTCGTTCTCGTTGATGATCGGCACGACCTTGAAGTCGAGCAGCGTCATCAGGGTGTTGCGGGCGTTGAGGTAGCGCCGCCGGTTGGCCAGGTCATCGCGGGTCAAAAGGACCTGGGCGACGGTGTGTCCGGCCTGGCCGAAAGCCTCCTTGTAGGCGCGCATCATCCGGCTCTGGCCGATTGCCGCGGCGGCCTGCTTGAGCGGGATAGTCGCCGGCCTGCCAACGATGCCGAGTGCCCCCTTGCCGGCGGCCACCGCCCCGGAAGAGACCAGCACGACCTCGTAGCCGCGGCGGATCAGTCGGCGAGGTCGCGGGTGAGGGCGGCGAGTATCGCCTCGTCAAGGCCGTCAGGCCCGGAGATGACGCCGCTGCCGACCTTGACCACGATCCGCCGGACATGGGAGAGAAGGTTTTTACGCATTACAGACGCTTTCGCGGAAGTAGCGGAATTTCCAGCAAAACCGGCGAGAATCTTAACCGCCGACGGGGGGCTTGTCAAGGCGCGTCGGGTGACCCGCAGGCGTTCCCGGTCGCCCGGCGCGCCTCCAGTTCGGTGCCTACCGCGTTCACCAGGGCCTCGACGCCGGCGCCGGTGACGGCGGAAATGGCGAAGGTGCGGTAGCCGCGCTCCAGAAACCAGGGCTCCAGTTCCGCGGCGGCGCTGTGGACCTCGGGGATGTCCCCCTTGGTGAAGACCACGAACTGCGGCTTGGCGAGCAGCTGCGGGTTGTGATGCTCCAGTTCGTGGTTGATGGTGGCGAAGTTCTCCAGCGGGTCCCCCTGCTGCATCCCCGAGAGGTCGACCAGGTGCAGGAACAGGTCGGTGCGCTCGATGTGGCGCAGAAAGCGCGTCCCCAGGCCGTGCCCTTCGCTGGCTCCGGCAATCAGGCCCGGGATGTCGGCCATGACGAAGGACTTGTAGCCGCCCCAGCGCACCACGCCGAGGTTGGGGACCAGGGTGGTGAAGGGGTAGTCGGCGATCTTCGGGCGCGCTGCGGAGACCGCGGCGATCAACGTCGATTTGCCGGCGTTGGGCAGTCCGACCAGGCCGACGTCGGCCAGCAGCTTCAGCTCCAGGCGCAGGGTGTGCTCCTCGCCCGGCGTCCCCGGCTGGGCGAAGCGCGGCGCGCGGTTGGTGCTGGTGGCGAAGCGGGCGTTCCCCTGGCCGCCGCGCCCCCCCTTGAGAAGACAGAGGCGCTGCTCCTTATCGGTCAAATCGGCGAGCTTCTCGCCGCTCTCGGCGTCGAAAACCAGGGTCCCCGGCGGGACGCGGATCTCCAGGTCCTCGCCGTTCTTGCCGTGGCGGTTGCTGCCCATGCCGTGGCCGCCGCTCTGGGCCTTGTAGTGGACCTTGTAGCGGAAGTCGAGCAGGGTGCCGAGGCCGGGATCGACGCTGAACCAGACGCTGCCGCCGTTTCCGCCGTCGCCGCCGTCGGGGCCCCCCAGCGGGACGAATTTCTCGCGCCGGAAGGAGACGCAGCCGCGGCCGCCGTCGCCGGATTTGACATGGATTTTTACTTCATCGACGAAGCGCATGATAGATCCAGGAACAAGGAAGAAGGATCAAGGCTAAAGGTAGGGCCCGAAATCTGATGCCTGGCAACAAAAAGCCCGGGGCTCGCACTGCGAACCCCGGGCTTTTTGTTCGAATGAGCCCGCGCCCTCAGGCGGGGTAGACGCTGATTTTCTGCCGGGTCTTGTCTTTGCGCTCGAACTTGACCACGCCGTCAACCAGGGCGAAAAGGGTGTAGTCCTTGCCGCAGCCGACATTGTTGCCGGGGTGGAAGGTGGTGCCGCGCTGCCGCACCAGGATCGAGCCGGCAGTCACCTGCTGGCCACCGAAGCGCTTCACGCCCAGGCGCTTGCCAGCACTGTCGCGGCCGTTACGTGTACTGCCGCCAGCCTTTTTGTGTGCCATGGGATGCCTCCTTAAGCTTCGATGCCTGTAATCTTCAGGCGGGTGATGGGTTGACGGTGTCCGTACATCTTGCGATAGCCCTTGCGCCGCTTCGAGTGGAAGACGAGGACTTTCTTGTCCTTGTCCTGCTCGACGATCTGCGCTTTGACTTTCGCGCCCGGCAATAGAGGTGCTCCGAATTTAACCTCTTCTCCGCCGACCATGAGGACCTCGTTCAACTCGATGGCATCACCCACCGCGCCTTCGATCTTCTCGACCTTCACCAGGTCGCCCTCGGAAACTTTGTACTGTTTTCCTCCGGTCTTGATCACCGCGTACATGCTACTCACCTCGCTCTCTGTTGCATAATCTGGTTCTGGAACGCCGCAGTCTAGACCCCTGGCCGTGGGCCTGTCAAGGAAAAATTAGCTGCCGGGCACATAGGTCCTATGGGTCCCATAAGTCCTGTGGCCACCTATGGACAGACCTGCGGACCGAGGGTATCGACCATCAGCGGCAGGATGCGGCGGACGATCTCGGCGACGCCGCGGGCGTTGGGGTGGATGCCGTCGGCCTGGTTGAGTTCGGGCCGTGCCCTCCACCCCGGCGAGGAAGAAGGGGTAGAGGGGGACCCGGTAGCGGGCGGCGAGGCGGGGGTAAAGGGCGTCGAACTTGGTATAATACTCCTTCCCCAGGTTGCGCGGCGCGTACATGCCGGCGAGCAGCGCCTTGACGCCCCGCTGGCGTAGCGTTTCGAGGATCGCCGCGAGGTTGGCCGCGGCCTCCTGCGGCGACAGGCCGCGCAGGGCGTCGTTGCCGCCCAACTCGACGAGGACCAGCTGCGGCTTGCCGGCCAGGACCCAGTCGAGGCGCGCCCGGCCGCCGGCGGTGGTGTCGCCGGAGACCCCGGCGTTGGCGACCGCGACGCGGCAGCCGCGTTCCTGCAGCGCCCGCTCCAGCTGGGCCGGAAAGGCGTCGGCCGCGGCCAGGCCGTAGACCGGCGCTGAGACTGTCGCCGAGCACGGTGATGCGGAAGGGGGCGGCGGCCGCCCGTCCCGCAACCGGCCCGGTGAAAAGCAGCAGCAACAGCAGCAGGCAGAGGAACGGTACGCATGAGTGAACCGCTGGTAGAGATTGACGACCTGCATCTGAGTCTAGTCGGCGGCGGCGGCCGGGTCAACATCCTGCGCGGCATCGACCTGCGCCTCGCTCGCCGGGGAAACGCTCAGCGTGGTCGGTACCTCGGGGGCCGGCAAGACCACCCTGCTGATGGCGATCGCCGGTCTGGAGCCGGCCAGCTCCGGGCGTATCCGGGTCGCCGGGGTCGATCTCGCCGGCCTCGACGAGGACGCCCTGGCGCGCTTCCGGCGCCGCCACGTCGGCATCGTCTTCCAGTCCTTCCACCTGGTGGCGACCATGACCGCCGCCGAGAACGTCGCCCTGCCGCTGGAGTTCGCCGGGGTCCCCGACGCCCTGGAGCGGGCGGCCGCGGCCCTGGCCAGCGTCGGTCTCGAGGCGCGCCGCCGCCACTACCCGGGGCAGCTCTCCGGCGGCGAGCAGCAGCGGGTCGCCCTGGCCCGGGCCTTCGTCGCCCGTCCGGCGCTGCTTTTGGCCGACGAACCGACCGGGAATCTCGATGGCGAGACCGGTGCCCGGGTCATGGATCTCCTTTTCGACCTGCAGCAGGAAAACGGCTCCACCCTGCTGCTGGTCACCCACGACGCCGGCCCTGGCCGGGCGCTGCGACCGTGCGCTGCGCATGAACGACGGCCTGCTCTTCGCTCGGAGGCCGGCCGATGAGCGAGCCGGCCCTTCTTCCCCAGGCCTGGCGCCTGGCCCGCCGGGAGCTGCGCGGCGGGCTGCGCGGCTTCGGGGTCTTCCTCGCCTGCCTCTTTCTCGGGGTCTTCGCCATCGCCGCGATCGGCAGCTTCTCGGCCGCCGCCCGCCAGGGGCTGCTCGACGATGCCCGGGCCCTGCTCGGCGGCGACCTGGAGCTGCACCTGGCGCCAGAGCCCGCTGAGCGGCGGAGCCGCTGCAGTATCTGCGGGACGCAGGGCAGGTCTCCGCCGTCCTCACCCTGCGCACCATGGCCCGGGCGGTCGGCAACGAGAACCGGACCCTGGTCGAGGTCAAGGCGGTCGACGGCGCCTATCCCCTCTACGGCAGCGTCGACAGCGATCCGCCGCGGCCCCTGGCCGAGCGCCCTCGCCGCCGACCGGGACGGGGACTATGGCGCCCTCGCCGAGGCGGCGCTGCTGCAGCGGCTGCAGCTCAAGGTGGGGGACGAGGTGCAGGTGGGAGAGATCCGCCTGCGTCTCGCCGGGGTGCTGACCCGCGAGCCGGATCGCACCCTGCGCGGCTTCAGCCTCGGCCCGCGGCTGCTGGTGAGCCGGGCGGCGCTGGCGGCCAGCGGCCTGCTGGTGCCGGGAAGCCTGGTGACCTACGCCTACCGCCTGCGCCTGCCGGCCGGGGCCGCGCCGAGGCCTTCAAGGCGCGGCTGCAGGCCGCCTTTCCCGGAGGCCGGCTGGCGGCTGCACACCTGGCGGGAGGCGGCGCCGCGGGTACGGCGCATCCTCGACCGCTTGAGCGTCAACCTGACCCTGGTCGGCCTCTGCGCCCTGCTGATCGGCGGCGTCGGGGTGGCCGGGGCGGTGCGCGGCTACCTGGCCGGCAAGGTCTACCACATCGCGACCATGAAATGCCTCGGCGCCAGCGGGCGGACGATCTTTGCCGGCTACCTGCTGCAGGTCTTGCTGCTCGGCGCCCTCGGCGCCGGGGCCGGGCTGGGCCTGGGCGCCGCGGTGCCGTGGCTGGCGCTGCACCTGGCCGGGGCGAGCCTGCCGCTCCCGCTGCAGCCCGGGCGTCTACCCCGTGCCGCTGGCTATCGCGGCCCTCTGCGGCCTGCTGGTGGCGCTCCTCTTCAGTCTCCAGCCGCTCGGCCGCCGCGCGCCGCGTGCCGCCGTCGGTCCTGTTTCGCGGCTATGCCGACGGCAGACTGGCCCGCCCGCCGGGCGCGGCGGTCTACGTCGCAAGTCGGCCGTGCTCGCCCTGCTGCTGGCGACGGTGGCGGTGGCGACCAGCGCCGACAGACGCCTGGCGCTCTGGTTCCTGGCCGGGGCCGCCGGCTGCTTCCTGCTCTTTCGCGCTGCTGGCGGCACTGACCCTCGCCGCCGCCCGCCGCGCACCCCGGCCGCGCTGGGCTGCCGCTGCGCCTGGCGCTGGCCAACATCCACCGCCGCGGCTCGCCGGCCGGCAGCGCCATCTTCTCCCTCGGCCTGGGGCTGACCGCCCTGGTGATCATCGCCCTGGTCCAGGTCAACCTCACCCGACTGGTCGACGAGACCCTCCCCGCCGAGGCCCCGGCCTTCTTCTTCTTCGACCTGCAGCCCGACGCAGGTGGCGCCTTTCGATGCGCTGCTGGCCGGTCTTCCCCGGGGTGCGGCAAGCAGCGACCGCTTGCCGACCCTGCGCGGACGGATCGTCGCCATCGCCGGGGTGCCGGTGGATCAGGCCCAGATCGCCCCGGACGTCCGAGTGGGCGGTGCGCGGCGACCGCTGGCTGAGTTACGCGGGGCCGAAATGCCCGCCCAGACACCGGCTGACCGCCGGCCGCTGGTGGCCGGAAAACTACCACGGCCCGCCGCTGGTGTCGCTGACCGCCGACCTCGCCAAAGGCTTCGGCGTCGGGATCGGCGACACCCTGACCGTCAACGTCCTCGGCCGGGAGGTCACCGCGAAAATCGCCAGCCTGCGCGAGGTCGACTGGTCGACCCTGCAGCTCAATTTCGCCCTGCTCTTCTCCCCCGGGGTGCTCGAAGGGGCGCCGCAGACCTGGATCGCCACCGCCTATCTGCCGCCCGGGGACGAGACGGCCCTCTATCGCGCGGTCACCGACCGCTTTCCCAACGTCTCGGCGATCACCGTGCGCGAGGTGCTGGCCAACCTCTCCCGGACCCTCGGCCACCTCGCCGCCGCCTTTCGCGCCGTGGCCGCGGTGGCCCTGCTCAGCGGCTTTCTGGTATTGGCCGGGGCGGTCTCCGCCGACCAGCACCGGCGCATCCATGCCGCGGTGATCTGCAAGGTCTGCGGTGCGACGCGGCGCGACCTGCTCGGCGCCTTCGCCGTCGAATTCCTGCTGCTGGGGCTGGCCGCCGGAGCGGTCAGCGCCCTGGTCGGCAGCCTGGCCGCCTGGGGAATCCTCCAGGGGCTGATGGACACCTCTTTCAGGTTGTCGGTGGCGACGCTGCTGGCGACCCTCGCCACCGGCATCGTCCTCACCCTGGTTCTTGGCCTGCTCGGCACCTGGAAAGCGCTGGGGCAGAAGCCGGCGAGCTACCTGCGCGAGGAATAAAATCGGCTCCCGAGCTGGAAAATTCAGGCAGAATATGGTGAACTTGCGGAACTTCGGCGCGAGCACCGACCTTCCCCCAGCCATCGTCCCAAAGTGAATCAACCGCCTATGAACCAGCGCAAGCCCGAAATTCCGGCAGACCCTTCTTCCGGGGACGCCCGCACCGTCGCTGCCGCTACCGAGGTCCTCGCCGGTAACGGGCAACGGCGCGGCCTGGCACGGCTCCTCCCCTTTCTCGGCCCGGCCTTCATCGCCAGCATCGCCTACGTCGACCCGGGGAACTTCGCCACCAACATCGAGGGGGGGGCGAAGTTCGGCTACACCCTGCTCTGGGTGGTGGTGGCCTGCAACCTGATGGCGATGCTGATCCAGGTACTGGCCGCCAAGCTGGGGATCGCCACCGGCTGCAACCTCGCCGAGCTCTGCCGGCTGCACCTGCCCAAGCCGGTGGTCTGGGGAATGTGGGTGGGAATGGAGCTGGTGGCGATGGCCACCGACGTCGCCGAGTTCGTCGGCGCGGCGGTCGGCCTCAACCTCTTGGTCGGCATGCCGTTGTGGCTCGCCGGTCTGGTCACCGCGGTCATCACCTTCCTGATCCTCGCTTTGCAGTCGCGGGGCTTTCGTCCCCTGGAGGCGGTCATCACCGCCTTGCTCGGAGTGATCGCCGTCTGTTACGTGATCGAGACCTTTCTCGACAAACCAGACTGGGCGCTGGTCGCCTTCCACGCGGTGACGCCGCGTTTCGCCGGGGCCGAGAGCGTAGTTCTGGCCGCCGGCATCCTCGGCGCGACGGTGATGCCCCACGTCATCTTCCTGCACAGCGCCCTCACCCAGGGGCGCATCGTCGTCGCCGACCCGGCCCACAAGCGCGAGCTCTACCGTTTCCAGCTCTTCGACGTGACCATCGCCATGTCGGTCGCCGGCTTCGTCAACGCGGCGATGCTGATGATGGCCGCCGCCACTTTCCACCGTTCCGGTTACAGCGACATCGCCACCATCGAGGAGGCTCACCGCACCCTGGAACCGCTCCTCGGCGCCGCCGCCGGCTGGGTCTTCGCCGTCTCCCTGCTCGCCGCCGGCCTCGCTTCGACCACCGTCGGCACCATGGCCGGACAGGTCATCATGCAGGGCTTTTTGCAGCGCCACATCCCGGTCTGGCTGCGGCGGCTGATCACCGTCATCCCCAGCCTGGTGGTCATCTTTCTCGGTTTCGACCCGACCCGCACCCTGGTGATCAGCCAGGTGGTCCTCAGCTTCGGCCTCCCCTTCGCCATCCTGCCGCTGATCATCTTCTGCCAGCGCCGCGACCTGATGGGCGAGCTGGTCAACCGGCGGCTGACCAGCCTGCTCGCTTGGACGGTGGCGCTTTTGGTGATCGCCCTCAACATCTACCTGCTCTGGCAGACCTTCTTCGGAGCCTGATGCCCATGATCCAGCATCTTCTGGTGCCCCTCGACGGCTCGACCCTCGCCGAATCCGCAATCCCGGTCGCCTGCGGCCTGGCCCGGGCGCTCACCGCCCGCATCACGCTGATGCATGTCATCGAACAGGCCGCCGGGGAATCGATCCACGGTGAACGCCACCTGACCGAGGCTGGCGAGGCGACGGCCTACCTGGACGAGCTGCAGCGGCACCTGGCTGCCGACGGCCTGAACGTCGACTGCCACGTGCATGCCGCGGCGGTGGCCGATGTCGCGGCCGGCATCGCCGCGCACCAGCAGGAACTCCATCCCGACCTGATCGTCATGTGCACCCACGGCCCGGCGGGGCTCGCCCGGCGCATGCGCGGCAGCCTCGCCCAGCAGGTGGTATCGCTCGGCGAAACGCCGCTGCTGCTGGTGCGCCCCGACGCGATGGCAGCGAGTGGCGCCTTCAGCCTGGAGCGGCTGCTGGTCCCCATCGACGGTCGCCCCGAACACGCCGCCGGCTTCGAACTCGCCCTGGAGCTGGCGGCGACGGCCGGCGCCCGGCTGCAGTTGCTGGCTATCGTCCCCTCTTTGCCGTCGCTGGCCGGGACCGAAGCCACCCTTTCGCGTTTTTCCCCGGCTGCCTCCCAGAAGCTGCAGGAGCTGACCCGGCAGGGGCTGCAGGACTATCTGAACGGTGCCCTGTCCCAGGCTGCCGAACAGGGGATCGCAGCCGCGGCGGAAATCCGGGCCGGGAAGGTCTCCGAGGTTATTGCCCACGCCGCCGAGGAGGGGGACGCCGACCTCGTCGTCATGGCCACCCACGGCAAGGCCGGAACCAAGGCCTTCTGGGCCAACAGCGTCGCCGGGTCGGTGCAGGCCAAGACCCGCCAGCCGCTGCTGCTGGTGCCGGTGTGAGCAAGGCGAAAGGCGATTCCTGCGGGACAATCGTTTCCAGTCAATGCCCCTTTCCCCAGGAGGCATGCCATGGACCTGCCGCCGCTCGATTCCCCCACAGCCTTTTTGGACTCCCGCTTCGGCGACCTGCCCCATCCCGAACTGCTGCTCAACTATGAAGACTGGCGTCGACCGCGCCGGCGTCCTCTTCCGGCGGGGCAGGGAAGCCGCGCAGCCGGCAGAGGACGGTTCCCGCGACGCTCCGGATCAGCGCCCAGAGCCCGTCCTCCCCCTCCGTGATGAGCCGGACAACCTCACCCTCCACCCAGTGCCGGGACGTCCCATCGAAGTCCAGCACCTCGATCCAGCCGTGCGTGCCGACGGCATAATCGTTTTCTTCCCCGCTCGCCATTGCTTCTCCCTCGTCGCTGCCGTCAGGGCGGTGCCCCTGCTCTGAGGTTACCACGGCAGAGCCGGGGTCTCCCGGTGCGGCGCAAAAAAGGAGACCGGCCTGGTGGCCGGTCTCCGGGAGGAGCAGGGGTTTGCGGCGGCGCTCAGATCATCTCGAGGAGCGCCTTGACGGTCTTCTCAATGCCGTCCGCCGCTTCGCTGATGTGCTCGGCGAGCATGTAGGCGGGACTGGAGATCAGCTTGTTGTCGCGGTCAATGACGCATTCCCGCACCGGGCAGGTTACATGCTTGGTCCCCATCTGTTCCAGGGCCTGGGCGGTCCCCTCGTCGGTGCCGATGGTCAGCTGGTGGGCGAGCTTCTCGTTCCCCAGCACCCGGGAGACCAGCGCCGGGGCGATGCAGACAGCAGCCAGCGGCTTCTTCGCCGCAATGGTCTCGCGCACCAGGCGGGCGACGTCGGGGTTGACGTCGCAGTCGGCCCCCTTGACCGCGAAATTGCAGAGATTCTTGGCCGCCCCGAAGCCGCCGGGGAGGATCAGGGCGTCGAAATCGGCAATTTTCACTTCCTTGATATCGCGGATCTTGCCCCGGGCGATGCGTGCTGCCTCGACCAAAACATTGCGTGTTTCTCCTTCTGCCACTTCGCCGGTGAGGTGGTTGACGACGTGCAGCTGCGGAACGTTGGGCGCCATGCACAGCGCCTCGGCGCCGGCCCGGTCGAGGGCCAGCAGAGTTATGACCGCCTCATGGATTTCGCTGCCGTCATAAACACCGCAACCGGACAGGATGACACCGACTTTCGCCATGATGCAAACCTCCTTGGATGCAGGGAAGAAACAGGGGACGGGGCCGGGGCGAAGAATCTCCGGCCGCGGATGCGGGATACAGCAAAGGTTAGAAAATTTGCCGCCGATGTCAAGCCGCAGGGGAAGGTCAGTCCCGCGAGTAGACCACCGCCACCGCCCGCGGCCGTTCCGGGCCGACAGCGACGTAGCCGTGGGGCTCGTTGGAGTCGTAGTAGACCGAGTCGCCGGGATGCATGGTCATCACCTTGTCACCGTAATGGAGTTCCAGTTCCCCCTCGAGGAGAAACAGGAATTCTTCCCCCTGGTGGCTGACCAGCATCTCATCCTGCCAGTTGCGGGCGTCGAATTCGACCAGGAACGGTTCCATGTTGCGCAGACGCTTGCCGACCGCGAGGGAATGGTAGGTGTAGGGGGGCGCCGCGGGGTCGCCGCCGGCAGTGCGCCGTGGCTGGAGGTGGCGTTCTCCGGCGCGGACCAGGATGCACTTTTCGCTGTCCCCTTCCTCCTGAAAGAAGTGGTGGAGGTTGACCCGCAGGGCCTTGGCGATGCGCAGCAGGGTGGCCAGCGGCGGAATGACCTGGTCATTCTCGATCTGCGACAGCAGCGGCTTGGAGAGGCCGGTCGCCTCGGCAAGCTGCTGCAGGGTCAGTCGCTGCTCCTGGCGCAGGCGGCGGACCTTGCGGCCGATCTCCAGTTCCTTGACTTCTTCGCGGATCCTGTTCATGCCCTTATCCTCAATATTATTGACCAATTTACTACCTGCGGTGGCCTGGGAAGTCAAGGCCTTTGTCGGTTGTCCCCACGGCGGGTGGGTTTTCACCGGCGGCTATGCTATCCTGCCCCGAATCGCTGAGGGGAGGAGGTTCGATGACGGACCAGTTTCTGGCCCTGGCGGGGATTCGCAGCGTGCTCTTCGATCTCGACGGCACCCTGCTGCGGGTCGAAATGAACGAATTCATTCCCGGCTGGATCGGCGAACTCGCCGACTATTTCGCACCGGGTGCTACCTGAGCACTTTGCCTACACCCTGCTGGAGGCAATTCGTGCCCTGCTCGCCGGGGCGGGGGGAAAAGGCAGCGGCGAGCAAGCAGATGCTGGCCAACGTCAAGCGGCAGCTAGGTATTACCCCGTCCAATTTCGCGCCCGGTTCGGGTGCTTCGTCAGCAGCCACACCGACCTCTGCCGGCTCCCTGGCCAGTTCGCTGCAACCGGCCGAACGAATTGACAGAATGGCGGTTTTCGGCTAGTCTGCGCACTGGCTGCGGGGCTTCGCTCATGTCCGGAGGAGGCCTGTCCGGGGACCATGGCGGTGACAGTGCCCTCCCGACGCCTCCACTCTGGCGGTCGGCCTCGCTTCCCGGTGCTGCCGACCGGGTCCGCACCGGGTGCCGGATGTCAATCTTGCAGACTGCCAACCTTCAGACAGGGAGGATGCATGGCCAGGCTTGTGGATAAACCCGATCTCGCCTTTCGCTTGGCGCGCGCGATCGTCTCGGATATCGCCCTCTACAACCAGGAAAAGGTTCGGGATGGGATCAAGAACGATAATATTTTCGACCTGTTGTCGGAGGAGCTCCAGGAAGGTCGCGACCATTTCCACACCCGGGTCTCCCCGGAAATGAAAGATCGCGATCACCTCTACGACCGCGCGGTGGTCGACGTCATGATTCGCCAGGCCGGAAAGATCGAGAGTTCAATCTGGTAAATGAAGCGGGTGTTCGACTTTCCTCCCGGGCGGGTTCCAGAGCGGCTCGACCGCTTCCTTGCCGAGGTCCTTCCCGAAGTAACCCGCTCCCAGCTCAAGCGGTTGATTGACGAGGGGCAAGTGCTACTCACCGGAGCCCCGGTTAAACCCGGGCTGAAGCTACGCGGCGGCGAGCGGCTCAGCGTCAACCTGCCGGAACCGGTGCAGGTCGAAGCCCGGCCCGAGAATATCCCGCTGACCATACTTTACGAGGATGCCCACCTGATCGTGGTCGACAAGCCGGCCGGTCTGGTAGTGCACCCGGCCCCTGGCCACCAGGGCGGCACCCTGGTCAATGCGCTGCTCCACCACTGTCACGACCTCGCCGGCATCGGCGGCAGCCTTCGACCGGGGATCGTCCATCGCCTCGACAAGGAGACCTCCGGGGTGCTGGTCGCCACCAAGGACGACGCCACCCACAACGGCCTGGCCAGGCAGTTCAAGCTCCACACCATTCATCGCCGCTACCTGGCCCTGGTCCATGGTTTGATGGAGGCCAATAGCGGAACCGTCGATCGCGCTATCGGCCGCCATCCGACGGAACGCAAGAAGATGAGCAGCAGCTCCCGCAGCGGCCGGCGTGCCGTTACCCACTGGCAGGTCCGGCAGCGATTTACCGCCGACCGCCTGACCCTGCTTGAGCTGCGCCTGGAAACCGGCCGTACCCACCAGATCCGGGTGCACCTTTCGGAGCTGGGGTTCCCGGTGGTCGGCGATCCGGTTTACGGCCGTTCCGGCCGGCTGCGGACGATCGACGACCCTCGGCTGCTCATCCTGTTGTCGCGGCTGCAGCGCCAGTTTCTGCATGCCCGGCTGCTCGGCTTCGTGCATCCCGTCACTGCGACCTACATGGAGTTCGAAAGCCCCCCGCCGGCGGAGTTGGCCGGCATCCTCTCCTATCTAGAAGCCAAGTACCGGGCCGCTGCGGCAGACGCTCCACCGCCCGGCTCCACGGAGTCCCCGCAATGAAACTCGTCCGCCAGGGAAAGATCAACTACCTGCAGCCCGCCTGGGCCGGCCAACACCCGGTGCACGCCGGTTTCACCACCCGCAACGGCGGGGTCAGCCGCCCGCCCTTCAATTCCCTGAACCTCGGCTACAATACCGAGGACCTTCTTTCCAACGTGGAAGGGAACCGTTCGACCCTGGCCCGGGCCTTCGACCTGCAGCCGCACATGCTTCTCACCATCCGGCAGGTCCACGGCAACGACATCCTGGTCATCGATCAGCCCAATCCCGATCTCTCCCATTTTCTCGATATCGAGTGCGATGCCATCGTCACCGACCAGCCGGGGATCATGATCGGCATCCTGGTCGCCGACTGTTTTCCGGTGCTTCTCTATGACCCGCAGCTGCAGGTGGCGGCTTCGGTGCATGTCGGCTGGCGGGGCGCCGCGGCCGGGATCATCGGGCGCACCGTGAGCGCCATGCAAAAACTCTTCGGCTGCCGGCCCGAGAGCCTTTTGGCTGCCATCGGTCCCGGCATCGGCGCCCACCGCTACGAGGTCGACCGGCCGGTTCGCGAGGCCTTCCGCGGTGGCAGCGGCGGCTGGGAGGAGATCGCCAAGGAGGTGGCTCTCGGCAAGTGGCTGCTCGATCTGCGCCACAGCTGCCAGCTGCAGTTGGGGGCGGCCGGGCTGCTGCCGGAGCGGGTCACGGCGGCCGCGGAGTGTACTTGCTGCCATCGGGAGCTGTTCTTTTCCTACCGGCGCGACAATGGCCAGACGGGACGGCAGCTCGGATTCATCGGTCTGCAAGAACGCTAGCGGCGGTATCCGGTCCCGGCGCCGGAGGGGGGAGGAGAAGCAGGGATTATGGCGGGTGAACGGATTCTGGTTGTCGACGACGCGGAAGGGGTGCGCAAGCTGCTGCGCTCCAGCCTGGCCCGGGAAGGTTTCGCCACCCGTTTCGCCGGCAGTGGCGAGGAAGGGCTGGAGGCGGTCCGACGGGAATCACCCGACCTGATCGTCCTCGATCTCATGTTGCCGGCCATGGACGGTCTGGAGGTTTGCCGCCGGCTCAAGGCCGATCCGCGCACCCGCGCCATCCCGGTCATCATGCTGACCGGGCGCGGCGAGGAGGCCGACGTCATCCGCGGCCTGGAGATGGGGGCGGACGACTACATGGTCAAGCCCTTCAGCCCGCGGGTACTGATCGCCCGGCTGCGCGCGGTCCTGCGCCGGCGCAGTGAGGAACTGGGCGACGAGCCTGAACCTCTCCGGCTCCACGACCTGGTTATCGACGCGGCCAACGGCGAGGTTTGGGCCGGTCGGGAAAAGGTCACCCTCTCCCACCCCGAATTTCGCTTTCTGCACCTGCTGGCGTCGGCAGTTCTGGCCGGCGACCAAAATCCCGATTCCTACTTTTTGCCTCCCGCATTGGGAGAGCTTCAATCCGATCCCGGACGTTTTTTCGAGCAGGAAGGGATGACGCTGTTCGCCCTCAACCGCCTGGAGCGCATCGCCCCCCTCTTTGCCCGGCTGCCGGAAGGTTTGCTGCAAAGGCATCCCTGGCTTTCCTTCTTTTCCTCCCTGGTCCGTTTCCACCAGCTGAGCGGAGAATCCCGGGCCTGCCTTGAAGCTGCCCGCGCCGGTTTCTTCGCCAGCGGGGATCGCTGTGGCGAACTCCTTGCCATTGCCCAGCTGCTTTTGGTGAAGACCCTTTTCCCCGGCGAAACAGCGACCCTGGCAACCCTCGCCGAACGGGCCGAAGAGCTGGTCGAGGACGCGCTCTCCTGCCTGTGCGGCTATTCGCAGATTCACGTTGCGCAATGTCTGGCCCTGACCGGCATGTTCCACGGTGGAGATGTGCAACGGATAAACCGTTACCAGGAGCTGGCCTTGACCCTGGCCGAAGAGCATGCCCTGGTTGGATTCGACGCCCTGGCTTATGTCTGCAGCGGTTTTCAGGCCCTGCGGCGGGGAGATCTGAAGGGCCTGTTGGGCCTGCTGGAAAAGGCTCAGCCACTGTTTCAGAACCCACAGACCTGTGCCTGGGAGCGGGCCTTGCTGCGCCTGCTGCAATTGTACGCCCTGGTGTTGCAGGGGGATGACCTCAACCGGGAGCGGCTGCTGGGGCGGATGCGGGCGAAGTTTGATCCCCGGCTGCTGGAGCGCTCGCTGCTGCACTTGGAATTGGGGCTGCTCGAGGTCATTTCCGCCCTGCTGGGAAAACGCCAGCTCCAGGGGCTGGAGCAGTGCCGAACCAGGCTCAGCGAAGCACCACCGGTCGGGCAGCATCGCTTCCTGGCCTTTGGAGCCCTGGCCGCCCTGCGCGTCGGCAAGCACGAGGAAGCCGGGCATATGCTGGCGGCGGCACGGCCTCTGCTGGCCGCCTATGAAGATTGTTTCGACCGGGCCTGGTGCGGGATGCTGCTCGGCGCGGTCGGCCTGCTGCTCGGCGCCGCCGATCCCCGGGACGATCTGGACCGGGCGCTGATGGCCGCAGGCGAACTGGGCAATCCCTGGTTGGCAACAGCCATTTCCGGAATCCAGCTGGCCTGCGAGCTCGAAATGGGACGGGATATCGGAGAAGATCTCCTCCACTGGCTGAGCGAACCCGGGCAGGTTGACGGGCTGGCGCTGCGCTGCTGTCCCCCGGAGATCCGCCAGCGCCTGCTTGCAGCTGCCCTGGCCGGAGGCCAGGCCGCAGTGGTTCGTCCCCTGGCCGCCAGCCTGAACCTGTGCATAGGCGAAGGCAATACCCTGCTGCCCTTCCTTGAGGTACAGACACTGGGCGGAATCTCTATCCAGGTTGGGGGCCGGACGGTGGTTCGGGCCGAGGACTTGACCCCGGCCCAAAGGGAATTGCTCGCCCTGCTGGTGGCCGTGCCGGGAATGAAGCTCAGTCAGGAAGAAGTCCAGCTCGATTTCTGGCCCGACAGCCCACCGGAAAAAGCCCGTTCCAGTTTCGACTCCCTGCTGCTGCGGTTGCGCAAGACCCTCGACGCGGCCCTGGCACCGAACGCGGCCAGGGATTATCTGCAGCTGCAAAAGGGGATTCTGAGCCTGGACAATGCCCGAGTCGATGCTCAAGCCTTTGCGGCGCTGATCCGTCTCGGCCTCGACCTGGTGCGGCGTCGCGAATCCTGGCAGGCCGGCAATGTCTTTGCCCAGGCTCACGCCTTGTGGAAGGGTTCCTTCATGCCCGGGGCCAGCGCGCGCGATCAAGCCGCCGACTATCGGGAAGAGCTCGATCTGCTCTATGTGGTCGGTATGCAAAGCTGGGCGGAACTGCTCATGGCCTGGGGAAAGACCGAAAGAGCCGAGACCGTCCTCCATCAGGCCCTGCGCATCGACCGCGTCAATGACCGTTTGATCAAGGCGTTGTGCCGCTGCCATCTGCGCAGCAACAATCCGATCAAGGCCCGCCAGGTCCTCCAGAATTACGCCGAAACCCTTCGTCGCGAAGCCTATTCCGAGGGGGAAGTCGAAGAAATTCTCGCCGCTTTTCCCACCATCCTCAAGGGGTGCAGCAACCCCGATTGAGGTCCCGCCGGATTTTTTGAAAAAAATCCTTGTCCCCTCCCTTCCGGTGAGAAATTTGTCAGAGTCACCCGCTAAAGTAGTTTCCGTGGTGGCCAAGGTCGGCCACTTGTGACCGCCCGGCCCGGCGCCGGGTTCACGGCGGAGGGCGTGTGGCAAAGTGTGAATTTCTCGATCGCTGCGGGTTCTATCGTAAATATTCCGAAAAACGCAGCCCCGCGTGGCGTGGCCTGTTTACCACCTACTGCTGCGGGGATCTGGTCAACTTCTGCGAGCGCTGGAAGGCCTACCGCCGGGCGGGATATATTTTCGGAGACGACATCATGCCCAGCGGCGATCCGGTTCCGCAACCTTTTACCCTGCTGGTTTAGCGAGAAAAACCCCAGCAGGTTTGCAGTAGATTCGGAACATCATCGAAGGTCAATGGTCGGAACAGACCGTTTGAACCGGGCAAAGCTCACAGGTGAGTGGGGAGGGTGGCAGTCAGGAGGGGTTGCCGCCCGTATGTAATTTCCAGTTTCGATGGATTGATTTGGAGGGGGGAACCCCCGCCCTTAATGCAATAAGGGCGGGGGCTTTTTTTACCCCGATGACCCCCGAGCCCGCAATTCTCCCGCCAGAAAATGATTTTTGTAGTTCTTCCCATGCATTTAATCATTTCTATCCAGTGGAAGGTGCCATGGCCGTTCGGTTTCTGGTCGGCAACTCCCTCGTAGCCGTCGAAGCCAGCATGAAGAACCAGGCAATACCTGCGATTGATGTAGACAAGGGTAGTACAGAATTGATTCGCTGATTTTTCATAACGCCTCCTTCCCACTCCCTTCCTATAGAAGTGCCGGCCGGTTGAGCCCTTTCCCTGATTCCTCAAACTGCAATGAGTAGACCACAGCTCCCCGTAACCGCGGTAGTCCGGGGGGCTCCGCATGCTAGATGGCAGGCTGCAGCCCATCGGGTAGAAATTCCCTAAATTTTTAAAAAGAAAATTAAAATACCCAACCGCCTGAACCTTCGAGAAAAAGGTTCGATACCAAAATAAACTCTAAATGCAGTCCAAAGAGAAATTGCCGCAGGCCCCCGCAGGAGAAATCCTCCAGGTCAAAGCAAGAAGGGCTCATTTACGCCAGAAGGAGGGGAAGAAGAGGACCAGGACGGTGAAGAGTTCCAGCCGGCCGAGGAGCATGCAGAAAACCAGCACCGCCTTGCCGAACGGGGCGATATGTCCGTAATGGGCGACCGGACCGACGGTGCCAAGGCCCGGGCCGATGTTCCCGAGAGTAGCGATGACGGCGGCTCCGGCGGAGACCAGGTCCATGCCACTGACCGCCATGAGGAAGGAGGCGATGACGAAAACGCCCATGTAGAGGGCGAAAAACCCGAGGATGGATTGCATTACCTCACGGTCAACGGGGGTGTTGCCGAGTTTGACCAGCCGCACCGCCCGTGGGTGGATCAGGCGGTAGAGCTGAACCTTGGCATGCTTGAAGATCAACAGGATGCGGGCGACCTTGATGCCGCCGCCCGTGGAGCCGGCGCAGCCGCCGATGAACATCAGAAAGACCAACAGGTACTGGGCCAGGACCGGCCAGGTCTCGTAGTTGGCGGTGCCGAAGCCGGTGGTCGTCAAAATCGAGGTGGTCTGGAAGGCGCTGAAGCGCAGATTGTCGGCCAGGGACAGGTAGCTTCGCCCCTGGTTGATAATCACCAGCAGGCCGGTGACGCCAACGGTCAAGGCGAGGTAGGAAAGAAACTCCTCGTTGCGGAAATACTCGCGCAGGCGTCCGCGCAAGGCGTGGTAGTGGAGAGAGAAATTGACCCCGGCGAGGAACATGAACAGGGTCACCACCCAGTCGATGTAGGCGCTGTTGAAAGCCCCCACCGAAGCATTGCGGGTCGAGAAGCCACCGGTGGCGAGGGTGGCGAAGGCGTGGCAGAGCGCCTCGTAAAAGGACATGCCGCCGGCCATCAACAGCACCGTTTCAGCGGCGGTGAGCAGAACGTAGACTCCCCAGAGGAGCTTGGCGGTATCCTGGATGCGCGGTTTCAAGCGGTCGGCGGTCGGTCCCGGGACCTCGGCCTTGAACAGCTGCATGCCGCCGACCCCGAGCATCGGCAGGATCGCCAGCGACATGACGATGATTCCCATGCCCCCCAGCCAGTGGGTCAGGGCTCGCCAGAGCAGGATGCTCTGCGGCAGGGTTTCGACCACCGGCAGGATCGTCGCCCCGGTGGTGGTGAAGCCGCTCATGGTTTCGAAGCCGGCGTCGAGGAGACCGGGGATGGCCCCGCTGAAAAGGAAGGGGAGGGCGCCGAACAGGGCGTAAAAGAGCCAGCCGAAGGTGACCACCGCGAACCCCTCGCGCACCGACAGCTCGCGGTTGCTGCGGCAGAAACGCAGTAGCAGGGTACCCGCAGCGGCGGTAATCAGCGCGGCGAAAAGAAAGGCCATGGCGGCGCCGTCGGCGAAGTAAAGGGAAAAGGGGAGCGGGAAGAGCAGGGCGACGGCCAGGAAAAGCAGCAGGGCGCCAAGAATGCGCAAGGTGAGCAGGATATTCATGGCGAGCCAAAAAAGGTCTCGACCTTGGCCACCGCCCCGGAGAGGGCGAAGATGACGATCCGGTCGCCGCTTTTGAGCAGGCTCTCGCCGGTGGGGATCTCGTAGCTGGCGTCGTGGACAATGGCGCCGATGATCGCCCCGGGCGGAAACTGGAGCTCTTTAAGCGGGGTGTCGATGATGGTGCTGTCGGCCTTGACCTGCAGTTCGAGAACCTCGGCATTACTTCCCTCGATGGTCGCCAGGGAGATGACGTCGCCGCGCCGCACGTACTTGAGGATCGCGCCGGCCGCAGCCAGCCGTGGTGAGATGCAGGCGTCAATGCCAAGGGTTGGGGCGAGGCCGAGCAGTTCGGGACTGTTGATCAGGCTCAGGGTGCGCCGGGCTTTGTGCTGCCGGGCCAAAAGGGAGCAGAGGATGTTGCTCTCGTCACTCTCGGTGACGGCGATGAAGACATCGGCCCCTTCGATCCCTTCATCGACCAGGGTGCGGATGTCCGTCCCCTCGGTGTGAATGATCAGGCTGTGGCGCAGCCTGGCGGAAAGGGCCTCGCAACGTTTTTCGTCCCGCTCCACCAGGCGCACGTCGAAGCGCAGCTGTTCCAACTGGGCTGCGATGCGCAGGCCGATGCGGCCGCCGCCGAGAACGAAGGCGCGACGGGAGCGGCGCTTGGGCGCATCCTGAAGCTGCAGCAGGTACTGGATGGCCGGCAGGTCATTCTGGTGGGCGACGATGAAAATGCTGTCGCCGGCCTGGATGACGTCGTCGCCGCGGGGGATGATGGTATCATCGCCGCGGCCGATGGCGGTGACCACGAAGCGGTACATGCCGCGGATTTCGCCAAGTTCCCGCAGACTCAGGTCGACCAGCGGGCTGCCGGCGCCGATCCGGTAGCCGAGGAACTGGATCTGCCCTTCGACGAACTCGGCGACGTCGAAAGCCCCCGTGCGGCAGGCGATCTTGACGATTTCGTCGGCCACCTCATCGTCCGGGTTGATCAACAGATCGATGCCGAGCTTTTCCTTGGAAAGGATCGCCCCCTGGCCGGAGTACTCGATACTCTTGACGCGGGCAATGCGGGTGGTGACGGCGTATTCTCGGGCCAGCAGGCAGGCGAGGATGTTCACCTCGTCGAGGTCGGTAACGGCGATGAAGATGTCGGCCGCCTTGATTCCCGCCTGCTCCAGGGTTTCGGCGCTGGCACCGTTTCCCTGGATGCCGAGAACGTTGAGGCGGTCCTGGGCGCGGGAAAGGTGCTCCCCCTCGCGGTCGATGAGGGTGACCTCGTGCCCCTCCAGGGAGAGTCGCTCGCAGAGAAAATAGCCGACCTGGCCGGCGCCGACGATGAGAATCTTCATGGCGTTCCGTTATCAAGCGGGGCGCTGGCGATCAGCGACGGGAAAGGAGCCGGTCTGCAGTCAGCCCACAGCCTGCCCGGATGGGCAGGTAGCTACAGCGGGGTTGCTCCCCTTTCTCCCCTCGGCTAGAATCATCCCGAAACCCGAAAGGAGCCCGCCATGGATGACTGGGGAAGTGGGGTCGAGGAGGAGCAACTGCGCCGCGAGCGCAACAAGGCCCGCGAACTGCGCAACAGCCAGTGGTGGAAGAACCGGATTGCCGGGGGGCGCTGCCATTATTGCGGAAGGGAAGTTGCACCTCGGGAACTGACCCTCGACCACGTTGTTCCCCTGGTCCGCGGTGGGCGCAGTACCCGGGGAAACTGTGTGCCGGCGTGCAAGGAGTGTAACAGCAAGAAGCAGCACCTGCTACCGGTGGAGTGGCAGGAGTATCTCGACCAACTCGCCAAGGGTTGAACCCTCTCGAACCCAGACCCCGGTTTGCCGCTGCCTGGCCCCACTAAAGCTCCTCGAAGTCCCCTTCCGTGTCGTCATCCTCCCCTTCATCTTCGGCGACGAAGTCGTCGTCCATGAATCCCGCGAGAAAACGCTGGTTGTCCCGGATCCGGCGCTCGATCTCCCGTTGCAGCTCGTCCAGTTCCGGAAACCGGCTGGTTCCCTCCCCATCTTCCTGCTGACCACCTTCCATTACCCGGGGAAGATTTTCTTCGTCACCCATCATGGTGTTCCTTGGCCTTGGCGTAAAGTTCCAGGTATTGCTGCGCCGAGCGACCCCAGGAGAGGTCGGTGCGCATGCCCCGCTTCACCAGCTGCAGCCAGCCGCGGCGCTCGGCGAAGTGCCCTAAGGCGCGATCGAGGGTCGCGAGCAGGGCGGCTTCGCTGAGTTTGTCGAAGCTGAAGCCGTTGCTGTCGCGAGGATGGCGATCGACGTCGCTGACGGTGTCGGCCAGGCCGCCGGTGCGGCGCACCAGGGGCACGCTACCGTAGCGGAGGGCGATCAGCTGGCCGAGGCCGCAGGGTTCGTAGCGGCTCGGCATCAGAAACAGGTCGGAGCCGCCATAGATGCGCCTGGCCAGCGCGTCATCGAAGGTCAGCCGAACCGCGGCCCGGTCCCCGCTCGTCTTACCGCGGGCGGCGAAGCGTTCCATCAGGCGCCGTTCGCCGCTGCCGAGCAGCACCAGCTGCAGCGGACGCGCGAGCAGTTTGTCCCACGCAGCTTCCACCAGGTCAAGCCCTTTTTGCGGGTCGACGCGGGTGACCATGGCCAGAAGCGGCCGCCCCGGGTCGACGGCCAACCCCAGTTCCTGCTGCAGCGCCCGCTTGCAGCGGACCTTGCCACGCAAGTCGTCGGCGTTGTAGCGGGCGGGGAGCGCTGCGTCGGTGAGCGGGTTCCACTGCTCGGCATCGAGGCCGTTGAGAACCCCGTAGAGATCCTGCTGCCTGCCGCGAAGGATGCCATCGAATCCGTGCCCCAACGCCGGTCGCTGGATTTCCCGACAGTAGGTGGGGGAGACCGTGGTCAGGATATCGGCGAAGAGTACCCCCCCCTTGAGCAGCGACAGCTGGCCGTAGTATTCGAGACCGTCGATGGTGAAGAGTTCCCGGGGGAGTCCGAGGGCGGCCGTGGCCTCGGGCGGGAAAAGTCCCTGGTAGCCGAGATTGTGGATGGTCAGCAGGGTGCCGATGGCAGCAAAGACGCGGTCGGTGGCAAGTTCGTTGCGCAGCAACACCGGGATCAGGCCGGTCTGCCAGTCGTTGAGGTGCAGCACTTGCGGATGGAAGGGGCCGTGGCGGAGGAAGTCGAGGACCGCCCGGCAGAAGAAGCCGAAACGCTCGGCGTTGTCCGGGTAGTCGCCGTCGGCGGTGCCATAGAGCTGGGGACGGTCGAAGTAGCCGTGGTGTTCGACCAGGTAGACCGGCACCCCGTCAATGAGGGTCTCCCGCACCAGGCCGCGGGCCAGGGCGCCGCCGATCACCGCCTGCACCGGCCAGCTGTCGGCCGCCAGGGGAAAGCCCCTTTCGCGGGTGACTCGGTAATAGGGGAGGATGACGCGCGCATCGTGGCCGAGGCGCCGCAGTTCCCGCGGAAGGGCGCCGGCAACGTCGGCCAGGCCGCCGGTCTTGGCCAGCGGTGCGACTTCCGGGGCGACCAGCAGGATCTTCATCGGCGTTTCCCTTCCCTGCCGCCAGCCTCCAGAAAGAGGTCGAGGCGATAGCCGGCGGTCTCCGCGCGCCGGATCAGTTCCAGCCGCCGCTCAGCCAGAGCTGCCAGGCGGCTGGCCGGTGCCAAGGCCGGCTGCGGTTTGTCCCGGACGATGGCCAGGAGGCCGGCCAGGGTTAACCCGTCGATGAGGGCCAGGACCCGCTCGCGATTGAACCAGGTCTGGCCGGCGGCCTGATGGACCAGGAGGTAGGGACCGACATCGGGGTCGGCGAAGAGTTCACCGAGAGCGTCGGACGATGCTGTCCAGCCTTCACGGTGGCGCAGCAGCAGGGAGAGGAGATCGGCGGCCGCCGGTGGGGAGCCGGCCGGAAACGCGTCATCGAGCAGGAACTCGGCGCTCCAGGCGGCTGCTCGCGCCACCGCTCCCTCCCCGGTTTGGAGTTCCCCGCCGCGGTCGAAGACCAGCAGGGCAACCAGCAGCGGATGCAGCACCCCTGGCGTTGATCCCGGCCGGAGCAGGGCGGCGAGTTCGGCAAGGCGGGCGCGCAGCGGCGGCGGGGAGCCGGCGGGGCGGAGAGTGGCCTCGATGGCGTCGAGATCGGCGAGGACCGCTTCGGCAGCAGCGGCGGTGAAGTCCGGGGCACCGGCCGCGGCCGCCAGGGCCTGGAAGACAAGGGTCAGATGCTGGAGCAGTTCCGCCTTGCGGGATTCCCCGGCAGCCGCGGGCTCCGCCCTGCCGGAAAGGGCAGGCGTCGGCCAGGGGGAGGCCGGAACGAAGAGGAGCTGCAGCCGGGCGGTGACCTCGCGGTAGCGCAGCCGGCGCAGTTCATGGTCGAGGTCCGGCACCCCGCGGCCGGAGAGGTGCCGGGCCAGTTCCGCCCAGAGGCCATCGCCGTCAGGTTGCGGGCGCAGTTCGGTGAAGACCCGGTAGTCGTAGGCGCCGAGTTGCAGGTAGAGACCCTCGGCGGCCAGTTCGTCGGCGGCCAGCAGGTACTCGTTGCCGCTGCGGTGTTCCCGCCAGCGCCAGAGCGGCGCCTGCCCGGGATCGAGGCAAAGAGCGGCGGCCAGGGTGGTCTGCCGGGGATGCAGCTGGCCGTCGGCTCCGGGGACCGCCTTGGCGACGGCGCGGCGCAGCCAGCCGCCGGTCTCCGCGGCCCGGTTATGGTAGACCACCAGGGTGCGCTCGCCACCGCAGGCATTGGTATAGGCGAAGACGTCCTCGTTGACGCTGCCGCCACTTTCGAAGTCGAAGAGCTCGAAGTCGGCCGCCTCGCTGAACAGCCGTCGCCGGCGCAACAGCGGGCAGATCTGCGCCTCGTGGTGGGCAACGAAGCCGGCGTCCGGTGTTTCGTCCCAGTAGGCGCGGCGGTACTCCATGCCGTACTTCTCGCGCAGCCCCTCGAGCTGGCCGTGGCCGAACATCGGCAGCCCCGGAAGGGTGGCGAGCAGCACCGCGACGCCGAAATACTTGTCCGCCTTGCCGAACTGCTCGACGGCGGTCGCCTCGTCGGGATTATTCATGAAGTTGACGAAGCGCTTGAGAATTTCTGGATTGTACTCGAGGACGTTCTTCAGAACGCTGCGGTACTTGGCATTGTCCTCGTGCTTGAGCATGTTCATGAAGGCGCTGTTGTAGACCCGGTGCATCCCCAGGGTGCGCACGAAGTAGCCCTCCATCAGCCAGAAGGCCTCGGCCAGCAGCAGAGTGTCGGGAACCTCGGCGGCGACCCGATCGACCACCTCGCGCCAGAATTCAACCGGGAAGGTCGATTCGAAGGCCTCCCGGCTCATGGCGTGCTCGGCGCGGCTCGGCACCCCGGCACCGCCGCCGGGCAGGGGGAACCAGAGGCGCTGGAAGTGGCGCTTGGCCAGGGTCATGGCGGCGTCGAAGCGAATGATGCGGAAGCGGCGGGCGACGGCGATGATGGTGCCGATCATCGCCTCGCGCACCTGCGGCAGCAGGAAGTTGAGCTGGGCGGTATCGTTCCACGGCATGTGGGTGCCGTCGTTGCCGTGGTAGAGGTAGCGCACCTGGCCGCTTTGCCGCTCGCGGTGCTGGAAGACCACGGCCGCATCGCTGTGGTCCCAGTAGCCGTCCTCGATGCGCAGCTCGACGGAGGGGTTGGAAGATAGGTCGGGGCCGGAGAAGCGATAGGCCGGGTAGGGGGGATGATCGACCTGGATGAACCAGTCGGGGTGCTCGCGTACCCAGCGCGAGTCGATACCGGTGTGGTTGGGGACCACGTCGCAGGCGAGGCGGATTCCCCGCCGACCGCACTCGGCCTCGAGGCGGGCCAGCGCCGCATCGCCGCCGAGGTCGTCGGCAACGACATAATCCTCCAGCGAATAGGCCGAGGCGACCGCCTCGAGGTTGCCCATGCGCTGCTTGATGATACGCGAGGCGTTGGAGCGGCGCCAGAGGCCGATCAGCCACAGCGCCGAAAAACCCCAGTGGGCCAGGCGGTCGAGTTCCTCGCCGGGGATTTGGTCGAGGCGGGTCACTTCCCGCCGGTACTGGCGGGAGAGCTGGTCGAGCCAGACGTAGACGGACTTGGCAACCAGCACGGTGCTGCTCATCCAGTCGGCGTCGCGGGAGAAGGCCTCCGCCTCGAAGATGCCGCCGGCGGCGCCAAAGCGCGGTACCGGGATGGGGCCGGGGCCGCCGCCCCGGCGGGTCTGTTCCTCCTCAAGAATGGCGAAGGCGGTTTCCAGGTCGGCCAGCAACTCGGCCGGCAACAGCTCCCCCCAGGCCTGGCGGACGTAGCGCAACTGGCCGACCAGGGAATCCGGGGCCGCCTGCTGGGGTTCACGCAGCAGGGCGAGGAGCGAGCCGCCGAAACGTCCCGGGAGGCGCTCCCGGACCAGATGCCGGTCGAGTTCGGCGAGCAGCTGCCGCCAGGGGCAGGAGGCGTCGAGGGGAGCTGGATCGAACAGGGGGCGGAACGGCCGCGCCGCATGGTTGCCGGCCTGGGTGGCCAGCACCAGCAGCTCTGTAGCCACCAGTGCCGGCAGGTCGGTCGGCGCTGCCGAATCCTCCCAGGGGGGCGGAAAGTGTTCGACGAAGCGACTCGCAACCGGCGGCCAGTCGGCGATGGGACGCAGGGTGCCGGCAAGGACCAGCCCTTGCTGCGCAATGCGCCCATCGCGGGCCGCCAGGTAGCGAGCGATCACCAGCCGCTGGACACTGCAGAGCAGGGTGAAGAGGTTGAGTTCTCCCGCACTGCCGGCAACGCCAGGTTGGTAGCGCTGCAGACGGCCGGCGACATCGCGCAGAGCGAAGAGGCGCCGGGCCGGCGGGGGAACGAGAACCTCCCTGGGCAGGTCAAGTTCCTGCCCGGCCTTGGCACTCAGGGGGAAGCCGAGAGGGGAATAGCGATGGGTGGCAGCCAGGGTATTGGGGATGAAGGTAGTCACGGCAATTCCGATGCTTTCAGCGATAAAGGGTCAGGTCGGCGTCCCGCAAATAGCGGGAGGCGTTTTCCGGCGGGGTCGGGTTCATGTAGAAGCCGGTGCCGCGTTCGAAGCCGGCGATCCGGGTCAGCCGCGGCACCACCTCGAGGTGCCAGTGATAGTCCTGGGGAAGGGAGGCCCAGTCGTCGGGGTGGTCGGGGCGCGGGTGCATGGGTGGCGCGCTGTGGAGAATGAAGTTGTAGGGCGGATCCCGCAGGAGGGTGTAGAGACGCAGCAGGGTATCGCCCAGGACGTCCGCCAGCTCCTCCAACGCCTGGTCGTCGAGGAGGGCGAAGTCGTGGGCATGCTTCAGGGGGACGATGCGCAGCTCAAAGGGGGAGGCCGCTGCGAAGGGGGAGAAGACCAGGAACCGACCGTCGTTGCGGATCACCCGCGCCCCTTCCTGCAGTTCCTGCTCGAGCAGGGTACAGACCAGGCAGCGCCCCTGGCGCTGGAAGTAGCTGCGACAGGCATTCAGTTCGGTGGCGATCACCGGCGGGGTAATCGGCAGCGCGATCAGCTCGCAGTGGGAGTGGGAGATGCCCGCTCCGGCCTCGACGCCGTGATTTTTGAAGAGCATTAGGTAACGGAAGCGTTCGTCTTGGCGCAGGTCGAGCAGCCGGGCCCGCCAGGCGTGCAGAACATCGCAGATCTCGGCCGTTGACAGCAGTGCCAGGTGACGGTAATGATCGGGATTCTCGATGATGATCTCGTGGGCGCCGACGCCGTCCATCGCCTTATAGAGGCCCCTTTCCTGGAGTTCGAGGTTCCCCTCGATGCGCAGCGCCGGGTATTTGTTGGGAATCGTCCGCACCCTCCAACCGGGAGTATCGGCAGGGCTTCCGGGAGGCCGCAGGGCGAAGACCTCATGCGGAGTCCGGCCTTCCTGCCCGAAGCAGAACGGGCAGGTTTCGAGCTTAATTTGCTCCCGTTCGAAGAAATAATCCTGCGGGCTCCGCCCCTGGGTTCTGGTGATGATCACCCAACTCTTTTTCAGCGGGTCCCAGCGCAGTTGCGACATACCACCCCCGGTTTTTCCTAATCCTTATCCTGCACGCCGGCCAGCTCCAGTTTCCAGTCTTCGACCTTGCGGCGGTAGGTTTCGAGAAGCTGCTCGGCACGCTTTTCCTCCAGGGCCTCGGCGACGATATGCACCAGCGGCCGGTGCTGGTCGGGGAGAACCAGCGCCCAAGCATCACCGAGGTCGACCTTGACTCCGTCGATAAAGGAGGCTTCAAGGTCGACGGCGTCTTCGCTCATGCGCCGCATGATCCCCCCCTTGAAATCCCAGGAGCAGGGGAGTTGCAGGCTGCGGTAGACGCGCCGCGGCAGTTCCCGGCGCAGCTGGCCGAGGTTGCAGCCACTGCGGGCGATCAGTTCGAGGACCTTGCCGACGGTAAACATGGCATCGAAGTTGGCCTGGAAAGGCGGGAAGGCGAAGCGCCCGTCCATGGTCGCGACGAACTGCACCTGAGGTTCGCGCCCGGCCTCCACCAAGGAGCGGCCGTCGCTCTTGGTGCGCTTGACGATCATCCCGGAGCCGGCGGCGAGGTCCTCGACGGTCATCGGCGCCGCCACCGGGATCGCCAGCGAACCCCGTGCCCCGGAACGGCAGACCAGCGCGGTAAGGGTGGTCAACGCTTCGAGATCGGAGAGGACCGCGCCGCTCTCGTCGATCAGTTTCAGCCGTTCCCCGGAGGGGCCGAGCCAGAAGCCGGCGGTGGCACCGAGGGTGGCGACGATTTTCGAGAGCTGACCCATGGAGTGCTGTACCTGCTCCGGGGTGCTGCCGGTCTTGCTCTCCAGAAGGTGCGAGTTGAGCTCGATGACTTCGCACCCGAGCTGGTTGAGGAGCCCCGGCAGCAGGTCGCCGGCCGGCGAATGGTTGAGGTCGATAACCACCTTGGGGGCCGCCTGGCGCAGCGTTTCACCGTCCAGGGCCCGCAAAAAGCCCTCCCGATAATAGTCGTAGATTTTCGGGATTTCGGCAATCCCTCCCGGCTCGGAAAAGTGCACGCGGCGGAAGTTCTCCTTGTAGAAAACGCGCTCGATCCCCTTGGCCATCGACGAGGAGATCTCGTTCCCCTCGCCGTCGAAGAAGATGATCTCAGTGGTCGCCGGGTCCTCGGGGGACTGGCGGAAGTGAATGCCGCCGACTTCGCCGAAGGTCGCCAGCTTGTAACGCAGCACCGGCAGCGAAATCATTTTCGCGTCGCGGACATTGATACCAGCCGAAAGCAGGCCGCCGACAAAGGAGCGCTTGAGCATCCGCGAGGCACGGATGGCGTCGCGGCCGGCGAGGACAAAGGCGTCCTTGGGCAGGGTCGAGCCGTAGGCGGCGCCGAGCTTGGCGGAGAACTCCGGGGTCAACTCGACGTTGGTCAGGCCGGCCACCATCGCCCCCTCGAAGAGGCTCTTGCGCCACTTCTCCCCCCAGATCAGGTTGGTGGTGACGATCGCCCCCCCCTCGATGACCTTGCGCGGCCAAACCTTGACATCCTTCTTGATGAAGGCCTCGTCGCCGATTTCGGTTTCGTCGCCGATCACCGCACCCTCTTCGACCACCACCCCCTGGCCGGCGCGCACCTTGTGGCAGAGGACCGCGCCGTGGATTCGGGTGCCGTGGCGCAGAAAAACGTTGTCCCAGATGACCGCATCCTGCAGTTCGCAGCCGTCCTCGATCAGGCAGTTGCGACCGACCACGCAGTTTTTGAGCCGGGCGTTGCCGAGGACTTGGCTGTTGTCGCCGAGAACCACCATCCCCGTCAGTTGGGAGAGATCGCCGCTGACCTCCGCCTCGTTGCCGAGAAAAATTCCCTCCCGGGCCTGTGGCTCACGAACTTGGACCGTCACCCGGCCGGCGACGATGTCGCGGCAGGCCTCCCGGTAGGCGTCGGTATTGCCGATGTCCGCCCAGTAGCCCTGCAGGGTGCAGCCGTACAGCGGGTCGCCGGCGGCCAGCATCTGGGGGAAGACGTCCTTGGCCCAGTCCCGGTTCTCCCCGGCGGGGATCAGCTCCAGCACCTCGGGCTCGACGACGTAGATGCCGGTGTTTATGGTGTCGGAGAAGACCTCTCCCCAGCCCGGCTTTTCGAGGAACTTGGTGATTCTTCCCTCCTTGTCAGTAATCACCACCCCGAACTGCAAGGGGTCCTTGACACTGGTCAGGGTGATCGTCGCCTGGGCCCGGTTTTCGGCATGGAACTGCAGCACCTGCGACAGGTCGAAGTCGGTGAGCAGGTCGCCGCTGATAATCAGAAAGCGTTCGTCCAGGTACTTGGCGGCGGCCTTGACCGCCCCGGCGGTACCGAAATCCTCCAGCGGCGTGACGTAGGTGATGCGCACGCCGAACTCGCTGCCGTCACCGAAATAGTTCTTGATGACCTCCGGCTGGTGGTAGAGCAGCAGCACCAGTTCGTTGATGCCGTGGCGCTTGAGCAGTTCGATGATGTGCGCCATGATCGGCCGGTTGATCAGCGGGATCATCGGTTTGGGCAGGTTGATGGTCAGCGGCTGGATGCGGGTGCCGAATCCACCGGCCATGAGCACGGCTTTCATTTTTCCTCCGGAATATATATGGGTCAGGTGTCAGGAACCAGGAATCAGGGGCCGGCTTCAGGTTGTCCTGAATCCTGAAACCTGGAACCTGAATCCCGGGTGTTTATTGTTTGCGTTTGGCGAGGACCTTGCGGATTTCGTCCTTGAGTTCGGTGAGGTCGGAACTCTTGACCACGTAGCCGTCGGCCAGCCAGGAGGAGAAGTCGTCCTTGTAGCAGTTGAAGGCTGTGCAGAGAACCACCGGCAACTCCTTGCGTTCGCGAACGATCTTCTGCAGCAGTTGCAGGCCACTTTCCCCCTTCATCTGGATGTCGAGGACAATCAGGTCGAAATCCTTGTCCTGCAACAGTTGGGCGGCTTCGCTGCCGCTGCCGGCGGTGTCCACTTGGTAGCCATCATCCTCGAGCTCGGCGGCGTAAAGATAGCGGATATCCGGTTCATCGTCCACTACCAGAAGACGGGTCATGGAGTTCCTCCTTGGGCTGTGGCCAGTCTGATCGTGAAGACCGTGCCGTTTTCGGCGCTAGAGTCGGCAATGAACTCCGCCCCGTGAGCGGCAAGAATCCGGGCGCAGAGCGACAGCCCGAGATCATTGCCGGCGACGGCGGTACCGGGATCGAGCTCCCTGGCGGCGCGCAGCGCTTCGGCGGCCAGGGGCGGACCGTTGTCGCTGAGGAGGATCTCCACCCATCTATCATCTGCTTGGGTCGCCATCTCCAGTCGACAACCCCGCGGAAGCCTCCCCAGAACGTTCCCGAATAGGGCCCGCAGGCAGTAGCCGAGCTTCTTGTAGTCGAGCTTGACTTGGGGCAGGTCCGGGGCCAGTCGCAGATGGCTTTCCGTTCCGGCCATCTCCAGGTCCCCGCGCATCCCGGCATAGGTGCTGGCAACGAGCTGGTTGACGTCCCAGAGGTCGAGGGTCGGATGCAGCGATTCGGAATGAATCAACACCTCCTGAAGAACATTTTCCAGGCGCCGCGCTTCCCGAACGATCGATTCGATGGGGGGCCGCTTCGGGTCGTCGGCGGGGGTATTGCGGATCAGGGTGCGGGCGAAGCCGCCGATGATCGTCAACGGATTGCGGATGGAATGGGCGATGTTGGCCGTCAGGTTTCCGACCAGGGCCATCTTTTCCATGCGCACGATGGTTTCCTGTTGCTCGTGGAGCCGCCGGTTGGCTTCCTGCACCCGTTCCAGCTCCAGTTGCAGCCGTTCATAAAGGACCGCGCGCTCGATGGCGAAGGCCATCGGCAGGGCGAAGGTTTCCAGCGACTGTAGGTTCTCGGCACCGATCGGCTGTTCGCTGACAATATTGTCGGCCAGCAGCAGACCGATGCGGCGATTTTTGCTGACCAGAGGTACCAGGACCAGTTGGTTGACGCCGAGCGCTTCGCGCTGACCCCCGAAAAACCCCGCTTCCTGTGAGAGATCGGGGATGAAACGGGAGACCTGGGCATTCAGGGTCTGGATGAAAGGGTGACCGGTGGCGTCGAGCGGGACGGAAAGGATTTCCAGGAGGTCGCTGAAACGCTCCCGCTCGGCCCTCATTTTCTGTTCGAAGAAATGCTGCGCCATTTCCCGCAGGGTCAGGTCGCGTTCTTCCAACTCTTTCCAGATCTGCGCGGCCTCTTCGCGATGGCGCGGTCCGACGGCGAAATGCCCCTGGAGCCGGCGGCGATTGCGGTCGACCAGCAGCAGGATCGCCCGGTTGAGCCCGAAACCTTGGCCCGCCGTCACCGCGGTCAGGGCCATGGCGATCACTTCGTCCATGTCGACGGAAGTCTGCAGGACGAGGCCGACTTCGTGCAGGAACTTGATTTCCCGGGCCCGTGCCTCGAGCAGCCCCTGCTGCTCCTGCTGCCGGGCCCTGAGGGCCAGAAGCTCTTCGATGGCGTAGGGAAAGACCTCGCTCAACCCTTCAAGTTCCTGGGGCGGGCGGCGCAGGTCATCGATCAGACGCGGACATTCCAGGCAACGGCGCAGGAAGCGCTGCTTGCGATTGATGAGGAGCTGGCCTTCATCAGCGGTGATGAAGGGGCAGTCTTCCGGGGCAATCCGCTCTTTTCGCCAGCAGCACTCGGTCGGCACAGTATTTCCCGTTCAGGCCGGCCAGCTGTGATGGCCGGGAGAAATCATAAAAAGTATATCAGGGGAGGCAGTCGATGCAATTCCGGAAGCTGGCAGTTCCTTCCGAGCTGATGGGTTGCGTCGCCGGGCTGGGAAATGGCATAGTGCCGTCATGGAGAAACGCTATCGCCTCTTCTCGGCCGAGCTCAAGAATCGTTTCGGCGGCCGGGTTCACAAGATTTCCGTCGACGCCGGTTTCACCTGTCCCAACCGGGGCGGCACCCGGGAGCGTCCCGGCTGCCTGTTCTGCGATCCGGGTGGATCCGGGGCGGTCGGCATCGAGCGCCGGCTGGACATTGCCGGCCAGCTTGAGGCCGGCAAGGAGGTCATGGCCCGCAAGTACAAGGCCGAGCTCTTTCTTGCCTATCTCCAGCCCTTTTCCAATACCTTCGCCCCGGCCGAGCAGCTGCGCACCCGGTACGACGAGGCCCTTGCGGTTCCGGGAGTGGTCGGTCTCGCGGTCGGTACCCGCCCCGACTGCCTGCCCTCCGAGGTCCTCGACCTGCTGGCCGATTATCACCACCGTACCTATTTCTGGCTCGAGCTCGGACTGCAGAGCAGCCATGATCGGACCCTCGCCTGGCTGCGTCGCGGCCACGACTATGCGGCCTTCCTGCGAGCTTTTGCCGCGGCTCGCGAGCGGGGTCTGCGGATCTGCGTCCACGTCATCCTTGGCCTTCCCGGCGAGGACCGGTCGGCGATGCTCGCCACCGCCGACGCGCTGGCGAGGCTGGAAGTCGACGGGGTCAAGATCCACTTGCTCCATGTGCTGCGCGGCACGCCGCTGGGGGAACTCTACCAGTCCGGGAAGGTTGCGGTCCTGGGACAGGACGAATATGTGTCGCTGGCCGCCGATTTTCTGGAGCGGCTGCACCCACGGACCGTTGTCCAGCGCCTGACCGGGGACGGCCCGAGGGAACTGCTGCTGGCACCGCTGTGGTCCCTCAATAAGTGGGAGGTACTCAATGCCATCGATGCCGAACTCGAACGCCGTGGCAGCAGGCAGGGGGACGCCTGTGTCCCTGCCTAGCCGCTGGCTGGTCCTGGTCGGAGCGCTGGTGCTGGTGTTGCTCGCCGGCTGCCAGCGGCAATCAGACCCGGCCCGGGACTGGGTTGCCCGCTGCCTTGCCGCCCATGGTGGTGAAGCGGCCCTGCGCCAGGTGCAGACGGTGGTCTGGCAAGGGGAGATCAAGGCTATCGGCAATCGCCAGGGGCGTTCGACTATTCTGCTGGAGCGGCCGTTGAAGCTGCGCACCCGGCTCGATTACACCAATTCCCGGGAAGACCGCATCCTCAATGATCACCAGGGCTGGCGGGACAGCGGCTCCGGGTTCGCGGCGGTTTCCGGCCCGCCGTTGGAGGCAATGATTTTTCAATACCGGCACCTGACCCTGCCGCTGGGGCTGCTTGACAAGGGGGCTAAGGTGAGTTGGGCGGGAACGACCAAAGACGGAACGGTGCAACCCCGACTGCGGGTTGATCGCCCGGGAGAACCGGAACTGCTGATCGATATCGATCCACAGAGCGGGCTGATCCAGAGGGTGACGGGAGAATTCCAGCTCGGTGGACAGACGACCGAACTGGCGGTCGCCTATGGTGATTACCGGGAAGTGGAAGGGGTGAAACTGCCGACGACGATCGTCAACTTCGCCGGCGGCATGGAGATCGCCCGCTCGCGGTTCCCGCGGGTGGCAGTCAATGTCCGCCTGCCGGCGACGGCCTTCACGTTACCCGGGGGCGGGTGACGAAGCTGACGGCGGCCGGTTCAGGAGACGGCGGCGCTGGTGCCGACCGTGACGGGCGCGGGGACGAGCTGCGCTTCGCTCCTGCCGCCCCAGGAGACCAGGAGCAGGGAGGCCCAGAGAAGACCGATGAGGAGGATAAGGATTCGCATCATGGCGGGCGCTAAAATACGCCAGCTCTCTCAGAAAATCAAGGGGGTTTGCAGAAACTTTTCGAACTGAAACGCCCCTTGCCCCGCTGTCCCCGGCTGTGCTATTTTCCTCCGCCGGCTGCAGTCCCACCATCCTGCCCCATCCCTGCCCACATCTCCGGGAGCCCGGTCCATGGACATCGACGATCTCAATCCCCCCCAGCAGGCTGCGGTGCGCCATACCGAGGGCCCGTTGCTGCTGCTGGCCGGGGCCGGTTCGGGGAAAACCCGGGTGATCACCTGCCGCATCGCCTACCTGCTGCAGCAGGGGGTGGCGGCCGAGCAGATTCTCGCCGTCACCTTTACCAACAAGGCCGCCCGTGAAATGCGCGAACGGGTGACGGCGATGGTCGGCCGCAAGGCCGGGCAGGGGATGGTCATCTCCACCTTTCACTCCCTGGCGCTGCGCATCCTGCGCAGCGATATCGAGAAGCTCGGCTTCAAGCAGAATTTTTCCATCTACGGCAGTGCCGATCAGGTGCGGTTGGTTCGGGACCTGGTTCGCGACCTGCTGCCGGTGGGGGCGCGCTGCGATCTCGAGCGCATTCTCTGGCTGATCTCCGATGCCAAAAACCGGCTCGTCGTCCCCGGCGAATTCATCCCCGGCAGCGGCGACCCTGATCGCCTGCTGGCCGCCAGTGTCTATCCCCGCTATCAGCAGGCCCTCAAGGCCTTCAACGCCGTCGATTTCGACGACATCCTGCTGCTCGCGGTGCGCCTGCTGCGGGACGACCCGGCTGTCCGAGAGGCCTGGCAGGAGCGTTTCCGTTTCCTCATGGTCGACGAGTACCAGGACACCAACGCCGCCCAGTATCACCTGCTGCGGCTGCTTTGTGAACAGCACCGCAACCTCTGCGTGGTCGGCGATGACGACCAGTCGGTCTACGGCTGGCGTGGCGCCGATCTCGGCAATATCCTCGACTTCGAAAAGGATTTTCCGGGAGCGCGGGTCATCAAGCTGGAGCAGAACTACCGCTCCAGCGGCAATATCCTGGCGGCCGCCAACGCGGTGATTCGCAACAACGCCCAACGCAAGGAGAAGGTGCTGTGGACCGCGGACGGTCCCGGGGAGCCGGTCATCAGCCTGCTGTGCGAGGATGCAGAGGACGAGGCGCGCAGCGTCGTCGAGCAGATCCACGCCGAGCGCTTCCGCCGCAACCTGCAGTACCGGGATTTTGCCATCCTCTACCGGACCAACGTCCAGTCCCGGGCCTTCGAGGAGCAGCTGCGCTTCGAGAACATTCCCTACGTGCTGATCGGCGGCCAGCAGTTCTTCGACCGCAAGGAGGTCAAGGACGCGCTGGCCTACTTTCGGGTTCTGGTCAACCCCCGCGACGAGGTCAACCTGCTGCGCATCCTCAATTTCCCCCGGCGCGGCATCGGCGAAACGACGGCCGATACGCTGATTCGGGCCTCTGCTGCGCAGGGCAAGCCGCTGTGGGAGGTCCTCCAGAACGTGGCGGACATTCCGGAGCTGGCGGATAAGCCCCAGGCGGCGGTGGCCGGCTTCGTCGAACTGATGGAGCGCTATCGGAAAAACTTCCGCAAGCCGCTGCGGCTGGTCGAGACCGCACGCGAACTGTTCGCCGAGATCGGCCTCGAGGACGAGATCTACCGTACCGCCAGCGATCCCCAGCAGGGGAAGCGGCGCGCGGAAAACCTTGATGAAGTGCTCAATGCCCTGGCCGGCTACGTCGAGCGCGAGGGGGAGACGACCCTGCCCGGGTTTCTCGACAAGGTGACCCTCCTCGATCAGGACGAACCGGTGCGCAACGACAAGGAGCACAAGCTGGCCCGTGACGCGGTGGTGCTGATGAGTCTGCATTCCAGCAAGGGGCTCGAATTCCCCCAGGTGTTCCTGGTCGGACTGGAAGAGGGATTCCTGCCGCATCGCAAGTCGGTCGGTGACGGGAAACGATCTCGCCGAGGAGCGCCGCCTCTGCTACGTCGGCATTACCCGCGCCCGGCAGCGCTTGGTTCTGCTCCACGCGCGCCGGCGCAAGAAGTACGGCAAGCTCGAGCCGCGCATTCCAAGCCCGTTCCTGGCTGAAATTCCCGCCGAGGTTCTGGAGCAGGGGAGCAGTGATGGACCTCCCGCGCCCAGCCCCGACGAGCAGGAAAAAATGGCCAGTGATTTCTTCTCCCGGATGCGCGGCATGCTGGGCGAATGAGCCGCGAAGGTTGTCCCTCCGGCTTTGGGGGCACCCGCGGGCGAAAACGCTATAAAGGCCTGGACGATTCCGGGTTCACCCCCCCTGAAGTAAGACCAACCATAAACCGGGCCTTCGAACGAATCGATAGACAGGGAACTTAGTCAATGCCTGGTTCAATAATACTTCTTTAATATTCATCCCCGCCCCGGGGTTAGGGTTTCTTGCCAGCCTTGAATTAACTAATTGCAAGTTTTTTGTAATCGTTTATATTGGCCAGAATAAGAACTACTTCCATTGTTGCGGCAGTGAGGGCATTAAATTCCTGCTGGGAATTATCGATTTCGGCGTTTCCTGCGCCTGCGGCCTTTGCATTTTTTCTGACTAATTCCACAAAAACTCAGGGTTCATAAAGTGGAAGCCACCAGGCACTTGGCACAGCCGAAAGGTTTTCCAGGCGCCAATAACATCTTTTCAGGGGGTATCATGCGAATGGGCACACGGTGTCGCGAGGTTATCCTGGCACTCATCTTGGTGCTGGGTGTTCTGCCTGCATCGTCCTTCGGTGCGCAACTTCACTTCAAATCGGACACGTACCTGAGGGCTTTTCAGCGGGACACCACAACCGAAAGCGATGCCACGGTCCTGCCCGGTTACGAGTACCTGCAGGTTGATGCCGGTGAACTGGAAGATTACGGGCTCTCGGTGCACTTTTATGGCTGGGGACGCGCCGACCTGGCCGACAGTAACTATTTCGACGATTCTACTGACGGCAAGTTGCTCTACGGTTACCTGGAATATCGGCAGCCGGTCAACCGCTTCTCCGTCCGTCTCGGCAGACAGTACATCTTCGAGGGGGTGTCCAACGAAGCCGTCGATGGTCTGCGGGTGAGCAGCGATTTGGGCGACTACTTTTCCCTGTCGCTCTATGGCGGCCTGCCGGTGGCCCTCGATGCGGAAAACGGGCGCAGCGGCGACAGCATCTACGGTGGGCGGCTGTCCCACCACTTCGGGACCAAATACGAGGTCGGTCTCTCCTACAAGGACATTGCCAACGACCATGACACCGCCGAGAAGATGGTCGGCGTCGACCTGTCGGCCTACCTTCCTGCCAACATGAGCTTCTACGGCTACTCCGCATACAACAACGAAACCAACGGCTGGGCCGAGCATAATTACGAACTGCGCATTCCCATCGCCAGCGTGCAGCTCAAACCCTATTTCCAGCACTTCGCCTACAAGGACTTCTTCGGGACCGGCGCCAACGCGGTCGGTCCGTTCCGAAACCTGGCAAAAACCGACGAGGAATTGACCGCCTACGGCCTCGATGCCCTCTGGTCCGTCACTTCGGCCTGGACGGTGGGCGCCAAGGCCAAGTTTTTCGATTACGACCAGAAGGACAACGCCGCGACGGTCAGCGCCCAGCTCGCCTGGCACGGGGGAAAATCTCAGTACGGCGGCGAAATCGGTCGTACCGTTGCGGACAAGACCGCCGGCAATGATTACACCCTGGTGAGGCTGTTCGGCTACTGCGAGGCGATGGCTGGCAAGTTTCCGCTCGATTTCGTCAGCAGCGACGTGGTGCTGGCCTTTTACGACGAACCGATCTACGGCGAGGACAACTCGCTGTTCATCTCCCTCGGCACCGGCAAGCATCTTCTCAACGATGCCTTGGAGGTCAAGATTTCCGGCGACTACAGTCAGGACCCCTATTTCGACAACGACCTGAAGGGGATCCTGACCATTAGCTACGTCTACGACCACAAATAACCGGTTCCCGATACCGACAGGAGATAGAAACCATGGCGAAAAAGCACGTTTTTACCATTCTGGTCCTGCTCGCCGCGCTGTTGCTGGTGGCGGCCTGTGCAGGCCTGAAAAGCGGCACCACCTTCCCGGCGAAGCACCCCAGCGCCGCCGACCTCGGCGAGGAGCCGAAAAACTGCATCGAGTGCCATGAAGGCGCGACCGAAATCCCCTTCCAGCGTTACGTGCATGACGCCGACTGGGGTCGGAATCACCGCATGGCCGCCTACCAGGGTGAGGCGATCTGCTCCATGTGCCACCAGACCAGTTTCTGCAATGATTGCCACGCGACCCAGGTAGAAATGAAACCCTCCGAAAAGAATGACACCGAAACCTACCGCAGCATGCCGCACCGGGGCGACTATCTGAGTCGGCACCGCATCGATGGCCGCATTGATCCGACTTCGTGCATTCGCTGCCATGGCAACCCCAAGGCGTCGGAAACCTGCGTCCGTTGCCACGGCTAGAATTGAATGGAGTTTAAGGAGGAACGAACCATGCGTAGAGCGGCAATAATCATATCCCTGGTCTTCCTGGCATCTTTGGCGGGCGGTTGTGCTTCCGACAACAACGAGGCACCTAACGACGACCAGCCCCATGTGCTGGGAACCCAATGGCAGCTTCCCACCGGCCATGCCGTGGCGGCGATTGAAAATTCGCCTCCCTGCTTCAGTTGCCACCAACTAACGGGAGGGCAGTCGGGAGCTCCCGACTGCAGCGGGTGTCATACGGCGGGGCAGCCCAATTTCGTCCTCGGTACCTGCGACTCCTGCCATGCTACTCCCCCCGACGGTGACAGTCGCCCCAACCGGGCCGGGGCCCATGCCACTCACAACGCCTTGTCCCAGGTCACCGACGTTTGCGCCACCTGCCACGACGGCGCCGGGACCGGCACGGCGAAGCACTTCGATGCCTCCGCCCCGGCCGATGTAGCCCTTTTGGCCCCATACAACGCGAAAACCGGAGCCGCGGCCTTTACTCCGGGTTCGGCCAATCCTGGCACCGGAACCTGCGGCAACGTCAGCTGTCACGGTGGCCAGCAAACCCCCGACTGGTTGACCGGCCAAATCAACCCTGACCAGGATTGCACCAGCTGCCATGAGCTGGGTACCGCCTTTCAGACGCCCCAGTACAACAGCCCCTACTCCGGGCAGCACAGTTTCCACCTTGCAGTATTCCCGGGCGGCTGCATCCTCTGCCACGACCCGGCCAAGTTGGAAAGCGACCATTTCATTGGCCTTGATACCCCTGAGTTTGAGGGAGTCCCGGCGGCAACCCTCCGGGACGGTTTGAATTATGATTCCCAGGCCATGACCTGCACCAACAACGCTGGCGCTTGTCACCCGGGGGAGACGAGAAACTGGTAAACGGATAGAAGGCATTCTCACCCCCCCCTGGTTTTCCATCGTTTGAAATACGGGCCATGGGCATCCGGATAGATAGATTTTTCCCCCTGTTCGGGGCCCATTTCATTTGGAAGACAACCGGGAGACGGGGAGCCAGGCACTGGTGGCGACAGGCTCGCCTTTGCATTCAGCCCATGGTCTTTTCGTTTATTACTCTGTGGTCGAGAAGTGGCAGTTAAGGATAAGGGACACTCGGGTTCCTCGCTGGGTGCATTGAAAGTGAGGCTTACATAATTCCTTTGCAACCCTTGTCAGTACCGAAGAAGAGCCAAAAAGGAGTTCTCCTTGGAAAAAATTTGCATCGACCCAGAGATCCTGCCTTCTCCAAGCTGAAAGCATTTCCCGGGGATGGCCTCTTCATTGATTTCGCCGACTTACTCCAAATCCCTCGGCTACGGCAAGACCATTTTCCCTTCCAGTTTTTCTGGGCCGAATGGGAATTTCGATACCCGGTCGGCAATTGAAGTGCCTGGTGGTGTGATAAAAATCAAGTAATTCATGTGGTTGAAGCGATGATGGGCTTTTGGAAGACCCGGTCAGGAAACCCTAGGAAATTTTGGGGGGGTAGCCTTGACTTTCCTTTGTTTCATGCTTGAATGAGGTTTACGGTTTTTTAGCAATTTGTAATATTGGATCAATTTTAATTTTGAATGGTGGCACCCACCGTTGCGGTTTGTTCTTTCTGTTACTCACCTGACAAAAAGTGAATGATCTTGCTGCTACTCGTAGGCAGGCTGACGAATATTTTTGATGCGTCTAATTGAGCTTTCAGGGGGAAGCTGGTTCAACTCAAGGGGATGGAGGTAAGGAACGGCTGCGATTCTCCCTGATGGAAAGACGCTAGGTTTTATCACCCGGCAATGTATTGACAGGACGTTTTACTCACCACGTGAAAGGAGCAAGGAAGATGAGAAGATTGAAGTGGTTGAAGGTGTTTTTGATTGCGGGTTTTTTGGTTTTGCCCCTGGTTATGGCCGGGTGCTCGGGCGATGATGGTTCCAACGGTGCTAAGGGGTTGAGCGCCTACCAAATCGCTGTCAACAATGGCTTTACCGGTACCGAGCAGGAATGGCTGGATTCCCTGAATCCCGACAGTGCGATCAACCAGGCGAACAATGTCCAACCCGAGTCCTGCTCAACCTGCCATAACGGCACCGTTGCGCGCACCGGCACCAGTCACCAGGATCAGTATAAGGGCCTGTTCCAGCAGGGCGTCGTTCAGGTTACGAACATCGCTTATTCCAATGACGGCACCAACGACACCGTCACCTTCAACATGACCAAGAACGGTCTCCCCTACGACTGTACCACTGCCGATGCGCTCAATATCGGCTTCAGCCAGTATGATGCGGCGACCCGGAGCTTCACCGCGCCCAGCGGCAGCAGGATCAATCTCAAGGGCACGGTCACCTCAACTCCCGCCACCGGCGCCTGCCAGAGCGTCAATCCCCAGACCTCCCTCGGCGACCTGAGCGCGACCAACGGCGTCATCGCTGTCTATGGCCGGGATTTGACTGAGCCGGTTGAATTCGAGGGTACCCACATTGCGCTCGCGAAGACTCCTTTTGCGGCCCTGCTGGTGGAGGGAACGGTTGACTACTCTTCCGACGCCAACGTCACCGGCTGCGAGAAGTGCCATCAGGTTCCCTATTTCAAGCATGGTTACATTATCGGCGATGTCGGGACTGGTACTGCCAATGCAGGCGTCCAGGATTTCTGGACCTGTAAGGTCTGCCACATCGACAACGGCTCCGGCCACGATTGGACCTGGCAGATTGGGGTGGACAATCCCCAGCGTTGGGCTGAAATTTTTAATGGCACTGTACCGATAACTGCCGCCGAGCAGACCCAGTACGCCTACAATACTCGACTCATGAACGACGTGCACATGTCGCACGCCATGGAATTCCCCTATCCCATGTCCATGCGCAACTGCGCCACCTGCCATGAAGGCAAGCTGACCCAGACCTTGTCCGATGCCAACTTCACCCCCGAGACCTGCAAGAGCTGCCACCCGATCACCGGCGGAACCGATACCGCCGATGCGAAAGGCAACTTTGCGGTGGACACCAGGGACATGGCCCTCAAAACCATCTGGGCAAACCTGGGCGTTTCCGCTTTCCATCTTGACGCCAGCGGCAACGTGGTCTCTGCCTGTAACGGCTGTCATTCGGCCGGTAACACGTTTGGGGCCAAGACCTTCAGCCAGATCCACACCGGCTACAATCCTCTGATCTACGACGCCGCCGGTGACAAGTATGCCGACAACATCACTGTCGACAGCATCACGGCCGATTACACGGCCGCGGCCAACACCATCGACGTCGCCTTCACCGCCAGCGGCGCGGTCGGCGGACTGGATTCGGCGAACATCGTCCCCACCGTCCAGGTCGCCCTGTACGGTTACGACACCAAGGACTTCCTGACCAGCAACCATGATCGGGATGCCGACGGGAACCGGCTTGGGGAATTCACCCTCGACGGCACCAGCACCAGCCCCTACTTCTCGAATGCCGTGATCGGCAGCGGGACTTGGTCGGTGACTTATACCCTGCCCGCCGACTGGGCCGCGCTGGTTGCCGACGGTACCGTCAAACGGGCGGAAATCGCCGTCCTTCCGGCCCTGAAAAACGCTGCCGGCGATACGGTCGGGCTCAATGCTCCCTCCGTGACTCTCGATCTGGGGACCAATACCCTCGAGTCCGACTACTTCCAGGGCAAAAATGCCCTCGTCAGCGTTTCGGGGGATACCGCAATCGATCCCAATTACGGGGGCACCAAGGGCTGCAACTCCTGCCACGATCAGCTGGCCACCACCTTCCACTCCGGCAACCGGGGCGGCAACATCGTGGTCTGCCGGATGTGCCACGTGACCAAGTCCGGTGGCTCGCACCTGGAAGGGCAGTCGCGGTCGATCGATTCCTATGTCCACGCGATCCACACCTTCCAGGCCTTCGGCATCGACGGGATCGACTTCACCGACCCGGTGGAAAAGGCAAAATATGACGAGGAAACCGAGTTCCTCTTCCCGGATTTCGGCGTTGTAAACTGTGAAGCCTGCCACACTCAGACGAGAGACGTGGACGCTGGTGCCAGGGGTGCCTACGATGTTCCGGACCAGTCCAAGTCCCTGCCGGGCGTACTTTCGGCTACGGACGAAATCCCGGGCATTAACATCGGCGCCACCCCGTCGGTCGTCGTCGGTCCCGCGGAGCGGGCCTGCGGCGCCTGCCACAGAGGTGAAGCCATCAAGGAAAACGAGGCGAACGAGTATGCCTCGATCACCCGGCACATGGGAGACAACGGCTATCGGATCGAGAACACCGACAGCGTTCTCGATATCGTCATCGCCAAGATCATGGCCCTGTTCAATTAGGGAATGCATGGGGAGGTGGGCTTCGGCCCACCTCCATCCCTGAAGTGTTCGAGTTATTATGAACGATCAAAAAGGGTGGGCTTCGGCCCACCCTTTTTGTGTGCGCGGTACGCGGTTGTGTATCTGCGGGTGCACCAAAAAAGTGAATGGGAGAATTCGCGGAGAAGCCGCCGGGACGTGCTACAAGTCTGGGAGGTTGATTTGCCTCCCGTAGTTTGTTGCCGATGCTTGACATGATCGCTGGTTTTCTATCTACTGACAGCGAAATTGGAAGGAGACATCAGCAACAGGGAGGGTCGAACGTATGAACTACTATCGGCAGAATCGGCTTCATTGGCGGCGGCAACATGGCGGAGGCCCTCATCAAGGGACTGGTCAAGGGGACCTTCCCGGCTGAGCAGATCGTCGTCTCCGAGCCGAGTGCCGAGCGCCGGCGCCTGCTCCAGGAGCGCTACGGTGTTTCTTTTGCCAACGACAACCGGGAGCTGGTGGGAGAGTGCCCGCTGCTGCTGCTGGCGATCAAGCCGCAGCTTCTCGCCGTGGTGGCCGACGATTTCCCTGCCGCCTTCAAGGGGGACCGGCTGCTGGTCTCGATTCTTGCCGGGGTGACCACAGCCACCCTGGAAGGATATTTCGACGGCAAGCCACGGGTGGTGCGGGCGATGCCCAACACCCCGGCGCTGGTCGGCGAGGGGGCCACCGCCCTTTGCCCCGGGCGCTTCGCCAGCGCCGATGACCTGGTGGCAGCGCGGCATATCTTCGAGGCGGTAGGGTGCGTGGTGCAGGTGGGGGAAGGGCAGATGGATGCCGTCACCGGTCTTTCCGGTTCCGGGCCGGCCTACGTCTTCACGGTGATCGAGGCGCTGGCCGACGGCGGGGTGCGCGAGGGGCTGCCGCGGGATACCGCGCTGAACCTGGCGGTACAGACCGTACTCGGGGCCGCCAAGCTGGTCAGGGAGAGCGGCGAACATCCGGCCCTGCTGCGCGATAAGGTTTGTTCCCCGGGAGGGACAACGATCGCCGCGGTGCAGGCCCTGGAGGACCGGGGACTGCGCGGAGCACTGATGGCGGCGGTGGCCGCCGCCAGCCGGCGCTCGCGGGAGCTCGGCGAAAAATAGAGAAGAATGAACAGCCGGGCCGGTCGCATGACCGGCCCGGCTGTTTTTAGAGTAGCTAACCCAACGGTTACCCCTGCCAAGTCAACTCCCTTTTCCCTGCCTTTGCTGATCCCTTACACCTTGTCTCCGGCGTCGCCTGACGCGGCGTTGATCGCTTCGAAAAGGGCAATCTGCTCCGCCATGCTCAGTTTCTTGCCGCAGCCTGTTTTCAGGCAGAGGCGGCAGCGATCGTCGCTGCACCATTGACAATGCCGGCAGTCGGGGCAGGGGTGCTTCTTCTCCATAAAGGACTCCTTGCTGCCAGTCTACGCGGGCGGCTGGCTAAGGAGCAAGGGGCGTGATCAGCCTGAGGCGCTGGCGGTAGAGATAGCCGGCTTCGCACAGTTCTGCCGCGAGGAGCAGCAGGACCGCTACGGCTACCCCCGGCAGTGGTAGCGGAAAGACCGTAAGGAGCCCCCAGACCACGAGCAGGAACAAGGTCTTGTAAAGGGTCGAGCGGCCGAGCAGGGCGGTGCGGTGTTGACCGGTGAACCAGCCGCGCAGCAGGTTGGAGGCGCCGTAGAGGAGCGGATAGAGGGCGCAGGCCGCCAGCGGCAGGGCGAGGTAGAGGCGCATGGACCCGTCGAGGCCCATGATACCGCCGAGAACCGGGCCGTTGAGGGGATAGGCGGTGATGATTAGCAGAATGGCCAGGCCTCCGGCCAGCCGGCGGCCGAAGCGCACCAGGGGTTGGAAGTCAGCCGGTGACTGCACCAGGGTCAGGTAGGCCTGCTGCAGATTGCGCATCGGGCCGGCGAGCAGAAACAGGAAGCCGCGGATGATCCCGAAACCGGCCAGCGCCTGGGGTCCGTCGGGGAGGCGGCTGATGACCGCGTTGATGAGCAGCGGGATGGTCTGCTGCAGGCAGGAGGAGTAGGCCAGCGGAAAGGCGAAGCGCAGGATTTCCCAGGTTCCCTTCTCGTCGGGTGCGCCGGTGGGAATCTCGCAGCACCGGGCGAAAGTGCCGATCACCAGGGTCTCGGTGGCGACGCAGGCGACTAGGGCAAAGGCGCCGAGCCTGGCGTCACTGAACCAGCGGGATCCAACGGCCAGGAAGATGAACAGTGCGCCGATGCGAACCGCGGTGGCGACGGAAACCAGGGTGGTACGCCGGGCCTTGATCACCAGCCCTTGGAAGAGGCCGCGAAAACCGGTGATGAAAGGGAGGGCCACGAGCAGGGAAAGGGCCGAACGGGCCGCGGCGGCGATCTCGTCGTTGACGCCGAGGAACTGCTTGAGTACAAAGTCTCCCACCGGGGTGAAGGCGACCAGCGCCAGCATGAGTGAGACGTAGCAGGCGACCAGCACCACGAAACGCACCGTGCCGCGCAGGGAGCGGCGGCCGCGGACCATGGCGATGGTAACGGTGTGGTTCTGGTAGGAAGGGGAAGCGAGGAAGAGGTGCAGGACCATCGCCACCGAAAATCCGGCCAGGGCGGTGACGTAGTCGTGCTGGCGGGCGAGGAAGGCGTTGATCACCGAGTGGGAGACGCTCATCAGCTGCACATTGAGCAGCAGCGGGAAGAAGAAGAGGGCAATTTCCCGCTGGCGCAGGGGGCGTGGCGCGGTCATGACCCCGAACCGGGGAAGAGCTGCAGCAGCTCCTCGGGTGTCGCGGCGAAGTAGTCGTGGCCGATGCCGCCGGTGTTACCCAGTCCCCAGGCACAGAAGCAGGTACGCACCCCGGCCGCCCGGCCGGCGCACAGGTCGGTGTGGTGATCGCCGATCAGTACCACATCCACCGGAACCGCGCCGAGGCCCGCGAGTGCCAGTTGCACCGGCTGCGGCGACGGCTTCTTCTCGGGGCAGCTGTCGCCGCCGACTACCACTGGGAAGAAGGCTTCAAGGCCGAGGCCGCGCAACAGCTGCCGACTGAGTTCCAACGGCTTGTTGGTGACCACCGCCAGCGGCCGGCGGCGCTTGGCCGCGAGGAAGTCGAGAATACCGGGATAGGGGCGGGTGGTGTCGAGCAGGTGGTTGCCATAGTGGTCGAGGAAACGCTCCAGCCGGGCCGGGCTGAAGGCGCCGGGGGGCAGGGCGCGGGTGACAAGGGCGGTGGCGCCGTCGCCGACATAGCTGCGTATCGTCTCCAGGCTCAGGGGCGGCAGGGCCAGCTCATGGCGCAACAGGTTGACCGCGGTTGCCAGGTCGGCGACCGAATCGACCAGCGTACCGTCAAGGTCGAAGAGGAATGTGCCGGGTGGGTTCATGGCAAGGAATGGTTCAGCGCTGACGTTCGCCGAAGATGGCGGTGCCGACCCGCACCAGGGTGGCTCCCTCCTCGATGGCGACCTCGAAGTCGTGGCTCATCCCCATCGACAGCTCGCGCATCTCCAGGTTCGGCAGGCCGAGGACGGCAAGTTCCTCAGCCAGCTGGCGCAAACGGCGGAAATGGGGGCGCACCGCTTCGGGGTCCTCGGCCCAGGGGGGAAGGGTCATCAGGCCGCGGACCTGCAAGCCGGGGAGGGCGGTGACCTGCCGGGCCAGCTTTAAAAGATCGGCGGCGTCGGCCCCCGATTTGGTCTCCTCGCCGCCGAGGTTGACCTGCAGCAGGATGTCTGCGGGGCGACCAAGCTTCTGCCACTGGCGGCTGATCTCCTCAGCGAGAGAGAGGCGGTCGACCGAGTGGACCAGGGCCACTTTGCCGCGCAGGTACTTTACCTTGTTGCTCTGCAGGGCGCCGATGAAGTGCCACTCGACGTCCCGGCGAACCTCTTCCACCTTGGCCACGAACTCCTGGACGTAGCTCTCCCCGAACAGGCGCTGGCCGGCCGCGGCCGCCGCTTCGATGTCCGTCGCCGGCTTGGTCTTGGAGACCGCTACCAAGCGAACCGCTTGCGGGTCGCGTCCCGCGCGGCGGCAGGCATCGGCGATGCGGGCATTGATGTTCTTTAGATTGAGGGCGATGGACATAAATCAGCTTTCAGCGTTTAGCTATAAGCGATCAGGGGCGGCGAAAAGCCGCACTGCGCCGAGGCGTTCCAGGACCTCGACCACCTCGCACAGCGGCAGACCGACGACATTGCTGTAGCTCCCCTCGATGCCGAGGACCATGAAGGCGCCGATCCCCTGGATGGCGTAGGCGCCGGCTTTGTCGAAGGGTTCGCCGGTGGCAATGTAGCCCGCGATCTCCGCGTCTGTCAACTCCTTGAAGCGCACGGTGGTGGTCACCGCGCCCGCGACGCTGGCGCCGCTTTCCCGGTCGAAGACCGCGTAGCCGGAGAGGACCCGGTGGCTGCGGCCGGAAAGGCCGCGGAGCATGGCCGCCGCTTCCTTTGCGTCGCGTGGTTTACCGAGAACATTCTCGTCGCACAGCACTATGGTGTCGCTGCCAAGGAACCAGCGCCCGGGGACATCATTGCGGCCGCCGACCTCGCAGGCCTTGTCCCGGGCCAGGCGCACCACGTGTTCCTCCGGCCCTTCGCCGGCAAGCAGTTCCTCCGGGGCGTTGCCCGGCACCACCGCGAAACGCAGGCCGAGCTGGGCGAGGAGTTCCCGGCGGCGCGGCGAAGCGGAGGCGAGGACCAGTTGGTGGGCGTCAGTCATGGTCACCTCCCGCGGCTACGCTCTGCCACCACCGGGCAAGGTCCGCCAGCGCCCGTTCGGCCATGGCCAGGCGCCGGTCGCTGCGCTTGCGCTTGCGTCCCTCAAGCGGCGGAAAGAGTCCGTAGTTGACGTTCATCGGCTGGAAGTTTTCGGCATCGGCCTCGGCGAGGTGGGTGAGCAGGGCGCCGAGGGCGGTGGTCGGCGGCGGCAGGGGAATCGGCTTTCCCTGCAGGAAGCGGGCGGCAAAGATTCCGGCGAGCAGGCCGCAAGCCGCCGACTCGACGTACCCCTCGACACCGGTGATCTGACCGGCGAAGAAGAGCCCGGGCCGACCCCGGAACTGCAGGGTGGGCTCCAGGCAGGCCGGGGCGTTGAGGAAGGTATTGCGGTGCATGCTCCCCAGCCGCGTGAAGCGGGCCTTCTCAAGGCCGGGGATGGTACTCAGGATGCGGCGCTGCTCAGGCCAGGTCAGCTTGGTCTGGAAACCGACCAGGTTGTAAAGGCTGGCATGGGCATTGTCCTGGCGCAGCTGGGCCACCGCGAAGGGCTCCCTGCCGGTGCGCGGGTCGGGCAGGCCGACTGGCTTCATCGGCCCGAAGGCGAGGGTCATTTCGCCGCGCGCTGCCATCTCCTCGATCGGCATGCATCCCTCGAAGTGGATCACCTTCTCGAAATCCCGCCCCGGAACCTTCTCCGCGGCCCGCAGCGCGGCGATAAAGGCCAGGTACTGCTCCCTGTCCAGCGGGCAGTTGACGTAGTCGTCTCCTCCCTTGCCGTAGCGTGAGGCTTTCCAGGCTTTGGAGAAGTCGATGGAGTCGGCTTCGACGATCGGTGCGATGGCGTCGTAGAAATAGAGGTGCGCGTTGCCGGTGAGACGGGCGATGGCGGCGGAGAGTGCCTCCGAGGTGAGGGGCCCCGAGGCGACGATGACGACCCCTTCGGCCGGCAGTTCGACGACCTCCTCGCGCACCAGCTCGATCTGCGGATGCTTCGCGATCTGCTCCGTCAAGTAGGCGGAAAAGGCCTCGCGGTCGACGGCCAGGGCGCCGCCGGCGGGGACTGCGGTGGCGTCGGCGGCGGCCATGAACAGGGCCTCGCAGCGGCGCAGCTCCTCTTTCAGGCAGCCGACGGCGTTGTTCATCCCGGCGCCGCGCAGGGAATTGGAGCAGACCAGTTCGCCGAGCAGCGGCGAGTGGTGGGCCGGAGAGAAACGCTGCGGTTTCATTTCGAACAAGCGTACCCGGGCTCCCTGCTGCGCGGCTTGCCAGGCCGCTTCGCAGCCGGCCAGGCCGGCGCCGATGATGGTGAGGTCAGGTGTGATCATGAATCCTTTGAATTTTCGGTGATTAGGGTGACGAGGGGGGAGGCGCTGGAGACGGAACGGGGCGCGGCCTGGTTCTGTTTTGTCGTCGGCTTTTTTAAGGCGTCTGCCACAGCGGACTGCTTGTCCAGGGGAAAATCGGCCAGGACCTGAGTACTGTCGATTGCGAGGTGGCCAGGGTGACCGCCATGAACCTCATTCCCCCGGCCTGTTGTTCATGACTTGGCGCATAGCCTCGCCAAGTTCCGCTAATCGATAGGGCTTGCTCAGGAAATTCTGAGGCCGTTCGGGATGATCGCCAACCATGACCTGGGCCTGATCGTAGCCACTGGCCAGGATTACAGGGATGCCGGGCGCCAGTTGGCGCAAGGCCGCCAGCGTCTCCCAGCCATCCATGCGCGGCATGGTCAGGTCGCAAAGCACACACCGAATCCTGTCCTTGTGGCGCTGGAACACCTCCAGGGCCTCGAGGCCGTCCTTTGCTTCGAGTACTGCAAAATCCAGTTCCGTCAGCATGGTTTTGGCCATTTCCCGAACCATCGCTTCATCTTCGACCAGCAATACCGTGGAGTTCTCTTCCATCTCCGGGGCTTGGGTCGCTATCGTCTGTGGTTGGGAGGCGGCTTCGAACGACAGCGGGAAAAAGACCCGCAAAGTGCTCCCTTTGCCCGTTTCGCTCTCCACGGTGATGGCCCCGAGATGGGCACGCACAATCCCCAGGACCAGGGACAGACCCAGCCCGCGCCCGGTGAACTTGGTGGTGAAAAAGGGGTCGAAGAGTTGCTCCATATCCTGTTCCCCGATCCCGCAGCCGGTATCCGCCACTTCCAGGCAGGCATAGGGTATGTCCTGCGGCTGCCAGTCGAGGGGAAAACGGTGCGTGGCGGGGATATCCGCCGGGGCAACCGTTTTGACGCCCAGGTGAATGCTGTCCCGTGCTTCACCGAGCGCCTCCCAGGCATTGGTCACGAGGTTGCTCAGGACTTGTTGAACCTGGTGCGCATTCATTTTGACGATCGGCCCCGGAGAGGGCAGGTCGGCTACGAGCGTCACCTCTTCCGGGAGGCCGTCCCGCAGTGTGGGCAGGTGTTGATGGAAGAAGCCGGCCAGGTCCAGCGGTTCCTGTTGGCTGGGCGTCTGCCCGAGATAGCCCACCATCAGCCGGCTTATTTCCGCTGCCCGCCCGGCTGCCTTCATGGCCGCGTTCAGGTTTTGAATGGGCCCCGTACCGTGAGGCAGTTTATTCATGGCGAGTTCCAGGTTTCCCGTCACGGCCTGGAGCTGGTTGTTGAAATTGTGAGCGATCGCCGCAGCCATGCGCCCCAGGCTTTCAGCCTTCTTCGCCTGTTCCAGTCTCCGCTCCAGATCCAGGCGCGCTTCCTCAGCCTGTTTGCGGGCGGTTATGTCCTGGATGTAGCCGCTCCACACCACGGGCTCTCCCGGCGCGGCAGGGTTGGGCTTTGAGTTGACCAGAAGCCATTTCAGGCGGCCGGAGTGCGTGATAATCCGAACCTCCGAGGTGAATACCTTTCCCTCCCGGTTGGCCGCCAGGTCTTCTTGATACAAACGGCCAAGGTCGTTGGGATGGACAATATCCCAGACCAGGTTCATGTCCGCCAGCAGGGCTTCTGGATCCAGCTCGAGCAATTCACGACACGGCCGTGGTGCGACATACAGGAAACGACTGGTGCCATCCGGCCCAAGAATGGAATCATAGAGCATCACCGGCACGGTGTTGGCCGTGCGCTCATACCGCCGCTTGCTCTCCTGCAGCGCCTCCTCTGCCCGCGAGGTGGGGAGTTCCTCGTTCTCTATCTCCAGCTCGATCTGCGGGACCGGCAGCCCGTGCAACGGCCGCGGGGTTGCCTCTGCGGAATGGGAAGGCCAGGCGGCCGGCGCCTTGCTCGGCAGGTGACCCTCCGCGCGGCGGAGCTGGTTGCCGGCGTCGGTTGGTTTGTCGGTTTTCATGGGTTTTCCCTCGGCACCGATGCTCGCCTCAGAGGCGGAATATTCCGGACGATATCCAACGGGTTAGAGGATATCACAGATATGCTCGCCTCAGAGCCGGAATATTCCGGACGATATCCACCGGGTTAGAGGATGTCACAGATATACTCCCCGGCCATGGCGCCCCCGCCCAACCTAACTGACCCGCATCGTCAAAAAAAACCGCCGCGCGGATCTCTGCCGGCAGCGGTCTGATGGAGCCCGGTATCTGGGGACCGGCTATTTTTTCGTTTTGGCAGGTTTAGCCTTGGCGGCGGGTTTCTTGGCCGGAGGTTTGCCCTTGGCGGCTTTGGCCGGAGTCGCTGGCTTTTCCGGCGGCACCAGGACCACCTTGTAATCGCATTTCTCCTGCGGGCATTTGCGCACCGTCCCGTCGCGCTTGGTGGTCTTGTCGACCAGCACCGGCCAGCCGCACTTGGGACAGGGCTCGGCCACCGGCGGATCCCAGAGGGCATACTTGCACTTGGGGTAGCGGTTGCAGGAGAAGAAGATCTTGCCGTAGCGGCTCTTCTTCTCCATCAGCTCCCCGTCCTTGCACTCCGGGCAGGGGATGCCGAGGGCCTTGGGCTTGACCAGCGGCTGGATGTTCTTGCACTCGGGGTAGGCGCTGCAGGCCAGGTACTTGCCGAAGCGTCCGTCCTTGATCAGCATCGGCGCTCCGCACTTGTCGCACTTCTCTTCGGAGACGACCGGCTCGGCCGCCTCGGCCCCCTCGCTGCCGTCGCTCGGCAATGGCTCGGTGTGGCGACACTCGGGAAAGCCCGAGCAGGCGAGGAACTTGCCGCGTCGACCGAGCTTGATGACCAGCGCCTTGCCGCACTCGGGGCAGACCCGGTCGGTCTGCTCGGTGGTCACCTCGCTCTTCTTGACCTCCTCTTCCTTCTGCTTGAGCAGGGCGATGAAGGGTTCCCAGAACTCGCGCAGCACCGGACGCCACTGCTCCTCGCCGCGGGAGATGGCGTCGAGATCCTCTTCCATCTGGGCGGTGAAATCGTAGTCGACGTAGCGGGAGAAGTGGTTGACCAGCAGGTCGTTGACCACCCGGCCGACGTCCTCCGGGTAGAAGGTCCGCTTCTCCAGGCGCACGTACTTGCGGGTCACCAGGGTGTTCATGATCGAGGCGTAGGTGGAGGGACGGCCGATGCCGTATTCCTCGAGGGTCTTGACCAGGCTCGCCTCGGTAAAGCGCGGCGGCGGCTGGGTGAAGTGCTGCTCGGGGAGCAACTCTTTACAGCCGAGGCTCTCCCCTTCGGCGAGGGCCGGCAGGGTACCCTCCTGCTCCTCCTCGGCCTCGTCGGTTCCCTCGATGTAGAGCTTCATGAAACCGGGGAAGCGGATCACCTGGCCGCTGGCGCGGAAGGTGAAACGCTTGCCGGCGGCGATGTCGACACTGGTGGCATCGAGGATCGCCGCGGCCATCTGCGAGGCGACGGTGCGCGTCCAGATCAGCTTGTAGAGCCGGTACTGGTCGGAGGAGAGAAACGGCTTGAGCTTTTCCGGGGTGTTGGCGATGGTTGTCGGGCGGATCGCCTCGTGGGCCTCCTGGGCGTTCTTAGCCTTGCTCTTGTAGACTCGCGGCTTGGCCAGGGCGTATTCCTTGCCGAACAGGCTGGTGATGACCTCGCGGGCCTCGCCGGTGGCGACGGTGGAGAGGGTCACCGAGTCGGTACGCATGTAGGTGATCAGGCCGACCCCTCCCTGGCCGATGTCGATCCCCTCGTAGAGCTTTTGCGCGGTGCTCATCGTCTTGCGCGCCGAGAAGCCGAGCTTGCGGCTCGCCTCCTGCTGCAGGGTGCTGGTGGTGAAGGGGGCCGCCGGGTTGCGTTTCTTTTCGCTGCGGCTGATGCCGGCGACTTGGTAGCTTTGTCCCGTCAGGTCCTTGACCAGAGCGTCCGCCTGGGCTTGGTCGGCGATCGCGAACTTGTCGAGTTTCTTGCCGTCGACGGCAAACAGGCGCGCCTTGAATGAGGCTCCGGCATTGCTGGAAAGAAGCGCGTCGAGGGTCCAGTATTCCTGGCTGACGAAGGCCTCGATCTCCTTCTCCCGGTCGCAGATCAGGCGCAGCGCCACCGACTGGACCCGGCCGGCGGAAAGGCCGTAGCGAATCTTTTTCCAGAGGAAGGGGGAGAGGTTGAAACCAACCAGGTAGTCGAGTATCGAGCGAGCCTGCTGGGCGTCGACCAGATCGCGGGAGATCTTCCCCGGCTCCGCCATCGCAGCCTGGATGGCCTGGCGGGTGATCTCGTGGAAGGTGACTCGTTTGACCTGCGGTTTGGCTGCCGCCTCGTCGATCCCCAGGGCCTGCAGCAGGTGCCAGGCGATCGCCTCCCCTTCGCGGTCGGGGTCAGTGGCGAGGATCAGCTCGTCGGCGTTCTTGACCTCCTTGCGCAACAGGGAAATATGCTTGCTGCTCTCCGGCAGGACCTGGTAGTGAGGTTCGAAGTCGTGGGCGACGTCGACCATCCCCTGTTTGCTCGGCAGTGCCCGGACGTGGCCATAGGAGGCGAGCACTTTGTAGCCCTTGCCGAGAAACTTTTCAATGGTCTTGGCCTTGGCCGGCGATTCGACGATGACCAGCGATTTTGCCATGGAACTCCTCGGTACCGCTAAGAAAGGTGAAAGGGCGTATCTGCGATACGCCCTGCTGGCACAGAAACCAAAAAGGCTGCAGGGAACCCCCCCGCAGCCTGGTGCTTCAATGGTAGAGCCGAACCCAGTCGTCGTCCAGAAAACAGTCGACTTCCCGTCGCCATTCCTCGTTGTTGCGGGCGAAGAGAGTGAGGGCGGCGATGGCCTTCATGTCCTTGAGGGAGACCGGGTCGTCCGCCACTTGCAGTGCCTTGTCGATGATCTCTTCCTGGGCGTCGTCGTCGAGAATCCCCAGGGTTCGCAGCCGGATCAGCAGGCCGCGGGCTTCAGCGGAAATATCGCGTTTCTCCTCGGGGGTGAAGATCCGCTGGCTGCGGGCCTCGGCCAGTTGCGGCGTCTTGGAGGTGGTGTGCAGGGCGACATTCTGCATCCAGCTGAAGGCGGCGTCGATCTCGTCGGCTTCAAAACCGACCGCCAGCAGCTCTTCGACGATATCGTTTTCACTGACGCTGTCGCCCAGAGCGTACTGGGCAATGATGCTGACGATGGCCAGGACTCGTTCTCGCAAATCCACTCCCGTTTTCCGGGCGAGGTCAGCCCCGACGGCTACGGATGTAGCGCATGCCCGGGAGCTGTTCAACCCCGCCCTGCAGCTCTAGGTCCAGTAAAATAGTGGAAACCTCCATGGGTGTCAAGCCACTTTTCCCCGTCAATTCGTCGATGTGCAGGGGCCCGGCACCGAGTTCCTGGTATACACGCCGGCTCTTCGCATCGAGGCCTGCGACAAACGGGTCCTCCTTCTGGAGGGTTGTTGGCCACACGGTCGTTCCGGGCGCGAGGACGGCGAGGACGTCGGCGGCGTCGGTGACCAGGTGCGCCCCCTCCTTGAGCAGGCGGTTGACCCCGCTGCTGGTGGTGCCGTGGACCGGGCCGGGGACGGCAAAGACCTCCCGACCCTGCTCGAGGGCGAAGTCGACGGTGATCAGTGAGCCGCTTCCTTCGGCGGCCTCGACCACCAGCACGCCCCGGCACAGCCCGCTGATGATCCGGTTGCGGCCCGGGAAATGGCCAGCCAGCGGCAGGGTTCCGGGGGGATATTCGGAGAGGATCGCGCCGTTTTCCAGTATCTGCTGCACCAGCCGATCATTTTCCGGGGGATAGACCTGGTCGATGCCGCAGCCGAGAACCCCGACGGTCGGTCCGCCGCCGGCCAGCGCTCCGCGGTGAGCGGCGGTATCGATGCCGCGGGCCAGTCCGCTGATGACGGCCAGCCCATGACTGGCCAGGGTGCGGCAGATCTCCTCGGTAAAGTGGCACCCGGGAGGAGTGGCGCGGCGGGCGCCGACGACGGCGACGGCATCCCCCTCCGGCAGCCGGCCGCGCAGGTAGAGCAGGGCGGGCGGGTCGTGGATGTGGCGCAGCAGGGGAGGATAAGCAGCATCGTCCCAGAGGGAGACGATTTGCACGCCGAGGTAAGTGAGACGTTCGGTGGCCAGCTGCGGCACCGGATCGTCGATGGTCGGCCGGTTGCCGGCCACGGACGGGCGGATTCCGGCCCGTTCCTGCCAGCCTTGCGGGGTGGCGGCCAGGGCCGCTGCCGGTGAGCCGAATGCCTCGATCAGGCGGATCAGGCCGCGGCGTCCCAGCCCGCGGGTCAGATGCAGACGTAACCAGTCCAGGGTGCTGCCGGTCATTTCCCCCTCCCGGAATGACGGACAAGGAAAAAGGATTGAATGAATCAATCCTTTTTCCCGGTGGCAAGGCTTCTTGTTCGATATGGTTCAGGGAACCATGGTGCTGACCCGGTCGCCACGATAGATCGGCAACGCCGACTTGAGGATCAGGGCGGTGGCGGTGGTTGCTTCGGTTTTGAGGACGACCGCGTTGCCGAGCAGCACCTCGGGAAGCTGGAGATCCTTCTTTTGCAGGGCGAGATCGGTAGCCTTGCGGGGCCGGGAGATGTTGACCATGTTGCCGACTTCCAGGCCGTCGGCACTACCCAGGTTGAGGTAGATGACATCGAACTGGCCAAGGGCGATCTGGTTGCTGACACCAGCAACCAGATAACCGTGCAGGTCGCGGTCGGTTTTGCGCAAGGTCACAGTGCGTAGCGGTTCCTGATAGGGGAGCACTCGTGCCCCCCGCTGGATTTCGCGCAGCGCAGAGGTCACGACTCCACTAACAATCTGGGCATTGACGCTGGTGACGCGCAGGGTGCCAAGGTTGGTGATCCGATAACCGATGGTTTCGCCGGTGACGGGATGCTTGATAACGTCGCCCTGTTGAAAAAGGCTTAGAACCACCCCAGGATTGACGTTCGTAACGTCGTTCATCTGCATATAGACGGTATCCCCACGGGTGATCATCATCCGGTTGTCGACGGTATCCAGCACCGTTCCGCTACCGAAAAGCTGCTTGCGGGAGAGAAATCCTTGGTCGTCGCCCAAAACCTTGACCGTGACTTCCGGCTCCGCGGGTTGAGGGGGCATCGCCTCGCCGACGGCGGCGACGGTTTCAGGCTGGGAGGCGGGGGTCGGCGCGGGGACGATTTCGATCCTGCCGTCGTAGATCTTCACCTGCTGGCCGGGATAGATGAAGTGGGGGTTGGGCAGCTTGGGGTTGTTGGCCCAGAGGTTCGGCCAATAGTAGGGATCCTTGAGGAACCGCTGGGAAATTCCCCACAGGGTATCCCCCTTTTTAATGGTGTAGGTGACCGGTTCGTTCTTGGCAAAGGCCGACCAGGGCAGCAGCAGGAGCAGGCAGGCCAGCAGGAGTGTGCGTCTGAGCGTCATCAATAGCCCCCTTGCAGAAAATGGATAGGAAATTGTAAGTTCCAGGCAACCCTTGGTTCAGGGTGCCGACAGGGATTTTCGGGCCGCGGCGCTGTCCGGGTAGCGGGATTGCAGCCGATGGACGGTGTCGGCAGCGTGCTCCGCCTCGCCGAGAAGTTTCTGGGTTTCGGCCAGCTTGAAGAGGGCATCGGCCGCCTTGGCACTTTCCGGGTAGCGATCGGCGGTCTGCGCGAAGGCCTTGGCCGCGAGATCGTACCGTTTCATGCCGAGGTAGCATTCCCCCAGCCAGTACTGGGCATTACCGGCGTAGTCGCTGGCCGAATAGGCATCGAGAAACCGGGAAAAGCCGGCCACTGCCTGTTGGTAACGGCCAGCGGCATAATCGGCGAATGCCTGCAGGTAAACTTCGGTCGCCGCCGGTTGCGGCGGGGAGGGCGGTGCCGGGCTGGCCGCGGCGGGCGGAGCGGGGGGAGGGGACGCGATTTGCCCGGCGGAGGTGCCCATTTCCGCCACCCGTCTCTGCTGATCGGCAACCCGGGCTTCAAGCAGCACCAGGTTGTCCTGCAGCTGCTGCAGGCGTTGGTCAAGGCCGGCCTGGGACTGTTCCAGCTGCGTAATGCGAGCGGGGTCGATGGCCGGCGCCGGGGCCACCGGCGGGGTGCAGGCCGCAAGGGCAGAGGCCGCGATCAGGGCGAAGCAGAGGCGGGTAAAGCGGGCCGGCATCGGGACATCCTTCTTAAATGTGAAAATCTGCAAAATTCCCTAAAAACTATGGAATTTTTCACCCTTTGTCAAGGGCCATGGCCGCCGTACAAAGGGGTGGGAAGCGAAACGGTTTCGACGGCAGGACCTCGCCCCCGCTTTTGAATGCAAAGATTTTGCCATTCCGCGACCGCATTTGTGCTATTCTGCGCCCCTTGTTGGGCCTGTGGAGGTAGGCGACCATGGCGGACATTGAACTGCTGGCACCGGCCGGCGATCTGGAAAAATTGCGGGCTGCCCTGGCCTACGGCGCCGATGCCGTTTATGCCGGCGGCGAACGGTTTGGGCTGCGCGCCCTGGCCGGGAATTTCAGCCTCGACGATTTGGCCCGCGCCCGGGAGGAATGTTCCCGTATGGGTCGCCGCCTCTATTTGACCCTCAATGCCGCCCTGCGCCCCGGCGAGGAGGGGGAGCTTGTGGCCTATCTCGAGGCGCTGCGCCCCCTCGAAATCGATGCCTACATCGTCTCCGATCCGGGGGTGCTCGCGCTGGTACGGCGCCACGATCCGCAGCGGCCCCTGCACCTGTCGACCCAGGCCAATACCACCAACGCCGGGGCTCTCGATTTCTGGCGTCGGGCCGGCATCAGCCGGGTCAACCTCGCTCGCGAGCTTACCCTGGCGGAGATCCGCCAGCTGACTGCCGGCAGCGGGGTCGAACTGGAGGTTTTCGTCCATGGCGCCATGTGCGTCGCCTGGTCGGGGCGCTGCCTGCTCAGCGCGGCGCTCACCGGGCGCAGCGCCAACCTGGGGGCCTGCGCCCAGTCCTGCCGCTGGCGCTATGCCCTGGTCGAGGAGACCCGGCCGGGTGAATATTTGCCGCTGGAGGAGGATGCCCAGGGCAGCTACCTCTTCAACAGCCGGGATCTGTGCCTGCTCGAAGACCTGCCCGACCTGCTGAAGGCCGGGGTACGCAGCCTGAAGATCGAAGGGCGAATGAAGAGTGTCTACTATGTCGCCGCCGTGACTCGCGTCTATCGGGCGGCCGTCGACCGCTGGCTGGCCGATCCCGCCGGCTGGCGCTGCGATCCGCTCTGGCGGGAGGAACTGGACAAGGTCAGCCATCGTCCCTACGGTCGGGGCTTTCTCGATGGTGGCCGCGATGCCCTGGTGCATTCAGGAGATTCCCGCTACCGGCGGCGCTGCGATTTTGTCGGCGTGGTGGCGAGGGAGGTCGGCGGTCGCGGTGAAGTGGCGGTGCGCAATCGTTTTTTCCCGGGGGAAACGCTGGAGCTGATCGGCCCGGGAATGCGCCAGGGGCGGCTGGTGGTGGCCGAGCTCCAGGATGCCGCCGGCTTGCCCCTGGCGGTGGCCCAGCCCAACGCGCTGGTCCGCCTCGCCCTGCCGGTCGGTGCCCGACCCGGGGACCTGTTGCGGCGGGAGCGGGAAGTGGTGAGCTGAGCGCTGCGGATCAGCCTGCCTGCCAGCAGCGGCGGGTGAGGACGTCGCAGCAGGTCAGCTGCCGGCCGTAGACGGCGCCGGTGTCGACGCCGATGCGCCGCGCTGCCAGCAGCGGCTGAACTCGGGGGGTGTGGCCGAAGACGATGGTCTTGCCCCAGTCGTAGTCTGAGTCGAGAAATTCGTCGCGGATCCACAGCAGATCCTGCTCGTCCTGCTCGGCAAGGGGGATGCCGGGGCGCAGCCCGGCGTGGACGAAAATGCACCCTTCGCAGCTGTAGCTGCTTGGCAGGCCCCGCAGGAAGGCCTGGTGGGGAGCGGGAACCTCGGCCCCGCGGTCGACGCCGTAGCTCGCCAGCGTCGACTGCCCGCCGTTGGCCAGAAGCAGCCAGGTGTTCCGGCCATCGAGGTAGTCGACGAACATCTGCTCGTGGTTGCCGCGCAGGAAGACCGTCTGCGGCCAGCGTTGCTGCAGTGCCAGCAGCCGCTCGATGACCCCGCGGCTGTCGGGGCCACGATCGAGGTAGTCGCCGAGAAACACCAGGCGATCCTGCTCGCCGGGGGCCACCTCCCGCAACAGTTCGTCGAGCAGGCCGCTGCAGCCATGAATATCGCCCACCGCCAGCAAGCGGTGTCGGGGATCGGTCAAAGTTGTCGCGCTCTCCTTTCGGTGTCCTTGTGGTGGAATAATCCGGGAATCGGCCGCTAAGCCACTCATTTCTATCATGATACCCCCTAATCCCGCAGGGGTCACCCGCAGTAGGAGAAACGGCGACGGGTAATCCGGGAAGCCTTGGCAAGTTGGTTGACAAACCGGAATTCGGAGTGAAATCATGGCCGCGGCCACGCGGCTCCCGGTGGCCGGCCCAAACTCCTTCCGGGGAAGGATCATCGATGTTCCAGCTCGTTAACGATAAGTTCGAACGCCCGGCCTGGCCGGCGCTGCTGCTGGTGCTGTTCGGTCTGCTTCTCTATCTGCCGGGGCTGGTGAGCCTGCCGCCGACGGATCGTGACGAGGCCCGTTTCGCCCAGGCGAGCAAGCAGATGTGCGAGAGCGGCGACTATGTCAATATCCGCTTTCAGGACGAGCCGCGCTACAAGAAGCCGATCGGTATCTACTGGCTGCAGGCCGCCGCGGTCAACGCCACTACCGGCCCGGGTGCGATGGTCATTTGGCCCTATCGCCTCCCCTCGCTGGCCGGGGCGCTGCTCGCCGTGCTTCTGACCTACGGCCTGGGGAGAGGGCTGGTCGGCGATCGCGCCGCCTTCTGGGGGGGCATGCTGCTGGCCGGTTGCCTGCTGTTGACCGTCGAGGCGCATCTGGCCAAGACCGATGCCATGCTGCTGGCGGCGGTGACCGCCATGCAGGGGGCGCTTGGCCGGGCTTATCTCGACTGGCGGCAAGGCGTTGCCCCGAAACGGGCCATCACGCTGCTCTTCTGGGTCGCCTGCGGGGCGGGGATTCTGCTCAAGGGACCGGTGCCGCCGGCCATCGCCCTGCTGACCATCCTGGTATTGCGGGTGGCGGATCGCCGGGGAGGATTTCTGCGTACCCTGCGTCCCCTGTCGGGTCTGCTGCTGATGCTGCTGATCGTCCTTCCCTGGTTCGTCGCCATCAACCAGGTCTCCCATGGAGCCTTTCTGCGCCAGGCGGTGGGGCACGACCTGCTGCCCAAGCTGATCGGCGGTCAGGAGTCCCATGGCGCCTGGCCGGGTTTCTACCTGCTTCTGTTCACCGCTCTGTTCTGGCCCGGCTCGCTTTTGGCCTGGGCGGCCTTCTGGCCCTCGTGGCGGGCCCGCGGCGATGCCGCGGTGCGCTTCCTGCTCGCCTGGCTGATTCCGGCCTGGCTCCTTTTCGAGCTGGTTCCGACCAAGCTGCCCCACTATATCCTGCCGGTCTTTCCCGCCGTGGCGCTGCTGACCGGCCGGTTCCTGGGGCATCTTCAGGAAGGACTCGCCCAGCTCGAGGGGCGGCCGTTTAGGGTGCTGCGCTGGCCCATTCTCGGCCTCTGGGGGCTGGTGACTTTGCTGCTCGGAGCGGGGCTGGCGATTCTGCCGCCGGTCACCGGCGGTGGCCTGTCGCTCCCCGGTCTGCTGGCGGCGGCAGCGGCTGCCGCGCTGCTGTTCGGGCTGCCGCGGCTGCTGCGCCGGCGCCGTGCCACGGAGCTGGTGGTGGCGGCGTCTCTGGCGGCGGTGCTGGTGCTGGTTCCGGCCCTGGGCTGGGTGCTGCCCGGGCTGCAGGGCCCCTGGCTCAGCAACGCCGTGGTGACGGCGCTACAGCGGCATGGTGCCAAAGCTCCCTACCATCTGGCGACGGTCGACTACCGGGAGCCGAGCCTGGTCTTCCTGGCCGGAACCGGGACCCGGATGCTCGATGCCGCCGCCGCCGCGATCTTCCTGCGGGATAACCCGGACGGGTGGGTGCTGGTCGGCGACAAGCAGCTCCCCCGATTTCTCGATGCTGCCCGGGATGCCGGGTTGGCCCCCGCGGTGGTCGAACGGATCAGCGGATTCAATTACTCCAAGGGGCGGCGCATGCGGCTCAACTTGTACCGGACCGGCAGCCCGGTCGAAGGTGTTCCCAAACCATGAGCAAGGCGGGGGGAGCTTCGGTGTCGACGGGGCGTCGTTACCTCTGGCTGCTGCCCGGTGCCCTGCTGGTCGGGGCGGTCTGCCTGGTTTTGGCCCTGTATGTCGACCGCGAGGTGGCGATCCGGGTGAACGCTCTTCCCCTCTTCGTCAAGCGGTGGTTCGATCGGCTCAGCGAATTCGGCAATTCGGTCTATTACCTGGTGCCGGGACCGGTCGTCTTCCTGCTGCTGCGACGGGCCGCGACCCGGGCGAAATTGCCGGAGCGGGCGGCCATGCTGCGCCGTTGGCAGCAGCGCATCCTCTACCTGGTGGCCACGGTCCTCGCTTCGGGGCTGGCCGCCGACGTCATCAAGATCCTCTGCGGTCGCCCGCGGCCCAAGGTTTTTTTCGGGAAGCAGCTATATTCTTTTTCGTTTTTCCAGTTTTCTGCTAAGATGTGGTCTTTTCCGTCCGGCCACTCCACCACGATTTTCGCCGTAGCGACCGCCGGTTACCTGATGATGCCGCGCCGGCAGCTGCTCTGGTTTGCGCCGGCCGCCCTGGTGGCCGCCTGCCGGGTGCTGGCTGGCGCCCATTTCACCAGCGACGTGGTGGCCGGGGCCTTTATCGGCACCGTCACCAGCATCCTGGTCAGGGACTATTTTCAACGCCGGCAGCTGCTGGATTTCCCCCGCCCCGGGGAGAACGGGGAGCGTTTTTAGAGGCACCCATGATCAAGAAAATCTCCTATGTCATACCGGTCTACAACGAAGAGGAGAACCTGGCGGCGCTCCACGGCGAGATTGTCAAGGTAGCGGCCAACCTGCCGTACACCTACCAGCTGCTGTTCGTCGACGATTGCAGCACCGACCGCAGCCTGACGGTGATCAAGGAACTGGCGGCGGCCCATCCCGAGGTCGCCTATGTCGCGTTTTCCCGCAATGCCGGCCAGTCCGCGGCACTCTATGCGGGGTTCCAGCATGCCGATGGCGACGTGGTGATCACCATGGATGCCGACCTGCAGAACGACCCCGCCGACATTCCGAAGATGCTGGAGTATTACGGGGACTACGACATGATCAATGGCTGGCGTTTCAACCGCCAGGATACCCTGTCGAAGAAGATCGGCAGCCGCATCGGCAACTTCGTCCGCAACCGCCTGACCTGGGAATCGATCCACGATACCGGCTGCTCCCTTAAGGTGATGAACGCGGCCTTGCTCAAGCGGATCAAGATCTACAAGGGACTGCACCGCTTCCTGCCGACGCTGATGCGCATCGAGGGAGCGAAGGTGGTCGAGGTCAAGGTCAACCATCGCCAGCGCCTGCACGGCGTCTCCAAATACACCAACCTGCGCCGCGGCATCGAGGGCCTGTACGACGTCATCAGCGTGCGCTGGATGATCAAGCGTCATCTCAAGATCGAAATCGGGGAGACCCATGGCTAAATCGGAAATCGCCATCCTGGTCCTTGGTTTTTCCGGCCAGACCCTGTTCTTCATGCGCTTTTTCGTGCAGTGGCTCTATTCGGAAAAGCACCGCCGCAGCATGATCCCGACCGCCTTCTGGTACTTCAGCATCGGCGGCTCTTCGCTGCTGCTGGTCTACGCCATCATCCGCAAGGACATCGTCTTCATCGTAGGTCAGTCCACCGGATTTTTCATCTACACCCGCAACCTCTATCTGATCGCCCGCGAACGTCGGGAACAGGAAGCCAAGAATGGCTGAGGCCCCCGCCGGCCGGCGCCTCCGGCTGCTGCTGGCACTCTACTTCCTTGTCCTGCTGCTGCCGACCGGCTTCCTGCCGCTGATGGAATCGACCGAGGGGCGCTACGGCGAGATCGCCTGGGAGATGCTCCTGCGTGGCAACTACCTGGAGCCCTTCTTCAATGCCATTAAGCACTTCCACAAGCCGCCCCTGACCTATTGGGCGATTGCCGGCGGCTACAAGCTGTTCGGCATCAACGATTTCGGTGCCCGCTTCTTCGGCGTGGTCGCCGCCATCATCGCAGTTGTCTACCTCTATCGCTTGGCCCTGGTGCTGCTCGGCGACCGGCGCAATGCCTTCGATGCGACGCTGATTTTCGCCTCTTCGGTCCTCTTCCTGGCCATCGCCCGCATCGTCGCCACCGACATCTACCTGACCTGCTTCACGGTCATGGCCCAGTACTACCTGTTCCGCCGGCTGCGCGGGGAGGGCCGGCGCAGCGACGCTCCCCTTTACGGTCTGGCGCTCGGCCTCGGGTTTCTCACCAAGGGACCGATCATCTTCCTCTTCACCCTGCTGCCCTACCTAGTCGCCAAGTTCTTCGATCCCGACCACCGCCGGGTCTTTTCCTGGCGGGAGGTGCTGGCCGGCAGTGGCGTCTTCGCCCTGCTGGCGCTCCCCTGGTACCTGATCGTGATGGCCAAGAACCCCGGCCTGCTCTACTACTTCCTCAAGGTGCAGACCGTCGACCGGGTGGCCACCAACCGCTTTCACCGCCACGAACCGCTCTGGTACTTCTTCTACGTTTTCGCCGGGACCTTTCTCCCCTATATCCTGTTCTTTGCCAGGGGGACGTTCAGTCCCCGTGCCTTCGACCGGCCGACCCGGGTGCTGCTACTCTATGTCTGGGTCCCCTTCGTCATCTTCACCCTGGCCCAGAGCAAGCAGCCCAGCTACATCGTTCCCTTCTTCGGCATCGCGGCCATTCTGGCCGCCGCGGCCCTGCGGACCTTCCCCATGCCCCGCCTGCGCACCCTGGCGGCGCTGCTGCTGCTGCTCTTCGCCATTGCGCCGGCGGTGGCCGGCTTCGTCTATCCCCCCGCCCGGGTGCTACGCTGGCCGTTGGTGGTCGCCGCTCCGCTGCTGCTCTGGCTGTGGTGGCGGCTCTGGCAGGAGCGCCAGGGGCCGCAGCTGGTCTGGTGGAGTGCGCTGCTGCTGATCGTCGTCTCCACCGTCGCCTACGCGGTCGTCGGCGTTGCCGCTCCGCAGATGCGCGGCTACGAGCAGATGGCCACCACCCTCAACCGCCTCGACCCGGACCGGAACCTCGACGTGCTGGCCTACCAGTGTTTTCTGCCGTCCCTCTCCCTCTACCGGCGTCATCTCACCGCCGAGGCCTACGGCATGCAGCGGGATGTCCGGTTCCAGACCGACGAGGAATACCGCAACTGGTACCTGCCGACCGCCGCCGACCTGCAGGGGTTTTTGCGGGACCGGCCGCAGCTCTTCGTGGTCATGGCCGAGGATGCCCTACCCGACTTCGAGAAGGAGAGCGGCTATGCCTGCCGGGAGGTCTACGGCCAGCGCAGGCGTTCGGCCTACCTGTGCCACGCCCCGCTGGACAACTCCGTCGACCCTGGCCATTGACCGGGATATGCCCATGACCGCCATCCGCACCCTCAAGCTGATTGCCAATCCGACCGCCGGGCGGGACGCCCGGGCGCGCATCGAACGGGCCGTGAGCTGGTTTCGCGAGCAAGGGGTGGCGGTCGACCTGACCCTCACCGCCGCCCGGGGCGATGCGCGCCGCGCCGCGGCCGCGGCGCGCACCGGCGGTTTCGAGCGGATCGTCGCCGCCGGCGGCGACGGGACCCTCAACGAGGTCGTCAACGGGCTGGTGCCGAGCACGATTCCCCTGGCCTTTCTGCCGCTGGGGACGACCAATGTTTTCGCGCTCGAGGCGGGCATCCCCTTCGGGCTCGAAGCGGCCTGCCGGATCGCCCTGGAGGGGACGCCGTTGCCGGTCTGCCTGGGAGCCGCCGACGACCACCGTTTTCTGCTGATGGCCAGCGCCGGACCCGATGCCGAGGCGGTCTATGCGGTCAGCGGCGGACTCAAGCGCCTGACCGGCAAGTTCGCCTACCTGGCAAGTGCTGCACGGGTGCTGCTGGCCCGGCCGCCCCGGCCGATCGAAGCACTGACCGCCGAGGGGGAGGCGATCTCCTGCTACGGGGCGGTGGTCAGCAACGGCCGGTTCTACGGCGGCCGCTTCGCCATCGCCCCCCATGCCTCACTGCAGGAAGAAGCTCTCGATGTCTGCCTGCTGCTGCGCCCCGGCCGGCTGGCACTGCTGCGGGCTGCTGGTGCGCTGGCGAGCGGCCGCTCCCTGGCCCCGGCGGCGGCCCGGACCTTCAAAACCCGGCAGCTGCACCTGCAGGGGGAAGCGGTGCCGATCCAGCTCGACGGCGACTATTTTGGCCGGCTGCCGGTGACCCTGCGGGTTGCCTCCGGCGAGCTGCGGATGGTTTTGCCGCCGGCAGCAGGGGGCGCGCCATGAGTGGCAGCCGGCGCACTATCTTCACGGGCCGGATCCTCTCGCTGGCAATCGAATCCCACCGTCTTCCCGATGGCCGCAGCGCCGACTTCGAGATCGTGCGGCACCCCGGCGGCGCTGCCGTCCTGCCGATACTTTCTGATGGCCGGGTGCTGCTGATCCGACAGTTCCGACCGGCCGTCGGCCGCGAGGTGCTGGAGATCCCCGCCGGCCGTCTCGAGCCGGGGGAGGCGCCGGAAGTTTGTGCTGGGCGCGAACTGGAGGAGGAAACCGGCTGGCGGGCCGGGCGCCTGGTCCGGCTCGGGCAGACTCTGAGCAGCGTCGGCTTCTGTGACGAGTGCATCCATCTTTTCCGGGCCGATCAGCTGCAGCCGGTCCCCGCCGCCCCCGAGGCGGACGAGTTCATTGCCCCGCTGCCGCTTTCTTTGGATGAGGCCCTGGCGATGGTGGCGATCGGCGAGATCGTCGACGCCAAGACCCAGCTGGCCCTGCTCCTCTATCACGCGACCCGCGCCGCTGCGGAGTGAACCATGCCCCTGCCCGAACGTTTCCCGTCCCCGGCCCATCTCCCCTTCAACGCCACCGCCCTGGCCGCCGACTTCCACCTGGAGCCGCCCGATGCAGATGCGGGTGGAGCGGGTTGCTGGGTGCTGATGCGCGGCAGCGAGCTGCTGGTTACCGCCGGGCCCGAACCGGCCCTGCCCCAGGGGGAGCTCCCGCTGCCGGCGGCGGCCGGGAATCCCCCCATTTACCTCGGTCGCTATCGGGGGCGCCCCTGCCGGGCCCTGGCGCTGCCGCAGGAGACGGAAATCCCGGCCGGGCTTACCGCCGAGAGCCTGCTGGCCGCCGAACCGGCCCTGTCGGTGGCGCTCCTCTCCCTTGGCGGCCTCGCCGGGCAGATCCTCCACTGGCAGCGCAACAGCCGCTTCTGTGCCCACTGCGGAGCGGCGACCAGCGCCATGTCCCATGAGTGGGGACGAAAGTGCTCCTCCTGCAACTATCCCCACTACCCCCATATTCACCCCTGTGTCATTGTCCTGGTACGGCGCGACCGGGAACTGCTGCTGACCCGTAAGGCGGTGTGGCCGGCGGGGCGCTATAGCCTGGTGGCGGGATTTCTTGACTTCGGCGAATGCCTGGAGGAGGCGGTTCACCGCGAGGTACTGGAGGAGACCGGGGTGCGGGTGGAGAACATCCGCTACGTCGGCAGCCAGAGCTGGCCCTTTCCCAGCCAGCTGATGGCTGGCTTTCTCGCCGACTATGCGGGGGGTGAACTGCAGGTGGACCGCACCGAGCTGGAAGATGCCCGCTGGTTTTCCCCCGGCGCCTGGCCAGTCTTGCCGCCAAAGCGCAGCATCGCCCGTTTCATCCTGGATACCTTCGGCAACCTTGAGGGCTGACCCGCCTTCGCCAGGGCTTCGGCGGGCAAGCGCGGGCAAAAAAATCCCCGGGTGGGGATCCCCGGGGGTCGCAACGAATCTCCTGCTTGGATTCAGCCGACTCTGGAGGAGGTTTTTGGCTGATACAGAGATTGTGCGATAAATTTTCGCTAGGTCTTGCGCCCGCCGTTGGCGGGCGTCGTACCGTCAGGGGGTGAAGGGGACGAAAGGCAGTCCCTGGGCCCTGGCCACCGCGGTGTTGCACAGTTGCCCGCGCCAGGTGTTCACGCCGCGGGCGAGGGTCGGGTCGGCCGCGGCGGCTTCCAACCCTGCTCGGGCCAGGCGGCGCACGAAGGGGAGGGTGGCATTGGTCAGTGCCAGGGTGCTGGTATGGCTGACCGCTCCGGGCATGTTGGCGACGCCGTAGTGGAGCACGCCGTCAACGCAGTAGACCGGGTCGTCGTGGGTCGTCGCATGGGTGGTCGCCACGCAACCCCCCTGGTCGACGGCGACATCGACGATCACGCTGCCGGGGGCCATGGCGGCAACCAGCTCCCGGCTGACCAGCAGCGGGGCCCGGGCGCCGGCAATCAGCACCGCCCCGATCAGCAGATCGGCCCGCCGGACTTCCTCCTCGATGCTCTGCGAGTTGGACATCAGGGTCCGCACCTGGTTACCGTAGTGCTCGTCGAGAGCCTCGAGGCGGGTGCCGTCGAGATCGAGGACCGTTACCTCGGCGCCCATGCCGACGGCGATGCGCACTGCATTGCCGCCCACCGTGCCGGCGCCGATCACCACCACCCGGCCGGGCTTCACCCCCGGCGCGCCGGCCAGGAGCAGGCCCTTGCCGCCATTCTCCTTCTGCAGGTACCAAGCCCCGACCTGGGGGGCCATGCGCCCGGCGATTTCGCTCATCGGGTGAAGCAGCGGCAGGCTGCCGTCGTCGCGCTGCACCGTTTCGTAGGCGATGCCGGTCACGGCCCGTTCCAGCAGGGCGGCGGTCAACTCCGGCGCCGGCGCCAGGTGCAGATAGGTAAAAAGCAGGAGCCCGGGGCGCAGGCAGGAAAACTCATCCGGCAGCGGCTCCTTGACCTTGACCACCAGCTCGGCGCCATCCCAGACCTTGGTAGCCTCGCTTACGAGGGTGGCTCCGGCGACCCGGTACTGCTCGTCGCCGAACCCGCTGCCGCTGCCGGCGCCGCTCTGTACCAGAACCCGGTGGCCGTCCTCGACCAGGGTCCGGGCTCCGGCGGGGGTGAGGCCGACGCGGTATTCACGGGCCTTGGTTTCCGTCGGAACGCCAATGACCATTTTCAGTTCCCCTAAAAATGTTTAGCCAAAATAACGACTCGCCTGGCGGTCGTCAAGGAAAAATTCCGCCCGTGTCCGATTCCTTCCAAAAACGTTCCTTCCACGTTCCGCGCCGGGAAATCGCCTACCTGCGCTTCATTGTCGAGGCCTACGACGGGCTGCTTTTTTTGCGCACCCTGGAAGCGGCGGCCGGTCTGGTGGAAATCGCCTGGCCGGCCAGTCGCGAGGAAGAGGCGGCGGCCCTGCTGACCGCCCTGGCCGAAGAAACCGGCCTGCGCGCCGTCTCCGGTCATCCCGCCACGAACGATCCCTGGCCCTGACTCAACGGGTCGTCACCTCGAATTCGGGAGGATCGAAGAGGGTGCGTTTCACCGTGCACTGGTCGGCGGCGCGGATGATCGCTGCCCGGTATTTTTCGGGAAATTCCTCGGGAAGATGGATGACGATGCGCACCCGCGCCAGCCGGTGACCTTCGGGGTCGCGTTGGGTTTCCATGGTCAGTCGCAAACCGTGGGTCGAGAGTTCGCGCTGCTGGCAGAAGCGCAAGGCAAAGTAGCCGGCGCAGTTGCCGAGGGCAACCAGGAAAAGATCGAAAGGGGAGGGCGCAGTGTTCTGGCCGCCGGCCGCTTCAGGCTGGTCGCAGCGGACGGTGAATCCTTTGTAATTGGCCTCGACGGCGACGCCGCCGGGGAAAGTGATCTCCATGCTTGATCCTCCGCAATAGAATGGGACAAACGTTGCCATTATAGATGGCTCCGGGAACGGACGCCAGCGCCGCCGGCCCTTTATTGCCACCGATTCGGGTATCGAGCCGGCATTAAAAGGAAACCCCGCAGGGGCCCGAGGGCCTTGCGGGGTTTCCTTTTCGAAATAGAAGGCGAGAGGCCTTCAGACAGTCAGAGACACCCTCCAGCGGCAGCGGCGGAGGGCGCCGTTGCATGCAAGGGGGCGGAAGTGTTTCATCCCTGGCTAGCGGTTGGCTTCGTCGAGCATGAAGTTGAGCAGGGGGATGACCTTCTTGACGTCCTCCTTGGTCATGTTGGAATCGGGCTTGCGCAACATCTTGATGCCGTAGGCGCGGGTGGCGCTACGGTCGAAGATGCCGCCGCTGATTGGCGCGATGCCGGTCTGCAGGGCAATGGCGACCCGCTCCAAGGAATGGCACTTGACGCACTTCACCGCCATGAGCTTGTAGGCCTCCTGCATCTGGGGGGGGAAGTTGGAGGGGTCAAACTGGGTGGCGTCGCCACTGCCAATGACAATCAACTTGGCCTCGGCACCGGTCGCCAGGAGCAGAACAGCACACATCAGCAGGAAAATTTTTTCATTGTGCACCTTTCGATGAAAATCCGGCCCCTGGCAGCCAGGGGCCGAGCGGATGGCAAAACGAAGGATGGCTCAAAACGCGAAGGAGGCCTGGAAGGTTCCCTCCCGGCTGATGTCGCTGGGGGCATCCTTGTGGACATATTCAAGCGCCAGGCGCAGGTTCTGCAGCAGGGCGTAGGAGACGCCACCGATGTACTTGCGGGTTATGCCGTCCCCGTCAATGTCCTGGAATTCGTAGCGGACCGACGGTATCACGTTGGAGCCGATCAGATACTGGGCCTGAGCCAGGTAGAAGTGGGAGTTGGCCGAAACGCCGGTCGCACTCGGATCGTCGTCATGGCCGTAGATGCTGCTGAAGCGCATCTTCAGTCGCTTGTAAAGCGCCTCCCCTTCCAGGCCGAGGCGATAAAAATCGTTGGCCCCGGCGTCGGAAGAGCCAACGTAGCCGAAGCTGCCGAAGGTCAGGGTCAGATAGTCCCAGACGCTGTCGTGATCGAGATCGACCTCGGGCTCCTTGCCGAGAAAATCGGTACCGCCGATGCGGGCCGAGAGGTGGCCGTAGTAGTTTTTGCGGTTTTCTTCCTTGTTGGTCTCCGAGCCGTTGGTGACCCCGGCGGCCACGAAGACCCGCGAGCCGAGCACCGCGTTGAGTTCGACCGTCGCCTGGCGCCCGGAAAGGCGGAAAGGGTTGTCCCCGACCCGTAGGGAGTTCTGGCCGAACCCGCTCAGAGACGAGCGGTCGTTGGCCTTCCAGAGGCTAAGGGTCGGCTTGTACTTGCCGATCTTGACATTGAGCGGCAGGCCGTAAAGATGACGGAATTGTAGGAAAAGGTCGCCGATGGAAGAGTTGGTAAAACCGTACTCGCCCCAGAAGCCGACCTGATTGTGAAAGTTGCCGGCCGCGAAGATTTCCAGCCCGGTGCCGCCGTCGAGATCGAAGTTGGGATCCTTGTCGGGGTTGTAGATCGCCTTGTAGGTCCCCATCAGGGAAACCGGCAGAACGCTGGGAAGACCGCTGTTGAAAATTGCATCGGCCCCCCTAACCAGCCCCGGCAGGGTGGTCGGCGGCGGAGTCTGCGTCTGCGCCGCGGTTTGCAGCTGAGCGGGGAGCTTGCCGGGCCAGACGAAACTGTTCTTCTCAAAAGCGTCGCCGAACTCGTTGCGCTCGGGGAAGATGGTGTGGCAGGTCTTGCACTCGGTCTTATACTGGCGGGAGAAGGCGGGAATCGCGTGCCCCGTGGACGGGGCCAGGAGCGAGGCTAGCAAAACGGAGACGACTAGAAACGGGGCAAAGCGCAACTTCATTGGTACCTCCTGGAACATGGGATTCAAGAATCTGCCGCAGAAGGATTTTGACAGGCGGCAGGTTACCCCGCCTATGCGGACGGTCCCGCATTGGCGCGGACATTGCGTTGCAACCGCGTGCAGGTCCCGCGCCAATTGGCAGGCAAAAACAGCTTTTCTCATTAATACAAACGGTTGCGGGAGATAAGTGGATTAAAATCCCCTATCCGCGCTGAAGTGCTACGCAAAATGGCTGCACCCTCGGCCATTTTCGTGTAAAGTATCCGCCGAATTTTGTCGAATCGCGGTGCCGATCGTCCCTTGGGGGAAGGACTGGCGTGACCCTGGCGCGGCCAATGCCGCAGGAAGAAGAACTGGTAATGCTTCGACAACTGCAACTGAAATACAAATTGATCCTGCTCTTTCTGGTCATGGCCCTGATCGTGGCCGCCACCGGTTTCTTTGGCCTTTGGAACCAGGACCGGATCAGCACCCTGCTCGATCTGCAAAGGAGTAGTGCGGCCCAGGAAAAACTTGCGGTGCTGATGAAAGTGACCCTCCAGGGGGGACGGGTCAATCTGCTCGAGGCAGCGATTTCCCAGGTCGGCGGTGACGATTTCGAGAACAGCAAGGTCGATTACGAGCTCAAGCGCGACAATATCCAGAGCTACTGCAACATTCTGCTCAAAGGGCACCCGAAGCTGCATATTCCACCGGCGATTCCAGGGGGGCTTTTGGAACAGCGGGTCAACAAGGTGCGGGCGGCCTTTAATGCCTTCGACCAGGTCGCCCAGCAGCTGCTGGCTACCAAGGCTGGGTTGATGGGGGGAAAACCGGACGACGGGACTCTGAAGCGGCTGATCCGGGAGGATCTTCCCCGGGTGGTCGACGACGCCAGCGTCACCGTCGATGACCTGCTGGTCGAGGTCGGCAGACTGACGGCGGAAAACCAAAAGGCCGCCCAGGCCATCCGCCACCGTTCGCAGATCACTTTCATTTCGGTCATCAGCGGGGCCATCCTCCTTGCCATCATCCTCGGTCTGCTCGCCACCCGTTCGATCGTCGGACGCGTCAAGCAGCTGATGCAGTCTCTGCAGAGGGGGGCCGAAGGGGATCTGACTGCCACCGTGCCGGTGGGGTCGGGCGACGAACTGGGCCGGTTGGGTGAGGACTTCAACCAGATGCTGGTCATGCTCTCGGCGATGATGGGCAAGGTTACGAAGTCTTCCGGGGAACTCGGCCGGGTGGGGAACAGCATCCAGCTGGTCTCCAGGGAGGTCATCGCCACCGCCGAGGTGCAGCAGAAGGGGATCGACGATACCTCCGGGGCGATCCTGCAGATCAACGATTCCCAGCAGGGGATCACCGACGCGGTGGAGGCGCTGTCCCGGTCGGCGGCAGACACCTCGAGTTCGGTCCTCAACATGGCCAAGAGCATTCAGGGGGTAGCGCTCAACACCGAGTCCCTCGCCGAATCCGTCGCCCAGGTCAGCTCCGCCATCACCGAAATGGATGCCACCATCCGCCAGATCGAGGAAAACGCCAGCGAACTCAAGAACGCCTCGATGACTACCGTCTCCTCCATCGCCGAGATGGATGCCTCGATCCAGGAAGTCGAGCAGAACGCCCAGCAGACCGCGGAGATATCGGCCGCGGTCCACGAAGACGCCGAAACCGGCCAGAAGGCAGTGGAGGCGACCATCCACGGGATTCAGGCAATTCGCCTCTCCTCCCGTTCGGCCGCGGAATCGATCACCACCTTGTCGCAGAGCGTCGACGACATCGGCCTGATCCTGTCGATGATCAACGAAGTGACCGAGGAGACGCGGCTGCTGTCCCTCAATGCCTCGATCATCGCCGCCCAATCGGGGGAGCATGGCCGCGGCTTCGCGGTGGTCGCCGAAGAGATCCGCAAGCTCGCCGAGCGGACCAACGAATCGACCCGGGAAATCGACCAGCTCATCAGCCGGGTGCAGGACGAGACCAGCCGGGCGGTCCAGGCCATCCAGGGAGCGGAACGGAAGGTGGCCGAGGGGGAAGTCCTCTCCGAGAAGTCGGGGGAGGCCCTGCGGGAGATCGTCGTCGGGGTGGAGAAGGCTGCCGACCGGATCGGCGGGATCGCCCGCGCCACGCGGGAGCAGGCCCGCGGCAGCATGCTTATCCGCGAGACGACAGAGAAAATGGCGGGAATGATTACCCAGATCGCCGTCTCCACCCACCAGCAGGCCCGGGCCAGCGAACAGATCATGGGCGAGGTGGAAAAGATGGCCGATCTTACCGTCATGGTGCGGGACGCCACCAAGAAGCAGAACGCCGACGGTGGTCTGATCTCCCGGCTCACCGAGGAGATCGGCAGCATGATCCAGCGGATTCGCTCCGCTTGCGGGGAACAGGCCCGGAGTGGCCATCAGATCGTCGAAGCGGTAGCCGATATCCAGGAATCGACCCGCAACAATCTTCAGTCGGCCAAGGTCATGGGAGACACCCTGGGCGACCTTTCCCTGCAGATATCCACCCTGGAAGAGGAAGTGGCGGAATTCCGGACCCTCGCCTGAGGAACGGCCCCTGCTGCCGGCCTCCCCCCTTTTTTTGCCTTCCCTCGACGGCCCCTTCTCTCGGCTCCGGCCTGCCGGCCGCCTGGTGGGGAAATCTACTCGTTGCCAACCCTGGTTAGCGCCTGAAGGGGCCCGAAAAGCTCGGTAACTCGGCGAGATGTCCCAGCCAGTCGAGTTGCGTACTGCAGAAGATGTTCATGCGCGGCTCCAGTTCTTCGGGACGTTCGAGGATGCCAAGGGGGAGCATGCGGAAGGCGGGATAGACGGGATTGACCAGGAAGACCGGCGTTCCGCAGCGGCTGCAGAAATGCCGCGCGGCACCGCCGGGAAGGACGAAGCGGGCCAGCTCCGTCTCGCCGGCAGTGAGTTGGAATGCGTCCGCACCGACCACCGCGTAGCTGGAGAAGGCCGCACCGCTGAATTTTCGGCACTTGCTGCAGTGGCAGTTGACGACGTTGCGGATTTTGCCGGTGACGGTGAAGTGCAGTGCACCGCAGCCGCAGGAACCGGTTGTCGCCTCGGGCATGGGGACCTCCGTGGGAGGGGTTTGCCGCCTCAGCTTCGGCTGCTTGCCAGGTGCAGCGCCAGGCCAACAAAGATCGCCGC
>CAWDZB010000021.1:0-181475 GCA_963806685.1 uncultured delta proteobacterium
GCCCGACGATCCCTGGAACGCGGTGGCGACTAAGCGTACTAAGAACCGGATGTGAGGTACTGACTCCACTAGGTGCCTGTCCCCCTTGACTACGATCGCGGCCTGACCGAAGAGGAGCTCGCCGCCAAGCTCGGCTTCAAGCAGACCTGGCGGATCGGCGAGCGGACTTCCCTCCTCAACCTCTCCGAGGAGTACCAGCAGCTGGTGATCAAGGGGCAGCTCGGCAACTCCCAGGCCTTCGAGATGAGCCGCCTGCCTAGGGGGCAGCAGCCGGTCGTCTTCCGCCGGATCCGCAGCGGCGAGCTCGGCAGCTACGCCAAGCTTCGCGCCTTCGTCGACGGCCTGCTCAACATCGGCGCCACCGGCGAGATGTTCGCCGCCGAGGAGGTCACCCGCGAGGAACAGGAGACTCTCACCCGGCTGGAGAAGATGCTGGAGCAGGTGGCCCAGGTAGTCGGCGAGTCGGTCAGGGACAACGAGCTGGTCGCCCTCAAGAAGATGCGGCGCGGCAACCTCGATCTCAACATCCAGCGCGTCGACCTGCTTATCCAGCACTTGGGCAAGATCAAGAAGGCCCTGACCGTTGCGGCGATGCAGCAGGAAGCCCTTGACCAGGCCGGCTGATGGTGGTAGATGAACTGACATTTGCCAAGGAGGAGAGCCGTGGGAACCAGGGACCGAATTTTCCAGTTGCGTTACAGCGACGAAGAAGCGGAGATGCTCAAGAAGGTGGCCGAGAGCAAGGGGCTGGTTGCCAGTGCCTGGCTGCGGATGAAGATCCGGGAGGAGTATGAGGCGCTGCCGAAGAGCAGAAAATAAGGGAATTCAGAAGTGGCAGCCTGGTGTGGCTGCCACTTTTTTGTAAGAAAAAAATCAGACCAAAAGTTTAGAATTGCCTGAGTTGCCAACAATGAATTCTTCAAGGGCTTTGGTGTCGCCATGAATGAGGGTTTGAGAGAGTGTATTCGGTGTTGCAGGGCATTCCCTTATTCCGACCTGGAACGGGTTTTCAACCCAGACTGGGACAAGTTCATTTATTTCTGCCGGAGTTGCTATAAAGAGGTCGGGTTAGAAGAAGGTCAAAATCCATTTGGCAAGAGCGAGGAGACTAGCTTCTTTGCTAATAAGTACAAGAACGTCAAGGGTAAAAAAGAGTGGTGGGATAAGTAGAAGAATTTTTGGGGACGGGAGATGGCGGCTGAACAGGCTGACGAACAACTTTGCAACTTTGCATTCCTGCAACTGCTGACCTTCTCCTGACCCTGTAGACCTTCTCGCTAAGACTCAGAAGGAATAATTATGACCGATGAAATCGAGAAGCCTGAAGACGCTAGTTTTCCTTTAAGCGGGAAAGTAGCGAAAATATCTCGCGGGGCATTACAGGCTATCGGTGGTACCATTCCTTTTGCGGGAGGCGTTTTTTCTGCGATTGCTGGTGCTTGGTCTGAAGGAGAACAGGATAGGGTCAATCGATTTTTTGAGCATTGGGTACGAATGCTTCAAGACGAATTAAAGGAAAAAGAACAAACAATAATAGAAATAATGGCTCGTCTCAATCTTCAAGATGAGGCTATTGCGGCCAGGGTAGAAAGCAAAGAATATCAGTCATTAGTAAAAAAGACTTTTCGAGAATGGTCTGGTGCCGAGAGCGAACAAAAAAGGGAATATATCAGAAATATTCTATCGAATGCTGCAGCTACTCAAGTATCCAGTGATGATGTTGTGCGCCTTTATATTGATTGGATAAATCAATATTCAGAAATGCACTTTCAAGTGATTGCCGCAATTTATAATAGCGGAGGAATCACACGAGGGGCAATTTGGAGAAAAATAGGAAAGGGACCTGTGCGGGAGGATTCGGCAGATGCTGATCTGTATAAACTTCTGTTCCGAGACCTCAGTACTGGCGGAATTATTCGCCAGCACAGGGCAACTGACCGCTTTGGTAATTTCATTGCAAAAACGCCTCAACGCAGCCCTAAAGGTAGTGGCCAAAAACAGCTCGTTTCGGCTTTTGATAATCAGGAAGGCTATGAATTAACTGCATTAGGTCAACAATTCGTCCACTATGCAATGACAGATTTGCCCTTGAGAATCGAATTTAAAAGCGAGGCTGAATAGCCCTAACTCTGATCGTTACAGTGACTTCGGCTTAGTACACTCCTCCCCATCATTCACCGGCTTGTTCACATAATCTGAAACCGGGTAGAGATCCAAAACCACATCCGCCGCCGGCCGCAGAAGGGCGAGTAGATCCTCCGCGTGCTGGTGGGGGCTGAACCAGGCGTCAATTTCTTCCCGCTCCAGGATCGCCGGCATCCGGGTGTGGAGGGGCGCCACCAGGTCGTTCGCCTCGGTGGTGATGATCGTGCAGGACTCCACCACCTCCCCCGGCTTCTCCGGGTTCTCCCAGTGCTCCCACAGCCCGGCCAGGGCCATCGGGGCGCCGTCCTTGCGGAAGATGTAGTAGGGCTGTTGGCCTTTTCCCCCTTCTTCCACTCGTAGAAGCCGCTCGCTGGGATGATGCAGCGCTGGCTGTAAAACGGGTGACGGAACGACGGCTTCGCGGCCAGGGTTTCCGCCCGGGCGTTGATCATCTTGTAGCCGATCTTCTTGTCCTTCGCCCAGTGCGGCACCAGGCCCCAGTGCAGCATGGCCAGGCTTCGCTCGTCCCCCTGCTGGCGGATCACGGCGATGTCCTGGGAAGGGGCGATGTTGTAGCGCTCCTCGAGGAGGAACCCCGGGGGCAGGTCGAAGTACTTGATCAGGTCCTCGATGGGGATGTTGTTCGCGAAGCGCCCGCACATAGGGGGATTTTAGCAGAAATGTGGCTCGCCGGATAAAGGGCGGCAGATGAAGCCCTTTAAATAAAAGTTTGACAGCCGGGGAGGATTGTGGGTATCAAAAGATGGCTTGTCTTTTGAGGTTGGTTAGGTGATCAGCGTGGGGGGGGTAAGGTGGCAGGAGAGCAGGACCAACAGCAACTAGGGCCGATCATCCGGTGACATCGCCGGTGGGCGGCTTTTTGCGTTTTTTGGACACCGGAACCGGGGGGCACCATAGTTAAAACGACGATTTGAGAATTAAGGGAGGTGTCCCCGAACTCCCCTGAATAAATGGGCTTTCAAAACTTTCAAACTTCCAGGCCTGACCCGCTTCGACTTCCAATTCGCTTTTGGAGTTATAGTCAAATGCCAGATGAAAATTTGATCTCAGCACGAGTTAATCCTCTAGCTTTTCTCGAGGTTGACGAGCCATGGGCGAAGTTTTTCGATAGCCCCGTAACGCTAGAAAACGTGCTTGAATATTTGTGCACTCCAGGGATTCCTTCAGACATCGATGCGATTATTTGTAGATACAAAGAAATCAGCGTTGAGAGCCCGAGGATTTTCGCTGCGCCGGTCGATGAGCGGATATTGTCTAAACTGATCTGGCCTCTCAAACATGCGAAGGGTTCATATGCTCTTGGCAATTATATTGGATCAATTGCCCTTTGTGGAATGGTTTCTGAGATGGTCGCAATTATGCTGTTCGATCTTCATTCATTCAGAATCAATAAACAAGAGATGGATGAAAGCATACAGCAGTCAATTTTTGGTAGTAAATTCGAGAAACTTGGTCAGGATCGCCGTGTTTCAATATTGAAAACATATGGGTTGATTTCTGATGAACAAAAGAAAATCTACGATAAAGTAAGGAACATACGTCGTAAATATTTACATTTCTGGTCACAGTCCGATGCTAAAATTGAATCTGACGCGGTCGATTGCTTTACATCTACCGTCAAGATTGTTATCGACGGTCTTGGTCTATCCATTGAGGACGGGAAATTGATTCTTAGACCCGCGATCATTAGGCGCTTGGAAGAAAACGCATCGAATCAAGGTTTGCAATCAGGCTCCTAGCAAACTCGGTGCCGCCGAGAAGGGATCATGGAGTCTACCATCGGAATTAGCAGATGGCGGGGCACCCCTGGATTTGATAACCTTACTCTGACGGGGGTGTGGCTCTTGGGGTCAGTGACCTGTTCATTCAGGCTCACTTCAGCCTGAAATGCCGCCCCCGTCCTTTGCATCATCCGGCGGGTCGACCGGGATGGTGCCGTAGTTGTGGCTCTGGAAGTAGACGTGACCCGAGGATGATGACCTGCCTAGAGCAGTGGGGTCGGACCAAGTTAAGTTTCTGAAAATACAGAAAAGATTCTCTGATTTGCCCAAGAATATCGGCCTATAGCTCGATTTTTAAGGCTAAAAACAGGCTTTTAGTAAATATCCTGTGGAGGGGGATATGGCAAGGGCTAATCGGCATTACATTCCCGGTTGTATCTGGCACATTACTCATCGTTGCCACAAGAAGGAATTCCTTCTGAAATTTGCCCGGGATCGGTCCCGCTTTGTGACCTGGCTCGGCGCGGCCCGCAGACGTTTTGGCCTCCAGATCTTGAACTATTCCATCACCTCCAATCACGTGCACCTTTTGGTGAAAGACCACGGCAAAGAAAACTGTATCCCGGCTGCCATGCAGTTGATTGCGGGTCGGACGGGCCAGGAATACAACCAGCGCAAGCAACGCAAGGGCGCATTCTGGGAAGACCGCTATCATGCCACCGCCGTTGAGTCCGGCGAGCACCTGCGACGTTGTCTGGCCTATATTGATCTGAACATGGTCCGAGCCGGTGTTGTCGCTCATCCGGAAGAATGGGTACATGGCGGCTACCGGGAGATTCAGGGGCTGCGTCGCCGCAATCGAATCCTCGCCCTGGAAACCCTCGCCGAGGCGACTGAGGTCAGCCTGGAAGGGCTGGCTGAGGCTTATCGGGATTGGATCGAAGATGCGCTGAACACCGAATGCCGCGTGCGAAACGAAGCCTGGACGGAAAGCGTGGCTGTCGGCAGTGCTGCGGTTGTGGCCAAGACCCGGGAGATACTAGGTGCTCGTGGGAAAGGGCGAGTTGTTGACGAAACCGGCGGCGCCTTTGTGCTTCGAGAAGAGGAGGACTACTATGGGGCGGATTTTAGCCCTGAAAATCGCCCTATAAGCCAAAATAACGGTTATTTCTGGAATGTTTGTCCTGAAATATCAAAGACTTGACTTGGTCCGACCCCGGACCATCAGACCATCGTCGATGCCCCGAACAACCGCATAGCCTCGTTGAGCGTTTGGGAGACCGAGAGAGACGCAAAGGCAATCTACGAGGAGAAGGGGGGCTTGTATCAGACCGGCATCGCAAAGTTGAAACCAATGCTGTCAGGCCCACCAGACGCATGGATGGGCCTGCTCACTCGCGTGGACAAGTAGGAGCAATGGGTCATTGTTTTTATGTCGCCCACAAGGCGCTCCAGGCGACGCCAAATGGCGGCGCGCCTGAGCTTTAACGTTAAGTGTCGGCTTGGTGATCGCTGTTTTAAAATGTGCGCGCCCTCTCAAGGGGCGAAACGTAATCAATTAGATGTGGAGGCGGGTATGAAGGCGAGGGGGCTTTGGGCGGCAATTGTTTGCGTAATCATTTTGGCAGGGTGTGGTGGCGGGGACGGTTCATCGAACCCGCAGGCGGCGCCGCAAGCGTCGTACGCGTCGCCCCAAGTTTACGTCGAAAACCAGGCGATCTCACCGTTGGACCCAGTCATCTCCGGTGCGGCGACATCGTTCAGCGTGTCCCCCGCGCTGCCCGCCGGCCTGGCGCTGGATTCGACCACGGGCTCCATCTCGGGCACGCCTACTTCCGCCGCTGCAGGCGCGGACTACACGATCACGGTTACGGGCCCGGGCGGTTCGACGACAACCAGCTTGCATATCGCTGTAGAACCAGTGGTCGCCGTTTCGCGCATGGTGGTGGCCGGAACGTCAGTCTCTCCGCTGGTGACACTCGATGCTGGAGCCTTGGGCCTCAGTGGCACGGTCTACGCCACGGCAAGTGATGAGGGGGGCGTTTTCAGTGCGCCGGTCGCGGTCAGCGCCAGCGGCGGCAGCTACGTGCTCGAACTCGCCACCCTGAGCTCCGCGACCACGGGCCTCCATACCGGACAGGCGGTTGTCAGCCTTTGCCAGGATGCCTCTTGCGCAACGCCTCAGGCGATGCCTGGCGTGGTGGTGAATTACACCGTTGATGTCCTCGCCCCGGGCAGCGCGTGGCCGGGCGACCATTTGACTGCGCTGTCGTCGATCCAGGGTGCCCCCGAATGGGCCACGTTCCAGGGCAATGCCGCCCACACCGGATACGTGCCTGTCACGCTCGACCCCAACCAGTTCGACACGCGCTGGCAGATCTCGGTCCCTGCCTTCCTCTACTTCAACAGCCTGTTCAATTTGGCCACGGTGACCACGGAAGGCGGAAACTTCTACATCGCCGGTGCCAACGCCGTCACCGCCCATAGTGAGTACGACGGATCCACCCTTTGGAGCTACAGCTTCAGCGGACTGCCCTATCCGTCCGTGAACCCGCCCGCCGTCAGCAACGGGGTGGTTTACGTTGCAGCTGGGCAGCAAACGTCGACTTACATGTTCGCCCTGGATGCCAGCAATGGCTCCGTGCTGTTTCGGTCCGCCATGTCCTCCCAGTGGGAAAACTATCTCGCCCCCACCGTGGGGCCGTCGGGGGTCTATACCAACGCGGGCACGTACGGCGGGTTGTACGCGTTCAATTTCCAAGGGGACCAGTTGTACTTCGCGTCGACCGCCCAGCAGTCCACCTGGACCCCGGCGATCGATTCGGGCTCGGTGTATGCCTATACAGGTGATGCCCTGCGGGTGTTCGATCCGGTCCTCGGTACGCTCAAGACGAGTATCAGCGACCCGACATTCACGAACTACATCTACCAAATCGGCGGTTCGGCGGTGCTGGGGGCCGCCAACTCCGTGTTCGCCGCGGCCTACGGCAACAGCTGGCTAAATGGTGGCGCGATCGGCAACTCGCTGGTGCACTTCAACCTTCAATCGGACACGGTCGACTGGACCATCAAAGGCGACTACCCGTCGACGCCCGCCTACGACAGCGGGGTCGTTTACGGGGCGAATAACAATCCGCTGCGGGTAGAAGCGCGCTCCGAGGCCGACGGCACACTGATCTGGTCCTGGACGCCGCAAGCTTCAGGCGATACGGAATTCGTGAGCGAGGTTCTGCTCACGCAGAACGCCGTGATCGTGAGCACGAATCTTTCGACGTATGCGATCGACCGGTCCACGCACCACGCGGTGTGGAGCTACCCGACGGCGGGGAATCTCGCGTTGTCTCCCAATGGCATCCTCTATATCGAGGGCTACGGCGCGTACAACTCTACGACGACGCTCACAGCGATCAACGTTCACTGAGACAAGAGATTGGGACAACCCCCTTTTGTGCTTTTGTATTTGGCTGGTTTTCGTTGTGGTTAATATAAATGCTGGTGAGACGTAGGGGACGTTGTTTATTTGTTGATTAAGGAAGTGCTTCCTATCCAGAGTTTATTCTGTTGGGTCAGGGCTACACATCGGCCACCAGCACTGGTGTGCGATGGGTAGCCCTGACCCTTCTGTAGCCCCCTCTTGCTAGTCACGCCCACCTAACCTCATTCCTCCCAATGTAAAATCACGTTGAACCCCTCCTTCGCCGTCGGTGGCACAAAATACCGCGTGATCTCATCGAATTGCGCGTCGCTCGGCATGAAAGGGTGCGCTCCTGAAGCATTGCGCTGCCGCAGGCGTACCTTGCATAGTTCGTCAGGGATATCGAGGTGGTGCAGTTGGTGATGGACGCCTGTTTGCTCGAATAGCTGTCGCGCCCATTTGCGGACCTTCAGGGTGTTGGCGGGTAAGTCCAGCACCACCGACACTCCCCCGGTGAGCAGGTCGGATACGTGCTCGGTCAGGGCATGGCGCAGGCGTTCGCTGCAACGGGCGTAGTCGGCGACAGAGGCGACCTCGCCCGGGTAGAGTCGCGACAGCCACCCATCCTCGCTGACCAGGACGGTGCCGGGACCCTTCGCCAGCGTTTGGGCCAGCGTCGACTTGCCCGCCCCGATTTTGCCGCAGAGCAGATGCAAGGTCAGCCGGGGCTCCGGGGCGATCAGCTCGGTTCCTTAGGAGTTGTCAACGGTGCAGCGCCAGGCCCCGTCCGGCTCCTTCCGGAAAACGTACGTCGCGTGCCGTTCGGTTTCGAACCCCTCCCCCGAAGCCAGGGCGGCGCTGAGCAGGGTACGCGCCAGCACCAGCGCCGTATCGCCACCTGCGACGACCTGCATGCCTCCCTGTTTCACCACCAGGCTGTGATTGAAATATTCGGCAATCGCGGCAAACGCCTGGCGGATCTGCGCCTTCCCGGTCACGTTCATGCCCTGCCGGACCACCAGGGTCGCGTCCTCGGCATAGAAGTCCATCAAGGCATCGAAGTCTTCCTGGTTGATCGCGTTGTCCGCGGTTTCGACGACCTGCCCGAGTTCGTGTGAGATCATGTTCAGCTCCTGAGGAGGGTTGCAAGGTCCAGGAGACGGGCAACAAAAAACCCGCCTCGTGGGCGGGTTGCGTTTCGCTTGATTTCTGGACGCGCGCTAACCCACCACTCCCAAGTTGGTGTCAATAATCAGCGCGATCTGGATGGTGGAACGGTGCATGGGTGGTAGTCTCGTTTATTAGAAGCGCTCTGTCAGCCGGTCTTGTCTCGCCCCGTCGGGGCAGCTCAGGCGAGGCGTGGCGCACACGGTCTGGATCTCCGCGAACCTCAACAACCAATGGGAGGGCACGTTATGCTGAAAACCGGCTTTCATATGCTCGCAGCCATGGTCATGGCTACGCTGCTGTATGCAGTTCCCAGCCCTGCCGCCGACGCCATGCCGCCGTCGAAGGCGCCAGCGGCTGTTGCGGGAGCCTCCGGCCACGGCCTGTGGCCGGTCTACGAGCACTCGCTCAAGCACGCCAAGTACATCGACCTGACCCACACCCTGACGCCGCACATCCCCGTGTGGCATGGCTTCGGCCCGTCCACCTTCGGGCCGGCACTGAACCCCGAGAGCGGCGAGCCGTACCGGTATGCGCAGGATGGTTTCGAGGCAACCCGCTACAGCCTGAGCACCGATCAGTTCGGCACCCAGCTCGACCCGCCGGCCCACTGGGCGCCGGAATACCCCGCCATCGACGAGTTGCCGGCCACCTATGCGGTGCGGCCGCTGGTGGTGATCTCTATCGTCGATCAGGTAGCCAGAAATCCGGGGTACGCTCTGCAGGTCTCCGACATCGAGCGCTGGGAAGCCAGAAACGGCAGGATCCCCGCCGGGTCGGTGGTCATGGTCCATTCGGATTGGTCCAAGCAGTGGCCCGATCCAGCGCTCGCGACCCGGACCGTCTTCCCGGGCGTCTCCCTGGCCGCCCTGAAGTTCCTGCACGAGCAGCGCCACATCCTCTTCCACGGCCATGAGCCGCTCGATACCGACGATACGCCGACGCTCGAGGGCGAACATTGGCTGATGCACCACGGCTACACCCAGGCCGAAGGGGTAACCAACCTGGACAAGGTGCCGGAAACCGGCTGCCTGGTCACCATCGGATTTCCCAAGTTCAAAGGCGGCCTGGGCGGGTATGCCCGTTACGTCGCTATCTGTCCGGCGGATTGGAAGTACGGTGTTGCCGTTGGCCAGGTGCCCGAGGCGCCCTTGCCCAAAAGTGACAAGATCCTGCAATGGGATACGAAGCTGGGGGTTCGCGAGCGCAAGTAGGGAACCTGCAGGAATAATAGAAAGGGGCGGGCTGGATTGCGTCAATCCAGCCCGCCCCTTTACTTGCTTCGGCAACTTGGAGAGGCGCTTTGCCGAGCGCGATTCCCGGCTGCTCGCCGAAGGGCCGATCAAATCTGCGCGCTCGCCTACATCTTCTCGCAGACGCTGCGGATCTTGTCCTCCATGGTCTGGCTGCGGTCGGTGCGGGTGCCGACCTTGATGGTAGTGGTGATCCGCGGCGCGCCCATGGCATGCACCGTCTCGTGGCAGCGCTTGACGGCGGCGAAGACCGCGTCCCACTCTCCCTCGATGTTGGTGCCGTAGGCGTGCAGGGCGCTCTTCAGCCCGGCCTCCTGGATCACTTTCTCGCAGGCGGCGATGTATGGGGAGACCGAGACGCCGACGCCGAGGGGGACGATGCAGAGGTCGATGATCACGTTCATGGGAAGCTCCATTAAAGTGCGGCCCTTTAAGCTGGGAAAGGTTGTTCGAACGTCCAGGCGGGTCCGAATCGGCCAAGTCGAATTTAGCCTCAAGATTTCTTCATGATTTATCTGATTTGTGGGTCAAAATCATTTGTAATCTCGAAGTAATCGAGAGGCTGACATGATTTTTGGTTTCTTTCTGCCTATGGGCAGGGGGACTGGCACCCCGGCGGGAGCCAGTCCCCTTACCTAGCGGAGAAGGTCTGCCGAATGCGTTCGATGCGCCGGTGGTTGACGCCGAAGTCGTAGTAGCCGCTGCGGGCGGCGCTGCGTACCTCGACCTGAGGACGGTCGGCGGGGAAATAGAACTCGAGATCGTCGACGAAACCGAAGAGGGCGGAGCGGGCCTCGGCGTGCAGGTAATCCTCGCTGCGCTCGACGATGCGGGTGCGGGGCAGGGTGTTCAGCACCCGCGCCAGCCGCTCCAGGGCCGCGGGCCGGCTGCCGCGGTAGGTCAGGGGCGCCACCTTCTGGTCGGGGCCGGCGTCCTGGCTGGCCACGCAGTTGGGGCGCTGCGGGCAGGCGGCAAGGTGCTCGCCGTGCACGCCGAGCCCGGCCGGAGCTTCCCCGGCGCACCCAGCCAGCAGCATCAGCCCGCCGATCAGCAGCAGTTTGCTGTTGCCCCCTCTCCTCATATCCGCTCCACCTGCAGTGCCTCTTCCCCCGCAAGCTCCCCGTTGGCCTGCTTCAGGGCCTCCTCGCCAGCCACCACCGAAACCACGCTCCCCTTGCGCCCGGCGAGAAGGTAGCGTTCCGCCGCCGCCATCAGCTGACTCCGATCCACCGCCAACACCCGTTCACGCAATTGCTGGCGCAACTCGGCGTTCAATCCCTGGCGGAGGTTGGCAAACTCCCGGGTGCCGCGGCTGCCAGGAGCCAGAGGACGGTCGAGGTCGCCGAAGACGGCGAGGACGGCCTCGTCGATGGCTTCGGTGTCAAACTTGCCGCCGGCCGCCCAGTCCGCCGCCTCGTCGAAGACCCGCAGGGTGCGGACCAGTTGCGGGTCCCGGTAAGAGAGGAGGGAGAGGAGTCCCCCCTCGGGATCGTAGCTCGCCATGCCGCCGTAGGCGCCTCCCTTTTCACGGATTTCGCGGTGCAGGTAGCCGGCCCGCAGCAGCCGCGCCAGGACCATCAGCGGCGCGGCATCGGCCGAAGTGAACGGGGCGCCGGCAAAGACCCGGGTGACGTAGTTGACCGGGACCGAGGTCGCCCAGCCGAAATTTCCGCTGTTGGCCTCGAACGGGGGGAGCTGATGCAGGCTCCCGGTAGCTGCGGGGAGGGTGTCGAGGTAGCCGGCGAGGTGGCTGGCGAAGACGGGGAGCTGGGGCTCTTCGCCGGTCAGCGCACAGGCGAAGGCGGGGCGGTCGAAGAGCGAGCGGGCAATGGCCTGCAGATCGGCGGCAAAGTCCTTCAGTTCGGCGGTCGACAGACCGGCAAGGCGCCGTGCCAGGCGGACCTGCGAGAGCCCGGTCCAGGTCTCCCGCAGCGCCCCGGCGGGAGTCAGGCGGCCGGCCGCGGCCCGCGCCGCGTAGCTGTGCCCGGAGCCGGGAATGGCGTTGTCGAGGTTGGTGCGCACCTGGTTGAGGACGGTGCGAAGCCGCTCCAGGTCGGTGAAGTCGGGGGCGCGGCAGATATCGGTGAGGATCGCGAAGAGCGGTTCGGCGTTGCGGGTGAGGGCCTTGCCGCGCAGGCTGATCAGCGCCTGGAACTGACGGAAGTCGGCGGGATCCTCGAGGATGTCGGTGTTGAGGGAGATGCCGCCGGTGGCCGCTTCCAGGCGTTCGGCCATCTGCAGGTAGCTGTACCCGCCGGCGCCGACCTGGGTCAGCAGGCTGCAGAAGAAGGGGAGCAGCGGCAGCTGCGCTGGTGGAACCAGCGTTGCCGGCAGCAGGGCCTGGACGTAGCCGATGCCATTGGTCGGCTGGGGGAAGCAGCAGAGGGCCGCATCCCCAAGCGGCTGCCGGGTGAGCGGGACGGGAACCTCCGTCGGCGGGATGTCCTCGCGGTCCAGGCCGGGAAGACAGGAGACGTCCTCGGCCGCCTCCTGGGACTGCTGCAGCTCCCGGGCCGCGGTGTTGATCCGTTCCCGGTCGGCCGCGTCGAGGGTCTGGCCGATGGCCGCCAGCCGTTCGGCGATGGCCTCCTCCTGGCGCTGTTGCAGGGTATGGTCCGGCGCCAGGGTGAGCGTCACCCGGTGGGGATTGTCGAGCAGCCGGCGACGGATCAGGTCTTGGAAGAAGGGGCCGGCGGCGAGTTCGCGGCGCAGCCGTTCCAGGCTGGCCTCGAGTTGGAGGGGGGAGAGGGGATCGTCGGCATGGAGCCAGGGCCCGAGCATCCGCATCAGCAGGGCCAGGGGGTAGGGATAGTGATCTCCGGAGACCTCCCGGTGGGCGAATTCGAGGCGGTGGATCGCCCCTTCGATGCGCTCGGTTGAGAACCCTTCATCGGCCACCTGCTCCAGGGTGTGAAGGATCAGTTCCTCGACCTGGTTGGCATGCTCGGCCTCGCTGGCCTGCAGGCCGGCGGCGAAATAGGTGGTGCGGTTGTCGTCGTGGTAGCCGCAGCCGGGAGCCAGGTTGCCGCCCAGGCCGGAGTCGAGCAGCGCCTTGTAGAGTGGCGCTGCCGGATTGCCGATGAGCAAAGTGGAGAGCAGGCCGAGGGCGAGGCGCTCGAAGCTGTCGCTGACATCGCAGGTCAGCCAGCCGACCTGGATCATGGTCTTGGCCGCCAGCGGTTCGCCGGGGTCGAGGGGGTAGCGCTCTTCCATCCGGCGGGGCTGGTCAAAGCGGGATTCCGGCGCTACTTCACTGTGAACCTGCTGCGGTGCGCAGTGCTGCAGCACGCGCTCATCGACCATGCGCAGGTGCTCCATGAGGGGCAGGTTGCCGTAGCTGAAGAACCAGGCATTGGCCGGCTGGTAATAGGCGCGGTGAAAGGCGCGCAGCCCTTCCCAGGTGAGGTCGGGGATCGCCTCCGGCTCACCTCCAGAGTTGTGGTGGTAGCAGCTGGTCGGGTAGAGCGCCCGGCCGAGGCGTCGGGCCAGCAGCGACGAGGGGGAGGCCATCGCCCCTTTCATCTCGTTGTAGACAACCCCCTTGAAGGTCAACTTCGAAGCGGGATCGGCCGGATCGAGGAACTCCAGGCGATGCCCCTCCTGGCAAAAGTCCCGCTCCCGCAGCAGGGGGAAGAAGGCGGCGTCGAGGTAGACATCCATGAGGTTGTAGAAATCCTTGCGGTTCTGGCTGGCGAAGGGGTAGGCCGTCCAGTCGCTGGAGGTCATGGCGTTCATGAAGGTGTTGAGGCTGCGTTTGAGCATGGTGAAAAAGGGGTCGCGGACCGGGTAGCGACGCGACCCGCAGAGCACCGTATGCTCGAGAATGTGGGCCACCCCGGTCGAATCGTCGGGCGGGGTGCGGAAGATCACGGCGAACAGGTTGTTCGGATCGGCGGTGGCCAGGTGGACATAACGGGCGCCGCTGGTCCGATGCACGAGCTGGACGAAGGTGGCGTTGAGTTCCGGCAGGTCGATTCGGTTCTCGATGTCGAATCCGTGCCCGAACGGGCCGGATGCAGGATAGGTTTCGGTCATCGTTCAAAAGCTCCCAGGGTAGATTGTGAGGGCCCTAGTTTAACCGACCAAGCGAGGTTGTCACGGGAAAAGATGACCGCTGGGCGCCGGATGCGGGTTCCCGGACCGGCCGGCGGCCAATATCTTCTGGGGATGGTTGGATGCTTCTGGCAGTGGAAGGAGGGTCGCCGATGGCCGGTAAATCCTGAAATCCTTGCCGCCGGTCTTGCATTGGCGATTGGTTGTGATAATTTGATATCGAAATACTTAATGTGGAACTTGTTGCGACCGGAAAAAAGTTTTCATGGCCCTAACCTTGGAGGTAGTTCCTGGCGAAGGAGATCTGCGATGTTGACAAGTCTGCTGAAAACCCGGGACGATTCGGCGAGCCTGGTCCTGCGCGTGATGCTTGGCCTGGTCTTTTTCCCCCACGGCGCCCAGAAGGTGCTGGGCTGGTTTGGTGGCTACGGCCTGGCCGGGACCCTGGACTTTTTCACTCACACCATGGGCATCCCTTACGTTTTCGCAGTCCTGGCCATCGCCGCGGAATTTCTCGGCGCGATCGGCCTGATCGTCGGCCTGCTCACGCGGGTTGCGGCCTTCGGTATCGCCTGCGAAATGATCGTCGCCATCGTCACGGTCCACCTGCCCAACGGGTTCTTCATGAACTGGAGCGGCAAGCAGGCCGGCGAGGGTTACGAGTTTCACCTGCTGGCGATCGCCATCGCCCTGGCCCTGGTCATCAAGGGAGGCGGTCGCTGGTCCCTGGATCGCCTGTTCAGTGGCGGACGCTACTGAACAGCGGACCGAACCCGAAGCTGGTTTTCCTGCTGCCAACAAAGGCTCCGGGTTCGACCGGCCGGCGACGGGTGGGAGCGTTCGGCCATTTTGGGGTTGCAGAACCGCCCTGGTTTGTGTTAGAAATCTCCCTCTTGTCGGGGCGTAGCGCAGCCTGGTAGCGCACCTGCCTTGGGAGCAGGGGGTCGCTGGTTCGAATCCAGTCGCCCCGACCATCGCGCGCCAGTAGCTCAGTTGGAGAGAGCAGCGGCCTTCTAAGCCGTTGGTCGAGGGTTCGAATCCTTCCTGGCGCGCCATTTTGATCGTGCCGGGAACCCCCAAGATTCCCATTGACAAGTGGCCCGTTGCTTGGCTAGTATTGGCTCCGTTTTGTGGTGGGTGTAGCTCAGTCGGTAGAGCACTGGATTGTGGCTCCAGTTGTCGAGGGTTCGATCCCCTTCACTCACCCCATTTGATTTTCCTGGCCCGCCTTTTCCGTGCCTGAGATTTGTGGCTTCCGGGCCACAGGTGAGTCGGCAAAAGGGCGGGCTTCTCTATTTTGCCGGCCTGCAGGCGGTCCCGCCGGGAAGACCCCGGTTGCCGGGTGGCCTGACAGTGTCGTTTCAGACTTCCCGTGCGAGAGTGGCGGAACTGGCAGACGCACTGGACTTAGGATCCAGCGGGCAACCGTGGGGGTTCGACTCCCCCCTCTCGCACCAACTCCTCCTTCTGCATCCCGGCCGTCGCGCGGCCAGCCCCAGGTGTCTGACCGGTTGACCGCAAGGTCCTCATACACATATCCCACAGTCCAATCCAAGGTGAGGTAGACACGATGAACGTCAAGATAGAAGAGATCAGCAGCGTCCGCAAAAAACTCTCCTTCGAGGTTCCTGCCGAGCATGTCGCTGCGGAGATCGACAAGGCCTATGGCAAGATTGCCAAGTCGGCCAAGATCCCCGGGTTTCGCCCCGGCAAGGTTCCCCGTGCCATTCTCGAGCGGCAGTACGCGCCGCAGATGGAGGAGCAGGTTCTCGGCCGGCTGATCAACGACTCCTACTTCAAGGCGCTGGTCGAACACCGGATCCTGGCGATCGCCGACCCGGAGATCGTCGACAGCAGCGTGATCGAGAAGGGGCAGCCGTTCCGCTATGAGGCCCACGTCGAGGTCAAGCCGGATTTCACCGCCAAGGACTACACTGGCCTCGAACTTAAGAAAGAGCAGTTCGAAGCCGATCCGGAAATGGTCGACAAGCGCCTCGAAGAGCTGCGCGCATCCCGGGCGGAGCTGGTGGCTTCTTCCCGGAAGCAGGCCCGCAGCGGCGATTTCGTGGTCATCGATTTCGAGGGTTTCGTGGATGGCGAAGCCTTCGAGGGCGGCAAGGCCGAAGGCCATCAGCTGGAACTCGGCTCGGGGAGCTTCATTCCCGGCTTCGAAGAGCAGCTCGAGCGGATGAAGCGGGAGGAGGAGAAGGAAATCAAAGTGACCTTCCCCAGTGATTACGGCAATCAGGAGCTGGCCGGGAAGGAGGCGACCTTCAAGGTGCGCCTGAACGAGATCAAGGAGAAGGAACTGCCCAAACTCGATGATGAATTTGCCAAGGGGTTCGGCCTGGAATCCCTTGACGAACTGCGCTCTCAGCTCGAGGAGAGCTACCTCACCCAGGAGCGCAACCGCATCGACGGCGACCTGCGCGAGCGGCTGATGGATGCGCTGCTCGCGGCCAATCCCATCGAGGTCCCCGATTCGATGGTTGCCAGCCAGCTCGACTACATGCTCGGCAACGTGCGGGCGCGGATGCAGTCCCAGGGGATGAGCCTGGAGATGCTCGGCATGACCGAGGAATCCTTCCAGGGCATGTACCGTGACACCGCCGTGAAACAGGTTCAGGGGAGCCTGATCCTGGAGGCGATCGGCCGCCAGGAGGAGCTGCGGGTTGAGGAGGGGGCGATCGATGATAAACTCCAGCAGATTGCCGCCATGTCCAACGCACCCCTGGATGTCGTCAAGCGCCACTATGCCAACGAGGAGGCCCGCCGTGGCCTGCTGGCCCAGATGGCGGAGGAAAAGGTGCTCGAGTTCCTGCTGGACAAGTCGAAAATCGAGGAAGTTCCCAAACAGGATCTGCCGGCCGCCCAGTCTGAAGCCGGCGAGGAGTGACGTTTATGACCCTGGTGCCGATGGTGGTTGAACAGACCGGGCGCGGCGAGCGTGCCTACGATATCTATTCGCGGCTGCTCAAGGACCGGATCATCTTCCTCGGCGGGGCGATCGAGGACCACATGGCCAACCTGGTCATCGCCCAGCTGCTGTTCCTCGAATCGGAGGATCCGGAAAAGGATATCCACCTCTACATCAATTCCCCCGGCGGGGTGGTGACGGCCGGCATGGCCATCTACGATACCATGCAGTACCTCAAGGCCCCGGTGTCGACCATCTGCGTCGGCCAGGCGGCGAGTATGGGGGCGGTGCTGCTGGCGGCGGGAAGGGCCGGCAAACGCTTTGCGCTGCCCCACGCGCGGATCATGATCCACCAGCCTCTCGGCGGGTTCCAGGGGCAGGCTACCGACATCAATATCCATGCCCAGGAAATCCTGCGCATGCGCGATACCCTGAACGGCATCCTCGCCCAACATACCGGGCAGAAGCTGGAGCGTATCGCGGCTGATACCGAGCGGGATTTCTTCATGGGTAGCGAGGCCGCAAAAAAATATGGTATCGTCGATGATATAGTGGAGAGCAAGTCCTGACTCATCCCTGAATGGAGGCAGTTTCGTGAGCCCGAATAACGAGCATTCCGGACAGTTGACCTGCTCGTTCTGTGGCAAAGCCCAGGACGAGGTCAAGAAGTTGATCGCTGGACCCGCAGTCTATATCTGCGACGAGTGCATCGAGCTGTGCAAGGATATCATCGCCGAGGAAGCCAAACTTGAAGAAGCGGTCGGTGACAGCAGCGGCAGCCTGCCGAAGCCGATGGAGATCAAGGAAGTTCTGGACGAATACGTCATCGGCCAGGAGCGGGCCAAGAAAGTCCTGGCGGTAGCCGTCTACAATCACTACAAACGGGTGGAAAATGCCGGCCGAACCGGCGACGTCGAGGTCCAGAAAAGCAATATCCTGCTGCTCGGGCCCACCGGCAGCGGCAAGACCCTGCTCGCGCAGACCCTGGCCAGACTGCTGAACGTCCCCTTCGCGATTGCCGACGCCACCAACCTGACCGAGGCCGGCTATGTCGGCGAGGATGTCGAAAATATCATCCTCAACCTGCTGCAGGCGGCCGACTATGACCTGGAAAAGGCCCAGAAGGGGATCATCTATATCGACGAAGTCGACAAGATCGCCCGCAAGTCCGACTCGCCGTCGATTACCCGCGACGTTTCCGGGGAAGGGGTGCAGCAGGCGCTGTTGAAGATCATCGAAGGGACCATGGCCAGCGTTCCGCCCAAGGGGGGGCGCAAGCACCCGCAACAGGAATTTCTCAAGGTCGATACCACCAACATCCTGTTTATCTGCGGCGGCGCCTTCTCCGGGCTCGATACGATCATTTCCCAGCGCAGCGGTGCCAAGGGAATGGGCTTCGGGGCTGAAATCATCAAAAAGAGCGAACAGAAGCTTGGGGAAGTCCTCGCCCAGGCCCAGCCTTCGGACCTCCTCAAGTATGGCCTGATCCCTGAGTTCATCGGACGCTTGCCGGTGGTGGCGACCCTCAATGAACTGGACGAGGAATCGCTGATCCAGATCCTCAAGGAGCCGAAGAACGCCCTGATCAAGCAGTACCAGAAGCTGTTTGAACTGGAAAAGGTGGCCCTTCGTTTCACTGACGGAGCGCTGGTCGCCATTGCCAGGGAAGCCCTCAAGCGCAAGACTGGCGCCCGCGGCTTGCGCTCGATTCTCGAGAATTCCATGCTCGAAGTCATGTATGACATCCCGTCCCAGGATCGGGTTAAAGAGGTGGTGATCAGCGAAGAGACGATCGTTGGCAGCGCCCGACCGATCGTACTTTACGAGTGTGCCGAGTCGGCGTAAACTTCCTGAACTGCGACGCCGGAGAAAGGCCATTCAGTCATGACCGATAAAAAAGACCCCGCCCTGCAGGATGCGGCCGATTCGGGTCTATTGCCGCTCCTTCCCTTGCGCGACATCGTTATTTTCCCGCACATGGTCACCCCGCTCTTCGTCGGTCGTGCCCGTTCCATCCAGGCCCTGGAGTGGGCGATGGAGCGGGAACGGGAAATTTTTCTCGCCACCCAGAAGGATCCCCGCACCGACGAACCGGAACTCGACGACATCTATCATTTCGGCAGCGTCGGCCAGATCATCCAGCTGCTCAAGCTTCCCGACGGGACCGTCAAGGTTCTCATCGAGGGGAAGCAGCGGGCAAGGATCACCGAGGTCGACAGCCGGGAAGATTGCACCTTCGTGGTCGCGGAGCGGCTGCAGGATCTTCCGGTTGATTCACCGGAGATCGAGGCGCTTTTGCGCAGCGTACGGGACATCTTCGAAAGCTACATCAATCTGAGCAAGAAGGTTCCCCCCGAGATGGTCGCCTCGATTGCCGGCATCACCGACCCCGGTCGACTGGCCGACACGGTGATTGCCCAGGTGGGTGTGCGCATCGCCGAGAAGCAGGAACTGCTCGAGCTGATCAACCCCCAGGAGCGCTTGGAGCAGCTGCTGTCTTTGCTGGAACGGGAAGCGGAGATTCTTCAGATCGAGAAGAAGATTCGCAACCGCGTCAAAAACCAGATGGAGCGCAGCCAGAAGGAATACTATCTCAACGAGCAGATGCGGGCGATCCAGAAGGAGCTCGGCGACAAGGACGAGTTCAAGCAGGAATTGCGCGAGCTCGAAGAGAAAATCGGCAAGAAGCGCATGTCCCGGGAAGCCACCGAAAAGGCCAACAGCGAACTGCGCAAGCTGAAGATGATGTCGCCGATGTCCGCCGAAGCGACCGTGGTGCGCAACTATCTTGATTGGCTCCTCTCCCTGCCGTGGCGGAAGGCGAGCCGCGACCGCCTCGACCTGGCCAATGCGGAAAAGGTCCTCGAGGAGGATCATTACGGTCTGGAGCGGGTCAAGGAGCGGATCGTCGAATATCTGGCGGTTCAGGCCCTGGTCAAGAAAATCAAGGGGCCGATCCTCTGCCTGGTCGGACCGCCCGGCGTCGGCAAGACTTCACTGGGTCGCTCGGTGGCCCGGGCGCTGGGAAGGAAGTTTGTAAGAATCTCCCTTGGCGGGGTTCGCGACGAGGCGGAGATCCGGGGCCACCGCCGCACCTATATCGGCGCCATGCCAGGCAAGATCATCCAGAGCCTGCGCAAGGCGGGGGTGAAAAACCCGGTCTTCCTGCTCGACGAAATCGACAAGATGAGTACCGATTTTCGGGGGGACCCTTCTTCGGCTCTTCTGGAGGTTCTCGACCCGGAACAGAACTGTACCTTTGGCGACCACTTCCTCGACATCGAATATGACCTGTCGAGCGTGCTCTTTATCGCCACGGCCAATACCCTGTTTTCGATCCCCCGGCCCCTGCAGGACCGGATGGAGATAATCCGCATTGAGGGCTATACCGAGGAAGAGAAGCTGAATATCGCCCGGCGTTATCTGGTGCCCAAACAGCTCGAGGCCCACGGCCTGGCTTCCGACCAGGTCCAGTTTGCCGAAACGGCGCTCTATGAAATCGTCCGCCGCTACACTCGGGAGGCCGGGGTGCGCAACCTGGAGCGCGAACTTGCCAACATCTGTCGCAAGGTTGCCCGGGAACTGGTCAAGTCCGAAGACAAACAGCGCCGGTTCAGCGTTGGCGCCGCCCAGGTCAAGAAATACCTCGGTGTGCCACGCTACAGCTATGGCGTCCGCGAGGAGGAAAACCGGGTCGGCATGGCGACCGGTCTGGCTTGGACGGAGGTCGGCGGCGAGTTGCTGACCATTGAAACGGCCATTCTTCCGGGACAGGGCAAGCTGACCATCACCGGCAAACTGGGCGAGGTGATGCGCGAGTCGGCCCAGGCGGCCCTGAGCTATGTCCGCTCCCGCTGGACCGAACTTGGCCTGGAAAGGGATTTCTACCAGAAACTGGATATCCATATCCATGTCCCGGAGGGTGCCATCCCGAAGGATGGGCCTTCCGCTGGGATTACCATGGCTACGGCCCTGGCTTCTGCGTTGACGGGGCGCAGCGTCGACCGTGATCTGGCGATGACCGGAGAAATTACCCTGCGCGGCCGGGTCCTGCCAATTGGTGGCCTGAAAGAGAAATTGCTGGCCGCAAAGCGAGCGGGAATTACCCGGGTATTGATTCCCAAGGAAAACGAGAAAAACCTCGAAGAAGTGCCGGCACAGATTCTTAAGGCCTTGACCGTCAGCCCGGTCGGGCACATGGACGAGGTGCTGGAAAATGCCCTGTTGGTCGACAGGCCCCTGGTGACACCTCCTGCCCCCGACGACTATCGTCCGGAGGCCGAAGAACCGCTTCACCATTAGGCTTGCGCGGAAATATTCTCTTGACACTGTTTTTGGAACTCTGATATAAGTATCGCGATTTCGGCAGGGCTTTAATAATCCCTAATACGTGGAGGTATGTTGTGACGAAAGCTGATCTTGTTAATGCGATGGCGGAGAAAGCTGGTCTGAGCAAAACCGATGCCGAGAAAGCCCTCAAGGCATTTGCCGATGCCGTGACGGATGCGCTCAAGGCCGGCGAGAAGGTTGCTCTGGTCGGATTTGGCACCTTCAGTGTTAGTGCCCGCGCTGCCCGGACCGGCAAAAATCCCCAGACCGGCGCAAAAATCAACATTCCTGCTGCCAAGACTCCCAAGTTCAAGGCTGGCAAGGCCCTCAAGGATTCGGTCAACTAAGTAGATTTGCTCCGCTGCTCTGCCAACAGCGGATGCGCCATAGGGAAATAGGAAACGGAAATAGCCGCCCCCCGCTCCCTCGCAACGACTATTTTCTGTTTCCTATTTTCTGTCTCAGGAATGGGGCTGTAGTAGAGTCGGTTACAACGCCGGCCTGTCACGCCGGAGGTCGCGGGTTCGAGTCCCGTCAGCCCCGCCATTCCCAATCATGGCCATAAGAAAGCTGGGGCGAATAGCTCAGTTGGGAGAGCATCGGCCTTACAAGCCGAGGGTCACAGGTTCGAACCCTGTTTCGCCCACCATGATAAACCCTGCAGATCGGAAAATCAGGGGCTGTAGTAGAGTCGGTTACAACGCCGGCCTGTCACGCCGGAGGTCGCGGGTTCGAGTCCCGTCAGCCCCGCCATTTCATGGCAAAGAGGAGGTGAACGCACATAAGGTTCGCCTCCTTTTTTTTGTGGGACGGTTTTCCCGGGAGGGGTTTCTTTTCCCAGAGAGAATACAATCTGACCTCCTGAAGGGAGGTCGGTCTGCCTTGGCCTAGCCAGAGAAATTGATCTGCGCGGTCCGTCGGGTCGTCACCTATCGGCTCACCGCAAGGTTTATAAATCGAAATTATTGGCCGTACCTGGAATATCCTGGACCGGCCGGCGGCGCCTGAAAGTTGGCTTCGTATATGGTATAAGCAGTTTTAAGAGTAGCGGAGTTTTGAAGTCAAAATTCCGCGTCCGCAGTCCTTTCCGTTGAAACCCGGGATAACAGGCAAGGTTGCGGTTGGTACCTTCTCGCTTTCCCTGATTGCTTCGGTAAAGGAGTGGGTTGTAACAGCTGAATTCAGCAGCGAGGCTGGTTTAAGTTCGAATTCCCGGTGAATTATGATATCGTTTCGTACCTATGCCTACCTACCTCTGTAAGCTCGGTACCGTTGATGGCCGGGTGCTTGAGAAAGAGTTCGAAGCCAGCAATCCGGCTTTGCTCAGGGACAATTTGGAGTCCCAGGGGTTCTTTGTTTTCCGCATCCGGAAGCTGGCATTTCGTTCACTCGTGCCTTCCCGGCTGTTCCGGCGCCAGCTCAACAGCCGACGGTTCCTGTCATTCAATCAGGAACTGCTGGTCTTGTTGCGCTCGGGATTGCCGGTCCTGCAGGTTCTCGACGTGCTCATCGAGCGTATGGAAGCCGGGTTCATGCTCGATCTCTTCCGGGAAATTCGGGAGGAGATCAAGGCCGGTAGTTCCCTTTCGGAAGCTTTCGGCAAATTCCCGAAGGTTTTCCCACCCCTGTATATTGCCTCCTTCAAGGCTGGCGAGCGGACCGGCGACCTGGTTCTGACGCTGGGGCGATTTATTGCTTATCAAAAGCGGGTCGAGGCGCTCAAGGCCAAGGTGCGCAGCGCGGCTTTCTATCCGTTTCTGTTGACGCTGGCGGTGGTGGCGGTGCTGTCATTTCTGATATTCTACGTCATCCCCACCTTTACCCAAATATATGCCGATGCCCAGGTTCAACTGCCCCTGGCCACCCGGATATTGATCGGCATCTCGAAGGACGCGGCCAGTGCTCTGCCGGTAGTGGTGCCGGTACTGATTCTCGGCACCCTGTTGGGGCGCGGATTTCTGCGTAGCGAGCGCGGTATCCTGTTCCTCGATCGAACCAAACTCGTGTTGCCATTTTTCGGTCAGCTCTTCGCCAATTATGCCCTGTCCGCATTCTGTCGAACCCTGGGGACCACGCTTTCCAGCGGTCTTCCCATGGTGCCGGCCCTTCGCATGTCCAGCGGCACCCTCAATAATCGTGTCCTGGAGCGGGGGCTCGGCTCGGTGATTCAACGGGTGGAGGAAGGGGCATCCCTTTCGGGCGCCCTGGAACCGAGCCGCATTTTTCCCCTCATCGCCTTGCGCATGGTCGGCATTGGCGAGAGCAGCGGGGCGCTGGCCGACATGCTGACCGACGTGGCCGACTATTACGAGGGAGAGGTCGAGAAACGGCTCGATCGTTTGACGACGATGATCGAACCTTTGATGATGCTCGGGATGGGACTGCTGGTTGGCGGGGTGGTTATCGCCATGTATCTGCCGATCTTCCAGATGGGCGCCACCATTCATTGAATCCTGTAGGGTGGTAATGGACTTCAAACGCAGGAAAATCGGGGAAATTCTGGTCGAGTCGGGTGCCATTGCCCCGGCCGAAATCGACTTGATTCTTGCCCAACAGGACCTGTCGGGCAAACGTTTCGGTGAAACCGGAGTCGCCGAGGGGTTCTTCAGTGAGGATCTTCTCGCCCAGGCGCTGGCGCAGCAATTTGGCCTTGAGTACCTAGACCTAGATAGCTTCATCCCCGACCCTGAATTGATGGGTGAACTGCCTGCCGGCCTGGCGCTTCGTTATCATTTCATCCCGGTACGGCGGGAAGGGGGACGGCTGGTGGTGGCTGTTGCCGATCCCACCGATGTGCTGGCACTCGATGGGCTGGAGGTCCAGCTCGGCGTGCCCTTGATCCTGATGGCCACCGCTCGGGGAAAGATAGACCGCTTCCTGGAAAAAGGCGAGGCCGGTTCCAAGCGGGTACTGCGGGAAGTTTCCGAGGACTTCAAGCTGCAATTGGTCAAGGAAACGGAGAAAGGAGAGGAAGTCCTCTCGATCGAGAAGCTGACCGCCGATACCAGCCCGATCATTCGCCTCATCGATTCGACCCTCTATGACGCTCTGGTCAAGCGGGCCAGCGACATCCACATCGAATCGAACCAGGAGGGAGTGATCATCAAGTACCGTGTCGACGGCCTGTTGTACCGTGCTACCGAGCCGCTCGACGGCCGCTTCCAGAGCCCGATCATCTCCCGGATCAAGGTCATGAGCGAGCTCGACATTTCCGAGCGTCGAATCCCCCAGGATGGGCGTTTCAAGGTGCGTATCGGCGGCAAGTCGATCGATTTCCGAGTCTCGATCATGCCGAGCATTTTCGGGGAGGATGCGGTCATTCGGATTCTCGACAAGGAATCGATCGCCGCGGATCTCAAGGGGCTGACCCTCGAAGCCCTGGGGTTCTCTGAGCGCGAGCTGGTACGGTTTCGGCGCAAGATCCGCGAGCCCTATGGCATGGTGCTGGTGACCGGTCCCACCGGCAGCGGCAAAACCACCAGCCTCTATGCCGCCCTCCTCGAAATCAACAACGAAGAGGAGAAGATCATCACCATCGAAGACCCCGTGGAATATCAGGTCAAGGGGGTGGTGCAGATTCCGGTTAACGAGAAGAAGGGCTTGACCTTCGCTCGCGGCCTCCGCTCCATTCTTCGCCACGACCCCGACAAGATCATGGTCGGCGAAATTCGCGACCCCGAAACCGCCCAGATTGCCGTGCAGTCAGCCCTCACCGGGCACCTGGTTTTTACCACCGTCCACGCCAACAACGTGTTCGATGTGCTGGGGCGATTTCTACACATGGGGATTGATGCCTACAATTTCGTCTCCTGTCTCAATTGCGTCGTCGCCCAGCGGCTGGTCCGCAAGATCTGTCCCCACTGCCGGCGGCAGGTTTCCGTCGAGCCACAATTGCTGATCGACTCGGGGCTTAAGGTTGAAGATTATGCCGATCACATTTTCTACGAAGGGGAGGGCTGTGCCGAATGTCACGGCACCGGCTTTTTGGGGCGCAGCGCCATCGTCGAACTGCTGGAGTTGACTGACGAGATTCGGGAGTTGATTGTCAGCCGTGCACCCATTGCTGAATTGAAACGGGCAGCTCGGGCCTCGGGGACGGTCTTTTTACGGGAAGCGGCCCTGGAAAAGGTTCTCGCCGGGATCACCACCCTGCGCGACATCAACCGCGTCACCTTTGTCGAGTCTCCGGAGAGTCTATGATTCGCCGTACCTATCTCGGTCTGGATATCCGATGCGGGGAATTGCGGGCAGTGGCTCTGCACCGCCATGGCCGGGGCGCCAGACTCGCCAACGGCCGGCTGCTGCCGATGGCCGACGACATCCTGCAACCGACTCTGCGGCGGGCGAATATTCTCGATCGGGGACGATTTGTCAGCGCTTTGCAGGAGGTGCTTCATCCGCTGGCCGGCACCGAGGAACGCATTGCCGTTTCCCTTCCCGAGGGGGCCGGGCGCCTGCTGCTGAGCGAAGTTGAACAGGCTTTCACTTCCCGCGAGGAAGGAGCGGAAATTCTTCGCTGGCAGTTAAAAAACCAGCTCCCCGATGAGGCCCGCGATGTGCAGCTCGATTTCCAGGTCGTCGGGACGGGGCAGAACGGACGAACCCGGCTGCTGGTCGGGTTGATTTCCCGAAGCGTCCTGCAGGATTATGAAGATATCATTGCGGAGGCCGGATACGGTGCCCAACTGATCGATTTCCACCCGCTGAATCTTTACAATTTCTACCGGCAACGGTTGGAGATGGGGAGTGACTTCGTCCTCGTCGGTGTGGACCGCAAAACGCTTTCCCTGCAGTTTTACCAGGATCGATTGTTGGGCTTTTTTCGCGCCTGCGATATCCAGAGCGACCCCGCCCTGATCTTCCAGGAACTCAACCGCTCGCTTGCCGGTCAGAAAGAAAAATTTCCCGGATTCGGGCGTTCGCCGGTGTTTGTGCATTGCGATTGGCCGGAGACGGGGGAGGTCATGGCGGCAGTCAATAGCGTTTTTGGTCGTGATTCTGCCCTCCTCGAGGCCGAGGTGCAACAGCTCACTACCGTTCCCCTGGAGCTTCCTGCCTGGCGGCTGCGGGGGCTGGCTGCAGCTATCGGCGCAGCCGAACGACTCCTTTGAGGTGAGGGAATGAAACCCAGTCTGAACCTGGCCAGCAGGACTTACCTGAACCGTCGCTTATTGTATGTCGGCTATGCTGTGGCCATCTTTTTTCTTTTGAGCGGTCTGACGGGTTTCGGCTACTATTTCGGGAACAGTTACCAGACAAGCCGCTCGATTCACTCCGCCATCGACCAGATGCACCAACAGTCGCTGGCCGCCAAGGGGACCGCTGCGGTGCCATTCAGTACCGAGGAGTATCAGCGGGTGTTGAAGCGCATTGCCTTCTTCAATGCGGCTTTGGAAAAAAACAGCTTCAGCTGGACTCACCTGCTCGGCCGACTTGAGGTTCTGGTCCCCAAAGGGGTCGGGTTAAGCAGTATTCAGCCCGATTTCCATGGCCGGTCGTTGAAGATCACCGGCTTGGCCCGAAACCTCGACAAACTGCAGGGCTTCCTTGATAACCTCCTCGCTGCCAAGGATTTCTCTGCCGTTTACCTCCTGAACCAGGCCCGCCAGTCTCCGGCAAAGGGGCGAGCGGGGGGGAAGAATTGAGTTTTTCTATCGTGCTCGAAGGAGCCTTCTAAGATGCCCAGGGAATCCTTCTGGACGGCCCTCTGGCGGCTCAATCGCCCCCTGCCCCTGGTGGTCGGCGGCCTGCTGCTGCTGAACATGGGGGCAGCGGCCACCTCTTTTTGGTACGTGGCACCGCATTTGTCCACCCTGGAAAGTCGGTTTCTCCAGCAGCAGCAGGATTACCGCGAGACCCGAAAATCTGGTGATATCACCAATTCTCCCCAGGGGATTTTCCGGCAGGGTCTCCACGATTTGCAGACCCTTTCCGATAGCATACCGGAACTTACCGAATTCACCGGGCTGATCAGCGAGCTATTCACCATGGCCCGCCACGCCGGGCTGGCCATCGACCAGATCAGCTACGACCCCAGTCCGGTCAAGGGTGAAGACCTGCTGAGCTACTCCCTCTCCTTCTCGGTGACCGGGGACTACGGCCAAGTCAAGAAGTTCATCTATCTGCTCGAACACTCTCCGCGGTTATTGGCCATCGAGGGGCTGACCCTGAAGGCTCCCCAGCAAAAGATCCCGGGGCAGATCAACCTCGGGTTGCAACTGACGACTTATTTCCGGAAGTCAGCACCATGAAACGAAAACGGCTCCTGCTCATGATTCTGCTGGGAATATTGGGGCTCTCCCTGGCTTACTGTTACTGGGCCTTTCCCCGCCAGCAGCGGATTTCAACGCCGCAGACGCAAACTGCGGCAGGCAGGAACGCCGTCGGGCCGGTTGCGGCGCGGCAGGCAGCTGCGCCCGTTGAGGATACCCGCCTGCATCTGGAACTGCTGAAGGCTGGGAACGCCTCCTTTCCGGGCTACAAGCGGAATATTTTCGGGAGTGTCAAACCGCCGCCCCCGCCGCCGCCCAAGGTCGTTGCCCCACCCGTGGTCGAGGCACCACCGCCACCTCCTCCCGTCGCTATGCCCGTGCAACAGGAGTTGGCACATTTCGACTTTCTCGGCTACCTGGATAAGGACGGAAGGAAAACGGTTTTCCTCAGCCGGGACCAGACCCTGTTCCTGGTCACCAAGGGGACCCGATTTGGGGACCAGCAGCAATTCACGGTAACGGAACTGACCCCGGAACAACTGGTGATCCAGGCCGAAAATGACGACCGCCAGATCGTGGTGCCCCTGCGGGAAAATCAGCCCCTGATCCCCGTTTTCCATCCGGGGAGGCCGATACACCGCGGCGGCAGTTCCCCAATGTTTCCCACCAGGCGGGTTTTCACCCCGCGGGCACCGGTGGTGCCTTCCCCTTCAGGGGACGAAGTACCCCAGAACCATGAAAATCCCGCAGTCGAGTCGCCGCCCGAATCTGCCCCGCTTCCCGGCCAGGACGGATTGACCCCGGTTAGCCCTTTGCCGGAGTCTCCGACCGGCGCGAATGAGGTTGGACAATGACCAAACCAGCATCGACCTTGTCCCGTTGTTTCTGTGTGCTGATTGCCCTTTTGCTGCTCAGCGGCTGTGCCGCCAGGCAGAACTTCAAGGCCGGCGAAGAATTGATGGCCGAGGGGCACTACGACGCAGCCGTACAGAAATATTTCGCTGCCGCCAGCAAGGATCCCGAGACCGACGAGTATCGTGTCAAGCTGGCCAATGCCAGTTCCAAGGCCGCTTGGCAGCACCTGAAGGCGGCCAGGGATCTCGCGGCCAAGAAGGAATTCGAGCCGGCCGCCGCGGAATTTCGCCTGGCCCTCGACTTCGATCCCACCCTTGAAATCGCCCACCAGGAACTGAAACGGGTGGAAGAGCGCATCCGGGCCGGTTTGCTGATCGATGAAGCCGAGGAGTTCTATCGTCAGCGTCGCTATGCCCAGGCCAAGACCGACCTGCAACAGGCTCTGGTTCTCGACGCGGAGAACACGCAGGCCAAGGCCCTGCTCAAAAAGATCCAGGCTGAATCGGGGACACTGCTGGATGGCCAGCAGCTGGATATCGCCTCGACCAAGCCAATCACCCTCAAATTCAAGGATGCGCAGATCAAGGAAGTATTCCGGATCCTTTCGCAGCTCTCGGGCATCAATTTCATTTTTGACGAGGATACCAAGGACCAGCGAGTCACAGTCTTTCTGGAGGATGCTACCTTTGCCCAGGCCCTGGAACTGCTGTTGAAAATGAATAACCTCGGGGAGCGGGTGCTCAATCCCAAGACCGTGATCATTTACAGCGATACCAAGGACAAGGAAAAGCAATACCAGGATCAGTTGATCCAGATCTTCTACCTTTCCAACATCGATGCCAAGAAAGCGGTGAACCTGCTACGGACGATGTTGCAGCTGCGCAAGATTTACGTCCATGAGGAACTCAACGCGATCGTCATCCGCGACACCCCGGATGTTATCCGGCTGGCGCAACAGATCCTCGAAGCGGCCGACCGGGCCGACGCCGAGGTTCTCTACGACCTGGAATTGGTGGAAATCAATCATTCCGACGACATGAACATCGGGCCCAGGTTGTCAACCTACGGCACCAGCTTCGGTTACGTCCCGCCGGGCACTACAAGTATCCCAGGTACGGTGACGGTAGAAGGGTTGAGTAATCTTCAATTTCTCTACACCATCCCGACCGCGACATTCCAGATGGAAAAGACCCTTAAGGACTCGGAAATTTTGGCCAACCCAAAGATCCGAGTGAAGAACAAGGAGAAGGCCAAGGTCCATATCGGTTCCCGGGAGCCGGTCATCACGGTGACCACTACAGGCACGACCGGCATCACCTCCGACTCCATCCAGTATGTGGACGTCGGTGTGAAGCTTGAGGTTGAACCGCGGGTGCAGCTCGACAACACCGTAGACACCAAGATTTCCCTGGAAGTGAGTAATGTGACGGGTCGCAATACCACCGATAACGGCACCCTCGCGCTAACCCTTTCCACCACCAACGCTAGTACGGACCTGACCCTCAAGGATGGTGAGACGACCATCCTCGGCGGCCTGATCCGCGACGACTATACGAATACCAAGAACACCTTTCCGATTCTGGGAAAGATTCCCTTGCTGGGGGATCTCATCTCCGGGCATCTGCGCAACAAGAACAAGCGTGAGATTCTGCTCTCGATTACCCCGCACATCGTGAAATCGGTCGATGTTCCCAGGGCCAATGTGGCCAGTATCTGGTCCGGAGGGGAGGACGATCTGAAGGCCGGCCCGAATTTCTCGGCATTCGCCCAGCCGCTCCAGGCCGAGCAGACCCGCCTCGCCCCCCCCCCCGTCCCGGGACGCAGCACCCAGTCGGCGGAAATGCCCGTTCCGGCTCAAGTCGAGCCGGCAGGCCCTGCACCGGAAACCATGCCGGAATCCGCAGCTCCGACCACCATTGCGCCGCAGGGCCTGCCACAAAACGGCCCCCCTGCGGCCCTTCCGGCTCCCGGCGCAGGGCAGCAATCCCCCGCACCGACCCCTCCAGCCCCGGAGGCGATGGAACCTGCCGCCGCTCCTGCTTCGACCGGAGCCACGGCGATGCCGGGGATGGCTGAAGCGCCGCCCGCGGGAGCCGGCGTCGCCACGGTGGCCATGCCCCGCCGGGAAGCCTTGGCTGCTCCGGGTCAGGCCCGAGTGTTTTTGCGGGGGCCGACCCTGGTCAAAGCCGGCGAGGAATTTGTCGTCGAGGTTGATGTCGACAGCCTTCACGACCTGTACAGTGCTCCGTTCTTCCTTAACTTCCCTCCGCAGCTGTGCACATTTACCCGGGTGGAAGAGGGTGGATTCCTTGGGTCCGGCGGGCAGCCCACCATCTTTACCTCGAGTGCCAATCAGAAGAATGGTCAGCTGATCATCGGCACCAAACAGGGGAATGCCGGGAGCGGCGCGTCCGGTTCAGGGACCCTGGCGCGGATCGTCTTTACTGCCAAGGCTGCGGGCAGCGGGGATCTTTCCCTGGATCGGATCAATTTCCGCGACCCGTCAGGCGGCCGGTTGCCGGTCGCGGCTGAAGGGCTGCGCATCGAGGTGCGCTAGGGTGGTGATGTTTCGACCCGTTCGGCGCCAGAGGCAGTGCGGTGTGACCCTCCTGGAACTGCTGATCGCCATGGCTATCCTCGGGGTCCTGGCCAGCGCGGTGCTGCCTATGGCCGAGGTTACCGTGACCCGCACCAAGGAGCTGGAACTGCGGCGCTCGCTGCGCTTGATTCGCACGGCCATCGACGAATACAAGGCCGATTACGACAAGGCCAAGGCCGGCAACAAGATCATTACCTCGGTCAACGAAACCGGCTATCCGAAGTCCCTCGATGACTTGGTTGACGGCAAGGATTGGGGCGATCTTTATCCCTATCCGCGCAAGTATCTGCGGCGGATCCCTAAAGATCCCTTTGATGACACCGATCAGGGATGGGGGTTGCGCTCCTACATCGACGAACCGGATTCGACGGTCTGGGGCGGCGAGGATGTTTATGATGTTTACTCCCAGAGTAGTGCCGTCGGCCTCGACGGGACACCCTACAACACCTGGTAGCGCATTGATGAATACCGACAGGACTGAACGTAAAAGACTAAAAAGACAGCTCGGCTTTACGCTGATCGAATTGCTGATCGTCATGACGGTGATCGGGATTCTCGCCAGCATCGCCGTGCCAAGCTACAAGACCAGCCTGATCCGCTCCCGGGAGACGGTTCTCATGGAGGACCTCTACCAGATGCGGCAGTCCATCGACGGATATTATGCCGACCATGGCCGCTATCCCGCCTCGTTGCAGGAACTGGTCGACACCCACTATCTGCGTGGCATTCCGGTCGATCCCTTTACCCGGTCCGCGGAGACCTGGGAAGCCGAGCCCCCCCAATCAACCCTCGACGGAGCGGTCGCCGAGGGCGAGGTCTTCGATGTTCGCAGTGGTTCCGATCTGGTCGGACTCAACGGCGTCCCATATAACAAATGGTAGGGCCATGATCCAGCTTTACAACGTGTGCAAGGCCTACCAGAAGGAGTCCTCCGCACTTGCCGACATCACCCTGAAGGTTCCAAAGGGGGATTTCATCTACATCACCGGCGCCTCGGGGGCCGGGAAGTCCACCCTGCTCAAGCTGCTTTACGCAGCCGAGAAACCCAGCCGTGGCCAGATCCTGATCAACGGTCTGAACGTGACCCGCATGGCCGCCGGGCGCATCCCCTACCTGCGGCGACAGCTGGGAGTCGTATTCCAGGATTTCAAGCTGATCCCCACCCGCACCATCTTCGAAAACGTCGCATTTCCTCTCGAGGTCCAGGGTCGCAGGCGTTTCGAAGTCAGCAACAAGGTGTATCAGACCCTCAAACAGGTCGGTTTGGAGCACAAACTCCACCGGTTGCCGCTGGAACTCTCTGGAGGCGAACAGCAACGGGCCGCCATTGCCAGAGCTCTGGTGGTCGATCCCCTGGTGCTGCTGGCCGACGAACCGACCGGCAACCTCGACCCGGAAATCACCCTGGAAATCATGGAGCTGCTGAAGGGCGCAAATGCTCGCGGGACGACGGTATTGCTCGCCACCCACGACCGGGAAATGATCCGGCGCTTCCCGCGGCGGTTGATCCTCCTGGAGGGGGGGCGACTGGTCGACGATCGCACGCCCTGATCGCCAACCGGGCGGGCTGCGGCGCACCGGCGTCGCGGTCTCGGCTGTGAAAAGGATATTGGTGTGTTGGAACGAAGTCTCTACTCGCTGCGCCGAGCGCTGCGCAACATCCGCCAGAGCCCAGTGCTCTGCGGTGCGGCGATCGGCACCGTCGCCGTGTCGCTGACCATCCTTGCTTTTTTCGGCATTCTCGTCCTCAACATCCAGAAACTGACCAGCCAGTGGAGCCGCGAGGTGCAGGTAGTCGCCTACCTCGACCAGGTGCCAGAATCCTCCGTGCTGGATTCCTGGAAAAAGACCATCACCGGACTGCCCCAGGTTTCCAAGGTGGAGGTCGTCAGCCGCGCAATGGCCCTGGAACGGTTCCGCAAGCGACTCGGTGCCGATGCCTCCCTGCTTGCCGGGGTCGAGGCCGACATCCTTCCCGCCTCGTTGGAAATCAGCCTGCAACCGGAGGCGCGGAATCGTGCCGGCGTGGAAGCGGTGGTTCGGCAGCTGCGGGGGAAACTTGGACTGAGTGACCTGCGTTACGGACAGGACTGGCTCGACCGATTCGAGGCATTTCTCAATCTGCTGCGTACCGGCTTTGCGGTGCTCGGCGGATTTCTTCTCTTTGCCACGCTTTTTATTGTCGCCAATACCATCAAGTTGACCCTCTATGCCCGCAAAGACGAACTGGAAGTCATGGCCCTGGTCGGCGGTACTCCCTGGTTTATCAAGGCGCCCTTTCTGCTGGAAGGGGCCATTCAGGGTCTGGCAGGAGGCGGACTCGCGGTCGGTGGCGCTGCCTTGGTATTCCATGGTTTTTTGCAGCGCGGTCTGAGCACCCTGCTGCTGGCGGCCGGCGTCGATGGCATCAGCTTTTTACCTGCGGCCTACCAGTTGTTCCTGGTGGGTCTCGGGGTGGTGCTCGGGGTCAGCGGCAGTCTGTTGTCGCTACGCCGCCTGGTGCGGATCTGATGGGACGAGGGGAAGCAGTCCGGCGGGGCTTGGCGATTGGCGCAGCACTTTTCACGGTGCTGGCTGCTGCCGGGCCGGGCCGGGCGGACGAACTGGCCGGCACCCGCCAGCGGTTGGCCGAGATCGAGCGGCGGATTCAGGAAACCGCAGCCACGGTCGAGGAAAAACGCCACCGGGAAGAAGAACTGAAGGCCGATATGGCAACGCTGGAGTATGAACAGAGGCGGCTCGAGAAGAGCATCGGCCGGCACCAGGTCACTCTGCACCAGCTGGGTAAAAAGGTGGCCGACGAAGAGCACCGGGCTGCCGAACTGAAGGCAGCGGTGGAAAAGTCGGCCGAGCAGGTACGCCAGCGCCTGGTGGCCCTGTACAAGTCGGGGGATGGCGGCATGTTGCGAGTCCTTTTCAGTGCCACCTCGCCCGCCAGGTTGGCAGAAGATTACGATTATCTCGCCCGCATTATCGGCCACGACCGGCAGCTGATTGCGACCTATCGTGGCCAGCTTCAGCAGCAGGAGGTCAGTTTGCATCGCCTGGCCGAGCTGCGACAACAGGAGGAGAAGGCGCTGGCCGCCAGCCGCAAAGAACGCCAGACCCTGAAGGCGGCCGGGGCGCTCAAGACCCGGCTGCTGGCCGCAATGCAGAGCGAACGGCAAAAGCTCGACCGCCAGTTGGGCGAATTGCGGGAACGCGCCCAGCGGCTGACCGCCCTGGTCAAAAAACTTGAATCGTCGAAGGGCGCCGCGTATAGTGAAAAACTTGGGATTTTCGCCCAGCAGCAGGGACGTCTGAGGTGGCCCCTGGAGGGGCCGGTGGAGGTGGCCTTCGGAACCACCCGGCATCCGGAACTCGGTACCCTGCATGACAGCCAGGGGATCGAAATTGGCTGCAAACCAGGGCAAAATGTTCATGCCGTTTGGGCGGGTCGGGTGATATTCGCCAACTGGTTCAAAGGCTACGGAAATCTGCTGATCATCAATCACGGCAACAGCTATTATTCCCTCTATGCCCAGGCCGCCAGCCTTGCCAAACATGTCGGGGACCAGGTGGCTCCCGGTGAGGTCATCGCGGTAACGGGCTATGAAGGGGTGCGCCGGCTCTATTTCGAAATTCGCCACAGCGACACTCCCCTCGATCCGGAAGCCTGGCTGGCGCCCCGCAACAAACACTGAGTCCGGAGGACATGGCAATGCATAAGGGACGGCGGACCACACTCTTCATCCTGATTCTGACCCTGGTCCTGCTCGGCTGGCTTTCCAGCGGCAAGCTCAACCCGCCGGCGGTTGCCGAGTCGGGGGCGGATTACCAGGAGCTCAAACTGTTCACCGATGTCCTGGCCATCGTTCGCAAGAGTTATGTCGAGGAGGTCCCCATGAAGGACCTCATCTACGGCGCCATCAACGGTATGCTCAGCTCCCTCGATCCCCATTCCTCGTTCATGCCGCCCGACGTCTACAAGGAAATGAAGATCGATACCATGGGCGAGTTCGGCGGGTTGGGAATCGAAATCACCATCCGCGAGCATACGCTGATCATCGTTTCGCCGATCGAAGACACCCCGGCCTTTCGCGCCGGGCTGAAGGCCGGGGACCAGATCCTCAAGATCGGGGATGAATTCACCAAGGACATGACCATCATGGACGCGGTGAAGAAGATGCGGGGGCCAAAGGGGACCAAGGTGACGATCTCCGTCATGCGGGAAGGTTTCGACAAACCGCAGGAGTTTACCCTGGTCCGTGAATTGATCAAGATCCAGAGTGTCAAGGCAAAGACGCTGGAGGACGGGTTCGGTTACGTGAGGCTGACCCAGTTCCAGGAACGAACCGCCGATGACCTCCAGAAAGCCCTCGAACAGTTGCATCACGACAACCCGCAGGGCCTGGGCGGACTGATCCTCGACCTGCGCAACAACCCCGGAGGGCTGCTGGACCAGGCGGTCAAGGTCGCCGACGAGTTCTTGTCCAGCGGGCTGATCGTCTATACCAAGGGCCGCGAGGAGGGGAGCAACATGAAGTTCTCTGCCCAGGCGGGTGGCACCGAGCCCGATTACCCGATCGTGGTGTTGATCAACGGTGGCAGTGCCAGCGCCTCGGAAATCGTGGCCGGTGCCCTGCACGATCATGAGCGGGCGGTGATCATGGGGATCCAGAGCTTCGGCAAGGGATCGGTGCAGACGGTAATGCCGCTCAGTGATTCCTCGGGCCTGCGCCTGACCACGGCGCGTTATTTCACGCCGGCAGGAATCTCCATCCAGGCCAAGGGGATCACCCCCGACATCGTGGTACAGCCGATGGAAGTCAAGGCGGTTGCGGAGGAGCCGGGGCTGCGGGAGAAGGATCTCGCCAACCATTTCGAGAGCGGGAAGCCGGAGTCGAAGCCGGCGCCGACACCGGCGCACAAGTTCCAGCTCGACCAGGCATCCCGGGATGATTACCAGCTGATGCGGGCCCTGGACCTCCTCAAAGGCTACCGCATCATCCAGGGAATGGCCCACAAGGCCGCCTGAACCAACGCCCCAAGCCGGGCCCTCACCTCGGATTCGTCATGTCTGCCAGGAAAAAAACGTCGCGGCGCAAATCCCCCCGCCGTCCGCGCAGGGTGCCGCTGACCCTGAAACTCTGGTTCGCCGGGATCTTCCTGGTGGGTTTTGTCCTCGTCAGTCTGCTGTTGCTCGGCAAGCTCCGCACCCACTACCTGGCCCAGGCGCCGCCGCCGGCACCGGTGGCCGAGCCGCTCCCGTCGCCGCCACCCAAGACCGTAACCGCCGACTGGTCGGAAATCCAGCGGCTGCTCAGGGCGCTGGGCTGGAAAGGAGAACCCGCCGGAGCGACGGAGCCGGGCGCAGAGTGGCAATATGCTGTCGCCCGCCCCCTTCCGCCGCGCCCGGAACTGGCGACCCTTGCCTCCCGCCTGAACGCGCTGCAGGGCCTCACCGCGGAGCTTGTCCCCGGCCACGGGCTGCGCATCACCATGGCGGACGGCCGACGCGGCATGATCGTTTTTCAACTTCCGTCCCCCCTGCCGCATGGGAAAAACCATCCCCGCCTGGCGATCATCGTCGACGACCTGGGCCGGGACCTGGGCAGCCTGCGCCAACTGCTCGCCCTCAAACTGCCCCTGACCCTCTCCATCCTCCCGGGCGAAATCCACGCCAGGGAATGCGCCCTGGCCGCTCACGCTGAAGGGCGGGAAGTCATGATCCACATCCCCATGGAGCCGCAGGCCTACCCGGCTGTCAACCCCGGAGCCGATGCTCTCTTCGTCAGCGCAACTCCCGAGGAGCTGCGCCAGCGGTTTCAGAAATATCTTACCGAGGTACCGTACGCGGTGGGCGGGAACAATCACATGGGATCGCGGTTTACCGAAGATCCGGGGGGGATGGCGGTGGTGCTGCAGCAGATGCGGGAGGCGGGTCTGTTTTTCGTCGACAGCAAGACCACCGGGGCCTCGGTGGCCTACGAGCTGGCCCGGCGGGCGGGAATCCCCACCGCCCAGCGCGACATTTTTCTCGACAATGTCCAGGACGAGGTAAAAATCGGCGCCGAAATTCGCAAGCTGATCCGGGTCGCCCGGCAGCGCGGCAGCGCGATCGCCATCTGCCATCCCCATCCGACGACCATCGCTGCCCTGCGCCGGGCCGTCCCCGAACTGCTCTCCTCGGGGGTCGAGGTAGTCCCGGTGTCGCAGCTGCTGACCATGCCCACCGCGGGTCAGTAGAACTGGCCGCTGACCCGGGCGGCTGCGGCCCGAAAGGCCTGGTGCTGTTCGTCGTAAAGAATTTCTTCCGGCACGTCGGAACTGACCCTGCGTATCAGCAGGAAGTCATCCCCCAACCGACCCTGGCCGTCGCCCAGGGTGCGCTGTGCCAGGCGCTGCAGCAGGTTCTCCCCGTCCCGGCCGGCGCCCTCCTCGAGGTCGACGACCTTGTGCGAAATCTCCAGCCCGGTCTCGTCGAAGCGGTAGAAAGAAAGCTGCTGGCGATAGAAGCTGCGGGTTCCCGGGGCCAGACGCAGGACGAAGTACGAGCGCTGGGCCGATTCCCGAAAGAGTTCCCGCATGGGATCCTTGGCGGCCGGCTCGCGTGCCGCCTGGTAGATGTGGCGAAAGACCAGACTGGCGAAACACTCCTCCTCCAGGAATCCGGCCAGGGTGCCGCTGCCGGTTTCGGCGTAATACCCAGCCGACTCGATCCCTTCCGGCCGCACCAGTTTTCGGTCACACAGCAGGCAGTCGGGGCGGAGGGCGGAGAGGCGGGCGGCAAATGCGGCGCTGCGCTGCTCCCGGCGGTGCTGCTGGGCCTGGGCGACGGCCGTCAGCCGCAGCTCCCGGCAATCTCGGAGGTCGAGAAAAACCTGGCGGGCGAGGTGGCTGAACTGGAGGTGGACCTCGGTGTTGCGCCCATGGGTAATGACCGGATAGATCTTGCCGGAGGGATTGGTGTTCAGTGATTCGACCTTGGGGCTCTTGGCGATGAAACCCTCCAGGCAGCGATAGCCGCGGTTGATGGCATAGGCCTTGAGCAGCTGGTAGGGGTCCCGGAAGGGGCCGTCGTAGCGAATCCGCGAATCGATCAGGCAGGGGAGGATGCGCACCACCTTCTTGGCAAGCCCCTGCTCGACAAAGAAGCTGTAGAGGTGGCGGCAGTTTTCCAGCGAGGGCATGTCCTTGACCGGAACGATGACCCGGTCGGCGGCAAACAGGGCGTTGCGGGTGAAGACATCGAGGTCGGGCCGGGTATCGATGATCAGGACCCCGGAAATCCGGGATCCGCAGAGGGCCCGCGCCAGGCTGTCGGGGGCAGCCAACTGCTCGCGGAAAACAGACAGGTCGCGCTGGGACGGGATGAACTGGACGCCGTATTCGCCGATCTCGATCAATTCCTCGGCCGGGATGCCGCGCAACAGATCGGCCACATCCCCACGCGGCTTGCCGCGGCCGATGCGGAACATGCGATCCACCGAGAAATGGTTGTCGAAGCTGAACAGGGTGACCGGCAGGTCCTCGCACAGGGCCTTGAGGTAGATAGCGAGGTTGGTCGCCAGGGTGGTCTTGCCGACCCCCCCCTTTTCGCTGGAAATGGTCACCACGTAGAGTTGCGCCATGGGGGGTTCCTTCGTTCCTGGAGGGATGCCTATATATAGGGAAACAGGGCGCCGTTGTCAAATCAAAACCACAATATCTGGTAGCTGCCAACATGAATGAAACCGCGCCGCGCTTGACCGTCTCCCGGCTGGTGGCCCTGCTCCGGGAAACCGTCGAGGACAATTTCATGCAGGTCCTGGTGGAGGGGGAACTCTCCAATTTCGTCGCACCGGCTTCGGGGCACTGGTATTTTTCCCTCAAGGACGAACAGGCCCAGCTGCGGGCGGTCATGTTCCGCACCCAGAACCGGCTGCTGCACTTCCAGCCGGAAAACGGCATGCAAGTCGTTTGCAGTGGCCGGGTCTCGGTTTACAGCCAGCGCGGTGAGCTGCAGCTGATTGTCGACGCCCTCCATCCCCTGGGGGCCGGCGGGTTACAGCTGGCCTTCGAACAGCTGAAGTCCCGGTTGGCCGCCGAGGGACTCTTTGCCGCCGAGGGTAAACGGCCCTTGCCCGCCCATCCGGCAGCAATCGGCGTGGTCACCTCGGCGACCGGCGCCGCCATTCACGACATCCTCAACGTCCTGCACCGGCGCGCCGCCGGTCTGCGAATCATTCTGCGCCCGGTTCGGGTCCAGGGGGAGGGCGCGGCGGAGGAGATTGCTGAGGCAATCGCCGATCTCAATCGCCAGGGGCTTGTCGAGGTGCTGATCGTCGGCCGCGGCGGCGGTTCGCTGGAAGACCTCTGGGCCTTCAACACCGAGGTGGTGGCGCGGGCGATTGCCGCCTCCGCGCAGCCGGTGATCTCCGCCGTCGGCCACGAAATCGATTTCACCATCGCCGATTTCGTGGCCGACCTGCGGGCGCCGACGCCGAGTGCCGCGGCGGAATTGGTCGCCGCCAGCCGCTTGGAACTGGAGCGGCATCTCGATCACCTGGTGCTGCGGGTCGCCGGCCAGATTCGTGGCCGGCTGGCCTTGTGGGGGGAGCGCCTGGAGGGGCTCAGGGGCCGACTGCGTTCCCCGTTGGCCGACCTCGCCCTTTCCCGCCAGCGCCAGCTTGCCCTGGAACGGCGGCTGGGGCTCGCCTGGCAGGCCCGGCTGTGCGAACAACGCGGACGGTTTGCAGCCCTGGGGGCGCGCCTCGATGCTCTGTCGCCGCTGCGGACCCTGGAGCGAGGTTACGCAATCGCCGTGGCCGAAAAGGATGGCCGGGCGGTCGTCGATGCCGGGACCCTGGAGGTCAGCGACCGGCTGCTCCTTCACCTGGCCCGCGGCCGGGCCCGGGTGGCGGTCGAGGGGACCGAGTCGTGAAACTGCTGGTGCTGGTCGCGGTGCTGCTCGTGGCCGCTTCGGGATGGGCCGGGGAACTGCAGCTGCAACCGGCCCGGGTCGGGCAGGGGGGGGTGGTGCTGCTGCGCTATCGCGGCTCCCCGCCGACCCTGGCGGTGGCTCGCTGGAACGGCCGGCTGGTATATCTCACTCCGCAGGCGGGTGGCGCCGTGGCGATGCTCGGTGCCGACCTGGCGCTCCCACCCGGGGATTATCCTTTGACAGTGGCGGTGACCGATTCCCGCGGCGAAACACAATTCCTCTCGGCCAGCATCGACGTGGCTTCCGTTCCCCGCAGGGAAGAACGGTTGCGTCTACCCGCGCCCATGGTCAGCCCCCGCAAGCCGAAAATTCTGGCCCGCATCACTCGTGAAGCCGCCCTGCTGCGGACCCTGTTCAGCCAAGAGTCGCCGGGGATGATCACCAACCGTTTCTTGCTGCCGGTGAACGACCCCGCCGGCAGCGGTTTCGGACTGCGGCGGGTCCTCAACGGCAAGCCGCGCGCCCCTCATGCCGGCATCGACTTTCGCAGCCCCCGGGGACGACCCGTGCTGGCCGCAGGCACGGGACGGGTCGTTTTTGCCGGGTCCCTCTTTTTTACCGGCCGGACGGTGATCCTCGACCACGGCGAAGGGTTGTTTACCCTTTATGCCCACCTGGCCAAGCTGGACTGCCGGGTCGGCCAGAGGTTGCTGGCCGGGGAACCCTTGGGAACAGTCGGCAGCAGCGGCCGGGCGACCGGGCCGCATTTGCACTGGGGCGCCAAGTTGCGCGGGGACCGCATCGACCCCCTGGCCCTGGTGCCCCTCGCCGGGAAAAGCCTTGACTCGACCAGGACAGCCGGCAATAATGAAAATTCGGCCTCAGGAGGTGAACGGTGACCCCGAAAATACCGGCAAAACCCACTTTCGAAGCGGCGCTCAAGACCCTGGAAGCAGCGGTCGAACGGCTGGAGCAGGGCGATCTGCCGCTCGAGGAGGCCCTGGCCTGCTTCGAGGAGGGCGTCCAGGCCGCCAGCTCCTGCCAGGGACTGCTCAAGGACGTCGAAACGCGGGTCGAGTGCCTGCTCAAGGACCGGGCCGGCGAGCTCCATCTGGAAGCTTTCAAGCTCGGCGAAGGCGAATGACGATATGGAACTGAAGGCCTATCTCGGTGAACGCCAGCAACGGGTCGACCAGGCCTTGGCGCGCTTTCTCCCGGCCGAGGACACCCTGCCGGCGAGCCTGCACAAGGCGATGCGCTATTCAGTCTTTGCCGGCGGCAAACGGATCCGGCCGATACTGATGATTGCCGCCTGCGAGGCGGTCGGCGGCGACCCGACACTGGTGCTGCCGGCGGCATGCGCGATGGAAATGATCCATACCTATTCGCTGATCCACGACGACCTGCCGGCGATGGACGACGACGACTTTCGCCGTGGCCGTCCCACCAATCACAAGGCCTTCGGCGAAGCGACGGCCATTCTCGCCGGCGACGGTCTGCTCACCGAAGCCTTCCTGTTGCTCAGTAACAGTGAATTCCAGGCCGGCATTCCGGCCGAGGTCACCCGAGAGGTGATTCACACCCTGGCTCGCTGCGCCGGCAGCCTCGGCATGGTCGGCGGCCAGGTGGTGGATATGGAATCGGAAGGAAAGGGGGTCGACCTGCCGACCCTGGAGTATATCCATACCCACAAGACCGGCGCCCTGATCCTTGCTGCGCTTCAGTGCGGTGGCTTGGTCGGCGGAGCCTCCGAGGAGGCCTTCCGCTGTCTGAGCCGCTATGGCGAGGCGGCGGGGCTCGCCTTTCAGGTCGCCGACGATATCCTTGACGTCATCGGCGATCAGGCCGAGACCGGCAAGAAGGTCGGCAGTGACGAAGCCCGGGGCAAGGTCACCTATGTTGCCCTGCTCGGCCTGACGGCGGCGCGGGATCGGGCCCGGGAACTGCGCGACCTAGCGGTGGCCGCCCTCGATCCTCTCGGCGCCCCGGCCGAATCGCTGCGCCAGATTGCCCATTACATCGTCAACCGCAGTTCCTAACCAGGTAGCGGCTCATTGCCCATGACCCAGATCCTCCATCGCATTCAATCCCCAGCCGAGCTCAAGGGCCTCTCCCTGTCCGAGCTCGAAACCCTGGCCGGGGAGCTGCGCAGCGCCATCATCGAGACCGTCTCCCGGACCGGCGGGCACCTCGCCAGTTCCCTGGGCGTCGTGGAGCTGACCATCGCCCTGCATCGGGTTCTCGATACCCCTCACGACAAGATCGTTTGGGACGTCGGCCACCAGGCCTATGCCCACAAGCTTCTCACCGGCCGCCAGGAGCGCTTTCACACCCTGCGCCAGCTCGACGGTCTCAGTGGTTTTCCCAAGCGCCAGGAGAGTGCCTACGACGTTTTCGACGTCGGTCATTCCAGCACCTCGATCTCGGCGGCTCTGGGCATTGCCGCCGCCCGCGATGCCGTCGGCGGCGATGAAAAGGTGGTGGCGGTGATCGGCGATGGCTCCCTGACCGCCGGCCTTGCCTTCGAAGGACTCAACCAGGCCGGCCATCTGAAAAAAGACCTGGTGGTGATCCTCAACGACAACGAGATGTCGATCTCGCCCAACGTCGGGGCGATTTCCTCCTTTCTCAACCGGAAGATGACCTCCGATTTTTTTATCCGCTTTCGGCGCGAAACCGAACACCTGCTGGGGACTGTCCCCCGCTTCGGCAAAGACCTGATCAACCTCGCCCGGCGCGCCGAGGAATCGGTCAAGGGCTTTTTGACTCCCGGGATGCTCTTCGAGGCGTTCGGATTCGACTACGTCGGCCCCATCGACGGCCACCAGTTGGACGACCTGATCGAGACGCTCGGCAACGTGGTGCGTCTCAAGGGGCCACGGCTGGTCCACGTTGTCACCAAAAAGGGGAAAGGGTACGCCGCGGCGGAGCAGGCGCCCTCGGTTTTCCACGGCATCGGTCCCTTCGACCGGGAAGACGGCCGGCCCAGGGGCACCGACAAGGGGGGAGCGCAGAGTTACACGGCGGTTTTCGGCAATACCCTGGTGGAGCTGGCGGAAGCGGACGCGCGGGTGGTGGCGATCACCGCCGCCATGCCCGACGGCACCGGCTTGAACCGCTTTGCCGAGCGTTTTCCCGAGCGTTTCTTCGACGTCGGCATCGCCGAACAGCACGCCGTGACCTTCGCCGCCGGTCTCGCCTGTCGCGGGCTGCGGCCGGTGGTCGCCCTTTATTCGACCTTCCTGCAGCGCGCCTACGACAACGTGCTGCACGACGTCTGCCTGCAGAACCTGCCGGTGACCCTGGCCATGGACCGCGGCGGGCTGGTCGGGGCCGACGGCCCGACCCACCACGGGGTCTTCGACCTCTCCTACCTGCGCCATATCCCCAACCTGACCTTCGCCGTCCCCCGCGACGAGGTGCAGCTGCGGCGGGCCATGCTCACTGCCCTGCAGGCCGAGGGCCCCTTCGCCTATCGCTATCCGCGGGGGAACGGCCTGGGCCTGGAACTGCCGGAGACCATTGATCCGCTGCCGGTGGGGAAGGGGGAGTTGCTGCGGGAAGGGGGCGACGGGACGATCTTCGCCCTGGGCACGCTCGCCGCCCCGGCGCTTGCCGCCGCCGAGCAACTGGCCGCCGAGGGGCTGGATCTGGCCGTGGTCGATCCCTGCTTCCTCAAGCCCCTCGACGCCGAACTGCTGACAGCCCGGGCACGGCAGGGTGTCCCTTTGGTGACCCTCGAGGAGAACGTGCTCCAGGGCGGTTTCGGTTCGGCGGTTCTGGAGCTGCTCGGTGACACTGGCGTGGCCTGTCGGGTGTTGCGGATCGGGCTGCCCGACGCCTTTGTCGAGCAGGGGAGCCAGCCGCAGTTGTGGGCCCGTTACGGCCTCGATGCGGCCGGGATCGCTGCAAGCATCCGCAGTTTCTTCAACATGGATGCCAGCTCCGCGGGGAACCCGTCTCAGGCTTTTGGCGGCGCGGGCTGTTCCTGACCCGACCCGGAAAATCAAATGGGAAAAAATGACGCGGGACCCCGAAGGGGCCCCGCGTTGTCATTTCTGCCGCTGTGAAGAGGGGGTCAGCCGTGGCCGTTGTGGTTCGCCTGGCTGCGCTGAAGCTGGTGAATGAGCCCTGCCTTTTCCAGGGCCAGGGCGGCGTGGTGGGAAAGCTGGATCAGGAAGTGCAGTTCGTGTTCCGAGAAGGGCAGGTCCCTCAGGCTGCCGGAGAGGACCACGATGCCGACCACCCGCTCCTTGAGCCGAAGGGGGGCGGCCAGCAGCCCCCGCGCGGCGAGCAGATCTTCCAGCTCGGCGACGCCGGCCATTCGGACCAGGCTTTCAGGCAGCTCGCCGGGGACCAGAACCGGCTTGCCGCGGCGGGCGATCTCGGTGGTCAGCCCCCTGGGAATCGCCCCGGCATACTCCCGGCAGACGGCGTTGGGAATCCCCGCGCCGGCCTTGAGCCCCAGTCCTTCCCCCTCGCGACCGAAGAGGCCGAGAAAGGCCCGTTGCGCCTGCAGCGCCCCCATCGCCGAGGTCAACAACTCCTTGAACAGGGTTTCGATGCCCACGGCCGCCGCCACCCGCTCGATAGAGGCGTTGAGCGCCTTGAACATCTTCAGGCTGCGGCTCAGGGAGCTGTTGTGCCGGGCGAGTTCGCGCAGCAGCTGGCTGTTCTGTTGGCGCAGGTGGATGTGACCGAATGCCCGCTCCAGCGCGTTGTAAAGGATCTCGCCGGTGTCGATCGGGCGAACGATGAAATCGTAGGCGCCGTTACGCAGGGCCCGGAGCAGGTTGTAGGAAGAGGCATTGTGGGTGATCAGGATCACCTCGGTGTCGGGGTAATTCTCCTTGACCTTCTGCAGCAGGTAGAGCCCGCTCTTGGTCGGCAGCTCGGTCTCGGTCAGGATCAGGTTCACCGGCTGGCTGGCCAGGAGGGCGAGCGCCATCTCGCAGCTTTCCGCTTCCAGCGTCTCGACCTCCCGCTCAGCCAGCAACTGGAGCAGGTTGCCGCGGCGCTCCTCCACGTGGTCGACGATCATCACCCGTGCCCGCAAGGTGCGGGGGTCCATCTCATGGCTCTCTTTTCCCTGACTCATGGCAGGCACTCATGCTTGGCGTGCAACCCTCCGCCCTTGCCGGCGACCCGCCAAAACGGTCGCCGCGGCTGCCCTGGTCGGCAGCCGCCGGGCGGAGGTTCCCGGTAACTATAGGGAAAAATAAGCCATTCGGCAAGGGGCAAGGCTCTTCCCGGGGCCTGGGTCCCGCGCGGCTACTCGATCTGGGGCCGATCGCCACGGGCCCGCTTGCGGTAGAAGGAAGCCAGGGCCAGCAGCACGCCGGCCAGCATGGCGCAGGCGCCGCCCAGCGCGAGGCGGGCCCCAGGGTCACGATTGACGGTCAGAATCGGGATCGAACGGAACAGCGGCTGCAGCGGCCGCAGTTCCACCCCGGCGGCGGCCAGTTCCCGTGGCTCGCTATGGCGCAGAAAGTACCAGCCTTGCCAGGTCGGCTGGCCGGCTCCGGTGGTCAGTTGCAGATAGAAGGCCGGATCGCCCAGCCGGTCGCTGCGGGTGAGGATTTGCCCCCCCGGTCCCGGGCGCGCGTCCGGGTAAAAGGCGAGCACCGTGAGGATCCGGCCGTCGGCGGTCGGCAGGCTAGCTCCGGCGCGCAGCGGAAAGCTACTGTTGCCGTTGACCTGGAACAGAAAGCCGGCCGGCTCCTGGGTATAGCTCTCCGGCAGGATGACGAGATCCCGCCAGAGGAGCGGATGGTTGAGGTGCAGGGTGCGGGTAAACAGCAGCTGGTCCCCTTCCAGCAGCGTGACGGTGCTGCGCATGTCGACCGGCTGTCCCTGGCTGCCGATGACCGGCTCGAAACGGTCGAGGCGCAGATAGAGACCCGGCAGGCCGGGCAGGGGGGTCGGCTCGTCGGGGCGGAAGGTCAGGCCGCTGTGACGTGCACCGGCAACCGCTCCCCAGCAGTAGCCGACGACGATCAGGACGAAGCCGAGGTGGAGCAGGTATTCTCCCCCCTTGCGCCAGCGTGTCCGCAGTGCTCGCAGCCAGTCGATGAAGCAGCAGAGGGTATTGAGGCCCAGCAGTACGATCAGTACGAAGAGCACCAGCAACCAGGCACCCTGCCCGGGATGGCTGCGGCCCGGACCGGAGAACCAGGCGAAGAGGACGTGCTGGTCGAGATCGCCGAAGACCGCCTCGTTGAAATGGATCAGCAGCGAGCCGGCCATGGTCAGCAGCGTCGCCAGGCTAGCGAGGACGATGGCCAGCTTCAGCGAGCAGCACAGGCTCCAGAGGCGGGAAAGGAGGCGGCGGGTGGTCATGGTCTAGTCCAGGGGATGGTTGCTGTGGAGCAACAGGCCGATGCCGAGGTAGGTGAAAAGGACCACGGCGAAGCCGGCGATGGAGAGCCAGGCGTAGCCGGTCCCCTGCCAGCGACGGACGAACTTGGCGTGGCACATGCCGGCGTAGAAGAGCCAGACGACGAAGGACCAGAGGGCCTTGATGTTCCACGAGAAGTAGAAGCCCCAGGCGAGGTAGGCCCACAGGCAACCCCAAAGCATGCACAGGGTGAAGAGGCAGAAGCCGAGAAAGATCGCCTCCTCGTTGAGCCTGCGCAGCTCCTTCAGGGGGGGAAGCAGCGAGGTCTGGCGGGATTGCTGCACCAGGTAGAGGACGCCAAGGGAGAAGGCCATGGCGAAGAAGGCGTAGCCGAAGAAGGAGAAGCCGATGTGCAGGGTGAACAGGGGGGTGTCCAGGCTCGGGATCAGGGGACGGATGGCCGGGTCGCGCGGCAACGCACTACCGAGCAGCAGCAGGTTGAGAAACATCACGAACAGACCGGTTGCCCGGATTCGGTAGCGGAGCTCAAAGTAGAGGAAGGTGGCGGCCAGCGTCCAGCTGAAGAAGAACTGGGTGGCGAAGAGGTTGGTCACCGGCAGGTAGCCGGCGCTCCACCAGCGCCACACCAGGCAGACGCTCTGTACCAGGAAACCGAAGCTCACCAACTGCAGGGCGCTGCGACCAAGGTGCGGACGCTGCAGGCGCAGCTGCAGCAGATAGAGGAGGACGGCGAGCAGATAGCTGCCGAAGGCGGTCGCGAGCAGGCTGCGGGTGAGCAGGATCATGGTCGGGTCCATGGTTGAGCGGGATGACAAGGGGGAATAAGGCCGAAGCAGGGCGTAGCATAAACCAAACTCGGCCTGACGCCAAGCGCTACGATTGTCAACCTCGGATGCGCTCTAGGTTGACAATCGGCTGGCCCCGTGCTAGCTTCCTCCTCCATGAATCCACCCCTTTACAGCTTGCGCATGCACGGCACCCTGGACGGCTTTCACCTTTCCGGGGCCGAGCGGATCGTCACCGCGGAGGAGCTACCGCAGGCCGGGCGGACGTTGCTGCGCCGCGCCCTGGAGCATAGCCGGGGGCGGGCCGATGCCCTGCGCCTGACCGCGGAGGAGATTCCCGCCGCTGCGATCCGCTACGGGCGGCTTCCCGACCTGAGCACCCTGCCGGTTGCCGACTGGCGGGACGGCCGTGTCAGGGCGGCCGAACTGCTGGTTACGGCGGGGGTAGGCCGGCCGGCGGTGGAGCGGGCGATGGCGGCCCTGGCCGCCGGGCCCGCCCCGGACGGCCGCAGCATGCGCGGCGCGATGCTGGTCGATGCCGCCAGCGGCAAACGCCTGGAGGCCGATCCGGCCCGCGGCGTGCGCGCCAGCCGCATGGATATCACCCGGGCGGCCGAAAGGCAGCTGCGCCGGCGCCTGGCCCGGGTCGGCCTCGACAACCCCCACGTCCGCGAGGCCCTGGTGCTCGCCGCCAAGGTGCTGGCCGCGCCCGGAGTCGTTGCCGAACTCTGCTGGTCGGACGACCCGGACTACACCGCCGGCTACGTGGCGGCGCCGGCGCTCGGCTACCTGCGCCTGCCCCACCTAAAGCCGGCCGGGGAGGAGCGTGGCGGGCGGGCCTTCTTCTGGCGGGCCGGCGCGGCATCGCTGGCGGAAACAGAGCGCTTTCTCGAGCAGCAGGTGCTGCTCATCGACACCCTCGGGGCGATTGCCGCATCCGGGAACGCGGAGGAGTGAGATGAAACAGTGGCGCCGCGAGCTGGCCGCCCTGGAAGCGGCGGGAATGTACCGCTCCCTGCGAACCATCGACGGGCCGCAACAGGCCCGGGTGGAGGTTGAAGGCCGCAACCTGCTGCTGCTTTGCTCCAACAACTACCTGGGGCTGGCCGACCACCCGGCGCTGGTCGAGGCCGCCTGCCAGGCCACCGCTCGCTACGGCGCCGGCTCCGGCGCCAGCCGCCTGGTCTCCGGCTCGATGCGACCCCACGTCCGGCTCGAGGAGGCGCTCGCCGCCTTCAAGGGGTGCGAGGCGGCGCTGCTGTTCAATTCGGGATATGCCGCCAACACCGGCATCCTGCAGGGGCTGTTCGGTTCCGACGACGTGATCTTTTCCGATGCGCTCAACCATGCCTCGCTGATCGACGGCTGCCGCCTCTCCAGGGCGCGCACCGTGGTCTATCCGCATGGTGACACCTCCGCCCTGGAGGCCCTGCTGGCTGCCGAGTCCCCCAAACGCCGTGGTCGCTGGCTGATCGTCAGCGACGGGGTGTTCAGTATGGACGGTGACCTGGCGCCGCTGCCGGAGCTGGTGCGGCTCAAGGAGCGCTACGACGCCCTGCTGATGGTCGACGATGCCCACGGCACCGGGGTGCTCGGCGCCGGCGGCCGGGGGACCGCCGAACATTTCGGCTGCCTGGCGAAGGTCGATCTGCACATGGGGACCCTCGGCAAGGCCCTCGGCTGCAGCGGTGCGTACCTGGCGGCTCCGCGTCCGTTGGTCGAGATTCTCATCAATCGCAGCCGCCCCTTCATCTTTTCCACCAGCCTGCCACCGGCAATCCCGGCGGCGGCGCTGGCGGCCCTGGAGATCGTCGGCGGCACCGAAGGCGCGGCCCGGCGCCGGCAACTGCAGGAAAATCGCCGGTGTTTCAGCGTGCCGCTTGCGGTCGCCGGCCTGGACCTGCTTGGCAGCACCACCCAGATCGTGCCGGTGCTGACCGGCGAACCGGCGCCGACCATGGCTGCGGCCGGGGCGCTATTCGAGCGCGGCATCTTCCTGCAGGGGATCCGGCCGCCGACGGTGCCGGTCGGCCGCTGCCGGCTACGCGCCACGGTCATGGCCAGCCACGACCCGGCCGAGCTCGAGGGGGCGGCCGCCGCGATCATCGAAACCCTGGGAGAGCAGCGGTGAAGAGCCTGCTACTGGCTGCCGGCCACCGTCTGGCCTGGCGCGAGACCGGCAGCGGCCGGCCTCTGGTCCTGCTCCACGGCTGGTCGATGTCTTCGGCGGTTTTTGCCGAGATGCTGCCGCTGCTTGGCACCGGACGCCTGGTCCTTGCCCCCGACCTGCGCGGCCACGGCGTCTCCGGACAGGCCGCCGGCTACGGCCTGGAGGACTTTGCGGCCGATCTCGCGGAATGGCTGCTGACCTGCGGGCATGCGGAGATCGACCTGCTCGGCTGGTCTCTCGGCGGCCAGGTAGCGATCCGCCTGGCCTTTGCCGGGAAGATCCGGGTGCGGCGGCTGATTCTGGTCGCAACCACTCCCCGCTTCGTTGCCGCACCGGACTGGCCCCACGGCCTGCCGGAGGGGCAGGTGCGGGTCATGGCCCGTGACCTGCGCCGCGCCTATCTCAAAGCCCAGGGGGATTTCTTCCGGCTGCAGTTTGCCGGCGAGGCGATCCCGGCTCAGCGGCTGAAGGAGATCATCGGCTTTGCCGTGCGCGACGGTGCCCTGCCCGCCCCGGAGGTGGCCCTCGCCGCCCTGGAGACACTGCGTCGCGGCGACCTGCGCAGCGAGCTGCCCCTGCTGGCCGTACCGGTGCTCGTCCAGCAGGGGGATGGCGACCGGATCACCCTGCCGGGGGCGGCCGCGGCCCTCTCCACCGCCTGCCCCGATAGCCGCCTGTCTTTGCAGCCGGGGCTCGGCCACGCCCCTTTTCTCAGCACCCCGCAGGCCAGTGCCGCACTCTGGCGGGAGTTCCTGGCATGACCCCCTCGGGGCCGGTCGACCGGAACCGGGTGCGGCGCAATTTTGCCCGCCAGGCAGCGGAATACGAACGCCATGCCGGCCTCCAGCGCCGGGTCGCGCAGCGCCTCGCCGGCCTGATCGGGGGGGTCGACTGGCCGGTCGGACCGGTGCTCGAGATCGGTTGTGGTACCGGCTTCCTCTCCGGACCGCTGGCCCGGCTCAGTGCCGGCGCCCCGCTGATCCTCTCCGATCTCGCCCACCCCATGACCTGCTGTGCCGCTGCCGGCCAGCCGCAGGCGGCGGCGGTCGATGCCGATGCCGAGGCATTGCCGTTTGCCGCCGGCAGTTGCGGCCTGGTCGCCTCGGCCTCGGTCTACCAGTGGCTTAACTCCCTTCCCGTCGCACTGGCCGAAGCCGGACGGGTGCTGCGTCCCGGCGGGATGCTGGCCCTGGCCCTGTTCGGCGGCCGCACCCTTTTCGAGCTGCGCAGTGCCCACCGCCGGGCGGTGGCCGAAAGCGGCGCTGCCCAACCCTCCCATGTCCTCGACTTTCCCGGTCTCGACGACCTGCGCCGGGCCCTGCAGGGGAGTGGCCTCTCCGCACTGCAGTTGTTCAGCGAAGAGGAGCGGGAGCTGCATCGGGATGTGGCAGGTCTGCTGCGCAGCCTGAAGGGGCTTGGTGCCGCCAATGCCGCCAGCGACCGCCCCCCCGGCCTGGCGCGGCGCGGCGTCATGCAGCGCATGCAGCAGATCTATCAGGCCGGCTACGGTCGTCCCGGGGAAATCCCTGCGACCTACGAGGTCCTCTTCCTGCTGGCGCGCAAGGAGTGAGGCTGGGGACGGCTTGCAGGAGGGTGGCCAGGCGTTATACTGGCCGCAGTCTTTCAGCCAAGGAGGAACGGCATGCCCTTGATCACTATCAAGACGGTCGGCCCGGTCGGCCCCGAGGAGCGGGGGGAACTCATCGAACGAATCACCCTGGTAATGCAGGAAGTGCTGGGGAAGAATCCGGCTTCCACCCACGTCATCATCGAGGAGGTGGCGGCGGAGAACTGGGGCCTCGGCGGCAAGTCGGTCGCCAATATCCGGGCAGGGAAATAGCGCCTGCCGGCTGCTTCAGAGCAGCTGCAGGATCACGCACTTAAGGTACTCGGTTTCCGGGCAGGCGAGCAGGACAGGGTGATCGAGGGCCTGGCCGCGCACCTCGATCAGGCGCGCCTCCCGACCGGCCTGGCGGGCCGCCTGCCGCAGCAGGCCGAGAAAAGTCTCGCGGTCGAGATGGTGGGAGCAGGAGCAGGTCAGCAGGTGCCCCCCGGGCAGGACTTGTTCCATCGCCCGCCGGTTGACGGTCAGGTAGCCGCGGATCGCCTCGGGAAGTTTCTTGCGGCTCTTGACGAAGGCGGGAGGATCGAGGATCACTGTATCGTAGCCCTTCCCATCCTGCTGCCGCAGCCGGTCGAAAACATCCCCCGTTTCGAAACGACAGACCGCCTCGAGGCCATTGCGGCGGGCGTTTTCCGTGGCCAGGGCGACGGCGGCGGCGGAGATGTCGACGCCGGTGACGCTGACGGCGCCGAAATGGGCCGCGTGCAACGACCAGCCCCCCGCATAGCAGAAGAGGTCGAGGACCCGTCCCCCTTCCACCCGGCCGCGCAGGGCCTGGTGGTTTTCCTTCTGGTCGAGAAAGGCCCCGGTCTTCTGGCCCCCCGCCAGGTCGGCCCGGAAGGTCAGCTCCCCCTCCCGGAACAGGACCGGTTCGGGAAGGTGGCCGGCGAGCAGTTCGACCTTCTGCTCCAGCCCCTCCAGTTCGCGAACAGCCACGTCGTTGCGGGCGATGATTGCCTGCGGACGGAACAGATCGTCGAGGGCCTGCAGGATCGGTTCGCGCCGGCAGTCGATCCCCCAGGTCAGAAACTGTACCGATAGGACCTCCCCGTAGGCGTCGACGACCAGCCCGGGGAGCCCGTCGGCCTCGCCGTAGATCAGCCGTACCCCGTCGAGGCGGCCGTAGAGGTGACGGCGGTAGGCCGCGGCCTGTTCGATGTGCTGGCGGTAGAAGTCGGGGTGGTCGATATCCTCGCCACGGCGGCTGAGAATGCGCGCGGCGATCAGGGAGCGGGGGTTGAAATAACCGGTGCCGAGGTAGGCGCCCCGGGCGCTTTGGATTTCGACGGCGGTGCCGGGGGGGAGGTCGGCAGGGAGGTTCTCAATTTCGTTGCTGAACACCCAGGGATGGCCGTCGCGGACACGCCGCTCCCGGCCGGGGCGAAGGAGAAGCTGGTTCAACTGCAGCTGCCGGGTTCGAAGAGGGCGGCGATCACCTGGCGCGCCTGGTTGGAGACGACGTAGTAGAAGACCTCCACGCCGTCGCGGCGGCCGTCGATGATCCCCTTGTTCTTGAGCAGGGCCAGGTGCTGGGAGACGGTCGCCTGCGGCAGACCCAGACACTCCCAGATCTTCTTCACGTTGCAGGACTGGGACATCAGGCCGGCGACGATCTTCAGGCGCACCGGGTGGCCGAGCACCTTGAGAATTTCAGCTTCCCGGTCGCAATTCAGGTCTTTGTCGAACTCCACCTTGTCCATCGGCGTCCTCGTGGTTGGCTTAGGGGAATGATAATCCGAATATGCGAATTTTAATGGCGCCATAGAACCCTGTCAACAAGATTCCCCGGGGGCTGGGTAAATTATCGGGGTCGACACGGCCCCCCGTCCGGCAGTAAACTGTCGACGCTGCAAAGCCCCAACGTGCAGCCGCAGTCCTGCCGGAACCGAGAAACCCTGCTCTTCTTCCGTCCAGTTCTGCCGCCGTTGCTCCGGGGCCAGGTTCTTGACCGTCGCCGCCGCGGCGGTCTGCCGCTGAGCGGGTGCCTGCTATTCATGATCCCACGTTTTATCCGAAAGGAATTGACTTGCTGCGTCTGCTGCTCATTCTGTTGATGCTGGTCGGGGGGGTGACGACTACCGGAGCCCAGGAGTTGACCGCCGACCTTCCGGTTCTCGAGTCCCGCCAGCCCTCCTTCGAAGAATTGGTCGGCCGGGATTTTCTTTACGACATCTCCTTCCTCTGGTTCGATCACCTGGCCAAGGGGCATTTTACCCTGGAACGAGGGGAGCGCCCCGGCACCTACCGCGCGGTTCTCGAGGCCAGGACCCTGGGGCTGGCCGCCTGGCTGACTCAGGACCGGGTGCAGAAGTATGTGTCGCTGATGGAACGCGGAGCGGACGGCCGCATGCGTTCACTGCAATACGAGTCGTGGATCATCCGTCGCAAGAAGGGGAAGGTAATCAATCGCACCAAGCGATTCACCTTCGACTACGGCAAGCGGGAGGTACGCATCGAGAAGCTGGCCGACGGCAAGCCCGTGTGGCAGCAGGTCCTGCCCATGGTCGGCGACCGCTCGCCCAACGATATCCTGACCGCCTATTTCAACTTCCGCGACGGCTATTTCGGCCCCATCGAGCCCGGGAAGCATTACGTGGTTCCGACCTTCAACCGCCAAGGGGCCGGCGATATCGAGATCGACCTGTTGACCAAGGCAGAGCGGCAGGAGCTCCATCTCTTTCCCGCCGGGGGGATGGTCGCCCGGCTCAAGGTCGACCCGGACATCTTCGATTCGGAGGACGGCGGCATTTACGTCTGGCTGGATGCCCAGATGCGTCCGGCGCAGGGGATCGTCCAGAACGTCATCGGGCTTGGCGACGTCCGTGGCACCCTCCGCCCCTAATTCCGTGATCCCCTGGTCCCATTGTCTGAAGGAACTCCCATGGAACAAACCCGCACCTTCGTCGTCGGCCACCGCAACCCGGACACCGACTCGATTTGCAGCGCCCTGGCCTATGCTCGCCTGCGCCAGCTCCAGGGGCTGGAAAACGTTTTTCCGGCCCGCGCCGGCAACGTCAATCGGCAGACCGAGTTCGTCCTCGAGGAACTCGGCGTTCCCCAGCCCCAGCTGCTGATCGACGTCCATCCGCGGGTGCGCGACGTGGTCGGCCTGGAGGTGGTGACCATCGATGGCGATGCACCCCTCTCCCGGGCCCTGGAGCTTTTTCACCTGCACAACGTCAGGCTCCTGCCGGTGGTCGATGATGAACGCCGGCCCCGCGGCCTGTTGGTCCTCAAACGCGTTGCCGAACGCTTCCTGGTCCCACGCGAGGAGGCGGCCATCCGCCGCGTCCAGGCCTCCCCGGCCTCCCTGCGGCGCTGCCTGGAAGCAACCACCCTGACCGAATTCGATCCCGAATCGGTCGAGGAACTGTCCCTCTACGTTGGCGCTATGGCCTCGGCGACCTTCGACGCCAAGTTCTCCCTTCTCGATGCCCGCCGCCTGATCCTGATTACCGGTGACCGGGAGAATATCCAGCGCAAGGGAATCGAGACCGGGGTACGGGTACTGATCGTAACCGGCAGTCTCCCGGTCTCCGAAACCCTGCTGGAGGCGGCCCGGCGGCAGGGGGTGACGGTTCTTTCCACCCCCTTCGATACCGCCACCAGTTCCTGGCTGACCCGGCTTTCGACCCCGGTTTCCCAGCTGATCGAGGAGAGCTTCATCAGCGTTGGCCTCAACGACCGGCTGGACGAGCTGCGCCTCAAGCTGACCCACGGCAATGATCCCGGCGCGCTGGTCCTCGATGAGGGAGGGCGAGTGGCGGCCGTGGCGACCAAGAGCAACCTGCTGAAGAACTCCCCCCTGCAGCTGATCCTGGTCGATCACAACGAACTCACCCAGGCCGTTTCCGGCGCCGACAAGGTCGAGATCAGCGAGGTGGTCGACCATCACCGGCTGGGGAACTTCCACACCGAGGCGCCGATCCGCTTCATCAACCAGCCGCTGGGCAGCACCTGCTCGGTGGTCGCCACCCTCTTCCGCCAAGCCGGGTTGGAGCCGGAACCACAGATCGCCGGCCTGCTGCTGGCCGGGCTCCTCTCCGACACGGTGATCCTCAAGTCACCGACCACCACCGCCATCGACCGCGAACTGGCTGCCTGGCTCGGCACTCTTGCCGGCCGCGATCCCCAGGAGTTCGGCCGGAAGATCTTTGCCGCTGGGAGCACTCTGGCGGCCTACCCGGACATCCGCCAGCTGCTGCTGGCCGATTTCAAGGAATACGCCGCCGGCGACAAGAGTTTCGGCGTCAGCCAGGTGGAGGTGGTCAGCTTTCATGAATTCCAGGGGATGAAGGCGGAAATCGCCGCGGAACTGGGCAGGCTGCGTGAGGAGCGCCAGCTCGACTTCACCGGCCTGCTGGTCACCGACATCGTGCGCGAAACCAGCCTGCTGCTGGCGGTCGGCGGCCGGGAACTCCCCTACCTGATCGGCTATACCCAGGTGGAGCCGAATCTCTTCGATCTGCCCGGCGTGCTCTCGAGGAAAAAACAGCTGGTTCCCCACCTGCTGAAGATTTTTAAAGCTTAGCGCCCCGTCAGCAGGCCAAGCAGGGCCTCGGCATCGTGTGCCGGGGGAAGGCATGTATGATCGCGGCAGAGCTGGGCGGTCGGCCCTTTTCCGGCCGAAATTTCCCCGGCCGCGCCCCGCTTGACCAGCAGGTCGGGGAAAAATCCGCGTCGGACCCCTTCCAGCAGCTGGCTGGGGTCGGCGCCGTCGGCACCCGGCCAGAGGGTCAGCTCCGCCGCCGGTCCGAGGGCGAAGTCGAGGGCGCAGAGCGCCTGGGCATAGGCGGCGGGGTAACGGTCGATCTCCGGCAGGGCGCCGGCGAGGAGCTGGCGTCCTCGCTCCTCCAGCGCGGCGTCGCCGCTCAGCCGTCCCAGGCGCAGCAGGTTGCCGATGGCCACCGAGGTCCCTGAGGGAACCGCTCCGTCCTGCAACGATCGTCCGCGCCCGAGCACCTCCTCCGCATCGCTGCCGCTGTCGTACAGCCCTCCCTGGCCGTCGCCGAAGAGGCGTTCCATCTCCCCCGTCAACCTAAGTGCCAGGTCGAGGTCGGCAGTCGCCAGCCGGGCCTGATGGAGTTCCAGCAGGCCCCAGACGAAGAAGGCATAGTCTTCCAGAAAGCCGGGAATGGCAGCTTCCCCGCGGCTCCAGCGGCGCAGCAGGCGCCCTTCTCGGCCGTGAAGCTTTTCCCCGACAAAGGCCGCGGCGTCGGCCGCCGCCGCCAGCAGTTCCGGCCGCCCCAAGGCGGCGCCGGCCCTGGCCAGGGCGGCGATGGCCAGGCCGTTCCAGGCGGTGAGGATCTTCTCGTCCCGGTGGGGACGAGGCCGCCGGGAACGGGCGGCCAGGAGTTGCTCGCCGGCCTGCCGCAACCTTTCGGCCAAGACCGCGCCCTCGATGCCCAGCTCGTCGGTCAGGGTGGCCGGGTCCCGGGGCAGGTGGGGGATGCTGCGCCCCTCGAAATTGCCGGCGACGGAGATGCCGAAACAGCGGCACCAGAGTTCCGCCAGTTCGGGCTCCAGCACTTCCCCGACCTGTTCGGGGGTCCAGAGATAAAAGGTTCCCTCCGCCCCCTCCGAGTCGGCATCCTCGCCGCAGAAAAAGCCCCCCTCCGCATGGCGCAGGTCCCGCCGTAGATACTCCGCCGTCTCCCCGGCCATGCGGGCGAAGAAGGGATCCTTGCTGACTTGCCAGGCCTCGGTGGCGGCCAAGATCAGCAGGGCCTGGTCGTAGAGCATCTTCTCGAAGTGGGGAACCAGCCAGCGGGAATCGACCGAATAGCGGTGGAGGCCGAAGCCGAGCTGGTCGTAGACGCCGCCGCGGCGCAGCGCCTGCAACGACCTGAGGGCCATCGTCGTGGCCTCCGGACCACCGAGGCGCTGTCCCAGGCGCAGCAGAAGCGAAAGGTTGTGGGGGGCGGGAAACTTCGGTGCGCCGCCAAACCCGCCGTGGACGGAATCGAAATCCCGGCGATACAGTTCCAGGGCGGTGCGCAGCGGCCGGTCGGAAAGCGTTCCCGGTTCGGCGCTGCGGTTTTGGCGTTGCCGCAGGGAAGCCGCCAGCTGGCGGCCGGTTTCTTCGACGCGCGAGCGCTGGCCTTGCCAGAGTTCGGCGATCTTTTCCAGCAGGGAGATCAGCCCAAAAATTCCCTGGCGGGAGCGGGGAGGGAAGTAGGTCCCGGCGAAAAAGGGCTGGCGCTGCGGGGTCAACACCACGGTCAGCGGCCAGCCGCCGCTGCCGGTCATCATCTGGCAGGCTGCCATGAAGGTGGCGTCAATATCGGGGCGTTCCTCCCGGTCGACCTTGACGGCAACGAAGTGGTGGTTGAGGAGGTCGGCCACTTCTTGGTCGGCGAAGGATTCGTGGGCCATGACATGGCACCAGTGGCAGGTGGAATAGCCGATGGAGAGGAAGATCGGCTTGTCCTCCTGTCGTGCACGGCTAAAGGCTTCCTCCCCCCAGGGGTACCAGTCGACCGGATTTTCGGCGTGCTGCAGCAGGTAGGGACTTTTTTCGAAGACCAGACGGTTGTACCTCTCCCCGCCGTCCTGCGGCAGGTCGCCGGTATCGAAGTCGGCAGGGTGCGGTGGGGACGGGGTGTTGGAAGTTGGTTCGCCCATGGCATCGGTTCCTTGCGGTAGGAATTTCAGTTTAGCACGAACGACGGACCGTTGCCGGTGGAGCGGAGAGGAAGGGGCGCGAGCTGCGGCGCGGGCATAAAAAAAGCCCCGTGAAGGAGGGGGTATCACGGGGCAAACCCCCCCGGCGGTTGGGGTGCCGGGGGAAACATGGCGTGAGTCTACTGGATGCGGGACAATCTTGCAACAGGGATTATCGGCCCTGGAGGCAGGCGTAAAAAGGCCCCGTACACGGAGGGGGGGTGTGTACGGGGCCCAACCTTTGGTCTGGAAACCAGGCCAAAGCTCGATCTGAATAATAGAAACCTCTCTCATGAATTGCAAGGGAAAAATAGAACGATCTGATTTTTTTCTCACCGTGGTCAGGAAAGGCCTAATAATGCAGGGAGTTCGCTGAGGCTCTCGATGTGCCAGCGGGCGCTGTGGAAGTCCCCGCCGGTGTTCAGGGGGCCGGGGATGACGATGCAATCCAGACCAGCGCGGGCGGCAGAAACCGCCCCGCGCTGGGAATCCTCGATGACCACACAGCGGGCCGGATCCGCGCCACTCCGCGCCAGGGCCAGCAGATAGGGCTCCGGGTGCGGCTTGGCCTGTCTGTAATCCTCACGCACCAGCACGAAATCGAAATAAGCAAGCAGCCCGCTGTCGCGATGCATGACCTGGAAATGATCACGGCGACAGCCGGTGACGATCGCCATGCGTACCTTGCCCCGCAGGAGGTCGAGGGTTTGCCTCACCTCCGGCAACAGCGGCGCCCCGCCGGCCAGCAACTCGCGGTAGCGGGCATCACGCCAGCTGCGCAGGGTTTCGCGGAGCCCGGGGTCGGAGACCAACTGGAAGACGCTCTCTCCCCGCTGCAGGGAAATCGTCTGGAAGGTCGCCAGGTCGAGTTCGATGCCGACCTGCGCCAGGGCCTCGGCGCAGGCCCGGAAATAGAGTTCCTCGGTGGCGACCAGCACCCCGTCGTTGTCCCAGAACAGCCAGTCCATCCCGCTCTTCTTTCCCGATTTCCCCGGCCCGGCAACGGCCGTTCCTGCTTTGCCGTGCCAGTGGTCCTTGCCAGCCGGCGTCGGGGTCCGGTGATGCCAGGTCCCCGCCGGCGAAGATTGCCGATTGTTGCATGCTATTGCTTACTATCCATGGCATAATTAATGGGATTGTTGCTGTTGTCCAGCGAAAAAGACCGGATATCCCGGCAGGGCGAGCCTTCGGCTGCCCAACTTTCAGACATCCCTGGTCAAAGGATAAGCCACCATGGCAATCCGCGTAGCCTTGAACCACGTCACCCACTACCGCTTCGATCGTCCGGTCGCTTTGGGGCCTCACATCTTGCGGTTGCGCCCGGCTGCCCACAGTCGGACCCCGATCCGTGCCTATTCGCTGCGGGTGCTCCCCGCCAACCACTTTCTTAACTGGCAGCAGGATCCTTTTGGTAATTACCTGGCGCGCCTGGTCTTCCCCGAGCGGGCCAGGGAGCTGCGTATCGAGGTGGAGATCATCGCCGACATGACGGTGATCAACCCCTTCGATTTTTTTGTCGAGGAGTCGGCGGAAAACTACCCCTTGGTCTACGACCCGCAACTGGCCAAGGAACTGGCCCCCTATTTCGAGAAGACCGAGACCGGTCCGCTGCTCAGCGCCTGGCTGGAGAAGGTCGACCTGAGAAAACGGCGCAGCATCGATTTCCTGGTAGAGCTCAACCAGCAGGTCAAGGATTCGGTCAATTATTCGGTACGCATGGAGCCGGGCGTTCAGACCTGCGAGGAGACCCTGGGCCGGGCGATTGGCTCCTGTCGCGACTCGGGGTGGCTGCTGGTGCAGATTCTCCGCCACCTCGGGTTGGCGGCCCGCTTCGTCTCCGGCTACCTGGTCCAGCTCACCGCCGATGAAAAATCCCTCGACGGTCCCTCGGGACCCGAGGCAGACTTCACCGACCTTCATGCCTGGGCCGAGGTTTATCTCCCCGGAGCTGGCTGGATCGGCCTCGACCCGACGTCGGGACTCTTCGCCGGCGAAGGGCACATCCCCCTGGCCTGCACTCCCTCCCCGGGTAGCGCCGCCCCGGTGGATGGAGCGATGGACTCTTGCGAAGTCAGCTTCGAATTCTCCAACGTGGTCAAACGCATCCGCGAAGACCCCCGCGTCACCAAGCCCTACAGCGACGAGCAGTGGGCGCTGATCAACGCCCTCGGGCAGAAGGTCGACACCGATCTGGTCGCGGGCGACGTGCGCCTGACCATGGGCGGCGAGCCGACTTTCGTCTCCATCGACGACATGGAAGGGGCCGAGTGGAACACCCGTGCCGACGGCCCCCATAAACGCAAGCTCGCGTTCGATCTGACCCTGCGCCTGCACCAGGTCTTCGGCGCAGGCGGCGTGCTGCACTTCGGCGAGGGCAAGTGGTACCCGGGGGAGCCACTGCCGCGCTGGGCCTACGGCTGTTTCTGGCGCAAGGACGGCGTCCCGGTCTGGCGCAACCCCAAACTCCTGGCCGACCTCACCCGGGACGATGGGAGTACGCCCATGGACGCCGGGCGCTTTGCCCGGCAGCTGGCCAAACGCCTCGGGATCGATCCCGACTACCTGGTTCCCGGCCACGAGGACGTCTTCTACTATCTCTGGAAGGAGGGGACGATCCCCGCCAACTGCGATCCCCTCAAGGCCAACCTGAAGGATTCCCTGGAGCGGAAATATCTGGCAAAACTGCTCGATCAGGGGCTGGGGGACCCCATCGGTTTCGCCCTGCCGTTGAAATGGCGGGCCGATGCCGGGGGCTGGCAGAGCGGCCACTGGGAGTTCCGCCGGGGGGTGATGTTCCTGATCCCCGGCAACTCGGCCATGGGCCTGCGTCTTCCTCTCGACTCGATCCCTTGGGTGGCCCCCGAGAAGCGGGAGCCGCTGGCGGAGAACAGCCTCTTCGCGGAGTTGCCGGAACTGGGCGATATCCACGGCGAGGTTGCCCGGCGTTACAGCCATTTCGACCCCGAGGCGCCGGCGCATCCCGAGCTGCAACCCCAACCCTCTGCCGATACCGGCCAACCACCGGTGGAGATCCCCCACACCGCCCTCAGCGTCGAGGCCCGCGACGGCCGGCTGCATGTCTTTTTGCCACCGCTGGGGATGTTGGAACACTACCTCGACCTGATCGCCAGCATCGAGGCGACGGCCGCCGACCTCTCCCTGCCGGTGGTGATCGAGGGGTACGAGCCACCGCGGGACCGGCGTCTGGAGCGGCTGCTGGTCACCCCCGACCCCGGCGTCATCGAGGTCAACGTCCATCCGGCGGCGAGCTGGCAGGAACTGGTCGACAACACCGTCACCCTCTACGCCGAGGCGCGCCTGGCCCGCCTCGGGACCGAGAAGTTCATGCTTGACGGCCGCCACACCGGCACTGGCGGCGGCAACCACATCACCATCGGCGGCGCCACCCCGGCCGACAGCCCGGTGCTGCGGCGGCCCGACCTGCTGCGCAGCCTGATCACCTACTGGCAGCACCACCCGGGGCTCTCCTACCTCTTCTCCGGAATGTTCATCGGTCCCACCAGCCAGGCGCCGCGGGTCGACGAAGGGCGGGACGACGTCCTCTACGAGCTGGAAATCGCTTTCCAGCAGATGCCCGAGGGGGAGACTCCGGCTCCCTGGCTGGTCGATCGCCTGCTGCGCCATCTGCTGGTCGACATCACTGGCAACACCCACCGCGCCGAATTCTGCATCGACAAGCTCTACTCGCCCGACAGCGCCTCCGGGCGCCTCGGCCTGGTCGAACTGCGGGCCTTCGAGATGCCCCCCCACGCCCGCATGAGCCTGGTCCAGGCGCTGCTCTTGCGCACTCTGATCGCCGGGTTCTGGAAGGAGCCCTACCGGCATCCCTTGATCCGCTGGGGGACCGAGCTGCACGACCGGTTCCTGTTGCCCCACTTCGTCCGCCAGGATTTGAAGGACGTCGCGCTGGAGTTGCAGCGGGCCGGTTTCCCCTTCCAGCTCGACTGGCTCGATCCTTTCTTCGAATTTCGCTTTCCCCACTACGGGACGGTGCAGGTCGACAACCTCGAACTGGAGTTGCGTTTCGCGATCGAACCCTGGCACGTGCTCGGCGAGGAGGTCAGCAACCAGGGGACCGCCCGCTTCGTCGACTCCTCCGTCGAGCGGCTGCAGCTGCGGGTGACCGGGCTGACCGAGGGGCGCCATGTGATCGCCTGCAACGGCCGTCGGCTCCCGCTGCGCAGCACCGGGCGCAAGGACGAGTTCGTCGCCGGGATCCGCTACCGGGCCTGGCAGCCGCCGTCGGCGCTGCATCCGACCATCAAGCCCCACTCGCCGCTGGTCTTCGATGTCATCGACAGCTGGAACGGCCGCGCCATCGGCGGCTGTTCCTACCACGTCGCCCACCCGGGCGGGCGCAGCTACGACGTCTTTCCGGTCAACGCCTATGAGGCCGAATCGCGGCGCATCAGCCGTTTCTGGGACCAGGGCCATACCCCGGGACCCTTGCGGCCGGTGCCGGAGTTGGCGAGCCTCGGCCAGTTCCTGCCGAGCGGCAGCCTCCCCGGCCCGATGGCCCCGCCGCCGGAGGATGTCAACGAAGAGTTCCCCTATACCCTCGATCTGCGCCGGGGCCGGTTGCCCGGATGATGAGAAGCGCATGAAATTGCCCGCCAACCTCGCCGAGCCGATCGGCGCCCAGCATTACGCCACCGCCCTCAGCAGCTACGCCGAGATCCAGGCCGCGGAGGCCCGCCTGCTCCCCCACTGGGAACGGCTCCTGACCGCCCTCGAGGAGCTGGGCGGCCCGGGTCTGGCGCGGCGCCGGCAGGAAGCCGAGCGCCTGTTGCGGGAGAACGGCGTCACCTACAACGTCTACAACGACCCCGAGGGGACGCTGCGCCCCTGGCAGCTCGACCCGATACCGCTGCTGGTCGGCAGCGACGAGTGGGCGCAGCTGGAACGGGGGCTGCAGCAGCGCGCCGCGCTCCTCGATGCGATCCTGGCCGATCTCTACGGCCCCCAGACCCTGATCCGCGACGGCCTGCTCCCCTTCGAACTGGTCCACTGCCACGCTGGGTTCCAGCGCGCCTGCGTCGGCCTGCCGGTTCCCGGCGGGCGCCACCTGGTCCTCTACGCGGCCAACCTGGCCCGCGGCCCGGAAGGGCGGATGTGGGTCATCGACGACCGCAGCCAGGCCCCCTCCGGTTCGGGTTACGCCCTGGAGAACCGCACGGTGATGACGCGGATCCTGCCGGGGCTGTTCCGGAACGCCCAGATTCACCGCCTGGCCCAGTTCTTTCGTGGGCTGCGCGCGACCCTGGCGCGGGTGGCGCCGCACAACCGCGACGACCCGCGGGTGGTGGTGCTGACCCCCGGCCCTTTCAATGAGACCTACTTCGAGCAGGCCTACCTGGCGGCCTATCTCGGCTATCCCCTGGCCCAGGGGGACGACCTGACGGTGCGCGAGGGGCGGGTCTGGCTCAAGTCCTTGGACGGCCTGCAGCAGGTCGACGTCATCCTGCGCCGTCTCGACGACTCCTTCTGCGACCCGCTCGAGCTGCGCTCCGATTCGCTCCTCGGCGTGCCGGGGCTGGTCGAGGCGGTGCGCCGCGGCCATGTCGCCCTGGCCAACCCCATCGGCAGCAGCCTTCTGGAAAACCCCGGCCTGCTCCCCTTTCTGCCCGGCCTCGCCCGGCACCTGCTCGGGGCGGAGCTGGAACTCCCCTCGGTGGCGACCTGGTGGTGCGGCCAGGAGCGGGAGCGCAACTTCGTCCTCGACAACCTGGGCGAACTGGTGATTAAGCCGATTCAGCGCGTCCCGGGCAAGTCGTCGGTCTTCGGCGGCCACCTCGACAAGGCCGGCCTGACCCTGTGGCGGGAGCGGATCCGGGCCCGGCCGCACATGTATGTCGGGCAGGAGCGGGTCAGCTACGCCACGGTGCCGGCGCTGGCGGGGGAGGGGATCGAGCCCCGCCACTCCATCCTGCGTACCTTTCTGGTGGCCGGCGCTGACGATTACCTGGTGATGCCCGGCGGCCTCACTCGGATCGCCCCTCACAAGGAGAGCTTTTCCGTCTCGGGGCAGGAGGGCGGGATCAGCAAGGATACCTGGGTGCTGGCAGCGGAGGGGGAGGCGCCGGCGCCGGCCGCCGGCAGCGCAGAGCGCCAGGCCGCCGTCCCGCCGCTGTTGGGGCCGCTGCCGAGCCGCAGTGCCGACAACCTGTTCTGGGTCGGTCGCTACGCCGAGCGGGCCGAAAGCACTGCCCGGCTGCTGCGCACCATCCTCTCCAAGCTCGACGAACAGCAGGAGATCGACGACCCCGGCGACGCCATCTGCCTCGAGCAGCTGCTGCACGGGGCCACCCACCTCACTGGCGCCTATCCCGGCTTTGTTGGCGAAGGAGCGGCCTCCCGGCTTTCCCAGCCGCTGCCCGAACTGCGTTCCCTGCTCCTCAACGAGCAGCGCGCCGGATCGTTGCCGGATACCCTGGCGGCCTTCGGCCGGGCCGCCTTCGCGGTGCGCGACCTCTGGTCCTCCGATGCCTGGCGGGTGGTGGACGATATCCAGCAGCAGTGGCGCCGGGCCCAGGCCGCCCCCCCCGAGGGGGGAAACCGCTCGCTGCAGGACGGCCTCGACCACCTGATCCTCAAGCTGGTCGCCTTTTCCGGATTGACCACCGAGAGCATGGCCCACGACCCCGCCTGGCTGCTGCTCGATACCGGCCGGCGCCTGGAGCGGGCGCTGCTGACCACCGCCCTGCTGCGGGCCACCCTGGTCGCCTGCCAGGAGGAGGCGGTAGCCGGACAGATCCTCGAGGCGGTGCTGGCGACCAGCGAGAGCCTGACCACCTTCCGCCGCCGCTACCGCTCCCACCTACAGGTGGCGACGGTGCTGGAGCTGCTGCTCCTTGACCAGAAGCACCCCCGGGCTCTGGCCTACCAGCTGCGCAAGTTGCAGGGGCACATCGCCGGTCTCCCCCGCCCGCCGGCCCGGTCGGGACTGCCCGAAGACGAGCGGCTGGTGTTGGAGGCCTTCACCCGGGTGCGCCTGGCCGATGTCGGCCGGCTGGTCCCGGCGACGCCCGCGGCGATCTACACCGAACTGGATGACCTGCTGGCCGCAGTCTCGACCCTGCTGGGGGAGCTCTCCGACGCCCTGACGCGGGCCTATTTCAGCCATGCCCAGGGGCCGCGCCTGCTGGCGGCCGACCGGCTGGAGGTGGAGCTGTGATCTATCGCGTGGTGCACCGCACCGAATATCAGTACGGTGAAGCGGCGGCCCTCTGCTACAACGAAGCCCGGGTCCAGCCCCGCGACTGCGCCCGGCAGCGCTGCCTGAAGAGCGTGGTCGAGGTCGAACCGCGGCCGGTCGACCGCCGCGAACGCACCGACTACTTTGGCAACCGGGTGACCTGGTTCGCCATCCAGCAGCCCCACGAAACGCTGGTAGTGACCGCCACCAGCGAGGTGGCGCGCGACGAGGAGGAGGATTTTTGCTTCGGCAGCGATACCCCCTGGGAGCAGGTCCGCGACCAGCTGGGCGATGAACGCTCGCCGGAAATCCTGGCGGTTCTGGGGTATCGCTACGATTCGCCGATCATCGTCCCCGACGCCGAGATGGCCGACTATGCCGGCGATTCCTTCCCCCCCGGCCGACCCTTGATGGAGGCTGTGCAGGACTTGACGGCGCGCATTCACCGCGACTTCAAGTACGCCCCGGGGATGACCACGGTGGCGACCCCCCTTTCTGAGGTGATCGCCTACCGGCGAGGGGTCTGCCAGGATTTTGCCCACTTCGCCATCGGCTGCCTGCGCGCCCAGGGCCTCGCCGCCCGCTACGTCAGCGGCTACCTGGAAACCCTGCCGCCGCCGGGAAGACCCAAGCTGGTCGGCGCCGACGCCTCCCATGCCTGGTTCGCCGTTTTTCTTCCGGGAAGCGGCTGGCTCGACTTCGATCCGACCAACAACCTGCGTCCCACCGAGCGCCACATTACCATCGGCTGGGGCCGGGACTTCGCCGACGTCACCCCGCTCAAGGGGGTGGCCTTCGGCGGCGGCAAGCAGAAACTGAAGGTGTCGGTCGACGTGCAGCCGCTGGGGTAGGGCTAATAACGAGGTCCCGGGTCGCGGGTCCAAGGTCCAAGGTCCCGGGAGGTGGGACGCGAGGTTCAGGACTCTGGCCCCAGGATTTTAGACTTTGGACCCGGGACTCGGGATCAGAATAGGAGTGTATGGAATGAATTTTAACGATTACGACACCGAGGGATTCTACGACGAGATGTTCAATGGCGGTGGCATGCCGCGGCCTGGTGCCAACCTTGTGGTGGAGCGGATCAACGCTCTGCCACCGGAGGAGTTGATCCGTCGCCAGCGCGCCGCCGAACGGGCCTTGTTGCACCTGGGGATCACCTTCAGCGTTTACGGCGACGACTCGGGGACCGAGCGGATCTTCCCCTTCGACATCGTGCCGCGCATCGTTCAGGGCGACGAGTGGGAGGTGATGGAGCGGGGGCTGAAACAACGCGTCAAGGCCCTTAATCTCTTTATCCACGATGTCTACAACGAGCAGAAGATCCTGGGTGACAAGGTGGTGCCGGCCGACCTGGTCTTCTCCGCCGACGGTTTTCGCAAACCCTGCCTTGGGCTCAAGCCCCCCCACGGCGTCTGGTGTCACATCACCGGCACCGACCTGGTGCGGAACAGTGACGGCCAGTACTACGTGCTGGAGGACAACCTGCGCTGCCCCTCCGGGGTCTCCTACGTGCTGGAGAACCGGCTGGTGATGAAGCGCACCTTCCCGATGGTCTTCGACGCCTGCAGCGTGCAGCCGGTCACCGACTACCCGAGCCGGCTTCTCGACATGCTGCAGTACCTGGCGCCGCAGAAGGTGCGCGATCCGCTGGTGGCGGTCTGGACCCCGGGGGTCTACAACTCGGCTTACTTCGAGCACAGCTTCCTCGCTCAGCAGATGGGGGTGCAACTGGTCGAGGGGCGGGACCTGGTGGTGCAGAAGGGAAAGGTGATGATGCGTACCACCCAGGGGCTGGAGCGGGTCGATGTGATCTACCGCCGCATTGACGACGACTTCATCGACCCGGAGACCTTCCGTTCCGACTCCCTGCTCGGCGTCCCCGGGTTGATGGCCGCCTACCAGGCCGGCCAGGTGGCTCTGGCCAACGCCCCCGGCACCGGGGTCGCCGACGACAAGGCGGTCTACGCCTACGTCCCGGAGATCATCAAGTACTACCTCGGCGAAGAGCCGATCATCCACAACGTGCCGACTTACGCCTGCTGGCGGGAGGACGATCTAAAGTACGTCCTCGAGCATCTGGGCGAGCTGGTGGTCAAGGCGGTCAACGAATCGGGCGGCTACGGCATGCTGGTCGGTCCCCATTCCACCAAGGAGCAGCGGGCCGAGTTCGCCACGCGCATCCAGGCCAAGCCGCGCAACTACATCGCTCAGCCGACCCTGGCCCTCTCCCGGGTGCCGGTGCTGGTCGACGACCACTTCGAGGGGCGCCACGTCGATTTGCGCCCCTACATCCTCTACGGGGAGGACGTCTACGTCCTTCCCGGCGGACTGACCCGGGTGGCGCTGAAGAAGGGATCGCTGGTGGTCAACTCCTCGCAGGGGGGCGGCAGCAAGGATACCTGGGTCATCGATGCGAGCTGCCCGCTGGGCCTGCCCGCCGGGCCGCAGAAGCCGCAGGAAGGAGGGGACGCGCCATGCTGAGCCGGGTCGCCGAATCGATCTACTGGATGAACCGCTACATCGAGCGGGCCGAAAACGTCGCCCGCTTCATCGACGCCAGCTACCACATGATTCTCGACCTCCCCCGCGGGGCGAGCGAGCAGTGGCAGCCGCTGGTCGCCACCACCGGGGACGACGAACTCTTTGCCGAGCACTACCGGGAGGTCAACCGCGACAACGTCCTGCAGTTCCTCACCTTCGACCGCAACAACCCCAATTCGATCCTTTCCTGTCTGCGCGCCGCCCGCGAGACCGCCCGCTCGGTGCGCGAGCACATCAGCTCCGAGATGTGGCAGCAGGTCAACACCTTCTACCTGACGGTCAATGAGGCGGCGTCCCGGGGCCTCAACATCGATCTGCCGCACCAGTTCTTCGTCGACATCATGATGGCCAGCCACCTCTTTGTCGGCATCACCGAGAGCACCATGAGCCACGGCGAGGGGTGGCACTTCGGGCGCCTCGGGCGGATGCTGGAGCGGGCCGACAAGACCTCGCGCATCCTCGACGTCAAGTACTACATCCTGCTGCCGTCGGTGGACTACGTCGGCACCCCCTTCGACAACATCCTCTGGGCGGCGCTGCTGCGTTCGGCCAGCGCCTTCGAGATGTACCGCAAGCGCCACGGCCGCATCGACCGGGAGAAGATCGTCGATTACCTGGTCCTCGATCGCCAGTTCCCGCGCGCCATCCACTATTGCCTGACCACGGCCGAGATTTCCCTGCGCAACATCACCGGCCGGCCGCGGGGCTCCTTTTCCAACCGGGCCGACAAGAATCTCGGCAAGCTGCTCGCCGACCTGGATTACGTCACCGTCGAGGAAATCCTTAACGGCGGCCTGCACGAATTTCTCGACGGCACCCAGACCCGCATCAACCAGATCGGGGATGCCGTCACCGAATCCTTTTTTGCCCTGCAGCCGCTGGATGCGGAAAACCGGACCCCCAACCAGGAGCAACTGCAATGACCTTCTGTCTCGGCATGCGCACCAAGGCCGGGCTGGTCGGCATCGCCGACACCCGCATCACCTCCGGCTACGAGGCGATCACCGCCAAAAAAGTCTCGATCTTCCACGCCGAGCAGTCGGCGATGTTCCTGATGACCTCGGGGCTGCGCTCGGTGCGCGACAAGGCGCTGACCTACTTCGAGGAGTTCATCGAAAGCCAGGTCGAGCCCTTCGACCGTCTCTACAAGGCGGTCAACGCCTTCGCCGGGCAGATCCGGCGGGTGGCCGACGAGGACCGCGAGGCGCTGGCCCGCAGCGGCCTGAGCATCGACATCCACTGTCTGTTCGGCGGCCAGATGGCCAAAGACGCCGAGCCGAAGCTCTATCTCCTTTACCCGCAGGGGAACTGGGTCGAGGTCGCCAAGGGGACCCCCTACGCCATCGTCGGCGCCAGCGGCTACGGCAAGCCGGTCCTGGATCGAACCTTCACTTTTGAAGATTCCCTCAGCTTCGCCCTCAAGGTCGGCATCCTCGCCTTTGACTCGACCCGCATCAGCGCCACCGACGTCGACCTGCCGGTGGACGTGGTTATGTACGAGAAGGACTCCTTCCACATCGTCGAGCACCGCTACGGCCAGGAAGATCTGCAGGAGATCTCCAACTGGTGGATGGAGCGGCTGCGCTCCTCGATCTTCGAACTCCCCTCCGAATGGATCGACCGCATCCTCGCCAAGCTGGCGGCACCGAACCTGGCGGCGATGGGAGCGGGGGAGGGGGAGGGGAAGAAACTGGAGGAGGAATGACCGGCGGCCCGATGCCCTTGTTTAAGAGGCAAGCCAACCCGTCTAATTCCTTGACATCCCCGAAGCAGGCGTTTGAATACGCCAATGTCTTATGGAATGGCAAGGGAGAGGGGCATGCCGTACCGCAGTGACAACCACCCAAAACCAACCGCCCGAACCGGACTTGCGCCGGACGGGCGGTCTTTGTTTCGTTGGGCGAATCGGATCGGGACCTTCGAACGGGACGGGTAGCAGGGGGCGTCTACAAATTTGAATTCTGTAGACGCGACCTCTAAAGATGTACTCAAACGCTGGAAAAAGAGCTGGAAGTTTCAGTCTTTCAGGTCTGACCAGGATGACCCTTTCTGATGGCCCTTTCCTTATCGGAGAAGGACATGACCAGGTTCGTACTCTGCACCATCCTCCTGCTGTTGGCGGCCGCACCGGTGCGGGCCGCGGCGCCCGACCCGGACGTGCCAGCCCTGGGCGCGCGCATTGCCCGGGAATTTGCCGGCCGGACGTCCCAGCAATGGGGCGAGCGCGTCACCGGTGTCCGCACTCGGCTCGTCACCCGCGACCGGGTTCTGGCCCTGACCCTGGATGCCTGCGGGTCGGCCCACGGCAAGGGTGTGGACCTGGGCCTACTCGCCTTTCTGGAGCGGGAGCGGATTCCGGCCACGCTCTTCATCAATGCCCGCTGGATCGACGCCAACCCGAAGCTGTTCCGGCGCCTGGCTGCCAACCCCCTGTTCGAGATCGGCAACCACGGGATGTGGCACAAGCCGGCCTCCGTCGACGGTCGTTCCGTCTACGGCATTGCCGGTACCAGGGATGTGGGGGAGCTGGTGCAGGAGATCGAGCTCAATGCCCGCAAGATCGCAGCCATCACCGGCCAGCGGCCGCGCTATTACCGCTCCGGTACCGCCTACTACGACGAGGTAGCGGTAGAGATCGCCCACCGCCTTGGCCACGAGGTGATCGGATTCTCCGTGCTGGGGGATGCCGGGGCCACCTACAGCGCGGCGCAGGTCGAGGCGGCCCTTTTGGCCGCCAAACCCGGCGATATCGTCATCGCCCACATGAACCACCCCGAGGCGGGGACCGGGGCCGGCATCATCGCCGCGGTTCCGGAGCTGCTCCGGCGCGGCTTCCGGTTCGTCCATTTGGGGGAGTACCCGCTGCAGTAGCGCTTCGCACTGTCGCATCGTCTGCCGCTGCTTCACATCAGGGAGGAACCATCCATGACAAGACTTGGCCTGTGCCTGCTGCTGTCGTTCCTCATCACGTTCCCCTTTGCCCGGGCGCAGGCTGCGCCCGGCGCCGCCCTGCAGATCTTCACCGAGGAATATCCCCCCCTCAGCTTCGCGGCGGACGGCCAGGTGACCGGCCTGGCTACGGAGGTGGTCCGGGAGCTTCTGAAGCGGACCGCAACCCCGGGAGAGATCCGCCTGGTCCCCTGGCAGGAAGGGTACCGGACGGTTCGGGAAGAACCCGATACCGCCCTCTTCTCCACCGCCATGACTCCGGAGCGCAAGGAGCAGTTCCAGTGGGTCGGGCCGATCGGCATCCTGGAGACCAATTTCTATGCGCCCCGGGGGTCCGGGATGGAAATCCTCACCCTGGAGGCGGCGAAAGGAGTCCACAGAATCGCCACGGTGCCCGGCTACTACAGCGAACAGCTCCTGAAACAGGCCGGGTTCGCTAACCTGGAGAGTTGTGCCAGCGAAGCGGAGGCACTGAAAAAACTGCTGGGCGGGGAGGTGCAACTGGTGGTCGGCACCAATACCGCCCTCCCGGCGGCTTTGCAAAAAATAGGGGCTAAGCCGGGGGACGTGAAGAGCGTCTTCAACCTGTCGACGGACCTGACCTACCTGGCCTTCTCCAAGGCGACCCCGGCCAAGCAGGTGGAACGCTGGCAGCAGGCGCTGGATGCGATGAAGCGGGACGGCACCTTCGGGAAGATTTATGCCCGCTGGCTTCCCGCCGAGACGCCCCCCGGCATCTACCTGATGATGACCGAGCAGTATCCGCCCGTCACCTTCCTGAAGGACGGCAAAGCGGGCGGGCTGGTGACCGACATGGTCCTGGAGATCGCGGCGCGCCGCAAGCTCCCGGCCGACATCCGCGTCACATCCTGGAAGAACGCCTACGACATGGCCCTGCTGAATCCGAACGTGGTGCTGTTCAGCACCGAGCGCACCCCGCAGCGGGAAAATCTGTTCCAGTGGGTCGGGCCGGTCGGCCGCAACAGCGCCGTATTCTATGCCAAAAAGGGCTCCCGGATCCGGGTGAAGAGCCTGGAGGACGCCCGGGCGTTGGACGCCATCGCCACCACCAGCGACTGGTTCACAGAGCAGTACCTGCAAGAGGAGGGGTTTGCCAACCTGGTCAGTTCGCCCGATCCGGCCGAAAGCGTCCGGCAGCTGATGGAGGGGAGGGTACAGCTTTCGATCTTCACCGACCTCACCGTTCCGGAGATCGTCCGGGAAGCCGGCTACCGCATGGAGGATCTGGAACCGGTCTTCACCGTCACCCGGACCGATTTCTACATCGCCTTCTCCCGGGGGACCCCCGCCGCCGAGGTGGCGGCGTGGCAGGCGACTCTGGACGCCATGAAAAAGGATGGCACCTTCGAATCGATCTACCGGCGTTATCTGCCTGCAGCCGATTTGGCGGACCTGATCCGAACGGGCGCGCACTGACGGTCATCCCCGGAGGCGGACGCGGGTGGAATGTCGGGTCAACCCCAACCAGGGAGGACGGCCATGGTAGGGAATCTGTTCAACCGGCTGCGGCTGAAGAGTCTGACGGGGAAGCATGGGTTCGCCCCCTACGCCACGGAGTGGTGGCACTTCACCCTGCGCCGCGAACCCTCCCCGAAGACCTATTTCGACTTCTCCGTCCAATAGGGACGTCCCGGCTATTGGCTCTGGCCTGCCGGGCCCGAAAGGGGTAGACTTGCCACGGGGCCCGCCGGCGCAGTTGCCGGGGGCCACTGCCGTTCACCCCAGTCGACAAGGACCCGTACCGATGAAGCATCACCTGTTTTTGCTGGTCGCCCTTCTTTCCCTTCTGCTCCCGTCTCTGCCCGTTCCCGCCTCCGCAGACGTTGTCGCCCCCGGCGGCGAGGTGCTGCGCGCCACCCTCGACAACGGCCTGCAGGTGGTCATCGTCCGCAATGACCTGGCCCCGGTGGTCACCACCCAGCTCAACTACCTGGCCGGGGCCGACGAGACCCCGGCCGGTTTCCCCGGCATGGCCCATGCCCAGGAGCACATGATGTTCCGCGGCAGTCCCGGGCTCTCTGCCGACCAACTGGCCAACATCATCGCCGCCATGGGCGGGGAATTCAACGCCGAAACCCAGCAGACCATCACCCAGTACTACTTCACCGTCCCCGCCGATGACCTGCGCGTCGCCCTGCACGTCGAGGCGCTGCGCATGGCCGACAGCCTCGACAGCGACGCCCTGTGGGGGAAGGAGCGCGGCGCCATCGAGCAGGAAGTGGCGCAGGACCTTTCCAATCCCGAGTACCGCTTCTACACCCAGCTGCTGCAGAAAATGTACGCGGGAACCCCCTATGCCCACGACGCCCTTGGCACCAAAGACTCCTTCGACAAGACCACCGGCAAAATGCTGCACAAGTTTCACCGCGACTGGTACGCGCCCAACAACGCCATCCTGGTGATCGTCGGCGGAGTCGAGCCGCAGGCGACCCTGGCCATGGTCAAGGAGCTGTTCGGCGGTATTCCGCCCCGCCCGCTGCCGCCGCACCCGGCGGTCAAACTCTCCCCCCTGAAACCGGCCACCATCCGCCTGGAGACCGACCGTCCCTACGGTATGGCGGTGGTCGCCTACCGCCTGCCGGGCTACGCCAGTCCCGACTTCGCCGCCGGCCAGGTGCTGGCCGACGTCCTCTCCAGCCAACGTGGCGACCTCTACGCCCTGGTTCCGCAGGGCGCGGCCCTTTATGCTGGCTTCAGCGCCGAGCCGCTGCCCGAGGCCTGCACCGGTTATGCGCTGGCGGCTTTCCCGGCCGGGGGGGACGGCGATGCCCTGCTGAAGCGGATGCAGGGCATCGTCGCCGCCTACCTCAAGGGCGGCTTTCCGGCCGAGCTGGTGGCGGCCGCCAAGCGCCGCGAGATCGCCGCCGCCGAATTCGCCAAGACCTCGATCCCCGGCCTGGCCGACGCCTGGTCGCAGGCGGTGGCGGTGGAGGGGCGCCACTCCCCGGCCGACGATTTGGCGGCGATCGCCCGGGTCACTCCGGCAGATGTGGCGCGCGTCGCCCGGAACTACCTGGACAACGGGCGGGCGGTGACAGCGGTCCTCACCCCGCGCCCCTCGGGGAAACCGGCCGCCGCCAAGGGCTACGGCGGCGGCGAATCCTTCGCCCCGACGGTGACCAAAACGGTCGCCCTGCCGGACTGGGCCAAGGACGTCGCGGCCAGCGCCGAAACCCTGCCGTCGGCCCTGGCGCCGGCCGACAGCGTGCTGCCCAACGGCCTGCGGCTGATCGTCCTCCCCTCGACCATCAGCAAGACCGTGAGCCTGTTCGGCGCCGTCCGCCACAACGCTGATCTGCAGGCGCCCAAGGGGCAGGAGGGGGTCGACCAGGTGCTCGGCGATCTCTTCGAGTACGGCTCGACCACTCGTGATCGCCTCGCCTATCGCAAGGCCCTCGACGACATCGCCGCCGACGCCTCGGCCGGCACCAGCTTTTCGCTGCAGGTGCTGAGCGAGCACTTCGCCGAAGGGGTCAAGTTGCTCGCCGACAACCTGCTCCATCCGGCGCTGCCGAAGGCGGCCTTCGAGGTGGTGCGCAAGCAGACCGCCGCCTCCCTGGCCGGAGAGCTGCAGAGCCCGCGCTACCTGGCGCGGCGTGCCCTGCACGAAGGGATTTATCCGAAAAACGACCCGGCGCTGCGCCAGGCGACCCCCAAGACGGTGGCAAAGCTCAGCCTCGACGACGTCAAGGCCTACTACCGGCAGGTCTTTCGTCCCGACCTGACGACCATCGTGGTGGTCGGCGACGTCGATCCTGCTACCGCCCGCCAGGTGGTGACCAGGGCCTTTGGCTCCTGGCAGGCCAAGGGGCCGAAGCCGGTCACCGACCTGCCCCCGGTCCCCCCCAACGGTCCGGCGGCGAGCACCGTTCCCGACACCAGCCGGGTGCAGGACGAGGTTACCCTGGCCCAGACCCTCAACCTGGTGCGCTCCAACCCCGACTATTACCCGCTGCAGGTCGGCAGCCACATCCTCGCCGGGGCCTTCTATGCCACCCGCCTCTACCGCGACCTGCGCGAGGAGTCGGGGCTGGTCTACGCCGTCGAGGCGGCCCTGCACGCCGGCAAGACCCGCTCCAGCTTCGCGGTCTTCTTCGCCTGCGACCCGGCCAACGTCACCAAGGCCCGGAGGCTGGTGATCCGCGACCTGAAGCAGCTGCAGAGCGACCCGGCGAAAGACGCCGAGCTTAGCCAGGCCAAGACCTTGCTGCTGCGCCAGCTGCTCCTCTCCCGCGACGATCTAGACCAGGTCGGAAGCGAGCTGCTTTCCCTCACCCAGCAGGACCTGCCCCTCGACCAGCCGCTGCGTACCGCCCGTCACTACAAGCAGGTCACCGCCGCCCAGGTCCAGAAGGCCTTTTCCCACTATGTGCGTCCCGACGACCTGGTCCAGGTGGTTCTCGGGCCGCCGCCGCACTAGCATGAACAGGGAAGGGGCGGCCTTGCGGATGGTTCCTAGGATAGTTTCCAATTGTCTCCTTATGATGGTGCCATGATGCCCTGGAAACTACTCGATAAGGCACCGATACCGGGTAACGCCGGCGAGCTTCAGCTCTACCAGCGCGATTCCGAATTTTCCATCAGCATCGTTGGCGGTGGTGTCCTGATGAGCACCTGGGCTCATCGGTCGGAGGACGCTCTGGCTGAGCTTGCTTGCCGCAAAATCGCCGGGCGTTCCCGGCCCCGGGTGCTGATCGGCGGCTTGGGGATGGGTTTTACGCTGGCCGCGGCATTGCAGCACCTTGGGGCCAACGGAGAAGTGGAGGTGGCCGAACTGGTGCCGGCCGTGGTGGAATGGAACCGACGCTATCTCGGGGAGTATGCGGGCCATCCGCTGCGGGATGCCCGGGCCACGGTTCGGGAAGGGGATGTCGCCAGGATTCTGAAGGCTGCACGGCAGGCGTATGATGCCATCCTGCTCGATGTCGATAATGGCCCCGAGGGGTTAACCCGGAAAAAGAACGATTGGCTCTACTCGACCGACGGATTGACCGCCTCCTACCGAGCGTTGAGGCCGCAGGGAGTGCTTGCCGTCTGGTCCGCCGGACCTGACCGAGACTTCACGGCACGGCTGGAAAAAGTAGGTTTCGAGGTGAAACTCGCCCGGGAGTGGGAGCACGATAACAAAGAGGCGCTCCACACGATCTGGCTTGCTGAACGTGGGCCTTGATTTTCTTGGGGATTTGGCAAAGGGACAAGTCAGGGAAAAATGTGGCAAGGAAAGACCTGCCCCCTTGTCCCATGCCTCCTCCGCTTGGGCCGGGGTGCTTGAATTGGCAAAACTTCGCAACCGAATCGCGCACAACCCCCTTGTTTTAGCGAGGGCGAATCAGCCTGAGCAAGGAGAGCCTGTTTACATTGGCATTTCGGAAGTGAAGGACCTAAAACTTCCCAAAGATGGGGCGCTTCTTTCCAAGGCTTCGGTCGAGTTGTCAATGGATGAAATTGTCGCCTTGATTAAGTGGCTCGAGTCATTCCGTCTCGAATGGTGTGAATGTCGTGACAAATTGCGGACGCAATCATGAACGGCTTTTCCCTAACCCGGTGATGCAGGGGACGCTCCGTCTATCGGCGGCGCGCTCCTGACCTTGAACGTTGAGGCTGTAGAAAATCTGCGAACGTCTCTTTTCCACATCTTCCAATGGTCCTGCTCAATCTCACTTGGTTCTTAAAGCCATGACATAATCGGCAATACCTTCGATCTGCTCTTTGGTCAGAGAATCCTTGAAATTTGGCATTTTGTTACGACCGGTCTCGATCGTGGCGATTACCTCGTTACGGGGCAGGGTGCTGATTTTCAGGGAAATCTGGCGGACGTCGACCTTCAACGCCTTGGCTTTTTCCGTCTGGACATTGCCGTGGGCGCCGTGGCAACCGGCACAGTGGGCGTTGTAGTCGGTTCGCCCATCGGCGAGGACCAGGCCCGGGCTGGCGATCAACATCATGCAGGTAAATAACAGCAGCTTCTTCATCGGCAGTCTCCATTTTTGAGGGGGCTTACATTGTACACGAAAAGTCATGGTTCCTCTTTTGCTGTCCCCGGCCCCACCAGGGGGGTGCTTACCCAAGGTGATCCAGGTCATTGCGTTTCCTTCCGACTTCCCTATCATCCACCTCGCCCCTGTGAGAAATTTGTCAGATTGGATTGATATTTTTTCATGGCACTTTCAACCGGAGGGGGTTCCCATGTTGTCCGTTTACCTGGTCTTTGGCTGCATGGCTGTCCTTGAAATCATTTGCCTTTACCTGCTTTGGCAGCACTTGCGCCCGCCCAAGGACTATTGATTTAACAGTCTGCCCTGACGATCCTTCAACGGCTCAATCATTTTTTTCCCAGCCACCGGGATGCATATCGCTCGGCCTGCCGCCTGACTGTATTCCCCCAAAGTCCCCCGTACGGCACTATTGGCATCCTTCCAGGGAATTTCTCCTGGCCAGGCCTGACCTCCGAGGTGTCTCGGCAGGGCCAACAGGCCTCAGCATTCCTCTAGACACAACCACCTGCAGCGGGCACCAGAACTGCGACGTCAATCTTCGCTCCAAAAATACTTGGTTTATATTGCAGTTTCACAAGGCACTTAAGGTGTAAGAAATTGACGCGTTGTTGACCTGGGTTCAAAAATTCAAAAATGTCCCGCTAGGGCTCGAGTCTTGACTTCCACGATCCCTGACATCCCAGGGCGCAGTCTTAAACACCAAGGCCCACCCCTCCAGGGATGGGCCTTTCGTCACGGCTGTCCCATTCTTTCCTGCGAGGGAGCCAGCAGCTCGGAGACGGTGGCCAGCCTCAGGCCACGCCCGCGCAGGTCGTCGATCACCGCCTGCAGCGCTTCGGCGGTATGCCGGCCGGGGCCGTTGGCGTGCATGATGATGATCGAGCCGTTGCGGGCATGGCGATAAATCGTGGCGACGATAGCTGCCGCCGAAACCTTCGGGTTGGTATCGCCAGTGACGACGTCCAGCTGGATGGCCGGCAGACCGGCGGCGGTCACCAGCTGCAGGGAGTGCTGGTCCCAGGTGCCGTAGGGGAAGCGAAAAAGGGCAGGGGTACGGCCGGTCAGGGACTGCATCTCGTTCCGGGTGCGGTCGAGTTGGCTGGTGATAGCGGTGGCATCGAACCGGGGGAAATCGGGATGGCTCCAGGAATGGCTGCCGAGTTCGAGGAAGGGGACCGTCGCCAGGCGGCGGACCTCGGCGGGGTGGCCCGGTTTCTGGCAGAGGTCGAAGATCAGGGCGACCCGCTGCTGGTCGCGGGGGCCATGGTCGACTGGCCCGGGTGTCGCAGCCAGGGCGGGCAGGGTGAGCGCCAGCAGCCAGCAGCCGAACAGCCAGGCCAGCAAGTTCCTGCCCGAATGGCCAGGGTGTGCAGTCATATCGGCCATCCTGGAATGCTCCTGACGAAAACGGGGGGCGGCCTTTTCGGCCCCCCCCCTCTTGATGGTTGTTTCCCGCAGCCCGGTTCAGCGGTCCTCGTTGACCACTTGGCGCTGCTCCTCGATCACCTGTTGCCGCGGGTTGTCGTAGCGGTAGGTCTCGCCGCGGTAGTTCTTGAGTACTACTTCTTCACCAAGGCTCTGCAGGTAGTCGGGCAGGATCGGGATCTTGCCGCCGCCGCCGGGGGCGTCGATGACGTAGGCCGGCACACCCATGCCGCTGGTGTGGCCGCGCAGGGCGCGGATGATTTCGATTCCCTCCTCGACGCTGGTGCGGAAGTGGTCGGTCCCCTGTACCAGGTCGGCCTGGTAAAGGTAGTAGGGCTTGACGCGGATGGTCAGGAGCTTCTGCATCAGCCGCTTCATCACCGCCGGGTCGTCGTTGACGCCGCGCAGCAGCACCGTCTGGTTGCCCAGGGGAATGCCGGCGTCTGCCAGCCGACCGCAGGCCTTGGCGGCAGTCTCGGTGATCTCGTCCGGGTGGTTGAAGTGGGTGTTGATGTAAAGCGGGTGGTACTTGCGCAGCACGCGCACCAGGTTGGGGGTGATGCGCTGCGGCAGGACTACCGGCACGCGGCTGCCGATGCGGATGATCTCCAGGCTCGGGATCGCCCGCAGCTCTTTGAGTATCCACTCCAGCCGCTCGTCGGCCAGCAGCAGCGGGTCGCCGCCGGAGAGGATGACGTCGCGGATCTGTGGGTGCGCACGGATGTAGTCGATGCCGGCCTGCAGGGTTTCGCGAGTGATGACCATGTGCTCGCCGCCGACCTTGCGCTTGCGGGTGCAGAAGCGGCAGTACATGGCGCATTCCGACGAGACCAGAAAGAGCGCTCGGTCGGGATAGCGGTGGACCAGGTTCGGCACCGGGCTCTGGTTCTCCTCCTCCAGCGGATCGGCGACGCAGACTGCGTCCTGCAGCTCCTCGACGGCGGGGACTGCCTGGCGCCAGATCGGGTCGCCGACCTCGCGGATCAGGCCGAGATAGTAGGGGTTGACGCGCATCGGGTAGGCGGCCGCCACGGCCTCGAGCGGCTGGGGGTCGACGCCGAAGCGCCGGGTCAGATTTCCGGGACGGGTGATGCTTGCCTGCAACAGTTTCTGCCAGGTCTCCATCCTCTTGGTATCTCCTCCTCAGGCGGAAAAGCGTTTGACGTAGGTGAGGCGATCATCGCCGGGCTTGTAGAAGTCGCGGATGCACGATTCCTGGATATAACCGGCCCGGTCGTAGAAGCGCCGGGTGCGCTCGTAGCCCCCCTGCGAGGAGGTCTCGAGGCAAATCAGGCGCGCCCCATTGAGGCGGGCGTCGGCTTCGGCGAAGGCCAGCAGCTGCCGGCCGAGCCCCTTCCCCTGGACCTCCGGGTCGGTGGCAATCCAGTAGATGTCAAAATTTCCCTCGGTGAGCGGCACCGGGCCGTAGAGGACGTAGCCGGCGACCTTGCCCTCTTCTTCGGCCACCGCCACCAGGTAGTCTTTCTGCGCCGGATCGTCGAGGACCAGGTTCAGCAATTCCAGGGCGCAATCGACCTCGGCCGGGTTGAAGGCGCCGGTGGCGACCAGGATGCTTTCGAGGTCAGGCAGATCGCGGCGTTCGAGGTTTCGCATGCAGGAACTCCTTGCGTTTGAGGGTCATGGCGACGATCCGCTCGATCAGCCGGGTATAGGGCAGCCCCCCAACCCGGGCGGCGCGGGCCAGGCCGGCGCCGGGGGAGATGTCGGGGTTGGCGTTGACTTCGAGAATATAGGGGACGCCGTCGCGCAGGCGGATGTCGATCCGGGCATAGTCGCGGCATTCGAGCAGCTTGTAGGCCCGCAGCGCCACGTCCTTGACCAGGATCTCCTCCTTGGCCTTAAGGGGTGCCGGGCAGACCGGCAGGGTAGCGGCGTACTCGGGGGAATCCTCCAGCCACTTGCCATCGTAGCTGACGATGGTGTGTTTGAGGCCGGGCTGGAAGTGGATCTCGGAGATGGGCAGCAGTTCGAAGGGACCGTTGCCGAGCACCGCGGCGTTGAGTTCGCGCCCCTCGATGAACTCCTCGGCCAGGGCTCCCTGGTGGTAGGTGTCGTGAACGTACTGGATGCGTTTTTTCAGGTCACGCTCGTTCTCGACGATGCTCTCGGCGGTGATCCCCAGCGAGGCGTCCTCGAAGCGCGGCTTGACGATCAGCGGGTAGGCGAGATCGCGGGTCTTGGGGAACTGTTCCCCCATCTTGACCAGAATGTACTTGGGAGTCGGCAGGCCGTGGCGAACCAGCAGGTCCTTGGTGCGCACCTTGTCCTGACTCAGTCCCAGGCAGAGCGGCAGCGCACCGGTGTAGGCGAGGCCCACCAGGTCGAAGACCGCCGCCACGTGCAACTCCAGGCGGCTGTTTCCCCAGAACCCTTCGCAGAGGTTGAAGGCCAGCTCGCATCCCTTGGCGCGCAGCTCTTCGATGAAGGGCACGATGTCCCCGGCCAGCGGCAGAAGACGGGCGCTGTGGCCGAGCTCGGTCAGGGCTTTCTTGACCGCACGCGCCTCGGCCTCGGCCCCCTCTTCGCTGATGCGGTCGGTGGCCTCGCCTTTGAAGAGCTTGGGCGGGACGCGGTTAAAGCAGACAGCGACGTTCATCGTACTCCCCCTGAACCAGATTGAGCCGCACGCTGGCGGCATCGACCACGCTGAGAATCATGGCGTCGTAGGTCAGGCCGGCGGCGCGCGCCGCCTTGGGAAAGCAGCTGTTCTGCTCCGGGCGCGGCAGGATGCCGGGAAGGGGGTTGAGTTCGATGATGTTGGGGATTCCGCGGCCGTCGAGGCGCACGTCGATGCGGCACCAGTCGCGGCAACCCATGGCCCGGAAGGCGCGCTTGCAGGTCTCTTCGATGTTTCGCCGCAGCAGCGGCTCCAGCGGCGCCGGGCAGGCAAAGATCTGCAGCGGGTCCTCTTCGCGGTCCCAGAGCCACTTGGCTTCGAAGGAATAAATCGGGTTGACCCCGGCGGGGAGGGTGGAAAAGTCGATCTCGACGATCGGCAGGGTACGCAGTTCCTCGCCGTTGCCGAGCAGGGCGACGGTGAACTCCCGCCCCGGGAGGTAGTCCTCGATCAGCGCCGGCTGGCCGTAGCTGGAGAGAACCCAGTCGATCTGCCGCAGGAGCTCTTTGCGGTCGTGGACGAGCGCCTTGTCGGTAACACCCTTGCTGGAGCCTTCCAGGGTCGGCTTGACCAGCAGCGGGTAGCGCAGTCGCTGGGGGATTTCAGCCAGGGAGCGCACCACCGTGAAGCGCGGGGTGGGAATGCGGTGGTAGGCGAGGATCTCCTTGGTGCGCTGTTTGTCGAGGCAGAGGCCGAGGGTCACCGGGTCGCTGCCGGTGTAGGGCAGGCCGAGGAAGTCGAGCATCGCCGGTACCTGGGCTTCACGGCTGGCACCGTTAAGCCCTTCGGCGATGTTGAAGACCAGGTCGGGACGCAGGCGGTGGAAAGCGCCGAAGGGATCGTCCCCGGCGTTGACCAGGGAGACCCGGTGGCGGCTGGACAGAGCCGTCTCGACCGCACGAATGGTGTGGATATCGTCCCATTCGGCGTAGATGTCATTGGCAGGTTGGGAGGGAGGGTCGGACGGAGGTTCCGCAGGGGGCTGTTCGGCCACCTGGACGGATTCCTCCCGCAGGTTGAAGGCGAGAGCGATATGCATTTATAACCCCTTTTCAAAGCCGAATGTTGCCACAAGTCTCCCGCAGGAGAGGCGGGTCCGTTCGAAAGGTCCGGGGTGCCCGGGGGCGTTAGGCCATAAAAAGGGGTTGCTTTTTACGCTTGATCGTCTAGTGCGTCCCCGGACCGGAACGTGACGCCGTTCCACTGCGTATACTCCCATTGCCAATTGCTTGTCAATCAATTTTTTTACTTGGAAAATAGCTTTTAAATACAGGATGTTGTCGTGGCGCCGCGGGTCATTTTCCGAACGTTGCGGATAAAAAATGAAAAACATCCGGGGAGGGGTGGGGGAGGGGAAGATATCTCTTGAAAAAAGAACGGGCCGCTGTTGCCAGCGGCCCGTTCGTGATCCCGGAAAGTTCGGGAAGATTACTTCTTGTGGCAAGTCTTGCAGCTGGTGGAGACGCCTTTTTCCTTGTGGCAACCTTTGCAGGTCTTGTGAGCCCAGTCCTTGCCGAAACCTTCGATTTTACCAGGGCCGGCTTCGTGGCAGATTTTGCAATCCTTAAGTTTTTCCTGGTGCATGGCGTGGGGGAAGGTGACTTCGCCCATGCTGGCCGGGAACTTGATTTCGGCCGGGCCGTTGTCGTCAGCGGCGGCGATGGAGAAAGAGCCGGCGACCACGAAAGCAGCGACGAGCAGGGTGACGACGAGACGTTTCATTGTGTTGTCCTCCAATTCAAGGTTGATGGGTTAAGCGGCCCGGGATGGGACGCTTGACGATACGCCTATTGTTTATAGGGCATTACCACTGGCTTTGCATTAGACATCTGTCGCCGTTCAACCCGATGTCGGGTCGAATCGCTATAATTCAAGATAGTTGGGCGTCTCCATGTCGGGTTCTGCCGGGTGGGTAAGCCGGGTTGAAGGTTTTCGGTTTGCAGGTTTGTTGGAACTCTGTTAGACTCTGCCCGACTTAACGAGGTGAATAAATGCCCGAAAATCTGCCCCCCACCGTCTGCCTGGACAGCGCTTCCGTCCGCCGCATCCGTGAAGCGAAGAAGCTGACCCAGCTCTACGTTGCCAAGGTGGTCGGCGTCACTACGGACACCATATCCCGCTGGGAAAACAACCGCTACCCGTCCATCAAGCGGGAAAATGCCCTGAAACTCGCCGAGGCGCTGGAGGTGGAAGTCGGGGAACTTCTGCAGCAGGCCACCGAGGAAAGCCCCTCCACCCCTCCCGAGGTGGACGAACGCACACCTTCGGTGATCAAGTTTCTGCCGCTGCTGGGGGTTCTGATCGTGCTGGTGGCCCTTTATTTCTCATACCACCGCCAGGAGGAACCGGGGCCGGCGCTGGTCGCCAACCGGGTCCTTCCCAGTTTTGCCGCTCCCGGGGGGATCGTCCCGGTGCGGGTCCGGCTCGATACTGCTACAGAGACCAAAGGCTTCATCCTGCGCGAACATTTTCCCCCGGGGTGGAAGCTGATCGAGGCCAATCCGCCCCCCTCGAGCCTCAACAATGAAGATGGAACCGCCCGCTGGATCGTCAAGCCCGGCGAGGCACGGCCGGCGATCGTCTACCTGGTGCGGGTCTCCAGTTCGGCGAAAATGGACAGCGTCGGCACCTTCAGCGGCGAAATCGTCGCCAACCCCAACAGCAACAACGCGCCGACCACGATCTTGGGGATGACCAATATCACTATCGGTCCCTACCTGTGGGCGGACCTGAATGGCGATGGGCATGTCGACGACAGCGAAATGCTCAGCGCTTCCGATACCTTCGACGAAATGAAGGGGGTTCATCTCGACTGGAGCCAGCTCGAGGATATCTGGGATGCCGAAGGGTATCATTGGAATCCCAAAAAGGAAGTTTTCGTCCCCGACCATCCGAACAAATAGCGTCCGCCCCTTTCCCGCCCTACCACCAGGCCAGCAACTGGCCGTGTCGAAACAGGTTGTAAAGCCCCATCAGCAGCACCACCAGTCCCGCTACCCGCATCATTCCCCGCCGCAACCCCTGCCCCAGCCAGTGGGCGCCGCTGCCGAAGAGCAGCAGTCCCGGCAGCGTCCCGATACCAAAGGCCGCCAGGGTCAGCGCTCCCAGCCAGGGGTTCGCGCTCTGCGCGGCGGTCATTGCCACGGCATAAAGCAGTCCGCAGGGGAGAAAGCCCATCACCAGACCTAGGGGTAGGCCAACCAGCGGTCCCGGGATGCGGCGCAGACCCGTCGCAACACGGGTCAATCCCGGCAACATTCCGGCAAACTCCAGGCGCTTCAGGCTGAGTCCGTAGCAAATCCCGGCGGTGCCCAGCCCGAGGAGGATGACCACCAGGTCGGAAGCAACCAGCACCATGCGGCTCAGGCGGCTGAAGGCATCGGTGTAGGCGATGGCCGAACCGAGCCAGCCGACGGCGAGGCCGATGGCGGTATAGGTCAGGATGCGGCCGAGGTTGTAGCAAAGGTGAAAGAGGGGACCCCGCGGCCGCCCCTCGGCGGCCAGGCCGAGGGCGGCGACCAGCCCCCCGCACATCCCGAGGCAGTGGCCAGTGCCGAGCAGGCCGGTGGTCAAAGCCATGGGGAGGAGCGGGTCGATCACTTGAGAAGCACCCGCTCGAGGTCGAAACTCAGCCGGTCGACCTCGGCGTTGCCACTGTGGAGGGCAACCACCACCCGCCAGGAGCCGGCCATGGTGAAGACGGCCGCGCCGGAGTACCGCCCCTCCCTTGCCGAGAGCTCGGGCCGGTTGTCCGGCATCGGCATGCCTGGCATGGTCAGCTCGCAGGTCGCATCCGGGGCGGTGGTCGGCCGTCCATCGGGAGCGAACAGGGTCAGGGTGAAAGGGGTCGGACGCATGGTCACCAGCGGCGCGGCCGCGAATTCCAGGACACCGCAGTAGCCGGCGGTCCCGCTCGCTTCAACCCGGGTGGTGGCAGCCCCGGCCGGGACAGCAAGAGACAGGCAAAACAGCAGAACGGCCGAGAGCCAGGGCCGACGGCTGCGCAGGTCAAAGCGGCGGGTCATGGCGGTTCTCCTGGACCTGGGGCAGGTCTTCATCGTCGTCGAGCATACGGTATTTGGGTCCCTCGGGGTCATCGAACTCACCCTTGCGCACCGCCCAGAGGAAGACCAGCCAGACCCCGGTGGCCAGAAACAGCGAGAGGATGATCAGCATGACCAGCGAAGAGAGCATCAGCCCCCTCCTTCCCGGGGAAGACGGGCCAGGCGCAGGGAATTGCCGACTACGCACAGCGAACTCAGGGCCATGGCGGCAGCGGCGTGGATCGGCGCCAGCCGGCCGCTGACGGCCAAGGAGAGGGCGACGAGATTGTAGATGAAGGCCCAGAACAGGTTCTGGCGCACGATCCGCAAGGTGCGGCGGCCCAAGCCGAGGGCCTCCACCAGGCGCCCGAGGTCCGGCCGGGTCAGCACCAGGTCGGAAGTTTCCAGGGCGATATCGGTGCCGCCGGCCAGGGCACAACCGGCGTCGGCGGTGGAAAGGGCCGGAGCGTCGTTGATGCCGTCGCCGACCATCATCACCCGCAGTCCGGAATTGCGCCGGGCCTCGATCCAAGAGGCTTTCTCGGCCGGGATCAGGGCGCCGCAGCTCTGCCCGATGCCGAGTTCGCTCCCGAGGCGCATGACGGTCTCGGTTCGATCGCCACTGAGGATGGCGGTCGCCAGCCCCTGTCGCCGCAGGGCGGCGATGGTCGTCGCTGCTTCGGGGCGGAGCGGATCGTCGAGAAGGATCACGCCGAGGTAATCGGCGCCGTGGCTCACGTGCACCTCGGTGAGGGCAGGACCGTTGGTGGCTGCCGGCAGCGGAACCCCCTCCCCGACGAGAAAACCCCTGGTCCCCACCAGTCGCCGCTCGGTGCCCGCGCCGAGGCTGGCGCCGCGGCCGGGGATGGTGCGGGCACCGGCAGCGAAGGGGATGGCCAGCCCCCGCCGGGCCGCCGCGGCAAGGATGGCCCGCGCCAGGGGGTGGGATGAACCGCTCTCGACTTCGGCGGCGTTGCGTAGCAGTTCCTCGGCGCTGACGCCGGGCGCGGGGCGCAACGCACAAACGACGGGTTGGCCGAGGGTTAAGGTGCCGGTCTTGTCGAAGGCAACCAGCTGCAGGCGACCGACCTGCTCCAGGACGTCGCCGCCGCGAAAGAAGATGCCGCGGCGGGCGGCGGCGCCGGTCGCCACCATCACCGCGATCGGTGTGGCGAGGCCGAGGGCGCAGGGGCAGGCCACCACCAGTACTGCCACGGCATGGAGCAGGGCGGTCCCCTCGCCGGCCCCGTAAGCTATCCAGAAGAGGGCGGTGGCCGTCGCCAGCAGGATGACCAGCGGGACAAAGAGGGCCGCGAGGCGATCGGCCAGCCGCTGGATCGGTGCCTTGCGTGCCTGGGCCTCCTCGACCAGTGCCGCCATCCGGGCGAGAAAGGAGTCGGCGGCGGAGCTGGTGACCCGCAGGGTGACAGCGGTGCTCAGGTTGAGGATGCCGGAAAGGACGCCGTCGCCGGGACCGTGCAGCACCGGCAGTGGTTCGCCGCTGACCACCGCCTCGTCGAATTCGCTGCTGCCGTCGATTACCTCGGCGTCGACCGGAAGCCGTTCCCCGGGGCGGATCAGGATCCGGTCGCCTGGGCGCAGACCGGAACTTTCGACGGTTTCCTGCCCCGTGGCGGTCAGCCGGCAGGCACTGGAGGGGGCCAGGGCGAGCAGGCGCTCGATCCCCTCGGCTGCCCGTTGGCGGGCACCGTTTTCCAGCAGCCGGCCGAGCAGGACCAGGGTCACGATCATCGCCGCGCTGTCGAAGTAGACCTCCCCCCCGCGGACCAGAGCCACCAGACTGTAGCCGTAGGCGGCGAGCACGCCGAGGGCGATCAGCAAATCCATGCCCGGGGCACGGTTGCGCAGGCTGCGCCAGGCACCGACCAGGAAGGAAGACCCGGCGTAGAAGACCACCGGGGTGGCGACCAGGGCGGCGAGCCACTGGACGAGCTGTTTGACATTGGCGGCCATGCCCTGGAAATAACCGGCATAGAGTGCCAAGGAGAAGCCCATCAGCTGCAGGGATAGAAAGACTGCGGTACCGAAGCGGACCAGCAGCCGGCGGCGGTCGGCCAGGCGCAGCTGCCGGCGAGCGTCGCTGCCGTCGAGCCGCGGCAGGTAGCCGAGGGCGCCGACCGCATCGAAGATCGCCGCAGGATCGGCCAGCCCTGGATCGAAACGGACCCGAGCGCGATGGCTGGCGTAATTAAGGCGGGCCTCAAGAACCCCGGGGAGGCGGCCCAGGATCTTTTCATTGAGCCAGACGCAGGTGGCGCAGCGGATTCCTTCGATCAGGAAGGTCAGCTCGGCGCCCCCCGGCACATTGCGGACCTGCTGCTCGAGGGCCGTGGCGTCGATGCCGAGACGGTAGGCTCCGGCGGGAAGGCCGGACTCCTCCCACTGCCGATCGCGGTAGAAGCGTCCCAGACCGGCGCCGTGAATAATCTGAAAGGCCCCGCGACAGCCTTGGCAGCAGAAACCAATCTGTCGCCCGGCGCACTGGTCGCGGATCAACTCGCCAGGCGGAATGGACTGATCGCAATGGGCGCACTTGTTCATCGCAGCTGTCATCGGGCGCTGTATTTGACCGGCGCGAAAAAGGGGGCCTGCGGCTCAGAAGTTGAGCAGCAGGCTGCGGTGCAGGCTGGCATTCCCCTTTTCCAGGGTGAGCTGAGTCATGACCTGGCCTTCCAGGTCCTGGGGGAGGCGGGCCGCGTAATGGCCCGGCTCGGTCTCGGTGAGGATAAAGTCGAAACGCTTCATGGCGCCCGGATGAGAGCCGAGCAAGATAACCTCCCCCTTGGCGCCGGTTACCGGTGCCCCGTCCTGGGTACTGAGGCGGATATCCAGCAGGGTGCCGTGGAGTTGGACGGTAACCGCCCAATCTTCAGCCAAATCCTCCGGCTTCTCATGGCCGGTATCATAGGCCAGGCCATGACGATAATAATCCTTGTCGCTGACAGGACTGACTTTCTGCCAGGCCTGGTCGACGGCCCAGGCCGTCAGGGAAAGAATCAGCAAGAAAACCACCGTCAGTAGGGGGTGCCAGCAACGGCGGCGGGAACCTTGAATCATTGGGTACTCCTGGTCAGCGGGGAAAGAAAGGCGCGACTCTCGGCCAAGGTATTGCCAGCGGCATCGCGCAGGATGAAATCAACCCTCCGGCGTTCGCCGGGGGCAGGAGTCAGCAGCAGAAACTCGACCTTCCGCCGTTCGTTCGGCCGCAGCCGCAGATTGTCGACCGGCCCCCTCACGGTGAGGGGCCGCCCGTCGTTGTCCCTGGCACTAAGAGTCAGCTCCTGAACCTGAGCGGTGCGATTGGCGACCACCGCTGAGAAGAAGGTCGCCAGCTGACCATCCTCGAGCAGGCGCGGTGCTGCGGTTGCGGAACGGGCCAGCTTGATGTCCGCCCGCGGCCGGGTGACAGTCGCGAACACCAAACCCCCGAACAGGACAAAAAAGGCGATGCCGAGCAGCAGCATGCGCGGGTTGGCCAAGGCGGCCATCCCGCGCCCCTCGAAGCCGAAGGTGTAGCGGATGATGCCGCTCTGCCCGCGCCGGGCCATGACCTCCCGGCAGGCATCCAGGCAGCGCCCGCAGTTAATGCATTCTACCTGAAAGCCGCGGCGAATGTCGATGCCCATCGGGCAGGCCCGGACACAGGCTCCGCAGTTGATGCAGCGCTCGGCATGGTCGGGGTGGAAACGCAGGGTCAGGGTCCCCGGGTCGACAAGGACGGTCTGGAAGCGGCCGTAGGGGCAGAATTCCCGGCACAGCAGACGTCGTACCCAAACCATGTCGAGGTAAATGGTGAGCGTCGTGCCCAGCAGCGCAATGACCACCGCGGGCGAGAGGGTGGCGGAGAAGAGTTGCGGGAAGAACTGGTAGGGAGAGACGAAATACCAGACCAGGTCAGCAGCTACCAGCAGGGAAAGACCCGCCAGCAGCACATGCAGCACCACCCGCCGCAGGCGGTTGCCGTGAAAACGCCCCTCGCGCAGCTGCAGTCCGAGCCGTCGCGCCAGCCCTTCGCTCAGGTCGCTGAGGGTCGTTTGCGGACAGGCCCAGCCGCACCAGGCGCGGCCGAAGGCCAGGGTCACCAGCAAGAAGAGCAGCAGCAGGCAAAAGACCAGCAGCAAAAAAAGGTACAAATCCTCGATGTGCAGGCGGGTGCCGAAGAAATGCAGAGTCAGGGTCGCAATGTCGAGACGCAGCAGGCCGGCACCGTTTATACGTACGAAAGGAACCAGAAGCAGGGTCAGGGACGTGCACCACTGGAGGGTGCGGCGCCAGTTGCCGAGATGGTGGACGGGGAGGTTGGCCATGGACGGAGGAGTGGCCGGCGGGGGAAGGCAGCCCCCGCCGGCGGCTTCAGAGGGACTCGACAAAGGCGGCCAGATCGGCAATCTGGTCTCCCGACAGCTGGTTGCCGAAGGCCGGCATGCCGCCGGGACGGCCGCCCTTGATGGTGGTGGTGATGTCGGCGCGGGTGCGTCCGAACTTAAAGGTCTTGGCGGTCAGGTTGGGCCCGATGCCGCCGGTGGCGTCGGCCCCGTGGCAGGCGGCGCAATGCTGGGCGAAGAGCTGCTTGCCCTCCGCCACCTGGTCGGCGCTGCCCTCTTCCTTACTCTCGGCGGCAGCCGCCGGGGTGCCGCCGAGGGACTCGACGAAGGCGGCCAGGTCGGCGATCTGGTTCACCGACAGCTGGTTGCCGAAGGCCGGCATACCGCCTGGTCGGCCGCCCTTGATGGTGGTGGTGATGTCGGCGCGAGTGCGGCCGAACTTGAAGGTCTTGGCGGTCAGGTTGGGACCGATGCCGCCGGTGGCGTCGGCACCGTGACAGGCCGCGCAGTGCTGGGCGAAGAGTTGCTTGCCGGTCGTTACCTGCTCGCCGCTGCCTTCTTCTTTACCCTTGACGGCCATTGCCGGAGCGCCGCCGAGGGGTTTGCCGCCCCCCTGCTGCTCCACCTGCTGCTGATGGGCCGCCATCTTCTGCTCGAACTCGCCGTGGGAGCTCCAGCCGGAGAGGAGATAGTAGGCGGCAAAGATCACCCCCCAGAGGATCAGTCCGTAAAACAGGACCGAAAAATAAATCGGAGGAGAGGTGACGCGGTTTTCGATGATGCCGTCAAAGTCATGCACGGCGTGCTTGTGTTCGTGTTCTTCGAGCATGGCCATGGTGTGGATTCCTCCAGGGTTTCAATCGTCGTCGAGCATCCGGTGCTTCGGCTCTTCAAGGTTCTTCTCGTGCTTCTTGCTGTAGGTGCGGATCACGATTACCGCGAACAGCACGAAGAGGCCGATGGTCACCCCCAGGTAGATCAGTCCCGCCCCGTCCATCAGTGGCGCTTGTGGTACTTGACGAAGTTGACGAGCTTCCAGACCCGGTCGGTGCCGAGGGAGGCGAAGGCCGGCATGCCGCCGTCGGGGATACCGTCGAAAAGCAATTTATAAAGGTCGGCGTCGGGCATGTCGAGGTCGTGGATATCGGGGCCGATGCCGCCGCTCATGTCCTTGCCGTGGCAGGCAGCGCAGTGTTGAGCGAACAGCTCCGACCCGACCTGGATGACCGACGAGTCGCCCTGGTAGGGGTTGTGCAATTCGCCGACCATGATCGTCTGCGAGGCCTGGCGCCAGGGGATGTCGCTGCCGAGTTTCTGCAGGTAGGCGACCAGAGCGTCCATATCCGTCTTTCCCTGAAGGGCTTTGATCTCCGCATCCTGATAGGGGAAGCCGAGGACATCCATTTTCCGGCGGGTGTATCCCGGGTCAATGGTCCCCTTGTTCAGAAAAGCGTAGGCGGGCATGTTGGAACGCGGCACCATCGACCTGGGATCAGCCATGTGCTGGTAGTGCCAGGCATCGGGATATTTTCCGCCGATCCGCGCCAGATCGGGCCCGGTGCGTTTCGATCCCCAGAGGAAAGGGCGGTCATAAACGAATTCACCCGATTTCGAATAGTCACCGTAGCGCAGCACCTCAGCCACCAGGGGACGGACCGTCTGGGTGTGGCAGTTGTTGCAGCCTTCACGGATATAGATGTCCCGCCCGGCGAGTTGCAACGGCGTGTAGGGCTTGACGCTGGCAATGCGATCGGCATCGGTGTTGACCCAGGCGAAGGGCAGGACCATGGTGACGATGGTGCCGACCAGGATGGTCAGGGTGGCCAGCACCAGAAAGAGGATCGGTTTCTTTTCCCACATGGGCTTTTCCCTCCTCTCTCAGGCGCTCTGAACAGCTTCCGCGGCGGGTTTGCCGCTGCGTACCGTCATCAGCAGGTTGTAGACGAAAACCCCGATACCGACAAGATAGATGACCCCGCTGATCGCCCGGGCCCACCAGTATGGGTACATCTCGATCAGGGTCTCCATGAACGAATAGGCCAGGCTACCGTCGGGGTTGAGGGCGTGCCACATGCCGGCTTGCTGCACGCCGGCAATCCACATTGACACCGAATAGCCGAGCTGACCGATGAGAACCAGCCAGAAGTGGAGGTTGGCCAACCGGATGCTGTAGAGCTCGCGGCCGTAGATTCGCGGCACCAGGTAGTAGATGGCGGCGAACAGCACCAGGGAGACCCAACCCAGGGTTCCCATATGCACGTGGCCGGGTACCCAGTCGGTGTAATGGATGAAGGCCGAAAAGGTCCGGATCGCCTGCAGCGGTCCCTGCAGGGTCTGCAATCCGTAGAAGGTGATGCCGAGAATCAGGAACTTGACCAGGTAATTCTCCCGCATCTGGTGCCATTGACCGTTCATCGACAGGTAGCCGTTGAAGACCGAGCCCCAGGAGGGGGCGATGAGCATCACCGAGAAGGCCATGGCCAGGGTCTGGATCCAGTCGGGGATCGGGGTCCACAGCAGGTGGTGGGCGCCGGTCCACAGGTACATGAAGATCAGGCTCCAGAAGGCGACAATCGACAGCCGGTGGCTGTAGATCGGCACCCCGGTCGACTTGGGCAGGAAATAGTAGAAGACCGCCAGCGGCGGCGCCGTCAGTACCATAGCCACGGCGTTGTGGCCGTACCACCATTGGACGTTGGCATCGTTGGTGCCGGCGTAGGCCGAATAGGACTTGAACAGCGACACCGGAACCTCGGCACCGTTGACGATATAGAGGATCGCCACCCCGACCACTGTCGCCAGCATGTACCAGAGGGAAATGTACATCTGTTCTTCATTGCGTTTGACGATGGTCATGATGATGTTGATCGCAAAGATCACCCAGAGGATTACCACCATGATGTCTACCGGCCACTCGAGCTCGTGATATTCCTTGGAGGTGTTGAAGCCGAGCAGCAGCGTTACCGCCGCCGCGATGATGGTGGCATTGAAGAACCAGAGCTGGAAACGGGCCAGTTTGTCGCTCCACAGCGGACGGCGACAGAGGCGCTGCACCATGTACAGGAAGAGCGCGAAGAAACTGCCGATCCCCCAGCCGAAGATGCCGGCATTGGTATGCAGCGGGCGCAACCGGCCGTAGGTCAGGTAGGGTGGAAAGTTGAGATTGGGGTCGACCAGTTGGAAGGAGATCAGCACTCCCACCAGTACCGCGACCACCCCCCAGAGGATGCTCCAGCTGACGAAGCTTCTGACGATGGCATAATTGTAGCCGGAATTGTCCATGGTGCCTCCTGGAAACGTGGCAGGGCTCCCGACGCTGAAACGGGCAACATCCCCCTGAAATGCTAAATGAGACAAAATCCGTCCAATTTTAACCGGGACAAAACAGTTGTCAATCGGGAAATGGTTCTGTAGTTGTGAGCCCTATCTAACGGGAATTCTGCCCTGGTGTGATCCGCCCCCCCTGCCCACACCACCAAGAGGGGCAGCAAGAGGGCCGGGCACGCCCTTTGGGCTTACCGCAGACTATCCCGCTGAACCTGTCGGCACCGGGAAGCGAAGGCTCGTCAGGCGGCACCCGTTGCCGGCGGCAATTGCCCGGCCAACAGCCGGGAAAAAGGTTTGACAAGGGTCGCGACGATTCTTTAGGATAGCAAGAATTTTGATCTCTTCCGGAGATGACTGGATTGTTATGGACAGGGTAATGGCACTGCTGAAAGACGACCTGCAACGGGTGGAAGCCCAGTTCAAGGTCGATCTGACCTCGGATGTGGCACTGATCCGCAAGGTCGGCGAATACGTTCTGGCGAGCGGCGGCAAACGCATGCGGCCGATTCTGCTGTTGCTTGCCGCGCGTCTTGCCGGCTACCGCGGTGACGCCCACATCGGCCTGGCCAGCGTCGTCGAATTTATTCACACCGCCACCCTGCTCCACGACGATGTCGTCGACAGTGCCGTGTTGCGGCGCGGCAATGCCTCCGCCAATTCGGTGTGGGGGAATGAAGCCTCGGTGCTGGTCGGCGATTTCCTGTTTGCCAAGTCCTTTTCGATCATGGTCCGCGGGCGGAACCTGGCGGTTCTGCAGGCCCTCTCCGACGCCACCACCCAGATGGCGGAGGGGGAGGTCCTGCAGTTGATCAGCACCTGCGACCTAGAGATGGACGAAGCCCGTTATCTCAAGGTCATCGAGAACAAGACCGCGATCCTGATCTCCGCCGCCTGCCGGGTCGGCGGGGTCCTCGGTGAGATTGATCCCGAGCGTGAGGACGCCCTGGCGGCCTTCGGCATGGATCTGGGGATTGCCTTCCAGTTGATGGACGACGCCCTCGATTACGTCGCCGACCAGGAAGAATTCGGCAAGGCCAAGGGGCATGACCTTGAAGAGGGGAAAATGACCCTGCCGCTGATCCATGCCCTGCGGCACTGCAGCGCAGAAGAGCGGCGGCAGGTCGCCGAGATCATCGAAACCGAAGAGCTGGATGATGCCGCCCTGGCCTTGGTGATCGGCCTCATCCAGCGTTACCGGGGGATCGAATATACCCGCCAGCGCGCTGGCGAGATGGTGGCGAGCGCCAAGGACCGCCTGGCCGAATTTCCCGAGGGCGCGGAAAAGGCCGCCTTGTTCAGCGTCGCCGATTACGTGCTCAGCCGCCGCAAATAGGCGGCTCCGGTCCGGCCAAATATTTGAAAGGAATACCTTCCGTTTTCCCAGTCTTCCGCCACGGTTTTGCCATGGCGGACAGTTTTTATGCTCTGCCGGTGCACGCCCGATGGTTTGGTGTGAATCTTTCGCCAGGCATTTCCCCCCCCAAAAAAAAATTGTCATCATCAAAGACGGCTCCTCCCTAGAGAAGATCCTCAACCGTCCCCAGCGCCTTCTGTCCTTGGCGCCCCCCTCTCGCCAGCTGCCCGGCGCAGCACGGCGCCCAAGCTGAATTCCCGCAACTGTTGACCAGGACGCTGGCCCTGGAGCCGTTTCTGCTGCTATAATTCCCCACCATGTTGCGTCTGAACCTGCACCGCAAGGTGCTCTATGCCTTCTGGGCGCTGTCGCTGATCCCGCTGATCCTGCTGGCGCTCAACTCCAACCACAGTCTGCGACTGGTCGAATCGCTGTTGCGCGAAAGCGCCACGACGGCCCTCGACCACCAGGCGGCCCGTGCCCTCCAACTGCGTGCCCAGATGGTCGCCGCGGATGTCGGCGATTTCCTGCTCCGGGTGGAAGGGGACCTGCGCGATCTGGCCCTGCTGCCGCCTAACGCCGGTACCTACCTGGCATTCAGCCGCAACCATCACCGCCAGGTCTGGGAACGCTGCGGCACCAATCAGGCACCCGGGGAGTGCCGCCGGGAACTCCCCCTCTACAACGAACTGGCCTATGTCGGCGCCGATGGCCGGGAACGGCTGCGGATCGTCGGCGGGAAGGTCAGCAACCGGCTGCGCGATGTTTCCGATCCGGCCGGGACCACCTACCGCAGCGAGAACTACTTCCGCGAGGCCGCCAAGCTGCCGGCCGGTCAGGTCTACGTCTCCCACGTCACCGGCTGGCACGTCAGCCGCAAGGCCCAGCTCGGCGATGCCTCCACCCCCGATGCGGCTGTGGAAGGGGAGAGCTACCGCGGCGTGGTGCGCTTTGCCATGCCGCTACGCAAGGCAGACGGAACCCTGCGCGGGGTGGTGGTGCTTTCCCTCGACCAGCGCCACCTGATGGAGTTCACCCAGCACATTACCCCTACCGAAAAGCGCTACGTCGTCTTCCCCTCCTACGCCAGCGGCAATTATGCCTTCATGTTCGATGACGAGGGGTGGATGATCGCCCACCCCAAGTTTTGGGATATCCGCGGCCTCGATCGCCAGGGACGGCTGGTTCCTCCCTATACCCCCTCCTCCTCGGCCGAAGATATCCAGGCCGGACGCATTCCCTTCAACCTCTTCAATGCCGGATTCGTCCATCCCAATTATCCGGTGGTAGCCAAGGCCGTGCTCGCCGGCCAGGTCGGTGTGGTCGACGTCACCAACGTCGGTGGCTCGAAGAAGATCATGGCCTATGCGCCGATTTTCTATGCCGGTGGCTCCTACGCCGCCACGGGGGTTTTCGGCGGGGTGACGATCGGCGCCGAGGTGCGCCAGTTCCACAAGGCGGCGCTCGCCACCTCCGCGGTCATCCGTCGCGAAATTACCCGTTTCGTCAGCGGCTCGTCGTTGATGATCACGGTCACCGGCCTGCTGGTGCTGTTCGCCGCCTGGCGTCTTTCCCACGGCATCACCGGGCCCCTGCTGGAGCTGATCGAGGGGACCCGAAAGATGGCGCGCGGCCGGCTGGCTACCGAAGTGCCGGTTACCGGCCATGACGAAGTCAGCCAGCTCGCTGCCGCCTTCAATGCTATGGCCCGGGAACTCAACGAACGGCGGGGTCGCCTGCTGGGCACCCTCCAGGCGCTGCGCCGCTCGCGGCAGGAAATCCTGCGTGAACGCAACTTCAAGGAAACCATTTTCGAAAATGTCGAGACCGGAATCTGTACCCTCGATGCCCTTGGACAGGTAACCTCGGTCAATGGTCCGGCGCGACAGATCCTGGGTCTGCTGCCCCTTTCCGAAGCAACCCCCGCCGCGGTGCTCTTTTCCGGCTGGCCGGAACTCCTCGCAGCCCTGGAGGAGGAGAAGAGCGACCCGGCCCGGCGCGGGATCTGGAGCCGCTATGTCACCGCGGCCCGGGTCGGCAAGGAGCGCACCTTCCGCCTGGCCCTGCTGCCGCTGAGCTTCGGCGGTCAGGGGGGCCGGCTGCTGACCGTCGAGGACCTCACGGAACGGGTCGAGATGCGGCATCATTTGGCGCGCATGGAGCGCCTGGTCTCCCTGGGGCGGCTTTCCGCCGGCATTGCCCACGAAATTCGCAATCCCCTTACCGGCCTCAGCCTGCTGCTCGATGAGTTGCACGACCGGTTGATCACCAGCAGCGGCGACCAGGCCCTGATCCGCCGGGCGCTTGCCGAGATCGAGCGTCTCGAAGGGCTGGTCAACGAACTCCTCGAATTTGCCGCTTTGCCAAAATTGCGATTGCAGCACGATGCCATCGGCGGCGTGCTTGCCGATACCCTGTTCCTGGTCAAGGGGCAATGCCGCAAGGCGGGTATCGACCTGCAGCGGGAAATCCCGGACGATCTGCCCTCCTTCCCCCTCGACCGCGACAAGCTCAAACAGGCCCTGCTCAACCTCCTCGCCAATGCCATCGAGGCGATGCCCCATGGCGGAATCCTGCGCCTGAGCGCCGCCCGGGCGGAGGACCAGCTGCGGATTTCCGTCACCGACTCCGGAGAGGGGATTGCGGCCGAACGGCTGCCGCTGATATTCGAGCCGTTCTACACCAGCAAGGGGGAGGGGACCGGCCTCGGACTTTCCATCACCCACAACATCGTCTCCGAGCACGGCGGCCGCATCGAGGTCGAAAGCCAGCCCGGGAACGGGAGCACCTTTACCCTCTGGTTTCCGTTGCCGGTCACCGAAAAGACCGGCAACGGCGAACAGGGGAAACCGTCTCCCGCCTGAAATGCCGTCCCGCCGAAGCGGCGCGTTCCGCATCCGGACCCAGAGGAGCTGTCAACCATGGACAATTTCAAATTTTCGATCCCCTATACCGTCCGCGTTGCCGACGTCAACTATGGCGGCCATGTCTCCAACGCCGCGGTTCTGAGTTTCTTCCAAGACGCGCGCATCGCCTACCTGGGTCACCTCGGGCCCTTTTCCGAACTTGACCTGGGTGGCTGTGGCATAATCCTCCCCGAGGCCCGGGTTCGCTACCTGGCCGAGATGTTCCTCGGTGAGCAGTTGGAGATCGGCGTCCGGGTGACCGAGGTGCGCAACTCCGCCCTGGTCATGGCCTACCGCATCGAGCGGGACGGCCGGCCGACCGCCGAGGGGACGACGAACCTGGTAGCCTTCGACTACCAATCCCGCAAGCCGGTGCGTCTCCCACCGACGTTTCGCCAGGCGGTGACCGCCTTTGAGGGACTTTAGGCGCCATTCCATCCCCCCCTTCTAATCCTCCTTTCTTGCTCATCCTGCCTCACCGGTCGCTCCGGGTTTTTGCTGAATTGCTCCCCCTTGCAATCGCCTCCGAACTGCTAAAATGACACCATTACCGCGGCGTTATCGAAAAAGCGCGGACGATGCAACTCCCCCCCCTGCAAGGAGGAGCAAACCATGGCCATGGTCAAGGAGTTCAAGGAGTTCGCCATGCGCGGCAATGTCGTCGACATGGCAGTCGGGATCATTATCGGTGGCGCCTTCGGCACCATCGTCAAGTCCCTGGTCGCCGATGTCATCATGCCGCCCATCGGCCTGGCGCTGGGGAATGTCGATTTTTCGGACTTATTTGTCATTCTCAAGGAAGGGGCGACGGCCGCTCCCTACCGTACCTTGGCCGATGCCCAGAAAGCCGGGGCGGTGACCCTCAATTTCGGGCTGTTCGTCAACGCGGTCATTAGCTTCCTGATCGTGGCCTTTGCCGTCTTTTTGCTGATTCGGGCGATCAATCGGATGAAGCGCCAGGAGGAGACGCCTGCCGCCGAACCAACCACGCGCGACTGCCCGTTCTGCCTCACGGCCATTCCGCTCAAGGCCAGCCGCTGCGCCCACTGCACCTCGGAAGTGCCCGCTGGTTGAGTTCTCACCAATAGCTGCCGAAACTGCAACGGCCCCAGATTGGATGCTGGGGCCGTTGCGGTTTTCCAGGTATCACCGCCGGGAACTGGCGCCTGCTGACGAGGAGAAGCGGGCGGGGAAATTTTGCGGGTCTTGGGCCTTCAACCCTGCCCGCGGCGCTTGAGTTCGCCGCTTACGAGCTGCTTCTGGGCCGGGGTCAGGCGGCGGCCGACGAGCAGGTTGTTGAGATCGGGGGTGCGCAGGGCCGGCAGCCAGAGGGTGAACCAGACCGTCGGGGTTTTGGGATTCTTGAGAATCGCCTGGCGCAGATTGGGGCGCTGCTGCCAGCGGGGATGGCGGGCGATCATGGAAATGGTTTCGGCGCTGGACGACGAGCCGTTGATGAACTGAAGGATGGCCACTTCCTTGAGGCGCGGATTGTTCAGGCAGCTCTCGACACAGCGCGCCTCCCCGCCGCGCAGCAGGGCGGCGAGCACCGCCGGGGGGGCGCGCCGAGCCAAGGTCAATTTGTTGCCCAGCTCGATGCCCGGCAGCCGCTGCAGGATGGCCCGCTCTGCCGCCAGTCGCTGATCGGGGGTGGTGCCGGGAAGGATGCAGAGGTTGAGAAGTTCGAAGAGGTAGAGGTGAGGCAGCAGGGCGAGGACAATCGGACCGGGAGTCTGCGGGTTGGCGGCCAGGGCAACCTTGAGGCGGCGGCTGGCCTCGAGAAGGGGATGGGCGTGGACGGCTCGCAAGAGATCCTCGGAGAGGTCGCGCCGTTTGAGCAGGGCCAGCAGGTGGTCTTCGCCGAGGGAACGGTTTTTGAGAGCGGCCCGCACGACTTCCGGCGCCGGGTCGGCGAGGGCCTGGAAAAGGCCTTGGGGGCCGGCGGTCAGGGCCTTTTGCAGGTGAAGCACCAGCCCGGGATCTAGACTGCCGGTCGATCTTTCTTCGCTCATCGCGATCTTCCTGCCCGCCCGGCAACGGGTCCGTCCGATTAATCCTCTCCGCCGCTGACACCATAGTTGCCGAGGAATTCGGCCTTGAAGGCGGCGAATTCCCCCCCTTCGATGGCCTTCCGGGCGCCGGTGACCATGTTCAGGTAGAAACGGACGTTGTGGATTGCCGCCAGGATCGCCGAGAGGATCTCGTTGGCATTGTAGAGGTGGTGCAGGTAGGCGCGGGTGAAGTTGCGGCAGCAGTAGCAGTCGCAGGCGGCATCGACCGGAAAGAAATCCCGCCGGTAGCGCCGATGGGTGAGCCGGATCTTGCCGCGGCTGGTGAAGAGGGTGGCGCTGCGCGCGTAGCGGGTGGGGATGACGCAGTCGAACATGTCCATGCCGCGCTCGATGCTCTCGAGAATGTCTTCGGGCAGGCCGACGCCCATCAGGTAACGGGGCTTGTGGGTCGGCAGAAACGGTTCGGTGTAATCGACCACCTGCTTGAGCAGTTCCAGTCCCTCGCCGACGCTGACCCCGCCGATGGCGTAGCCGGGGAAATCCAGGGCGGTCAACTGCTCGGCGCATTCCTTTCGCAAGTCGGGGTAGACGCTCCCTTGGACAATGCCGAACAGCGCCTGGTCGGGACGCCGGTGGGACTTGAGGCACATTTCGGCCCAACGCAGGGTTTTGTTGATCGAGCGGGCGGCATAGGCGTGGTCGGAGGGGTAGGGGATGCACTCGTCGAAAGCCATGATGATGTCGGCACCGAGGGCGTTCTCGATCGTCATGGCTTCTTTGGGACCAAGGAAGATTTCTTCGCCGGTCACTTCGTGGCGGAAGAAGACGCCCTCCTCGGTGATTCGTTTCTTCGGTAGGGAAAAGACCTGGAAGCCGCCGCTGTCGGTGAGGATCGGCTTTTCCCAGTTCATGAAGCGGTGCAACCCGCCGGCCTTCTGCACCAGCGCCTCTCCCGGCTTGAGGTGCAGGTGATAGGTGTTGGAAAGGATGATCTGGGCGCCGCATTCGGCCACCTGGGCCGGGGTCATCGCCTTCATCGCCGCGTGGGTGCCGACCGGCATGAAGATCGGCGTTTCGATGACCCCGTGGGGGGTAGTCAACCGGCCCCGGCGGGCGCGGGTGGTACCGTCAACGGCAAGGAGCTGGAAATCTAGCATCGAGAATGGTCCGTAGCGGGTTGGTTGGGAAAGGAGAGCCCCGGCCCGACGGCATTTTTACCGGGCCGGCTCCGCGTCCGGACTCTAGCAGATGCCCCGGCGGAAAGCAACCGCTTCCACAGGTCTTCGATAGGCGCAGAAACCGGGGTGAAAAACCACTCGAACAGTGTTTGAAAGGTGTATACTGTGTGCACTTTTGGGTTGACATGTATACAGTCTGAATGGTACTTAGAAGCCGTTTATCACGCGTAAAAACTTCACCATTCACGCGGCGCCCGGGCACCAGAAGCCGGGACGGCGATTTCAATCCAATCCACTTTCCCAAAAGGGGGTATGCTCATGAAATCCTACGGCGAATGGCGTGCACCACCGTATTCCCCACCGACCTTCGGCGCCGTTTTTTTCCGGGCTATTCCGGAATGAGGGTGGCGAAGTCTTCCGCTTTATAGAGGCCTGGAGTTCATCACTCCCCAGTCGGCAAGTGAAATTTTAATCGAGGGATAAGACATCATGCTACTGACGCAAAGCTCCGTGGGCAGAAAGCTCCTGATGGCGGTCACCGGGCTCATCCTGCTCCTGTTTGTGGTCGTCCACCTGCTCGGCAACTCGTCGATCTTCATCGGGCCCAACGGGATCAACGCCTATGCCGAACACCTCCATTCGCTGGGTCCCCTGGTCTGGGTGTTCCGCCTGGTGATGCTGGCCGTGATCAGCGTCCACATCGCTCTCGGGGTACAGTTGACCCTGGAAAACCAGTCCGCGCGTCCCCTGGCCTACTCGGTGAAGGAAAACCTTAAGGCCACCTTCTCCAGCCGGACCATGATCATCTCCGGCCTGGTGCTGCTGGCCTTCATCATCTACCACCTGCTGCAGTTCACCGTCCAGCTGCCGGGTTTCACTCCTTTCGGCGCCAAGGCGCACCTCGCCGAGCTTCACGGCAACATGGTCCCCAATGTCTTCGGCATGGTGGTGTCGACGTTCCACAGCCTCTTCGTCGTCCTGGTTTACGTGGTGGGGATGATCTTCCTCTTCCTCCACCTCGGTCACGGAGTGCAGAGCTTCTTCCAGACGCTCGGTCTGACCAACGACAAGACCTTCGAGGGCGTGGGCGTGTTCGGCAAGGTGGTGGCGTTCGTGCTGCTGCTCGGCTATGTCTCCATTCCGCTTCTTATCATCATCGGCGCAGTCAACGGCTAGGGGGTACCAACAGTGATTCTCGACGGCAAATGTCCTACCGGACCTATTCAAAATTCCTGGGATAAACACCGCTTCGACATGAAGCTGGTCAATCCCGCCAACAAACGTAAATTCAAGATCCTGGTGGTCGGCACCGGCCTGGCCGGCGGCGCCGCAGCGGCTTCCCTTGGCGAACTCGGCTACAATGTCGAGGCCTTCTGCTACCAGGACAGCGCCCGCCGCGCCCACTCCATCGCCGCCCAGGGCGGCATCAACGCGGCCAAGGCCTATCCCAACGACGGCGACTCCATCTACCGCCTCTTTTACGACACCATCAAGGGGGGCGACTTCCGCGCCCGCGAGGCCGATGTCTGGCGCCTGGCCCAGGTGTCGAACAACATCATCGACCAGTGCGTCGCCCAAGGGGTTCCCTTCGCCCGCGACTACGCAGGCTACCTCGACAACCGCTCCTTCGGCGGCGCCCAGGTCAGCCGTACTTTCTATGCTAGAGGCCAGACCGGACAGCAGCTGCTCATCGGTGCCTACCAGGCCCTCTCCCGCCAGGTCAAGGCCGGCTCCGTCAAGCTCTTCACCCGCCGCGAAATGCTCGACCTGGTGGTGGTCGACGGCGTCGCCAAGGGCATCACCTGCCGCAACCTGGTTTCCGGCGAGATCGAGTCCTACTGGGGCGATGCCGTGGTGCTGGCCACCGGCGGCTATGTCAACGTCTTCTACCTCTCGACCAATGCCATGGGCTGCAGCGTCACGGCGAGTTGGAAGGCCGCCAAAAAGGGCGCCTACATGGCCAACCCCTGCTACACCCAGATCCATCCGACCTGCATTCCGCAGCACGGCGAACATCAGTCGAAACTGACCCTGATGTCCGAGTCGCTGCGCAACGACGGACGCTGCTGGGTGCCGAAGAAGAAGGAAGACTGCGACAAGAAACCCGGTGACATTGCCGAAGAGGACCGCGACTACTACCTGGAGCGCAAGTACCCCTCCTTCGGTAACCTGGCTCCCCGTGACATCGCCTCCCGCGCCGCCAAGGAGCAGTGCGACGACGGCCGCGGCGTTGGTCCCGGCAAGCGCGGCGTCTACCTCGACTTTGCCTCGTCTATCGATCGCGTCGGCCAGCACACCATCGCCGAGCGCTATGGCAACCTCTTCGACATGTACGAGAAGATCACCGACGAGAACGGCTACAAACAACCGATGCGCATCTATCCCGCGCCGCACTACGCCATGGGCGGGCTCTGGGTCGACTACAACTGCATGAGCAACGTGCCCGGGCTGTTCGTCCTCGGCGAGGCCAACTTCTCGGTGCACGGTGCCAACCGTCTCGGCGCCTCGGCACTGATGCAGGGTTTGGCCGACGGCTACTTCGTCATCCCCTACACCATCTCCGGCTACCTGGCGACGGTCAAGCCGGGCACGGTCAAGGCCGACCATCCGGAATTCAAGCAGTCGGCCGAAGCGGTCAAGGGGCAGATCGACAAGCTTCTCTCCATGAAGGGGAAGAAGACCGTCAGCGAGATGCACCGCGAACTCGGCAAGATCATGTGGGAGAACGTCGGCATGGCGCGCTCCAAAGAGAGCCTGACCTTGGCCCTCAAGGAGATCCCCAAGCTGCGCGAGGAGTTCTGGAAAAACTGCGACGTCACCGGCGGCCCCGGCGAGGTCAACCAGCAGCTGGAGAACGCCGGCCGCTTGGCCGACTTCCTCGAATTCGGCGAACTGCTCGCCAAGGACGCCCTGCACCGCGAAGAGTCCTGCGGCGGTCACTTCCGCACCGAGCACCAGACCGAGGACGGCGAGGCGATGCGGGACGACGAGAACTTCTGCTATGTCGGCGCCTGGGAGTTCAAGGGCAACGACAAGGAGCCGGAACTCCACAAGGAGCCGCTGAAATTCGACAATGTCCATCTTGCCGTGAGGAGCTATAAATAATGGCCGGAAAAGGAATGAATCTGACGCTGAATGTCTGGCGGCAGAAAAATGCCGACGACAAGGGCAAGTTCGAGCAGTACCAGGCCAAGGACATCAGCACCGACATGTCCTTCCTGGAGATGCTCGACGTGGTCAACGAAGATCTGATCAAAAACGGCAAGGAACCGATCGTCTTCGACCACGACTGCCGCGAGGGGATCTGCGGGATGTGTTCGCAGATGATCAACGGCATCGCCCACGGTCCCGACGACCTGATCACCGTCTGCCAGCTGCACATGCGCAAGTTCAAGGATGGTGACACCATCTATGTCGAGCCCTGGCGTGCCAAGGCCTTCCCGGTGATCCGCGACCTGCAGGTCGACCGCAGCGCCTTCGACCGCATCATCCAGGCCTACGGCTACACCTCGGCCCACACCGGCGGGGTCCCCGACGGCAACGCCATCCCGATCTCCAAGATCGATGCCGACAAGTCGATGGATGCCGCCGCCTGCATCGGCTGCGGGGCCTGCGTCGCCTCCTGCCCGAACGCCTCGGCGATGCTCTTCACCGCCGCCAAGGTTTCCCACCTTGGTCTGCTGCCCCAGGGGGAAGTGGAAGCCGCCCGCCGGGTCCGTGCCATGCTTCAGCAGATGGACGCGGAAGGCTTCGGCAACTGCACCAACCATTACGAATGTGAAGCCAACTGCCCGAAAGGGATCAAGTCCACCTTTATCGCCCGCATGAACCGCGAGCTGATGAAGGCCCTGCCCAAGGGCGAGTAAACCGGAATTGCTGACATGTCCGCGGCGCCTGCCGTCGCGGCTGGTATTCGGGCGGGTCTTCGGACCCGCCCTTTTTCTGTTCCCTCCCGGCAGCCATGCCGAGAGAGGTCGGGAGTGCCCGTGCTTCACCACCTTGATCAGTTTGAATTTTGCCGGCTGCTGCTGCGCCTCGACCTGTTGTCGTCGGTGGAACTGCCGTCCTTCGCCACGTTACGATTGCGGCGGGATCTGCGTCGGGCAGCCCGGCACGTGCTCGGGTACGGACCGGCCTTTGCGACCCTGTTTGATCCTCCGGTCCCGGGGGATCCGCTCGGCGCGCGGCGTCACCAGCGTCCCGGCCCGGCCTTTGTGCTGTTGCCGATCCCTGATCATCCGGGGCGATTGGAGGTGGGGGGCGAGCTGATGGTGAATCTCCACCTGTTCGGGAACGGAATCCGGAACCTGGCAGAGTTTCTCACGTGCCTGGAGGAACTCGGCCGTTATGGGCTCTGGCAGGGGGACGGTCGTTTCGAGATCGGTGCCGTTTCGGCCGTCGACCCGTCGGGCACCGAAGTAAGGCTTCCCGCTGTCGGTCAGAAGGTGGACAGCTGCCTGCCGATCATCAGTGCCCGCTGGTTCCTCGACAGCCTGCCCGCGGCCCCTGCCTGGCGATTGGTCCTGACAACGCCGGCCCGTTTGCTGGTCGGCGGCCGGCCGCTGTTCAGAGGTAATCTGCAACGAATTTTCCCCTTCATTCTGCGACGAGTTACCTCCATGGCCCATGCTCATTGCGGCATCGACCTGGTCGAAGATCCCCGTCTGCTACGGGAGTTCGCCGAGGCTCTGGCCATTTCCGAAACGCGGCTTGGCTGGCAGGACTGGCGCAGCCTCGATGCCCCAACAGGAAGCGTCGACCTCGGCGGATTGACCGGTTCGGTCACCTTCAACACCCCGGTCGAAGAAGATCTGCTCGCCCTGCTGCATCTCGGCAGTCTGCTCGGCATCGGCAAGGGCGCGGCCTATGGCGGCGGCAACTACCACCTCCAGCCGGCAGGGGTGGGATGAAAGGTGCGTCGGCAGCATGTCCTGCAGACAGTTGTGAACCTGGGAATCTTCGCTATACTACTTAAAAAAGCAATGATTCCGGGGAGGTGCTGCCATGGCCGATGCTTGGGAGGAGCGCAAGAAAGCAATTGAAAACGAGTATTTCTACAAGCTCGAAAAAGAACAGATTGAACAAATGCGGGAGTCCGCCCGCGAACAGCTGATCCGCGAGGCGAGCCGCAATCGCTGCCCCAAGTGCGGTGAGCCGATTGAAGCCAAGGAGTTTCGGGGGGTACCTCTCGACCAGTGTCCGAGCTGCGGAGGGGTCTGGCTGGGACCGAAGGACTTGGAGATTCTGGCCGCGAAAGATCATCGGACCTGGTTTGAAACCTGGTTCCAGCAGGAGAAGAAACAGGAGTAGACCGCCAGGGGCGGCGCCGCGGCGCCGCCCCTGCTCGTTGGCCTTTGGTTGCCAGGAGCAGGGGGGCTGGTAAGCTGTTGCTTAGGATGCCGCTCATACCCTCGAGGGAACAATGACCGGAAACGTCTGGCGCCAGTTGGTAATTCTGGCGCTTTTGATCGCCGCCATGAATTATTTCTATTTTGCTGCCAGCCCCCCGCAGCAGGAGCCGGTGGCGACGGTCAGCTACAGCCGGTTCAAGAGTGAACTGGAGAAGGGCAACATTGCCTCGGTGATCGTTCAGGCCCAGACCCTGAACGGATCTTTCCGGAAACCCATCGAGCTTCCCGGCGCCGGGGAAAAGGGCCAGTCCAAGCCTCCCCTGGCGGCGAAAAATTACGAGAAATTTACCACCACCCTGCCGCCGTTCCAAGACCCCGGGCTAATGAAGAGCCTGGAGGCCCAGAAGGTCGAACTCGTAGCCAAGGCGGAAGCATCCCCTTCGGTCTGGACGACGGTCCTGGTATCCCTCCTCCCCTGGGTGCTAATCCTCGGCCTGTGGTGGTTTCTGTTCCGCCGCATGCGCAATCGCGGCGGCCCCGGCGGGATGCTCGGCACCTTTGCCAAGTCAGGGGCCAAACTGTACAGCCGGGAAAACTCCCAGGTCACCTTCGAGGACGTCGCAGGCCTGGAGGAAGCCAAGCAGGAACTGCGGGAGATCGTAGATTTTCTGAAGGATCCAAAAAAATTCACCCGCATCGGCGGCAAGGTGCCGCGCGGGATCCTGCTGGTCGGTCCGCCGGGAACGGGCAAGACCCTGATGGCCCGCGCGGTAGCGGGAGAGGCCGGCGTTCCTTTCTTTTCCATTTCCGCTTCCCAGTTTATCGAGATGTTCGTCGGGGTCGGCGCCAGCCGGGTACGGGATCTTTTCGACAATGCCAAGAAAAACGCCCCGAGTATCATCTTCATCGATGAACTCGATGCGGTCGGCCGGTCGCGGGGAACCGGTCTTGGCGGCGGAAACGATGAGCGGGAGCAGACCCTCAACCAGCTGCTTTCGGAGCTGGACGGTTTCGATCCCCATTCCGAGGTGATCGTGATGTCGGCGACCAACCGTCCCGACGTCCTCGATACGGCCCTGTTGCGCCCGGGCCGTTTTGACCGGCAGGTGGTGGTCGAACGACCCGACTGGCGAGCCCGGGAGGCGATTCTTAAGGTGCACACCCGCAAGGTGCCTCTCGCGAAAAACGTCGACATGCAGGTGCTCGCCCGGGGAACTCCCGGTATGTGCGGCGCCGATTTGGAGAGCCTGATCAATGAAGCGGCGCTGATCGCCGCCCGGGACGATCTCCAGGAAGTCGGCATGGACCAACTCGAGAGGGCCAAGGACCGCATGCTGATGGGGGCGGAGCGCAAGCTGTTTTTGAGCGAGGAGGAGCGGCGGGTGACCGCCATCCACGAGGCCGGGCACACCCTGGTCGCCCGCCTGACCCCCGGCTCGGACCCGATTCACAAGGTGACCATCATCCCCCGGGGGCAGGCCCTTGGCGTGACCCAGCAGCTGCCCGAAGATGATCGTTACCACTACCGGCGCAGCTACCTGCTGGCGCGGGTGGCGGTGGCCCTGGGGGGCCGGGCGGCGGAGCAGGCGATTTTCGGCGAAGTCTCCACCGGCGCGCAGAACGACCTGCAACAGGTCAGCGACCTGGTGGAAAAGATGGTCTGTCAGTGGGGGATGAGCGAACGGATTGGCCCGCAGAGCTTCAGCCGGGGGGCCGAGCATCCCTTTTTAGGACGCAAGCTGGCCGTCGACAAGACCTTCAGCGAGCAGACCGCCTGGCTGATCGACCAGGAAATCGAGAAGATCGTCAAGCAGGAGGAAGCCCGGGCGAATGCACTGGTGGCCGGCCACCGACCGGCCCTGGAAGCGCTGGCGGCGGCCCTGCTTGAGGAGGAGGTCCTCGATCGGGAGCGGGTGGACCGAATCCTGACCCGGGCCGGGGTAGAGCCGGCAACGACAAACCAATCCGGGCAGGGTACCGGAGAAGGGGGCGAGGAGGAATGAAGATGGGATTCGGGTTCTGGGTGGTGGCGGCAATCGCCGGAGCCGGTGGATATTACGCGTTCCGGCGGCTGCAGGAGTTGGAAGAGGAAATCCGGGAGGAGATCGACCGCAAGCAGGAGGTGGCCAGCGCCGGCCAGGCGGTTTCGCCCGCCGCAGCGCCGCCGGCTGCTTCGCCACCGCTCCCGGTGACCCGCGAAGACCAGGTCCTGAGCTTGGTCCGCACGCGTCCGGGGCGGCTGCAGACCGACCTCTACCGGGACTTGGGCCAGGTGCCGCGCCGGGACCTGCAGGCGCTGCTGCTGGAGCTGGATCGGGCCGGGAGAATCCGCCGGGTCAAGGAGAAGAGCACTTATAAACTCTATCCCGGCTGAGGGAGAAGAGGGGGTGAAAAATGCAGAGCTACCTGGCGGACTGCGCCCGCATCGAAAGGGCGGTGGCCCGGATCTACCAGCATTGGTCCGGTTGCTCAGGATATTCGGAAGAACTCCGTGAGCTTTGGCGGGGACTGGCCCTCGATGAGGAACAGCACGCCAAGCAGCTGGAACTGGCCGGCAGGTTGCCGGGCAAAGAAGCTCTGATGGAAAGTTGCCTGGAACAGGAGGAGCTCAAGAACCTGTTGGTCCGGGTCGGAAAAATCCTGCAGGGAGTGGAGGCCGAAAACCTGGCCCCGCGGCTCGCCCTGCGCATCGCGCAGGCCTTGGAGGAGGATTTCGGCCGGGTGCATGCCATTAGCGCCTTGCGCTTCAAGGATGCGGACACTCGCCAGCTTTTCGATAGGCTGTCACGGGACGAGGAACGGCATCGGGAAACGCTGGGACAATTTGTGGACTCCTTCCCGGACGTGATTCACCACTGACGCAGCGGGCCGGCCCGGGATCAATCCCGGGCCGGCCCGCTTGTAGTGCGACCAATGTCGGAAACTTTGAACTTAGCGCAGGTTGTAGAAGACTTCGCGGCCGTTGAACAGGGCCACCTCATCGAGTTCGTCCTCGATGCGCAGCAGCTGGTTGTACTTGCAGACGCGGTCCGTGCGGCACAAAGAACCGGTCTTGATCTGGCCGGCGTTGACCGCCACTGCCAGGTCGGCCAGGGTGGTGTCCTCGGTTTCGCCGCTGCGGTGGGAGATGACGGTGGTGTAGCCGGCCCGCTTGGCCATCTCGATGGTGTCGAGGGTCTCGGTCAAGGTGCCGATCTGGTTGAGCTTGATCAGAATCGAGTTAGCGATCCCCTTGGCGATTCCTTCTTTCAGAATCTTGGGATTGGTGACGAAGACGTCGTCGCCGACAATCTGGATGCGTTTGCCGAGGCGGTCGGTGAGGAGCTTCCATCCATCCCAGTCGTTCTCCGCCATGCCGTCCTCGATGGAGATGATCGGGTAGCGGTTGACCAGATCCTCGTAGAAGGCGACCAGCTCGGCCGGGGTCTTGACCGGCTGTTTTTCGTTCTCGAGATGGTAGTTGCCGTCCTTGAAGAGCTCCGAGGACGCGACGTCGAGAGCGAGCAGGACGTCTTCGCCGGGCTTGTAGCCGGCTGCCGTGATCGCTTCCATGATCACCTGCAAAGCCTCTTCATTGCTCTTCAGATTGGGGGCAAAGCCGCCCTCGTCACCGACCGCGGTGTTGTAACCCTTGGACTTGAGCACCTTCTTCAGGGCATGGAAGATCTCCGCTCCCATGCGCAGCGCTTCCTTGAAGGAGGCCGCCCCGGCGGGCATGATCATGAACTCCTGAATGTCGACGTTGTTGTCGGCGTGGGCGCCGCCGTTGATGATGTTCATCATCGGCAGCGGCAGCTCCTTGGCATTGGAACCGCCGAGGTACTGATAGAGGGGGAGGCCCGCTTCCTCGGCCGCGGCCTTGGCGCAGGCCAGGGAGACGCCGAGCAGGGCATTGGCGCCGAGGTTGCTTTTGAACTCGGTGCCGTCGAGTTCGAGCAGCTTGCGGTCGATGCCGGTCTGGTCGGAGGCTTCCCAGCCGATCAGGGTTTCGGAAATGATTTCATTGACGTTGTCGACCGCCTTGGTCACCCCTTTGCCAAGATAACGGGCGGTGTCGCCGTCGCGCAGTTCCAGGGCTTCCCGCTCGCCGGTGGAAGCTCCGCTCGGCACCGCGGCTCGACCCATCGCGCCGCTCTCCAAATAAACTTCCACCTCGACCGTCGGGTTGCCGCGCGAATCGAGAATTTCCCGGGCATAAATATCGACAATTTCGCTCATCTGAGCCCTCCTTGGAAATAGATAGTGATTGCCCCAGCGGCAGCCGGGGCAGAGTCTCCTTTTTATAGCACAACGGGCCGGAAAGGAAAGTCTTTTCTGCCCCGGCCGGATATCGTCCCCGGCAAAAGCCGATTGATTTTCCACGGTCGCGGTGCTATCGTAACCGTTCGAATTTTATGTGAGCTTAAAAGGGACCTTTTTGGATACGAGCCATAGCGCGGGACATTTCGCTGTCGCCGACCAGCATCTGGCCAACCTCCTCTTCGGCCGGCAGAACCGCCACCTGAAAATCATGGAACGGGCACTGGGAGTGCGCATCGGTTCCAAGGGGAGCGAGTTGCGCATCGAGGGCGACCCGCCCCAGGTCGGCCTGGCCCGGCACCTTTTGGACGAACTTCAGGCCTTGCTGCAAGAGGGCTACCCCCTTTATCCGACCGACATCGATTACGCGATCCGTATCCTCAGTGCCGATTCCGGCAGCCACCTTCGGGACATCTTCCTCGATACCATTTACGTTTCCGCACGCAACAAGGTTATTGCTCCGAAAAGCCTTGCCCAGAAGGCCTATATCGACGCCATTCGCGGCAACGACGTGGTTTTCGGCATCGGACCGGCCGGAACCGGCAAGACCTACCTGGCGATGGCGATGGCGGTGGCCACGTTGATGAAAAAGGAGGTCAGCCGCATCGTGCTGGTACGGCCGGCGGTGGAAGCCGGGGAAAAACTCGGTTTCCTTCCCGGCGACCTGGCTGAGAAGGTCAATCCCTACCTGCGACCGCTCTACGATGCTCTCTACGACATGATGGACTTCGAGAAGGGGCAGGCGCTTATCGACAAGGGAGTGGTCGAGGTGGCGCCGCTGGCATTCATGCGCGGCCGGACCCTCAACGACGCGTTCGTGATCCTCGACGAAGCACAGAATACCACCGCCGAGCAGATGAAGATGTTCCTCACTCGGCTCGGTTTCGGTAGCCGGGCAGTGATTACCGGCGACGTGACCCAGGTCGACCTGCCGACCGGGCGGATTTCCGGTCTGGTCGAGGCGCTGCGCGTTCTTCAGGAGGTCGAAGGGATCAACTTCAGCCACTTCACCGACCGCGACGTGGTCCGCCATCCGATTGTGCAACTGATCGTGCAGGCCTACGAACGAGCCCCGGAGGGTAACGATCGTTCCCTCGCCAGGCAGGATGTTTCGGCACATGACCAAGGCTGAACGCAAATCCGAAGGGAAACCGCGCAAAAGGCGTTTGGCGGCCCCTCCCTGGGCGCGACTGCGTCTCCAGCAGCGGACCCAGCGGCAACTGCTGCTGGTTCTGCTGGCGGTCATGCTCACCATTATCATCATCCCCAAAGGGGGGTTCATCCCCGACTACTACGCGCCGGGCGATATCGTCTCGCGCGACATCAAGGCCCCCAAGGACCTGCTCATCCCCGACCCGCCCCTGACCGAAAAGAAACGCCGCGAAGCGGAAGCCGCGGTGCTGCCCCTCTACGACTATGATCCCGGAGTCGGCCGGGAGGTCGCCGATCACCTGGTCCAGGCCTTACGCCAGAGCCGTCAGGAGGTCCATCAGGGCGTCGATCCCAAGACTCTCCATAAGGACCTGGAAACCGCCCTCGGCATCCAGCTCAGTGATGCGGAAGTCGCCGGCCTCCACAAGTTGCCGGGAGGTGACGCTTTTTACGCTGACCTGCGCAATATGGTTGGCCGCGCCCTCACCGTCAGGGTGGTCGGTAATCTGCAGCTCTTCCAGGGGGAACGAGAGCGCGGGGTGATGATTCGCAACCTGGCGAGCCAGGAGGAGACCCCCTTTCAGAACGTTGCCGAGGTCGTCGGCCTTGGCAACGCCCAGGACCGGCTGGTGGATGGATTACATCAGGTCCGGGAGCTTTCCCGGGCACAGCGGGACCTGCTCGGTGGGCTGCTGCGGCGGTTGGTCCATCCCAACCTGACCTTCAATAAGAACGAGACCGAAGCTCGTCGCCTGGCGGCCCGGGAGGCGGTGGCCCCGGTGCTGTTCCAGGTCAAGAAGGGGGAGATGATCGCTCGCGAAGGGGAGCGGGTGACTCCCGAGCAGATCTCCAAGCTTCGGGCCCTGCGCGAATTGGGGAGCGATTTCAACACGCTGCGTACCGGCGCCGGTGTGCTTCTGGTCAACCTGCTGCTGATCTTTGTCGCCCACCGCTTTGCCAAGAGCAACATTCGCAAGTACCGTCCGCAAACCCGCGACCTGCTGTTTTTGGTCACGGCTTTCGCCGGCCTGTTTGTATTGATCAAGGTGGCGATCTTCATCTCCACCGCCCTGGAGAGCGTCTTCCCCTACATTGATTCGGCGAGCTACTACTACCTCTTCCCCTTCGCCGTCGGCGCGATGCTGGTGCGGATCGTGCTAAATTCGGAAGTGGCCTTGATCTTCGTGCTGCTCTCCACCACTCTGCTCGGGGTGCTGTTCGGCAACAGCCTGCTCATCACCCTTTATGCCCTGGCCGGCAGCCTGGTCGGTGCCCACTGGGTACGCCAGTGCAAGGAGCGTACGAGCCTCTACCGGGCCGGCTTCCGGATCGCCTTGGTCAATGCCCTGATGATCCTCGGACTGCACCTGCTGGCCGGCCGCGGTTTCGATATGCAGCTCCTCTACAAGATCGGTTTCGGCCTCGGCGGCGGTTTCCTCTGCGCGGTGATCGTCACCGGATTGATCCCGTTGGTCGAGCACCTTTTCAAGTACACCACCGACATCAAGCTGCTGGAACTTGCCAACATGAACACCCCCGTCCTGCGCGAACTGATGGTGCAGGCTCCCGGCACCTACCACCATTCGATCATCGTCGGCAACCTGGTCGAGGCGGCGGCGGAGGAGATCAACGCCAATCCCTTGCTGGCCCGAGTCGCGGCCTACTATCACGATGTCGGCAAGATCAAGAAACCGCTCTACTTCATTGAAAATCTCGGCGGTCAGGAAAACCGCCATGACAAGCTGGCGCCGTCGATGAGCGCTCTGGTGCTCATGGCCCATCTCAAAGATGGGGTGGAGACGGCCCGGGAAAGCAAGCTCGGCGAGCCGCTGATTGACATCATCCGTCAGCACCACGGCACTTCGCTGATCAAGTTTTTTTACGATAAGGCCAAGAGCAAGGAAGACCCCGGTGTCCAGCAGGTCGACGAACGCGACTACCGCTACCCGGGGCCCAAGCCGCAGACCCGGGAGGCGGCCCTGATCATGCTTGCCGACGCGGTCGAGGCCGCCAGCCGCACCCTCAGCGATCCGACCCCGGCGCGGATCCGGGGCATGGTGCAGAAGATCATCAACAACATCTTTATCGACGGCCAGCTCGACGAATGCGAACTGACCCTCAAGGACCTCAACAATATCGCCAAGAGCTTCAACCGCATCCTCTCCGGGATATTCCACCACCGGGTCGATTACCCGGAGCCGGCCTACAAGGAGCGGGAGAAGGATGCGAACAAGAGGAAAAACGGTGAAGATCCAAATCGAGAACCGGCAGCGGAAACTAAGGATAAGGAAGCTTCCGCTGCGAAAGGCAGCACGGAAGATCTTAAGCGCCTCGGGATGTCCTGACGCCGAACTGTCGGTGCTGATCGTCGATGACGCGGAAATCCGGGTCATCAACCGGGACTACCTGCAGCGCGACAAGCCGACCAACGTGATTTCCTTTGCCATGCAGGAAGGGGAGGGGAGCGGGGTCAATCCGCTGCTGCTGGGTGACGTTGTGATCTCCGCCGAAACCGCGGCCCGCGACGCGGCGGAGGCCGGTATCGGTTTCGAAGAGGAACTCTATTTTCTGCTGCTGCACGGGATTCTGCACCTGCTCGGTTACGATCACGAGCGGGGCACCGCGGCCGAGGCCCTGCGAATGGAAGCGCGGGAACGGGAGCTGTACATTCTGTTGCGCGAGGAGTTTTTTGCCGGGTGAGCAAGCACTCCGTCAAACCGGCCAATTGGGTGGCCAACATCAATTGCGCCGTCGACGGCATCCTCTGGACGACCTCGACCCAGCGGCACATGCGCGGTCATTTCCTGGCCGCGGTGCTGGTCCTGCTGCTGGCGCTCTTTCTGGGGATCTCCACCCTCGAATTCATCCTGCTCACCTTCGCAGTGACCCTGGTTCTTTTCGCCGAACTGTTCAATACCGCGCTGGAGGTGGTGGTCGACCTGGTTTCGCCCGAGTACCATGTCCTAGCCAAACGGGCCAAGGACGTTTCCGCTGGGGCGGTCCTGGTGGCCAGTTGCGGAGCGGCGGTGATGGGCTTCTTCGCCTTCGCCCGCTACTTGGTTCCGACTCTCGGCGGCAGGCTCGACCTTCTCGGCCATCCCCCCGGCAGGGTCTCGGTCGGCGCAGTTCTGATGGTCATCCTGCTGGTGGTGCTGCTCAAGGCCCGCACCGGCTGGGATGAACCGTTTCGCGGGGGGATGCCGAGCGGCCATGCCGCCGTCGCCTTCAGCATCGCCACCTCCATGACCCTGACCGGCATCGGCCTGGTGCTGACCGTGCTGGCGCTGGCGATGGCGGTGATGGTCAGCCAGAGCCGCCTGCTGCTGGGTATTCATTCCCTGCGTGAGGTCCTGGCCGGTGCTCTGCTTGGAGTGGCCGTTACCCTGGCCCTCCACCTGGTCTTCGGCTGACCGGGGCGGGCTCATTTCATCTACCGGGGAGGAGAGAGGGATTTTTGGACGAAGACGGCAGTAACAACGGACGCTCCGGTCTCTGGCGGGCCACCCTGCAACGCTTGCTGTTCGGCAAGCGACGGGCCCTGACCGAGAAGGAACTGCAGGATATCATCCACGAATCGGAGGAAGAGGGGCTGATCAACGAGGATGAAGGGGAGATGCTTCACTCCATCTTCGAATTCGGCGACACCATCGTGCGCGAAATCATGGTGCCGCGCACCGACATGATCTGCTGCAGCTGCGAGTCCCGGCTTCCCGAAGTGCTCGAGGCGATCATCTCTTCCGGCCACTCGCGGGTCCCCATCTTCGAAGGCACCGCCGACCGCATGGTCGGCGTGGTTTACGCCAAGGACCTGTTGCGTTTCTGGGGGGCGGCGCCCGATCAGGTCGCGGTTGCCGAGGTGATGCGGGCTCCCTATTTCGTTCCGGAAACCAAAAACGTCGGCGAACTTCTCCAGGATTTCCGCAGCAAGCGGGTGCACATGGCCATCGCCATTGATGAATACGGCGGCACCTCCGGTTTGATTACCATCGAGGACCTGATTGAAGAGATCATCGGCGACATCCAGGACGAATACGACGTCGAGGAGGACTGGCTGGTCGAGGGGGAGGACGGCTCGGCGCTGGTCGACGCCCGGCTTAATATTGAGGACCTTGAGGAACATTTCGAAATCGAGGTTCCCCGGGAAAAGTTCGACACCGTCGGCGGCTACGTCATTCACCTGCTTGGCCATGTTCCCCGCCAGGGGGAGGAAGTTCGAGATGAGCACCTCCTGCTGACGGTGGTCGAGTCGGATGAGCGCAAGGTACGCAAGGTGCGGGTGCAGCCGTTGAGCTCCCTGCCGGCGGGGGAAAGCGGAGCCTGATGCGCCGTCAGTTCGACAGCGGCCTGGTTGCCGGCCTCGTCTCCGGCGTGCTGTTGGCCCTGGCCTTTCCGCGCCCCGACATTGCCAGCCTCGCCTGGTTCGGGCTGGTCCCGCTCCTGCTATTCGGCGGCAAACGGCCGCTGCGCAGCGGCTTCGCCGCCGGTTGCGCCTTTTTCGCCGTCGTACTCTACTGGCTGAATATCGTCATGACCACCTACGGCCACCTGCAGCCGCTGCTGTCGGTGGTCGCCTACCTGCTGCTGGTCGCCTACCTCGCCCTGTTCATCGCCGGCGCGGTATGGGGCGCATTCGCCCTCCGCGAGCGCTTTGACTTGCCCCTTCCCCTGACACTGCCGGTACTCTGGGTGGGATTCGAATTTCTTCGCTCCTTTCTATTCAGCGGTTTTCCCTGGGCGACCCTCGGCTATTCCCAGCAGAGCCACCTGCACTTGATCCAGTCCGCCGACCTCTGCGGTGTCTACGGCATCAGTTACCTGCTGCTGCTGAGCAATACCGTTCTTGCCCAGCTGTTGCTCGCCTGGTGGCAGCGCGATAGGAAGCAATTTCCCCGCTGGTCGCTGCTGGTCCTGCTGCTGCTAGTGGCGGCCAATCTCGGCTACGGCAGCTGGCGGCTGGGACAGGACCCCGACCGGCGGGATGCGCAACTCGATGCCGTCGTGGTGCAGGGCAACATCGACCAGTCGATCAAGTGGGACCCGGCCTTCCAGCAGGCTACCGTCGAACGCTACCGGGACCTTTCCCTGCAGGGAGCGACTGGACATCCCGGCTCGCTGATCATCTGGCCGGAGAGCGCCACCCCCTTCTATGCCCAGGACCCCTCCCGCCTCAGCGCCATGGTCCACCAGGTGCCGGTGGCGACCGACTCCTGGCTGCTGTTCGGCAGCCCGGCCTATGAACGGGTCAACAGGAGGATTCGTTACCTGAACAGCGCTTTCCTGCTCGACCGGAAGGGCGAGGTTCTGGGACGTAGCGACAAGGTTCACCTCGTCCCCTTCGGCGAATACGTACCGTTGAAAGCCTTTCTGCCCTTCATCGACAAACTGGTGGTCGGCATCGGCGATTTCTCTCCGGGAAGGGTCAGCCCGTTGCCCCTCGATGGCCACCGGATCGGGGTACTAATCTGTTTCGAGGGAATTTTCCCGGAACTGGCCCGGGATTTCGTGCGCCAAGGGAGCGATCTGCTGGTGAACATCACCAACGATGCCTGGTTCGGCCGCTCCTCGGCCCCTTATCAGCACCTGGCCATGACCCGCTTTCGCGCCATCGAGAACCGTATCTGGGTGGCCCGTGCCGCCAATACCGGCGTCTCCGCCCTGATCGCCCCATCCGGCCGAATCGTTGCCCGCAGCGATATCTTCGTCCCGGCGATGCTGCGTGGCAAGGTGGGCCTGGGCGCCGGCCAGGCCCCATACAGCCGCTGGGGCGATATCCTGCCCGCCTCCTGCCTGGCGCTCTCCCTGCTCTGGTTCGTGCTGCTTCTGCGCCGTCGGCTACGGCGGACCGCAGCCTGATCGGAAATACGTCCCAGCCCCTTTTTTGTTCTCGCTCCCCGGCCCTCAACTGGCGTCCCCTAGGGATGAGCCGAAACGGCCGGAACCGGCCTCTTTCCCGGGTCGATTGTTTGGCGTCGGGATCAAGAGAAGGCTTGTAGAAACAGCGGCGAGCCGCTATAATCCCAGGCCTTGTAACTTTCAGTCGGGAGAATCGCCATGTATCGCGAAGAAATAGACACCCTCAAGGACCTCCAGGACAAGCTCGCCGAGCTGAGGAGGTATCTTTGACGTAGCCGGCAAGCAGGAGCGGGTCGCCGAACTCGAAGCGGAGATCGCCAAGCCGGATTTCTGGAACGAGGGTGAGCGCGCCCAGGAACTGCTGCGCGAGCGGACTACCCTGCAGAAGGTCGTCGAGGACTGGGAGGCCGCCTCCCAGGAGCTCGACGACTTGCTGGTGTTGTGCGAGCTCGGTGAAGAGAGCGAGGACGAGTCGACCCTGGCCGAGGTCCGCGAGTTGCTGCCGGCCCTCGAGGCCCGCGTCGGGCGCATGGAATTCGCGCGCATGCTCTCCGGCGAGCACGACGCCAACAACGCCATCGTCAGCATCAACGCCGGTGCCGGCGGGACCGAGGCCCAGGACTGGGCGGAGATGCTGCTGCGCATGTACCTGCGCTTCTGCGAGAAGAAGGGGTTTCGCACCGAAATCACCGATTACCAGCCGGGGGAGGAGGCCGGGGTCAAGGGAGCGACCTTCACTGCCGAGGGACCCTATGCCTACGGCTACCTGCGCGCCGAGATGGGCATTCACCGCCTGGTCAGAATCTCCCCCTTCGACTCCAACGCCCGTCGCCACACTTCCTTCTGCTCGGTCTTCGTCTTCCCTGAGATCTCTGACGACATCGACGTGGTGATCGACGAGAAGGATCTGCGCATCGACACCTACCGCTCCAGCGGTGCCGGCGGCCAGCACGTCAACAAGACCGAGTCGGCGATCCGCATCACCCATATCCCTTCCGGTGTGGTGGTCGCCTGCCAGGCCGAGCGCTCGCAGCACAAGAACCGGGCCACCGCCATGAAGCAGCTCAAGGCGAGGCTCTACGAGCTTGAGTTGCGCAAGAAAGAGGAGGCGGCGGATTCCATCGCCGGGGAAAAGAAGGAGATCGGCTGGGGGAGCCAGATCCGCTCCTACGTCCTGCACCCCTACCGGATGGTGAAGGATCACCGCACCGGTCACGAGGTCGGCAACACCGATGCCGTGCTCGACGGCAACATTGAGGATTTCATCGAGGCCTATCTACTCAGCAAGAAGTAACCGGGACCGTCGCGGCAAAAACCGGCAGGGAGCCTGAACCATGAAATTTCGGAAAACAAGCAAGGGGATGATCTGCCTGTCCTGTTGGCTGCTGGCGACCTTGCTGCTGGCCGGCTGCGGCGGCAGCGAGGGGGAACTGGTGGCGCCGCAGGTGAGCTACGCCGGCGCCGGCGCCGGCACTACCACCCGCACCCGCTACCTCTCGGGGAGCGTCGAAGAGGGTGCCACGGTCGAAGTCGCGGTCGGCACCGTTGATCTCCCTGCCGACCAGGTGCATGTCGCCGGCTCTCGCTGGAGTTGCACGGTCGACAAATTGCACGCCGGCAGCAACCTGATCACCGTTACCGCTCGCGATCCGAGGGGCAACCAGAACATTATCAAGTTTTATCTCATTTACGATGCCGTGAGCGTCGACAGCTACGTGAGCCCGATTTCCGGCAGCACCGAGATTATTGGCGGCTTCTACGACCCAGACCTGGGTCTGCCGCAGGTGAAGGTTGGCAGCGGAACGGCGGTGCAGGCCAACCAGGATCCGGGCCACAAGGATCGCTGGAGTTTTGATCTTACCGGGTTGGCGACCGGCAACAACACAGTCACCGTGAGCGTCACCCTCGACGGCACCGAGGTGCCCCAGACCCTGACCATTAATGTCAAAGCCAACGCGCCGCTCCTCTCCATCGACCCCGTGACCAGCCCGACGGTGGCAGTTGCCCAGACCCTGGCCCTGAATTGGTCCTTCGATACGGCTCCTGTCGTCTCAGTGCCGACGGCCACGGTGGAGGAGGTGACTGTCGGGACTGTCGCGGGGACCTGGAGCGCGCCGCTGACCGGACTCGGCACCGGCAAGAATGCTGTGGCCGTCAGCGCCACCGATAATGGGGTGACGGTGACCGCCCACACTCTGATAAACCAGCAGATCTTCACCGCCCACACCCCCCATGCTGGAGAGTACGATGTCAATCCGGGAAGCTTCGCCGGCGTGACCGTGACCTTCAGCGAGGACATGAACCTGGCCACCCTCACGGCGCAGAGCTTCACTCTCGACAGTGGCGGTGCGACGGTTCCGGCAACCGTCAGCTACGATGCGCCCAGCCGCACCGCGACCCTGACCCCGGTTGCCCCCCTGGCCTCGGCCACCGATTATACCGTGACCCTGACCACTGCGGTGCAGAATGCCGGCGGCGAACAGCTGGCCCACCAGGTCGCCTGGGTCTTCACCACCCTCTGATCGCAGCATCCCTGCCGGGCTCCGAGGGCTGGCAGGGGCAGACCATACCAGAAGGAAAGGCAGAACCGACGATGGAAGATCTCAATGACCTGGTACTCCAGCGCCGCGCCAAGGTGGCCGAGCTTCGGGACCAGGGTCAGAACCCCTACGCCAACGATTGCGCAATCAGCCACACGGCGGCCGATATCCATGGCGCCCATGCCGACCAGGACGCTACCGCCCTCGAGGCGGACGCACCGCACTATGTCATCGCCGGGCGGATCATGGCCCGCCGCGATTTTGGCAAGGCGGCCTTCATCCAAGTGCAGGACCGCAGCGGCCGGATTCAGGTCTATGTCGGTCGCGACATGGTCGGCGAAGCGGCCTTTGAGCAGTTCAAGAAACTCGATCTCGGTGACATCGTTGCCACCGGCGGGGTGCCGTTTCGGACCAAGACCGGCGAACTCTCCCTACGCGCCGACAGTCTGCGGCTGCTCACCAAGTCGCTGCAGCCGCTGCCGGAAAAGTGGCACGGGCTGACCGACGTCGAGACCCGCTACCGCCAGCGCTACCTCGACCTGATCGTCAACCCGGATGTGCGCGAAACTTTTCGCAAGCGCAGCAGGATCATCGGCCTGATCCGCGACTTCATGCAAAAGCGCGACTTCCTCGAGGTCGAGACACCGATGATGCAGCCGATCGCCGGCGGGGCCACGGCCAAGCCCTTCATCACTCACCACAATACCCTGAAGATGGATCTTTTCCTGCGCATCGCGCCGGAGCTTTATCTCAAGCGCCTGGTGGTCGGCGGCTTCGAGCGGGTATTCGAGATAAATCGCAATTTCCGCAACGAGGGGATATCGATCCAGCACAACCCCGAGTTCACGATGATGGAGTTCTACCAGGCCTATACCACCTACCGCGACCTGATGGACTTCACCGAGGAACTGATCTGCCACGTGGCCCAGGAGGTCTGCGGCACCCTGCAGATCGGCTACGGCGGCAAGCCGGTCGATCTCTCCGCCCCCTGGCAGCGCCTCACCGTGCGCGAGGCGATCGTCAAATACGGCGAGATCGACGCCGCCGCCCTCGAGGATAAGGCGCAGGCCCTGGCCTATGCCCGGCGTCTGGGCCTGGAGCTGGACGACACCATCGGCCACGGCAAGCTACTGACCGAGCTCTTCGACGCCGTCGCCGAGCCCAGGCTATGGAACCCGACCTTCATCACCGAGTACCCGACGGAGGTCTCGCCCCTGTCGCGGAAGAACGACGCCAACCCCGACGTGGTCGACCGTTTCGAGCTCTTCATGGTCGGCCGCGAGCTGGCCAATGCCTTCTCCGAGCTCAACGACCCCGATGACCAGAAGGAGCGTTTTCTCAAGCAGCTGGCCGAGAAGGAGGCCGGCGACGAGGAGGCCCACGCCATGGACGCGGACTACGTCCGGGCCCTGGAGCACGGCCTGCCGCCGACCGCCGGCGAGGGGATCGGCATCGACCGCCTGGTGATGCTGCTCACCGACGCGGCCTCGATTCGCGACGTCATCCTCTTCCCGCAGCTACGGCCGGAAAACCCATAACCAGCGACGGGTAACGGGCAGCCGGCCAAGCCCAAACCCGTCGTCTGTAACCCTCACCGCCTTTGAGGCATATGAGCTACGAACTCTTCGTCGGCCTGCGTTACCTGCGGGCCAAGCGCAAGCAGACCTTCATCTCGGTCATCTCCTTCATCTCCATCGCCGGGGTGACTCTCGGGGTGGCAGCGCTGATCGTGGTCCTGGCGGTGATGACCGGTTTCCACGACGGGGTGCGCAAGCAGATCCTCGGCAACATCCCCCACATTCTGGTGCAGAAGCAGGGCGCGGAGCTCGAGGACTACGAAGAGCTGGCGGCCTCCATCCGCAAACATTCCCACGTCACCTCCGCCGCCCCGTTTGTCGCCAAGGAGGCGATGCTCCTCTCGCGCGGCAACGTAGCGGCGGTTAACGTCAAGGGGATCGAGGCGGGGAACAAGATCTTCCAGCAAAAATTCCTGTCCGCCGGTCATGAGGATGTCCAGACCCTGCTGTTTAAGGTGGTTGAAGGACCACCGGGGATTATCATCGGCCTCGATACCGCCTCCACCCTGGGGGTGACGGTCGGCGACACCATCAACGTCATCCCGCCGATGTTCACCATCACCCCTTTCGGCATGATCCCGAAGATGAAGCCGTTTCGCATCGTCGGCATCTTCCGTCAGCGCGGCGGCTTTCTCGATACCTACTTCGCCTACGTCAACCTTGCCGAGGCGCAGCGCTTCTTCGACGCCAGGGGAAAGGCCAGCGGCATCGAGGTGGAGGTCGACAGCTTCGACCAGGCCCGGCCGGTCGCCGCGGCGCTGCGCCAGGACTTGAAGTTCCCCTTCGTGGTGCGGTCCTGGGAGGATCTATTCGGCTCTTTTCTCTCCGCGCTAAAGCTGGAGAAACTCGGTCTGTTCATCGTCCTGGCCATTATCGTGCTGGTGGCAGCCTTCAATATCGGCACCACCCTGATCATGGTGGTGATGGAAAAGCACAAGGACATTGCCATCCTGCGCTCGATGGGGGCCAACGCCCGGAGCATCATGAAAATCTTCGTCCTCGAGGGGCTGATCATCGGCACCGTCGGGACCCTGCTCGGTACCATAGTCGGCCTGGTTCTGGCCAAAAACGCCGACCCTATCATCAAGGGACTCGAGCACCTGCTGCACGTGAAGATCTTCGACCAGAGCGTCTACGGCATGGATACCTTCCCCTCCGTGGTCAATTCCGGCGACGTGCTGGCGGTAGTGATGGTAGCAATGAGCATCTCCCTGCTTGCCACTATCTACCCCGCCTGGCGGGCGGCGAAGATGGACCCGGCCGAGGCGTTGCGCTATGACTGAGGCCACTGATAGCCTACTTTCGGTCCAGGGACTGACCAAGAATTTCACCACCGCCGGTGGGACGGTGGAGGTGCTTCGCGGCATCGACTTCGCGGTTGGCGCCGGCGAGCGAGTCGCCGTGGTCGGTGCTTCGGGGGCCGGCAAAACCACCCTGATGCACATTCTCGGCGCGCTCGACCAGCCAAGCGCCGGCACGGTGAGCTTTGCCGGCCAGGACCTCTACCGCCTGCGCGGCCCGGCCCTCGATGCCTTCCGCAACCGGACTGTCGGCTTCGTCTTCCAGTTCCACCAGCTGCTCCCCGAGTTTACCGCCCTGGAGAACGTCATGATGCCGGCGCTGGTGGCCCGCAAGTCGGTCGCCGAGGCGCGCGGTCTGGCGGAGAAGCTGCTGCGCGAGGTCGGCCTCGGCCATCGTCTCGACCACAAGCCCGGCCAGCTCTCCGGCGGGGAGCAGCAGCGGGTGGCCATCGCCCGTGCCCTGGTCATGGGACCGAGTCTGCTGCTCGCGGACGAGCCGACGGGGAACCTCGACAGTGCTACCAGCGACGAGATCTACCGGTTGCTCGACGAGTTGCACCGGCGGCATGGGCTGACCATGGTCATCGTCACCCACAGCGAGACCCTCGCCGGGCGTCTGGACCGCATCATCCGCATGCGCGACGGGCTGCTGGAAGCCTAGTTTTTTGGTTTACACTGAACCGGGTTTTTTTTATAATGACGCCCTTTGGCAGCGGATTTTCGGGAGTTTTTTCTGGATGTTGAAACGTTTGTTGTTGCTGCTGGTGCTGCTTTCGCTGCCGGTCACGGCCTGGGCCCAGTCCTACCGGATCGGGGTAGTGCAGATCACCGGCACCGTCCGGGTCGAACCGAGCGCCATCCGCGCGGTCCTGACGGTCAAGCCCGGCCAGAGTGCGACCATTGACGATATCGACCAGGATATCCGGGCGATCTTCAAGCTCGGCCGTTTTTCCGATGTCAGCGCCGACATCACCGAGCAGGGCGGCAGCGAAATTCTCACCTACCGCGTCGTCGAGCGCCCGTTGTTGCGGGCGGTCAAGTTTTCCGGGAACAAGGAACTCAAGGTAGAAAAACTGCGCCCCCTGCTGACTCTCAAGGTGCCCGATATCTATAACCCGCAGCAGGTGGAAAAGAGCGTTGCCGCGATCCGCAAGGCCTACATCGAGCAGGGCTACCATGCGGTCGTCATCAAACCGGAACTGGCCACCGGCGCCAACAACGAGGCGACCCTGACCTTCGTCATCAAGGAAGGGAAAAAGGTACTGATCGACGCCATCCGCTTCCATGGCAACACGGTCTTTTCCGACCGGCAACTGCGCAAGGTGATGGAGACCAAGGAGCGATGGTTCCTCTCCTGGCTCACCGACCGCGGTACCTACCGCGAAGACCTGCTCAACAACGACCTGGAGGCGATCGCCGACAAATATTTCAACCAGGGTTACGTGCAGGTCAAGGTCCGCAAACCACAGATTACCCTGGTCGACGGCAACAAGTACATGGACATCCTCATCGATATCGAGGAGGGGAAACAGTTCCGGGTCGGCAAGGTATCGGTGCAGGGGGACCTGCTCAAGCCGGCCGACGCGATCCTGGCCCTGACCAAGCTCAAGCCCGGCGAAGTCTTCAGCCGGGAGCTGCTGCGCAAGGATGTGACGGCGATCAACGACCTCTATGCCGACCAGGGCTATGCCTACGTCAACGTTGCCCCGCTGACCACCCTCCACCCGGAAAAGCGCACCATTGATCTCAAGTACGATATCGAGCAGGGGATCCGGGTTCACATCGACCACATCCGGGTGGCCGGCAACACCAAGACCCGCGACAAGGTTGTGCGCCGGGAGATGAAGCTGGTCGAGGGGGACCTCTACAGTGCCAGCGCTCTCAAGGAGAGCCGGCGCAAGATCAACAACCTCGGGTTCTTTGAGGAAGTCAACCTGGCCACCGCCAAGGGAACCGACGAAGGGTTGATGGATATCGATGTCAACGTCAAGGAAAAGCCCACCGGGTCCTTCAGCCTCGGCTTTGGTTACTCCTCGGTGGATAAATTCATCGGCCAGGCCTCCGTCTCCCAGGCCAACTTCCTCGGCCTGGGGCTCAAGCTCAATCTCTCCGGCTCGCTCGGCGGAACCAGTACCACCTACCAGGTCGGACTGCTCGATCCCTATTTCCTCGATCACAACCTGTCGCTGGGCGGGGACCTCTACAAGACCGATCGAGAATGGACTGATTTCAGCAAGAAGACCACCGGCGGGGATGTCAAGCTCGGCTTCCCGCTTACCGACAATTCGCGGGCCTTCTTCATCTACCGCTACGAGCAGAAGGATATCTATGATGTCGATATCAATGCCGCCCAGACCATCAAGGACCAGGAGGGAAAATCTTCGCTCTCCTCGATCTTCGCTTCGCTGACCCGCGACACCACCGATTACCGCCTCGATCCGAGCCGCGGCGGAGTCTCCGAGGCTTCCGTCGAGTTCGCCGGCCTCGGCGGCACCGAACGCTTCGTCCGCTACATCCTCGAACATCGCCACTTCTGGCCCTGGCGCTGGGGAACGGTCTTTTCCGCCCACGGCCAGGTCGGCTATCTTTCCAAGGTCGGGGGACGGGACATCCCTATCGACGAGCGTTTCTATCTCGGCGGCATCAACACTCTGCGCGGATTCAAGTCGCGGGAGGTCGGTCCCAGGGTACGCCGGGTGATCAACAGCGTCGATCCGGCTACCGGCGAAACGGTGGCGACCGCCGAGGATTTTGAGTACACCGGCGGCGACAAGGACGCATTCTTCAACCTCGAATACATCTTTCCGCTGGTCAAGGACCTCGGCATGAAAGGCCTGGTCTTTTTCGACAGCGGCAACGCCTGGGGCAGCAGTGAGGACTATTTCTCCGACATGCGCTCCAGTGTCGGTGCCGGGATACGCTGGTTCAGTCCCCTGGGGCCGCTGCGCCTGGAGTGGGGAAAGAACCTGGATCCCAGAGAAGGGGAAAGCCCCTCCCAGTTTGAGTTTTCCATCGGCAACTTCTTTTAGCTTTCACCCTATCCCCAAGGAGTCATTTATGAAGAAGGTTCTGGTTCTGGCCCTGTCCCTGGTGCTGCTCGGCGCCTTTTCTGCCACGGCGGCAGAATCCAAAATCGGTTTCGTAGATTTGCAGAAGGCGCTCAACCTGTCAGCGGAAGGGAAGGCGGCCAAGGAGAAAATTTCCGCCAAGGTCAAGGATTACGAAGCGGACATCGACAAGCGGCAGCAGGACCTTAAGGTCCTCAAAGAGGACCTGGAAAAGCAGTCGGTCCTGCTATCCCCCGAGGCGCGGGATGCCAAGGAGCGGGACTACCAGCAGAAGCTTAAGGAATTCCAGCGTTTTACCAAGGACGTGCAGGATGAGCTGCAGCAGCAGGATTCCGATCACACCAACCGCATTATCGAGAAACTGGTCAAGGTGGTGCAGGAGATGGGCAAGCGCGAAGGCTACGACCTGATCATCGAACGCAACAGCGGCGGAGTTATCTATGGCGCCGACAAGGCCGACCTGACCGCGACCGTGCTCAAGGAGTTCGATGCCCAGTATCAGAAAACCAAGGGGAAATAAGGGAAAATCGTGGCGACCCTAAAGCAACTGGCGGAACTGGTTGGCGGCAGTGTAACGGGTGACGAGACCCTGGAAATCGCACGGGTGGCTCCCATCGATGTTGCGGGGCCCGGCGAAATCACCTTTCTCGCCAACCCCAAGTACCTGCCGCAGCTGGGCCGGACCAAAGCCTCGGCAGTGATCGTCGCTCCCGGAGTCGAGGCTGCCGGACCGGCCCTGCTGGCCTGCGCCAATCCCTATCTGGCCTTTGCCAAGATCCTCACCGAACTGGCCGTACAGCGTCCCCCGGCTGCCGGGATCATGGCCGGTGCCGTGGTCGACCCTTCGGCACAGGTCGCGGAAGAGGTGACCATCCACCCGGGCTGCGTGGTCGGGGCCGGGGTGACCATCGGCCGCGACTGTCTTCTCTACCCCGGGGTGATCCTCTACGCCGGGGTTACCCTCGGCGAGAACTGCGTCCTTCACGGTGGGGTGGTGGTCCGCGAAGGGTGCCGGTTAGGTGACCGGGTCATCCTCCAGCCCAACGCAGTGATCGGTTCCGACGGCTTCGGCTTCGCCCCCGACGGCCGCCGTTACTACAAGATCCCCCAGGTCGGCATCGTCGAGCTCGGGGACGACGTCGAGATCGGGGCCGGTTGCTGCATCGACCGCGCCGCCATGGGGGTGACCCGCATCGGTCGCGGCACCAAGCTCGACAACCTGGTGCAGATTGGCCACAATGCCGTCCTCGGCGAGGATACCATCATTGTCGCCCAGTGCGGCATCGCCGGCAGCACTACCATCGGCAATCACTGCACCTTTGGCGGCCAGTCCGCAGTGGTCGGCCATATTAAAGTTGGCGACAACGTGATGCTCGGCGGCCAGAGCGGCATCGCCGGCAACACCGATGGGAACCAGGTTCTTTCCGGCTCCCCGGCCATGCCCCACCGGGAGTGGCTGAAGGCCTCGATGAGTTTTGCCAAATTGCCCGAGATGCGCAAGGAGCTTTCCCGGCTCCGGCGGCAGCTCAATGACCTGGAATCGCTGGTGAAGGAGAAGACTCAAGGATGAAACTCGACAGCGTGCAGATTGCCAAAATCCTTCCCCACCGTTACCCCTTCCTGCTCGTCGACCGGATCGATGAGCTGGTGGCCGGGGAGAGGGTGGTCGGCATCAAGAACGTCACCATTAACGAGCCCTTCTTCCAGGGGCATTTTCCCGGTCACCCGGTGATGCCCGGGGTTCTGATCATCGAGGCGATGGCCCAGGTTGGCGGGGTCTTCGCCATCGTCTCTGACCAGATCGGCCCGGACAAGGTCACCTACTTCACCGGTATCGACAATGCGCGGTTCCGGCGTCCGGTGTTTCCCGGCGACGTCCTGCGCATCGAACTGGAGCTCTCCAACCGCCGCCGCGGACTTTACTGCTTTACCGGCAAGGCCTACGTCGGCGACACCCTGGTTGCCGAGGCCGATCTCAAGGCGACCTTCGCCCCGCGGGAGGGGTGATGACGATGATTCATGCCACGGCCATCATCCACCCCGGCGCCTGCCTCGCGGAGGGGGTGAGCGTCGGTCCCTACGCGGTGATCGGCGACCGGGTCAGTATCGCTGCCGGGACCAGCGTCGGGCCCCACGCCGTCATCGAGGGACCGACCAGCATCGGCCGCGACAACCGCATCTTCCAGTTCGCCTCGGTCGGCGCGGTTCCCCAGGACCTCAAGTTCCACGGCGAGGAGACCTGCCTGAAAATCGGCGACCGCAACACCATCCGCGAGTTCGTCACCATCCATCGCGGCACCCAGGACGGCGGCGGTGAAACGGTGATCGGTGACGACAACCTGTTCATGGCCTACTCCCACGTCGCCCACGACTGCCGGGTCGGGAACCGGGTCATCCTCGCCAACTGCGCCACCCTCGCCGGGCATGTCCGGATCGACGACCACGCCATCCTCGGCGGGTTGACGGCGGTCCACCAGTTCACCCGGGTCGGCGCCCACACCATGATCAGTGGCGGCTCGATGGTAGCCCAGGATATCCCGCCCTATACCATCGCCCAGGGGGACCGGGCCAAGACCGTCGGCATCAACATCGTCGGCCTCAAGCGCCGCGGCTATTCCGAAGAGGTGCTGCGGTCTATCAAGCAGGCCTACAAGCTGATATTCCGCAGCGATCTGCGACTGGAAGAGGCCCTGCAGCGCATCGACAGCGAACTCGAGGCAAGCCCCGAGTTGCAGTTGTTCATCGATTTCATCCGCGACAGCCAGCGGGGGATCGCCCGCTGAGGTTCAGCGCGGGGAATCGGCCATGGAACAACCGACAACCGAGCGACGGGCCCTGATCGTCACCGGCGAAGCCTCGGGTGATCTGCACGGCGCCAATCTGATCCGGGCAGCCCGGGACGTCGATCCCGGGCTCTCCTTTTTCGGCATCGGCGGAGATCGGATGCGCGCCGCCGGCTGCGAGATCATCTTTCCTGCCGAGGAACTGGCGGTCATGGGGCTGGTCGAGGTTATCGGGCGACTGCCGGTGATCCGCCGTGCCTTCCGGCGTCTGCGGGGGCTGCTGCGTGGCCCGCAGCGGCCGGATATCGTGATTTTGATCGACTATCCCGGTTTCAACCTGCGTTTCGCCCGGGAGGCCAAGCAGGCCGGAATCCCGGTTCTCTACTACATCGGGCCCAAGGTTTGGGCCTGGAAGCGCGGGCGGGTAAAGACCGTCGCCGCCCGGGTCGACAAGCTGGCGGTGATCTTTCCCTTTGAGCCCCCGCTCTATGCGGGACTCGGTCTCGACGTCGAATATGTCGGCAACCCGCTGCTCGACGAGTATCGGCGCGACCGGAATCGGGAACAGTTCCTTCGGGACGCGGGCCTCGATCCGGCCAGCACGGTGGTCGGCCTCTTTCCCGGCAGCCGCCGCAGCGAGATCCGCTACATGTTCGATACCCTGCTGGAGAGCGCCCGGCTGCTGGTCGTACAGGGGGTCGCGAACCAGTTCCTGCTCCCGGTAGCGCCAACCTGCGACCGCGGCGAACTGGCGCAACGGGTGGCCGCAGCCGGGGTTCCGGTGACCCTGGTCGAGGAGAACATCTACGACGTCGCCGGGGCCTGCGACGCCATTCTCTGCGTATCGGGAACGGTTACGCTGCAGGCGGCCCTCGCCGGGACGCCCCTGGCGATCCTCTACAAAGGTGCTGCCCTGACCTACCAGGTCGGGCGGCAATTGATCAAAATTCTCCATTTTGGGCTGCCCAACATCGTCGTCGGGCGGGAGGTGGTCCGCGAATTCCTTCAGAATGCAGCTTCGCCGGTTGCGCTGGCGGCCGAAGTACAGCGCCTGCTCGAAGAACGGGACTACCGCCAGGCGGCCCTCGACGGCCTGGGCGAAGTCCGCGAGCGTCTGGGCGCCCCGGGCTGTTCCCGGCGAGTAGCGGCCATTGCCGCGGCGATGAGCAGGACCAAGACGTAGAAAGGGAGATTGTGAGCAAGCAGGGAGTCACCCTTTACCGGCGGCTGTTCGCCTATGCCTGGCCCTTTCGCAGGCGCATTCTCGTTTCCATCATCGCTTCGCTGGGAGTTGCGGGGAGCGACGCGGCGACCGCCAGAATGGTCAAGCCCTTCGTCGATCGGCTGATCGTCGCCGGCGACAAGACCATGGTGCTGCTGGTGCCGTTTATTGTCATCGGCCTGGCCGTGTTCAAGGGGGTCTCGCGCTACGCCCAGGAATATTCCATCAAGACCGCCGGGCAGTTGGTCATCCAACACATCCGCAACGAGCTCTACTGCCACGCCATCGATCTGCCGATGCGCTTCTTCTCCCGTACCCCGGCAGGAACGCTGATGTCGCGCATTCTCAACGACGTCGGCGTAATGCAGGGGGCGGTTTCGGACGTGATCGTCAGCGTCATGCGCGACGGGGTGACCCTCGTCGCCTTGGCCGGCGTCGCCTTCTACACCGACTGGAAGATGGCGGCCATTGCCTTTGTCGTCCTGCCCGTGGCCGGCGGGCCGGCGGCTTTCATCGGCAAGAAGATCAAGGGCTACTCGCGGCGCGGGCAGGTAGCCATGGGGGTACTCACCACAGCTTTGGAACAGTCTTTTTCCGGGATCAAGGTGATCAAGGCCTTCGGCACCGAAAAGCGGGAAAAGAAGCGGTTTCTTGCCATAAATGATCACTTCTACACCTTCATCCGCAAGGTTATCAAGTACAACGCCGGGTCTTCGCCGATGATCGAGATCATATCCTCCCTGGGCGTCGCCGGGGTCCTGTGGTTCGGTCTCGCCCGGGTGATGACCGGGGCGATGACCCAGGGGGAACTCTTCTCGGTCCTCACCGCGATCCTGCTGATGTACCAGCCGCTCAAGCGCCTGACCCGCACCAACAACATCATCCAGGCGGCGATGGGGGCCGCCGAGCGGGTCTTCGAGGTCCTCGAGGAGGACACCGAGATCCTCGATGCGCCGGGCGCGGTCTCTTTTGAGCGCCTGCAGGGCGCAGTGACTTTTGAGGCGGTCGACTTCGCATATGACCGGGAGCCGGTGCTGAAAGGTTTCAGCATTGCCGCCGAGCCCGGAGAAGTGGTGGCGCTGGTCGGCCCCTCCGGCGCCGGCAAGTCGACGGTTGCCGCCCTACTTTGCCGCTTTTACGACCCCACCGCTGGGAGCATCCTCGTCGATGGCCAGGACCTGCGGGGGATGACCCAGCAGAGCCTGCACCGCAATATCGCCCTGGTCGACCAGGAGACCTTCCTGTTCAATGAAACGATCCGCGACAACATCCGCTACGGGCGTCAGGAGGCGAGCGATGCCGAGGTCGAGGAGGCGGCGCGCTTGGCCTACGCCGACGACTTCATCCGCCACCTCCCCGAGGGGTACGAAACCCCCATCGGCGATCGCGGATTGCGTCTCTCCGGCGGCCAGCGCCAACGCCTCTGCATCGCGCGGGCGATCCTGCGCGATGCGCCGATCCTGATCCTCGACGAGGCAACCAGCGCCCTCGACACTGAGAGCGAGTCCATGGTTCAACAGGCGCTCACCAACCTGATGCGCAACCGCACAACCTTCGTTATCGCTCATCGCCTCTCGACGATCATGCATGCCGACCGGATCGCAGTCATGGAAGAGGGACGGCTGGTTGAAACCGGCCGCCACCAGGAACTCCTCGAAACCGACGGCCTCTACCGGCGTCTCTACGAGATGCAGTTCCGGGACTCGACGTGAGCAGCCGGGTCGTCGACCGTCTGCTGCTGGGACTGGCGCCACCACTGGCGGCCCAGGTGATCCGCCTGCTGCATGCCAGCCTGCGTTGTGAAATCTGCGGCGAAGAGGAATTGCGGCGCTACTGGGACCGGGGGGAGCGGGTCATCTTCGCCTTCTGGCATGACCAGCTGCTGCTGATGGTAAAGAGCTATAGGGGGCCGGGCGCGAAGATGCTGATCAGTGCTTCCAAGGACGGCGAGCTGATTGCCCGCACTATGCACCATTTCGGACTCGGCACGATTCGCGGCTCGTCCAGTCGAGGAGGGCGGGAGGCGTTCCGGGCGATGGTCGAGATCGGCCGAGAACCCTTCGACCTGGGGATCACCCCCGATGGCCCCAAGGGCCCCCGCCACCGGCTCAAACCGGGAGTCGCCGAACTGGCCCGGATCACCGGTCGGCCGGTGGTGCCGCTGGCCTTCGCCTGCAGCCGGGGCCATCGCTTTGCTTCCTGGGACCGCTTTTTGCTCCCCTATCCCTTCGGCCGGGGGCTCTACCGCTTCGCCGAGGCGGTTCGCTACCAGGACGGCGAAGGGCGCGAAACCTTCCTGCAGCGCCTGCAGGCAGCCATGGACGAGAATGATCGGCAGGTTGGGGCCTGCCTGGAGGAATACGGTGTATCTGCTGTATGACCTGATCTTGCTCGCCTCCAGCCTGGTGCTGATTCCCTACTACCTGGTGCGGGGGGTGCGCTACGGCAAGTCCCGCCGCGGCATTCGGGAACGGCTCGGCTCCTATGCCCCGAACCGGCTTGCGGCGCTCTCCGGCAAGCAGGTCTTCTGGGTGCACGCGGTCTCGGTCGGCGAGACCCGCGCCGCCATTCCTCTGGTACGTGCCCTGAAAAAGGCCTACCCCGCGTGTGCGGTGCTGATCAGCAACGTCACCGAAACCGGGCACGCCGTGGCCCTGACGGTGCGCGAGGCGGACCTCTGCATCTTCTTCCCCTTCGACCTCTCCTTCGTGGTGCGCCGGGTGCTGGGGCTGATCCGCCCGGCGTTGCTGATCATCGTCGAAACCGAAATCTGGCCCAACTTCGTGCGCTGCGGGAAGGCTCTGGGCATCCCGGTGGTGCTGGTCAACGGCCGCCTCTCTGACCGTTCCTTTCCCCGCTACCGGCGGATCCGCTGGCTGATGGCCCCACTATTGAAAAAATTTTCCGCCTTTTGCATGCAGTCCGACCTGGACGCCGAACGCATTCGCCTGCTGGGAGCCGTCCCCCAGCAGGTGGAAGTAACCCACAACCTCAAGTTCGATATGCGGGCATCTTTGCCCGGCGCCGAAGAGGTGGCCCGGCTGCGTTCCCTCTACAGGCTCCCCGATACAGTCCAGGTGTTGGTTGCCGGAAGTACTCATGCCGGGGAGGAGGAGGTGCTGGTTGAGGCCTTCAGACAGCTGCTGGCCAAGGGCCGGCAACTGGTTTTGGTGCTGGTCCCGCGCCATCCCGAGCGCTGTCGGCTGGTGGTCGAAATGCTGAATACCGCCGGTTTGTCCTGCCTCCTGCGCAGCGAGGTCGAGACCCGCACCGATAATCTCGCATCCGGCATGGTGCTGGTCGGCGACACCCTCGGCGAGATGTTGCGCTATTACGCCGTCGCCGACCTGGTCTTCGTCGGCGGCAGCCTGGTGCCGGTTGGCGGGCACAACGTGCTTGAAGCGGCGTTGGTCGGCAAGCCGGTCCTCTATGGTCCGCACATGCACAACTTCAAAGAGATTTCCCGTCTGCTTCTTGCTGTCGGCGGCGGTCGCCAGGTCGCGGGCGGGGAGCAGCTGGTCCGGGAATTGGCGCGGCTGCTCGACGACCCGACAGCCCGTGAAGCGATGGGGGGGCGGGGGCGGGACCTGCTGGCAGCCAACGCCGGGGCCACCGACCATACCTTGCGGGTGTTGCAGGGACTGCTCGGAGACTAGGATGGCGGAACTTGGCGGTTGGCACCGGCGGTTGATCGAAGAGGGTCCCGACTCCCCGGCGGAGCGTATGCTGCTCGTACTGTTGCGGTTTCCTGCAGCCCTGTTCGGTTTTTTGACCCGAGGGCGCGCAGCCCTCTACCGCTGTGGCTTATTGTCTTCTTATCGAGCGCCCGTGCCGGTGATCTCGGTCGGCAACCTGGCGGTCGGCGGGACCGGCAAGACGCCGGTGACGGACTACCTGGTCAATCTGCTCCTGGCCCGGGGACTGCGGGTGGCGGTGGTCAGCCGCGGCTACGGCGGCAGCGGGGTGCCCGCCCCGGGGCTGGTCTGTGCCGGCGATGGGCCGCTAATCGGAGCCGAGGCTGCGGGCGACGAGCCCTACCTTCTCGCCCGGCGTAATCCCCGGGCGCTGGTGCTGGTGAATCCCCGCCGGCGGCAGGCGGTGGCCGCTGCGGTCGCTGATCACGGTGCCCAGGTGGTCCTCCTCGATGACGGTTTTCAACACCTGGCGGTTGCCCGGGACCTAGATATCGTGCTTCTCGATGCTGCCCGTCCCTTGAGCAACGGCAGGGTTCTCCCCGCCGGGCGGCTGCGGGAGCCGGTGTCCGCCCTGAAGCGCGCCGATCTGCTCCTTTTAACCCGCCATACAGGAGGAGCGCTGGCGCAACTTCCGGTGGGCGGTCCGGTCCTTGCCTGCCGCCATCGTCTAGGTACTCCGCTGCAGGCTCTCGACGGCCGCGAACTGCCGCTTGCGAAACTGGCCGGGCGGCGTATCGTTGCCTTCGCCGGGATCGCCCACCCGCAGGGATTTTTCGATGCCCTGACCGCCGTCGGTCTGAACCTGGTTGAGTGCCTGGTGCTGGCCGACCATGTCCATTACGACCAGGCGTTGCTGGCGCGTCTGGAGCGCGCTGCCGAAAAGGCGGAATTTCTGCTCACCACCGAAAAGGACGCCGTCAAGCTTGAAGGGGCGGTCTTTGCCGTCCCCTGCTACCAGGTGCCGCTGGAGGTTGTTTTGGACCACCCGGAGCGACTCGCCACGATTCTCGACAACTGCCTGCAGGGTAAGGAGGTCCCATGACCCTCGACAAACAACTGCTGGAGATTCTCGCCTGTCCCAAGTGCAAGGGGCCGGTGACTCCGAAACCGGACGAATCGGGCCTGGTCTGTGCCGCCTGCCGTCTGGTCTATCCGGTTCGGGATGGGATCCCCGTGATGCTCATCGACGAGGCGGAACCCTGCTAATGACTAATGAAGGAGGCGCTGCCCCACCGCGGCAGCTGCTGATCCTAAGCGACGGCAGGCCCGGCCATCTCAATCAGTCCCTGGCCTTCGCTAAGCTGCTCGGCTACTCCTGGCAGGTTCGCCGGGTTGTCTTTAAAAGCCGGTTCTGCAAGGCCCTGTCCTACCTGGCGGACCGGTTTGGGCTCCAATTTCCCGGACTGTTTAGAGTCGAGGGTGAAGGTGCCGACGGATGCGCGGTGGTTTCCGCCGGATCGGAAACCTATTACGCCAACAGGGTGCTGGCCCGCCGGCTTGGGGTCCCTGCAGTGGCGATCATGCTCCCCAATGGTTACCGCTATGACTTCGACCTGATCGTCGCGCAGGAGCATGACGCTCCGCCGCAGCGGGACAATATCGTCGCCCTGCCGGTGAACCTCAGCTATGTCAAACCAACGGGGCTGGTTTCTCCTCGTGCGGGACGGATGGTCATTTCCCTGATCGTCGGAGGAGACAGCCGTCACTCCCAACTGGATGCCTCGCTGCTGCACCAGCAGGTAACTGAAATTTTCCGGATCTTCCCCGATCATGATATCTGGCTGACGACGTCACCGCGCACCTCCGGAGAAGTTGAAGGCCGGTTGAGGGCGTTTCCTTTTGCTTACGCGGTGTATTATTCGCAACAAAAGATCAACCCGATCCCCGACTTTTTGCAACACAGCGAATACGTGTTTTTGACCGCCGATTCTTCGTCAATGATCAGTGAAGCGGTCAGCTACGGTACCGCAAATATTGAGGTTCTGCCCCTTGTCAAGCAAGGCAAGGCCGGCAAGATTGAACGTATGACGAACTTGTTGGAGAAAGGTGGTTACTTGCATACTTTCGACGGAACTATAGCGGGTTGCAGTCGTAAACTTAACCTCAAAGAGGTTTTGAGAAACATTGAGTTGATCCCTGGAGCTTGGTCGCGGGATGAATAGCTGGAAGATATTACAAGTTACCGCTGGATTAGAAGAAGGGGGTGTGGAACGCGGGACTCTGGAAATGGCTGAATATACAGTCGACAGGGGGGCAAAGAGCCTTGTTGCCTCGAGCGGAGGCAAACTTGTCCATGATCTGGAGAGCAAAGGTGCGCGACATTTTTGTTTGCCGCTCAATAAACGCAATCCCGCGTCAATTTTTTATTGTGCCGCTCAACTTGTCAAGATAATCATGGATTATGATATAAACCTTGTTCATGCAAGATCACGAGCCCCTGCATGGGCTGCTTTGTTGGCCTGCAAGTACACAAATATACCTTTCATTACTACGTTTCACGGAACACACAAAATACAGAATTCTTTTAAAAAGTTTTATAACAGCTCAATGGTGAGGGGTGTGCGCGTCATTGCTATAAGTCGCTTCATCAAGCAGCACATAATTGATAATTATGGTATTAAGCCTGAAGTTATTGACGTGGCTTCGCGTGGATTTTCGCCCACAGAATTCAACCCTCAAAATATAACTACCGTTGAAAAGGAAAGACTCAAGTCTTCGCTTGGGATTTCTTCGGAAGAATTTGTGATAACTCTGCCAGGCCGTTTGACCCGCTGGAAAGGGCAGGTCGAGTTTATATGGAGTTTAGAAAAACTGAAAGAATTCCCTGGATGGAAAGCCATTCTGGTCGGTGGTTGCGGCAAAAAGGAATCTTACAAAAGAGAGTTACAAAATCTATCCCGAAAACTCGGTTTAGAGAAACGTGTTATCTTCGCCGGCAGCCGGAATGATGTCGCCCAGTTCTACTCAATTTCAGATATTGTAGTTTCAGCCTCAATTGAACCAGAAGCTTTCGGGCGTGTTTCGGTAGAGGCCCAGGCAATGAAGAAACCTGTAATTGCAACCGCTCATGGCGGGTCACTTGAGACAGTTTTGGATGGTGAGACAGGTTGGTTGATTACTCCGGGGGATATCGGTGCGTTGTCAGAAGTTCTTTTAAATGCGCTGCAGGGTAAATATGACTTGGTGAAAATAGGGGAAAAAGCTAGAGAATGGGTCTCTGGGAATTTTAAGACTGAGCAAACATGCGAAGCTGAGTGGCGTTCATATACAAAGACTTTGAGTGCTAAATCCGGCTCTAGAATTATTTCTGATTGTAGTAATTAGAAAAATTTAGGAAAATTTTGGTAACGACAGGCATACAATTAGTACTGTTGTGGATGTTTTCGCTCGACACAGTACTCTGAATCTATTTTCCCTGATTTTTGACCCGCCAGGAGAACTCCCTCTGAACGGAGCTGCGCTTTTCCCTGTTGAAGGTCGAGCCCCATCAGAAAATCTGGCCGTTATTTATGTCAGTGACTATATCAGGATGACGAACCAGGCATGGAATCGCAAAAATCAGATATTCGTGTAAAGCTTGTCCTTCGCGGCAGCAAAAACACCTCTCATTGTGCCTGGGGTAAACAGTGCCCGGGAAATGAAGCCCGCTGGGGAAGGTGCGTGTTTGTCTCCAATCCTTTTGATCGCGATTATGACTGGTTGGTTACTCGCGACGATATCCCCCACATTTTACCAGGACATAAAGAAATACTGGCATGCCCTCGAAGGAATACCATCCTTTTCACCTCCGAACCATCTTCCGTCACTCGCTATGGCAAAGCATTTACAGCACAATTCGGTTACATATTGACCAGTCAGGAAGAATGGGCTTTGCCTCACCAAAATGCCATACGTTCTCAGGCCGGAAATATCTGGCATTACGGAAGAAGTTACGATGATGTCAAGGCGGCACCGGTCCCTAAAAAAACCGAACTGTTCTCGACATTTTGTTCCGCCAAACAGATGGCGTATACGATGCACGCCAAGCGCTTTGAATTTACCCAACGCTTAAAAGCTGCAATTCCAGAATTAGAGATTTTTGGCAAAGGAGTTCGTTTTATTGAAAAAAAATCCGATGCTATTGATCCTTACAAGTTTCATTTGACCATAGAAAACCATGCTGGTCCGCATCATTGGACTGAGAAACTGGCCGACGCCTTTCTTGGTTATTGTGTACCAATTTATTGCGGATGTACCAATATTTTCGACTATTTCCCGGAAGATAGTCTTGTTCAGATCGATATCAAGGATTTTGAAGGCTCGTTGGCAATGATTCAACGTACCCTGTCCACGGAAGGCGAATATGAACGCCGGCTGGGAGCAGTCAAAGAAGCACGGCGGCGCGTTATTGAGGAATACAACCTGCCTGCCATGCTGAGTCATATCATCGAACATGCCGAACCGTTACCCGATGATGCAGAAAAAGGGGTCATTTACAACAGGCGCTTTATGAGGGTTCGACGCCCAGATGAATTTGTGCGTTTTGCCTCCTGGCGCATTACCAATTTTCTGCGGGACATGAAATATCAAATTCGCTCTGTTCTGAAGCCGCAATAATAGACAAACCCAATCCAGCTAACGGACAATACAAATGAACGAGCCAACCCCCATCCCTTTAAGTTGCTATATTCGTACACTCAATGAAGCAAAACGTATCGGACCCGTGGTTAAAAAAGCTATGGAAACCGGTGCGGAAGTCATCGTCATAGATTCGGGGTCAAGCGATCAAACCAGAGAAATCGCTCATGCGGCAGGTGCAAGGGTGATTGAAAACAAATGGGAAGGGAACGGGTTCCAGAAACGCGTTGGAGAGGATGCAGCCACCTATGGTTGGCTTCTCGACCTCGACGCCGATGAAATCATCAGCCCTGAGCTTCAAGGTGAAATAAGGGACTTGTTTACCAATGGTGAACCAGAGCCTGGAATTTTCAGTATCAAACTGGTCACTGTTCCTCCCGTTCCCAAAGGGGCCGTCTGGAATAAAAGCAACGTCATGTGGTTCAACAAACTCTATCACAAATCTGTTGTTAGAATCCCCGCGCATGCGGCATGGGACCATTTTCATGTTCCGGAGAATGTCAAACCGCGCAAATTGAAAGGTACGCTGTTTCACTATTCATTCCGCGATATCGAACAACAAATGAACAAGATGAATCGTGTCAGCACCGTGCGCGCAAACGAGACCCGATTGAAACCTAAATGGTTTCTGGCAATACGTATCCTCTTCGCCTTTCCGTTCTATTTTTTCAAGAAATATATCAAACATGGGATGTTTAGAGCGGGTATCTATGGTTTTGCTTGCGCGGCGGTTATCGCTTCCAACCGTTGGTTGAAGGATGTCAAGATGTATGAACGGCATCTTGGTCGCAACGGCAGGAACGAAATCTGATGACATCACTGCCGAAACTGCGCATTGTCCATGTGTGCAATTTTCACTACAACAGAAGTGGTGATAAATTCGACACAATGGATGCACGTATCCATCATGGGCTGATCGAAAACGGACATTATGTTTATCCCTTTCCCGTTCACGACATCGGACGCCAGATGAGCTGGACCAACAGCAAACAGTTTGGCGCTAAAAAGGCAAATGCCTCACTCGTTGCGACATGCTTGAAAGTTCGACCTGACATTCTGCTGCTGGGGCATTCCCAGTCTGTCACACTCAAAACCCTTGAAACAATCAAAGCCAACCAACCGGATCTCAAGATTGCTCAGTGGTTCTGCGACTGGCTCTACAGTGGTCGTGCCTTCAAGTTCGAGTTTATCTATGAACGACTTCAACTGCTGGATGTGTTTTTTGCAACCACAGCAGGAGATAAACTCGCATCTTTTAATCAAAAAAATTGCCGTACCGCATTCATTCCGAACCCCGTTCATCAGGCCATTGAAAAATACCGATCTTTTTGCAGCGAAAAACATGATTACGATTTGGTTTTTATCGGCGATGACAAACGGGACCCTGAACGACGTGCTACTCTTGAGGAAATCGAACATAAGCTAGGGGAAAAATTTCGAGTGGGTATTTTTGGCTCCCTTGACCGTCCCGGTATTTTTGGCCACGAGAAGGAAATGGTGCTTTCCCGGAGCAAGGCAGCGCTCAACCTCACCCGCCTGCCCGAACCGATGAAATGGTACAGTTCCGACCGCATCGCCTCCCTTATGGGAAATGGACTTCTCACATGCACCCGTGCCGAAGCTGACCTGCATGAACTTTATGGAAACGACTCCATGGTTTACTATCGCAATACAGATGACTTGGTCAGACAGCTGGAAAATGTGCTAAGCGGTAGCAATTGGAAGGTCATTGCACAAAGAGGTTGGGAAATTAGCCATTCGACATTCAGCTCAAAGCGGGTTGGCGCTTTTATAACGAACTTCACGATGAAAAAATCTGACTCAACTTTTATGAAATTTGGCCAATGAAAGATAGGCCGACCAAGCGCATAGCGATTGTGGATGCTGGACGCAAGCCGGATTTAATCGAAGCTGTTCTTCCGTTTGTAACGGATCGATATAACCTGGAACGTGCAAACGAATATGATGCAGATTATGTCTTTCACTCCTGCCTTGGCTACAAAGTCCTCAAGTATTCCGGCATCCGCATTTTTGTAACAGGCGAAAACGTGTCGCCCAACTTCAACATCAGCGACTATGCGATGGCCTTCGATAAGATGAGCTTCGGCGATCGCTACTGTTGGATGCCGCTTATCAAACTCTACCGGGATGCCTACGCAACTCTATGCGTGCCCCGGGAGCCGGCCGATAATGTCATCGCCCGGAAGGAAGGGTTCTGTGCCTATGTGATGTCGAACCTCAGCGACAGTGCGTCGGAACGCACCCATATCTACGACCTGCTCTGCGCCTACAAGCCGGTGGCGTCAGGCGGCAAGTGGCGCAATAATGTCGGCGGTCCGGTATCGGACAAAATTGAGTTCCAGTCGCAATACAAGTTCGCGATCGCTTTTGAAAACAGCTCAACCCCCGGCTACCTGACAGAAAAGTTTTCGCACGCCGCGCAGTCGAATGCGATTCCGATCTACTGGGGCGATCCGGAAATCGGCCGGATCTTCAACCCGAAGGCCTTCATCAACTGCCATGACTTCCCGTCACTGGAGGCGGCGGTCGAATATGTGAAGGTGGTGGATGCCGACGAGACGCTCTATCGGCAGATGCTGGCCGAACCCTGGTTTCCGGAAGGCCGGGAGCCGGAATGCCTGAAGACCGAAACCTTCGCGCGCTTCCTCTCCAACGTCTTCGATCAGCCGCACGCAGCCGCCTACCGCCGCAACCGCAGTCGCTGGGGAATCAAGCACGAAAAAAGACTCTATAACATGGCATTTCGCCCCCTTGTTCACGGAACCAAATTGATTCAGGAGAAACTGAAGGGGAATTTATAGCGTTGTTCGGCGACTGCGGATTTCTTCTTTAATTCCTTTCAGGGAAAAACGATAATATGGGAAATATTTTTTTCTCACCCTGTGATTTTCCAATTTCCTTATCAATCTATATTTTGGATCTTTACTGATCCCGTCATCGCTGAATACTGCCAGAACTTTTGCTAAATGATGAGTTGATACCCTATGAACTTCCAACAGTCGAACAAATAACTCATAATCACCAGCAATACGAAAAGACTCATCAAGCCCTCCAAATCGCTCAAACAATGATCTTCGAAAAAAGCTGGCCTGATGCGGCAACATATTTTTTAAAAGAAAACGAGGTGGAAGTACATCAGGATATTTCTTCACAGTAGTTTCTTTGCCATCAAACAATAAGTCTCCGTAAATAATGGATTTTCTTGGTGCTTTGGCTACTTTCTCAAGAGCTAGAGTGTCAGCAAAATAATCCCCCCCGTTCATGAAAATGATATATTCACCTTTTGCGTAAGAAATTCCTTTATTCATGGCATGGTAAATTCCATTGTCGGGCTCGGAAACAAGAACAGTTATCCTGTTTTGATAATTTTTCAGAACATCCTTGGTCCCATCAGTTGAAGCACCATCAATTACGATCCACTCAAAGTCTGTGAAGGCCTGGCCGCAAATACTCTCACAGGTATTACGTATTTTATTAACTTCATTTCGACATATAGTCACTATTGAAAAATTTAGGTTTGCAGCCATGAATTTACCAATCTCCATTCTTTTTTGAGTTGACGAAAAGCATTTAGAGGAGCGTTAAAAAATGCCTATTACGTTGGCTTAGTGGGCGGGGAAGTTTAGAACAGTGTCTCCAAAGACATATAATTGTAATATTTCCAAAAATCATTCCACCCTGACCGAGGAAAGACAATGTTTCAAAGAACTTTACTGAAAAAAGTCAAGTGATTCAAGTGCTTCTTTCACAACTCTGCTTGATTGGCACCGGTGGGCCATCTGCAAGTGCCGCTATGATAAACTCGCCAAGTTATCGGGCGCGAATATTTTTGCCGTTTCTGCTGATGGCTAAATGTATTTTTGTATATCCACAATCAATGATATTAATTCGCGGTTGCGTTTTATGCTTTCAATCGTTTATTGGTCAGCATGAATTTCTTCCGGCCATTAGCCCGATCTAAGGTGTTTTATGCTCTATCTTCTTAAAAAAGTTAATGGAGAACTCGACGGCCTTTTTCGTGCTCGCGCAAGAGCATCAATTCAAAAGGCGGGTCTTTGGTTTGTAGATATTCCAAGGACGAGCTCAACATCGGTAAAGATTGAACTGGGGCGTCATTTCGGTGGTGAATATCAGAAAAGCTTTGAACGGGAGTCAGATATAAAAAGGAAAAAATATTTTCATGACCATATTCCTGCTGTGCGAATGAGAAAGTCTTTGAGAGATTCGGTTTGGGAACAACTGTTTACCTTTTCAATAGTAAGGAATCCCTGGGATCGCTTTTTGTCTTTGTATCGTTTTCGAATTGCGCTAGGGGATTTACCAAGAGAGGTAGAGTTTAATTCTTATGTAAAAATGCTCAAAAATGTGAGATATCGTAGTAAAATATCTCCATATGCTGAATTGCATTATCATATGAGTATGTGTGATTTTCTAATGGACTCACAGGATCATATTTTAGTGAATCGTGTGTACCGTCTTGAAGAACGCGAAGAAATGGTTTCTGAATTGGAATCTCGCTTTGACATCACTTTGCGTGGAATTCATAAGGAAAGGTTGTCTAACGAGAAAAACTACCGTAAATATTATGATGATGAATCTGCTGAATTAATTTCGTGCCATTATAGTGACGATATTTCATATTTTTGTTACGAGTTTTGATGTGTTTTATATTTAGTATAATTATGTAACTTCATGCGATAATGTCAGATGAATTACTGTAGTGATCGAATTTTATTTGGTTTTATGAGACGTCTTCTCGGGAATAAGGAAATAAAATGGCACAATATTTAATCACCGGCGGCGCCGGCTTCATTGGCTCGCACATTGTCGACGCTCTGCTGGAGCGGGGCGAGAGGGTTCGGGTTCTCGACAACTTCGCCACCGGCAAGCCCGAGAATCTCGCCCACTGCCGGCAGCGCATTGAACTGGTCGAAGGGGACATCCGCGACCTGGAGGTCTGCCAAAGGGTCTGTGCCGGCGCCGATTTTGTCCTCCACCAGGCGGCGCTGGGAAGCGTGCCGCGCTCGGTCGCCGACCCGCTGACCTCCCACGAGGTCAACGTCACCGGAACCCTGAAGATGCTGCTGGCGGCTCGCGACGCCGGGGTTAAGCGCTTCGTCTATGCCGCCTCTTCCTCGACCTACGGCGACCACCCGGAACTGCCCAAGGTCGAGGAGCGCATCGGCAACCCGCTCAGCCCCTACGCGGTGACCAAGTATGCCGACGAACTCTATGCCGGGGTCTTCGCCCGCTGCTACGGTCTGGAGACGGTGGGGCTGCGCTACTTCAACGTTTTCGGACCGCGCCAGGACCCTTTTTCCCAGTATGCCGCGGTGATTCCGCTGTTCGTCAGCGCCCTGCTGCGCGGGGCGGCGCCGACCATCAATGGCGACGGCGAACAGACCAGGGACTTCACCTATGTTGCAAATGCCGTGGCGGCCAACCTGCTGGCCTGTACCGCCACCGCAGCGGCCGAGGAGGTCTTCAACATCGCCTGCAACGAGCGGACCTCCCTTAACCGTCTGTATGCCCGCCTGCAAGATTTGCTCGGTACCGCGATTCCGGCCGTCCACGGGCCCCCGCGGCCCGGCGACGTTCGTCACAGCCTGGCCGACATCGGCAAGGCCAAGGGGCTGCTTGGCTACCGGGGTGAGGTCAAGTTCGAGGAGGGACTGCAGCGCTCCATCGCCTGGTACCGGGAGAATCTTTGATGCCGGGGATCTGCCGAACCCCACAGCGATGCTTCTTGCCGGCCACCGGAACCCAATCCGCGGCCTGAATTTTCAACAACTACACCATGGAGAAAGCCGTGAACAAGGTTGCACTCATCACCGGGGTCACCGGCCAGGACGGTGCCTACCTGACCGAGTTCCTGCTCAAGAAGGGGTACGTCGTCCACGGCATCAAGCGCCGTGCCTCGCTCTTCAACACCGACCGCATCGACCACCTCTACCAGGACCCACATGTGGAGCATCGCAACTTCATTCTCCACTACGGCGACCTGACCGACTCGACCAACCTGATCCGCATCGTCCAGCAGGTGCAGCCGGACGAAATCTACAACCTCGCCGCCCAGTCGCACGTCGCGGTCTCCTTCGAGACCCCCGAGTACACCGCCAACGCCGACGGCATCGGCACCCTGCGCATTTTAGAGGCGATCCGCATTCTCGGGCTGGAGAAGAAGACCCGCTTCTACCAGGCCTCGACCAGCGAGCTCTACGGGCTGGTGCAGGAAGTGCCGCAGAAGGAGACCACCCCCTTTTACCCCCGCTCCCCCTACGCGGTGGCCAAGCTCTATGGCTACTGGATCACCGTCAACTACCGGGAGGCGTACGGCATTTACGCCTGCAACGGCATCCTCTTCAACCACGAGTCGCCGATTCGCGGCGAAACCTTCGTCACCCGCAAGATCACCCGCGCCATGGCGCGCATCTCCCTGGGGCTGCAGGACTGCCTCTACCTCGGCAACCTCAGCGCCCTGCGCGACTGGGGGCATGCCCGCGACTACGTGGAGATGCAGTGGCTGATGCTGCAGCAGGAGCAGCCCGAGGACTTCGTCATCGCCACCGGGGTGCAGTACTCGGTGCGGGACATGGTGGCGACCGCCGCGAAGGAGCTCGGCATCAAACTGCGCTGGGAAGGGGAGGGCGTCGACGAGGTCGGGGTGGTCGAGGCGGTGAGCGGCGAAATCCGCGGGCCGGAAAGCGAGGGGGGCGGCCATCACCTGGAAGGGCGAACCATCGTTCGCGTCGATCCTCGCTATTTCCGGCCCACCGAGGTGGAGACCCTGCTCGGCGATCCGAGCAAGGCCAAGGAAAAGCTCGGCTGGGTGCCGCGCACCACGTTCCAGGACCTGGTCAAGGAGATGGTTCGCAGCGACCTTGAAGAGGCCCGGCGCGACGAACTCTGCCGCCGCCACGGCTTCAGCACATTCGACTACCACGAATAGCCGTTGCCCGACGCCTTCTGGATGCTCCCGCCTGACGGAGGTTCCCTCTCCCCGCATGGAAATTCCGGGTGCGCGTCCCGGCGCTTCGCCCGGCGCGCCGGCTTTTTGTTTGACCGCCGGGCCCCGCTCATGGTATTTAGACTCGCCTGAAAATCATTTTTTTCGATTGCATTTCAACGAGTTTCGTAGGTTGGTGGGGGGCAACGACAATCTGCCTTTGCCCAGTCTATTGTCCACTACCGTAATCTCGTCTCTCCGGTGAGGAGTTTCCATGCTCACTATTGATGATCTGACCAACCGGCGGTCGAAGCTGGCCGTGGTCGGGCTCGGCTACGTCGGCCTGCCCCTGGCGGCCGCCTTCGGGCGGGTCTGCGAGGTCATCGGCTTCGATATCAGCACCAAAAAAGTCGGCGAACTGGAGCAGGGCTTCGATGCCACCGGCGAGCTGAGCCGCGAGGAGTTGGCTGCAACCCGCATCGATTTCACCGCGGAGCCGTTCCACCTGGCCGAGGCCGGTTTCATCATTGTCACCGTCCCGACTCCCATCGACGCGGCCAAACGACCCGATCTGCGCCCGGTGGAAGCCGCCTCGCGTTCCATTGGCCGCCACCTCGCCAAGGGGAGCATTGTCGTCTACGAGTCGACCGTCTACCCCGGGGTTACCGAAGAGATCTGCGTACCGATCCTTGAGGGCGAATCGGGGCTCAAGTGCGGCGTTGACTTCACCGTCGGCTACTCGCCCGAACGGATCAACCCTGGTGACAAGGTGCACACCGTCGACAGGATCGTCAAAGTCGTCTCCGGCCAGGACACGGCGACCCTGGAGACGGTGGCGGCGGTCTACGAGTTGGTGGTCACTGCCGGGGTTCACCGGGCCGGAAGCATCAAGGTCGCCGAGGCTGCCAAGGTGATCGAGAATACCCAGCGAGACCTGAACATTGCCTTGATGAACGAGCTGGCGCTGATTTTCGGTCGGCTGGGGATTCCGACCCGCGAGGTCCTCGCCGCGGCCGGCACCAAGTGGAACTTCCTCAACTTTACCCCCGGCCTCGTCGGCGGCCACTGCATCGGCGTCGATCCCTACTACCTTACCTTCAAGGCGGAATCAATCGGCTACCATCCCCAGGTGATTCTTGCCGGCCGGCGCATCAACGACGGCATGGGCAAATATGTGGCGGAGATGACGGTCAAAGAGCTGATCAGGGCCGACAAGGCGGTCAAGGGGGCACGGGTGTTGGTACTCGGCCTGACCTTCAAGGAGAACGTCCCCGACATCCGCAACAGCAAGGTTATCGACATCGTCCACGAACTGGCGGAATACGGCATCGAGGTCCAGATATACGACCCGATCGCCGATCCCGCCGAGGCCCGCCACGAGTATGGGGTAGAGTTGGTTGCGCTGGAGGCGGCTGGAGCGGTCGATGCGGTGGTCTGGGCCGTGGCCCACGATTGTTTCCGCAAGGAGTTGCCCGTTGAACGGCTAACAGCGTTGTGTGGCAACGGCAACGGCCGCGGGGTGGTGGTGGATGTCAAAAGCCTGCTGGACGGTGTCCGGGTGGAGGCCGCCGGTCTCCGCTACTGGTGCCTCTGATTTTCCAGGGAGACCCTTGCATCATGCGTAATCTGCTAGTCACCGGCGGCGCCGGTTTTATCGGCGCCAACTTCGTCCGCCAGGTCCTTGCCGACCGTCCCGACTGCCGGGTGGTCATTCTCGACAAGCTGACCTATGCCGGTAATCTCAACAACCTCAGTGGTCTGGAAGCCGATCCCCGCTACCGCTTCGTGCAGGGGGACATCTGCGACGCCCAGCTGGTCGCAACGTTGTTCGCCGAAGAGCAGATCGATAACGTCGCCCACTTCGCTGCCGAGTCCCATGTCGACCGCAGCATCGTCGGGCCCGGGGAATTCATCCAGACTAACATCGTCGGTACCTTCACTCTCCTCGAAGCGGCAAAGACCGCCTGGAACTCCCGGCCGCCCGCTGATGCCGCCGTCTGCCGGTTTCTCCATGTGAGTACCGACGAGGTCTACGGCTCTCTCGGCGAAACCGGCAGGTTCAGCGAGACCACCCCCTACGACCCGCGCTCCCCCTACTCGGCGAGCAAGGCTTCCTCCGACCACCTGGCCAGCGCCTACTTCCACACCTACGGCCTGCCGGTGGTGATCACCAACTGCTCCAACAACTACGGTCCCTACCAGTTTCCCGAAAAGCTCATTCCGTTGGTCATCAACAATGCGCTTGCCGGCAAGGAGCTGCCGGTCTACGGCGACGGCAAATACGTGCGCGACTGGCTGTACGTGGTCGATCACTGCCAAGCCCTGTTGACTGCTTTGGAAAAGGGGCGGCCCGGAGAGACCTACAATATCGGCGGCAACAGCGAGAAGCAGAACATCGAGGTGGTGCGGACCATCTGCACCATTCTCGACGAACTGGCGCCGTCCCTCGCCTCGGGGGCGCTGCGCCAGTCGCTGATCCGCTTTGTCAAGGACCGGCCAGGCCACGACCGCCGCTACGCTATCGACGCGGGCAAGATCCGTCGCGAACTCGGCTGGCAGCCAGCGGTGACCTTCGAGCAAGGGATCCGCGACACGGTTCGCTGGTACCTGGAGAACCGTGCCTGGTGCGAGGCGATCCTCGACGGTTCCTATCGCCAGTACTACGAGCGGATGTATGCCGGGCGTTGAGCGAACCAAAAACCTGGCCCTGATCGGCGCTAACGGCATGCTGGCCCGCAAGGTGCGGGAGCTGGCGCCGGTGTACTACGCGGTGCATGGCTTCGACCTGCCGGAGTTCGATATTACCGACGAGCGCCTGGTGCGCACCGCCCTGGCGGTGCTGCAGCCAGCGGTGATCATCAACTGCGCCGCCTATACCAACGTCGATAGCTGCGAAAAGGAGTTCGTTACCGCCTTCCGAGTCAATGGCGAGGGGCCTGGAGTGCTGGCCCGGGTGGCCCGTGAACTCGGCGCAATCCTGGTGCATATCTCCACCGATTACGTATTCTCCGGGGAGGCGAACCGCCCCTATCGGGAGGAGGACTCCACCGGCCCGCGTTCGGCCTACGGGCGCAGCAAACTGGCCGGAGAGGAGGCGATCGCCGCCAGCGGCCTGGAGCAGTGTTTCATCGTTCGTACCAGCTGGCTCTACGGCCCCGGCGGCAAGAACTTCGTCGAGACCATGGTGCGACTCGCCCGGGAGCGTGAGGAGCTGCGAGTGGTGGCCGACCAGCTCGGCTCGCCGACCTACACCGGCGATTTGGCCGCGGCGATCTTCAACCTGTTGGCGCTGGAAGGGAAGGGGGGGGCGGTCCCCTATGGCATTTACCACTTTGCCGACCAGGGGAGCTGCAGCTGGCACAGCTTCGCCGCGGCGATCATTGCCCGGGCTAAAGCCTGCGGGAAGGAACTCAGGGTGCAGCAAGTAACGCCGATCACCACTGCCGAGTTTCCGCTGCCTGCTCCGCGCCCCGCCTATTCGGTCTTTGATACGGGGCGCTACCGGCGGGTCACCGGGAAAAGCATCCCCACCTGGCAGGAGAGCCTTGAACACTATTTTCTTTATGATCGCAACAGGAGTTGACATGACAGGCATCAAGAAGGGGATCGTTCTCGCCGGCGGTGCCGGAAGCCGCCTCTACCCGCTGACCCTGGTGGCGAGCAAGCAGCTGCAGCCGGTCTACGACAAGCCGATGATCTACTATCCCCTCGCGACCCTGATGATGGCGGGGATCAACGACATTCTGATCATTTCCACTCCCCACGACATCCCGCGCTTCGAGGCGCTGCTCGGCGACGGCAGCCACTTCGGCATCAAGCTCTCCTATGCCGTCCAGCCAGAACCGAAAGGGATCGCCCAGGCTTTCCTGGTCGGTGAAGAGTTCATTGCCGGTGAACCGGTCTGCCTGATCCTCGGCGACAACATCTTCTACGGCAAAATGGCCCTCGACCGGATCGCCGGGAAGTTCACCGACGGGGCGATGGTCTTCGGCTATCCGGTGCACGACCCGGAGCGTTACGGGGTGGTCGAGTTCGACAAGAGCGGCAAGGTCCTCTCCATCGAAGAGAAGCCGGCTCGGCCCAAATCTCATTACGCCATTCCCGGACTCTATCTCTATGATCAGCGGGTGGTCGAGATTACCAAGGGACTCACCCCTTCAACCCGCGGCGAGCTGGAAATTACCGACGTCAACCTCGCCTACCTGCGCGCGGGAACCCTGCAGGTGGAACGGCTCGGCCGCGGCATCGCCTGGCTTGACACCGGGACACACGAGAGCCTGCTCGAGGCGAGCCATTTCATCGGCACCCTCGAGTTGCGCCAGGGGCTGAAGATCGCCTGCCTGGAGGAGATCGCCTATCGCAAGGGGTTCGTCGACCGGACCGGTTTCGAGGCGATCATTGCCGCGACGCCCAAATCGGGGTACCGTAATTACCTGGAAATGGTGTTGAGGGACGAGTTCTGATGCAGGCGATTCCGACCAGGATACCGGAGGTGCTGATCATCGAACCACAGGTCTTCGGCGATGCCCGGGGCTTCTTCTTCGAGAGTTTCAACCAGCGCCGCTGGCAGGAAACGACGGGGGTCGACACCCGTTTCGTCCAGGACAACCATTCGCGCTCGGAGCAGGGGGTGCTGCGCGGCCTCCACTACCAGACCCGCCAGCCCCAGGGAAAGCTGGTACGCTGTGTGGTGGGCGAGGTTTTCGACGTCGCCGTCGACCTGCGTCAATCCTCCCCGACCTTCGGGGATTGGGTCGGTGTGGAGCTCTCGGCCGAAAACAAGCGCCAGCTGTGGGTGCCGGAAGGGTTCGCCCACGGCTTCCTGGTCCTCTCGGAGTCGGCCGAGTTTCTCTACAAGACCACCGATTATTATGCCCCGCAGTACGAGCAGTGCATCCGCTGGAACGATCCGGACCTGGCCATCGCCTGGCCGACCGCCGAGCCGCTGCTTTCGGCCAAGGACCTGGCCGGAATCCCGTTCCGGGAGACTCCCGGTTTCCCCTGAACAAGGGTACCAACACCCCAGCCAAGAATGGAATTCTACCCATGATCAAGAGCATGACCGGCTATGGCAAGGGACAGAGCAGCATAGACGGCGTGACCGTTACCGTCGAGGTGCGCTCGGTCAACCATCGCTACGGCGACGTCAGCGTCAAGGCGCCGCGGGGGCTGCTGGCCAGCGAGTTGGAGATCAAGAAGCAGGTCGGCGAGCGCCTCAAACGCGGCAAGATCGACGTCTTCATGACCCAGGAGACGGCGGCCGGCAGCAGCGCCCTGCCGGCTCTCAACCTGCCGCTGGCCGCAGCCTACATGCAGGTTTTCGAAAATCTGGCCGCCACCTTTCCGACCAGCGGCGGAGTACCCCTCGAGCTGCTGGCCGCTCAGCGCGACGTGGTCCTCCTCCAGGAGGGCGGGGTGCCCGAGGAAACTCTGCTCAAGGCGGTGGAGGCGGCGCTGGCCTCGGCTCTCGACAAGCTGGAGAAAATGCGCCTCACCGAGGGGGCGGCGACCCTCGCCGATTTCGAGCAGCGCCTGGCCACCGTCGAGGAGCTGCTCGGCCAGGTCGAGACGCGGGCGCCGCAGGTCCCCATCGAGTGGCGGCAGCGGCTGCAGGAACGCCTCGCTCGCTACGGCCAGGAGATCGAAGTTGACCCGCAGCGCCTGGCCCAGGAACTGGCCGTCTTCGCCGACCGCTGCGACATCAGCGAGGAGCTGACCCGCTTCCGCAGCCACCTGCAGCAATTCCGCACCCTTTTCGGCAGCGACGAGCCGGTCGGCCGCCAGCTCGACTTTCTCGTCCAGGAACTGAACCGCGAGGCCAACACCATGGGCTCCAAGTCCAACGATGCCGAGCTGACCCGGGTGGTGGTGTCCCTGAAATCGGAACTGGAAAAGATCCGTGAGCAGGTGCAGAATGTCGAGTGAGCAGCCGCCGGCCGCACCAACCCGCTGTGGCATCATCTTCGTCATCTCGGCCCCTTCCGGGGCCGGCAAGACCTCCTTGTGCAAGGAACTCATTGACTTTTTCCCGACCCTGCGGCATTCTGTCAGCTACACCACTCGCCCGGTCCGGCCGGGGGAGATCGACGGTGTCGACTACCATTTCGTAACCTTGGAGCGCTTCCGGGCGATGGTCGGGGCCGGCGCCTTCGCCGAGTGGGCCGAGGTTCACGGCAACTGCTACGGGACCGCGCTGGCGGCCCTCGACGCCGCGCGGAAGGCCGGGGAGGACATCCTCCTCGACATCGACTGCCAGGGCGCGGAGCAGTTGCGCACCAGCCTCGATCACGGGGTCTTTATCTTCATCCTGCCGCCGGACCTGAACGAGCTGCGGCGGCGCCTGATTGGCCGCAACACCGACAGCGACAGCGTCATCGAACAGCGCATCGCCAACGCCCGGGGGGAAATCGGCCACGCTCCCCGTTACCACTACCTGGTGGTCAACGACGATTTTTCCCAGGCCCTTGGCCAGCTCAAGGCGATCATCGTCGCCGAGGGTCTGCGTACCCGGCTGGTCCTGCCGACATTGCAGGGCCGTTTCGAATTTCAACCCGGCTGATCCGCCTTCCCGGCGGTGCGCCGGCAACCTGTACGAGGAGTCAAGAGCCCCATGGCACGAATTACCGTTGAAGATTGCCTGAACCAGGTACCCAACCGTTTCCTGCTGGTCATGGTCGCGGCCAAGCGTGCCAAGCAGCTCTACAAGGGCTCGCAGCCGCTGATCGAAAACCGCGCCGGCAACAAGAAGGTGGTTCTCGCGCTGCGGGAGATCGCCGCCGGCAAGGTCGAGTTCGAGCTTCCGGCCCGCAAGCGCTGATTGCCAAACACGGCAGGCGGCCCCCGGGTCGCCTGCTTTTTTTGTGTCCTGCCCACCGCCGCCGGCAGCCGGTCCGCGGCGTCCCACCTGCGCCTTGACGCCTGCTCCCGCCGGTCAGAACCGCGATGATACGCTTCGACGACATCCTCGAAAAAGTTCTTGCCTACCACCCGGGGGCCGATCTCGACCCGCTGCGCAAGGCCTACGTCTTCAGCGCCAAGGTCCACCAGGGGCAGATGCGCCTTTCCGGAGAGCCCTACCTGACCCACCCGATGGAGGTGGCGGACATTCTCGTCCAACTGAAGATGGACGTACCGACCATCGTCACCGGTCTGCTCCACGATACCGTCGAGGACACCCTGACCACCGTCGAGGAGGTCCGCGGGATTTTCGGCGAGGAGATCGCCGACCTGGTGGAGGGGGTCACCAAGATCAGCAAGATCTCCTTCCGCACCAGCGAAGAACGGCAGGCGGAGAATTTCCGCAAGATGCTGTTGGCCATGGCCCGGGACATCCGGGTGATCATGGTCAAGCTCGCCGACCGCCTGCACAACATGCGCACTCTCGATTTCCAGCCGGCCGCCCGCCAAGCCAAGATCGCCCAGGAGACCCTGGATATCTTCGCGCCGCTGGCCAACCGCATGGGTATCAGCTGGCTGAAGAGCGAACTGGAGGACCTCGCCTTTCGCTACCTTGAACCGGAGATGTACAACGACCTCGCCGAGAAGGTGGTCAAGAAAAAACGCGAGCGGGAAACCTACATCGAGGACGTCAAAAAGCAGATCAACGCCAAGCTCACCGAGCACGACATTACCGGAGAGATTTCCGGGCGTTACAAGCATCTCTACTCGATCTATCTCAAGATGCAGCGCCAGGGAATCGACTTCGACCAGGTCTACGACGTGGTGGCGTTCCGCATCCTGCTCGACAACATCCGCGACTGCTACGCCGTTCTCGGCATCATCCACGCCGCCTGGAAGCCGGTCCCCGGCCGTTTCAAGGACTACATCGCCATGCCCAAGGCGAATATGTACCAGTCGCTTCACACCACGGTGATCGGTCCCTTCGGCGAGCGCATGGAGGTGCAGATCCGCACCCTCGAGATGCATTCCATCGCCGAAGAGGGGATCGCCGCCCACTGGAAGTACAAGGAGAAGGGGGCATCGGTGGTCGCCGGCAGCGAGGACAAGCGCTTCTCCTGGCTGCGGCAGATGCTCGAATGGCAGAAGGAGCTCAAGGATTCCCACGAATTCCTCGATTCGGTAAAGATCGACCTCTTCCCCGAGGAGGTCTATGTCTTCACCCCCAACGGCGACGTCAAGGAACTGCCGCGGGGGGCAACCCCGGTCGACTTCGCCTACAGCGTCCATACCGACGTCGGCCACCACTGCAGCGGGGCACGGATCAACGGCCGGCTGCTGCCGCTGAAGACCGAGCTGAAGAACGGCGACGTGGTCGAAGTGATCACCTCCCCCCACCAGAACCCCGGCAAGGACTGGCTCAAGTTCGTCAAGACGCCACGGGCGCGTAACAAGATCCGCCAGTGGGTCAAGACCCAGCAGCACGAAAAAAGCTTGGAGCTCGGCCGCGGCCTGCTTGAAAAGGAGCTGCGCAAGCACGGTTTCAGCCTCAACCGGGCTCTCGCCTCGCCGGAACTTGCGGCGACCGTCGAGGAATTCGGCTTCCACCAGGTTGACGATTTGCTGGTGGCGCTCGGCTACGGCAAGCTGACCGTCGGCCAGGCGATTCACCGCCTGGTGCCACAGGAGAAGCAGAAGCCCGAGTCCAAGCCGGGACGCCTTGGCCGGGTGCTGGAGAAGATTCGCAAAAAGCCTTCGAGCGCGATTAAGATCGACGGCATCGACGACATCATGGTGCGCTTCGGCAAGTGCTGCAATCCGCTCCCCGGCGACCCCGTCACCGGCTTCATCACCCGTGGGCGGGGTGTGACGGTGCACACCCTCGACTGCGCCCACGTTACCGAGGGGGATCCCGAGCGGCGCGTCGACATCGAATGGGACATGAAAAAGAAGGTTTCCCGTTCGGTCAAGATCCGCGTCTACTGCCTTGACCAGAAGGGGATGCTGGCCGGGATCACCGGGGCGATCACTAACTGCGAAGCCAACATCATCAGCGCCAACGTTGTTTCCACCGAGGATCACCGCGGGGTCAACAACTTCGAGATCGATATCCAGGATCTCGACCACCTCAACCGCGTGGTCGCTGCCCTTAAGAAACTCAAGGGGGTGACGGGGGTGGAGCGGATGAGGAACTAGGTGGAAGCAATTTTGATTTTTGAGTTTTAAACTTTGAATTAAAATTTCTGGACCCTGGACCCTCAGGAGGTGACCATGGACAAAAGAGCGATTGCAACGAATCGAGCACCGGCCGCCATCGGCCCATACTCCCAGGCGATCGAGGCCGGAGGTTGGCTCTTCCTTTCCGGGCAGATCCCCCTCGACCCGCTCAGCGGGCAGCTGGTCGAGGGTGGCATCGAGGACCAGACCCGCCAGGTCCTGGCCAACCTGGAGGCTGTATTGGCCGCCGGCGGGGTAGACTTCTCCGCCGTGGTCAAGGCAACCATCTACCTCACCGACCTCGCCGATTTCGTCGCCGTCAATGCCATCTACGGCAAGGCTTTTCCCTCTGCTCCGCCGGCCCGAGCCACCGTCCAGGTCGCTGCCCTGCCCAAGGGGGCACTGGTGGAGATCGACTGCATCGCCTGCTGCCGCCGGGACTGAGGCACGATCGAGGGCGGGTGGCGCCGAAGAGGGTGCAGGCCACCTGTCCCCTGCACCACCACACCAAACGCAGCGAGGCGTACCCCGGCGGGTACGCCTCGCTGTTTCTGAACGGAACAGTCTGCTCCTCAACCGGCCATGATGTAATTTTCCAGTTGGCCGATCATGAACTCCTTTTCGGCGATGATGGCCTTGACCGCATCACCGATGGAGACCATCCCCATCAGCTGTTTGCCGTTCATGACCGGCAGGTGGCGGCAGCGCTTCTGGGTCATCAGCGCCAGGCAGTCCTCGATGGTCTGCTCGGGACGGACGAAGACCACCTTGCTGCTCATGATCTCGCTCACCTTGGTCTCCCGGGAGGTGACCCCCCGCAGGATGACCTTGCGGGCATAGTCCCGCTCCGACATGATGCCGATGACCTGCCCCCCGTCTATTACCAGCAGGGCCCCGACGTCCTTTTCCGCCATCATCTCCAGGGCGGAGAAGACCGTCTGGTCCGGATTGACGCACCACACTTCCCGGCCTTTACCGTTGATCAGTTGCTGTACCGTTTTCATAGACACCTCCGCTAGCTAGCTGGCCAACCCAAACCCCTCAAGCCTGTTTTAAAAACATAATGGTCGTGGGGAAATTGTCAAACAGGGCTGGTGGAGGTGATAAGCATCAAACCTATTGGGAAAATTTTTTTTAGGGGGGGAGGGGGAGGGGATTGATGCGAGAAGGTGTAAAAAGTGTTTAAGAGGAGTCTCTTTTTATTGTGCAGTGGAGGGGGCTTAGGAAAATCGATGGACATGCAGACAGCTCGTTCGGCCGATCAGGCTTGGCAGGCTGTTCCTATTTTTGAATTTAAATACAATAGTGGCCAAAAAAACTCCAGTTGGGGATTCCGAGATGGATTATTAACCAAGGCGGCGCTATGTCCATGAGCCCCTTCTGCAACAAGCAATTCGGGAGGCAGTTTTTCCTGCCGGGATTGTCCAACGGGTTGACTGCCACACTTAACAGCATTGTCTTAACACCCACCCGCTGCTATCAGGGATGAAATCCTCATTTCCGCAAAATCTAGTAGTGTTCCGGTTTTGACAACACAGAATCTTGTGTATTTTTATGCTTTCTTTGCTATCAAAAGCATATCAATTTCTTATATGTCAATATAAAATGTTGACAAAATCCTTAAGATGCCTATAATTGGCGCCAATTGTTTAGAATCGAGTTCATTATATTCGAGGCAGTAAAAATGGTACAGAATCGGGTCAGAGAAATTCGCGAGTCCCTTTTGATGAGCAAGGCGGAATTGGCCCGAAAGGCCGGCGTCTCGCCCTTGACAGTCGATCGGATCGAGCGGGGTGCCTCCTGCCGGATGGCGACCATGCGCAAGATTATCCTCGCCCTTGGTCTGGACATCGCGGACCGGGGAAAGGTTTTCCCCTCCCAGGAAGACTAGCTGGTATGTACTTTGCTTGATTGTAGGCTATGGATCTGCGGGCCTTACTTTAACCTCAACGGGTGAAGCATGCTTTCTCGGGGCAAAAAAGACATCGTCGGAATTGATATCGGTTCGAGTTCGGTCAAGTTGGTCCAATTGCGGGAAATGAAGGGCGGGTATGCCTTGGAAAACCTCGGTATTGCCCCTCTGCCAGCAGAGGCCATTGTCGATAATGCCATTATGGACTCCGGTTCGGTGGTGGAGACCCTGCGGAATCTGGTGGAAAGCCAGAAGGTCAAGACGAAAAATGTCGCTACTTCCGTCTCCGGCCATTCGGTGATCATTCGCAAGATCCAGTTGCCGATCATGACCGAGGAGGAGATGGAGGCCTCGATCCAATGGGAGGCCGAACAATATATCCCCTTTGATATTTCCGAGGTTAACCTCGATTTCCAGATTCTTGGACCGGATGCGAAGGACCCGGCACAGATGAATGCGGTGCTGGTTGCGGCGAAAAAGGATTTCGTCAGTGACTATCTGGCGGTTCTCAGGGAATGCGGCTTGGAACCCAAGGTTATGGATGTTGACTGTTTCGCAATGGAAAACGCTTTTGAAGCCAACTATCCGGAAGAGGATGCTCCCGTATTGGCCCTTGTCAATATCGGTGCCAATGCCGTGAATGTGAATATCCTCAAGGAGGGTGTTTCCGTCTTTACCCGCGACATTCAAGTGGGCGGCAACATGTTCAACGAAGAATTGCAGAAACGCCTGGGGATGAGCGGCGAAGATGCGGAAACGGCCAAACTGGGCGGAGCGGTCCATGACATCGACCCCGGTGACGTCGAAAAGGTTCTGGGTGATGCGGCTGAAAATCTGGCCCAGGAAATTCAGCGTTCCCTTGACTTCTTCACTGCGACCTCGGCCGATGAGAAGGTGCAGAAGCTTTTTATCTGTGGCGGCTGTTCCCGGCATCCGGTGGTCAGGGATGCTCTGCTGCGAAGGCTGGATATGCCAGTGGAGGTTCTCGATCCCTTCCGGGGGATTTTCGTCGACGAGAAAAGCTTTGATTCCGAATACATGCATGCCGTGGGCCCGCTGATGACCGTAGCGGTTGGCCTTGCCATGAGGAGGTTGGGCGACAAATGATTCGAATCAACCTATTGCCCGTCCGCGCCACCCAGAAAAAGGAGATGCTGAAGGGACAGATCATCGTATTCGTCCTTTCACTGGTTCTGGTTGTGGCTGCGTGTGCCGGCATTTACATGAATCAGCTGATGCGCATCGACGCCGTTCGGGATGAAATCAGCAAAAACCAGGGTGAGAGTCTCCGGCTCAAAAAGGTGATCGGGGAAGTGACCCAGTTCAAGAAAATGCAGCATGAGCTGCGTGGCAAGTTGGATGTCCTGGAGAAAATCAAGCAGGGGAAAAACGGGCCGGTCCATCTATTGGACGAATTGAGTTCGGCCATTCCTGACAAGGTCTGGATCGATTCCTTCAAGGAATCGGCCGGCAACATTACCATCAGCGGTGGCGGCATGAATGAGGAGGTCGTTGCCGAGTTTCTGCGAAACCTTGAGAGCTCGAAGTACTATCAGGGGGTTGACCTCCAGGTGATCCAGCAGGAAGCGCGCGGGCCAGCCAAGACCCAGAAGTTTTCTCTGAGCTGCCGGGTTGAGACCCCCCCGGCCGTCAAGGCCAATTGAGCGAAGGGCGATGCCGATATGAATCCCAAAGTCGACTGGTTTTTGCGACGGCCCGCTTATCAACGAGCCCTGATGATTCTGGCGGTCATGGTGCTGGTGGTGGTGGCGTTTGTTTTCCTGCTTTACCTGCCCAAGGATGAGGAATATTCCAAGCTGCAGCAACAGAACCAGCAGGTCTTGGCCAAGCTCCAGGAAGACCGGCGGATCGCCGCCGATCTTCCCCGGTTTAAAGCCGAATACGAAAAGATGAAGTTGCAGCTCGATCAGGCGCTCACGGAATTGCCCAACGAAAAGGAAATTCCCAGTCTGCTGACGACCATCGCGACCCTGGCCAAGGAGAACGGGCTGGACGTGTTGCTCTTCAAGCCTGGAGCTGAGCGGCCGCAGGGATTCTATGCTGAAGTTCCGGTTTCCCTTAAACTACAGGGGACTTATCACAAGGTCGCCAAGTTTTTCTACGATGTTGGGGCCCTGCCGAGGATTGTCAATATCGGCAACGTTGTCATGACCCTTGGCAGGGGCGAGACCGGCAAAACGCAACTGTCGGTGGACTGCTTGGCAACGACGTTCCGCTTCCTGGAAGGCGCCCCTGCCGGCCAGGGAGGAAAAGCCAAGGGAGGGAAGAGGTAAATGTCCCGCATTAATCTAATGCATATAGTCACAGCACTTGTGGTCTGCCTGCTGGCTTGGGGATGTAATAAGGAAACTCCGGCACCGGCCCCGCCCCCTGTGAAAAAAGCAACCACCCCGAAACCGGCACCTGTGCCGGTCGGCGCCAAGGAAGAAAAGGGGGTCGAAGTGCAGAAGTACGTTTATAATCCGGAAGGCCACCGGGACCCCTTCGCCAATCCCTTGAAGGAAATTCGTACCCCGCTCGGTGAAAGCAAGGAAACCCTGACCCCACTGCAAAAAGTTGACCTCAAACAGTTAAGGGTGGTCGGCGTTATCATCGGACGAGGCGAGCCGGCAGCCATGGTCACAGGCCCAGGAGGAAAATCCTATATTCTCAAGCGGGGTGTCAAGGTCGGGAAGAATGATGGGGTGGTCGTCGGCATTGACGCCGAGAAGATAAAAATACGGGAAAAATATTATGATTTTTCCGGGGAAGTGCGAACTAGTGTCCAGGAACTGGAGCTTCCGAAACGGGGAGGAGTGAAATAGATATGTGTTGCCCACACGCCAAGAAGGGCAGGACCAGAATAGGAACGAGCCCGCTCGTTCAGCTGCTTCTGCCGGTGATTATGGTGGCATTCTCGACCTTGCTGGCAACCGTGGTCAGCGCGGCGCAGAATGGTGAGAATGCCATCGTTGGTATCCATGTCCAAAACCCCGCAGCCGCTACGACGGTGCAGATCGAGACCAAAGAGGCGGTTGCCAACCGTTACACGGTTTACGATTCCTTCGATCCGTTGCGGGTGGTCGTGGACTTCCCGGGGATGGACGTATCGGAGATCGCCAAGGTCATTCCGGTCAAGGAGGGTCCCGTTCAGGAGGTGCACGTGTCCTCGTTCGACCTGACCTCCGGAAAGCTGGGCCGCATCGAATTGCTGCTGACGACGTCGGCCAAGTATGAAGTCACTCTTGATGGCAATACCTTTCAGGTCCGGTTCGACAAAACCGCCGCGAGAAAGGGAGCGGGTACCGCCGTTGTCGGCTCATCTGCGGCGAAGGCAGATGCTCCCGGCTCTGGACAAGAAGCTGCGACCGCTACGGCCGATAGTTCCGCGAAGGCTCCCGGTGAGGCTTCGACCGTGCCGACCCCCGGTACCATGTCCGCACCTGCTGGAGACGTTGCCCCGACGGCTGCCGACAAGCCTGCCATGGCGGCGGCTGTTCCCGCCCAGGCCGCGGCCAGGGCAGCTGCGAATGAAAAAACTGCCCGCTGGCTGCAGTCCCTTCAGATCGATGCCGGGCAGGCGGTCCTGCATAATGACGGCAAGGTCGGCAAATTCCAATACTTCAAGTTGGGCTCGCCGCCGCGGCTGGTGATCGATCTGTTCGGTATCCAGCCTCAGTTTAAGGAACGCTCCTTCCCAGGCACCGACGGGTTCAAGCAGGTCCGGGTTGGCACTTACCAGGACAAAACCCGCCTGGTCTTTGATGCTGATGGACAGGTTCTGCCCCAGTTCTTCGTGACCCCGCAGGATGACGATCTGATCATCTCCTGGCCGGTGGACACGAAGGCGGTTGCTGCTATCGACCCTCCGCAACAAAAAAAAGCTGCGAAGGTGGCCGTTGCGGACCCGGGGACGGCCCGGGCCGTCAAGATCGAATCGGTCCACTTCGATGTCAAGGATGGGCAGTCCCTGCTGTCGATCGCCCTTTCCGGACCCGCGGAACTGATCCCGGCCACCCTCAAAGATAATACGGTCGGGTTCGGCATCAAGCATGCCACTATCAGCCGCTCCCTGCGGCGGACTCTCGATGCCTCTGCATTCCCGAGTGCCGTGAAACGGGTGACTCCCTATACGGTCTTGGTCGGAGACAGCCAGGATGTGCGGTTTGCGGTGGAACTGAAAGGCGCGACCGATTATTCCCTCAACAAAGAGGGGACGGGCGTAGTACTGACCATCGACAACAGGGGGTTCGCCCAGCAGCATACCGTGCCAGCGGAGGAAGTCCTTCCGGTGCCGGTTCCTGTTTCTTCAATGGCGAAAACGGCTGCAAAGCCGCCAGCCCATATGGAAGCACCCTCCTCTTCCCCGGCAATGGCCACTGCCGAAGCCGGCGGCGCGGTTGTCAAGGGGGTCCCTGCGGCCAGCGCCACTTCAGCCCTTGAACCCCAGGCGTCTGAAGAGATCATCGGCGCGGCCCCGAAGGTGAAATATACCGGGCAGAAAATAACCCTGGTCTTCGATGATGCCGATATCCTCAATATCCTGCAGTTGATTGCCGAAGTCAGCAACCTCAATATCGTCGCCAGTGACGATGTCAAGGGAACCATCACCCTGCGGTTGGTCGACGTCCCTTGGGACCAGGCCCTGGCCCTGATCATGGATATCAAGGACCTGGGGATGGTCAAGCAGGGCAATATTGTCCGGATTATGCCCAAGGAAAAACTGCGGGCCATGGAAGAAGCACGCATGAATGCTTCCCGGACCCGCGAAAAACTGGAGGATCTTGAAACCGAGCTGATCACGGTCAATTATGCGGAACTGGGCAGCGTTTCCAAGCATGTCAAGGAAGTCCTGACCAAGGACCGTGCCGGCGTTTCCGTCTCCGAGGATGCCCGGAACAAGCAGTTGATCGTTCGGGACATTCCCTCCAATCTGGTCAAGATCAAGGAGCTGATCCACAAGCTCGATACTCCGGAACGACAGGTGATGATCGAAGCCAGAATCGTCGAGGCGACATCCACCTTCAGCCGGGACCTGGGGGTGAAGTGGGGCTTCTCCTCGGAAGCGGAACATCGCGATAACGAACTGGCCAATAACCAGACCAATGTCGGTCTGGGCGGCAGCTTCCTGATTTCTCCCCCGGCTGCCGGTACCGTACTCAGCAGCGCCGGGATGGGAGCTGGTTTTACCTTCGGCAAAATTGCCAGCACCTCTCTGGATTTGCGTATCTCCGCCCTGGAAGCCTCCGGGCAGGGGAAGGTCATTTCCACGCCGCGGATTTCCACCCTTAATGGTGGTCAGGCCAAGATCAGCCAGGGAACGAAAATTCCTTACCAGTCCTCCGGCACCGAAGGCGCGAAAACCGAGTTTGTCGATGCCAACCTCGAATTGAGCGTGACCCCGGTCATCAACCCGGACAACAGTATGATCCTCGATATCTCGGCGACCGACAGTACCATTGGGTCCAATGTCAATACCGGCTTACAGGGTACAGCCCCGTCCATCGATACTCGCGAGGCCAAGACCAAGCTTCTGGTCCGCGACGGGGAAACTACTGTCATCGGCGGAATCTTCGTTGAATCCGACACCAACAGTGCCAGCGGTGTTCCCTGGCTGATGAAATTGCCCTTGATTGGCCACCTGTTCGATTCGACCAGCAATTCCAATCAGCGTGCCGAATTGCTGATCTTTATCACCCCGCACATCGTTGACTGATCCAAAATTGGTTTCCATGAGGGAAAAGGACAGGTCCTGGACCTGTCCTTTTCTTTCTCGGCAGGGTTTTCTGCCTGCGGCGGTGGAGGCTGCCCTCAATAGGTGCCTGCGAAACAGACAAAGAATGTCGTATCATCGATGAATTCAGGGCAACACCAGCGAAATATCGTGCTCATCGGCTTTATGGGGGCAGGGAAGAGTACCGTGGGGTCCCGGTTGGCCCGGTTCCTCGGGTACCGTTTTGTCGATCTCGATCGTCTTATCGTCGAACGGGCAGGGTGCTCGATCAAGGAGATCTTCACTCGCGACGGTGAGGCGGTTTTTCGCGACTACGAAGTTGCCGCGCTCCGGACACTCGCGGGCATGCGCCGCATCGTCGTGGCAACCGGAGGCGGCATCGTCGGGCGTAGCGAAAATTGGCTGGCAATGCATCAACTGGGAACCGTTGCCTATTTGCAGGTCCCCTGGGAGGTTCTCTGCGAGCGGATTGCCGGTGACAAACAACGCCCTCTGGCCGACCAAAGCGATGGCGGGGAGCGTTTGCGACAGCTCTGGGAATCGCGGTCGCCCCTCTATGAACAAGCGGACCTGATTGTCGAATGTGATCGGAAATCCCCCGAGCAGATTGCCCGTTGGATCACTGCGGCGCTGGAAAGGGCATAAAGGCGAATGGGAAACGAACGATTGGTCGTTGGGCTGGGTGAAAGGAGTTACCCGATTCTTATCGGCTCCGATATTCTCGGCAACCTAGGGAAGGAACTACGGCAATTGAACTTCCCGCGCCGGGTCGCCGTGGTCAGCAACCCGACGGTGATGGCCCTTTACGGGGAGAAGGTTCTCGCCAGCCTGGCCGCCGAAGATTTCCGGGCCGAACTGATCTCGATCGGTGACGGCGAGGAATTCAAGAACCTTCAGACACTGGAAGATATCTTTGGCCATTTGATTCGGCTCGGTTTCGATCGCGGCAGTGGAATGCTGGCGCTCGGCGGCGGCGTGGTCGGGGATATTACCGGCTTTGCCGCCGCCACCTATCTGCGCGGGGTTCCCTTTGTCCAGGTGCCGACGACCCTGCTCGCCCAGGTCGACAGCTCGGTGGGGGGAAAGACGGCGGTCAACCATCCGCTGGGGAAGAACCTGATCGGCGCTTTTTACCAGCCGCGGTTGGTACATATCGACGTCGCGACCCTGTATACCCTGCCGGAGCGGGAATATGCCGCCGGGCTGGCGGAGGTCGTCAAATACGGGGTGATTCGTGATCGGGAATTTTTCCTGTGGCTTGCCACCCATCGTCAGGCGATCATGGATCAGGCCCCTGAGGCTCTGATCGCGCTGGTAAAGAGGTCTTGTCAAATCAAGGCCGATGTTGTAGAAATTGACGAAAAAGAGAGCTCCCTGCGAGCCATTTTGAATTTCGGGCATACCTACGGGCATGCCGTCGAGACGCTGTCGGGATACGGCGTGGTGCGCCACGGCGAGGCGGTTGCTCTCGGCATGGTGGTAGCCGCCGCCGTTGCCGCGGGGCTGGGGCTGTGCAGGGATGAGGATATCGTAGCAATTCGCGACCTGCTGTCTGCCTTTGGCCTGCCGGTGCAGCTGCCCGACTTGCCGCTGGCCGCCGTAGTGGAAGTCATGGCCCGCGACAAAAAGGTCAAAGAGGGGATTTTGCGGCTGGTGCTCAATCGCGGGTTAGGTGACTGCCTGATCCGTGATATCCTTGAGCCCGAAGCGCTGTTGCAGGATTCCCTGATTCGCCTCAAGTCCCTTTAGGACAATTCTATGGCCTCCCCTGAACCTGTATCGATGCTTGGTAAGATCGCCGGGTACATCGAAATCCTGAGTCGGGACCCGCATTCCACCGTATTTGTCCCCCTGGCCGAAGCCTACCGGCAAATGGGAATGCTCGACGATGCCCTCGATGCAGCGCAAAGGGGGGTAGCTGCCCTGCCTAAATTCAGCCCCGGTTATACCATTCTCGGCCGGGTCCATGCCCAGCGTAACGAGCTTAACGAAGCGGAAGCGGCCTTCTGGAGTGCCCTCGAAATCGACCCGGAGAGTGTGCCGACCCTTAAAGGGCTGGCCCGGGTCTGCGGGATGCAGGGGCAGAGGGAACGGGCGCGGCAGCTGCTGGAGCAAGCACACCAGCTTGAACCGGACGATGCCACGGTGACAAAGATGCTTGCCGCCCTTGGCCCTGCTCCGGCAGGCAGGTCAGTGGCACCCGGCCCGGCATCTGCACCTGCCCACTCCACTGCCGATGCTGATGGGGACGATGATGCGCTGGCGCCGTTTGCCACCGCAACCATCGCCGAGATTTATGTCAAACAGGGGCTGCCGGGTAAGGCCGCGCAGGTCTATCGTGACCTGCTCAAGGCCAATCCCGACAATGCCAGCCTTGAAGCGCGTTATCGGGAACTTGACCGGCAACTGAAGGGGGAGGTGGCACCCGCCGCCGCTCTCGAAAATCCGGGTATTTCAAGCGATACGGGCGTGGATATCACGGCAGGGGAGGAAGACCGAACCCTTGCCATCCTGATGCGCTGGCTGGATGCAATTCGCGAGAGGAGGGACGATGTTTGCTGAAATCCTGAAGGGGATCGTGGAGGGGACGTCCGGAGGTGTCGGGGCGGTTCTGATGGGGTATGACGGTATTGCCATCGAGCAAAGCTTCAAGCCCTGTGACGGGGTGGACCTGCAGATGATGGCCGTCGAGTATGCCAACGTGCTCAAGGAAATCAAGCATACCGCGGCCATTCTCAATACCGGTGACCTTGAAGAGGTATCGATCAAGACCGGACGGTTCTATGTCGTCATCCGCACCCTCACGGATGAGTATTTCGTCGCCCTGACCCTGGAGCGGGACGGGAACTTCGGCAAAGGCCGTTACCTTTTGCTGCGGGACGCGCAAAAACTAGTGGACGCCCTGAGTTGAGCGCCGCGGTGAAAAAGATACTGGTCCTTCATGGCCCCAACCTGAATCTCCTCGGCACCCGGGAGCCGGAGGTTTACGGTTCCCACACCCTGGCTGATATCGACGCCGCACTGGTCGCACTGGGACGCGAGCTGGGGGCAGAGGTCCTCACCTTCCAGTCGAACCACGAAGGGGCCCTGATCGATCGCATTCACCAGGCCCGGACCGAGGGCGTCTCCGGACTCCTTATCAATCCTGGCGGCTACACCCATACCAGCGTTGCCCTGCGGGATGCCCTGGCCGGCGTCAATCTTCCTACCGTCGAAGTCCATCTGTCCAACATCCATTGCCGGGAAGCGTTTCGGCACCACTCCTTTATCGCCCCGGTTGCCCTCGCCCAGATCGGCGGATTCGGCATCGACAGCTACCTGCTGGCCCTGCGCGGAATTTTATCCATATTAAAAAAGTAAATTATTGTGAATAAAACCGGATTATGCTAAAAGACAGGTCCGGCCAGGTCCGGTCGTTGCTTGAGGGTTGCGGGGTTGAGGCACTGGTCTTTATGGACGCGGCCAACCTCAACTATCTGTGCGGGTTCAGCGGAACCGACGGGGCGTTGATCGTTGCCGGAGCCACCAGCTGTTTCCTGACCGATTCCCGCTACACCACCCAGGCCCGCCGCCAGGTCCAGGCCGGGGCGGTTCGGGAATATGCGGATAAAACCACCGGCATTCTCGACTGGCTTCACCAGGCGGGCGTGCGGCGCGCCGGTTTCGAGGCTGCAACCCTCCCCTATGGGGCTGTGGTGCGGTTGCGTGAGGGCGCCGATGATATCGAATGGGTACCCCTCGACCAGCAGCTGAAACCCCTGCGGGGCTGCAAAGACGCCGCTGAACTCGGTGCCCTGGAGCGGGCCGCCGCCCTCAACCGGGCGGCCCTCGACGATGTGTTGCCACTGCTGGTTCCCGGCACCAGCGAACGGCAGCTGGCCGTCGAACTCGAATTTGCTCTGAAACGCCGCGGCGGCCAGGACAAGGCCTTCGATTTCATCGTCGCTTCCGGGCCGCGCGGAGCGATGCCCCATGGTGTCGCCTCCGACAAACAGCTGGCGGCCGGCGAACTGGTGACCATCGATTTCGGTACCCGGGTTGATGGTTACCACTCCGACGAGACGGTAACCTTGGCCCTCGGCGCAGTCGAAGCCCGCGCGCGCCAGGTCTTCGATACCGTCCTGGCCGCCCATGACCGCGCCATTGCCGGCATCCGGCCGGGAGTTGCGCTGCGCGATATCGATGGTCTGGCACGCGACTATATCGCCGCGCAGGGCTTCGGCGATTATTTCGGACATGGCCTCGGTCATGGGGTCGGCCTCGAGGTCCACGAGTACCCGGTCGTTTCCCCGCGCAGCGAAGCCATCGCCGAAGAGGGGATGGTCTTCACCGTCGAGCCCGGCATCTATATTCCCGATCTTTGCGGAGTGCGGATCGAGGACATGGTGGTAGTGACGGCCGACGGCTGCCGGTTGCTGACCCGGATTCCCAAGCAGTTTCGTTCCCTGCCGGCCTGAACCGGTTCCTGGGAGGGTGCCAAAGGTGCCCCAAAATGCAACGTCAAGGAGGTTCTGTTCTATGGATATCAAGGATCTGAAAACCCTGATCAAACTGGTGACCGAAACCGACATTACCGAATTCGAAATGGAGAACGCCGACGAGAAGGTCTTGATCAAGCGTGGGCAGTCCCAGGAGATTGTCCATGTGGCGGCCCCTGCCTACCAGGCCCCGGCGCCGCTGCCGGTTGCCGCTCCGCCCGCGGCCGCCGCCCCAACTCCGGCTGCCCCCGCACCTGCGGCGGCAGCCAACGACAAGTACGAAACCATCACCTCCCCGATTGTCGGTACCTTCTACCAATCTCCTTCTCCGGAATCCGATCCCTATGTCCAGGTCGGCTCGGTGGTCGAAAAAGGGCAGATCTTCTGCATCGTCGAGGCGATGAAGCTGATGAACGAGATCGAGGCCGAATTCAAGTGCAAGATCATCGAGATCGTCAAGGAGAACGCCCAGCCGGTGGAATTCGGCGACCCGCTGTTTATTGTCGAGCGGCTTTAATTGGTATCAGGCCTCAGGATGCAGGAATCAGGAAACTCTGATGCCTGATAACTGGAACCTGTTTTTTCGGAGAAAAAATCTATGTTCCATAAGATTTTGATTGCCAACCGCGGCGAGATTGCCCTGCGCATCATCCGCGCCTGCAAGGAGCTCGGCATCAAAACCGTAGCGGTGCATTCGGATGTGGACAGCGAGGCGCTGCACGTCAAGCTCGCCGATGAGAGCATCTGCATCGGCCCGGCGTCGAGCGCCAAGAGCTACCTCAACATGAAGGCGATCATCAGTGCCGCGGAAGTCACCGACGCCGACGCCATCCATCCCGGTTACGGCTTTCTTTCCGAAAACGCCGAGTTTGCAGAGATCTGCAAAAACTGCGGGATCACCTTCATCGGGCCGACCGCGGAAAATATGCGGCTGATGGGGGACAAGATCAGTGCCCGGCAGACGGTTACCAAGGCCGGGGTGCCGATCCTTCCCGGGACCAAGGAGGGAGTCCAAACCGCCGAGGAGGCTAAGCGCATCGCCGCCGAGATCGGCTACCCGGTCATCATCAAGGCGACCGCCGGCGGCGGCGGGCGCGGCATGAAGGTCGTCCATTCCCCGGCATCGCTGCCCAATGCCTTTGCCGCCGCCCGTTCCGAGGCCCAGGCCGGCTTCGGCAACCCTGAAGTCTACATTGAGAAGTTTTGCGAGCGTCCCCGCCACGTCGAAATCCAGATCATGGCCGACCAGCACGGCAACGTCATCCACCTCGGCGAGCGCGACTGCTCCATCCAGCGCCGCCACCAGAAACTGATCGAGGAGGCTCCCTGCCCGGTGCTGAGCCCCGCCCTGCGCAAGAAGATGGGGGAGTGCGCCGTCGCCGCGGCCAAGGCAGTCGGCTACACCAGCGTCGGCACCATGGAATTTTTGCTGGACAAGGACCACAATTTCTATTTCATGGAGATGAATACCCGGGTCCAGGTCGAGCACCCGGTCACCGAGATGATCACCGGCGTCGACATCATCAAGGAGCAGATCCGCAGTGCCGCCGGCCTGCCGTTGCGCTTCAAGCAGTCGGACATCAAGATCCACGGCCACGCCATCGAGTGCCGGATCAATGCCGAGCATCCCTTCAAGTTCACCCCGTCTCCCGGCAAGATCGACGGCTATCATACCCCCGGTGGCCTTGGGGTGCGGGTCGACAGCGCGGTATATGACCAGTACACCGTCCTGCCCCACTACGATTCGATGATCGCCAAGCTGATCGTCCATGCCGATACCCGCGAGGAGGCCATCAAGCGCATGGCCCGGGCTCTGGACGAATACATCATCGAAGGGATCAAGACCACCATTCCCTTCCACCAGAAAATCATGGACAACAAGGAATTCATCGAGGGGAACGTCGATACCGGCTTCATCGAACGGATGGTGATCTGAAGTCGCAAACGAGGAGGAAGGCCGGGAATATCCCGGCCTTCGCCGTTCGGGGATAGAGCCATGACCCAACTCCATTGGCGGCTGATCCGGCAGGACGGCCTGCCGGGGGCCTTCAACATGGCCCTCGACCAGGCGCTGCTCGAGTCCGTCGCCGGGGGGCAAAGTGCGCCGGTGCTGCGGCTCTATCGCTGGGAGCCGGCGACGGTCAGCCTCGGCTATGCCCAGCGCGGCCCACGGGTGGTGAACCTGGAGGCCTGCCGCCGGCTCGGCCTCGACGTGATCCGGCGCTTCAGCGGCGGGCGGGCGGTCCTGCACGACCGGGAAATGACCTATGCGATTATGGCTCCCGAGCCGAACCCCTGGTTCCCCGCCGGGGTGGTCGCCGGGTACCGGGCGGTGGCCGGCATCCTCCAGGAGACCCTGGCCCGCCTCGGCCTGGAGAGCGAACTGGCGCTGGGCCGGCGTCCCGGCGGCGGTGCGGAGGATGCCCGCGGCAGCGCCTGCTTTACCGCACCGGCGACCGCCGAGCTGGTCCATGCCGGCTGCAAGGTTACCGGCGGCGCCCGGAAGCGCCAGAAGGGCGCCTTCCTGCAGCACGGCTCGGTGCCGGTGGATCTCGATCCGGAGCGGCTCTTTACGGCCCTCGACACCGCCGGCCAGTTGAGCGCTGCCGCCGGCGGCGCCCTGCTTGCCCGAAGCGTCGGCTGGCTGAACCGCTGGCTTGCCGTGCCGTGCAGCGTGGAGGAGGTCGAGGACTGCTTCCTGGCGGTTTTTGCCCGGCGCCTGGGGCTTTTCCTCGAGCCCGACACGCCGAGCGCCGGTGAACTTGCCCGGGCCGGGGATCTGGTGCGCCGCCAATACGGCCTGCCGGGGTGGAACCTGGCCGGAATTGCCGGTTGACAGCCCCCTGGCGCGCGACTATGTTAAACAGGTTTCGGGCTCCTCCCATCTACCAATCAGGTTGTGCCATGAACGTGAGACTCTGCCTTTGGTTGCCGGTTCTGCTGCTGTTTCCCGTGCCTGCCACGGCCCTGGCCGCGGCAGGCCCTTCACTCCCGGGAGTCGTCGCCCCCGCGCAGGATATATCTCACGCCGGCGACGACATGGAGCCTCCCCAGGCTGCCAAGACGGCGCCGGACGGTACAACTCCCGCGCTGCAGGTCAACCTGCGCAGCGCCGAACGCATCGCCCTCGAACAGAACCTCAGCCTCAAGGCCCAGACCTACGACCTGCTCGCCGGGGTCGCAGCGGAGCGCAAAACCCACGGCATCTACGATCCGCTCTTCAACCTGACCTTGGTCCAGGGCTCTGCCAAGGAGCGGATCAATTCCGTCTATTACAGTGCCGCAAACAGCCAGGACTATCGGCAGTTCGATGCCGGCCTCAGCCAGCTGCTCTTTACCGGCGCGCAGCTCGGCCTCGACTTCACCAACCAGCGCGACAGTTCCGACCCGCCGCCGGACATCAACCCCTCCTACAACAGCGAACTCAAGCTCAGCTTGACCCAGCCACTGCTGAAGAATTTCGGCCGCACGGTCACCGAACAGGGGATCCTTTTCGCCGTTAAGGACCGCCAGCGCTCGCTGCAGGATCTGCGCAACCAGGCCTTCTCGGTCCTCAGCAGCGTTCGCGACGCCTATTTCGAGGTCCTGCGCAGCCGGGATGAACTGGCCTACCGGCAAACCTCCCTGGAGCTGGCACAGCGGGTGCTCAAGGAGAACCAGGCCCGGGTCAGGGTGGGGGTGATGGCGCCGATCGACGTCCTCGAAGCCGAGGTCGGCGTCAAACAGCGCGAGGGCGATCTCCTCGATGCCCAGCGCCAGCACCAGGATGCCCTCGACAACCTGGCCCTGCTGCTCGATACCCGGCAGCCTTTGCAGGCTGGCGACGAGCCGCTGGCGGTGACCCCCCTGGCCACCGACGCCGAAGCTGGCTTTCAGAGCGCTCTGGCCGGGCGGCCCGACATCCAGCAGCGGCTGCGGGACATCGAACGGCTGCAGATCGAACAGCAGATCGCCCGCAACCAGCGCCTTCCCGCTCTCGATTTCCTCGCCGCCTATTCCCACAAGGGGCTGGGGAAGGACTACAGCGACGACTGGCAGGACATCAGCTCCGACCGCTTCCCCAACTGGCAGGTCGGGGTGAAGCTCTCCTATCCCCTCGGCAACCGCGCCGCCCGCAACGAGGTGCTCCGCGACCGGGTCCGCGCCAAGGGCCTGCAGGCGCGCCTGGCCCAGCTGCAGGAAGAGGTCCGCACCCAGATCCGGGCCGCCATCCGCCTGCTCGAGGTCAGTCGCAAGAAGGTCGAAGTCAGTTCCCGCGGCCGGGACCTGGCCGAGGAGAAGCTGCGCACCCTGCTCAAGCGCAAGGAGGTGGGCCTTGCCACCACCCGCGACGTCCTCCAGGGGGAGGACGACCTGGCTCTTGCGCGCACCACGGAAATTTCTTCCCTGGCCACCTATAACAACGCGGTCACCCAGTACCTGGGCGTCACCGGCCAACTACTGGAAAGGGAAGGGGTCGTCTTCACCGGCAACCTCGACCCGAAGAGCGACGCCCGGCTGCTACAGATGCCCAGTCCATGACGCTGCGCGTCGGCCACATCACCTACGCCAACTGCGCCCCCTTTTTCCACTTCCTGACCGCCAGCGCCTTTGACGGCCAAATCGTGCCCGGGGTGCCCTCGCGCCTCAACGCCATGCTGGCCGCCGGCGAGATCGACGTCAGCCCCTCCTCCTCCTTCGAGTACGCCCGCAACTGGCGAGATTACCTGCTCCTTCCCGGGCAATCGATCAGCTCCTTTGGCCCGGTGCGCAGCGTGCTGCTCTTCTCCTCCCGCCGCCTCGAGGAAATGGATCACACCGCCATCGCCCTGACCGGCGAGTCTGCGACCTCGATCAACCTGCTCAAGGTCCTGCTGCAGGAGTTTCTCCACCATTGCCACTGCCGGTTCCTGGTGCCGGAGGGGGAGGTCGAGGGATTGATTGAACAAGGGGAGAGCGCCCTGCTCATCGGCGACCGGGCGCTGCGCATGCGGCTGCGCAGCGGAGCCTGGAAATACTGCTACGATCTCGGCGAGCTCTGGGTGCGTTTCACCGGGCTGCCCTTCGTCTTTGCGCTGTGGATCCTGCGCCGTGATTCTGCGGCCGCTCAGCCCGAACAGGTTCGGGCCCTGCTCGACCAGCTGGGCGCCGCCCGGACCCAGGCCTTCGCCTCCCTCGAACGCCTGGCGGCGGCCAGCCCCGAGCGGGACTGGTATCCGCAAGCGGAACTGGTCGCCTACTGGCGCAGCATGGACTACGACCTCACCCCGACCCATCTCGCTGGCCTGCGCCTCTACTGCGAGCTGTGCTGGCGCCATGGCCTGCTGGAGGAGTTACCCGAATTGCGCTTCTTCGGCTGATTACTCGGGACGGTCGAGGTCGCCGGCAGTCAGTCGGCGGCGGTAGTCGGCGAGGATCTGGGCGTGATCGAAACAGAGGGGGGAGGGGAGCTCTTCCAGCGGGAAGATCTTGGCCCTGGCGGCATCGTCGCCGGCCAGCATCTGGCCATGGCCGTCGGCTGTAAAAACCACTGAGATATTGTGCTGGCGTGGATCTCGCGCCGGTTCGGAATAGGCCCCGAACTGGCGTAGCGCAGAAAGCTTCAGGCCGGTCTCCTCCTCGGCCTCGCGCTGGGCGGCGGTCTCCAGGCTTTCGCCGTAATCCACGAAGCCGCCGGGCAGCGCCCAGCCGAGCGGTTCGTTGCGCCGCTCGATCAGGACGATGCCGCCGTTGTGGCGAATGATGATGTCGACGGTGGGAAAGGGGTTGCGGTAGGTTTTGACCGCCTTGCCGCAATGGGGGCAAATAATAGAATCGCTCATTGGTTGCTCCTTTTGGACCTGCTGGATCCGGGGATTTTTTTCAGCCCCAGTGTACCCTTCCGACCCTTGAATTTACAGCCTTTTCCGTTGACACTCCGGGAACAAATCGTCTAATAATAACCGCTCCCGCATTCCTGGCCCGGGTGGCGGAACTGGCAGACGCAAGGGACTTAAAATCCCTCGACTTCGGTCGTACGGGTTCGACTCCCGTCCCGGGCACCAAATAGAAAAGGACCTGACCGATATCGGCAGGTTCTTTTTGTTTTTTGAACGGAGCGGACTTGGCAATGCATGAAGCTCGGATGAGTGAGAAATTCAACTGAACCGAGAAGTATAGTCCTGAGATTCGGTGGGCGTCCCGTTACTGAAGGTCAAGGAAGAACTACTCCTCGCCCCTTCAATGGTTCTCTGCGCGAATTATCCGCGAATATTTGTCATTGACGGAATCTAATCGAGGGGTTACAAACGAGAAGTGCTTTTGTCCGGGATGAGTGACCAGGCGTCAGCTTCGGTCATCCTGGGCTGGAATCAAAAGGAACCACCTTTGGGTGGCTGTCGTTTCATTTAAAGGGGGGTGTTATGGGGGATTTTGCCGGTGCATTGAAATTGCTGGGACTTGTCGCGGTCAGTCTGGGAGTCACGGTCCTTGTCTGGATGACCATCCAAAGCGCCGACCTAGTTTTTAAACCCGGGAAAGATCAGCATCCCAGTCAACAATTTACAGCGGCAATTCCGCAATATGAATCAGACCTCCCTCCTGTCCAAGCCCCTCCAGCCGTCTACCATCCCCAACCAACCCGAGAAAGCCAGTCCGGTTCCAACACCATTTACAAGTGGGTAGATAGCAACGGTACCCTTCATTTCTCCGATCGTCCCGACCAGCCCAAGGCCCAAACGGTGACGGTCAATCCGGTTACAACCTTCAGAGCCCCTGATGTGCAGCGCCCTCGCGTGGTTCATGCAGGTTTCTCACCCTCCCAGGAGAGAGGGCAGGTTCGGCAAATCGCCTATTCTTCCGGCCCCATTTTCGGGACAATTTCGGCGGAGCGGGTCAGCCGGGGGATATTCCAAACAAGCAACGGCTACCACATAAACGCAGTTGCAAAGCACCTTGGTTCGCGGTTGTCGTTCGAGGGGAGGGTAGAGGGCGGTCCGGCCTGTGGCACTCTCAAACTTGTCGGGATGTTGGCAAACAACCAAGGTAAAAGGCACCACTTTGTGGCTTATGCGCATGATGTCGGAAGCGGAAGCAGGTTATTTGAGAGCCATGATCGGAGTGTGAACTGGGGTAAGTCGGGATGGGAAGTGGAGGCGATCTCTGTTGCTTGTCAGGAGCGTTAGTAAAGCAGATATGTATTTTCAAGCCCCCGTGTTACGGGGAATCTTATAAATCAGGATTTTCGGGATCCCCAACCCCCAGGAGCGGAGTTGGGGCGGTTTCTCAATTTTTCAAGTTTTGGCCGATTCGATTTTCAGGGAGGAATCAGCACCTTTTCTTTTCGGATGCGAGACACAGTGGGACTCTTTGAACTGACCGTCCGTGGTCGAGGATGCTAAATAACAAGTGATTAATTTCATTTGCAGGGGGGAAATGTCGATGAAATCTGCATGGGGAAATTGCCGGATTCTGAAGATTGCAAGCCATCTGCCCAGTTTCGACCGATAGATGGCTTTTTATTCCTGGACGCTGGCGGATGCAGGTAAGACTTTGCTTCGCATTTCCTATTGGATTCAATAAGTAATCTACAGGGAGGGTTTTCGTGTTGAAATCAAAAGTTTTCTGGTGGCCGGTACTCTGCGTTTTCGGTTTATCCCTTTTCGCTTGCGGCGGAGGTAGCGGCGGCGGAACGCCGGAAGGAACTGCCCTGCCTGTCGCCCCGATGGCCGGTGGCGCGACGCATGTTCTGTTCCTGAAAGCCGACGGCACGTTGTGGAGCTGCGGGGCCAATGACTTTGGGCAACTGGGTGACGGCACAACGACAGGTCGTGAAACTCTCGCCCAGGTCGGGACCGACAATGATTGGAGCAAGATTGCGAGTGGTTATTACAGCAACCTGGCCCTGAAGTCGGATGGCACGCTTTGGGCCTGGGGACACAATCGTAATGGGTCTCTGGGAGATGGTTCCACGGAGGATATCCTTTTGCCAACCCAAATCGGCAGTGATTCGGATTGGGCGACAATGGACCTCATGTCGAGTCATGCTGTGGCGATCAAAACCGATGGCACCTTGTGGGAATCCAAGGACACCAACGGTTTTGTTCAAGTGGGTACGGATCAAGATTGGCGAGCAGTATCGGCTGGTAATGAGTACACGCTGGCCCTCAAGACTGACGGAAGCTTATGGGCCTGGGGTAAAAATTATTTCTGGCAGTTGGGCGACGGGACATCAATCGAACGGCCCGATCCGCTACAGATCGGGGTTGATAAAGACTGGATCGACATTTCAGCGGGCTATAGCCATTCCATGGCGCTGAAGTCCGACGGGACCCTCTGGGGTTGGGGCGCGAACGATTTCGGCCAGGTTGGGGCCGCGGGCATTACCAGCAGTCCGGTGCAGGTCGGCAGTGACCGCAACTGGGCGAAGGCTGCGGCAGGCTATGGCCATACATTGGGCTTGAAGAGAGATGGCAGCCTCTGGGCCTGGGGAAGCAACAATTTTCACCAGTTGGCAGATTCCCAGGAGAGAGCCAGTTTAACCCCGATACGGATTGGGAGTGCGACCGATTGGATCAATATTTCTACCGGTGAGGAGTCATGCTTTGCGATGAAAGCCGATGGCTCGGTCTGGAGCTGGGGCTTCAATAATAGCGGGCAGTTGGGTCTGGGAACAGTGGGCAGCAAGAAATTACCGGTATCTGTCGTCGCAGGATCAACATGGGATCGGATTGCTGCGGGGCCAACGCATGTTGTTGCGCGTCAAACGGATGGCTCCTGGTGGGGGTGGGGCAACAATGTAAATTCTCAATTAGGTGATGGAACCTACTTAAGCAAAGATCTCCCTGTTAAGTTGCTCGACCAGAGGGATTGGGACCAGTTTGCCCTCGGCGATAGACTTACCTGTGCTACGAAATCGGATGGAACACTCTGGTGCTGGGGGAGAAACCCTTTAAACTCTTTGCCCTTATCCAATTATGGTAGCCCGGTTCAGATCGGCACAGACACGGACTGGACTTTGATCACTGCAGGGCGAGGTTATGACTCTTACCTGCTAGGGATAAAAACCGATGGCAGCCTCTGGGCCTGGGGCGGATACTATCTTGATGGAAGCACATCGCCGCAACAAAACCCGGTTCAGATTGGAATCGATTCCGACTGGGCAGCGGTTGACGCTGGAAGCGGGCATGCCTTGGCCATAAAAACAGACGGGACTATCTGGAGCTGGGGGAGCAATTGGGATGGTGAGCTCGGATTGGGGCTTCCGGCACTCAATCAGACGGCACCAACCCAGGTTGGGGGTGATTCCGACTGGAGCCAGTGTGCGGCAGGCGATGGTTTTAGCGTCGCCCGAAAGTCGGACGGCACCTTGTGGGCATGGGGCACAAATAACGCAGGACAGCTTATAACGGGTACGGCTTATGGCAGTTATGATCCCGTACAAATAGGCACGGATTCCGACTGGCAAGCCGTTTCAGCGGGAACTTCATATGTAGTGGCACAGAAAGTCGACGGTAGCTTGTGGCACTGGGGAGTGCCGCTATATAACGTTGGCACTCTAAATACAGACATACAGGGCCTCTCTACCCCGACACGCATAGGCACCTCTTTTGACTGGGCCGTCGCCGAAGCTGGTGGCTACTCATATGGGATCGGCTTGAAAACGGATGGTTCCCTGTGGAGTTGGGGAACAAATATCTGGGGACAATTGGGAGACGGGACGGCATTTGAAGAAACTCCCGGGCGGGTGAGGTTCCCCTGATTGTTGCGTGCCGTTTGTTGTAAAAATCCTCGGCTTTGGCCAGACAAGTTCGACTCCCCTACTGCTACATAATCAAGGGTCTGGCCGATTTCGGCGGGTCCTGAAAAAAAACGGGCATCCGCAGGAATACCTCGAACTGAAAATTACCGAGGGCATGATAATGAAAAACGTCGAGATGACCATCGATGATTTGGCCGCCTTGCAAGGGAGCTAAATACATCCACTGGGTACTGCCTGGAGCCCGGTACAACCTGGAGTGGCGGGTTGACAAGTGCGGAACCCATTTGTATGTTGTGTGGACAGAGCTTGGCAGGTCTGGTTGCAGGACGGATATGGAGGGGGGCTTCCATGAACGTAACCGTTTCGAGCAACCGGAAGTTTATAGCTGGAAATGGTTTTCCCATCAGCAGGGCCAAGACCGCTGACCCGGAAACCGATTCAAGCTGATCCACTTCGGGCACTTCCGCCCGTCGAACCCGCAACATCTTTCGAACCGATTTTCCCCCCCTCCCTTTGTTTCATGCATCCCTGGTTTCAGCCAGGATCGCAGTCATTTGCAGCCTCTAGCTACAATTCCTGCCGGCGCCGGTACTTTCGCAGGTGCTGGGGATCTGTTCCTTGGTCAGGCATGCGGCAGCGGCGGGCCGGTTAGGCCGCTGACAAAGTGTTGACACCAAACGATCGTCCCGGAGGGGGGCCGATACGAGAGGAGGGGGCTCGTGGTGCGTTCGGAAAGGGGAATGACGCTGCTGGAACTGCTGGTGGTGGTTGGGATTTTGGGGACGATTTCACTGCTCACCATCCCGGATTTCGTGGCCTGGAGAAAGCAGGCCCAATATCGACAGGCTGCCCGCGATATGGTGGATTTGATGCGTCAGGCGCGAACCCGTGCCGCCACCAGAAACCTGGAGCAGCGCGTCGAGATCGAGGTCCTGAACCGCCGCTATCGTCTCGTGGAAGGGGATCGCCCCACCCACAGCACCGATTTTGCAACCGTGGTGATCGACTGGGTCGACCTTCCTCAGGCGGTCGCCCTGAAGAAGAACTTGGCCTGCAACAGCGATGCGGACAGCAAGCTGCAGTTCAACCCCAGCGGCACCGCACAAAGTGGCTATGTCTGCATCGTGGAGGCCGATTCGCCGGAGGTCTGCCATTTCAAAGTTGGTGTCGCCTCCTCGACCTGCGGCCGGGCGGTAGTCAGAAAAGACTGAACGGCGGTTGCCTGTTCCAACAGGTGCCGGGGCTTTCCAGCGCTGAAAGGCTCTCGCCGGTAACAAGCTATCCCGCATATAAAAACGGAGCCGTTCCATTTGGAACGGCTCCGTTTTAGGTAGGGAATCTGGTAGGGAAGGGGGTCAGTCTTCCCCGAAGACATCAGCGCTGAAGATATAGATTTCGGCGTCCTCCGCCTCCCAGGCATCGGTCGGCAGGCCGGCCTTGAGGCAGGTCTGCTTGAGGAAGGTTTCCCGATCCCATCCGTGCTCGGTGGCCACCTGGGGCAGCAGAACCCCGCGGTAGAAGCCTTTTTCAATGTAGATGCCGTGCCGTCCGACCGCGATCTCCTCAACGTCGTCAACCTTGTGCAGGGGGGAAAGAACCGAGATCTCGAGATTGAAATTGTCCAGATCCTTTTCCTGCAACGGGTAAAAGCGGGGATCCTTGCTGGCCGAGGCGGCGGCGATCTCGGCGACTTCCCGGAACAGCGGGAGTTCCGATTGAAAATTGCCGATGCAGCCGCGCAGCGCACCGTTTTGCTTGATGGTGACGAAGCAGCCGTTGCGCTTGTTCAGCGCTTTCTCCTCCCGCGGTTCGATATAGACTGTACCGCTGCGGACCCAGGACTCGATCGATTTGCGGGCGATGGTCAGCAGGGTCGTTTGTTCCTTGGTGGTGAGCGCAGTATCCACGAGGCCTCCAGCAATGTCCAGTGTTCGGGGGATCCCGGCAATCGGCAGACAATATATTAAGAACTGCTGCTTTTTTCAAGCACTTTAGATGCTGCGGGCGGCGTTTCTCCGGCCGAGCGGCGGGGACAAAATAAAAGGACGCCGCGCCTTGCCGGGTTGTGGTGACCGGCTGCGGCGGCGTCCGAACGGGAGAGTTGTGAAATCAATTTCCGCCCGGAACCGGCCGGCAGGATGCCAGGCCCCGGGTGCGGGAGGGGTCAGCTGTTGGCGGCAATAGGGAAGGTCGAGCCGTGAATCAGGACGGAGAGGTTGTTGTTGATGGTCCACAGGGCACCGCAGTGACCGCATTCCTGAAGGTTTTTGGCATAGCCGTCGGAATGAGTGTCAATTTCCACGTGGTGGCTATTTTTGCAGATGGGGCATTCCATGCTTGGGACTCCTTTTGTAGGGTATCTGGTTTTTATTACCATATTTTGAGAGAATAGTCTCCTGAGGGGGGTTTATGCAAGCGAAAAATAACAAAAAAATTACTGAAAACAATATGTTATGTAGTTTTTGTTTTATACCGTATACCGTTTGTTGATTATCGCCTGGAAAATAGCCGATGTAGTGGGGCTGATTTCATTCAACTAACCCTAATTATGATAAAAATCGCCTTGTAAACCATCATTTTGTAATTTTTCCTGGACGAGCGAGGTGTATACGGTTCGGCGAGGCGGGCAGGAATGTTTTTTTTGGGGGGACTCTTTGACAAACCGTGTTCGACGAAAAAAGGCCCCGTTTCCGGGGCCTCGAAAGTTTGTCAGCAGAGTGCGGGGACTACTTGAACTGCTTTTCGCTGCGCTTGCGCTCATTTGCATCGAGGTATTTCTTGCGCAGGCGGATCGATTTGGGCGTCGCTTCCACCAGTTCGTCCTCGTCGATATACTCGAGGGCCTGCTCCAGGGTCAGCAGGCGCGGCGGCGTGAGGCGCACCGCTTCGTCGGAGCCGGAGGCGCGGACGTTGGTCAGTTTCTTCTCCCGGCAGGCATTGACCACCAGGTCATTTTCCTTGGCGTGCTGGCCGATGATCATCCCCTCGTAGACTTCGGTGCCGGGGGCGACGAAGAGGGTGCCGCGGTCCTGAAGGTTCCACAGCGCGTAAGCCACGGTCTCGCCCGAGTCCATGGCGATCAGCACGCCGTTCTTGCGCTGCGGGATCGGCCCGCGGTAGGTGGCGTATTCGTGGAAGGTGTGAGTCATCACGCCGGTGCCGCGGGTATCGGTGAGGAACTCGGTGCGGAAGCCGATCAGGCCCCGCGCCGGGATCACGAATTCGAGACGATTGATGCCGTCCATCGGGTGCATGGAGACCATCTCCGCCTTGCGCGGGCCGAGCTTCTCGATGACCGTCCCCTGGTATTCTTCGGGGACGTCGATCACCAGGTACTCCATCGGCTCACAGCGGACTCCGTCGACCTCACGGAAGATGACCTCGGGCTTGGAGACCGCCAGTTCGTAGCCCTCGCGGCGCATGTTCTCGATCAGGATCGACAGGTGCAGCTCGCCGCGACCGGAAACCTTGAAGGTATCGGTGTTGGCGGTATCCTCGACGCGCAGCGAGATATTGGTGCGCAGTTCGCGCATCAGCCGTTCACGGAGGTTGCGGCTGGTGACGAATTTTCCCTCGCGGCCGGCAAAGGGGGAGGTGTTGACGATGAAGTTCATCGACAGGGTCGGCTCGTCGATGGCGACATAGGGGAGGGCTACCGGGTTGTCAATGGCAGCTATCGTTTCGCCGATGCCGACCTCGTCGAAGCCGGCAATGGTTACGATGTCCCCGGCCACCGCCTCGCTCATCTCGACCTGCTTGAGTCCCTCGTAGCCGAGCAGCTTGGAAACGCGGCCGCGCTTGACACTGCCATCGCGATTGATCAGGGCCACTGACTCGCCGGCGTGGACCTTGCCGTTGACGATCCGACCGGTGGCCAGCCGTCCCAGGTAGTCGTTGTAGGCGATGCTCGACACCAGCATCTGCAGCGGCGCGGCGGGATCAGCTACCGGCGGCGCGACCCGCTCGGCGATCATGGCGAAGAGCGGTTCGAGATTGTCCGAATCCTGGTCCGGTTCGCGCTTGGCGAACCCCTGCTTGGCGCTGGCGTAGACCACCGGGAAGTCGAGCTGCTCCTCGTTGGCGTTGAGCTCGCAGAAGAGGTCGAAGACCTGGTCGAGGGCGTATTCGGGGCGGGCGCCGGGGCGGTCGATCTTGTTGATGACGACGATCGGCTTGATTCCCAGGTCGAGGGACTTCTTGAGAACGAAACGGGTCTGCGGCATCGGCCCGTCGAAGGCGTCGACCAGCAGCAGCACCGAGTCGACCATCTTCAGCACCCGCTCCACCTCGCCGCCGAAGTCGGCGTGGCCGGGGGTGTCGACGATGTTGATCTTCAGCCCGCCGTGGTGAATGGAAAGGTTCTTGGAGAGGATGGTGATGCCGCGCTCCTTCTCCAGGTCGTTGCTGTCCATGACCCGCTCGGTGATCACCTGGTTCTCGCGGAAGACCCCGGACTGTTTGAGCATGGCGTCGACCAGAGTGGTCTTGCCGTGGTCGACGTGGGCAATGATGGCGATGTTGCGGATATTCTGGGGCATGATCTCGATGGCTCCTTACCGGTGTCGCCGGCAGCTGGCAGTTTCTGCAAAACCCATCTATTATATAGACCTGCATTTTAAAAAGCCAGTATTAAATTTCCGGGCGGAGAGAGAACCTCGCGGGATGACTTGCCAAACCGGACCGGGACCATTAAGATGGGCCGTCTCGGCGGCCATGGCTGCTGCCGGGCAGCATTTCGCCTGTCGAGGAGGTTCATCCCGTGTTCCGAGTTTTCCTTTCCAGCCTGGCCGCCCTGCTGCTGGCATCGGCGGCCGGCTGCGCTGTCAACCCCGTGACCGGGCGCTCGGAACTCGCCCTGGTCCAGGTCTCCGACCAGCAGGAGATCGCCCTTGGGAACAAGGCCTTTCCCGAGGCCGTGCAGACCATGGGCGGCGCAGTGACCGATCCGCAGTTGCAGGACTACGTCGGCCGGGTGGGCCAGGCGCTGGCGCGGGTCAGCCAGCGGCCGAAGCTTCCCTATTCCTTTACCGTGGTCAACGATTCCTCCCCCAACGCCTTTGCGCTTCCGGGCGGCAAGATCGCCATTACCCGCGGGCTGCTGGTCAATCTCAATAACGAGGCCCAGTTGGCGGCGATTCTCGGTCACGAGGTTGGGCATGTCAATGCCCGTGACTCGGTGCAGGGGATGCAGCGCGGCATGCTTCTCAACCTCGGTCTTGGCCTGCTCTCCGGTGCCACCGACCAGGACGCCTATGGGCCGCTGGCCCGGCGGGCCGCATCGCTGGCTGCCGGGCTGCTCGACAACTCCTACAGCCGCGACCAGGAGCGCCAGGCCGATCGGCTGGGGATCGACTACATGGTCAAGGCCGGCTATAACCCGCTCGGCGCAGTCCAGGTCCAGGAGATCTTCTATCGCAAACTTGAGGGGGGAGTCGAGCCTTCGTGGCTCTCCGGGCTGTTCCGTACCCACCCCTTCTCCAGGGAGCGGCTGGTTGCCAACCAGCAGTACATCGCCGCCAACTACCCGGCGCCGACGAAAAGCGCCCGCATCGGCAGTGAACCATTCCAGGAGACGGTGGCCGGCTTGCAGGAGACCCGGGCCGGGTACGCCCTCTACGACCAGGCGCGCCAGCAACAGAAGAACGGAGAGCTAGGCAAGGCGATTGCCACCTTCCTGGAGGCTGCGACCAAGGCCCCCGACCAGGCGCTGATCCTCACCGGCCTGGGAATGGCCTATCTGGAAGCAGAGGATTTCAGCTCGGCGCGGATTCACCTGGCCAAGGCGGTGCGGCTGGACGGCAACTATTACTATTCCCGGCTCGGGCTCGGCTACGTCTATCTGCAGCTCCAGGAGTATGCTCAGGCCCAACGGGAGCTGGAGCAGAGCCTGCAGCTGAAGCCGTCACTGCAGGGCGCCTTTTTCTTGCCGAAGCCTACGACCGCACCGGCCGCCCGCAACAAGCCCGGGAACTCTACCAGGAGGTTGCCAAGACCGACCCCCAGGGGAAGCTCGGCCGGACCGCCGCCGCCCGGGCCACCGTTTTGCAGGACAAGCCATGAACTGGGAACCGTTGCTCACGGATGGAGAAATCCTGCGCTGGGAGGGAAGGCCGGCGCCGCGCTGCTACACCTTCCGCAACTGGAAACATTCCCTGTTCGGGCTGCTGCTCTTCTTCCTGAGCCTCTACTGGCTGGCGGTGTCGCTGCCGCTTGCCGCCGTCTACGGCTGGCCCTGGCTACCCCTGGTGCCGCTGCCGTTCGTGCTGGTCGGCCTCTACCTTGCCCTCGGCCACCTGCTGCTGGCCCGGCTGGAATGGGAGCAGGTCTTCTATGCCGTCACCGACCGGCGCATCCTGGTGCGCCGCGGGGTACACGGCCGCCGCCGCCAGGAGCTGGCACTTGAACAGGTGGTCTGGTTCCAGCTGCGTCACTACGGCGAGGAACTCGGCACCCTGCGCATCCGTGGCCGGGAGGAGGAAATGCGTCTGACCCTGGCCTGCATCGAGTACCCGCGGCGGGTGACCGCCCTGCTGGAGGCGGCGCTGGCCCGCTCCGCCGCGGAATGCCCCCTCCCCGGTACCGACTACCGGCTTTTGTTTGACTTTTTCCCGGCCATTGGGTACCATCCGGCACCTCAATATGTTGGGAGAGACCTTCTTGCCGTCCATGGAAAAACGATTCTATCTCGAAACCTTCGGCTGCCAGATGAACGTCGTCGACTCGGAGCGGATCGTCGATCTGCTGCAGGGCGCCGGCTACCGCCAGGTGGATGCCGCCGCCGAGGCCGATCTCATCCTGCTCAACACCTGCTCGATCCGCGACAAGGCCGAGCGCAAGGTCTACGGCCACCTCGGCCGCTTCAAGCCCCTCAAGCAGCAGAAACCGGCGCTGATCCTCGGCGTCGGCGGTTGCGTGGCCCAGCAGGAGGGGGAGAAGCTGCTGGAGAAGAT
>CAWDZB010000022.1:0-97933 GCA_963806685.1 uncultured delta proteobacterium
CGCCGCGGCCACCGCCCGCAGGTTGCCCAGAAACAGCAGGATCACCAGCAGGGTGAAGATGATCGCGTCGCGCAGCGCGTCGAGCATGTTGGTGTTGGCGGTCTGGATCAGGGTGTGCTGGGTGTCGGAGAGCTCAAACCGGATATTGGGATAGCGGGCCTTGAGTTTTTCGATCTCGGCGCGAGCGGCGTTGCTGGTCGAGAGGACGGAACCGCCGGGAGCGCGTTGGATCGCCAGGGCGATTGCCTGTTTGCCGTTGCCGAGATAGCCGGAGAAGCGCCGTTGGTGCTCCCAGGTGACGGTGGCGATATCGCCCAGGGTGACGTTGGGGGCCACCGGCAGGCGTTGCAGATCTTCGATGCGGTCGCGCTCGCCGTAATACGTGACCGTGAAGAACGAACCGTCCCCCTTGCTGAAGCCGAGGGGCAGGTCCCGGTCGAGGGCGCGGATGGTCCCGGCAATCTTATCCAGGGCGATGCCGTGGGCCTTGGCCGCAAACGGGTCGATATCGATGTTGATGGCGCTTTGGAAGCCGCCGAAGACCTCGACATTGCCGATCTGGGGATTGCGCAACAGGGCCGGCTTGATATCGCTGACCACCAGCTTGCGGATGGTGTCGATATCCAGGTTTGAATTGGCGGGCGACAGGGCGAATACATCGACCGGCAAAATGAAGGAACCGGCAGTGTAGATCGAGGGGTTGACGCCGTCCGGCAGTTTGCCGCGCACCTTGTTGATGGCGTTGTTAACATCGACCGCCGCCGCGTCGAGCCCCTTTTTATACTCGAATTCGGCGGTCACGATCGACATCCCGGCAATGTTGGTCGAACTGACCTTGCGGATCAGCGCCAGGGTCGAAACCTCCTGCTCCACCGGCTTCGAGACCGTTGCGGCGACCACGTTGGCGGTGGCCCCGGGGACCTGACTGATGACGATCACGGTCGGCCGGTCGCTGTCCGGAAAGAGGTTTTTCGGCATCACGATCAGGCCGTAAACCCCGAGGACAAAGAGCCCGGCGATCACGCTGTAGAGCAGATAGGGCCGTTTATGGAAAAATTCGAACATGGTCTTGCTCCCCGGTCAGATGTCGCTACGGCGGAGGATTTTAACCGGTGCCCCGGAGGTGGCGCGCAGCAGGATATCCGGCTTGGCCAGCAGCAGGGTCTTGCCGCCCAGATCTTCCTCGACCATGACCCCTTGGCTGCCGCGGCGGATCACCGTCACCGGGGTTTTTCGGACCTGGCCATCGGCATAAATCAGCACGCTGGTGATGCCCTGGGTGGTGAGCAGCACGTCGTCGGGCAGCAGCACCCCGGTGCCGGTGTAGAGCACCAAAGCCACATTGAGGAATTCCCCTTCGACCAGGGAACCGCCGACGGGCAAGGCGGCGCGGTATTCGCGCAGACCGCTGGCCCCGGCCTGATTTTTGGCGGTCAGGGGGTATTGCCTGCCTGCATACGCGATGGCCGAAGCCTGCAGGTCGGAGGGCAGCTTGAGATCAAGATACAGGCCCTGATCCGCTGCGATCTTCAGGAGGGGCTTGCCCGGCACGGCCAGGTCGCCGACCATGGCCAGGCGGGCGCTCAAGGTGCCGCTGACCGGCGCCGTCAGGCGGGTGTAGCTGAGTTGGGTGGCGATGGCTTTTTCGCTCTGCCGCACTTCGTCCACACTCGACTGAAGCATGGCGATGCCGCTGCTGGCACTTTGTACCTGGGCCTTGAGTTGGGCGATGGTGGTTTCTTCCCGCTGGTACTCTTCGATCGAAGCGCCCTTGACATCGAGCAACTCTTTGGTGCGGCCGTGACTGTCGAGGGCATTCTGCAAGGCGGCCTCAGCCGCCTTGAGGTTTTGCCGCTTGGCGTCAAGATCGAAACCGAGGCTTTCGCGTTTGAGACGCAGACTCTCCTGTTGGGCGCGCAATTCACGGTCGTCGATCTGCAGCAGCAGGTCGCCCTGTTTGACGGGCGCGCCCTCCTGCTTATAGAGCTTGAGAATGCGCCCGCTGATCTTGGTGGCGAGGAGGGTGGAACGGTCCGAGGAGACGACGCCCATCGCCGGTAGGGTCAGGGTGATTGCTCGCGGCTGGACCTCCAGCGCCTCCGCCACCACCGGCAGCACCGCAGCCACCGGCGCCTTGGCCAGCTCAGCCTGGCGGGTTTTCAGCAGGACGATAGCGCTGGCCACCGTCACCACCAGGATCAGAACCACAATCCATTTCTTTTTCATTGGATAACTCCTGTCAGTTCCTCGCCGTAGAGCACCGCCTGTTGACTGATGATCTGCCAGCGATCAACCTCGGTTCGATTCAGGGCCGCCTCGGCATCGAGCACCCGGGTTTCGAAGCGGAGATATTCTTCGGTGGTCATGCGTCCGTTGCGATAGGCGACCTTTGCAATTTCGAGGAGCCGCCGGTTATTTTCGAGACTGGTCTGCGCCAGTTCGGTCGATTGATCGAGGACCGGCAGCTGCCGTTTGAGGCTCTCGGCCTCGGCGGCCAGATCGATCCGCAGCTGGGCCAGCTGCTGCCGCTGGCGTTGCAGCTGCACCCTGGCCTGATCGATCGACGTGCTCAGCTGGCGATCAAACAGGGGGAGCACCAGCGCCACCCCGAGGTAGTTGTAGCTGCGCTCGATGGACCGGCCGGTGTTGTAGGCCTCCCCTTCATTTTCCGAAATCACCCCTTCCAGCCTGACCGTTGGATAGTGCTGATCCCAGGCCTGCTGCAGTTCCTTCTCGCTGGCGGCGACCGTGGCCTCCTGCTGCAGCTGGCGCAGATAGGGAGCTTCGGTCACCGGGCGTTTCAGCGCGATCGGGACAAAGCGGTCGAGCCGGATTCCGGTCAATTGCTCCAACTGGCTGGTCAGGCTGACGGCCTGGCGTCGCAGGTCGTTGCGCTGTTTCTGCAGATCGTAAAGGGTCGTTTCAACCTTGAGCAGTTCCGACTCCGGCGTGCGCCCTATCTTGACCGCCAGTTGCAGGTCATCTCTGGTTTTACTCAAGGATTCGATACGCGAGGCGATGGCGGCGTCCAGGTGGCTGGTGAATGCCAGGGAGGCGTCGAGGGAGACCACCGCCGCCTGGCGGGTGACCAGCCGGAGCCGGTGCCCGGCCCTGCTGGCTTTCTGCACCTGCTTGACCTTGTCCGCCAGCGAGTAGAGGCTCTTGACGAAAACCGGCATCTCCACCCGCAGCCCATACCGCAGAATATCGTCAGAAAAGGGGATGGAGTCGCCAGCAGCAATGTTGACTTCGGTCGGCGGCATCGGCCGCAGGTTGGTCGGTGAACTGTAGCGGGTATAGCTGCCGAAGGCCGCGAGCCGGGGATAGAGCTCGGCCCGGGCCTGCTGCAGTTGAACCTCTGCCGACCTGACCCCGAGCGCACTGGCGGCGAGATCCGGCTGTTGCGCAACGGCTTCCAGCAAGTTGGTGATGCTCGGCTCGGCCGCCAGCGCCGGCAGCCCCCAAAACATCAGCAGCAGCAGAAGACTCAGGTATTTCATCAGGGACTCCTTCAAGGTTGCCTCCTTCTTTTTACCCCACCAGTTGCAGCCCCATTTTCAGGGCCAGCAGCAACAAGAGGGCTCCGAGGAACTTTTTCACGGTCCCCGGCTTAAGCCGGTCGTGCATAAACCTGGTGCCCAAGCTGCCGCCCAGATAGGCCGCCACCGCCGCCGGAATCATCAGCCACAGCTCGGCATGCCCCATCGCCAAATAGGCAATCAGGCCGCTCAGCGAGGAGAAGGGGACGACGAAGGCGGTGATCACGGCGACCTTCTTCGGGTTGAAGCCGAGCAGGATCAAGAGCGGCGCGATCAGCCCGCCGCCCCCTACCCCGAGCAGCCCCGACAGGTAACCGGCCACCGCGCCGATCAGCGCCGGGGCCAGGAGCGGCCGGTCCTCCCGGTACTGGCCCTCGAAGCGTCCGGCGCGGAAAAAGATCAGCATCACCCCGGAAAAAGCCAGGAACAGGGTGAAGATCGCCAGGACCACCGCCGTGGGGATCCAGTGGCTTGACCAGGCGCCGAGCGGGGCGAGCAGGAAGGAACTGACGATGATCGGCACGCCGAACCTGAAATCGAGCCGTTTTGCGCGGATATTGTCGACACTCGCCCCGGTCATGCTCAGGGTGTTAACCAACAGCCCGGTCGGCTTGGCGACCAGGAGCGGCAGCCCGAGCCAGTGGAGGGCCGGCACCAGGGCGACCGCCGACCCGATGCCGCCGAGGGCGAAGAGAAAGCTCAGGCCGAAAGCGAGCAGGGAGACGATCAACCATTCATTCATCGTTGTCCCCAAAACCTACGCTTGGCGTTTTCGCCAAATTCCAGAGCAAAAAAATCGGGGCGATCAGGTGCGCCACAGGTCAATCCTGGCCGTGGGCCTGCTGGCGGTACTTTCCCGTCAGACAGGTGCCGACTTCGAACTGCAGGGTCACGTGGTTGATGCCGAACCGCTCGTACAGCAGGTTTTCGATCGCTTCGGCGAGGGGTCCGGTTTCCTGGAGGGTCTCAAGTTCGGTATTGACATGCGCCTCGAAATGGAGATCGTCATCGTCTACCCGCCAGAGGTGGATGTGATGGACATTGCAGATCCCGGCTAGTTCCTCCAGCGTCGCCTGCAGCTCATCCAAAGAGATCGACCCCGGCACCTTGAGCATCAGGACGTCGATGGCGGCCAGCAGGATCTTCCAGCTCTCCCAGCCGACATAGACGGCGATCAGCAGGCTCAGCACCGGGTCGACCCAGAACTGGTTGAAGAGCCGGATGGCCACGGCGCCGAGAATCACCGCCACGCTGGAGACGGCATCCGAGAGCAGATGCAGGTAGGCCGAACGGATGTTCAGGTTGCTCTTGCGCGCCGCGATGCAACAGCCAGGTGCCGATCAGGTTGGCCGCCAGGCCGATACTGGCGACGATCAGCATCATGCTGCCGTCGACGGCCTGCGGATGTTGCAGTTTGGTCACCGCTTCGCGCACCAGGTAGACGGCAATCGCCAGCAGCACCCCGGCGTTGAGGATCGCGGCCAGGACCTGGGCGCGCTTGAGGCCGAAGGTGTACCGGTCGTTTCTCGGCCTCTGGCTCAAACGCAGAGCGGCGTAGCTGACGATGATGGCGATGCCGTCGCTGAAATTGTGCAGCGCGTCGGAGATCAGCGACAGGCTGCCGGACATCACGCCGCCGACGACTTCGACCAGGGTGATGGTGAAGTTGAGCAGCATGGTCACGACCATCCGGGACCCGGAAGTTTCGCCCTGGTCGTGATGGTGGTGTTCCGCCATGGTTTTCAGCCCCGGCAGGGGATGCAGAGCGGCCCGCCCGGCGACTCCTGCAGCTTGTTGACGAAGGTCAGCTCCCCGCATTTGGCGCAGGGCTGAGCTTCGAACTCCGCCTTGCCCCGGGGCACCGCGACCTGCTGCACCGGGCCGATGCTCAGGAACATCTCTTCCGGCAGATTCAGGATCTTGTCGACCAGCGGGTCGGCGATGGCGGCCGGGATGTCCTGGGGCGGCACGCCGGCCTTGCGCTGCTGGACGAAGGGGGACTGAAGCGCCTGGGCAAAGAATTCCGGCTTCAGCGAGACCCGCACCGCCCGTCCGGTCTTGGCGTCGATCAGGGTGAAGGCCATCTTGTTGTAATAGAGCTTCTTGATGTTCGATTTGCCGTAGGTGCAGCCGGTGGCGGTCATGATGCCGTCGAGAAAGCAGCCGGCGGCGTGGCCTTCGCCGGTCTCGGCCAAGACCCGCAACTCCTTGTCCTGCGAGCGCTCGACACCGAGGGCGTTCATGGCCGCCAGCCCGGCGCGCAGGCCCATCGGCATGGCCGGGCATTTGTGGCCGTGGAATTTCACGCCCGTTTCCAGAATTTCTTCGAAAGTCGTCATGGGCTTTCTCCCTTTCGGTTTGAGGAGCCTCTTGTTGTGGACCTGAACGCCCCGGCGTCAGGCGTAGGTGCTGTAAATTAACCACCCACCACCGGAAATAACCAGAATACCGCAGATTTTTTTGACGATCAGCGCGCCCCTGGAGCGTTCGTTCCAGTCGAGATAGCGCTGCACCACTTCGGTGAAGGTGCCGGCCAAAACGATCAGCGCGCAATGGCCGAGGCCGTAGGCCAACAACAGCGAGGCCGCGTACACCGGGCTGGCGGCCGCCCGGTTGAAGACGACGGCGAGCATCGGCGCCATGTAGGCAAAGGTACAGGGGCCGAGGGCGACGCCGAAGATCAGTCCGAGTAGAAACGCGGCCAGCATCCCCTTGCGGGCAATACCCACCCGGCCCGGGGCCGACCAGGGCATGGGCAAAAAGTCGAGCAGGTGCAGTCCGACCAGGAACAAGACCGCCGCCACCAGGTACGTCCCCCAGGCACCGACATCGCCCAGCATGCGCCCCGCCGCCGCCGTGGCCACGCCGATGGCCGCGATGGTGATGAGGATACCGACGGCAAAGAGACTGGAGATGACGAAGGCGCGCCGGGTCGGCATCCGCCCCTGGCCGTCGATGAAGCCGACGATGAGGGGAATGCTCGCCAGATGGCAGGGGGAGAGGAGCACGCTCAGGATGCCCCAGGCGAGGGAAGCGGTCAGGGCCAGCAGCGGGGCGCCGGTGACGGCGTGGGTCAGGGCGATAAAGAGCGATTCCATGATCGTTGCCCGATCAGTTGTTGAAGTCGTAGCCCAACTCCCGCCACTTGGCGAGAATGTCCTCCCGGGAGATGAAGCCCTGGTGGCGGTACAGTTCCTGGCCGGTGGGGGAGAAGAAGATCTGCGTGGGAATCATCCGCACCCCGTAGGGTATGGCCTGGTCCTGATGCTTCCAGACATCGATGAACTCCACTTGCAGCTTGCCGGCATGGCTGGTTTTCAGCGCGTCCAGGATCGGCGCCATCATCCGGCAGGGGATGCACTTGTCGGCACCCAGGTCGAGCAGGCGCGGCAGGGGTAGATTTTCGGCCGCCTTGGCCGCCCCGGACAGCATCAGCCCACCGGCGACGAGCAACAACACTGCGATCAGCTGGCGTATCGATTTCATGGTCTCTCCAGCGGTTAAAGGGTTTTTCCCAAGGCCCGGACCGTCTCAGAGGTAGGCGGCAACGGCATCCTTCACCAGCTTCGTAAATCCGGCTTCATCCCCTTCGAAGGCCCAGATATCTTCCAGGTTTTTCCGGGCGACGGGTTGGCCGTCATGGACCTTTTCGATCACCAGCGCCTTGGTAAAGAGCTTGAACTCATCGGCATAGTGACGGTTCGCGGGCAGATCCATGTTGAGCACCTGCCATTCCACCCGGCCGCCCGCCATTTCCTTGGCGAAGTAGCTATCCAGCGTCTTTTTGGAAAAGGTCTCGAACTCCAGACAGGTCGAGCAGCGCACCGTCTGGTGAAAGTAATAAACGACTACCTTGTCCCCCGCGGTGACGCCGGCCACGGATGGGGATGCGGGGGACAGAAGCAGCAGCGGCAGGACCAGCAGAACCGGAAGCAAGCGGCGGATCGACATCGGACACCTCCCCTAAGAGCGGCTGTTAACGCAGCAGTTTCTTGATCTGCTCGGCCTTGAGCACCTTGCCCTGGGAAACCACCTTGCCATCGATGGCCAACCCCGGCGTGGTCATCACGCCGAACTGCATGATTTCGTTGATGCCGGTCACCTTTTCGAACTCCACCTCTTCGCCCAGCGCCTGGGCGGCCTCCTTGGCGTTGGCGGCCAGTTCGTTGCACTTGGCACAGCCGGTACCGAGAATCTGGATCTTTTTCATTCCGTTTTCTCCTTTGCTTGGAATTGAACAACCAATCAACCGAACAACGCGCCATACAGCAGCCCGGAAATCGTCGCCATGACGATCACCAGCGAGACGAAGACCACAGTCTTTTTCGTCCCCATCACCGAGCGGATGACCAGCATGTTGGGCAGGGACAGGGCCGGCCCGGCAAGCAGCAGCGCCAGCGCCGGCCCCTTGCCCATGCCGGCGCCGAGCAGCCCCTGCAGGATCGGCACCTCGGTCAGGGTGGCGAAGTACATGAAGGCGCCCACCACCGAGGCGAAGAGGTTGGCACCCAGGGAATTGCCGCCCACCAAACCGGAGATCCAGGCCGAAGGGATCAGCCCCTCGTGGCCGGGACGGCCGAGGAGCGCCCCGGAGATCAACACCCCCAAGAGGAGGAGCGGCAGGATCTTTTTGGCGAAATCCCAGCTGGTGCCGAACCACTCGCGCAGCTCTCCATCCTCGTCGTCCCCCGTGGCCGCCAGGGTGGAGAGGCCGATGGTGCCGGCGACGAAGGGGAGTGCCGGATGCTCCGGGACGGCAAAGGCCAAGACGACCGCCGGTGCCGCCGCGACCAGCATCTTCCACTTGCCGACCTGGAACCAGGCCACCAGCATCCAGGCCAGGGCCAGGGCGAACAGACCGGTGATCAGCCACTTGGCGGCGTAAATTGCCTGCCACACGCCGACCGGCTCGGCCGGTTTGCCCCAGTTGGCGAAGACCAGGATGCCGACCATGCTGGCGAAATAGAGCGCCGTCTGCCACAGCGGGCGGCTCACCTCCGGCTCGGGCAGGCCCGCGGCCGCCTCGACCTTGGCCAACTCCTCCTTGCGGAAGAAGAGGTGCATGAGGATGCCGATGATCACCGCAAAACTGATGGCGCCGACGGCCCGGGCGATCCCCAGCTGCGGGCCGAGCACCGCGGCGGTCAGAACGATGGCGAGGATATTGATGGCCGGGCCGGAATAGAGAAAGGCGCTCGCCGGCCCGAGCCCCGCGCCCATGCGGTAGATGCCGGCGAACAGGGGCAGAATGGTGCAGGAGCAGACGGCGAGGATCGACCCGGAGACCGAGGCCACGCCGTAGGCGAGAACCTTGTTCGCTTTCGGGCCCAAATACTTCATGACCGCCGCCTGACTGACGAAAACCCCCACGGCCCCGGCAATGAAGAACGCTGGCACCAGGCAGAGCAGCACATGCTCCTGGGCGTACCATTTCGCCAGGTAGAGAGACTCCCAGAAGGCGTTCGCCACCCGCGGCGACTGCTGCAGCACGTCCACGGGAAGGTAATAGCAGGCGACAAAGACGGCGACAATCGCCGCCAGTGGTTTCCATTCCCTGGACCAGTTCATCGAACATTCCCTTGATTAGAAATTTCTTTTTGGCAATATCGCCAAATACTTGAACAAAAAAAGAGGCTACTTCCCCACGGCCTGTAACAACGCCGAATGCTCTTTCGCCTGGGACTCCAGAACCGATTCCACGCAGCCGAAGAAGTTGAGAATACAAGGGACGCGCAACCGATAGAAGACCTGGTTACCGCGCTTGTCGTCGACCACGATGCCGGCCTGCTTGAGGACCGTCAAATGCTTGGATACGGTGGAGACATCCGCCCCGATCATGGCGGTCAGATCGCAAACGCAGCGTTCTTCTTGCTCCAACTCCTCGATGATAAGGAGCCGGCTCGGGTGGGCCATCGCCTTGAGCACCCGGGCCCGGGCTTCGAGATGGTTTTTGCGCTTGGAATCCATGGCAACCGTCCTCATAGTTATTGGCAATATAGCCAAATAGCCAAATAAGTCAAGCCTTAAATTGACGGGCGCCGGAAGACGCATTCCGGGCCGGGGTGGCGCCGTGCGGCCACGCAAAGAAAAAGCGATAAAGCAACATCTGTTCTGTAAATTCTCCAATCCTCTTGAGGCAGTGATCGGCGGTTAAAATTTCAAATAGATTCGTCCGGTTTCCCAGTCTTCTGAGATCTCCATCAGAACGGAACTGACGAGTCGTAAACAGGACGCCTCATTCGGGAAAATGGTTGCCACCCGAGTTCGACGTCGGATTTCCTTGTTGACTCGCTCCAGAACATTGCTGGTACGGATTTGCCGCCAATGTTCACTGGGAAACTGAAAGACGGTCAGCCCTTCAGGGATATTTGTCTCGGCCCAGGCCGTGAGGCGTGGGGCAGACTTCTCATAACGCTCAAGCAGTTGGTCCAGAAGCCGCTTGGCCTCGGCCGCCGTTGGAGCCGTAAAAATACTGCGGATGTCAGCCGCAACCGTTTTCTTCATCTCCTGCTTCGGCACATAGGCCTGAGCATTTTGTTGGAGATGGAACTGGCAGCGTTGCCAGGGGACACTGGGGAACACCGCTTTCCGGGCTGCCTTGAGCCCTTCGTGGGCATCGCTGATAAATAGTCGTCCCTGAAAAACGCGGGATTTCGTCCTCAAGGGGCAAACGAGCTTAGTTGCAGGTTTTCCCCGGGCAGCCGAACGGTTTCACCGTTGGACCAACCAGTCCATTTGAACGGCATCAGCATCCAATTGAGCCGTCCCAGTTCTTTGAAAAGAAGCCAAAGAAGAGCCCGCAGGAGCTTTCTCAGGTTGAAACCGCACGCCGCCAGGATGGCGTTCATCTTGTCGCCGTCGGTTCCCTTGAGATAGTTGCGATCCATCCGGTGATCCCCTTTCGCGTGACCGATCACCGGTTCAATCGCGCTTCGCCGCTTAAACCAGCGCCATTCGCTCGGCTTCATGCTGCTCTTGCGCCTTGTGGCCAGGTGGACAAGGGTTTCGCCCAGTTGCTTCGGGTTTCCCTTGTACCCCTTGTCACAATAGGCGTTGCCAACGACCCAACCGACCAGGCGTTCGACCTGCTCCAGCGCTCCCTTGAGGGTGTGGCCGTCGAACGGATTGTTGTGCAGGGCCAAGGCGCCGACGATCCAGTTGTCCCTGGAGGTGGTGGCTAACGACACCTTGCAGCCGAACTCGTATTTCTTGTGCACCTTGCCCTTGCTGATGCACTCCACTTCCGGGGCATGCAGGCTGTACAGCTTGTTCTTGTCCTGGCGCTGCTGGGTCAAAAGCCGCTGGGCCTTGTCCTGCAGTTCTGCCAGTTGGGTATCCGGCTGTGGGCACTTGCGCAGGATGTCGCGGTACACCCGACCCAGGTAGATCTTGAGCTTTTTTTGTTCGCGCTGGGCCCGGTTCATCTGCCGGGCGTGCGCGTAGCGACCGGACATGATCAGGGCTCGTTTGCCGAGCCGCAGGTAGCTCTGGCGCAAGGGGATTTCACGATCCTTGGCGGCCTTGACCAACAACACCCGGGCCTTGTGATACAGCCGCGCATCAGTCGGATAGGCGATGGCCTTCTCCTGCACCGTGGTGTCGACGTTGACCCGTTCCATGTGGGCCTCGGTCAGATGCTTCCCGCGTTTGGCCGTCTCCAAGGTCTCGACCAGCAACTGCTCCATGTTTTTCGGCCCGATCCGTTTGCGCCAACGCACCAGGGAACTCGGATCGAGCGGCAGGCGATGGATGAAGAACTCGAACCCGCAGAAGTACTGCCAGTAGGGATTCTCCAGAAGCCTGGCGACTACTGACTCGTCGCTTTCATTGAAAGCGTGCTTGAGGTAATGCAGCCCGACCATCAGCCGGGTCGGCAGCGCCGGGCGCCCCTTATCGGCATACAGCCTGCCGAACTTGCTGTCAAAGACCGACCAATCGATCTGGTTGGCCAACAGGAACAGCGGGTGCTTGTGGTCCAGGATCTGGTCCAGGCGGGACCGAAACAGCTCTGCCTGGTCCTGTTGCTGTGGCTTCTTTGGCTTCATGAAATCACCAGGTTTGGATGTGAAAACAACCATTTCTGGTGATTTTAACAATCATAAAACAAAAAGTAAGTATCCCCCAGTCAAACTGGGGGCTTTAACCGATTGCTAGCCCCTCAAAGGGGCTTTAACGCAATCGCAAAGTCAGAAACTTAAAACCGTAATGTCGGGATGAATCATACTCCCGCAAATGTCAAACGTTTAGGGTCCCCCGGCAAAGCCGGGGGGTTTCCTCTTGTACTAAAGCAATAAACTCAATGGGTTAGAGTTTTTCAGGGACGACTAAATAGCCGGACACCATGGAGGTGGCGGTCCTGCAGGCTGCGAAGAAAATCGCGCCAGTGAGCCTCCTGCTCCGACAAGGCAATCGAGGTCCCCAGAATCTGACGATGCCCGCTTTCGGCAACACCGATGGCCACCAGGACGGCCACATCGACAACGGAACCGTTATGCCGGACCTTTTCGTAGCGTGCATCGAGGTAGACGTAGGGATAAGCCCCCAGCGGTCTCTTGCGCCACTGGTCAAGAACGTGATCGAGTTCTTTTGCCGCCCGGCTGACCTGCGTTGAGGTCACCTCGAAGCCGCAAAGCTGCTCGGTAATTTTGGCGACCTTCCGGGTCGAGACGCCTTGCACATACATCTCGGCCAAGGCGATTTTCAGGGCCCGCTCGGAGCGTAACCCTTTCTCCAGGCTGGACGGATAAAAACTGCCATCCCGGACCTGGGGGATGTCCAACTCAAGAGCTCCGACCCGGGTCTGGACGGTTTTCGGTTTGTATCCGTTGGCGTACCCATTGCGAGCGTCACTGCGCTCGTAGGGACCGACACCCAGGTGCTGCTGTCGTTCCAGTTGCATGGCCTGGTTGATGATGCGACGCAGGGCTTCGCCGAGAGCATTAAAGCCATCATCGGCGAGCAGTTTCACAACATCCTGAATAACGCTATACTCCTCTGGACGGGTCACGGTGTCTCCTCTCTGGGTGAGTTTGGCGATTCAACCAAAAGAGGATAACCGTGGCCTGTCTTTTTGTCAGGCCCGGTGCAATTTACAGAAACGATGATGCACTAACTCTCCACACAAACTCAATGGGATTATAATGTCTTTAGCATTAATTTACTTATCTAGAATAAATTTCAGAAAATAATCTTTCCCGAAATTCGGAATTCATTTTTTTTAAAATTGAAAGCATTTCAAAAGCCTTTTCTTTATCTCCCATTTTCAAATAAACTTCACCCATTTTATAAAAATAAAATTCTCTATCATTATCAATTTTAACGGCTCTTTCCAGATTTTCTATTGCCAGAGAATACTCTCCTATCTCTTTGTAAGCATCTGCAATATTCCAGTATGCATTGCTATCGTTTTGGCTAATTTTTATCAAATGATTATATGCTGCAATAGCTTCTTTAAATCTCTTACTATTCAAATATTCTGTTGCCAAAAACTCAAGTGCATACAAATTATTTGGAGAGTATTTTAGGGTTTCATTAAATTCACGAATAGCACTTTCTTTATATTCGACATTGAGACCATACCTTTTGAGATCTTCGACAAGATTTTGACTCCTTTTAACATTATTAAAAGTGTCAAGTTCATATTTTTTATATGCCGCATCGTAAGAACTCTTCCATTTAGAGAGATAAATTTTCCCTAAGGCGAGGTGTGTTCTTGGGTCATCAGGCCTGAGCTCAATTGCTTTTTTGTAGGCGTCAATAGCCCTTTCGGGGTCACCTTTATCAATGCTTTGTTGGGCAATTTTTACATATTGATCTGGAGAGATATCATCACCTGATTGCATATTGCAACCGCTAGCAAAAATAGCCAATAATACAAAAAAACCGACTTTTAAATATTTACTATCTACAAAGATACTGCGCAGCATATCTACTCCTGTCAATACCACGATCTGCAATCACATCCCCTTATGCCGGTAATTGTTCTTAAATCATAGAATGCATCAGAGGAAAGTATTACATCTTCACCAGCACGCGTTAAAGTGATAAACCTAATTGGGAGAAATCCAAACCATACACGATATTGAATTTTAACTCCGCACCTTATTTTTCTCGACTCCGCCTCAATTGCAGCTTCGGCCGCATTACGCGCACCTCGATAAGCCCATTCGGTCAGATTACCGTAAATTTGGTCAATCAATGCACTTGGATCAGGAAAGACACCAGGGTTAACATGATCTGGCAGGCCTGCCATTAATAGTCCCGTTGGGTCACTCCAATTTAATGGATTATTTTGGACATAACTATAATAATTAATTCCTCCCCCCAGTCCAATAGGGTCCTCCCCGATAAACCTCCTCATCCCCGGGCTGTAATACCTCGCCCGATAGTAATAAAAACCCGTCCCGTCATTCTCCCGCCCCGTGTACTGAAATGCATTGACGTCGTTGCCATCGGCACCTGACGTCGCCGAAGGCATCGTAGGCATAGCTGGTGGTGACCCGCCGTTTTCGTCGGTCAGGGCGACGATCGAGCCGAGGGCGTCGGCCTTGTAGTAACGAATTGTACCGTCGCTGCGCTCCAGGGCCAGCGGCTCGTCGATATTCAGGGTGCGGGTGTAGTCGGTGGTGACGCCGTCGGTGGTTTCCTGGAGGATGTCCCAGCCGTCGTAGACGTACTCGGTGGTGACGCCGTTCATGGTCTTTTCGGTTCGGCGGTTGAGCGCGTCGTAGCTGAAACTTGCCGTCAGGGCGGAGCAGTCGGGCTTGAAGCCACTGATGCCGGTGAGGCGGTTGCGGCCGTCCCAGGTGTAGGTGGTGGTGCCGCAGGAATCGGTCCTGCTCTCCAGGTTGCCGTTCTCGTCGTAGCTGAGCGTGGCGCCGTCCTGGGTCAGCATCTCGTTGGCTTCGTCGTAGCTGGCACTGGCGACCGGCGCCGCCAGGGGGATGGTCGCCGACTGGTTGACGCTGTCGCGGTTGCCGTTGGCATCGTAGCTCCAGGCGAAGCTGTCGATGGTGCCGGTCGGGTTCTCGTGCAGCAGGCTGGTCAGGCGGTTGGCGATGTCGAAACCGTAGGTGGTGGTGAGATACTTCCATTTTCCCTTTTTCCTGTAGAGGGGAACCTGCAGGGTGCTGCGCCGGCCGCCGGCGTCGTAGGCGATGGCGAAGTCCTTGGCGGTGCCGCCGATACTGCGGTTGATGTTGACGAGCCGCCCGGCGTCGTCCCAGGTGTAGGTGACGTCGGGCGTACCGGGAAAGGTCATCACGTCCGGCGACCGTCGGCGTCGTAACTGTAATTGACGGTGCTGTCGGGGCTGGTCTCGGTGGCAATGCGGTCGAGAGCGCTGCCCGAGCAGCTGCCGCAGCCGTAGTCGTTGTAGGTGTAGCGATGCTGCCGGAGAGGGAATCGTCGATCTGCGTCACCCGCCCGGCGGCGTCGTAGGTGTACTGGGTGGTCGAAGCATCGCCGTAGGTGACCTGCTTCAGGGCTTCCTGCCGGGTCGTACTCGTCGAAGGTGGTCGTCTGCCCCTTGCGGTCGGTGAAGCTCTTCAAGTTGTCGCCGGTGGTCGGGGTGATCTCCAGGTCGCGGTAGTAGGCGTAGGTTTCTTCCCGGCCGAGCTGATCGATCATTCTGGTGATCCGGTTGCGGTCGTCGTACTCGTAGCGGAGGATGCTCCCCTTGGGATCCATGACCATCACCAGATTGCCGCTCAAGTCGTAAGAATAGTGGGTCAGGTTGCCCAGTGGGTCGGTCACACTGTGACGCGGTTGGCGGCATCGTAGCTGTAAGGCGGTGGTACGAGCCCTTGGCGTCGGTGATCGTGGTGGCTCGCCCCAGAGCGTCGTAGGCGTAGCGGACGGTGTCGCCGAGGGCATCGGCGATGGTGGCGGGTTTGGAAGGGAAGGTCGAATCGTAGGTGACAGAGTGGCGTTGCCGTTGGGGTCGGTCACGCTGGCGGGGAGGCCGGAAGCCGTTGAAGGCGATGGTGGTGAGGTTCTGCAGCGGGTCGCGAATCTCCTCCTGGGTGAGCCGGCAGGTGCCGGAAGCAAAGGTGTAAGCGAAGTTGGTGCTTTTGCCCAGGGCATCGGTGACCTTCGTCACTCGGCTGCAGGCATCCTCGTACTCGTAGCTCGTCGCGTTACCCAGTGGGTCGGTCAGCGACAGCATCCTGCCCTTGGCGTCATAGGTGTAGGAAGTCGTCCTCCCCAGCGGATCGGTCACGGAGGTGATCTGGTTGCTCCCGGGAGCGCGATGGTAGACGGTCGTTCCGTCCGGAGTGGTCTTTTCCACGATGTAGTTGTCGTAGAAGGTTCCCCCGTCGTCGTAGAACCGCCAGTTGTCGTCGCGCCGTTCGGCGCGGTCATGGCGGTTTCGGTGACGAAACCGCCGGCGAGGGTGTAATTAAAGGTGTAGATACCGCCGTCAGGAAGGGCTTGGGTTACGATTCGGCTGTCGGCATCGTAGGTGTTGGTGACGACAAGCTTGCCGTTTTCGGTGACGGTGTCCATGCGACCGGCGGCGTCATAAGTATAGCTGATGGATGAGCCGTCCGGGTACTGGACAGATTGGAGCTTCCCGCTTGTCCGTTATTGTAATAGGTGTAGGTGACTGTTCCATTGGGTCCCGATATGCTGCTGATGTTGTCCCGATCACGAATATAGTAGCTGATATTGATCTCCCGCCCATCGGGCATGACAATCCTGGAAATGTTTCCATCGACTTCCTTGTAAAATGTCAGGGCATTTCCGTTTGGATCCTTGATTTCATTGAGCAGCCCGCCGCCAAAGGTGTAACTCCAGCCGTTCTTCCTTTTCAGGGTATAGGTGTTGTCGGCATTATGGTAGAAAACATCTCCAATATATGACGGATCTGAACCATTGACGAAAGTTCCGTCCGGCTGTTTGTCAAAACGGTACTGGTAGTTTCCTGGCATGAGCAGGACAAGCATGTCGCTGTTGCCGCCCCAGCCACCAGTCGTAGCCGAAAAAGGTCCCCTTACCAAAGGCGCCGTACCCGTTGTCCCCGGAGCGATAGGTCCTCTTGATCACCACTGGAATAAGCCCGTCAACCTGATAATCGATCTTTTCGTGAATGAAATAGCCCGTTGCCAGGTTGACCGGTTCGCCAGCCTGGTTGGCGGGCCCACCTCCCCAGCGATTTTTACTGGAATCAGATGAATTAGAGGGTCCTCCACTAGCGGATCCACCAGAGCCAGAGGTTCCGCCGGGCTAGTGGAGCCACCCGAATCGAAAGGGCCACCGGCACCAGAGGGGCTACCAGGGTCAGACTCACTGCCAGAGTCGGAAGAACCACTGGCACCAGAGCCAGGACTGGTGCTCCCGTAGGTTGTCGCGCCGCAGCAAAACTTGGGAATGCCGGTGCCCGGATCGGCGACAATGTATTTGCCGTCCGGCGTGACTGTGCCGGTACCGGCGATGGCCCAGTCGTTGGGGGCCATCCCATCGACTGGGCGACTCGTCGTAATACCAGAGGATGGCCTTTTCGCCAGGAAGCAAGCCGATGTCATTTCTTGCCTTGACTGGGATGGGGCGGTCGGCAACGCCGCCGCCGACCTTGTCGAAGAAAAACATGTAGACGGTGCGTGCAAAGACCCCCTTCGGGAGGGGTTTGATCGGCAGGCGGTCGGTAGGCACGGTACGCACCGAAACCCGCAAGTTGCGCTTGCCGTCCCAGCCGGTGATGTTGACTCCGGCCGGGATGCGCAATTCGAAACCCGGGACCTCTGAGTCGGTGAGGATGGTGTCGCGCCCCGGATCGATGGTGGCAAAGTTACGGGCCTTTTGCCGGTGGAGATAGGGCTGGAAAGGTAGGGGATTGACCATGTTGGGGAGGATGTCGACGCTGATCGGTATGGTCGGATAATGACCGCCCGGTTCATTAGCGGTCGAACCGTCCATAAGCACGACCCGTCGCCCAGCCGGGATGTTGTCAAGCCGAAACTCGCCGTAGCCATTCGTTCGCGTGGAGAGGTTTCCGACCTTGATCGTCACCCCTTCGATCGAAAACATTTCCGTGTTGAGAATCCGCCCGGTCAGCGAGCCGGTCCCCAGGGAAACGGTCGAGGCTGCGGCACCTTCAGCAGGGACTTCATTGGCGGCGACAACCGCCAACGAGGCGCTATTGGAAGTCAGGGTGGTCTCGCCCTTGTTGGTGACGGAAACGAAATAGTTCCCCTCGGTGGCGATGAGGGATGGGGCGACCGCGGCCTCCAGCACCGTGCTGCTGACGAACTTCACTTCGAGACGATGTCCGCTGATGCTGAGAGAGGAAGCCGGCATAAAATTCTTCCCCTCGACCCGTAGGTTGAAGGCCGGCCCGCCGACGGCCACGGTGGCGGGGACGACCGCCCTCACCTGCGGCAGTGGGGTCAGAATCCTGAAGGTCATCTCGTTTGAGGCGCCCCCTCCCGGAGCAGGGTTGTTGATCTTAACCGAAACTTCCCCGGGAAGCTCGAGGGCACTTGACGGGACGTTAGCTTGAAGCTGCTCATTGTTCTCAAAAGTTCCGGTGAGGGGTTTATCGCCGAATCGGGTTTCCGAGTCCCGGATAAATTTCGAACCGCTCAGGGAGAGAGAGACGCCATCATCCCCGGCGGTAGCGTCCTTTAGGAAGGATATCCTTAAGTTCGGGGACGGGGTTTTCCATTTGCACCAAGGCGAGATTGTTGCCATGCCCCACCAGGGCCAGGTTGCGGGCGGGGTCGACCGCCAGGGGGCCGATCTCCTCGAAAAGGCGCACCGTCTCCACCAGGACGCCCTTGGTCAGGTCGACGATCGCCAGGGTGCCGCCGGCCGCAGCGAGAAAGGCGGCATGGGTGGAAGGGTTGACGGCGATGACCTCGGGCTGGGTTCATCGGCACGGTGCCGAGAGGTTGCAATGTTTTCCGGTCAATGAGCAACAATTCCGGTCGCCCTTTGAGGGTGAGCAGAAGCAGCCCAAGCTCCTCGTCCTGATCCAGGCTGGCCACCTCCCCCTCCAAGGTCACAGCTTATTCACCTGCCCGGTTGTCGGATCCACGAGCAGCAGGTTGTCGCCTTCCTCATTCCGTGGCCAATAACAGGACTCTTGCCCCGGCAAGATTTTGACGGCCTGGCCTGGGATCTCGTGGAACGGCGAAAGCACCCCGTTCACCAATCGATCTCTTCAGCCCGCCGTCCAGGCCCAAGACGGCTTCCTGGCGGTCTTCATCCACCGCCACCTTATGGACGGCTTCCCCGACCTCGATGGACTTCTTCAGCTCTCCCCTGGCAAGGTCGAACATCCACAGTGAGCCTTGTCGGAAACAACCAGCGCCTGGTTGCCGCCCCGGTAAACGGCCAGACCCGTCGGTGTTTCCGAAAGCGGCACTTCGGCAGTAATGGCGGCAGAGGCGAGGTCGAGGAGGGTGAGCCTGCTTCCTTCCCTGCTGACAACGGCAGCGGTGTCGGTGGCGGGGTTGACGCGACAATGGAGGCCTTCGATTCCAGAAAAACCTCCGCGGAGAACCGGTAGTCGTAGCCCTGTGCCACGGCGCAGAACAGCAGAAGATTGTCAACATCCCCAGAGTTGCGCCTCTGAACCGCATGGTAAAACCCTCCCCTCGCCTTCAAATCCTCTACTGACAAAAAAGCCTGCATGTCCCCAAATCATTTTCAATTCATTGCACTCCTAAGCAGATTTCCGGGAATTTCCTTGCCGGACTTGGTGATATAGACCGTCTTAGCTTTACCGCCCATTGTCGTTGCCACCCGAACCTTGTCGATCTCCTCTCCGTTCCAGAGCATCGCCTGTTGCACGGTGAAAGTTGCTTCTGCAGTGACGATGTTCGAATATGAAGTTGAGAGAGTCACATTGGCGGTAGCGGTCGAAGCATGGTCGGTTCCGGCGAGAGTAGCATTGACACTGGTGGCACTGCCGTATTGCGGAAGGACCCAGACCTTTACCGTGGTACCGACGGGTATGTTGGCAGCCGCTACATCCACGGCTACTGGATTGACCGTGGTATCCGGAAGGGTGATATCGGGTTGGTTGTAGGCACCGACAGGGTTGGCAGGTACAGGCTCTCCGGCAATGGAGGTGATACTAATGCTCGGAGGATTTGCAACAAAAATGCTACTGGGATCTCCAAAAGTATATGCGGGGTTCGTACTCGCCGTTCTACTGATTGTGGTTGCTTCCAGACGGATACGTCCCAAGCCCCCGTTGGCACCGCAACTAGTGCCTCCAACTGCCGAGATGGTTCCGTTACCCATAATGCTGTTGGCCATCAGCTTAATTGCTCCACCACTGCCCTAGCCACCGAGGCATTGGCTACCCTGGCCACCATTGGCCGTAATCGAGCCGATGACATTGATAGTGCCTGACGAAGCAATCAGGATCCCGCCGCCACCGCCCGCGCCATTTCGTCTGGTGTCCCCCCCCCCACCACCACCGCCTGACCCTCCAATAAGGGGCAACAGCCTTTCGCTGCCGTAAATGCCCCCCCCTGGCGCACCACTTCCGCTTCCACCGCCAGTACTGTATCCGCCGCCGCCGCCACCTAATCCACCTCCGGTGCCGCCGCCAGGGCCCTGGCCTCTTCCACCGGCCGCTGATGTGCCGGCTGCAAAACCTCCATCGAAACCACCCGGCCCCCCCTTGCCAACGTCTGTACTCGCTCCCGAGCTGCCATTTACGCTGATGGTTCCAGTAATATTCACATCACCCGATGCAAGGATGTAAACAGGAGTATTGTCCTGATTCTTTTGAAAAGTGACCGTCACGCCAGAAGGGATATCGACTGTCGTATAATTAAGAATTCCGTCAGTCGGTAATACGACAACTATATCGGACGCTGGAGAAAAGGCTCCATCAGCCCCGGTACTACCACTGTCAAATTGTGCAAAGGCTGTATTCCTGCAAAACAAAAAAATGATTCCAACCATGAGCAATCTTTTCATTTTTTCCTCCTTTTCACCTAGATTGAGGGTTTTCCTTCATTGGATTTCCACTGAAACCGGATCAGATATAGTTGTTGATGAATTATCAATGGGTGTATCTAAGTGGACACTTACCTGGTTGGTCATTTTGATTGTGAAATAACTGGGAGCTGAATCTATATGCACACTCACAGCAGTAGAAAGACCCGAAAAGAGGCCAGAAGAAGGAGCATCAAGATGAACGCTCACCGGGTAACCAGAGATTTGAGCAGTCCATTCCTGAGGCAAAGGGGGATTCAAAAACACACTTACCGGAAGAGAAATAAAGGGCGAGGATCCAACAGAAGGGGTATCAATATGTACACTCACCGGATGCGCAGATGTGGGACATTGACTCTCCTGGAGCGTTTCTAAGTGGACGCTGACTTTACCTGCTGTGAGACCGGCTACATCCCCCGAAAAGGGCGGTCCAACAATCACTACTGATCGCGGATCTCCAGCACTTATCATTGCAACGCCTTCCTGGAGCCCATCTACAGAAAAATTCATCGTGCCGGTACTGGGGATGGTGAGTGTAGAGGGAGCGCTTACAATTGTTGGGTTATGGTTATTCAGATTAATTGTCAGTGGGTTACTCAAAGGGGGGTCAATGCTTACAGAAAGGTCCCCACTAGTACCGGGAATTATTGCCAGCTGCCCTGGAGTGAATTCCAAAGCTGAACTAGAGAGTGTTACATTGCGGCTAGCAGTTCCGTAAGGAGTAATTACCGTAATGGTTGCTCCGCCAGTAGATGACGCAGTCATTTCGGCAGTGATTTCGGAATCGGTGACCCATACCCTATTTATATTTACGGTAGGGTTATCTGAAATGATCGAATCGGTAGCGAGAAGATTTTCTCCAGAAATTCTAACGAGAAGTGTCGAGTCGACAAAAAGAACGTTCGGACTTATACTATTTATAATTGGTGGAGAAGCAACGGTAGTCGAGCTATTGACGGAAACCAAATTCCCCAATTGGTCATAGTGATATATTGCACCTGAGGTACCTTTGATGACCCGGGTCAACCGGCCAGCATCGTCATAGTGGTAGCTGGCCGAGTCGCCAAAGGTAGGCTGCGGCCCAATGCAGAACCATAGAAATAATGTGAGTCCTGCAATAGCTGAGCTAGCGATTATTCTCGAACTGGAAGTCAATCTCCCAAATCGCCCCATTGAGCCCTCCTCGGATCAAACTTCTTTTCAACATAACTAAATCGTCAATTTATTTGTGCAACAGCCTATCTATAGGCAATGGTTATTAGGACGCAAATGCGGGGAAACAGCTCTTAAATTGGCTGTTTCCCCGCATTTGTAGTTTTTCAGTATTGGAAAATTCATCGTCCCCCCCCTCTCAGCACTGAACCTATTCATCATGATTTAAAAATTTCCAATCTTGGCACTTTAACACTCCATTTTTGTTTTTCAACCTGATTGGAAAATTTTTTAAATTTTTCCTTCCCATCAATGTTCCCCCATCCCTCCATGCCATTTCAAATCACTCGCCCTGCCCCACGTATCGGATCCTACTACTAAAGCGCCTCAGAGACTAAATTTCGCGGCATGAGCGCCATTCGCTATAGCCGGCCCCAATGCGTCCCCACCACCGCCCAAGACAGTCTCCTCTCATTGCTCAATCTATTGCCAAATTTATTGCCAATTCACCCGCACCAACGAAAAAAGGCCCCGGAATTTCTTCCGAGACCTTTTTCCTTGTTTGGCGTCCCCAGGGGGATTCGAACCCCCGTCGCCGGCGTGAAAGGCCGGTGTCCTGGGCCAGGCTAGACGATAGGGACTTGAAGAACTTCAAGCACCCAGCGGGAAATGACCCCGCAGTGGTACGGGTTGTAAAATGGTGAGCCGGGGGGGGATCGAACCCACGACCATCTGATTAAAAGTCAGATGCTCTACCAACTGAGCTACCGGCTCACAAGGAATGACTTTATACAGAAATCCGCTTCTTGCGTCAACCTTTTTTTCTTTTTCCCGCCGGGATTCAGGCAAAGGGGTTGCGCAGCTGGATGGTCTGGTCGCGGCGTGGACCGACCGAGACCAGGACTACCGGGCAGCCGGTAACCTCTTCCAGCTTGCGCAGGTAGGATTTGGCCCGCTCCGGAAACTCCTTGAAATCATGGACCCTGGAGAGGTCGCTCTGCCAGCCGGGGAGATCCTCGTAGATCGGAGTGCAGCGGCCGAGCACCTCGGCGTCGCGGGGAAAGGTCTCGATTCGTTTTCCGTCGCATTCGTAGGCGGTGCAGATACGGATCGTTTCCAGCTCGTTAAGTACGTCCAGCTTGGTGATCGCCAGGCCGGTCATGCCGTTGGTGCGCACCGCCTCGCGCAGCGCCACGGCGTCGAACCAGCCGGTGCGCCGCGGGCGCCCGGTGGTGGCGCCGAACTCCTGGCCGGTGCTGCGCAGCTGTTCACCCATGGCGTCGTTGAGCTCGGTGGGGAAGGGTCCTTCGCCGACGCGGGTGACATAGGCCTTGGAGATGCCGATCACCTCGTCGATGAAGCGCGGACCGACGCCGGTGCCGGTGCAGGCCCCGCCGGCCAGGGTCGAGGAGGAGGTGACGTAGGGGTAAGTTCCGTGGTCGACGTCGAGCAGGCTCCCCTGGGCCCCTTCGAAAAGGAGATTGTGGCCGGCGGCGATGCTCTGGTTGAGCAACGTCGAAGCGCAGCCAAGGTAGGTGGCCAGGCGCCGTGCGTACTCGCTGTACTCGGCAATGATCGCCTGCGCATCGAGGGGCGCCTCGCCGAGAAATTTCTCGAGGAAGAAGTTCTTTTCCGGCAGCATCTCGGCGACCTTGCGGGCGAAAATTTCCGGCCGCACCAGGTCGCTCAGGCGAATGCCGCGGCGGCCGATCTTGTCTTCGTAGGTCGGGCCGATGCCGCGCCCGGTGGTGCCGATCTTGCGCTCACCGCTGGCCTTTTCGCGGGCGATGTCGATCGCCTTGTGGTAGGGCATGATGATGTGCACGTTGCCGTCCACCACCAGCTGGCTGTCGTCCCCCAGGTATCCCTTTGCCTTGAGTTTGTCGATCTCCTGGAGAAAGACCTTGGGGTCGAGGACCACGCCGTTGCCGATGATGCAGCGCTTCCCTGCGTGCAGGATTCCCGAGGGGATCAGGTGAAGGACGGTTTTTTCATTGCCGACCACCAGCGTATGGCCGGCGTTGTTGCCGCCCTGGTAGCGCACCACGTCCTGGGCATACTCGGTGTAGATGTCGACGACCTTGCCCTTGCCTTCATCGCCCCACTGGGCGCCTACGATTACCACATTGGCCATGTTGAGTTTCGTCTCCTGAGCAGGTTACAGCGAAAAATCCGCGGCCAGCACCCGGGCCGGGGCCAGGCGTTGCCGACTGCCGTCGGCCAGCCGGATAAGCTCCAGGTCGGTGTCGGCTTCGCCGAGGACCAGGACGTAACGGTAGTTCATCTGCCCTGCGTAATCGAGGGTCGCCTCGAGATTGCGGGGAATAATATCGCGAGCCGCCGAGTAGCCCCGAGCCCGCAGGGCATGGGCGATGCGCTGGGCCTGCTCCTTGTCGGCCCCGGACTGGAAGATCAACACGTCGGTGGTCTGGCTGGCGACGCCGTCGAGTTCATGGTCGAGGGCAAAAAGGAGGTTGAGCAGGTTGAAGGTGAAGCCGGTCGCCGGGGCCGGAAAGCCGTAGCGGGCGGTCAGGTTGTCGTAGCGGCCACCGCTGCAGACCGCCCGGCCGAAGCCGGTCAGGTAGCCCTGGAAGGTCACGCCGGTATGGTAATCCAGGCCGCGCAGTTCGCCGAGGTCGAGGGTGACGTGCTCCTCGACGCCGTAGACGGCGAGGATCTCGAGAATTCGGGCCAGGCTGTCCAGCGCCCGCCGCGAGCGGTCGTTGCTGACCACGCCGGCGGCGCGGTCGAGGACTTCGCGGCCGCCGAACAGTCGCGGCAGCGCCAGCACCTCCTCGCGGGCACGATCGGAGAGCGGGGCACGTTCGAGCAGTTGCGCCAGGGTGGAACTGTCCTTGCGGGCAATCGCCGCCTGGACCTCGCGGGCCTGCTCCGGAGAGATGGTGAGATCGGCCATCACGCCGCGGAAGAACTCCACCTGGCCGACGTCGATGGTGAATTCGGCGGCGTCGAGAGCCTGCAGGGACTCAACCGCCATGGCGATCATTTCGGCATCCGCTTCCGGGCTGGCAAGGCCGATCAGTTCGACCCCGGCCTGGAAGATTTCGCGGTCCTTGCCGGCCTGCTGCTCGGTGTGGCGCAGTACCTGACCACTGTAGCAGAGCCGCAGCGGCAACGGCATCTCGCGCATGCGGGTGGCGACGATGCGGGCGATCTGCGGGGTGATGTCGGGCGTGAAGGCGACCAGCCGGCCGCTCTGGCGATCGTCGAAGCGGAAGGTCTTCTCCCGCAGACCGGCGCCGAGGCCTCGCTCCAGCACGTGGAGAAATTCCAGCGAGGCAGGGATGATCGGGCGGAAACCCCAACGACCGAAGAGTTCGCCCAGGGTCTGGCGGAGATAGTCGATCTTGGCCGCCTTGACCGGCAGGAAATCCTTGACCCCCTTGGGAAGCATCACTTCGGGGGCGGTATCGGTGGTCATCATGAAAGTATCCGGCTGCGGGCTAAGACCGGGAAGCGCCCCGGTTTCCGCTCAAATTTCGATCTGGACGGCAGAAAGGATATGGGCATTGCTGCGCAATTCACTCAGCGCCGCTTCGGGAATCCGGCTGTCGACGTTGATCAGGGAAATGGCCCGGCCCTTGATCTTGCGCCGGGAGAGATTCATCATCGCGATATTGACCCGGGCCTTGGCCAGCACTTGGCCGATGAAGCCGATCACCCCGGGGCGGTCGTGGTTGTGGAGCACCAGGATATGCCCTTCCGGCACCGCCTCGACATGATAATCGTCGACCCGCACGATCCGGAAGTCGTTCTCGCCGAAGACCGTACCGCAGACCGAGCGTTGGCCGTCGAGGCCGGAAACGGTGAGACGGATGATGTTGGCAAACCCCTCGGTGTTGCTGCTGCGCGCCTCGATCACGCGGATCCCCCGCTCCTGGGCGATATGCGGCGCGTTGACGTAGTTGACCATGGCGCCGGTGGCCGGCGTCAGCAGTCCCTTGAGGAGGGCGAGGGTCAACGGTCCGGTGGGGTGTTCGGTCACCGTCCCGGCATATTCGATGGCGACGCTCTGCAGCCCCCGGGAACAGAGCTGGGCCTGGAAGGCGCCGAGACGCTCTGCGAGGTCGACCCAGGGACGGATCTGCGCCAGCAGTTCGCTGCTCACCGAAGGGACGTTGAGGGCATTGACGATTTCACCGCGCTGCAGAAAATCGACGATCTGCCGGGCCACCTGGACGGTGACGTTGATCTGGGCATCGACGGTCGCCGCCCGCAGGTGGGGGGTGCAGATCACCTGATCGAGAGTCCAAAGCGGATTGTCCTGCTCCGGCGGTTCCTTGGCGAAAACGTCGAGGGCCGCGCCGGCCACCCGCCCGGAAACCAGGGCCCGGTAGAGGGCCTCCTCGTCCACCAGCCCGCCCATGGCGCAGTTGACAACCCGGCAGCCGGGCTTGACCCGGGCCAGTGCTTCTTCGCCGAGCAGCCCTTCGGTTTCGACATTGAGCGGGATGTGCAGGGTGATGAAATCGGAGCGTTCCAGCAGTTCGTCGAAATCGACCGGCTCGGCACCGATCTGGCGGACCATCTCCTCGGCCAGGTAGGGGTCATGGACGATGACCCGCATCTTCAGCCCCAAGGCCCGCTCCACAACCAGCCGGCCGATCTTCCCGGACCCGATCACGCCCAGGACCTTGCCGCAGATCTCGACGCCGAGAAAACGGTCCTTTTCCCAGCGCCCGGCCTTGGTCGAACGGCTCGCCTCGGGGATCTGCCGGGCCAGGGCCATAAGCATCGCGATAGTGTGCTCGGCGGTGGTGGTGGTACTGCCGAAGGGGGTATTCATCACCACCACCCCCTTGCGGTTGGCGGCGGCAAGATCCATGTTCTCGATGCCGATGCCGGCGCGGCCGACGACCCTGAGCCGGCCGGCAGCCTCGAAGACCTCGGCAGTCACCTGAGTCCCACCGCGCACCACCAGAGCCTCGGCATCGGCGACCTCGCGCAGCAAGTCGGCCGCCAAAATCCCCGGATGGTAGGCCAGCTCGATCCCTTCGGCCTGCTCGAAGACGGCGAGTCCTTCCGGGGAGAATCTGTCGGAAACAAGTACCTTCATCGGGCCCCTGTCGGTTCCTCGAAGGCCCAAAAATACCGGGCCAACGGGCTGCGCACCAACGTGGTAAGTTAGCAACCCGCCGGGGGGATGTCAAGACCAAAGCCCGGTTGCCGGAAGCTGCCGTTGCCCCCGGGGGGGGCAACGAAAAAGCCCCGTCCGCAGACGGGGCCCGGGTTCGGCGCTAGTCAGGCGCGAACCACGTTTTGGGCCTGTGGACCTCGGGGGCCCTCAATGAGGGTGAAGGCGACCGCTTCTCCCTGGGCCAGGGTCTTGAAACCGTCCATCTCGATCACCGAATAGTGGACGAAAACGTCCGGCCCTACCGGCTGTTCGATAAAACCATACCCCTTGGCGTCGTTGAACCACTTGACCGTCCCCTTGTTCATCATTCGGCTCTCCCCCTGCACGAACCTTGGCTCCCCCGGATGCGACCCGGGACCTGTTGGCGATTTGTCCGCCTAGACATGTAGCGTTTCATCCGGAAATTGCAACCCGCAAGATGAAATTTTCTTCACCTTGTCGCTCTTTTGCCGGAAAAAAAGGGAGAGGAACCCCTGCGGGCTCCTCTCCCGTGTGCACTGCCTTGGTTCGGGCAAAATCGACCGTCAGTTGCCGGCCTTGCCCCGCAGTGACGAACATTTTTTCACCCGTTCCAGGCAGGCCGGGCAGATCGTGGCCGTATCGATTTCGCAGATATTCTTGCGAATCTGGTGCCCCGCACCGGCCGTCGCTCCCTGGTAGGTTCCGCACCACGCACAGTACCTTAGCAAACCGGTTCCTTTCCCCCCTTCGGGCCATGGATCTAATCTACCAGCCACTCCCGAGCTGTCAAATAGCAGAAAAGTGTTGTCGCTGCCCCTGGTTTCTCATGGTTAGCGCAGGTACTCGATCAACAGCCGGACACCGACCCCGGTTCCTCCCTTGGGCGCACAGGGTCGGCCCTTCTCTTCCCAGGCCGTGCCAGCGATATCAAGGTGGGCCCAGGTGAAGTCCTCGGCAAATTTCTGCAGGAAAGCGGCCGCGGTTATCGTCCCCGCGGGACGTCCACCGATGTTCTTGACGTCGGCTACCTCGCTTTTCAGCTGGGCTCCGTAGTCGCTCCACAGCGGCAGCTGCCAGAGCCGCTCGCCGCAGGATTCCCCGGCCTTGAGCAGCTGCCGGACCAGGCCGTCGTGGTTGCCGAGAACGGCACTGGCGTGATGGCCGAGGGCGATGATGCAGGCCCCGGTCAGGGTGGCCAGGTCGATCACCACCCGCGGTTCGAAACGCTTGACGTAGGTCAGGGCGTCGGCAAGGATCAGCCGCCCTTCGGCATCGGTATTGAGCACCTCGATGGTCCGGCCGGAGAGGGAGGTCAGGATGTCGCCGGGGCGGATGGCACTTCCCGAGGGGAGGTTCTCCACCGCCGGGACCACCCCCACCAGGTTGACCGGCAACCCCAGCAGCGCCGCGGCATACATGGTGCCGAGCACCGCCGCGCCGCCGGCCATGTCCATCTTCATTTCGTCCATCTTCTCGGCCGGTTTGAGGGAGATGCCACCAGCATCGAAGACCACCCCCTTGCCGACCAGCGCCACCGGGCGGGCATTTTCGTGCCCGCCACGGTATTCAAGGACGATCAGCCGCGGTTCGCGCACGCTTCCCTGGGCGACGCCGAGCAGCGCCCCCATCCCCAGCTTTTCAAGCTCCGGCCGTTCGAGCACGCTGCACTGCAGACCGACCTCCGCCGCCAGCTCCCGGGCGCGCCGGGCCAGGTAGTCGGGAGACTTGACGTTCCCGGGCTGGTTGACCAGGTCCCGGGCCAGGCAGACTCCGCGACAGATGGCGCGGGCAGCCGTCACGCCCTTTTCAAATTCCCGCGCCGTGGCCGGGGTGGCAGCCAGCAGCCGCACATCCTCCAGCACCGGAGGCAGATCATCGGCCTTTTCGGTGCGATAGATATCGAAGCGGTAGGCACCCAGCTCCACCCCCTCGGCGAGGGTCTGGCCGAGCTCGGCCTCGGTGAGGCGGCGCAGGGTCAGCGACGCCGCATCGATACTGAAGCGGCTGATCCGGCGGCCGAGGAGCAGGCCGGTCACCGTCCCCAGGGCCTGGCGCAGCCGTTCCCGTTCTGCCTTGCGGCCGTCCTTGCCCAGCCCGACCAGCAGCAGGCGTTCCGCGGGAAGCGCCTTTCCCGGGTAGAGGAGCAGGGTCTCCTTCTGCCGGCCGCTGAACTCCCCTTCGCGGACCGCCCGCCCTACGGCACCGCCGAGCAGCCGGTCGATTTCGCGCAGTTGCGGAGTCCGCAGCCGCCCCTCCCAGACGCCGATCACCAGGCAGGGGGTTTTCAGTTTCAGGCTGTCTCCATGTTTGACCTTGATCTCCATCTTCCGTCCTTTCAGCAATGGGCGTATTGGCGCCGATAGTCATCAATCCAGGCCTGCCGCCGCTCCCCGCGACCAAGACGGGCGGCGAGCAGATTCGCCACCCCCTCGAGCTCGGCCAGACCGCGGCCGCGGCCGAGGGCCAGCGGCGTCCTGCGGCGCAGGACATCTTCCGGAGTCCGGGCCAGCTCCTGGTCACAGGCGTAAGCAGCCTCGACCGCGAGTAGCGCCGATCCGGGGGCGAGCGGAGCAGCGAGTTCCGGCTCCCGGCGCAGCATTTCGACCAAGCGAACGGCACGGGAACCATAGCGGTCGAGCAGCCGGGTGGCGGCGGCGGCGGTCAGCCCCGAGCGTCCCACCAGGTCGGGGAGAGAGCGGCGCAGAAAGGCGCCGAATTCGCCGGTCGTCCCCCCGGGGAGGGGAACCTTCGCCGTCAGGCAGCGTCCCCGGCTGCGGCGGAGGAGGTCACAGACCCGATCGCTGACCTCCTCCGCCACCGCCCGGTAGGTGGTGTATTTCCCCCCGCCGATGGAAAGGAGTCCCCCGGGAGAGATGAAGATCCGGTGCTCCCGGGAGACCCTGGAGGTGCGCTGCACCGCCTCCTCGGCCACCAGCGGCCGCAGGCCGGCGAAGGCGGCCACCACCTCGGCGCGCTGCGGCGGGCGGCCCCGCAGATGACGGCCGGCTTCCGCCAGCAGGTAGGCGATATCCTCCTCGGTGGGCGCTACCTCGTCGGGGTCTCCAGAATAATCGACGTCGGTGGTGCCGATCAGAGACAACCCCTCTCCCCAGGGAATGGCAAAGAACATCCGCTGGTCCTGCCCGGCGGTGAGATACAGCGCCTCGCTACCGTGATTGAGACGCGGCACCAGGATGTGGGTCCCACGGGTGGGGCGGAGCTTGGCCGAAGGGTCCCCCTCCAGGGCGCAGACCCGGTCGAGCCAGGGGCCGGCGGCATTGACCACGATCCGGGCCTCGACTTCCAGCACTCGGCCACTCTCGCCATCGACCAGTCGTACTCCACAGACCTGCCCCTGGCGCTTGAGCAAACCATCCACCCGCAGGTAGTTATGAACCAGGGCCCCGGCTTCCCGCGCGGCAAGGATGTTCTCCAGGCAGAGCCGGGCATCGTCCATGCGGCAGTCCCAGTAGCGAGCCACGCCGAGGAGCCCCTCCTTGCGCAGCGCCGGCTCTGCCGCCAGGCCCGCCTCGGGCTTCAGCATATGGTGGAAATGGGTGTTGCGGAACAGGGCCAGCAGGTCGTAGAGGGAGAGTCCGGCCCGGACCATCCACAGCGGGCGGGGATCATCGGCATAAACCGGGATAAAAAAGGGAAGTGGTCGGACCAGGTGGGGTGCGATCCGCTGCAGCAACTGCCGTTCGCGGCAGGCCTCGGAAACCAAGTGCAGGTCGAAGCGCTCCAGGTAACGCAGCCCACCATGAACCAGCTTGGTAGAGGCGCTGGAGGTCCCGCCGCCGAAATCCCCCTGTTCCACCAACAGCACCGGGACGCCGCGCAGGGCAAGGTCTCTCGCAACGCCGGCGCCGTTGATGCCGCCGCCGATGATCACCACATCATAACGTCGGACAGCAAGGGAGGAAAGGTCGCGTTGCGGGATCGTAGGCTCCATGGCCTGAAAGTTTAACGGGCCGGGGCGGTGCTGGCAATCGGCTTGTAGACAATTTCCCCCTCCGGAAACGGGTGCGATTCTCCACCCCCCTCATCCACGCCCGGAGAAACGGTGACGCAGCCTGCCGGCCAGGCGATTGAGGGGATGGGAACGGCCCAGAGAACCGAACACGGGGGACTGGCGCAGTCCCAGCGTCTTCAGTTCCGCCATGATCCGTAGATCCCGGCCGAACTTGAGACCGCGGCGAAAAGCGGTAATGGCCCGGGTTTTCTGGCCGGCCAGCAGATAGATGCGTCCGAGGTTGAGGTAATGCAGGCTGTTGGCCGCCTCCTGCTGCAGCGCCTGCTGGCAGAAGCCCTGGCCCTGTCGGAACTGTCGGCGTTCCCGGGCCAGGCAGTAACCCAGGTAGGACCAGGCTTGGGGAGGCAGGCTGTCGACAGGGAGGCGTTCCAGGTGCATCAGTGCCAGCAGGGTATTTCCCTCTTCGGCCGCTGCAATCGCCTGTTCGAGGAGCCGTTGCGAAGGGTCATTTTCCATGGGGGCTGTTTCCTTCCAGGATTTGCGACCTTCCCCTCCGCGGGCGGTCGCCGGTCTGGATGCCGGCAATGCCGCAACAAGCACCGGCCCGCCCCTCTCCACCGGGCTATAGGAGCCTGGTGCGGACGGACGGCATTTTTCCGCTACAATATTTCCAGCGTCCTTCTTTGAAACAAGTTTAACCAAAGAACCTGCCAATGGAACCGTCGCCCCCCTTCCCGCCGGCCGCGAACCTATCCCCAGCTGCCCTGCCGTCGCTGAAGGAAGGAAGCATGATCCTGGCCGACAATCGGCAGCTGGCCTGGGCCGAATTCGGCGCTGTTGACGGCATTCCCCTCCTCTATTGCCATGGCACCCCCAGTTCGCGGCTGGAAGCCTGCCTGGGGGCAGCGGCTGCCGGCCGGCTGGGGCTGCGCCTGGTCGCTCCCGACCGCTCCGGCTATGGGCTGTCCACACCCAGCGCCGGGCGATCCCTGCTCGATGTCGCGCACGACCTGCACCGGCTCTGCGATCACCTCGGCCTGCGCCGCGTGCTCCTGCTCGGGGTCTCCGGCGGCGCCCCTTTCGCCTGTGCCGCCGCCTTTGCCCTCGGCAGCCGGGTGGCCGCCCTGGGGCTGGTCTGCCCCGTCGGACCGCTGGGCGGTACGCCCCTGGACCGACTCCCCTATTTCCCCTGGCAGCTTCTGCTCCGCTGGGGGCCGCGGCCGGGACGCCCCATCGAGTTGGCCCTGGCCCCGGCTCTTTTCCTGCTTCGCCGGATTCCGCAATGGTTCCTCCGCTGGGAGGCACGACAGCTGGCTGACAGCGACCGACGGACCCTTGCCGATCCCGCCGTCTCGTCGCTGCTGCAAGCCTCACTGGCCACGGCCATGAAGACCGGCAACCGCGGCCTTTTTGACGATCTGGCTGCTTTCACCCGCGATTGGGGATTTCCACTGGGATCGATTCGTTGTCCAGTCCTGCTCTGGCACGGCCTGGAGGACCGGGTGGTGCCTCCCCTGTCCGGCGAACTTCTGGCCAACGGTCTACCCAACTGCGAGGCCAGCTACCTGGCCGGGGAAGGACACTTTTCCCTTCCCGTCGGGTACAGTTCGCAACTGTTTGCGGCACTTCTTAGCAGCGCATCGGCAGCGACGGCGCCATGGTATATTAGAGAAAATCTCATCTCTTCCTCCACCTTTCAGGAGGCCACCATGGAAAAGCGCATTGCTGCCTTTCTCGAATCTCCCGTCTTCGGCGTCGTCGGCGCCTCGTCCAACCGCGACAAATACGGCAACAAGGTGCTCCGTTGCTACCAGCAGCAGGATCGGCGTGTCATTCCGGTCAATCCTCGGGAAAGCCATATCGAGGGGCTCGCCTGTGTCTCCCGGGTCTCCGACCTGCCGGCGGAGGTGGCGAGCATTTCGGTCATCACTCCCCCGGCGGTTACCGAACAGGTGGTCCAGGATGCCATCGCCCACGGTATCCGCAACATCTGGATGCAGCCCGGGGCCGAAAGCGCAGCGGCCATCGCTGCCTGCCAGGCCCACGGCGTCAACGTCATCGCCGATGGCAGCTGCCTCTTGGTGGTGCTCGGCTTCCACGGGCCTTGACGTGCCCGACGCCGGTGCCAACGACAAGGGCCGCCCCGTTCCGTGGGGGCGGCCCTTGTCGTTGGCGGGTTCACCTTTCAGGCCAGATCAAAGAGCAGGAACCGGGCAGTGGTACGGCTGACCAAGTCCAGGACCCTCTCGCCACCATGGTCGTCGGCATGTTGCAGGCGCCCAAAAATGACCACGCTCGGCCGATTTGCGCAGGGTTTTCATAGTTCCTTCTCCTCATCCGGCATCCCGCAGGCGACCGCTTCCCGGCGGCCCAGCTTGCGGCACAGCCGCGCCAGTTCCCCCTGTTCCTCAGCGGTCAGGATTGCGAACTCCGAGAGCACCGCCTCCAGGTGGCGGGGAAAGACCTCCGTCATTAACCGTCGGCCTTCCGCGGTCAGCCTCACCGCCAGAAAGCGCCGGTCGGCGGCATCCCGCCGCCGTTCCACCAGCCTGCGTTTTTCCAGGTTGTCGACGACCAGGGTCATGTTGCCGCTGCTCTTGAGCAGCTTCCGCCCGAGATCCCGCTGACAGAGGGGACCGAGGTGAAACAGCGCCTCCAGAACGCCGAACTGGGTCACGCTGAGCCCCTCCTGCTGCAGATGGCGATGGACTCGGGAGGTGACCGAGTCGGCGGCGCGCATCAACTTGACATAGCAGGCAAGCGCCCCCTGATCCCCGGCATTTTTGACAATAGCGGCAGACACGTCAATCTCCATATAGTTTAATATTAAATTATCCAATTTTGAAACAATGTCAACCGGCCCGGACCAAAAAGAGAGCCCCCGGCGTTAAGGCCGGGGGCTGTTGCCGAACTTCATGAATTGAGGAGTCGTTGGGCTCAGTTTCCCGTGACCGTTCCCCGGTAAAAGCTGGGGCGCCTCCGGATGAATTCCGGGGCGCCCCACGGTCAGGACCGGGTGTGCTGGAGCATCAGGCCTTGGCCACCTGGACGGTAACCCGGTTGCTGTTGGCCGGCATCAGCTGCTGAACCGCCAGGTCGGCAAAATGGTAGGGCGCGAACAGCACCCCGGCTGGAATCTGCGCGCTGAATTTCACCGGGGCCAGGGTAGACCCCCACTCCGAGCTGAGCTTGACGCGGCCGCCATCCTTGACCCCACAGGCCTCGGCATTGGCCGGATTCATTGCGACGTAGCCGGCCGGAGCGACGGCCAGACAGCCGTCGGCATGGGTGGTGGTGGTGCCGAAATGGAACAGGATTTTTCCGGTCACCAGCTGCAGGCCGGTGACCACGGCCGGCTCGATCGCCACCGGCGTGAAGTTCAGGCTGCCGGGGGCGGGAACGTAGGGCTCCTTGAGGCAGGGCCGGCAAAGACCGGGACCGGGAAAGCAGATATCGGAATAGAGGGGCGCCAGCTCCCTGATTTCGGTGAGCAGTGCCTCGGCCGACGGCGACTGCCCGGTCAGGCGCTGATAGAGATCGGCCAGTATCGCCAGATCCTCGCGGGCCTCACCCGGTGCTTCGGTCGCCTTGGCCAGGCAGTTGATGCGCTGGTCAAGGGAGGTGACGCTACCGCTTTTTTCGGCAAAGCCGCTGCCAGGCAGGACGACATCGGCCAGCGCGGTCAGATCGGAGGCGAGGATGTCCTGAACGACAAGGAATTCGACCTTTTCCAGGGCCCGGCGCCAACGCCCCGCTTCGGGGAAGGAAACCAGGGGATTGGTCGCCGCCAGGTAGAGGAACCGGATCGCGCCGCTCTCGATCCCTTCGAGGATGCCGAGGGCGTCGCGTCCCCCTTGCGGGAGGGTCGCCTGCCAGGCCGTTTCGAATTGCACCCTGGCCGCAGCGTAGTCCTGCTGCCCGGGAAGAAGCTCGGGACAGACCCCCATGTCGATCAGCCCCTGCATGTTCCCCTTCTCGTCGACCGGGAAGAGCCCTCCCACATCGCCGTGGAGCGCACCACAGACCAGGGCCAGGTTGGCCAGCGCGGCGGTGGCCGCCTCGGCATCCGGCCCCTTGCTGATGTCGGCGCCGAAGACCAGAGCTACGGTGTGCGCTTCCCCGAGGTGGCGGGCCGCCTCGACCAGCAGTTCCTCCGGCAGGCCGGTGACAGTGATTGCCGCGGCCAGGTCGAGTCCCTGCAGTGCTGCTTCGAGTTCGTCGGGATTGCCGACGTACTGCCGCAGGTAGTCCTCGTCGGCGAGCCCGGCGTCGAATATCATGCGGGCCAGGACCATAGCCAGCGCCACCTCGCTGCCGGGCCGGTAGCGCAGGGCGGTATGGGCATAGCGATCGAGTTTGGTCCCCCGCTGGTTGGCGACCACCAGCTTGCCGTCCCGCTTGCGGCAGGACCGCTCGATCTGCCAGTCGATGGCCGGCGCCTCGGCCGTCGCGTCACAGCCGAAAACCAGCACGGCCTCGGCCTTGCCGATCCGGGAAATGCGGTTGCTGGCGCCGGAAAGACCGAGGGCCTGGCGCAGCACCTTGTTGCTGCGCAGGGCTCCGAAGCGGGCCTCGGAATCGATATTGTTGCTGCCGAGCACGGCGCGGAAGAGCTTCTGGAAGAGGTAATTCTCCTCGTTGGTCAGCCGCGGCGAACCCAGCCCGGCAAGCGCCTGGCCGCCGGCAGAGCGCAGTTCCTGCAGCTTGGTGGTGACGCCCCCCAGGGCCGCGTCCCAGCTCACCGGCTGCTGGCCATCCCCCTGCTTGATCAGGGGCCGGCTCAGGCGCCGCGGGGAGTTCAGGTAGTCGGTGCCGAAGAAGCCGCCGATGCACAGGTTGCCGTCATTGACCGTCACCTCGTCTTCGGAGGTGACCCGGTAGACTTCGCCGCGCTTGACGTTGAGATCGACCTGGCAGTGGCTGCCGCAGGCGGTACAGACCGAGGGGACCTTGCGCAGCTCCCAGGGTCGGGCGCGGAACTTGAAGGGCTTGGAGATCATCGTCCCGGTCGGACAGACCTGGACGCAGTTGCCGCAGAACTCGCAGAGTTCGAGGTGCTTGTCGATGAACGCCCGGTCCCCCTTGTCGTTGACGAACAGGGCACTGGAACCGACCACCTCGTGGCAGACCTTGACGCACTTCTCGCAAAGGATGCAGCGGTTGGGGACCTGCTGTATCAGCGGCCAGTGGTTGATGACGTCGGGATTGACGTCTTCCGCGCCGAAGGGCTGGCGGGTGACGTCGTGGCTGTAGCAGACGTTCTGCAGGTCGCACTCGCCGCCGGCATCGCAGACCGGACAGTCGAGGGGGTGGTTGACCAGCAGCAATTCGACCACCTGGCGGCGGATTTTGCCGATTCGCTCGGACTGGGTGGTCACCACCATGTCGTCGACCGCCACCGTGTTGCAGGCGGTCATCGGCTTGTCGACACCATCGATATCGACCACGCAGATCCGGCAGGCGCCGGTCGGGGAGACCTTCTTCAGAAAGCAAAGGGTGGGGATTTTGACTCCGGCCTTCTCCGCTGCGGCCAGAATCGTCGCCCCCTTCCCGATCTGCACCTCTTTGTCGTCGATCTTCAGCTTGACCATGGACTCATCACCTTTGCATGGACCGCGGCCGGGCCCCGGGACCCCGCCGCAGCATTCATATCAGTAGGTTTTCGGTGAACGCCGTCAGTTGACCGCGACCATTCCCACCCGGTAGCAACGCAGGCAGCGCTCGGCCTCGCGGACCGCCTGGCTCTCGGGCAGCGCCAGCTCGATCTCCTCGTAGTGCTTGGCCCGTTCCGCCCCCCCCACCTTGGGCTGGTGCTCCCGGTGCAGGCCGCCGAGAATACCAAGGTTCTCCTTGTCGTCGAAGACCCCGAACTGGTTGACGAGGTCCTCCATGGCGTCCTCCTGGTCGAGGTAGGCCTTGCCTTTGGTGAGCCAACGGTGCATGACCCGGGCGGCGCGGCGGCCGTGACCGACGGCGACGACCACGGTCATCGCCCCGTATTCGCAGTCGCCGCCGGCGAAGACTCCCTCGCAGTCGGTCATCATCGTCCCGCCGTGGGTGACGATGCTGTTCCAGCGGGTCTGCTTGATGCCGAAATCCTCCTCCCCCAGGTAGCCGAGGTCGGGATCCTGGCCGATGGCCGGGATGACCATGTCGCAGGGGATAATGTACTCGCTCCCCGGCTTCGGTGCCGGCCGGCGGCGCCCCGATTCGTCCGGTTCGCCGAGCTCCATCACCACCACCTCGACGCCGACGACCTTGCCGTTCTCGGCGATCAGCCGGGTCGGGTTGCGCAGGAATTCGAACTGGACCCCCTCCTCCTCGGCGTCATCGACCTCATAGGATTCGGCCGGCATCTCCTTGCGGGTCCGGCGGTAGACCAGGATCGAATCCTCGCAGCCCTCGCGCAGGGCGACGCGGACGCAGTCGATGGCGGTGTTGCCGCCGCCGACGACGATCACCCGCTTGCCGGTTTCGATCGGCTGGCCCAGGGCCACCGCCCGCAGGTAATTGATGCCGCCGGTGGAAAAGCCCTCGTAGCCGGCGTCCTCCCCCTCGACCCCCATCGGCTTCGACTTGAAGGCGCCGGTGCCGAGGAAGACCGCGTCGTACTGCTCCTTGAGTTCCTTGAGGGAGACATCGCGGCCGAGCTTGGTATTGTACTTGATGGTGCCGCCGAGGCTGGTGATGATCTCCACGTCACGGCGCAGCAGGTGGCGCGGCATGCGGTAGTCGGGAATGCCGACGGCGACCGTCCCCCCCGGTTCGGGGAGCATCTCGAGGATCTCCACCTGGTAACCTTCGAGGAGCAGGTAGTAGGCGCAGGAGAGCCCCGCGGGACCGGCGCCGACCACGCAGATCTTCTTGTCAAGGCGGGCTTTGGCAACCATCGGCGGCTGCTTGCGGTGCATCCATTCGTGGTCGGAAGGGACGCGCTTCAACACCATGATGCTGATCGGTTCGTCGACCAGCGCCCGCCGGCAGGCCTTTTCGCAGGGATGCGGGCAGACCCGGCCGCAGACCGCCGGGATCGGCATGTTGCGGCGGATCACGTCGAGGGACTCGTCGAAGCGGTATTCCTTGATCTCCTCGATGTAGGCGGGGATGTCGATGTGGGCGGGGCAGCGGTCCATGCAGGGCGCGGTGAGCTTTTCGCGGTAAGACTTGGCCGGTTTCGGCTTGCGCTGGCCGGCGATATAGTCGAGAAAGTCCTGGCGAAAGTGCTTGACGGCGTCGAAGACCGGCACCGCCGAGGTCATGCACAGGGTGCACTTGCAGGTTTCCAGCAGGGCAGCCAACTCCCCGATGATCTCCAGGTCACGCTCCTCGCCATGGCCGGCGACAATCCGCGCCAGGGTGTCCTGCAGCACCCGCGTCCCCTTCTTGCCCGGGGTACACTTGGCGCAACAGTATTTCTCCTGAACCCGCTTCATGTATTCGGCGGTCATCGCCACTACGTCGGTATCGCGGTCCATCAGCACGATGCCGTCCCAACCCATGAAGGCGCCGATCTTGCCCTCGTCGAGATAGTTCTCGGCAAGCTTGAGTTTCAGTGACGCCAGATCGGCCTCGCCCCCTTGGCGATTGTCGACGATCTTGCGTCCCCAGCTGGAAAAAACGACCTGAGCCAATGCGACCTCCTGTCTACTCGCGCGCCATCGCCAAAGACGGCGCGGAGAACTCCCGCAAAAGACGGGAGAATCGACCTTTTCCCGCTCTTTTCTGGCAGTTGCCCGTATCTATTTTGTATACAGTATGCAGCTAAATACCATAAAGGAGAAGTGCAAATCAAGGACAAATTTGTCTTCGGAAGGGCCGCCGGGCTGCTTCCGAGAGGCACCGGTTCGCCCCTTCCCGACCGGAGGGGGGCCAGCACCGGAAAGCGGGACGGGGCTCAGGGAAAATCGGGGAAGGGACCGACAATCTGCCAGTAGCCCGATTGCCAGCGACCGAGATCGACGTATTGCCAGGTCAGGTGAAGATGGCGGGTCTTGACGGTTAAGGAGGGGAGCAAATAGTAATCGATCTCCAGAGTGCTTTCCAGGAGCTGGGGATCGACCTCCTCGCCGGAGTCCGGCCGCACGTCGGTGATATGCAAACCCTCCAGGGCGGCAAAGTGCTTGCGAAAATCCTGCCGATATTCGGGCTGGAGGTACTGTGCTGCGCCCTGGAAATCGAGCCAGCGCAACCGGTTGGAGAAACGCTCCTCGGCCCGGGAAGGTTCCGGCCGCGGCACGGCAAACCGGCTGCAGCCACCGAACAGGGCGGCAACCAACAACAGCAGCAGACCCATCTGCAGAACTTTGCGCATTTTTCTCCCCTTTAATCCCTTGCCGCATCTTGCATGTCCATGCGGCTCGGCTAGAATATAGACCTTGCAGAATCCTGCCCCGGGAGTTCGACCATGAAACGGATTGAGATCTACACCAATAGCTTCTGCCCCTATTGCAAGCGCGCCAAGGAACTGCTGCACATCAAGGGGGTCGAGTTCGTCGAGTACGACGTCACCAGCGACCCCGCCAAGGAGCAGGAGATGCGTTCCCGCTCGGGGCGCAGCAGGTTCCCGGAAATCTTCATCGCCGACCGGTTGGTCGGCGGCTGCAGCGAGCTCTTCGACCTGGACGAAAAGGGCGAACTCGACCGCCTCCTGCGCCTTAGCTGAACTCCCCGCGAATCCTTCCCAGCAGCTCCAGCGCCAGTTCCACCCGGCCGAAGGGTGGCATCAGGTACCAGCCCGCCACCCGGCCGGTTCCCGCGGCGAGCAGCTCGCCGGCAATCGCCATCCCTTCGGCTACTCCTTCGGCGCCGCTCTTGCCGCGCATGCGTCGGCGCACCTCCTCCGGCAGCACAATCCCCGGCACCTCGTTGTGCAGGAATTCCGCATTCCGTTCACTGACCAGCGGCAGGACGCCGACCAGCACCGGCACCCGGTAGGCGGCGGTGCGCTCCAGCAGCCGGTCGAGAATCGCGGCCGAATAGACCGGCTGGGTCTGCACGAAGCGAGCCCCCGCGGCCAGCTTCTTCTCCAGGCGCCGCAGCTGGCCGTCAATGTTGGGAAGGTTCTGGTTGAAGGCGGCGCCGAGCAGAAACGCGCTCTGTCCGCCGAGGTCGGCGCCGAGCAGGTTGCGACCGCTGTTGAGGGCCGAGAGCAGCTCCAGCAGGCCGATGGAGTTGAGGTCGAAGACGCTGGTCGCCCCTGATTCGCCGCCGACCGCGACCGGGTCACCGGTGACCGCGAGAATGGTGCGGATACCGAGCAGGTGCGCCCCCATCAGCTCGGAATGGAGGCCGATCAGGTTGCGGTCACGGCAGGTGACATGGACGATCACCTCCACCCCGGCCTGCTCCTGGATTTTCCGGGCCAGGGCGAGGTTGCCCATGCGGATGCGGGCCAGCGGATTCTCAGCGAGGCTGATGGCGTCGACGCCGGCCGCAGCCAGCTGCCGCGCTCCGTCAAGGATCCTGCCGCAGTCGAAGCCGCGGGGCGGGTCGAGTTCGACGGTGACCACCGGTCCTCCCGGGCGCCGCTCCAGCCAGCGCCCCTGCGGAGTTGCAGCCGGTGCGGGAGCCACCGTGGCCGGGGCAGGTGCCGGAAGAGGGCGCGGCCGGGGTGCCGGCCGCAGCCCGGCGAGGGCTGCAGCCAGGGCGGCGATATGCTCCGGCGTGGTGCCGCAGCAGCCGCCGACCAGAGTCGCACCGGCGGCCACCAGGTCGCGGCCGGCGGCAGCGAAATATTCGGGGGTAGCCAGATAGATGTAGCGCCCGTCGAGGTACTGGGGGAAGCCGGAATTGGGGAACGCCGCCAGCGACAGCGGCGAGACCGCCGCCAGGCGTTGCAGCACCTTGCAGAGTTCCCTGGGTCCCGAGCCGCAGTTGGCGCCGAGGGCCGCGGCCCCGGCGGCGGTCAGACGCCGGGCCGCCTCCTCCGCGGTCACTCCCTCCCGGGTGCGGCCCTGTTCGAGAAAGGCCATCTGCGCCACCGCCGGCAGGCCGACAGCGGCGGCCTCGGCCAGAGCCAGCTCGAGGTCGCCGAGACCGGCGAAGGTCTCGAGCAGGAACAGGTCGACCCCGGCCTCGGCCAGGGCCAGCATCTGCTGCCGGAAGATCTCCCGCTTCTGGGTCACCGGCAGCTCGCCGCTCTCCCCGCGGGGGAGAAGCAGCGGACCGATGGAGCCGGCCACCAGCCGCTCCGGCCCGGCAACCTCGCGGGCCAGGCGGGCGCCGGCGCGGTTGATGTCGACGGTGCGGTGCTCCAGGCCGACGGCCGACAGCCGCAGGGCGTTGGCACCGAAGGTGTTGGTCTCCAGCAGCCCGGCTCCGGCCTTGGCGTAATCGGCATGAACCTGGCGCACCAGTTCCGGGCGCACCAGGTTGAGATGCTCGAAGTTGGCATCCAGCGGTACCCCGCGGCTGTAGAGCAGGGTACCCATGGCCCCGTCGCCGATGACGATATCGGTCAGCAGGCGTTCGGGAAGGGGGAGGGATTTTGCTTCGGTCATGCTGGCGCCGGGTCGGAGGTAAGTAATAACGATACCGCTTTATGCCACATCCAGCCGGAAAGATAAAGCAGCTTCCCGGCCGGCCGCCCGGGGCGGACTCCGCCCCCGCTAATCCTGGGCGCGAAGGATGGCGGTATAGAAGCGGTGGCCGTCGGACTCGGCGACGGAGAGGGAGACTTCCAGAGCGAGCCGGCTGCCATCCCGGCGCCGGCAGAAAATGGTCCGGATTTCGCTGACCAGCCGCTCGGCGTGGACGGCGAGATAAGCTGCGACATCCTCCCCAGGCGGATCCGGACAATCGTCATGCAGCAGACTGGAGATGGAAACGCCGAGGACCTCCCCCTTGCTGTAGCCGAAAATCCGTTCTGCCTGGCGATTGAAGAGGATGATCTGGCCATTGGCGAGGAAGGAGACGATGGCGTCACGCGCGGTTTCGGTCAACAGGCGGAAGCGCTGCTCCGACTCCTCGAGATGGCGGGTCTTCTCGCCAAGATGGTCGATCATCTCGTTGAAGCCGTCGATCAGCCCCCCGATCTCGTCGCGGCTTTTGCGGGAGATTTTCTCCTCGAAGCGGCCGGTGCGGATGATTTCGCCGATGACTCCGCCCAGTTGCGTCAGCGGCCGGGTGACCGCCAGCCGGGTCAGCAGCCCGAGGCAGGTGACCAGGGCCAGGAAGATGCCGCCGCTGTAGAGGAGTTGCCGGCGCAGGTTGACCACCACCTGGCGTTCCAGCCGGTCCATGGGGATGGTCACCGAGGCGGCGCCGATCACTTCGCCGATCCGGTAGTTGTAGGCCTGGTCCTTGTCTGGCGGGAAGAGGGTCTTGATGAACCGGGGAGCGTCCTCGGGGCGGCCGTGGCACTCGAGGCAGCTGGTGTCGGCGGAAAAGGCCTGCAGGTAGCGGAAGACCGGTTCACCGGCCACCCTGGTGATGGCGTATTCCTCCCGCAACCCCGGCGTGGAGCGGAAGCGCTTCAGCACCGCGGCTTCGTAGGCATCCGGCGCATTCCGTGGGTTGCGGTAGCGGTCGGAGACCTGGTGAATGCGGTAACCGAGATCGCCGGCGACCAGCTGGCCGATGCGGTTGGAGGCGACCACCGGGATCAGCCCGTAGCGTTCGGGGGAGAGCTGCACCTGCCCGTCTTTGAGTTGCTCGGAGATGTATTCGCGGGCCCGGATCGCCTCATAGGCGATGATCCGCGACTTCTCTACCGCCTCTTCGATGGTCACGGCGCGCTGCTGGCGATAATTGATCCAGGCCGAGAGAGCGAAAAAGGCCAGCAGGATGCCAACTATGATCAGGTTGATTTTGGTCAGCAGACCGAAGGAACGAAACGGCGTCATCGGCAATCCATCCTGGCAGGTAAATCAGGGTAAGTCTAGCGGCAAAGGGATGCTTTGCAAGCCGGGCCTTCCGGCCCTCAGGCGATCAGCTCGAGGAATTGCTTGAGGATTGCCGCAGTCAGGCCCCAGATCTGGTAACCGTCGATGAGATAGAAATGAACCGGGTGTACCCGGCCGCGATGCTGCCAGTCCTCGCTGTGAAAGATCGCCGGGTCACGCAGGCGGGCCACCGGCAGCTCGATGACTTCGGCGATTTCCTCGGCGTTGATGCGAAACGGGTAGGGCCAGGCAAAAGTCCCGACATAAGGGACGACGTGGTAGCCGTGCACCGAGTAGAAATCGTCAAGGCGCCCCAGCAACTCCACGTCGCCGCGGGCGATGCCCATCTCCTCCTCGGTCTCACGCAGCGCGGTCGCCGCCAGGTCGGGGTCCCCGGGATGGCGGGCGCCGCCGGGAAAGGAGATCTCGCCGCTGTGATGTTCGAGGTGATCGGTGCGTCGGGTGAAGAGGATCGTTTCCTCCCCGGCGCGTCGGTAGATGGGAAGCAGGACCGCCGCCGGACGCAGCCGGCCCTTGGGAATGCGCTGCAGACAGTGACGGGCGAGGATATCGCTGATCCGCCGGAAGCCGGGCATCAGGCCTTGAGAGAGACCGCGGCGCTGCGCAGTTCGGCGATGGTTGCGGCGTAGTCGGCGGTGTTGAAGACCGCGCTGCCGGCGACGAAGACGTCGGCCCCGGCACGGGCAATGAGGCCGATGTTGTCGGTTTTGACACCGCCGTCAACCTCCAGTTCCACCTTCAGCCCACGTCGGTCGATCTCGCGGCGCAGTTGGTCGATCTTGGTCAGCGCCGAGGGGATAAAACTCTGGCCGCCGAAACCGGGGTTGACGCTCATCACCAGCACCAGGTCGAGGTCGTCGAGGATCATCTCCAGGGTCGCGGCCGGCGTCGCCGGATTGATCGACACCCCCGCCCGCTTGCCGCAGCCCTTGATCAACTGCACGGTGCGGTGGAGATGGATGCAGGCTTCCTGGTGAACGGTAATGATGTCCGCCCCGGCCTCGGCAAACGCCGGGATGTAGAGGTCGGGGTTCTCGATCATCAGGTGTACGTCCAGCGGCAGGTCCGTGACCTTGCGCAGTGCGACGACCACCGGCGGACCGATGGTCAGGTTGGGGACGAAGTGGCCGTCCATGACGTCGACGTGGACATAATCGGCGCTGGCAATGGCGCGCACCTCTTCCCCGAGGCGGGCGAAGTCGGCGGAGAGGATCGAGGGGGCGATCTTGATCATGACAGGCTCCCGGGAGGCTGATGGCAGAATCGGTCCAGCAGATATAGCAGATTTTGAAGGGCAGGGACCAGAAAAACCGCAGGACCTGTTTCGCCCCTGCCGGACTATTACGCTCTGCGCCGCAGCCGCACCGCCCAGAAGGCGTCCATGCCGCCGTGGCGATGTGGCAGGGTGCGCAGCGCACCGGTTTCGTCGCAGAGCGGCGCCCAGTGGGGCGGCAGCAGCGGGCGCAAATCCTCACGGGCGAACTCGCCGCGGGTGGCGAGAAAGGCCGTTACCACCCCCTCGGTCTCCTCGGGAGTCTGAGTGCAAACCGAGTAGACCAGCCGGCCGCCAGGCTTGACCAGGGTGGCCGCACTGGCCAGGATCGCCTGCTGCAACCGGGCCAGCCGCTGCGGATCGTCAGCGGTGCGCCGCCAGCGCAGCTCCGGGTTGCGGCGCAGCACCCCGAGGCCGCTGCAGGGCGCGTCGACCAACACCCCGTCGAAACTTGCCGGGGGGAGAAAATCAGGGACGCCGGTCATGTCCCAGGCGCGGACGCTGATCCCCCGGCAGCCGAGGCGCTCGGCGCCGGCAGCCACCAGGGCGGCCCGCTGTGGATGGAGATCGAGGGCGAGAATCTCCGCGCGGTTCTGCGCCAGGGCGGCGAGCTGGGTGGTTTTGCCCCCCGGTGCGGCGCAGGCATCGAGCAGCCGCTCGCCAGGCTGGGGCGTTAGCAGATGGGGGATGAGCATGCTCGCCTCGTCCTGGACCTGAAAGAGCCCCTCCTCTTCACCGGGCAGAGGCACCGGGGCACGGTGCACCAGGACGATTCCTTCCGGGGCAAAGGCGGTAGGGACTACCTCGTGGCCGGCGGCGGCGTAGGCGGTCAGCAGTCCGTCGCGATCGGTGCGCAGAGTGTTGGTGCGCAAGGTGAAGGGAGCCGGCTGCTGGAGCGCGGCGGCCAGCGCCAGCGCTTCTGCAGCGCCGAGCTCGGCGAGCCAGCGCCTTGCCAGCCAGGCTGGCAGGGAGAGGCCCTGCGCGAGGTGTGCGGCCGGGGCCTGGACGGGATCGGGCCAGGGAATTGTCGTTCGGCCCCGGTCGAGGCTGCGCAGCACCCCGTTGATGAAGCCGGCAGCACGCTGGAGACCGAGCCCCTTGGCCAGCTCGACGGTGGCGTGGACGGCCGCCCGCGCCGGCACCCGGTCGAGCTCCAGCAGCTGGTAGGCGCCGAGCCGCAGCAGCCGCAGCACTGCCGGTTCAAGCTTAGCCAGCGGCTGTTTGCAGAAGCGGGTCAGGGCGAAATCGAGCCGTCCGCGCCGGCGCAGCACCCCGTAGACCATTTCGGTGGCCAGGGCCCGCTCGCGGACCTCGTCCAGACGGTCGAGGGCTGCGGCGAGGGTCAGGTCCGCATAGGCCCCCTCGTCGACCCGGGTCAGGACCTCAAAGGCGATTCGGCGGGCATCAACTCTGGCCACGTGGTGGAATCCTCATGGGTGTGCCGTTCGCAAATAGAGCCCCAGGGACAGGCAGTCGAAGGCCCCGCTGCGGTTCCGGCTTGTGCCGCCGGCCGCCTCGGGGCCTCTCGCGGGACCCGAGTCCCGAGTCCCGAGTCCCGAGTCCCTGAACCTTGAACCTTGAACCTTGAACCTTGGACCCTGGACCCTGGACCTGCTTTAAATGACTGTCATGCTCTCCAGGCGACGGATGCGTTCTTCCACCGGCGGGTGGGTGGAGAAAAGGCCGCGCAGCTTGTCGCCACGCAGCGGGTTGACGATGAACATGTGTGCGGTAGCCGCGTTGACCTTGGGCATCGGCGCCCGACTGTTGGCCGCCTCCAGCTTGCGCAGGGCGTTGGCCAGGTCGTGGGGGTTGCCGGAGAGCTTGGCGCCCCCCTTGTCCGCCTCGTACTCCCGGGAGCGGGAGATCGCCATCTGCACCAGCATGGCGGCGATCGGCGCCAGCACCATCATCAGGATCATCCCCAGCGGGTTGTCGTCGTCGTCGCGGCCGCCGCCGAAGATCAGCGCCCACTGGGCCATGTTGGCGAGGTAAGCAATGGCTCCGGCGAGGGTCGCGGCCACCGAGCCGATGAGGATGTCGCGGTGGCGGACATGGGAGAGCTCGTGGGCCATCACACCGCGCAGCTCATTACGGTCGAGGATCTGCAGGATCCCCTCGGTGGCGGCCACCACCGCGTGCTCGGGGTTGCGGCCGGTGGCAAAGGCGTTGGGAGTCGGCTGCGGGAGGATGTAGACCTTGGGCATCGGCAGGTTGCCGCGCAGCGCCAGTTCCTGGACCACCTCGTAGAGGGTGCCGCTGGTCACTTCCTTGCCGCGATACATCTTGATCACGACCTTGTCGGAAAACCAGTAGGAGCCGAGGTTCATCACGCCGGCCAGGATCAGAGCGAAGAGGGCGCCGCCGCGGCCGCCGATGGCACCACCGGCCAGCACCAGGACCACGGTCAGCACGGTCATCAACAGAATCGTACGCAGGGTATTCATCCAAGACCTCGTTGTCGAAATGTCACACGTTGTTGCGGCCGGCTCGGGCCGCACGATCAATTCCCAATATAGGAAGGGGCTGGGCAAAATGCAAGGGCGCTCAGGCGACAAGGTGTTCGTCGAGGACGGCTTTCACCTCTTCGAGGACGATGCGGGTGTTGAAGCAGGGACCGTTGGGGCGATGGTTGAGGACGCCGATCACCGGCAGGGGGTAGGAATCGCGGATGCCCGAGGTCAGATCCCGTTCGCAGGCCACGGCGAGGATGAAGCGCGGCCGCTTCTCGACGATCAGCTTGCGCGCCAGGGTGCCGCCGGTGGCCACGGCGATGTCGATGCCCCGCTCGCGGGCCAGTTCGGCCAGGCCGCTGATGTCGCAGCGGCCGCAGCGCACGCACTTCTCCACGTCGCCGGTGATCTTGATGTCGCAGTCGAAGAGCTGGATGCAGTGCGGGAGCAGGATCAGCGCCTTGTCCGGGGTGACACGCAGCTTCTTGGCGCGCACCAACTGGTTGTTGAGGGCGATGAAGGACTGCTGGAGGGTATCCCGATCGACGCCAACCAGCCGGCCGAGGTTGATGATCCCGGGGAAAAGGTAGCGAATGACGATCTTGCGCAGCCGTTCGGAGAAGAAGAGGTCGCGACCGGTCAGCAGGGTCAGTACCAGCAGCAGCAGGCCGCCGACGATGAGCAGCGCCAGCAGGGCCAGTACCGAGCCGAAGAGCACCGGCAGCAGCGGGTGGATGTTGGCCAGGCCGACGCTCGGCACGTACCAGAGCAGGAAGGTGACGACCAGCACCACGGCGCAGGCGCCGGCCAGCAGGCCGATGAAGACCCGCTTGCGCGGCTGGTAGGGGGATCGCCCCGGACGGTCGTTCACCTCATTCTCCCAGCATCGTCCCTGCCGGCAACGGCCGGCCGCGCAGAAACTCGGCGGCCGCGAGGCGCTTCTTGCCCGGGAGCTGCAGCGCCCCGACCTTCAGCACCCCGCCGCCGCAGACCACCCGCACCCCGTCGGCGGCCGCGGAGAGCACCGTCCCCGGTTCGCCGCCGCCGTCCACGGGCGCGGTGGCGGCGAGCTTCAGGATCTCGCCTTCCAGGGTGGTGTAGGCTCCGGGCCAGGGATCGAGGCCGCGCACCTGGTTGTGGATCTCCCCCGCGCTGCGGCTCCAGTCGATGCGCCCGTCCTCTTTCTTCAGCATCGGCGCGTAGCAGCTCTGGCTGTCATCCTGCTTTTCCGGCTGCAGGGTCCCGGCGCAAAGGCGGCGCAGCGTCTCCTCCATGGTCTCCCGGCCAAGCAGCGCCAGGCGGTCGTGGAGATCGCCGGCCGTTTCAAAAGGCCCGATCGGGGTGGCGCGCCTGACCAGCATGTCTCCAGTGTCGAGGCCTACATCCATGAGCATGGTGGTGATGCCGGTTTCGCTCTCGCCGTCGATGATCGCCTTGTTGATCGGCGCGGCCCCCCGGTAAGCGGGAAGGAGCGAAGCGTGGACGTTGATGCAGCCGTGGCGGGGAATCTCCAGCACGCTCTTGGGCAGGATCTGGCCGTAGGCGACGACCACGATCAGCTCGGGAGCCAGCGCCCGCAGCTCTTCGACCACCTCCGGCGCCCGCAGCTTGAGGGGCTGGTGGACCGGGATGCTGCGGGACTCGGCCAGCACCTTGACCGGCGGCGGAGTCAATTTTTTGCCGCGGCCGCTGGGCCGGTCGGGTTGGGTGTAGGCGGCGACCACGTTCAGGCCGAATTCGAGCAGCCCCTCGAAGGTCGCCAGGGCGAACTCCGGAGTGCCCATGAAGACGGTACGGATTTCCCTGGGATCGATCACAACTGCTCCCGCTGTTGTTCCATGATTTTCTTGTATTTTTTGCGGAACAGGCTCTTTTTGAGGGGGGAAAGATGGTCGACGAACAGGATGCCGTCGAGGTGGTCGATCTCGTGCTGGAAGCAGACCGCCCAAAGCCCCTCGACTGCGCATTCCTGCATCTGCCCCTCCAGATCGAGATAGCGCACCGTGACCCGGGCGCTGCGCTCTACCTTAGCGTAGTATTCGGGGACCGACAGGCACCCCTCCTCTTCGCAGCTCTCTCCCTCGCGGTCAATGATCTCCGGGTTGATCGCGGTGATCAGCTGCCGCGGCTCTTCCTTGCCGGCGCAATCGAGCACGATGAGGCGCCGGGAAACGCCGACCTGCGGAGCCGCCAGGCCAACGCCTGGCGCAGCATACATCGTCTCCGCCATGTCGGCGGCGAGACGCTTCAGTTCGTCGTCGATCCCGCTCACCGGCGCCGCCGGCTGCTTGAGGACCGGTTCCGGGTAGTGAAAGATGCGCAGAATGGCCATCTTTTCGTCCTGTCTGCAAGGGATTGGGGCCGGGCGGCGCCGGCGCGTTCAAAGGCTTAATGATACGAGGAGCTCGGACCGAAAGTCAACCGCCGGAAGTGGGCCGTAATCCACAGCCTTTGCCATCCAAGAAACGACAGCGGCGGAGCCGTGTCCGACTCCGCCGCTATCCTGCCTACAAACTCCCGGGTCAGGGGGCCGGGGAGACGACGTAGGGGCGCATCATCTCATTGTCCTCATGTTCGAGGATGTGGCAATGCCAGACGTAGAGCCCGGGGATGTCGAACTTGGCCTTGACGGTGGTAATTTCACCGGGATAGGCGATGACCATGTCCTTGTAGGAGGTTTCCCACGGCTGCACACTCCCCTGCGGGCTCGGGGTCGTTCCATCCATCAAGGTCCGCCCCATCACCTCGAAACGCACCAGATGAAGGTGAATGGGGTGAGCGTCCTCGGTGAAATTGTAGATCTGCCACTCCTCGGTATCGCCGACCGAGGGGTTTTCCGTGACCTTGATCTGCACAACGGAGCCGTCAGCCAGTTGCACGTCGGCCGGGGTGCTCGTGCCTGAGTTGTCAGTCCAGCGCAGGGGTACGCCCGCCGGATTGCTGGGATCAGCCAGATCCACGGTGCCCAGCAGGGCCGCCTTCGGGGCGAAGGGCACACCTCCCGCAGCCTCGCAATCGGCGACAAAGCGCAAATCATCCATGGGGATGCTCGGATCGGCAGGTGTAATGCCATCGAGCTGCAGGATGGCCGTTCCCCCGAAGCCGGTCACCACGCAGACCTGGTTCGACTCCTCTTCGTTGAGAGAGACCTGCCGGGTCCGGGTGGGTGCTCCCAACGCCGGTTCGGGGTTCAGGACCAGATTTTCCATGGCCGTCGCAGGGGTCGCCCCACCCGGGTCAGTGGGGCTGGCGCCGGTCAGGGCGGAGTTGACGATGAACTCCATGACCTGACCGGTGGTCAACGGATCGGCCACGGCGTCTTCCCCCGGCAGACCGTTGAAGCCACCGAAGGGGTCATCCGGGGCGGTGTTGATCATGCGCACCACGGTTCCATCGGGGAGCCCGGAAAAGTCGACGATGACGTCAGGGCGTTCGGCCGGAGCCATCAGCAGGGCCTGATCCGGATCAAGGGCGGGGGCGTCCGCCGGCACGGTGCCGTCGCCTGGCAGGGTTGTCGCGTAGCCGGTGGAAACCTTCACGACCTTGGGCAAGGGACCCTGCTCGTAGCCCATCACGTAAAAGGGGAGTTCCTGGCTCGCGTCGGTCCGGCCGGTGGCGGGATCGACGACCAATAGCGCCAGGTTCAGGAAGCGGGAGTTGCACCCGTTGAGCAAGCGGAAGCGGTATTTTGCCTGGGCGACCTCCAATTTGGGCCAACTGACGCCATTAACCACCATCACGTTAAAGAACGCTTCGGGGTTCCACAAGGGTGCGATATCCGAGTCGGGATCGAAATTGATCAGCAGGTCGGAAGGGCTCTCCAGACCCTCGAAGAAGGAACGGGTGGCGGGATAGAAAAACGATCCGTCGGCATTGAAGGAGCGGTCCTGGATCGCGATCGGGATTTCCCGAATGGCGTTCCTGACCGGGTCCCCGGGAGTGTTCACCGCGAGGGTGGCGTCTCCCGCCCGCGGTGCCGGACCGGGGAGGACCCCGTCATTGGGCGCTCCGGCGGTGCTGGAGTCGTCGACGGCATCGGGTACCGTCGGCCCGCCGCCAGCGTCGGTATGGTCGCCCCGGATCAACCAGAAACCGGCCAGGCCGGCATAGACGTTGGTGCGCGTCATGCCCAGAGCATGGTCATGGTACCAGAGGGTGGTCGCAGTCTGGTCGTTGCGATAGAGGTAGTCGGCGAAGCCGAGGTTCCCGGGGTTGCTGCCCGTCGAGTCGCCGAACAGATCCCCCTTGGTGGCGTAACCGGCGGGAATATTATTGGCGGCCGGCAGCCACCAGGCTTCGGGGTAGCCGTCGCTGGTCCATTCGACGTGCGCGCCGTGCAGGTGGGTGACGATGGGAACCGGTCCTGTATAGGGTTCCTGGTCGTCGCCCATGCAGTCGGTGGCGGTCCGCCCGTCGGCGCAGTCCTGCGGCGGGTTGGCCCAGTGCAGGGTCTGGTCGACAATGAACAGCGGCGGCAGGTAATTGTCGTTGGCATCGACCAGATCGTTGATCCAGCGCACCTTCACCGGCACGTCTGCCTGCGTTTCAATGGTGAACCCGGGGTAGTTGAACTGGGAATTGCCCGCCGGGGCAATCCCGGCCCCGCCGCCGAGGGCACTGGAGTCGGGGACTGGATCGGCATCCGGCCCGTAGCCCCACACCGTCGTCGCCGGGAAGGCGTCGGCGCGGCCGTCGAGGGTGTTCCAGAGCCCCCCCGGCAGGATTTGCTGCTTGAACTGGCGCACGGCGATGCTGTAGTTGTCAGCCGTGCCGTTGTTGTTCATCACCGGCGGAATGACCAGCGGGGTGACGTACTTGGGGATGGAAAGGGGATCGAGAGTCCCACCCGGCAGGGGTACCGAGTTGTCCACCGTGGTATCGGGAAGGACTTGCACGGAAACGACGGCGCTGGCGCTCAACAGGCCGTCGCTGACCATGCAGGTCACCGCGTGGGTGCCGATCTCGTCGTAGGTCGGCGTCCAGGTGAAGGCCCCGGTCAGAGAATCGATGGCGGCCCCCTGCGGAGCACCCTGCAGTTCATAGTGGAGGATGGTCCCCGAATCGGGGTCGCTCCCCACCGCGGTGAAGGAGAGGGTCTGCCCCTCCGTTACCGTCTGAGAGGCCGGAACCGAAACTGCCGGGGCCTGGTCACTGCGATTGCTGTCGCCGCCACAGGCCGTCAGCGACAACCCTGCTGCGATAACAGCGCCGAGCCAGGCAAAGCGCCTGGCAATCGTTGTACTGCTTCTCATCATCACACCTCCGAAATTGAAAATGAGCAGGAGTTCTGGTGCAACTTCCCCCCAAAGCCGCGGCGAAACAAAAAAATCGCAAGCTATTAAGGGGGGACCAAGCTTCCAATTTTCCGTCGACCGTTGGCAGGACGGCCGCCCCAGTACTTTTGGATTAAAATCTAGATGGGTATGACAGGCTGTCAAACAAATCAATGACTTTTCGAATCACGAATCCCCCCTTTCGACGACAGTATTAGATCGCTGACAGGGGATGGTGGCACTTTTTGAATTGCATAGGTTCAGAATGGAGGAAGCCGCATGCAAAAAAAACGCCAAGCACTGACCTTGCGTGAAGCTGGAGTTTTGTTGCCTTAAAGAAAGGGATTGACCGGGGGAGGCGAATGGGCATCGCGGTTATGGCCAAAAAGGGATGCTGAGAGCGACCTCGCTACCGGGGAGCCCCCACTCCTGGCATCAAAAATGGGAATTGATTAGGCGAGAGCTGAGCCGGAGTCCATACACACCTGGCACATCGATGAAACCTTGAGGAAAGGGTGCAAAAAAACAGTTAAAAAGCAAAAAACAATCGATCCGAGCGTTCTAGAAGATACTTTCCTGCCCTTCCTGCAGAGTGTCCCCATTGCCCCGGAAACAGTCAGAAGAAAAGGCCAACCGCCGGCACACCGGGAGGTTGGCCCCACCCGTATCCGGCAATCCTTGAGATAATCCCAACGACAAACCGCCCGGGGCACAGGGCCACGGGCGATTTGCGTTTGTTCGGCGGGGCTGGAGAAGGGCCGGCTCAGCGCTTGAGCGCAGCCTGCATCGCCTCGCCCATCTTGGTCGGACTGGTGGCGACGGTGACTCCGCACTCGGTGAGGGCGGCGATCTTGTCCTCGGCGCGCCCCTTGCCGCCGGAAATGATCGCCCCGGCATGCCCCATGCGCTTGCCCGGAGGGGCGGTGACCCCGGCGATGAAGGCGGCTACCGGTTTCATCATGTTGGCCTGGACCCAGCGGGCGGCCTCCTCCTCGGCACCGCCGCCGATCTCGCCAATCATGAACACCCCCTGGGTTTCGGGGTCCTCGTTGAAGAGCTGCAGCACGTCGATGAACTTCATGCCGATGATCGGGTCGCCGCCGATGCCGACGCAGGTCGACTGGCCGAGGCCCATGTCGGTGAGCTGCTTAACCGCCTCGTAGGTAAGGGTGCCGGAGCGGGAGACGACCCCTATCTTGCCGGGCTTGTGGATGTAGCCGGGCATGATCCCGACCTTGCACTGGCCGGGGGTGATCAGGCCCGGGCAGTTGGGGCCGATCAGCCGGGTTTTGGTGGTGTCGATGAAGCGTTTGGCCAGCACCATGTCGCGCACCGGCACCCCCTCGGTGATGCAGACCACCAACGGCACCTTGGCCTCGCAGGCCTCGAGGATGGCATCGGCGGCCCCGGGGGGCGGGACGAAGATCATCGACACATCGGCGCCGCTGACCCGCACCGCCTCCTCGACGGTGTCGAAGACCGGGATCCCCTCGACGTGGATGCCGCCCTTGCCGGGGGTGACCCCGGCGACGATCTGTGAGCCGTAGTCACGGCACTGCTTGGCGTGGAAGAGGCCGGCCTTGCCGGTAATCCCCTGGACCAGAATCTTCGATTTTTTATTGAGCAGAATCGCCATCTGCAGAGCTCCTTCTCGGATAGGTTCAGGGGGAATCAGTCACTGCCTTCTTCGCCGCCGGCGGCAGCGAGCATCTCGACGATGCGCTTCGCTCCCGGCCCGAGATGATCGAGACATTCGACATTGAGACCCGATTCGAGGAGGAGTTTCTTCCCTTCCTCGACCTGGGAGCCGTCCATGCGCACCACGATCGGCAGGGTGCAGTTGATTTCACTGGCCGCTTCGATGATCCCCTGGGCAATGATGTCGCAGCGCATGATGCCGCCGAAGATGTTGACGAAGACCGCCTCGACATCCTCGTCCTGGAGTATGATCTTGAAGGCCTCGGCGACTTTTTCCCGGGTCGCTCCGCCGCCGACGTCGAGGAAGTTGGCCGGGTTGCCGCCGAACTCCTGAAGAACGTCGAGGGTTGCCATCGCCAGTCCGGCGCCGTTGACCATGCAGCCGATATTGCCGGCCAGCTTGATGTAGGCGAGGTCGAACTTGCCGGCGGAAATCTCCAGTGGATCGAGTTGGGAGTAGTCCATCAGATCGTGGTATTCCCAGTGCCGGAAGATGGCGTTGTCGTCGAAGCTGATCTTGGCGTCCATCGCCAGCAACCAGCCGGCCTTGGTCACCACCAGCGGGTTGATCTCGACCAGGGAGCAGTCCTTCTCCAACAGCGCCCGATAGAGGCTGAGAATCAGCTGCACGCAGTCCTCGGCGAGGCTGCCGGAAAGGCCGAGAGCCAGGGCGACGCGCCGGGCCTGGTAGGAACGCAGGCCGGTGAAGGGATCGATGAGGAGCTTGTGGATCTTTTCCGGCGAGCGGGCGGCCACCGTTTCGATGTCGACCCCGCCTTCGGCGGAGGCGATCACGCAGTAGCGGCTGGTGGCACGGTCGAGGGTAATGGAGAGATAGAACTCGCGAGCGATTTCCACCGGCTCCTCGACCAGGATGCGCCGTACCTTAAGCCCCTCGGGCCCGGTCTGATTGGTCACCAGCCGTTTGCCGAAGAGCTCCTTGGCCAATTCGTGGGCTTGTTCCGGGTGGTAAACAAGCTGCACCCCACCGGCCTTGCCGCGGCCGCCGGCATAGATCTGCGCCTTGATCACGCACTTGCCGCCCATCATCTTCGCCGCCCGCTCCACCTGGTCGGCGGTCAGGCAGAGCCGGCTGCGCGGCACCGGAATGTCAAAGGTGCCGAGGATCTCCTTGGCCTGGTACTCGTGAATGTTCATAGGCTCCTCTTCCCTGGTTGAAGGTCGCCGTCCGCTGACGGCGTGATATGCTGGCGGGGTATCACAGCAAGGTCGATACCAAGAGGAAAACGGCTGTCCATCCGGCCCTTTGTGGAATTTCCTGGGCGATGGCCGGGACTCGTGTTGGCGAGAGTTCGCCACTAATGGCGAAAACTGGTATGACCATTTTCGACAGATTCTTTATAGAGCGCCAAAAATCACCTGTCAACCCTAATTTTTTTAGCAAAAATAAAGTATCCGATCAAATTTCCGCCAAAATGGCATTTTCTACTCCCCGAGGGGGCGTGAAGTAAAAAATGGTCTGACCTGCCATGCCCACCGCCTGGACATCCGCCTGGATGGCCAATCACCTGCCGCCCTACCAGTTCATGCAACGGCCATTTCAGCCATTCCTTTCCGCCTTGGCCTTCCCCGCCGGCCGGACAGTCGGCGCAAAAAAGCCGGCCCGCCAACCGCCTCCGCTACGAATTCTAGCAGAGGAGGGCCGGCGGGCCAGTGCGAGGGAGCAGGTTGAAAGCGGAGGCGCTACTTGCGGGCTTTCTTCCAGTCGGCGAGAAACCTCTCGATGCCGACGTCGGTCAGCGGATGTTTGGCCAACTGCTGCATGACCGAAAAAGGGATGGTGCAGATATCGGCGCCGATCAGCGCCGCGTTGAGCACATGCAGCGGACCACGCACCGAGGCGACGATGATCTCGGTGGCGTAGCCGTAGTTGTCGAAGATGGTGCGAATCTGCTCGACACCCTCCATACCGTCGTGGCCGACGTCGTCGAGGCGGCCGACGAAGGGAGAGACGTAGGTCGCACCAGCCTTGGCGGCGAGCAAAGCCTGCAGGGGCGAGAAGACCAGGGTGACGTTGGTCTTGATCCCTTCCTCGGTGAAAATGTGCGTGGCCTTGAGCCCTTCGGGGGTCATCGGTACCTTGATGACGATGTTCTTCGGATGAATTTTCGCCAGCTCCTGCCCCTCGCGGACCATCCCCTCGGCATCGAGGGCGATGACTTCGGCGGAGATCGGGCCGTCGACGATGTCGGTGATCTCGGTCACCACTTCGCGGAATTCGCGGCCGCTCTTGGCGATCAGCGACGGGTTGGTGGTGACGCCGTCAACCAGTCCCAGATCGTGGGCGGCGCGGATTTCGCCGACGTCGGCGGTGTCGATGAAGAATTTCATGGTCTGCTCCTAGTGATGTTGATGGTGTTCAGCACCAGGACGCCAGGCCCTGGCTGGTGGGGGATACTGCAGGGTTGCCGATGTTGCCGGCGGGTTCAATCCTTGCCGCGGTAGGCGTCGCGACAGGCGGCCGAGCAGAAATAATGGCGTTTGCCGCCGACCACCGCGCTCAGCGCATCGCCGCGAGGGAGGAAGGTCCCGCACTGGGGATCGCGCACCATCTCCTCCCCCTCCCGGGTCCGTGCCGGCGGCGGCGCTGGACGGTGGCCGAAGAGCACCCTCGCCAGGCTTGTGAAAAATTTATAACCGAGATAGAACAACAGTCCCAGCAGCAACAGACGGATCATGGCATCACCATTCGGTGTTCAGCCGCTCGACCCGGCTCGGGTCGGCGAGCTCGGTCAACAGTCGGTCCAGCCTTACGCCGAAGACCGGGTGGGAGAGCTGCGGCGCCAGTTCGCAGATCGGTGCGAGGACGAAGCGGCGCAGGTGCAGGCGCGGGTGGGGAACGGTCAGTTCGGGGGTTTCAAGGGCCAGGTCGTCGTAGAGCAGCAGGTCGACATCCAGGGTCCGCGGCCCCCAGCGCAGGGTTCGCCGGCGCCCGAAATGCTCCTCAAGGGCCAGGCAGTGGGCGAGCAGTCGTGCCGGCGGCAGGTCGGTGGCCAGGGCCACCACGGCATTGAGGTAATCCGGCTGCCCCGTCGGCCCGCCGACCGGCGCCGTGCGGTAGAGGGCCGAACAGGCCAACAGGCGGCTCTGCGGCAGCCGGACCAGGGCATCCCGCGCGGCCGCCAGGGTCGTCGCCGGGTCACCGAGGTTGGCGCCGAGGCCGAGATAGGCGGTGTGCCCGGGTGGGAACGAAGTTTGCGCCATCGGCCGATTTAACCACAGCCGTCCGCCGGCCGTCAACGTGCCAACCTTCAGAATCCTTGCGGCCCGCCTTTGGCCATGCTAATAACGGGCGAACAAGGAGCTGCCGATGCCCGAAACCCTGACCGTGACCCTGGCCGTTGCCGATTTGGCCGCCAGCGAGGAATTCTATGCCGCGACCCTCGGCCTCGCCGTCGAGCGTTTTGTCCCGCTCCCTGGCCATCCGCCGTTGCTGCTGCTGTGCAGCGGCGACGCCACTCTGCTGTTTCGCGAGGATGCGGTCCTCGAAGCCCTCCATCCCGCCGCCCTGCAGAACCTGCAGCGCCACCCCCGCGGCGTCGGCGTCACCCTGGAGCTGACCCTTCCCGATCTGGGAGGAGCCAGGCGCCGACTCGCCCGGCGCCGCTGGCACCTGGTCTACGAGCTGGAGGACGCTGAATTCGCTCGCGAGGAAATTTGGCTTCACGACCCCGACGGCTACCTTTTGGTCCTGGGGACCGCGCCGGACGATCGATGAAGCACGGCCTCCCCGGGCTGTAATTTCCCCCCGTCCTGGTCTATAATGGCCAACAACAGCCGCCCGCTTCCGGCCACCGGAACCCCCATGACACCTGCCAAACACGCTGAAATCCAGAAGGTCATCGACGCCCTGGAGCACCGGGTCCTGCACGGCAAGGAACGGGCGCTGCGGTTGTCGTTGATCGCCCTTTTGGCCGGTGGGCACATCCTCCTAGAGGATCTCCCCGGACTCGGCAAGACCACCCTGGCCCTGGCCCTCTCGGCGGCGCTGGGACTCTCCTTCGGCCGCATCCAGTGCACCAGCGACCTGCTCCCTTCCGATATTACCGGACTGTCGATCTTCGAGCGTGACGGCAGCCGCTTCCGCTTCATCGAGGGACCGATCTTCAACAACATCCTGCTCGCCGACGAAATCAACCGAGCGATGCCCAAGACCCAGAGCGCCATGCTCGAAGCGATGGAAGAACGCCGGGTGACGGTGGAGGGGACGACCTACCCCCTGCCGGAACCGTTTCTGGTTATCGCCACCCAGAACCCGGTGGAACAGGTCGGCACTTATCCGCTGCCCGAATCGCAGCTCGACCGCTTCCTGATCGCCACCGGCATCGGCTACCCCGACGCCGACCTGGAAAAAGCCATCATCCGCCACGGCGGCATCCGCGAGGAGCTGCGCGACATCGAACCGCTCCTTTCCCGCGAAGACCTGCTCGCGGCGCGGCGCACGGTGCGCGAAGAGATCCAGCTCGGCGAGCTGCTGGTCGACTACATCTACCGCCTGGTGGCGGCGACCCGCGAGCATCCCTACATTCTTTCCGGCCTGTCGACCCGCGGTGCCCTCAACCTGGCCGCCGCAGCCCGCGCCGCGGCCTACCTGGAGCGGCGCGACTACGTGATTCCCGAGGACGTGCAGCTGGTCGCGGGGGCGGTCGGCGCCCACCGGCTGATCCTGCGCCCCCAGCACGAGGCCCTTCCCAAGCAGGAGGTGCTGCAATCGATCGTCGCCAGCGTCCCCGTGCCCCGGGGCTGAGACTCACCCGGGCCGGCGGCCTCTACATCCTGCTCACCCTGCTGCTCGGCTTCGGCGCCGTCAATACCGGCAACAACCTCCTCTACCTGCTGGTCTCGGCGCTGCTCGGCTTCATGGCGATCTCCGGCGTCCTCGGTCGCAGCAACCTGTTCGGCCTCGAGTTGCGGGCCGAACCGACCGACGAGATCTACGCCGGAATCGAAACCCTGGTGACTATCCGCCTGCGCAACCGCCGGCGCTGGCTAACAGCCTGCCTGCTGCGCCTCGAACTTGCCGGCGGCGCCGCTGTCTGCCCGGTCCTCCCCCCCCGCGGCGAGCTGCGCCTGCCGCTGCCGGTTACCTTTCCCCGCCGCGGCCTGCAGCCGCTGGGGGCGATTCGCGTCAGCTCCCCCTTTCCGATCAATTTCTTCGTGCGCAGCATCGCCCTGCCCCTGGCCGAGGCCGTGACCGTCTTCCCGGCGCCCCGACCGGTCCCCCGCCCCGGCGGTGGGCCGACCCGAACCGCCCCCGGCGAAGCCTGGCGCGGCAAGGGGTACGAAGGTGAACTGACGCGGATCGGCGACTACCGCGGCAGCGAACCACTGAAGATGATCCACTGGAAGCTCTCCGCCCGCCATGACCAGCTCATGGTCAAGGAGCTCTCGGCGGCGGCCACGCCGCCGCTGGTTATCGACCTCGACGAGCTCCCCGGACGCGGCCTGGAGGAGCGCCTGCAAGCCGCCAGCTGGCTGATCGACCAGGCCTTTCGTGCCTGCCGGCCGGTCGGGCTGCGCCTGGATGGGGTGACCCTCCCGGCGGCCGGGGGCCGGCTGCAAAAACTTCACCTGCTCGGAGCGCTGGCCCGCCATGGTCACCATCCGCCGCCCTCTTGATCTTTTGACCTACGCCAGCTGCGTGCTCGGCGTGGCGCCGCTCTATCCCCACCTGGAGCCGGCGGCGCAACTGGCGGCCCCCGCGGCGCTGGCCATCGGCATCGTCTGCGACCGGCGCGACCGCTACCTCCTCGGCCGCCATCCGGCCACACTTCTCTCCCTGCTGCTGTTCGCCTTTTACGCCCTGCGCATCAACCGCGCGGACCTGGTCGAACCGGTGGTCAACGTCCTGGTCCTGCTCCTGGCGATCCGCCTGGTGACCGCCAAGAGCGACCGCAACTACCTGCAGATCTTCCTGCTGGCGATCTTCGCTCTCGCCGGCTCCTCCCTCCTCTCCCTGAACCTCTTCTTCCTGCCGGTGCTGGTGCTGCTGGTGCTGTGCCTCACCATCGGCCTGGTCCTGCTCTGCTTTTACGGCAGCGACCCCGGGCTCGCCCTATCCGGCGGAGATCTGCGCAGGGTCCTGGTCTCCGCCCTGCTGCTGCCGCTCGGCTCGCTGCTGTTGATGCTGGTCTTCTTCGTCATCCTCCCCCGAACTGAGCGGCCGTTGTGGAACTTCCTCAACCCCGGCGCCGCCGCCGCCAGCGGCTTTTCCGAAACGGTCCGCCCCGGCGCCTTTGCCGGCAATGCGGCGGTGGAGGCCCTGGTTTTCCGGGTGCAGACCGAGCAGCTCCCGTTGGAGGACCTCTACTGGCGGGGAACGGTCCTGAACACGCTCGAGGGCGACGACTGGCTCCGCAGGGAACCGCCGGCCGGCGAAAGGGTGCGGCTGCGCGGCGGCCGCCGGGTCAGCCAGACGATCTACCTGGAACCGCAGAACAACCGCTTCCTGTTCGCGCTGGATCCGCCCGCCGCCCTGGCGGGGATTCACGCGCGCAGCAGCGGCGACATGGTCAGCATGGTCCCGCGACCAATGAACCGGCGGATCAGCTACCAGGCACAATCGCCGGTCGGCGCGACCATGGAAGCCGCCACAGCGACCGGCCGGGACTTCTACCTGCACACCCCCGCCGGGATTTCGGCGCGGCTACGCGCAACCGCCGCCCGTCTGGCGGCCGGTACCGACGATGCCGGGGAGAAAGTGGCGCGCACGGAAGCCTTTTTCCGCGCCCAAAAGCTGAGCTATGCCACCGAAAACCTGCCGGGGCCGACGGCGCCCATCGACGACTTTCTGTTCGGGAAGAAGCGCGGCTACTGTGAATTCTTCGCCAGCAGTTTCGCCCTGCTGCTGCGCCTTGAGGGCGTGCCGGCGCGCCTGGTCGGCGGCTACCATGGCGGCACCTGGAACGCATTCGGTGGGTATTACACGGTCACCGAGAACATGGCCCACGTCTGGGTGGAGGTCCTGATCGACGGCGCCTGGCAGCGCCGCGACCCGAGCAGCCTGGCCCAAAACGCCCCGAGCGTGGCCGCCGCGCTCGCGGGGCGCACCGTGCCCTGGAGCCGATCCCTGCTCGACGCCGCCGAATACTACTGGACCCAGGCGGTCATCACCTACGACCTGGGACGCCAACTCGAACTGGTGCGCGGCGCCGGTCGCCGCCTGGGCGGGTTGCAGCCCGGCAACCTGCCCTCCCCGCGCAAACTGCTGCTCCCCGGGTTCCTGCTGGTGCTGACGGGGGCCGGCGGCTGGCTGCTGCTGTGGCTGCGCATCCCGGCCGAGCAGCGCCTGGCCCGACGCTTTCTGCGCCTGGCGACCCGCCGCCAGGGCCTGGAAGAAATCCCCGCGGCGGAAGGTCTGGAACATCTGGCGGAACGCCTCGGCGATCCTCATAGTCGGGAGTTCGCACGGATTTTCGGCGGCGCCGTCTTCCGCGACCGTCACCTGAGTGGGGCGGAAAAGCAGCGGCTGCGCTTCTTGCTGAAGGAACTGCGGAAGAAACCTGGAGGGGAGTGAGAAGGGGGGAGTCGGCTCAGTTGTCGCCGCCGGGCCGGCGCCGCCGGCCGCCACGGGACCGGCGCCTGCGGGGACGGCGGCTCTGCGTCTGACCCTCGGAGGCAGGTGTCGGCGGCGCGGCCGCTCGGTCCAGCAGCTCTTGCCAGCGGGCCGCCAGGGTCTGCTCGGTCCCACTCGCCTGGGCCCACAAGCGCAGCAGTTCCAGGGCACCGGGGGTGGCCGGATGTTGGAGAAAGCGGCGTTCGCCGCGGAATCCCGGGCCGCGGCTGAGGCGGAAAAAGCCGACCAGCAGTTCGCGGGCCTGATGGCGGATGCCGTGGGCGATGTGGAAGTAATTGCAATGGGGGGCCAGAATCAGTCCAGCGAGACGAACCACGTCGGTCAGGGTCGCCGCTTCCTGCCCCTGGTAGAGGCGGCGGAATCGGGACAGGAAGAGGACCGCCAGCGCCAGCGGCTCGTCGACCGGCACCCCGGAGGCGGTACGCGCGTCGAGCTGCTCGAGCAGCGCGAAGGTCTCCTCGTCCCCCTCATAGCCGGCCAGCAGGTGCGGCAACAGGCCCACCCCCTGGGCGCTCGCCAGGACCTTGGCGGCCACCCGGTGCCGGAACAGTTCCATCAGCTCTTCGCGAATGCGCGCCGGGGCTGCCTCGGCGATCAGTGAAGCACGCAGGTAGATTGCCTCGCGAGCAGCCGGGTCGAGGGTAAAATCAAGCCGGGCAGAGAACTCCAGGGCCCGCAGCATGCGGACCGGGTCCTCAGTAAAGCGCACCAGCGGGTCGCCGATAACCCGCAGCCGCCGCTCGCGCAGGTCCTCGAGACCGCCGACGTAATCGAGGATGGCAAAGCTCTCGATATCGTAGAAGAGGGCGTTGATGGTGAAATCGCGGCGGGAGGCATCCTCCCGCGGGGTACCGAAGATATTCTCGGCAAAGAAGAAATGGTCTTCGGGATTTTCCGGCAGATCGTCGGCAGTGGCCTGGCGGCGGAAGGTGGCGACCTCGATTAAATTGTCGCGACCGAAACGGATATGGGCGAGGCGGAACCTCCGTCCCACCAGGAAGCAATTGCGAAACAGCTTCTTGACCTGGTTGGGCGTGGCATCGGTGCCGACGTCAAAATCCTTGGGGGTACGACCGAGCAGCAAGTCGCGCACCCCGCCGCCCACCAGGTAGGCTTTGAAGCCGTTGCGGGCCAGGCGATAGAGGACCTTGAGGGTATCCTCGTCGATCTGCTTGCGGGAAATGGAATGTTCAGAGCGGGGGAGAACGACCGGATCGGCGGCGGGAGAAGAATCGGCTGGTTCTGGTTTCATCACGGACGGCCAAAAGGCATGCTGGGAAAGAAAAATGGGCAAATCCTCCTAAATCTAGCAGAGCCAGCCGGCAAAGGAAAGAAGGAATGTGCCGAATCGAGGACAGCGGTTGAATTTTCCGCCGAGAGCCGCTAAGGTGCTTTTTTTCACCGGGCCCGGTTTGCTTCAGGGTGCCCGATTCCGCGTTGAAGGGGTGTTTACATGGTTCGTCCGTCGTGGAAAATGGCTATCGGCCTGGTTCTGGTGGGACTTTCCATTCTGCTCGGTCTGGCTCATGTCGCACTGTTCGGCGAGCCAAGGACCCTGGCGTTCAATCTCGGGGTGGGGATCGTCTTCGTCCCGGTGCAGGTGCTGCTGGTCACCTTGATCATCGAGCGGCTGCTCAACGAGCGGGAAAAACAGGCACTGATCAAGAAGCTCAACATGGTGATCGGCGCTTTCATGAGCGAGGTGGGTGCCGGCCTGCTGCGCCGGGTCGATGCCTTCTGCGGGGAGGAGCCCGATCTCGCCCGCAACCTGGCAGTGACCACGGAATGGGGCCGGGTGCACTACCGAAAAGCGGTCCGCTTTGCCGAGGATTACCAGGCCCAGCTGGCCACCGACGCCGGCCAGCTGGCGGAGCTGCGCGAATTCCTGCTCGACCGGCGCCCTTTCATTCTCGGCCTGTTGCAGAATCCCAACCTGCTCGAACACGACACTTTCACCGACCTGCTCTGGGCCGTCTGCCACCTCACCGAGGAACTCGAGGCGCGCAAGAGATTTCGAGAATCTCCCGGAGACCGACCTCCAGCACCTCTACGGCGACATCCGGCGGGCCAACAGCACCCTGATCCGGGAGTGGCTCGGCTACATGCAACACCTGCAGCACGATTATCCCTACATGTTCTCCCTGGCCACCCGGATGAACCCCTTCAATCCCGAGGCCTCGGCCGTGGTCTATTGACCCGCTCGGATCCCTGGACCCTGGACCTTGAACCTTAATAAAGACTTCAACCTTCTCGTCATCCTCGGCCCGACCGCCTCGGGCAAGACCCGCCTGGCCGTGGCCGCCGCCCGGCTGCTGGACGGCGAGATCATCTCCGCCGATTCGCGCCAGGTCTACCGCGGCATGGATCTCGGCACCGGCAAGGACCTGGCCGAGTACGGCGAGATTCCCCATCACCTGATCGATATCGCCACGCCGGGGGAGGAATACAACCTCTTCCGCTTCCAGCGCGACTGCTTCGCCGCCATCGCAGCAGTTGGCAGGCGGAAGCGGCTGCCGATCCTCTGCGGCGGCACCGGCCTCTATCTCGATGCGATGCTGCGCGGCTACCGCCTGGTCGAGGTAGCGGAAAATCCCGCGCTGCGCGCCGAGCTTGCGGCCCTCGACGACGTGCAGCTGGCCGAGCGCCTGCTGCAACTGCGCCCAGAGCAGCACAACACCACCGATCTCACCGACCGGGCACGACTGATCCGGGCCATCGAGATCGCCGAGGGCGAAGCGGCGGCGGCTGCCGAACTCCCCCCGCTGCCGGAATTGCGGCCGCTGGTCTGCGGTCTGCGCTGGGAGCGCGGGGAACTGCGCGGGCGCATCGCCGCTCGCCTGCAGCAGCGGTTGGAGGCGGGGATGATCGATGAGGTCCAGCGGTTGCACGACGCCGGTACCCCTTGGGAGAAGCTGGAGTTCTACGGCCTCGAATACCGCCTGATCGCCCAGTTCCTTCAGGGCCGGCTGCGTCGCAACGACATGGTGCAGAAGCTGCGCGGCGAGATCAGCCAGTTCGCCAAGCGCCAGGAGACCTTCTTCCGGCGCATGGAGCGGCAGGGGGTTGCGATTCACTGGCTAGTAGGGACAGACGACCCGTTCACCCAGCTGCTGGCGGTGCTGCAAACGGTCCAGTTGCCGCCAGTTCCGGTGTCGTCATGACCCTTCCCCCCTGGCAGCGCTATCTCGCCAAGCGTGCCGCCACCGGCCCCTGGCGACTCGAAGGGGAACCCGGCCGCGGCTTCAACGGCGCCGTGGTCATCCCGGCGCTGGCCGAAACCGCCTCCCTGCCGCACACCCTGGCCAGCCTTGCCGCCAATCCCCCGGAGCAGCTCGCTCGATGGCTGGTGGTGATCGTCGTCAACCATCGCGCCGATGTCGACCCTGCGGCGCAGGCGGACAACCGCCACACCTTGGCCATGCTCGCAGCGGCCGATCAGCGCTGGCCGGGACTTGCAGCTGGCCTGGGTCGACGCCGCCTCGCCGGGACGGGAACTACCGGCCGGCGAGGGGGTGGGGCTGGCCCGCAAGCTCGGTTGCGACCTGGCCCTGGAGCGCCTCGACTGGGCTGACCGGGGGGACCGCTGTTTGCCATGCTCGATGCCGACACCCTGGTCGCGGCAAATTACCTGGCAGCCCTGCAGCGGCATTTTGCCGCCCGCCCGGAAGGTGCAGCGACCGTCCCCTTCTGCCACCAGCCGGGGGAGAACCCGGCCCTCGACGACGCCATCCGGCGCTACGAAGTCTACCTGCGCGGTTATCTGCTCGGCCTGACCCTGGCCGGCTCCCCCTACGCCTACCCAACCATTGGCAGCACCATCGCCTGCCGCGCCGCGGCCTACCTGCGGGCCGGGGGAATGAACCGGCGGCAGGCCGGGGAGGATTTCTATTTTCTCCAGCAACTGGCCAAAACCGGCGGCGTGGTGCCGCTGACCGGCACCCTGGTGCAGCCGGCGGCGCGTCCCTCGCAGCGGGTTCCCTTCGGCACCGGGCCGATCCTGCGCCGCCTGGTGGCGGGTGACCCGGCCGCGGTTCTCTGCCATCCGCGCGAGGCCTTTGTGCTGCTTCGGGACTGGCTCGCCCTGGCCGACCGGGCGGCCCCGGCGACCAGCGGCGCGGAACTGCTTGCCGCCGCCGGCAAGATTGCACCGGAATTGGGTGGATTTCTAGGGGAGCTCGGCCTGGTGCGCTGCTGGGACCTGCTGCGCCGGACCCACCGTTCCCGCGGTGCCCTGACCCGGGGATTCCATGGCTGGTTCGATGCCCTGCAGACCCGCCGCCTGCTGCATCGCCTGGCCGCCGGCACCTGCCCCCGGGTTCCCGCCGAGCAGGCCCTGCCGCCGCTGCTGGCCTGGGCCGGACTCGAGCCTGCTGAAAAAATCGGCAGACAACTTGCATTATTGCAGGGGTTACAGCACACTTAACATGGCCGCCGTGACCCTTCCCATCCCATTTCAAAATCGCGGCGATTACGATTCGTTGCCCATCTTTCCCGGGAAAATACTATGACCAAGACCTCTACCGGCCAGCCGTCATCCCCCCAGCAAGGTCATGCGCGCAGGGACCTGCGCGCGCCTCTAATCGTTTACCGTCTGCGATTTGACGATGGTCGGCGAACATTTTTTGGTTATAGCAAGAACATCAGCCGCGGCGGCCTGTTCATTGCCACGGTCAATCCCCGCGAGCCCGGCAGCCGCTTCGAGGTCGAAATTCCCCTCCCTGCGCCCCTCAGTCGGACCGTTCGCTGTACCTGCGAAGTGGTCTGGAACCGCCAGTTTGAGCGCGGCGTCGCCTTCGAGCCGGGGATGGGCCTGAAGTTCATCGACCTCCCCGAGGAGGCGGCCGCCGTCATCGACACCTGGGCCAAAGAGCAGAAGTCCTGACCCACCTTGCGGAATCGGCAGGGCGTGGCACCCTTGAGACGTGACCCCCTGCCGGCACGGAGGCATCGATGAAGGGCTTGTTGCTGCGTTGGCTGATCCTGACAATGGCGATTCTGGCCGCCGCATACCTGCTTGACGGGATTATCGTCGCCGGCTTCTTCTCCGCCCTTGCCGCCGCCGCCCTCCTCGGCATCCTCAATGCCCTGTTTCGCCCCATCCTGCTGCTGATCACCCTCCCCCTCAACATCCTCACCCTCGGCCTCTTTACCTTCGTCATCAATGCCTTGCTGCTGATGATGGTCTCCGGCGTCATCGGCGGCCTGGCTGTCAAGGGCTTTGCCAGCGCCCTGCTGGCCTCGCTGGTGATCAGCTTGGTCAGCTGGCTGCTCACCTCGCTGGTCAACGACGAGGGGAAGGTCGACATCATCGTCCTGCGCCGCAAGGGGACCGATCGCTGGGAGTAAGCCAGTGAAGCCGACCGCAAAAGGAAGATTCTCGGGCTAGGCTCGGCGGGATATTCCCCGGCAGAACCTTGGGTCGGGGGGAACGTCGCGGAGGCTGGTCACGGCCAGGACCAGCACCAGGGTGAGGGAGAAAACTTCCAGCAACAGGCGGGGGTAATCGGGCACAAACCGCCAGCCCGGCAGGGACGGCGGGGCCCACAACCAGGCGTAATACGGACCGTCGCCGGACCTTGGGCCGGTCCAGTTCTCGCCGCGCCAGGGCGGCAGGGCCACGGCAATCAGCAGCAGCAGGGCGTAGGCGTCGAATTCCCGACGGACAAAGCGGTTCATGGGTTAACCCTGACCTGCGGCCGGTGCCGGGCTAGAGGGAACTGGCGTCGAGTGAAGCGGCAATCTCCAACTCCCGCAGCTTCAAGGCCATTCTTCGCCGCACCGCGGTGGGGATCTCCACGTGCAGACAAAGGGCATCGGAACGCAGCTTACGCGCCGCCATGCGCTGCATGGCGTTGCCGCCGGCCCCGGGAAGCCAGCGCAGATCCTCCCGCGGCAGGAAGGTGCGCTCCTCTCCGCGCAACAGGCTGTGCACCTCGCTCCGCGGGTCGAGGAGGCGGCCGATCAGCTGCAGCCCGCCGAGCAGGGCGAAATTATAGCACTGGTGCGGGGCCGAGCAGAACTGGAGAAAAATTTCCGAGGAGAGCGCGCGCAACAGGCCGAGCCCGAAGCGCAGGGTCGGCGCCGGGAAGAGGTGCAGCACGTCGCCATGGCTCTCCAGCCGGCCCAGCTCTTCACCCCGCGGCCAGGGGGAAAACCCGCCGAGGCCGACCACCAGCCGCTCATCGTCCTGGCGGGTACCGACGCAACCATGCAGGTCGATGACCAGCGCCGGTGCCGGGGCGCCGAGGATGTCCACCAACCGGACGAACCCCTCCTCGAGCTTGTAGCAATAGGGGTGACCGTGGGCATCGACGTAGGGGTAGATGACGTCGATATTGCTCGGGTTCAGCGGCACCCCCCATCCTTTGAGCCGCTCCAGGTTTTCGTCGGAGAGCGGCTCGCGGCCGGAAAAGCCGAGATTGATCAGCGCCGCTCCGCCCCTGCCGGTACGCAAAAAGTACAGGGCCACTTCCAGGGTATGGGGATCATAAGGACCGTGGGTGGCGGTCAGCAGCGGCTCGTCGGCATGGCGGCCACTACCGCGCCGCAATAGGAGAACCCCGCCGGCGGCATCCGGCAGATAGCGGGCGGCAAAGCCGGGGAGCGCCCGGTCGGCCTCCCGCCAGCCGCTGTCCGCGACCGGGACGCGGCCGAAGAACCAGGTCAACACCCGCTGCCGCCAGGCGGCCACGAAGCGCAGGACGCGGTTCTGAAGCCGGTAGTAGACGGCATAATGCTCCGCATCCAGGTAAACCCGGACGCCGAGTCGCTGGAGCAGGGTGCGGTTATAGTTGTTCTGGGTGGTCGCCAGCAGCCGTCCGGTAATCTCTTCCATGCCGGCGAAGTCCTCCTCGCCAAACCCTTCGGTGACCAGTTCGACGCGCTTCAGGTGCCGGTAGTCCTCGCGGCCGATCTCCACCTCCAGACGGTTGAGATGGCGGCGGAACGGGGCACTGCTGTCGACCTGGAATTCACAGCGGAACAGGTCGGGGATTTTCGGTGGGCCAGGTTTCATATCGCTCCTTCTGTTCCTCTTCAGCATACCGCCCGAGTTGCGCCTGGACAACCGCCGGCCGCCGACCGCTTTTCACCGAGGTTGGCGGGCGACGTCGGGGACGCCACCCGGCCTGGATAAACTATTGCCAGGTTGGGGCTAAGATGCTATTTTCTCTGGGTTGACTGCCCTTCATGGGCAGCCTGGGATGCTTCCGGCAACCGCCGGGGCCCTGGCCGACGGCGTCCCCACTCAGCATCGCCGCCACCGCCCATCCAGACAGAGGGGTTCGCATGCTCAAAGCTCTCAAGTTACGCTGGAAAATCCTCCTCGGCCTGGTCGGCCTGTCGGTCCTCGCCTTGGCCGTGACCCTTTATATCGTCTCCGGGCTCAGCCATCGTCAACTCGAAACGTCGATGCGCCAGCGGGTGGAGGAGGTCACCAACTTCGCCGAGAAGAGCATCGATTTTAAGCAGCAGGAGATTGCCAACTACGTCAAGCTGCTGTCCGGCAATACCGATCTGGTGAATGCCGTCTACTACACCACCCTTACCGGGGAGAACACCCAGATCGAAAAGGTCGTCCAGGGGATCCAGGACGTCTTTCACCTCGACATGGTCCAGGTCCGCGACAAGCAGGGGGCAATCCTGCTGCGCACCGTCGCCGGCCAGGCCGACGTACCCCAGAGCAGCGGCGCCGACCATCCCCTGCTGCAGGCCGGTCTCGGCGGCACCGAGGCCAACGGAGTCACCATGTTCGATGGGCAACTGTCGATTGTCAGTGTCGCTCCGGTGCGGCTTCAGGACCAGGTTATCGGCCTGCTGGTCGGGGTCGATTTTCTCGATGACGCCTTTGCCGCCAGCATCCGCTCCCTGAGCGGGGCGGAGGTCGCTTTCTACGATGCCGGCGGCGTGGTCGCCGCGTCCAATCCGGCGCTGCGCAAACTGCCGCTGGCAGAGCTCCTCAAGACCGGCCGGGGAGAGACGCAGATCGGCGATACCCCCTATACTCTGTTCACCTCGAGTCTCGGCAGCGACGGGCGCGGCCTGCTGATGGCCATCGACAGTTCGCAGAACAGCGCCGCCCGCAAGCACATGCAGGAGGTGCTGCTCATCATTTTGGCGGTGGTTTCCGCCCTGGCCACGCTGATCGGCCTAGCGATCTCCAGCAACATTACCCGCCCGCTGGCTGCGGTGGTCGACAACCTGGAGGAGATCGCCCAGGGGGAAGGCGACCTGACCCGCTCGCTGGTCGTCCACTCCCGGGACGAGGTCGGGGTTCTGGCCGAAAACTTCAACCGCTTCGTAGCCCGGCTGCGGGAGATGGTCAGCCGCACCCGGCAGGTCTCCACCAGTCTCACCGCGGCGACCGAGAAGATCCGCCTCTCCTCCACCCAGGTCAACGATGGCGCGGTCCGCCAGTCCCAGGCTCTGGAAGAGTCCTACCGCGCCATGCAGGGGATCGAAGAGAGCATTTCCGGCATCGCCGAGAGCACCGGCTTCCTCGTCGAATCGGCAGAGGAGAGTTCCTCGGCGACCCTGGAGCTCGGCGCCACCATCGAACAGATCGCCTCCCAGGGGGAGAAGCTCTTCGCCACGGTGGAGGAGGTCTCCAGCTCGATCAACGAGATGTCCGTGGCCAGCCAGCAGATCGCCGAAAATGTCGAAATCCTCTCCTCGTCGACGGAGGTCACCGCCTCCTCGATCATCGAGCTCGACGCCTCGATCAAGGAGATCGAGGAGAACGCCGAGCGCACCAACAGCCTCTCGGAAGCGGCGGCCAAGGATGCCCAGCAGGGCAAGGAGGCGGTCGACGAAACCCTGCAGGGGATCAACGCCATCCGCGAGATGGTCGACCGCGCCAGCGGCGTCATTCAGGATCTCGGCAGCCAGTCCAGTGCCATCGGCAAGATCCTTACCGTCATCGACGAGGTCGCCGACCAGACCAGCCTGCTGGCACTCAACGCGGCGATTATCGCTGCCCAGGCCGGCGAGCACGGCAAGGGGTTTGCGGTGGTCGCCGACGAGATCCGCGAACTGGCCGAACGCACCGCGGTCTCCACCCGGGAAATCGCCGCGATCATCGGCAACCTGCAGAACGGCACCAAAGAGGCGGTCCAGGCGATGCGTGACGGCAGCGAGCGGGTTCACCAGGAGGTGGAGCGATCCAAGGTCGCCGGGGCCGCTCTCGACAAGATTCGCACCAGTACCACCAAGGCTACCGAGCAGGTGCGCAGCATCGTCCGTGCCACCCAGGAGCAGTCCCGAGGAAGCCGCCAGATCACCGATTCGATCAACCAGGTCGCCTCGATGCTCGGTCAGATCGCCGCCGCCATCAAGCAGCAGACCGACGGCACCAAGCAGCTCGCCCGCGCCGCCGAGGCGATGAAGGAGATCGCCTCCCAGGGCAAGCTCAGCAGCCGGCGAGCAGGCCAAGGGGAGCCGCCAGATCAACACCAGCATGGAGAAGATCCGCAACATGATCGAGCGGATCGACGAAGCGACCCGCGAGCAGACCCAACGCAGCCGCCAGGTGGTCGAAGCCGTGTCCAGCCTGCGCACCATTGCCGAGGGGAACGCGGCCCGCACCGCGGAACTCGACCAGGTGGTCGACATGCTCTCCCAGCAAACGGCGACCCTGGAAGACGAGGTCGGCGCCTTCAAGGTATGAAAACAGGGGAGCTGACCCTGACCATCCTCGGGTCGGGGACCAGTACCGGCGTGCCGGTCCCGGGGTGTGCCTGCCCGGTTTGCAGTTCCGCCGATCCGCTCGACCGCCGCACCCGCTGCAGTGCCCTGGTCTCCTGGCGGGGGCGCAACATCCTCATCGACACCGCCACCGACCTACGCCAGCAGGCGCTGCGCGAGCGGCTCACGCACATCGACGCGGTCCTTTACACCCACACCCACGCCGACCACGTCCACGGCATCGACGACCTGCGCACCTTCAGTCGTTCCGACCGGCCGCCGCTGCCGATCTTTGCCAGCGCCGAGTCCCTGATCGTACTGCAGCGGGTCTTTGCCTACATCTTCAACGAGTCGGCGGAACCTGGCTACCGGCCGAACCTGGCAGCCTGGAGGATTGGCGGCCCCTTTTCCCTCTTCGGCCTGCCGGTGCTCCCCCTCGAACTGGCGCACGGCGCGGGAACATCCCTGGGCTACCGGTTTGGGCCCATCGCCTACCTGACTGACTGCAGCGCCATCCCGGCGGCGGCGGAATGCCATTTGCAAGGGTTGGAAGTGCTGATTATCGACGCTTTGCGTTTCCGCCCTCACCAGACCCACTTCAACATTGCCGCGGCGATTGCCGCCAGCCGCCGCCTCGGGGCCAGGCGCACCCTGCTCACCCACCTCAGTCACGAGGTGGAACATGGCCGTGACAGCTCCGGCCTGCCAACCGGAGTCGAGCTGGCCTATGACGGCCAGGTGCTGACCTTGCAGCTCCCCGCCCCTTCGGGTGGATGACTTGCGGGATAGCCCCTTTCCGCTTTACTTGTCGCAACCGACGGCGCAAAACGAAACGGTATGCATCAGGAAATTCGCCTCCACGGCCACATCAACGAAACCATCGAGTACTTCGCGACGGCCGCCGCCCGCGATGCCTACCGCGGCTATTTCTACGAGATCGACGGCGAGCGCCTGCGCTTCTTTTCTCCCGGCAACGAATTCGTCCTCGACGCCGATGGAGTCAGTCATCGCGGCAACGGCGGCTCTTTCTGTGAATACATGTTCGGCGTCGACCAGCCGCTGGCCGATCTGGCCAAGGGGGACGTGCGCAACCGCCTGGTCCTGTACGGCGCCTCCTACGAGGAGAATGGCAACCTCGGCTTCACCAGCCACACCGAGGGGGGACAGAGCTACGAGCGGATCTTTTTCGAAGGAAACGCCGTCTGCAACTACTTCTTCTTCCTCAGCGGGACGATCAGCGGCTCGCTGCAGGAGCAGCAGGAAGGCATCCTGCGCCAGCTCGGCAAATTGCTCAAGCGCAGTGCGGCAGTCGGCGCAGGGGACGACTCCGGCCTCGGGGAAGAGCTCTTCGACCTGCTCGGCCCCAAAAGTTCCCTTTACCTGATCAAGCTGATCAACAAGAAGCACAAGGCCTACCGCGACACCTTCGAAAGGCTCTACCTCACCTACAAGGCGATCCCCGACGATGAGTTCGCTGGCCTGCAGCAGCTCGCCGAATGCTTCAGTATTGACAAGTATCAGCAGGAGCGAATCCGCATCGATGTGATGTACAAGCACCCGGAAAACCGGAGGATCGTCGACGAGTACAAGCACATTCTCATCGACTGCAACCAGCGCGGCAGCATCGGCCGCCTCGAGAACGCCCGCCTCACCCGCCTGAAGACCCTCTCGGTGCGCAACAAGATTCCCTCCGCCCTCTTCTATACCCTCGACGAAATGCTCAAGCACGACAACCTGGTCGACCTTGAGGAGCAGAACTACATCGCCGAGACCCGGCAGATCCTCTTCGGCCTCTTCTTCCAGGAGCGGCAGATCGACGCCAGCATCGACCACGAGGACATGATCAAGCTGCTCCAGGCCAAGCGCCAGGCGAGCGAGAATCGCGACCACAGCTTCGAGCAGATCCTGTTAGAGACCGGAAAATCGTGCGACGAGAAGATCCGCGATGGTGCCGACATCCAGTTGCTGGAGAATTTTTCCTACATCGTCACCTACTTCGACCGCTACGACAATGCTGCGGCGGCTATCAACCAGCTCGCCTTCATGGAAAACGTGCGTATCGGCGAAGAGCTGGTGCGCAGCCTGCTCGGCAACCGCAAGGCCTTCAACGCCCTCGCGCCGGGGCTGTTCGACAGCCTGTTCTTTTCCAGCCTCTATGCCAACAAGTACCTGGGCCGCTTCGGTGCCAAGAAGATCCGCTGCCTGCAGAAGGGACTGGAGGAGATCGAGGATGGCCGGTTGACCGTCCGTGGACTGCTGCAATGTATCGAAGAGACCTGCAGCCAGGAGACGACCTACAATCTTCTCCTCGGCAACGTCAAGGAACGCATCCGCAACTTCTACTCCCGCTACAACACCCGCGCTGAACAGGAGGCGCTACGGCTGGAGGTGGCCGAGGAATTGCGCAACCGGGGAAACCTCGAAGGGGATATCTCCGACCGGTTGTTTCGCGACGTAGTGGTCAACATCAAGAAGGAAGCGATCTACATCCACAACCTGCTGCCGCGCATCGTCACCGAAAAGGACACGGCACTGCGCGAGGATTTTCTCGACAACAGCGGCCTCGACCGCTTTTATGTCGAGGAACTGGAGCGGGAGTACTTCGACCTCAACGACCTCGACCTGGAAAACCTCTACCAGATCCGCAAGGGGCTCAGCGCCTGACCCTGGCTGTCCCTGCCCTCCGCCCCACAGCTCTCCAAGTTATTGAAATTGTTCCCTGGAATTTCTTGCCCGGGAGCGCCCCTCGGCTATACTTGCAAGAATCTCAGCGGGGGTCCCGGCGCATGACTCATCCCGACATTCGCAGCATCCGCAATATCGGCATTATTTCCCACATCGATGCCGGTAAAACCACGGTCTCGGAGCGAATCCTCTACTACACCGGAGAGATCCATCGCATGGGGGAGGTGCATGACGGAGCCGCGACTATGGACTGGATGGACCAGGAGCAGGAGCGGGGCATCACCATTACCGCCACCTCGACCTCCTGCCGTTGGAAGGAGCACTGGCTCAACCTGATCGACACCCCCGGGCACATCGACTTCACCATCGAGGTGGAGCGCTCGCTGCGCGTTCTCGACGGCGCCATTGCCATTTTCAGCGCCGTGGAGGGAGTGCAGCCGCAGAGCGAATCGGTGTGGCACCAGGCCGACCGTTACCGGGTACCGCGCATCTGCCTGATCAACAAGCTCGACCGCATCGGCGCTGACTACGCGGCGGTGCTGGAACAGCTGCGGGAGCGGCTCCACGCTCGGCCGGTCCTGTTGCAGCTGCCGATCGGCAACGAAGGGGAGTTTTCCGGCGTCGTCGACCTGCTCGGCGAGGGCGCCCTGAGCTTTGAAGAGGAGGACTTCGGCCGGACGGTCCGCTCCGCGGCCATCCCCGAAGAACTGCTGCCGGCGACCCGAGCGGCCCGCGAACAGCTCCTCGAGGCCGCCGCCGACTTCGACGACGCAGTGCTGGCCGACGTGCTCGAGGGGCGTGCAGTGGAACGCCCCCGCCTGGTGGCGGCCTTGCGGCGCGGCGTTCTCGATTGTCGGATTTTTCCGGTGCTGCTCGGCTCGGCGCTGCGCAACAAGGGGATCCAGCCACTGCTCGATGCGGTGCTCGAGTTTCTTCCCTCGCCGCTGGAGACACCGCCGCCGTTGGCCGCCCATCCCGGGAACGACGACCCTCCGGAAACGCTGGCCTGCGACCCGCGGGGCCCGCTCTGTGTCCTGGCCTTCAAGGTCCTTGCCGACGAGGGACGCAAGCTGACCTACTTGCGCCTGTACTCCGGCTCCCTGCGTCCCGGCGAGCTGCTCCGCAATGCCGGGCGGTGCGGCGAGGAGCGGCTGGCGCGGCTGTTCCGCATGCACGCCCACCGCCGGGAACGGCTCGACGAAGCCCGCGCCGGGGACATCGTCGCCGCCACCGGCCTGCGCGACGTCCTCACCGGCGACACCCTCTGTCGCCCAGAGCATCCGCTGCTCCTTTCCGGCCTGACCATCCCCGAGCCGGTGGTCTCGCTGGCGGTGGAGGCGAAAAGCGTCGGCGACCGGGAAAAGCTGCTGCCGTCGCTGGAAAAGCTGCAATGGGAAGACCCGACTTTCCGGGTCCGGGAGGATGCCGAGACCGGACAGACGATCCTGACTGGTATGGGGGAACTGCACCTGGAGGTGGTAATTCAGCGCCTGGCCCGGGAGTTCGGGGTGGCGGTGAAGACCGGACGGCCGCAGGTCGTCTACCGCGAAACCCTGACCCGCCCGGTCGAGCGGCACGAGGTCTTCAACCGGGAGATCGACGGTCGCAACCAGCACGGGGAGCTCACCCTGCGGCTCACCCCGCGGGAACGGGGCGCCGGGCTGTCGGTCATCCTGCCCGATCTCGCGACCGATCCGTTGCCCGAAGCGCTGCGCACGGTCCTGCGCAGCAGCCTGGAGCAGGGCTGCGCTGGCGGGCCGCTGGCCGGATACCCGCTGACCGATCTCGAACTGCGGGTCAGCGCCGTCCCCTACGATCCAGCCCAGACCACCGAAACCGGGTTGCGCGCCGCCGCCCAGCGCGGCCTCGCCCTGGCTGCCCGGGAGGGGGCCCCGGCGCTGCTCGAGCCGATCATGCGTCTGGAATTGACCGCTCCCGGCGAACAATCGGGCCGGGTCCTCGGGTCGTTGCAGCAGAAGCGGGGACGGGTGGAGGGGATGCACAGCCGGACGGACTGTGAGGTCATCGCGGCGCTGGTGCCGCTCTCGGAAATGTTCGGCTACATGACGGAACTGCGCAGCGCCACCAAGGGGCGGGGGACTTTCACCATGGAATTCTCCCATTTCGACCTGGCTCCGGAAGAAACCCAGCGCCGCCTTGGCGGAGGTTAGCGGCCAAGAACTAGCCGCCCAGGAATTCGATTCCCAGCAGGGTCAGGTCATCCTGCTGCGGTCGGCCTTCGGCAAATCCCCGCACCCTCTCGACCACCTGGTTGCAGCCGCCCTGCAGCGACTGGTCCCGCAGGGAGTCCAACAGGCCGAAAAACCGCTTCTCGCCAAACAGCTCCCCCTGGCGGTTGGCCCTCTCGTACACCCCGTCGGAATAGAGATAGAGGCGGTCCCCTTCCTCCAGAACAGCCTCTCCTTCGACGAAGGGCTTCCCGACGCCGAGGCCGATCAGGCCGCCGCCGGCCCGCAGCAGTTCCACCCTGCCATCGCGCCGCACCAGCACCGGCGGCGGGTGGCCGGCGCTGCAGTAACGGACCCGGCCGGTGGAGATGCTCAGCAGCAGGTAGGTAATGGTGAAGAATTTTTCGAACCGCTCAAAGGGGTATTCCAGCTCCAGCTCACCGAGGACCTCGGCCGGGGAGAGGATCTTGTAGTAGGGCGGGGCAACGTAGACCCGCTTGATGAACCGCCCGGTCTGCAGCGACAGGCTCTGGTAGACCGAGACCGAGACCATCGCCGAGGAAACCCCGTGGCCGCTGACGTCGAAGAGATAGGCCATGACCGTATCCTCGTCGAGCTGCAGGACATTGAACAGGTCGCCACCGACCCTCTCGAAGGGCTGGAAGCACCAGGCGAAGCGGTAGCTGCCGAGGTCCGACAAGTGGGTGGGAATCAGGCTGTGCTGGATCTGCGCCGCCGAGCGTAACTCCTCTGCCTGCTCCCGTTCCCGCTCGCGGACCCGGTGCCGGAGCTGGGCCAACTGCTGGCGCAGCCGCCGCAGCGTGGTGAGGGAAGAGACCCGGGCGGAAAATTCCGCCAGCGAATCGGCCTGCAGCAACACCCCGTCCCCCTTGCTCCCGCGGTTCACCAGGTTCTCCAGGCGGCGGCTGCCGCTGAACAGCAGAGAAGGGACGGCGCGCCGCCGGCATTCCGCCAGGCAGGTCTCCCAGCCCGGCTCATCCAGCAGGTCGACATCGGCCAGGACCAGGTCGGGACCCCGAAGCAGCAGTTCGCGGGCCTTTTCCCGGTCGTCGGTCTGCGCCACAGCGTACCCCTGGCCACGCAGCATCCGCCCGGGGTCGATTCCGTTGCTGGTGTCGTTTTGCAGCAGCAGCACTCGGCCGTTCATGATAATCCGTCTGGTCGGTTGGGGAGTTTTCCAAGTATACTCGAAGTTAATCATGCTAGCGCGGGAGTTGCCGAATTGTCCATCACCGCCACGGAGATTCGTGCCCACTGCCGGGCCCACCCCGGCACTGCCGAGGACTTCCCCTTCGGCCCCGGGGTCCTGGCCTGCCGGATCGGCGGCAAAATCTTCGCGCTGGTCTTTCTCGATGCCGTACCGCTGTGCCTCAACCTCAAGTGCGATCCACTGCGGGCCGAGCAATTGCGCCGCTACTACCCCGCCATCCGCCCCGGCTACCATATGAACAAGCGCCACTGGAACACGGTGACCTGCGACGGCAGCATCCCGCAGGAGGTCTTCTTCTCCCTGATCGATGATTCCTACGCCCTGGTCGTCGCCGGGCTGCCGAAGTCGGCACGCCAGGCATCGCCCGCCACCTGGGAGGAGGGATTATGAAACTGTTGATTATCGGCTGCGGCTACCTCGGCCGGCGGGTCGCACTCCTCGCCCGCAACAGCGGCTGGGAGGTGACCGCCCTGAACCGGTCCGGGACCGTGGACCCGGACCTTGCCGCCGCCGGGGTGGTTGCCCATGCCGCCGATCTCGACCAGCCGCCGGACCTGAACCGGCTGGCGACAAGGGACGCAACCGTCCTTTACCTGGCGCCGCCACCCGAAAGGGGCATCACCGACCCGCGGGTTGGCGCCTGGTGCGCCTTTGCACGGGGGGATCAGCGTCCGGCAAAGCTCATCTATCTCGGAACCACCGGCATCTACGGCGATTGCGGCGGCGCCCTGGTCGATGAAACGACGACCCCGCACCCGGCCACCGACCGCGCCCGGCGCCGGCTGGCGGCGGAACGGGAGTTGCGGAGATGGAGCCTGGAAACCGGGGTACCGCTGCTGATCCTACGGGTGGCAGGCATCTACGGGCCGGGGCGGCTGCCGCTGGCGGCGCTGCGCGCCGGACAGCCGGTGGTGAACGGGAGCGAGGCTTCCTTCAGCAACCGCATCCACGTCGACGACCTGGCGGCCGTCTGCCTGGCGGCGGCAGAGCGCGGCCCGGCAGGCGCCATCTACAACGTCAGCGACGGGGAGAGTTCGACCATGACCGACTACTTTTTGGCGGTGGCTGCTGCCTTCGGTCTTCCCGCACCGCCGCAGATCACCCTTGCCCAGGCGCAGCAGCAGTTGAGTCCGATGCTTCTTTCCTATCTGGCCGAGTCACGGCAGATCGACAACCGGCGGCTGCTGACCGAACTCGGCGTGACCCTGCGCTACCCGAACCTGCGGTGCGGGCTCGCCGCCTGCCGGGCGGAGGCCGTGGCGCCGGACTGAGCCAACCGGCGGGGGCATTGTTCACCGCCGGGAGGACGAGTATACTTGCAACCGTTGGAACCTCCTGCTTCCCTTCCGGCCACCAGGGAGCTTTCATGCCGAAACTGCTGCTTCCTCTCCTTGCCCTGCTCCTGGTGGGCGCCTGTGCTTCCGTTGTCCGGTCACCGGTTGCCAGCGGCGACTGCCGCTCGCTGCTGGTTGCCGTCGACCGGCAGGTCGCTGCCGCCGGCTGCCGGGACGCCGCCTATTACCCCGTGCCCGAGGCCCCCTACCTGCGCACCAGCCGCTTCTGGAGCAGCTACGGCGACGATCCGCTCTCCGCGTCGGCATTCGATTTCTGGGCCGGGCAGCTGCGCCGCCTCGACCGCGAGGCACGATCGGCTGAGCTGGCCTGCCTCGAATCCAAATCCAGCGGCAGCGCAGCCGCCGGGGCGAGTGCGGGCGGGCCGGCGGAGCGCAGCGGATCCTGCGCCGACCAGTTGCTGGGCGACGCCCTGGCCGAGCCGGCCGAACTACGCCAGAAACTGGCCGCGGTGCAGGTACCCGACGATTACCGTACCTGGCGGCGGGTAGTTGGCCTCTATCCCCTGGTCAGGCTGCCCGTCGCCATAGGGGTGGCCAACGCCTATGCCGAGCGCCGCGACTGGTACCGCCGGGATCTCCAGGACTGGCTGCGGCAGGGGACCTGGCAGAGCTGGGGGCCTGCGGCCGAATCCCCGGCGCCGGCCGCGGAGGTTGCAAGGCGCCTCGCCGCCGCTTCTGCCAACCCCCTTGGGGTGCCGCTGCCCGACGCCGGGCAGAGCCTCTGGCTGGCGCGAAATTTCGCGCCGCTGCTGGTTCAGCAGCAGGCAACGGCGGCCGATCACTGGGGAAAGGTCGAACGCACCGGCTCCGACGTCGTCATCGATCCGCAGCAGCCACTGATCTACTGGTATTGCGACCACCTCTTCAGGGGATCCGAGCCGCTGTTGCGCATCAACTACGTCATCTGGTACCCAAGGCGCGACGGGGGAATCACCCCCTGGATGGAACGGGGGCGCTACGACGGGCTTACCATCGGCGTCACACTGGCAGCCGACGGCCGGCCGCTGGTGGTGGAGAGCATGAACAACTGCGGCTGCTACCTCCAGTTCTTCCCCGGCGCCGCGCTGCCGCCACCACGGCCGGTCCCCTTCGCCCCCGACCCGCTCGTTCCCCAGGAGCTCCCCGAATCGGCCGCGAACCAGCGCCTAGCGGTCTACGTCAACGCCGGCTGGCACCAGGTCATCCGCCTCGCTGCAGTGGCCCTCCCGGGGGACGCCGGAAGCTACCAGCTGGCCGACTACCGGGACCTCGAGCAACTCCCGGGCCCGGATGGCGAGATCACCAGCCTGTTCGACGGCGACGGCCTTCTCCCCGGCAGCGAGCGGGTGGAACGCTGGCTCTTTTTCTCCATGGGCATCCCCTCGGTGGGAAGCATGCGCCAGCGCGGCCACCTGCCGATCACCCTGCTCGGCCGGGAACATTATGACGATCCGCAGCTGCTGAATAAAACGTTCGGAAACAGGTAAAGGGGAGACGTTGCCCGGCGCCCGTTTCCGGCCTCCGCGGGCAACCTGCGGGCCGGTCCCGCACCTCGGTGGAGAGATGATGGACCAGGAATTTACCGGATTTGAGGAGCTCGATCTCGACCTTGACATCAAGTTGCTGTCGAAGGTCGTCTTCGCCCTCAACATCGCCCGCCACCATATTGCCACCTACCCGAGCGAACATCCGGTCATCGCCACCTCGCTCGACAAATTTCTCTCCCAACTCTGGGAACTCCTCGAGTTTCGCGAGGAACTGACCATCGGCGTCGCCCGTGACACGCTGCTGGTCGGCACCGGCATTCTCGAGCGCAAAAACGCCGTCTATCGGGATCTGGCCGAGAAGCTTTTCGCCGCCGACATCGCCGGGCTGACCTTCCACCGCGCCCTCGAGAGCAGTGAACTGCTGGTCTTTCTCTCCGCCCTGAGCAAAAAGCCGGAGGAATTGCGCGCCGCGGGGGGCATCAGCCGCCTGCTGGAGGCGGCCGGGGTCCGCCACTTGCGGGTCCGGGAGCTCGACTACTCCCCCTTCGTGGCCACCGATATCGCCGCCTTCGCCGGACCGGAGGAGGGATGCGGGGAAGAACCGGCCAACCTGATCTGGGTCTCATTCATCGACGGCCTGGTGGCCAATCGCTTCGACGGCGAGGGAAATGCCCCGGCGGGTGAGCTGCAGCTCGAACCCGAGCATCTAGCCCGGCTCCTCAACCTGCGCGAAAAGCGGGGAGGCGGCCAGGACCTTGTCGGCGACTACGACACCACGATCACCGAATACCTCAAACAGCTCGACCGCGAAGAGGTTAACAGCCTGGCCCGCCGGGAGTCCTTCGGCAAGCTCGCCACCTTCATCCAGCGTCTCGATCCGAAGGTCCGCCGCCAGTTTCTCGGCAGCACCTTCCGTTCCCTGGCCGACCACCAGAATCTGGCCGACGAGGTCCTCTGCAATCTCTCCGGAGAGCTGCTCCTGGACTGGCTTGACGAAATCGAGGACCCGCAGCTTTCCGTGCCGCCGCTGATCGTCAACCTCCTCGGCAAGCTGGCCGGCCATGCCGGCAACGCCAGCGCCGAGCGGCGCGTCGCCACCCGCCGCACCTTCGATGAAGAGGAGCTCAAGCACCGGCTTCGCAGCCTGTTCGGCGAAGACCGCTCAGCCGAATTCCTCTCCGCCGACTACAAGGCGCTGCTGCAGACCGCCCTGGCCACCGATACCGACACCGGCCTCGACAGCGCCCTGACCGAAGAACTGCTGGAGACCTTGGACGGCCACGTCCTGGAGACCCGACTCTGCTCGGTGATCCTCGAAATTGTGGATGTCGACCCGCTCTGCGACGATGCCGACGTCCTGCTCACCAACCTGGTCGACCTGATCAACTACTTTCGCGAGACCAGCGACTTCGAGGCGCTGCTGGCCACCCACGAGCGCCTTTCCCGGCATTTCGACGAATCGGAGCCATTCTCGGTGCCGCTGGCCCGCGAGGCCCTCGCAACCTACCAGAACCCGGAATTCATCGCCGCCATCCTCCAGGCGATACAGCTCTGGGGAAAGGAGAAGTTCGGGGAGATCCGCCGTCTGATCCGCCAAGTGGGCGATCCCTTCGTCGAGCCGCTACTCGAGGCTCTGGCCGACGAGGAAAGCATGCCGCTACGCCAGTTCTACCTGTCGGTCCTGGCGGAGCTCGGACCGGCGGCGCGCGATGCGGCGGTCGCCCGGCTTCACGATCCGCGCTGGTACGTGGTGCGCAACCTGCTCATCCTACTGCGCCGGCTCAACGACCCCGGGGTCCTCAGGCCGATCGGCCATCTCATCGCCCACCCCCATCCCCAGGTCCAGCTCGAAGCGATGAAGACCTACCTTCACTTCGGCGATCCGCGCGCCACTCGCTATCTGCTCAAGGAGCTGGAACAGCAGGACCTGCGGCGCCGTCACAACGCCGTGCTGCTGGCCCGACGCTGCCACGACCGCCAGGTGGTCCACCGCATCCTTGATCTCCTCGAAGCCGGCCTGTCGGAGAACGAATTCGAGTTCAAACGAGCCGCGGTGAAGACCCTGGCGGAAATCGGCGACCCCGTGGCCCTGCCGCGCCTGGAGAACCTGCTGGAGAAGACGTACCTCCTGCATCCGCTTCTCTACCGGCGCCTCAAGCTGGAAATCGTTGCCTCCCTGGGGGCCTATCCGGCCGCCAGCACCGCCCAACTGCTGCAGCGCTTGGCCGCCGGCCAGGGGGAAATCGCCGAACTGGCCGCCACCCACCTGCCCGTCGCCAACCGAAAGGAAAAGCCATGAATCCCGCCGACCGGCAGCCGGTGCTCGATTTCGTCCGCCACCTCGCCTCGGCGGTCTCCACCGCCAGCCTCTATCCCCTCGAGCACCGCCAGGTCCAGCACCTCTGCCAGGCGGCCATGTCCAGCCTGCAGCAGGCCTTGGTCGAGCAGGAGGAACTGGCGCTGCTGCGGGTCGACGACCAGCTGGTGGTCGCCGGCACCCCGCTGCCGACCAGCATGTACGTCGGCCGACTGGCCCAGATGCTCCGGTACCGGGGCATCGGCCATCTGCGCATCCACCACCGCATCGCCGAACACGAACTCCTCAAGCTGATCGCCAGCCTCGCCAGCCGCCACGGCGAGGAGGTGACCTCCACCGACAACCTGCGCCTCGGCCGGGTCGAGCTGCGCCGTCCATCCCGCCCCACCGGCGGCGCCGGAGTCCGGCTGCCGACGGCAGAGATGAACGGTGGCAAGGCTTCGGCGAACCTGGTGCCGACCAGCGAACTGACCGACGTGCCGGCCGAGGAACTGGCCCGGCTGATGGACATTTACGACACTACCCGCCGCCACCATCAGCTCAACGTCGTCGGCCTCAACGACATCGTTGCGACCTTCATCGACGCCTTCACCAGCCAGGGCCAGCCACTGCTGGTGCTGGCGCCGCTGCGCGATATGGACGAGTACACCTTTACCCACTCGGTCAACGTCTGCATCCTCAATCTCGCCCAGGCCGCCAGCCTCGGCATCAGCGGGCCGCTGCTGCAGGACATCGGCATCTCGGCCATGCTTCACGACGTCGGCAAGCTCTTCATCCCCGAGGAGGTCCTCAACAAACCCGGCCCGTTGACCAGCGAGGAATGGCAGTTGATGCGCAACCACCCCCTGGCCGGTGCCCGCTTTTTGCTCGACACCCCCGGAGTGCCAAGGATGGCGGTCGTCTCCGCCTTCGAACACCACATGCGCTTCGACCAGCGCGGCTACCCGATCGTCAAGGGAGAATGGGCGCAGAATCTCTGCAGCCAGATGACCACCATCTCCGACCTCTTCGATTCGATGATGACTAAACGCCCCTACCGCCCCCCCTCCGATTTCGAAACCGTCGCCACCACCATCCAGTACGAGGTCGGCACCCAGCTTCACCCGATCCTCGCCGAAAATTTCCTCAAGTTGATAACGAAACTCCCGGCGCAGGGCACCTGAGAAGGGCCCTGGCCGGGAGCGGGTTGCGCGGAAGATCGTGTGAGAAAATCAGGCTTGGTCCTGCTCCAGCCAGGCGCGGATCGCTTTCTCCTGTTCCGTCCAGGCGGCAGTCAGGCGCAGCTCGAGAAAGGCGGCCAGCAGGCTGTCGAAGAGCTGCTGCCCCTCCTCGAGGAGCGCCATGCGCTCGTAGAAGACCGCCAACTTCTCGGTTTCGGCGTCGGTCAGGTCGTCCTTTTCCAGCTTTACCCCCGGGCAACGGAAAGAGGCGAAATGGAAGCTCGGCACCTTGAGATTGAGACGCCAGGCGAACTCGGCTTTCTCCAGGTGCAGAACCGCCTCGGCCAACAGCTTGTCGGCGGCCAGGGCGGTGCGCACCTCGGAAAAACGATCCTGGGGACCGGTCACCGCCACCTTCTGCCCCCCTTCCGCACCTCCGGTAAGGACCAGGCGATCGTCGAGCCAGGCGGCGAACCCCTCGCCGGCGAGCGCCGGCCCCTCCTGGCTCACCTGGTACTGTCCCGCCCCGGTCTGGGAGCGGTAGATCAGCCACAGCAGCAGCTCGGCGCCAAGCCACTGGTTGTCGCGGATCTCCTCCAGCAGCCCTTCACCGGCGGCGCGGTTGGCCCGCTCCAGCGCCGGCTCCAGCTCCGCCGGCACCACGGCGCGGGCGCGGCCGAAGGGGTGCAGGCCAACCAGCCGCAGGCCGTCGAAGGTCTGCTTGAAGAAGGTCTCGAAGAGCTCAGTCACCTTGGGACTCAGCGCTGCGAAGGTCACCAGGCCCCGGCGGGTGTCCCAGACTGCGTCCCAGACCGTCGGCACCGGCAGGGTGCGAGCAAAGAGGGCGCCGCGTACCGCCTCTTTGAGTTCCTCGCGCTTGCTCTTGGGGACCTTGTGGAAATTCGGGTTGGCGGCCAGGAACTCCTCCTCGGCATGAGCGAGGTGGGCTTTGAGCAGGGTGGCGGGAATCCGGCGCTGGTCCCGGCGCAGGGCGAAGGTCAGGTAGTGGTCGCGGGCATAAGCCTGGGGATTGACGAAATCGGACTGGCGGGTGTCGTCGAGCTGCACCCAGCCGATGGAGAGCTCTTCACTCCCCTTCTCGATGGACCGGAAGGCGTTGGCGGCGAGGCGCTCGCCGGCCCAGGTGACAAGATCGCTGCCGGCCGGCGTCCCTTCGACGCGGAACTGGCAGATGCTGACGGTGTTGGACAGGATTCCCATGGGTCGCTCCTTACTGGCTTGATTGGCGGCCCTTAGGGGTACACCTTTTCGCCCACCGGGGCAAGGACTTTATCGCCCAGCCAGGCACGCGCCATTTCCGTCTCAGCCGATCAGTCGGGTCAGGGTTTGCTCGATGTCCGCCAGGCTGGCTGCGGCAGAGAAACAGCCGGTCCCGGCATAGGGGTCGCAGGATTGGACTGATTCCAGGAGGCGCTCCATTTCTCGGTTCAAGGCGGTGGACACGCTCGTGGCTCCTTCTCCGTGGCGGGCTCGGTAGCCAGGGCCAGCGCCTGGCCACCGAGAACCGCCGTGATCAGCTTGCGACGGCCGCTGGTCACCAGCCTCTGCACGGTGCCGCGGGAAACGCCCATCTGCTCGCCGGCCTCCTGCTGGGTGAGCCCTTCTCCGTCGCACAGGCGCATTGCTTCCAGCTCGTCGCGGCCGATGGGAACCCGCTCGAGGTCCTTCAGGGGAGTCCCGGCGGGCTTGAAGACCAAGCTCCCCGGTGGGCGGTGGGGACAGACGCAGTGACGATGCTTGCGGGGGCGCGGCGACATGGTGGTCAGTGGCTGCAGCCGTGACCGTGGCCATGGCCACCGCAGGCATCGCCGGGGAGAACTTCGGGAAGCTCGGCGTGGGCAAGCAGGGCCAGGTTGTCGGCGATGGTAGCCCCGGCGGCACGATAGACCTTGAGCCCCGCGGCCTGCAGGCCACGCAGCGCGCCGCCGCCGATCCCGCCGACGACGATCGCATCGGCGGCCGCATCCCCTAAGGCGCGCAGCGGACTGCACTGGCCGTGGGCGTGGTGGAGGTCGTGGTTGCCGATCGCTGCGACGCTCGCGGCGTCGGTGTCGACCAGCAGGAACAGGGGGGCGGATCCGAAGTGGCTGTAAACGGCGCTTTCCAGGCCTTCGTCGGCGGTGACAGGGAAGCAGATCTTCATGATTTGGCTCCTTTTAGTTAATGTGCATATGCACAATATGCCGACACCCTCTCCTCGTCAAGCTATTTTTACAATTTTTTAATTTATCCCTCGGAGATCCTGTCTGCTCAGACAAATATCAAAACCGGCGGGACACGCCCCGCCAGGCGCCCCCATGCTGGCGGCAGCCCGGGCTCTTTTGGTTATTTTTCTGAACCGAATGAGAAAAGTGACTCGTCAGGCGGGGCGAGACCCGCCGGTTTTGCCAGTTCACCGCATACCAGAAACGGCTGGGCGCAATTGCCACCATCCCTACCCCTGCTCGTCCAGATACCCCACCCACTCCACCGTCAGCGTCGCCACCCCGAACGCCTCCTCCACCTTCCCCTTCAGCAGGTACGGCCGCAGCCGCGTCAGCTTGCGGCAGAAGCGCGCGTAGGCCTGGGGGAAGAAGGTGGCGTCGAAGAGGCCGGTGGTGTCCTCGAAGGTCACGAACTCCATCGGCCGCCCGTCCTTGTCCTGCACCGGCTTGCCCGTCACCCACCAGCCGATCATGGTCACGTAGCGCCCAGCCCAAGCGCCAAGTTCCCGGGCCGGCAGCGGTTTGATCCGGGCGATGGCACGGCGGTGCAGATCGAGGGGGTGGCAGGAGACCAGCATCCCAAGGGTTTCCAGCTCCTGGTTCAGAACCGTGCGGTCGTCGTAGCCCGACGGTTCCGGCAGCGCCGGCAGCTCGGCGAAAAGCTCCAGATTGCCCTCCCTCACGGCCGCCGCGCCGCGAGCGAGCAGCTCCCAGAGCAGCCGCGACCGGCGCTCCCGCCCCTCCAGCGCATCGTAACAGCCGGCCTTGACCAGGCGCCGCACGTCTTCCGCGTCGAGCGCCACCCGCCGCAAAAAATCGCCGAAGTCCCGGTAGGGCCCGCCGCGCTCCCGCTCGGCCAAAAGCGCCCGGTTTCCCGCCGCGGTCAGACCGTGGATCTGCATCAGGCCGATGCGGATCTCCCGTCCCTTGCCGCAGTAGTGGTGGTCACTCTGGTTGATGTCCGGCGGCAGAACCTTGAGCCCCAGGCGGCGGGCCTCGGAGAGGTAGGCGAAGGGGGTATAGAAGCCCCCCTGGTTGGAGATCACCGCGGCCATGAACTCGGCCGGGTGGTTGCCCTTCAAAAAGGCCGCCTTGCAGCTGACCAGGGCATAGGAGGCCGAGTGCGGCTTGCAGAAGGAGTAGCCGGCGAAAGAGAGAATCTGCTCCCAGATCGCCGCGATCACCGCCTGCGGCACCCCCCTGTCCCGCGCCCCGGCCAGGAACTTCTCCCGGTAGTCGGCCAGGGTCTGCACCTTGTGCTTCTTGCAGACGATCTTGCGCAGCTGGTCTCCCTCGTGCGCCGAGAAGCCGGCCAGGGCCATGGCGATCTGCGTGATCTGCTCCTGGTAGACAGCGATGCCGTAGCTCTCTTCCAGCACCTCGGCCAGCAGCGGGTGGAGGTGCCGCCAGGGGGCCCCGTGCATGCGGGCGACGAACTCGAGGATGAAGCGGTTGGCGGCGGGACGGATGATCGACGAGGCCATCACCAGGTGCTCGAAGATATCGCAGGCCGCGCCGTGGGGGTTGTTCAGCCACATGCGCCGCAGCAGCTGGCGGGTGGCCGGCGACTCGATATAGAAGCAGCCCATGCTCGCCCCGGCCGTGAGCAGCTCCCGGGTCCTGGCGTCGTCCAGCGGCCGCCAGCCGGCGTAGTCGATGCGGGTGCCGGTGTGGCGCTCGACCGCCGCCAGGGCGTCGCGAATCACCGCCAGGGAGCGATTGCCCAGGATGTCGATCTTCACCAGCCCGGCAGCCTCGGCCTGTTCCTTCTCCCACTGGATCACCGGCAGCCCCTTGGCGCTCACCTCCACCGGCACGTAGCGGCGCAGTTCGTCGGGGACGATCACCAGCCCGCCGCAGTGGAGGGAGAGGTGGCGCAGCTGGGGGCCGAGGCGGACGGCGAGGCGCAGGATCTCCTGCCAGTCCGCGCCGAACTTCTCCCCGGCGAAGAGGGGATGAGAGACCACCGCTCCGGCGGTCTGCTCCGCCTTCCAGTAGCCGGAGATGCGCTCGGTCAGCAGCTTGATTTCGGCATCGGGCAGGCCGTAGACCTTGGCCACCTCGCGCAGCGCCGAGCGCCCCTTGAAGCCGATCTGGTTGGCGACCATCGCCGCGCGCCGGGTACCGTAGCGGGCGAAGGCGAAGTCGAGGACGGCGTCGCGTTCGTCCCAGGGGAAGTCGATGTCGATGTCGGGGGGATCGCTGCGCCCCGCGTGGAGGAAGCGCTCGAAGAAGAGGTTGTGCCTGATCGGGTCGACGTGGGTGATCCCCAGGCAGTAGGCGACCAGCGAGGCCGCCGCGCTCCCCCGGCCGCAGGTGCGCGGCGACTGCGCGGCGATCTCCTCCACCACCAGGAAGTAGTCGGCGAAGCCCTTGGCGCGGATGATGGTCAGCTCCTTTGCCAGCCGCGCTTTCACCCGCTCGTCGATGGCGCCGTAGCGCCACTTTGCGCCCACCCGGGCGCGCTCTTCGAGCCTGGCGTAGGCCTCATCCTGGCTCAGGCCGGCAAAGGCCGGGAAGATGGTGGCGGAGAAGTCCCAGTCGCTGCGGCAGGCGGCAGCAATCTTGCGGCTGTTTTCCAGCGCCTGCGGGCAGTGGGGGAAGAACTCGGCGAGCTTCTCCGGTGGCAGAAGCAAATCCCCCGCCCGGGCGGTGTCGGCCTCGCCCAGGCGCGAGAGCTTGGTGTTGAGGGCGATGGCGCGCAGCACCCGGTGCAGTTCGAAATCGCCCGGCTCCAACAGGAGCGCCCGGCTGGTGGCGACGGGGGGCAGACCCAGCTCGCGGGCAAGGGCCAGGGCCCGGTGCAGCTGGTGCCCCGGGGAGAGCTCGACGTAGAGGTGCGCGCGCCCCTGACGGCGCAGCGGAGCGAGGAGCTCGGCCTGGTCGGCAAGGATCGTCAGGCCGCGGCGGTACTGGGCCAGCGCGCCGGCGAGCGCGAAGTCCTCGCGGCAGTGCAGCTCGGAAAGGAGCCGGCAGAGGTTGGCATAGCCTTCGGCGTCGCGGGCCAACAGCACCGCCCGCTGGCCGCCGTGCACCGCCTCGGCGCCGATAAGCGGCCGCAGGCCGCAGCGTCTGGCCTCCGCCAGGAAATCGGGGACGACGTAGAGGCCGTTGCGGTCGGTGAGCGCCAAGGCCTCGAAGCCCATCTCCCGCGCCGCTTCGCAAAGCTCGGCCACCGGCCGTACCCCCCACTGGAGCGAGGCAGCGGAGTGGAGGTGGAGGGGGACGTAGTTCATGGTGGGAAGTCGCCACGCTGGGGACAGAATTTTGGATCAAGGTCTAACGGATCCGCAGATTGCGCAGATTTACGCAGATTAAGGCAAGGCATTGGGGGTGTCTTCAGATTTAAAATCTGCGGCCATCTGCGTAAATCTGCGGATAAAAATGCCTGTTGCGGTAATCAACCGGCCAGCCGTTTCGACGTCATGCCACCAGCGCCCGCCCACGCTGCAGGGCCTGCATGCCGTAGCGGTCGCGCAGCTGATCGATGGCCTGCTGCAGGGCGAACTGGTACGGCGTCAGCCCAACATGGGTGAAGAGGTCGACCTGGGCGCTCACCGGCCCCAGCCGGGTGCAGCAAAGGCGCAGCCCCTTGACCCGCAGCCGGCGGGAGCAGGCCTGGCGAAACAGCGCCTCGGCCGCCGCCAGCAGGATCAGGTCGTGGTTCTGCGCCGCGGCCAGCCGCGCCCGACGCTCCGCGGCGACGCCATCGACGTAGCTCACCTTCAGGGCCAGTTCCGCCGCGCCCACCCCCTGCCGCCGCAGCCGCCGCCCGCACTCCTCCACCAGCCGGCAGAGCTCGGCGAGGAGCAGTTCGTCGTCGTTCGCCTCCCGGGACAGGAACGCCTCCGCAACCACCGCCGGCGCCCGCCTGGGCGGCAGCACCGGCGAGGGGTCGACCCCCCGGGCGCGCTGGTGCAGCAGCGGCGCCAGCGGGCCGAAGGGGAGGCGCAGCTGGGCGATGGAAAGCTGCGCCAGCTCCGCCACCCGGCGCAGGTTGAGCTCGCCGGCCAGGACCAGCTCGCGGGCGGCGCCGATTCCCGGCAGGACCGCGACCGGCAGCGGGGCGATGAAGTTCGCCTCGGCGCCGCGCAGCACGTCGCAGACCCCGGGGCGTTCCAGGCAGCCGGCGGCGATGCGGCTGACCAGCTTGTTGCCGGCCACCCCGACGCCGCCGCAAAGGCGCAGCCGAGCGGAGAGCTCCCGCTCCAGGCGCGCCGCGGCATCGCGTCCCGGGCCGAGCAGGCGGCCACAACCGGTCAGATCGAGGAAGAGGCGACCGGCGGCGGCCGGTTCCACCAGCGGCGAGTAGGCGGCGGCGAGCTCGCCCAGAGCGCGGTCGGCGCGGCCGAGCAGCTGCGGGTCGGGGGGGAGCAGCTGCAGTGCCGGGCAGAGGCGCCGGGCGCGGAACAGGGGCATGCCGGCATGGACACCGTCGGCGGCCGCCTCGGCCGAAACGCACTGCAGCAGCGCGCGCTCCGAAGGCCCGGGGACGACGGCGACGGGACGACCGCAAAGGGCCGGGTCGGCGACCCGGGCAACGGCGACGGCGAAGGCCGGGATGTGCAGGTGGAGGATGTCGCGGGGCATTAACGCACCGAGGGCGCTACAGGCAGTGACGGATCACTCCGACCACCACCCCCTCGATACGGAAGTCGGCGTCCGGCGCGACCACGATCGGCTGCATGGCCGGGTTGGCGGGGTGGAGTTCGACGGTCGCACCCTTCTTCGCCAGGCGCTTGACCGTCGCCTCGCCGTCGATCAGAGCGACCACCGTCTGGCCGCTCTCGGCCTGCTGCTGCTTGCGCACCACAACGTAGTCGCCATCCAGGATGCCGTCGCCGACCATCGAGTCGCCGCGCACGCGCAGTACGAAGTTCTCGCCGGCGCCGACCATCGACGGCGGCACCTCGATGGTGTCGGCCGTAGCAATCGCCTCGATCGGCTTGCCGGCAGCCACCGTCCCGGCCAGCGGCAGCTCCAGCGCCGCCTCCTGCGGCCGCAGCACCTTGAGCCCGCGGCGGGCGTTCCAGTCGCGGCGCAGCACCCCCTCGCGCTCCAGGCGCACCAGGTAGTTCTGCACCGTGCCGAGGGAACGCAGGCCGAAGGCGCGGGCGATCTCCTGCTGCGAGGGGGCGTACCCCTCGCGCTCGGTGTGGGCGAGGATGAAATCGAGGACGGCTTTCTGCTTCGGGGTCAAGGGACTCATGGCAACCTCCGCGTGGTTGTCCTGAGCATATGCGCAAGTTATGCGTAAGTCAAGAGGGAGCAGAGGCGGGCCGGTCAGGTCGCCGGCCCGCACTACCGGACTGGCACTGCGGTGGGGAGGATGGACAGGGGCGTCAGCAGCAGTTCGGGTCGGCAGGTATTGAGGTAATCGAGGTGCATCCGGCCGAACCGGTTCAGTTGTTCCATGGCTTTCTCCCTGGCTGGCAAATTCCCCGTTATACTGGGGAAGAATCATGAGGAAGGCATTAAGTACCGGTAAGAAGATGGAAAGCAGGGGCCGCCTTATCCCCCTCCACGCCAGATCCAAACCGGCCCCTAACGGAAATCTCAACCGGCCGCAACAGGGCCGGCCGATGCTGACCCCTGCGCCTTGCAGTCTGCCCCGCCCGCCAGGAGATCGCCCATGCTCCGCGACCTGACCGCCCGGCTCTACGCCGACATTCCCGGCGACATCCTTTACCACTACACCACCCTCAAGGGGCTGCTCGGCATCCTCGCCAGCCGCACCCTGTGGGCCAGCGACATCCGCTACATGAACGACTCGGCGGAGATGAAGCACGCCGCCGACCTGATCAAGCAGGGCGTCGCCCGCCGCATCGCCGAGGGGCACCCCAACCCGAAGCTGCTCAACCAGTTCCAGTACTGGGTCGGCCACCGCATCACCCACGGTCACATGCTCTTTTCCGCATCCTTCCGCAGCAACGGCAACCTGCTCAGCCAGTGGCGCGGCTACAGCAGCCACGGCAAGGGGGTGAGCATCGGCCTCGACCCGCAGCAGATCCTCGCCCTGGCGAAAAGCCAATCGTTTCAGGTCGGACGCTGCGTCTACGAGCCCGAGGCCCAGCTGGCGCTGATCAGCCAGGTGGTCGACGCGGTTGAGGCGGTGGCCGAGGCGCAGGGGGAGTGCACCGATCCGCAGCTGCGGCCCCCGGACCAGTCCTACTACGACAGCTTCGAGCAGGTGGAGAGCGACCTGCTGCGCATCGCCGCGATCCTCAAGCACCCCTCCTTCCAGGAAGAGGAGGAATGGCGGGTGGTCTCGCCGGTGCTGAGCGATCTCGCCGGGGCGCCGATCCGCTTCCGCGAGGGGACCTCGATGATCATTCCCTACCTCGAGTTCCGGCTGTCCGCAGGCAAAGACGCCCCGTTGGAGCTCGAACACCTCTTCCTCGGCCCCTCCGCCAACATCAGCATCTCCATGAACTCCCTGGAACTCTGCCTGGCCAGCCATAGCATCCGTCCGCGGGCCGGGATCAGCTACTGCCAGATCCCTTACAGACAACGATAGGACCAGCGTCCGAAGATAAATAGTTCCCTCTTCCTGAGGGAGAGGGAACGGACGGAGGAGAGGCTTTGCTTTTCCCGGCAGCGCCGGTGTTTGCAAAAAACCACGCAGACTGCCGGAACGACCGCCATCCTGCGCAAGTGGAGTGCCCGACCCGCTTCCTCACCTGGCCAAAAACCGGCGCAGCCTTAGCAGCCTGCGCCTGACACCGACTTCCACCACAGGAGGCTGTAATTGGCCGGTTCCCATGGAACCGGTCTTCTTTTGCGGGGAGATTACCCGGCCGGGGCACCAGGGGAGCGGTCCAGACGGGATGGGTTGCAGCGCCGCCGCCGGCCGGCCGCCCCCGGATTTATCGAGGTTGATCATGGCGGGATTAATGCTAGACTCCAGCGACAAAAAACGGACCGCTACTCCCGGCTGCCGCGGCTGCCGCTAACTCATCGATTTTTTGACTTTTACGGAGAAGAACCATGTCCAGATTTGGGAAAACCATGCGAACCCCGTTCGGCGGCCTGAAGGCCCTACTGCTCGCCGCCCTGCTCCTGCTGGCCGTTGCTGCCCCCGGGCTGGCCGTCCCGCCGCCGGAGCTTCCCCCGGGGCAATGCCCGGTCTGCGGCATGGATCCGGCGCAATACCCGGCCTGGCAGGCCCAGGTGGCGTTCGGCGACGGGCAGACTGCGGCCTTCGACGGCTGCAAGGATCTGTTCCGCTTCCTGCTGCAGGTGCCCAACTACGACCCGCACCACGTGGCGGCGGATGTCAGCGCGGTCTGGGTCAAGGACCACACGACGGGAAACTGGACCGACGGCCGGCAGGCGGTGTACCTGACGGGGAGCGATCTACTGGGGCCCATGGGCAAGGAGCTGGTCCCCTTCGCCGACGCGGCGCAGGCCAAAGCCTTCGCCGCCGAGCACGGCGGCGAGGTGATCGGCTTCGACCAGGTGACCCTGGAGCTGCTGGCGCAGCTGGGCCCGGCCGGGCATCATCACCACGGGGCACATGAACCGATCGGGGTCATGGGCGGCCACATTCACAGCCGTGGGGAATGGATGGCCGCCTACGACTACATGCATATGAGTATGGACGGCAACCGCAGCGGCAGCCACCGGGTGAGTACCGGCGAAGTGCTGCAGGACTTCATGGTGGCGCCCCTCGACATGAGCATGGACATGCACATGTTCGCCCTCATGTACGCCCCCTCCGACCGCCTGACCCTGATGGCCATGGTCCCCTACCTGCACATCGAAATGAGGCACCAGACCCGCACTGGGGTCCGCTTCTCCACCCACGCCTCCGGGCTGGGGGACGTCAAGGTCAGCGCCCTCTACCTGCTGTTGGCCAACCCCGGCCAGCGGTTGCACCTGACCGCCGGCCTCAGCCTGCCGAGCGGCAGCATCGACCGCCGGGATGACACCCCCGCCGGCCCCGACCAGAAACTCCCCTACCCGATGCAGCTCGGCTCCGGAACCTACGACCTGCTGCCCGGCCTGACCTATAGCGGCCAGTCCGGAGCCTGGTCCTGGGGCGGGCAGGCTCAGGCGACTCTGCGGCTGGGGGAAAACAGCAACGACTATACCTTGGGGAACCGCTACGAGGCGACGGCCTGGGCCGCGCGGCGCCTGGTATCAGGATTCAGCGCCAGCCTCCGCCTCGATGGGCAGCACTGGGGCGAACATCGACGGCGCCGACCCCGACCTCAATCCGATGATGGTCCCCACCGCCGACCCGTCCCGACGCGGCGGCAGCCGGGTGGATGCCCTGCTCGGCTTCGATTTCATGGTCCACACCGGCTGGCTGGCCGGGAACCGGCTGGCGGTCGAGGGGGGATTGCCGGTCTACCAGAACCTGCACGGCCCGCAGCTGGAGACCGACTGGCTGCTCAACGCCGGCTGGCAGTATATGTGGTGACCCTCTGCCGGCGCCTGAAACCTTCCCGGTCCGGTGGAAGCAAAGGGGACTAGAGTGGAATCGCAGATGGAGAGTTGACCCCGACAAATCCAAACCTGCCGCGAGGCAGGGACAGAACGCAAAGGATCTCCACAACCGGAAGATGGCCGGGCTGCCGAAGGATATTCATCCGGGAAGGCAGCCCGGCCGAATTTTTCAGCCGCCAAAAACCGGGGAAAAGATCGGAAAGGATTCACCAGGCAGAAGATCAATGCATTTCTGTAACTCAACGTCAACGCCGCGGAGGCGGTGAACTTCTACCTGTCGATTTTTCCGGATTCGAGAATCGCGCAGGTGGCCCGCTATGGCGAGGCCGCGACGCAGACTGGGGAAAGTGGTTAAGGCTCCTCTGCCCGCTTCCGGAAGAAGCCGATCAGGAAATCGGCGTCGAGGGGGGAGAGGTCGAACCGGAAAACGGCCTCCTGGACCAGGGGCTGGACCGGTTGGTCGGGATTTTCCTGCAGGTTGTCGGAGATCCACCTGACCGCGCGGCGCAGCTCTTCTCCATCGGGCAACAGCTCACTCATGGCTTTTCTGCCTCCTCAGATATTCCTTCTCGGTCATCAGCTCCAGCGTGCTCTCCACCCGGTCAAGGAAAACCATCCCCTGCACGTGGTCGAACTCATGCTGGAAGACCCGCGCCAGGAAATCCCCGAATTCTTCCTCCCGCACCTCGCCGCCGCGCGTCAGGTAGCGCACCCCGATCCGCCGGTGGCGGGGAACCAGGCCGCGCAGGCCGGGGATGCTCAGGCATCCCTCCCACCCCTTCACCTTGTCGTCCGAGGTCCAGAGCAGTTCCGGGTTGAGCATCGCCGTCGGCTCCATGGCCGGCGCCTGGGGGTAGCGCGGGTTGGGGCGCGACGCGACGATGAACAGGGCGAGGGGCGCGAAGACCTGCGGCGCGGCGATCCCCACGCCGTCGGCCTCGGCCACCGTCACCAGCATGTCGTCGATGAGGGCCTGGAGGGCCGGGTCCGCCGGGTCGGCGATTTTTCCCGCCGCCTGTCGCAGGACCGGCTGCCCAAGCTGGGCGATCTGGCGCAGGATCGGCATGGCTCCTCCTTCGGGTCGGCCGGCCCCCGTCAAGGCGGAGAGCGGACGGCCCTGTCAACAATTTCGCATGACCATACCGCGTTGCGCAACGGCTGGCAATGTCTCACCGGCAGGAGTGCTAAAATGAGGCAGCAGCGCAAGTGCAGCGGTTTGGCATTTTCCCATACGGAAGGAGAAGCGTCATGACCGGATCCAAAAAGTCGGAGATCGGATTTCTCGGCGTCAAGGTCATCGCCATCCCCGTGAGCGACGAGAAGCGGGCGAGCGAGTTCTACGGGAATACCCTCGGCCTGCCGGTCGCCTACGAGGATAACGAGCCGGTCGGCTACCTGCTCGGCGACACCATCCTGCTGCTCAAGCCGGAGTGGTACGCGCCGCCCAGCGCCGAGCCCAGCCCCCGCATCACCCTGCTGGTGGACGATTGCCGGGGCATCGAGCGGACGCTCCAGGAGCGCGCGGTAGTCATTGCCGACCGGCCGGTATCGGACGGCCACGGCTACGTCGCCAGCTTCCTCGACAGCGAGGGGAACAAGCTCTGGTTCTGCTCCTACAAGTGATTTCTCAGCCGGAACCGGGCGCCTGTCATCATTCTGCACATTCGAACGATCGGTCATACTGGCTACCGTGGTCGTCGCAGGCGGTCCAGAAAGGAGAGCAGCATGACAGCCAAGGACGAAGTCCGCGAGGCATCAAAGCAGTTCTACGCCGCCTTGAACCGCATGGCCAACGGGGATGCCGGCTCGATGTCCGACATCTGGTCGCACGGTCCGCTCGTGACCGCCCTGCACCCGATCGGCAGCCGGAGTGTCGGCTGGGAGGCGGTCAAAAGATCGTTCGGGCAGGTGGCGCAAATCGCCTCGGACGGCAGGATCGAACTGAAGGATCAACTGATCCACGTCGCCGGGGAGGTGGCCTACGAAGTCGGCGTCGAGCATGGGCAGCTCAAGCTTGCCGGCCAGCAGGTCACCATCGAGCACCGCGTCACCAACATCTACCAGCGGGAAGTCGGGGCGTGGAAAATGATCCATCATCACACCGACACTTCTCCGGGGATGCTGGACGTCCTCAGCCGCTTGCAGCCGCCGGGGATGGCCTAGTGTCCTGATTGGTTAATTCCGTCCATTAATTCTAGCCCTTTTGGCCGCTGGCCGCCGGCCGCGTTGCCTCGCCTCGGCTTGGCTTTGGCCAGGCCTGCGTCGATGCGCCTTGCCAACAACCAAAATGCCTCAGAATTTTCTGCAAGGACTAACCAAACAGGACACTAGCGGCCGCAGGGTATCGGGCCCCCGGAAATCGCGCCACCGCTACCGGTCAGATACACAACCGCCAGCCGCTCGGCTGCCCGCCAACTGATGCGGTGATGCCCCTGTTCCGGACCGCCCCCCGGGTCTACAACAGGGGCAACTTCAACCTGGCCGCCCCGCGCCGCCGGCGCCCCGGCCCCTGAACTCGCATCTCCGGGAGGAAACACCATGCGCTTTTCGCTCAAGACCACGATGGGAAAAATGTTTTCCCTGCTGTTTCTCGCCATGTCCCTGTTGCTGATCGCTCTGGCCGGCTACCAGGTCTATACCGGCCTCGCCGAGCAAAAGGAACTCGTCAGCATCTTCGTCCAGTCCATCAACACCGCCATCATTTCCCTGGCCATCTTCGAACTCGGCATCGGCATCGGCAAGGAGTACGCGACCTCCGAGGACGAGGAGAACACCTTCGAGGTGGTCCGCCGCACCATCACCCGCTTCGTCGGCACCGTCTGCATCGCCCTGGTCCTGGAAAGCCTGATCATGATCATCAAGTACAGCCAGCTCGAGCTGGCGGGGAACCTCTATTACCCGGTCGGCATCCTGGCCGGAACCAGCGCCCTGCTGATGGCCCTCGGCATTTTCCTGCACTTCACCCGTCTCGACAGTCCCGACCAGGGCAGTGCCGTCGGCGACCATGGCCAGCGCAATCCGCGGATCGCCGCCCGCCGGCTGCGTCCGTCCACTAACGCCGCGCCGCCGGTCCTGGGAAAACGCTACCCATCCTAGTTGCTCGAATTTTCCCGAACGTCGTATAGTGAGGGTACCTTCTCCTGCCGGCCACCAAGGCAACAGATGTGGAGGTAGATCATGAATACCCCAATGTCCCTCAACGGAGTGGATCTCGGTCAGCTCAACGAACGAATCGAGACCATCACCAACGATCCGGGTATGGCCCGGTGCCGCTTCCAGGCCACCAACCGCTGGGTAAATGGCGGCCACAACTACTCCAACATCCACGACTTCTACGCCGCCAAGCAGACCATCGTTCACGACCACGATTTCAAGGTGGAAATGGACGAACCGCCCCTGCTGCTCGGTGAAGATGCCGGCGCCAACCCGGTGGAATACATCCTGAGCGCCCTCTCCGGCTGCCTTACCACGGCGCTCATCTACCATGCCGCAGCGCAGGGGATTCGCATCGACGAGGTCGAATCGATCCTGGAAGGGGATCTCGACATCCGTGGCTTTCTCGGCCTGTCGGATAAGGTTCGGAACGGCTACAACAACATCCGCGTGACCTTCCAGATCAAATCCGACGCGCCGCAGGAGAAACTGGACGAGCTGGTCAATCTGGCCCAGTCCCGCTCCCCGGTCTTCGATATCGTCTCCAACCCGGTCACCATCGATGTCCAGACCAGGAAGGTCAAGGAGATGATGCACTGATCCGCCAAAGCCCGTCGCACCAAACAGCCGGCCGGCGGAGAAACGGCGACGGGACGTGGAGCACCCATTTCGGTAGGGTGCCATTGCCGATGCCGCGAACCTCAAGGTTCACGGCATTTTCCTGCGGCCTGCCAGAGGAGGCTCCGGCGGGCGGAAATTGAACTAATCGGCTCAATTCCAATGATTTTGCCGGGTTCGCGCCGAGGTGATCGGCAGGGATTAAAATGGCCGACGATTCGGGCCCCAAGAAATTTCAAAACTCGGTTGACAAACGTCCTGGAATGGATTTAAGTATAGGGAAAATAGTCAAAATCTTCCGACAAGGGCAAATCCGGATAAATCCGGAGACGCAAAGCTATGGATCCAAGGTTTCGCAACAAGCGGAGCACGGATTGCCAGGCTACCGAAGAAGGTTTCGCTGACGAAAGTCATGCGGGGCACGAACGGCGCAATCCCCAGTCGGAGATATGCGCCGTTTCTTTTT
>CAWDZB010000023.1:0-78005 GCA_963806685.1 uncultured delta proteobacterium
GTCAAACACCTTCTCGACCTGGCGCGATCCGCCTGCAAGGGACGCAGTGAACCGGTTCAGGTTGCCTGTCAGGTTTTCAACCGGATTACCCAGGATGGACGCAACATGCAGGAGTATTCGGCGCTGCTCGATCAGGCGATCAGTTCCATGATCGACCTGAAGGAAGACAAGGATCTGGACAGCCTCTTCACCGGTAGTCGCACCACGGCCCTGGTCGACACCATTGCCGGACTCGACGATTTCGAGCTGATTAACTTTCTGGTGGTGCAAGAGGTTTCCTGATGGCGGAGTTGATTGAGTTCCCCGCCAAGGCGGCCTTCGGCCGGGTGCTGCCGAAAGAAAAAATCTACGGTTACGCCAAGCCCACCAAAGCGGTTCGGGATAAGTTCGTCGCTCAAGTCGGCAAGATCGTCTGGAAATACAAACTTTCCCCTGAGACGGTCAATCTGGCAGCGCGAAAAGGTGTGCCGGAGATCGAGGTTTTTGACTTGCACCTGAAAACTGGCGAATTGGATGAGGCCGTTCTGAATTGTATTGACAAGGCGATCCCGTTTCCGCTTTTTTTTCGGTTGATGTATGAAGGGCGACAGAAGACGTTAGCTGCTTATAAGCGTCCCAGTGACGCGGACTCCAGCAAGTGGGTGGTGGATGGTTACTTCGCCTCCGACTGGGTTCCGGAATCTGGTGAACGTGTCCCGATGCCGGTGGCTCTGGATCTGGGCAAACTCGATGAGCAGCTCCTTCGTCAGCTTATGCCGTTGGCTCCACGTAAAGGCGAGTCGTTAAAGGAACAGGTGGAACGTTTAAACCTGGTATGTAGCAAGCAACGGGAATTGGAAAAGTTGCAATCGAAGATAGGCAAGGAAAAGCAGTTCAACCGCCGGGTGGAATTAAATCGAACACTGAATATGCTGAAGCAGGAAATAGGGGGGCTGAGCCAATGAGGCTTGTCGAGGTCAAACTCAAGAATTTTCGTAGTTATAAGGCTGAAACATCGATCCGCGTGGATGACTTGACGATTATCGTCGGTCGTAATGATGCCGGGAAATCTACGGTGCTTGAGGCGCTGGATGTATTTTTCAATAATTCCGCCATTGAAAATGAAGACGCATCCGTTGGTGGTGACCCGAAGGATGTGCGTATTACATGCGTTTTTGATGAGTTGCCTGCTTCGATTGTTCTAGACGAACAGCATCCGACGACCTTGGAGGATGAGTATCTGCTGCGCGATGACGGCAGGCTTGAGATCGTCCGGGTATTCAACTGTAGTGCTGCGAAGGGAAAGCAGACGGGGATTTTTGCGAAAGCCCATCATCCAACCAGAGAAGGTTTTTCGGATCTCCATACGTTAAAAATTGCAGACCTGAAAAAAAAGGCCGGGGCGCTTGGAGTCGATCTGACGGGGGTTACGCAAACAATCAAAACCCAGATTCGTAGAGCTATATGGAATCATGTTCCAGACGAGTTGGCTGTCGCAGAAACCGAAGTAGATCTTTCAGCCGAATCTGGTAAAGCCGCTGGGATCAGATTCAACAGCACCTGCCGGTATATGCGCTGTTCAAATCGGATCGGGCTAGCAGGGACCAGGACGAAGAAGCCCAAGACCCCATGAAGGCAGCTATCAAGGAGGCGGTTAAGAGCCACGAGGCCCAGTTGAATGCTTTGGTGGACCAAGTAAAGGTGGAGCTAGATCGTGTTGCTAAAAAAACGGTCGAGAAGATCCAGGAAATGAACCCGGGTGTGGCAGATACCTTGGACCCACAAGTGAAAAACAAAAACTGGGATTCGCTGTTTTCGGTGACCCTCACCGGCGATGAAGGCATTTCGATCAACAAGCGGGGTAGTGGTACGCGACGTCTCGTCCTTCTGAATTTCTTCCGGGCAAAAGCAGAAGATGCCGCAAATGCCAAAAATACTGGTGTGATCTATGCCATTGAAGAGCCAGAGACCAGCCAGCACCCAAATCATCAGTTAATGCTTCTGGACGCGTTTCAAGAGCTTTGTGACTCGGGCGCCGCCCATCCTTCTTACCACCCACACGCCGACACTGGCCAGAAAAGCACGGCGGGAGTGTTTGAGGTTTGTATCAAGTGGAGAGCATGCTCCGGCGGTGCAGTATGGTGAGGAAGATGTAACCCTTCAGGCGATTAAAGATACGTTGGGCATCTTACCGGATCATGACATCAGGATCTTTGTCGGAGTTGAGGGGAAATGGGATATCGAGTTTCTTAGACGGATCTCCAAGGTTCTCAATCAACACAATCCAGAGCTTCCGGATTTAGAAGCTGAAGAAAGCAGGGGCAGACTGGTGTTCATTCCTCTTGGCGGAAGCAGTATGGAGTTGTGGACGCATCGCTTGGTTGGCCTGGACAGGCCGGAGTTTTATATAACAGATCGGGACAATGAACCGCCAGATCAGCCAAAATATCAAGCGTTTTTAAATGAGTGGAACAACCGTCCAAACTGTTCAGGCATTTGTACGAACAAGCGGGAGCTTGAAAACTATCTACATCCAAATGTCATCAAGGCTATTGTTCCAACGTTCCCCGACAATTTCGCAGATTTTGACGATGTCCCTCACTTGTTTGCGAGAGAGCTTCATTCTGCTGCTCCTGATGCATCGCCATGGGAAGGACTTGATGATGAAAAGCGCAAAAAGAAAGTTTCACGTGCTAAGCGCAGGCTCAACCAAGAATGTGCCGACGCTATGACAATTGAGATGCTTCAAGTTACTGATCCTAACAACGAAATTGAGACATGGCTTCGCACAATTGGCGGCCATCTGAACGGTTAAGGATGATATTCCATGGACAAGTTAAAAATGCACTCCCCGAATCTGACTCAGGAGAACATTGCCCGTATTTGCGGATATTCCCGGGCTGCGTTACCGAGGCACGCGATGACAGCGGCAAGCTGAAGCTGGCGGTCGATTTTGATCAACTGCGGCAAGAGCTTTCGGAGTCAGTCGTTGAGGGGCCGCAGGAGCGTTATCAGCTGAATTGGCCCGGTAAGCGGGAAGCTTTGTTGGCCGCTAACGCACCGATTACGAAAACATTGCGGCCTTATCGGGAAGAAAGTGTTGATTTCGATACGACGAACAACCTGTTCATTGAAGGTGACAACCTGGAAGTATTGAAATTGCTTCAGGAGACTTATCTAGGAAAAGTAAAGCTTATCTATATCGATCCACCCTATAACACGGGTAAAGATTTCATCTATAAAGATAGATTTGTTGCTTCAAAAGAAGATTTTGAAAAGGCCACTGGGGAGCGTACGAAAGAGGGTGGTCGGCTGGTCAGAATCCCGAAAGCCGTGGACGTTTCCATTCGGACTGGCTCTCAATGATGTATCCACGACTTACAGTTGCTAAACGTCTTCTGAGCGACGAAGGGGTAATTCTTATCAGTATCGACGATGCTGAACAAGCATCGCTAAGGAAGATCTGTGACCAAATTTTCGGTGAGCAAAATTTCATTGCTCAACTTGTATGGGAGAAGGGTCGCAAGAACGATGCGAAATTTTTTTCCGCCGGTCATGAGTACATGTTTGTTTATGCCCGAAATATTACCTTTCTAAGGGAAAGGGGAGAGGTTTGGCGCGAAGAGAAGCCCGGAGCAAGGAAATTTGGGATGAATTCCTGAGGCTCAAAGGTATTCATGGGGATAACTACCAAGCTATCGAAAGAGATCTCAGCCAGTGGTACTCAGATTTGCCCAAGGGCCACCCGGCGAAGAAGTGGGCACGGTACAAGCGCGTTGATAAAAATGGCCCATGGCGTGATCGAGATATTTCATGGCCTGGTGGGGACGGCCCCAGATACGATGTAATTCATCCTATAACAAAAAAGCCTTGCGCTGTCCTGAAGCTGGCTGGAGGTATGCTACCCCCGAGGAAATGCAGCGCCAGATTAAACTGGGTCTCGTTGAATTTAGGGAGGATCACACGGAACCCCCTTTTCGGAAAGCGCATATTCGCCCGATTGCGGAAGAGGTGCATGATGGCTTAGAGGGTGCCGATGATGATGTTGAAGAAGATAGCGCAGAGGTGGAATTGGCTACGCAGGTTCGCGGCACATACTTTTATAAACAATCCCAAGTCGCTGTGAAATATTTGCGTAACTTGATGGGGGCAAAAGTATTCAGCAACCCCAAGGACCATGAAGAACTGGCGCGTCTTATCGAATATGTAACGCCATGCGAGCGTAACGCGATAGTTATGGATTTTTTCGCAGGCTCTGCAAGTTCTGCCGAGGCAGTTTTTGGGGCCAATGCTACCTATGGAACGAATCATACGTTCATTATGGTGCAACTGCCGGAGTCGCTCGAAGATGCTCTGGCCTCTACCACAGGAACTGCAAAGAAAACGGTCCAAGCTGCTATTAAGATGCTTAAGAAGGCAATCGTCCGCTGGTACTATCTGAAGTTTCAAAGGAACGTGTCAGGCTTGCTGGAAAAGAGGCAGTCAAGGAAGGGGGACACGACAACTGGGGGAAGGATGTTGGCTTTCGAGTCTTAAAGGTCGACTCATCGAATATGGCCGATGTCTATTATAGCCCGGATAACATCGACCAAGAATCATCTTCAACTTTTCGCGACAACATCAAAGATAGACCGCACCCCAGAAGACCTCCTTTTTCAGGTGTTGCTCGATTGGGGCGTAGATCTGTCGCTGCCCATCCGTAAAGAATCCATCCAGGGCAAGACAGTTTTCTTTGTCGATGAAAACGCCCTTGTCGCCTGCTTTGACAAAGACGTGAACGAAGAATTGGTCAAAGAACTGGCGAAGTTTGAGCCGCTACGTGTGGTCTTCCGCGACAACGGTTTTGTATCCGATGCGGTCAAAATCAACGTCGAGCAGATTTTCCGGCAGATGTCGCCCGGCACCGAAGTCAAATCGATATAAGGAGGGTTGGCATGAAGCTGAAGTTCAAAGTCCAGCCCTATCAGACCAATGCCGTCGAGGCGGTCGTGGATTGCTTTGCCGGGCAGGTGAATACAGCAGGGATCAAGTATCGCATCGACCCTGGGATGTGAAGGACAAGGCAGGCAAGGTTCAGGAAAGCTTACTGGAAATAGAGGGTTTCAAGAACGCCGATATCCAACTCACGGTCTTCAATTGCTCGACAATATCCGAGACTGTGCAGCGACGGCAAAATCTGCCCATGTCCGACGCGCTGGTGAAAAGCGCCGGTTGCGATATCAATCTCGATATTGAGATGGAGACTGGCACCGGCAAGACCTATTGCTACATCAAAACCATCTTCGAGATGAACAAGCAATATGGCTGGTCCAAGTTTATCGTCGTGGTGCCGAGTATTGCTATCCGTGAGGGGGTCTACAAGTCTCTGGAGATCACCGCCGACCACTTCACCGAAAGCTACGGCAAGAAGGCCCGGTTCTTTATCTACAATTCCAAGCAGCTTCATCACCTGGAAAGCTTTTCGTCCGACGCGGGCATCAACGTCATGGTCATCAACATCCAGGCGTTCAATGCCACGGAAAGGACAATCGGCGCATTTATGAGGAACTGGATGATTTCCAGTCCGTGGGCCGATTGATGTGATCGCAGCCAATCGGCCTATCCTGATTCTGGATGAACCTCAGAAAATGGATGGTGCCGCAACGATGGAGGCGCTCCCCAAATTTAACCGCTGATGATCCTGCGTTATTCGGCGACCCACAAGGACGACGCACAACAAAATCCATCGCCTCGATGCGCTGGACGCCTACAACCAGAAACTGGTCAAAAAGATTGCGGTGCGTGGCATCACGGTCAAGGGCCTGGCCGGGACCAACGCCTATCTCTATCTGGAGTCGATCGAAATCTCGAAAAAGGCTCCCGTCGCCCGGATCGAGATGGAGGTCAAGCTCAAGTCAGGGGAGATCAGAAGAAAGATCGTCCGGCTGGAGAAGGGTACCGACCTCTTTCCCAGAGTCGACGGCTTGACCAGTACCGCGGTTTCGTTATCTCGCAAATCGACGCCAATCAGAGATACGGTCGAGTTCACCAACGGCCATGTGCTGAGCGCTGGTGATGCCACGGGCGATGTCACCGAAGGGACGATCCGCCGGATTCAGATCCGTGAGACGATCAAGTCGCACCTGGAAAAGGAGCGAAAGCTTTTCCAGCAGGGGATCAAGGTCCTGTCGCTGTTCTTCATCGACGAGGTGGCCAAGTATCGCGACTACGATCAGGCCGATGACAAGGGGGAGTATGCCCGTATCTTCGAAGAAGAATACGAGCAGCTCAAACAGGAATACCTGGGTGAGCTGGCATTCGACAACGAGGCCTATCACAAGTACCTGGAGGGCATCTCGCCTGAGCGGACCCATAACGGCTACTTCGCCATCGACAAGAAGACCAAGCGGCTGACCGACCCGACATTCAAGACCCGGGGTGAAGATGCCGGGCTGTCGGACGATGTCGATGCCTACGACCTGATCCTGAAGGACAAGGAACGTTTGCTGGGCTTTGAGGAGCCGACCCGCTTTATCTTCTCCCACTCCGCCCTTCGGGAAGGGTGGGATAACCCGAACGTCTTCGTCATGTGCATGCTCAAGCACAGCGACAACACCATCTCGCGCCGCCAGGAAGTTGGTCGAGGCCTGCGCCTGTGCGTCAATCAGCATGGCGACCGGATGGATCACCCGGCCATCGTGCATGACATCAACGTGCTGACCGTGGTGGCGAGCGAGAGCTACAAGGATTTTGTCGCCGGTTTGCAGCAGGAGATCAGCGATTCGTTGTCTGCGCGGCCGCGAAAGGCCGACGAAGCCTACTTCACGGGCAAGGTGATTACGACAGAAGCCGGTCCGGTCGAAGTCACGCCGGCGATGGCAAAGCAGATTTATCGCTACCTGGTGAAGAACGATTACACCGACGACGCGGACCAGGTCACCGAGAAATACCACGCGGCAAAGGCCAAGGGCGAACTGGCCGAGCTGCCGGAAGAGTTGGCCCCTATGCCGAGCAGATATTCCAGCTGATCGACAGCGTCTTCAGCGATGCGCAACTGCCCAAGCTTGAAGATGATCGCAGGCCGAAGACCAACCCCCTGAACGACAACTTCAAGAAGAAGGAGTTCCAGGAACTGTGGAGCCGTATCAATCGCAAGGCCGTTTACCGGGTCGAATTTGATTCGAGCGAATTGGTCCGCAAGTGCATTGCAGTGCTGGACAAGGACCTTCACATCACGCCGCTGCAATACACCATCCAGGCCGGCGATCCAGAGGGCACAGTCTGACCGATGAGCAGCTCAAAGCATGGCGAAGGCTTTCATGTCAACGAGACCTCGACGGAAGCGCACAAAGCCTCAGTCCATTCGATGGTCAAGTACGACCTGCTTGGCAAGCTGGCGGAAAATACCCAACTGACCCGGAAGACCATCGCGGAGATTCTCAGCGGCATCACGGCGACAGCCTTCAGCCAGTTCAAGGCCAATCCGGAGCATTTCATCTCGGAAGCGTCCCGCCTCATCAAAGAGCAAAAGGCAACCGTCATCATCGAGCGTCTCAGCTACGACGAGACCACCGAGACCTACGACACCGACATCTTCACCGCTGCCCAGACCAAGCAGGACTTCACTCGGGCGAGTGCGAAGCTCAACAACCACATTTACGACTACGCCATCATTGATTCAAAGGTAGAGCGAGACTTCGTCGACAGAGCTGGATACCAGCAACGAAGTCGTCGTCTACGCCAAGCTCCCACGGGGCTTCCTGATCCCGACGCCGGTCGGTGACTACAACCCCGACTGGGCAATCTCCTTCAAGGAAGGCACAGTCAGGCACGTCTACTTCGTCGCCGAAACCAAGGGCAGCATGTCGACGATGCAGCTCCGCGCCCTGGAAGAGAAGAAGATCGAATGCGCCCGGAAGTTTTTCGAGAAATCTGAATACCCGGCTGGCGCCTGAACACGTGAAATACGATGTGGTGACTGATTATGGGAAGTTGATGGATGTGGTGGGGGTGAGGGCTGCATCTTAGGCTGAAATTAGATGGGGAGAGATATGTGGAACAGGTGCAGGGTCGGGCCTCCAAGTTGCCAAGATGAGCCCCGGGCAAAGGTGAAAACGACAGGGAGCAGGATCGCATATCGATAGCTCCCGCCTTCACCCGCTACACCGGCACCGCCAACTCCGGTCCCGGCTACCCTGCCGCCATTCATGACCGGGCCAAAAATCATTTTGCTTAACCAAATATCTGTTCTGAAACCAACTCGCCTGTTAGCGGATGACGCCCCCAGCTTTTTGGTCACAAAAAGTACCCAAACAGGGAGGTCCCCGATGAAGCAGTACACTCGACAAGATCATTGTAATTCGCAGCATTTCTGCTTAAATATCCGCACGCCCGACGAAGCCGACCAGCACTTGGAACCATTCCGCTGCAGTCCGAAACACTCACCAACTCACCGAAAGTCGACAGGTCGCCATGCCCATCGCCAACTTTGATCCGGTTAAAGGCTGTTTCCTCTTCGAGGGGATGACCGACGCCCAGATTTCTACGCTGGCCCGTTTTTTTTCTGAAAAACGGCTGGATGAAGGGATGACGGTATTCATCGAGAACATGCCCGGTGAATCCCTTTACCTGATCCAGAAGGGGGTTGTCAGGATATCCAGGATGATGGCTGAGGGGGATGAAAAAACCCTGGTCATCCTTGGCCCGGAAGACGTCTTCGGCGAAATGACAATCCTGGACGGCGGGCCACGCTCGGCCACCGCCAGGGTCATCGAAAAAACCAGCCTGCTCTGCCTGCGCAAGCCCGATTTCGATAATCTTTGCGAGCAGGATCCCGGCCTGGGATTGCGGCTGATGCGCAATATCGTTTGCCTTTTCAGCCAGAGAATCAGGGGCAACAGTGAAGATTATCGAACCATGCTGCTCTGGACTTTTGGGGAAAAGTCCTGAGAACCTGCAGGGAAGGGCAAGGTCGCAGCACGGGCCGCCCGATCCCCGGATGACCATCGCTCAACCCAACCCGAAGGGATGCTAGAATCCGCCTTGGCGGTACGAACAGGTCCCTTATTATTCCAACCCCCTTCGCCCATTGCTCATCCTGGAACCTCCTCTTTTTCTGTTCGGCTGTTCCGGTTTTCGCCTTGCCGAATTGATCTGCTCTACTTCGGATGGAGTTGCGGCAGGGGACGATCTCGCTGACTTCGGCCTCCGGCATCCCGATCCTGTTTCGTCTACCCCTTTTCAATTGAAAAAGTGGAGGCCATTGGCTATAGTACGCCCGACTTTCCCCCCAAATTCTCTGATCCCCTCCGCTGGTTCGCCATGCGGAATCCGTCCGCGGAGTATGTCCGGTGTTTGAGACACTTTTGAATCAGAAACTGATTTTCGGTTTTATCGGCGGCCTTGGCTTGTTCCTTTTCGGCATGAAAATCATGTCCGAAGGGTTGCAGAAAGTCGCCGGGGACCGGATGCGGAAAATCCTCGCGGCCCTGACCAACAACCGACTCATCGGCACCCTGGTCGGTCTCGCGGTCACGGCCATCATCCAGTCCTCCAGCGCCACCACGGTCATGGTGGTCGGTTTCGTAAACGCCGGCCTGATGTCGCTGGTGCAATCGATCGGCGTGGTCCTCGGTGCCAACATCGGCACTACCGTGACCGCGCAGTTGATCGCCTTTAAAATCACCAAGTTCGCCCTGCCGGCGATCGGGATAGGGGCCGGCCTGAAACTTTTTTCGAGTAGCCGGCGCTGGATTTACACCGGGGAAATCCTGCTCGGCTTCGGAATTCTCTTCTTCGGCCTGCAGATCATGGAGCAGGCCTTCGAACCACTGAAGCAGAGCCAGGAATTCCGTGACATGTTCGTCATGGTCGGCAACCACCACCTCCTTGGGGTGTTGATCGGCGCCGTCCTGACCATGATCGTGCAGAGCAGCAGCGCGACTATCGGCATCACCATCGCCCTGGCCAGCACTGGTCTGATCTCCTTCGAGGCCAGTGTCGCCTTGATCCTCGGTGAGAACATCGGCACCACGATTACCGCCAACCTGGCCGCTATCGGCACCAACCTGGCGGCGCGCCGCACCGCCTTCGCCCACTTCCTGTTCAATATCATCGGAGTTGCCTATATTCTGGCGCTCTTTCCCCATTTCATCCATTTCATCAACGCCGTTACCCCAGGGGATGCGGATTTCGCTATCCAGACCCAGCAACAGGCCGCCAGCCTCGGCGTCGCCATCGGCGACAAGCCCTTCATCGCCCGGCACATTGCCAATGCCCACACCCTGTTCAACGTGGTCAATACCCTGATCTTTCTGCCCCTGGTCGGGTTGCTCGCCAAGCTGACCACCCTGCTGATCCGGGGCCGGGAAGAGGAGATGGAATTTCACCTGAAATTCATCGACAACCGGGTGCTCAACACTCCGCCGATCGCCCTCGGCCAGGCCCGGTCGGAGACCCGGCGAATGGCCCAGGCGGCGCTGGAGATGGTCGACGAGACGATTGCCTTCTTGGAAGATTTCGACGAAAAGCGCATTCCGTCCCTGGAAAAGAAGGAGGAACTCGTCGATCTGCTGCAGAAGGAGATTACCGATTTTCTGGTCGCCTTGTCGCAGAAATCAATTACCCCCGAAACCAGCAAGGATATCGCCTCGATGATGCACATGGTCAACGACCTCGAACGGGTCGGCGATCACTGCGAGAATCTCTGGAGGCTCGGGCAGCGCAAGCGGGATCAGAAGATCGGCTTTTCGGAGATCGCCGTCGCTGAAATTCTCGACATGGCTAAAAACACCCGGGACTTTCTGGCCTTTGTGGCTTCCGCCATGGAGCGGGGAGATCGCACCATCTTCGACAAGGCGCTGCACATGGAGTCGGTGGTCAATGATAACGAAGAGACCCTGCGCAACAACCACATCGCCCGGCTTAACACCGGTGAATGCGCGGTGCTCCCCGGACTGGTCTACATCGACATGCTGCATAACTTCGAGAAAATCGGCGATCATACGCTGAACGTCGCCAAAGCGGTGGTCGGGAACAAATAAGTGCAGGCAGCCATCGATGTCGGTTCCAATGCCGTGCGTCTGCTACTCGGTTCTCTGGACGAGACCGGGCGGCTGGTGCCGCTGGAATACCACCTGCGGATCACCCGCCTGGGCGGCGGATTTCGTCCCGATATGGGTCTGTCTCCCGATGCAATGGAGCGGACCCTTTCTGCTTTGGGCGGACTTGCCCGAAGGATTGCCACTGGCGGGGTCGAAGACGTTGCCGCGGTCGGCACCGCGGCGTTGCGCCGGGCCGCCAACGGGCCGGCCTTCGTAGCCCGGGTGAGGCAGGCAACCGGGCTGACGATTAGGATCATTGACGGCGAGGAGGAGGCGCGGCTGGCCGCGGCCGGCGTGCTGGCCGCCCTCGAACCGCGCCCGGCCCAGGGGCTGATTTTCGATATTGGCGGCGGCAGCACCGAGTTCATCCTGGTGGTGAACGGGGCGATCCGCTTTCACCGCAGCTATCCCCTCGGGGTGGTGTTTCTCTGCGAAGATTTCCCGGACTCGGCTGAGCAGGCGACGGAAATAGCCCGTCAACTCGGACATCTACGCGCCGACCTGGCGGAGGTCGGCCTGCGGCCCCTCCTCGCCGAGCCCGGTTGCATGCTCATCGGGACGGCCGGTTCCGTCACCAGCCTGGCCGCTCTGCAACTGAAAATGGCGGACTACGACTGGCGCCGGGTGAACAACCTGCGCTTGACCCTGGATGATCTGGTGGTCTGGCAGCGACGCCTCACCGGCCTCGATATCACCGGCCGGGAAGCCCTGCCGGGACTCGAAGCGGGGAGGGGGGACCTGATCCTGCCGGGGCTGGAAATCGTCCTGCAGCTCCTCGCCGGCTTCGGCAAGGAGGCCTTTACGGTCAGCGATTTCGGTCTTCTCGAGGGGCTGCTGCTGACCACGGCAGGTTCTCACCGTTAAATTGACATTTTAGCCTCGGTAAATTATATTCAACCCTCGTTTAAGCATCCCCTTCCGGGTGCCTTCAGCCCATCCACCGAAGGAACCATTCACCATGGACAAAGCCGTCCTCTCAGGTAATGAAGCCATCGCCCGCGGTGCCTTCGAAGCCGGGGTTCGGGTCGCTTCGGCGTATCCCGGCACGCCGAGCACCGAGATCCTCGAAAACGTCGTCAACTACCCGAGCATCGACGCCTCCTGGGCGCCGAATGAAAAGGTCGCCCTGGAAGTCGGCATCGGCGCCAGCTTCGGCGGGGCGCGGGCGCTGGTCACCATGAAGCACGTCGGCGTGAACGTCGCCGCCGACCCGCTCTTCACTTTTTCCTATACCGGGGTGCGCGGTGGCCTGGTCCTGGTGACCGCCGATGACCCGGAGATGCACTCCTCCCAGAACGAGCAGGACAACCGCAATTATGCCAAGTTCGCCAAGGTGCCGATGCTGGAGCCGGCCGATTCCCAGGAGTGCAAGGACTTCACCCGCCTGGCCCTGGAGATCTCCGAACAGTACGACACTCCGGTCATGCTGCGGACCACCACGCGGATCTCCCACAGCAAGTCGCTGGTCACCCTCGGCGAACCGGTCACCGGCCTGCCCGAGCCCCGCCTGGAGCGCAACGCCGCCAAACTGGTGATGCTCCCCAGCAATGCCCGCCGCCGCCATCCGCTGGTCGAGGAGCGGCTGGTTAAGCTGGCCGCGGCCGGATCGACCCTGGCCTGCAACCGCATGGACATGCGCGATGCCGAGGTCGGCATCATCACCTCCGGGGTCTGCTACAACTACGTTCGCGAGGTGATGCCCAATGCCTCCACCCTCAAGCTCGGCCTGATTCACCCCCTGCCCAAGGAACTGATCCGGGATTTCGCCTCCCGGGTCAGGCGCCTGCTGATCGTCGAGGAACTCGACCCCTTCATCGAAGAGCAGGTCAAGGCGATGGGAATCCCCTGCCAGGGGAAGGAGTTGCTCTCCCTCTGCGGCGAACTGACCCCGGGAGTCCTGCGCAAAGCCCTTGCCCCCCTGGGACTGACCCAGCCTCCGGCGGCCGGTTCCGATACGAGCCTGCCCGAACTGCCGCCCCGGCCGCCCAACATGTGCCCCGGCTGCCCCCACCGCGGGGTTTTCTTCGCCCTCAACCAGCTGAAGGCCTACGTCACCGGGGATATCGGCTGCTATACCCTGGGGTTCATGCCGCCCCTTTCGGCGATGGATACCTGTGTCTGCATGGGCGCCAGCGTCGGCAACGCCATCGGCGTGGTCAAGGTGGTGCCGGAGGAGGAGAAACGCCAGGTGGTCGCCGTCATCGGCGATTCGACCTTCCTGCACACCGGGATCAACGGCCTGATGGACATGGTCTACAGCCAGTCGCCGACCACCCTGGTCATCCTCGACAACCGCATCACCGGCATGACCGGGCGCCAGGACAACCCGGCTTCCGGCTTCACCCTCATGGACCAGGTCGCGCCGCAGGTCGACTTCGTCCAGCTCTGCCAGGCCCTGGGGGTCAGGCACGTGCGCACCGTCGATCCCTTCGACCTGGCCGAGACCAAGGCAGTGATCGCCGAGGAGATGGCGCGGCCGGAACCGTCGGTGGTGATCACCAACCGGCCTTGCGTGCTGGTCAAGCGTGCCGGGGTCTTCGAGCGCGGCCCGCTGCTCGAGGTGACCGAGGAGAACTGTACCGGCTGCCGGGCCTGCCTGCGCATCGGCTGCCCGGCGATCATCTGGAAACCCGGAGAAGGGAAGAAGGGGGTTGCCCACATCGATCCGCTGCTTTGCACCGGCTGCGATGTCTGCCGCCAACTCTGCCGCTTCGATGCCATCGGGAGGGCTCAATGACCAACGACATCACCAACATCCTGCTGGTCGGGGTCGGCGGCCAGGGGATCCTGCTGGCCTCGGAAATCCTCGCCGAAACCTTCATGCTCGCCGGTTTCGACGTCAAGAAGAGCGAAATCCACGGCATGTCCCAGCGCGGCGGCAGCGTCGTCTCCCACGTCCGTTTCGGCCCCCAGGTCTACTCACCGATCGTTCCGGAAGGAGAGGGGGACGTCCTCTTCGGTTTCGAACTGATGGAGACCTGCCGCGCCCTGCCCCTGCTGCGTCACGGCGCCAGGGTGATCGCCAACGACCTGCAGATTCCGCCGCCGGCGGTGCTCTCCGGCGCGCAGGCTTATCCCCAGGATCTGCCGGAGATCATCCGTGGCCGGTTTCCGGACTTCCTGCTGGTCGACGGCCAGCACCTCGCCGTGCAGGCCGGCAACCCCCGAACCGCCAACACCGTGCTGCTCGGCGCGGTCTCCAAACGACTCGATATTGCCGCCGACTACTGGCAGCAGGCCCTGGAAAAGATGGTCCCGAAACGGTTTCTGGATGAAAATCTCAAGGCCTTTGCCCTGGGACGGGAATGCTGAGAAGGAAAGGGGGCGACGATGATCTGGAATGACGAGTTCGAAACTCTGCCGCGGGAAGCACTGGAATCCCTGCAGCTCAAGCGGCTGCGGCAGACCGTGGAACGGGTGAACGTCACCGTGCCGTTCTACCGCGAAAGCTTCCGCAAGGCCGGGGTCCGCCCCGACCAGATCAAAAGCCTCGACGACCTGCGCCGGCTGCCGTTCACCCTCAAGCAGGACATGCGCGACAACTACCCCTACGGACTGTTTGCCGTCCCCCTCGAGCAGATCGTACGTATCCACGCCTCCTCGGGAACGACCGGGAAGCCGACGGTGGTCGGCTACACCCGCCGCGACATCGAGACCTGGTCGGAGTTGATGGCCCGCTCCTTCGTCGCCGCCGGCGCCCACCGGGGGGACGTGATCCACAACGCCTACGGTTACGGCCTGTTCACCGGCGGCCTGGGTGCCCACTACGGGGCCGAAAAGCTCGGCGCCTCGGTCATCCCCATGTCCGGTGGCAACACCAAAAAGCAGATCATGATCATGCAGGACTTCGGCTCCACGGTCCTGACCTGTACTCCTTCCTACAGCCTCTACCTGGCCGAGGCCGCGGCGGAGGAAGGGATCGACATCCGCAAGCTCAAGCTGCGGGTGGGTATTTTCGGCGCCGAGCCGTGGAGCGAATCGATCCGCCAGGAGATCGAGGAGAAGCTCAACATCAAGGCCATCGACATCTACGGCCTCTCGGAGATCCTCGGCCCCGGGGTGGGCATCGAGTGCATCGAAGCCCAGAAGGGGCTGCACATCTGGGAGGACCACTTTATTCCCGAAATCATCGATCCGGACAGCGGCGAGGTGCTGCCGGTCGGGGAACGGGGCGAGCTGGTGATTACCACCATCACCAAGGAGGGGATCCCGATGCTGCGCTACCGGACCCGGGACATCACCCGGCTGATCCCGGAGCCCTGCCTCTGCGGCCGCACCCACCTGCGTCTGGAGCGGATGAGCGGCCGCAGCGACGACATGTTGATCATCCGCGGGGTCAACGTCTTCCCTTCGCAGATCGAGAGCGTGCTGATGACCATCGAGGGGATCGAGCCCCACTACCAGCTGATCGTCGAGCGTGAAGAGAACCTCGATACCCTCGAGGTCCAGGTCGAGGTCAACGAGCTGACCTTTTCCGACGAGGTCAAGGTCCTGCAGGATTTGACCAGGAAAATTCAGAAGGAAATCAAGGACTTGCTTGGCGTTACCTGCAAGGTGCGGTTGGTCGAGCCGAAGACCATCGCGCGCAGCGAAGGGAAGGCCAGGCGCGTCATCGACAACCGTCCGCCGCAGAACTGAGTCGATTCCCGTTTGCCAGGAGGCGCTCCATGAAAGTCGAACAGATTTCCATCTTCATCGAGAACAAGTCGGGCCGTCTGGCGGAAGTTACCCGCATCCTCGGCGAGGCCGGGGTCAACATTCGCGCCCTGTCGCTGGCCGACACCTCCGATTTCGGCATCCTGCGGTTGATCGTCGACCGCACCGACCTGGCCAAGAGTGTGCTCAAGGAGCAGGGGTTCACCGTCAACAAGACCGAGGTGGTGGCCGTCGAGGTTCCGGACCGTCCCAAGGGGCTGTTCGGGATTCTCGAGGCTCTCGACCAGGGGCAGGTCAACGTCGAATACATGTATGCCTTCGTTGAGCGCTGTGGCGAAAATGCCGTGATCATCTTCCGTTTCGACCATCCCGAAGAGGCTATCCGGCTGCTGATCGAAAAGGGCTTCAGGGTTCTGGAAGGGGAGCGGGTCTACGCCATGTAGGCCGGAACGTGTCCAATGGCTGAATCCTCCATCATCGACCCGGCGACTGCCCGGGAACTGCGCATCTGGGACCCGGTGCACGAGTGTATGGGCCGCGAGGAGTTGGAACTCCTGCAGCTGACCCGACTGCGCGCCACTCTGGAGCAGGTCTATCGCCACGTCCCGTGTTACCGGGAAAAGTTCGATGCCCTCGGCATCGTTCCCGGTGACCTCCAGAGCCTGGCCGACCTGGCGAAATTCCCCTTTACCGACAAGGAAGACCTGCGCCGGAACTACCCCTACGGTATGTTCGCCGTCCCACTGCGAGAGGTGGTGCGCATCCATTCCTCCTCAGGGACGACCGGCAAGCCGACGGTGGTCGGCTACACCCGGGCCGACCTGCAGACCTGGACCGAGCTGGCGGCGCGATTCATGACCGCCGCCGGGGTCACCGAAGACGACATCGTCCACATTGCCTTCGGCTACGGGCTGTTCACCGGGGCCTTCGGCCTCCACTACGGTGCGGAGCGCATCGGCGCTTCGGTCATCCCCATGTCGAGCGGCAACACCGACAAGCAGATCATGATCATGCAGGACTACCGGTCCACTGCCCTGGTTTGCACTCCCTCCTATGCCCTGACCATCGCCGACCGGCTGGAGAAACTCGGCATCGACCCGACCAGCCTGAACCTGCGGTTTGGACTGTTCGGTGCCGAACCCTGGACCGAAGAGATGCGCCGGGAAATCGAGACCCGGCTGGGGATCGTGGCCACCGACAATTACGGCCTGAGCGAGGTGATGGGGCCGGGGGTTGCCGGCGAATGTCTTTGCCGCTGCGGCATGCACATCTTCGAGGACCATTTCATTCCCGAGATCATCGACCCGGAAACCGGAGAAACCCTGGGCGCAGGGGAGGTGGGGGAGCTGGTTATCACCAGCATCACCAAGGAAGCTTTTCCGATGATCCGCTACCGTACGCGGGACATCACCCGGCTCGATTACAGCCCATGCTCCTGCGGCCGCACCCAGGTGCGGATGGCAAAGACCATGGGGCGCAGCGACGATATGCTGATCATCAAGGGAGTCAACATCTTCCCGACCCAGATCGAGGAGGTCCTGTTTCGGATCGAGGGGTGTGAGCCCCATTACCAGCTGGTGGTCGACAAGGTCGGGGCGATGGACATTCTCGAGGTTCACGTCGAGGTCAATGAACGGATATTCTTCGACGAAATGAAACGCCAGCGGGCCTTCGTCGATTTCGTCGAGAAGAAACTGGCCTCTGCGCTCGGAGTCGGTGCCAAGGTTAAGTTGGTCGAGCCGTCTTCCATCAAGCGCCACGAGGGGAAGGCCCAGCGGGTCATTGACAAACGCCCGAGATCGACCTGAGCAGCTTGCATCTTGCTGAAATCACAAAAGAAGTTACCCGGTTTTTTCCAAGGGGAAAGCGTAGTTTCCACTTGACAACACCGTCCAAATTGCCGATAATCGCGACTCGTTGATTGACGGGGCGTAGCGCAGCCTGGTAGCGCACCTGCATGGGGTGCAGGGGGTCGGAGGTTCAAATCCTCTCGCCCCGACCATTCAACGACAAGCCATACCAAGCAGTTAGGCCACTCAGGAATGAGTGGCCTATTTGCGTTGTCCAACTTCATCGTGCTTGGCGCCGCCACAAAACTGCTTCAATGGCCGGTCTCCGTGGGCTGGTTAGGTCATCACTCCGACAAGCAACAAGGTTACTGGCTGATCCTGTGAAAAACATTGGGGACTGGCAAGGGATCGTCATTGATGTTCGTCAACGTTTTGTTTTTGTTATTTAATACAAATTTGTTCACTTGAGTTCCTGCCTCGGATGAAGTGCCGTCCAAATTGGAGCAATACAGGGTGAACTCGACGGTCAGCACATGGTGTTCAATCGATCCCACACCATGCGCAAAACCAATCTGGTTTTGGCAAGAAAGGGTGAACGCGGTATCGTTAAGTCGGACGTCGCATGACCTGTTGCGATCGCAGGTGATAGAAAGGAGTTGGGTACTGCCGTCAAAGCTGTCGATCGCTTGCCAGAGACCGACAAAGGGCTGCTGACCACCGCCAAGGGAATCATCGGCTATACACACACCTGTAAGAACGAGTCCAAGAATAACTGAAAATGCGAAAAGCAGGCTACGTCGTCTCATATTTACCTCCTACTTTGCTTCGCAAGTGGGAGAGAATTCCACCTGATTTCATCTAGACAGGTTTTCCAGGAGATTCAAGTTGGAATCTTCCGGCCAACAAACGAAAAGGAACCAGCGGTTGTTGGTTCCTTTTCGTTGCCGGCCCGGAAGGTGAGGGGCTAGCCGAACTTCCTTCCCAATTCAGGGCTAGGTAATAATTTGCTTCAATGCAAGGTTGCTCAAAAAAGAGGCTGCGAAATTTGACATGTGAACGACTTTCCCGGGTAAAGACAGGGTTGGGGATGCCTCTGCGGGCAAGGTTGCCCAATTGCGTCGGGAAAAGGGGGGAATGGCAGGAGAAGGTACCGGCGAAGACTAATTTCAGAACAACCATACCTCAAGGTTACATAATATATCTTATGCGACGTTCTGGTATGTTGGGGCGGCCAAGGAAGGGGCATGGCTTGCCTTGCGGTGCCCTTCCGATAAGAGAGAGCCGATCGGGAGATGTCATGTGGGGGTTCAATCTTGTCGTCACCATGGATCGCGAGGGACGCTTTGGCCACCTGATGAAGGAACTCGAGCTTTATGGGGAATTCCGCCGGTCCGAATTCTTCGGCGTGGTTCTGGGCCGGGTCGCCGGTGCCGAGGCCTTCCTCAAGATGGTCCGAGAAAAACGAGAAAAGCAGCTAACCGCCTTCCAGGACGTGGCCCGGATCGTCCTGTTGGGACAGGTCTTCACTTTTCAGCCGAAAAATTTCATTGAACTTGTCAGTGCGACGATTCGGCCCTAATGTCCCACTCCTGGCTGGCAAGAGGCATTACAATACCGCACCTGCTGTGCCGGACAGACGAATACCCGCACCCGCCCCTCGACCGCCGTCCCGACCCAAGCGAGCTGCATGCCCCCCGAGGGCTGGCCGCGAGGCTTGGCCCGAACCGCCTCGACCGTGGCTGACTGGAAATTACAAAAAAGACTTGAGGAATTACTTTAAGTCGACAGAAAGGATAAATAAAACGGGTAATTGAAAGACAGTCAAAGAAACTACTTGATGGTTTATCCGTATCAAACTAGCCCACATTAGCCAGTTCAAGGCGTGTTCCCCAGCGTTTTATGAGCTCTTTCCGCAGGAGCCCATAAGCGGGGTTTTCCAGAAAATCGCCCCGTTCCACCAGCTCGAATGCATCCTGTCGCGCCTCCTCCAGCACCCGACCATCCCGCAACAGGTTCGCCACCCGGAAATCAGGGACACCTGCCTGCCGGGTGCCGAGAAACTCCCCCGGCCCCCGCATCTCCAGGTCGGCTTCGGCAATTTTAAAGCCGTCGCCGGTTTCGGCCATGACCTGCAGGCGGCGCAACCCCTCCTCGCTGCAGCGCAGCGAGCGTACCAGCAGACAGAGGCTCCGTGCGCTCCCCCGCCCTACCCGGCCGCGCAGCTGGTGGAGCTGGGCGAGGCCGAAGCGTTCGGCATGCTCGATCATCATCACCGTGGCGTTGGGAACGTCGATTCCAACCTCGATCACCGTCGTCGCGACCAGGACCTGGATCTCCCCCGCCTTGAAGGCTTTCATTACCGCCTCCTTCTCTTCCGGCTTCATCCGGCCGTGAAGCAGGTCCAGAGACTGTTCCGGGAAAACCTCCCGGGCCAGGACCTCGGCCGCCTCGGTGGCCGCCAGCAGGTCGCTCTTTTCGGTCTCTTCAACCAAGGGGTAGACGATGTAGGCCTGGCGGCCGGCGACAAGTTCTTCCCTGATCTGCTGGTAGCCACGGGAGCGGGCCGATTCGGTCAGCACCCGGGTCTGCACCGGGGTGCGCCCCGGGGGGAGTTCATCGATCACCGAAAGCGCCAGGTCGCCATACAGGGTCAGTGACAAGGTGCGAGGGATCGGCGTAGCGGTCATTACCAGGATATGGGGATTCTCTCCCTTCCGGCGCAGGGTGCTGCGCTGGCGAACCCCGAACCGATGCTGTTCGTCGACGATCCCCAGCCCCAGGCGTTGGAATTCGACCACTTCCTGGAGAACGGCGTGGGTGCCGACCAGCATGTGCAGGGAACCGGCGGCGGCACTCCGGAGGATCTCCCGCCGGTCGCGCACCGGGGTGGAGCCGCAGAGCAGCGCCACCTTCAGGCCGAGCGCCTCCAGCCAGGGATGGAACTGGAGGTAATGCTGCTCGGCGAGGATCTCCGTCGGTGCGACTACCGCCACCTGGGTATCGTTCTCGATGGCCAGCAGCGCCGCCATCAGCGCGACCACGGTCTTGCCGCTGCCAACGTCCCCCTGTACCAGCCGGTTCATGGGATGGGGGGCCATCAGGTCATGCTTGATCTCGCCGAGAACCCGCCGTTGGGCTCCTGTCAGGCGGTACGGCAGCATCTGCGCCAGGGGTTTGGTGTAGCGGTGGGTGACCGTGAAGGGGATGCCGGGCTCCAGCACCACGCCTCGCCGTTTCAATGCCAGTCCAAGTTCCAGGAAGAAGAATTCGTCATAGACCAGGGTCCGGCGGGCAGAATCACGACCGCCCTCTAATTCCTCCAGATTTGCACCTCCAGGTCCGGCCAGTGGGCCTGCTGCAAAGCGGAGGAAAGCGGCAGAAGGTGCCGCTTGCACACCAGCTCTGCCGGGAGCGGCGAGGCGGCGCAAGGGGCGAAGCGGTCGACGATGTCCTTCCAGATCTTCCGGGCCACTTTTTGCGAAAGCCCTTCGGTCAGGGGATAGACGGGCAGGATGCGCCCGAAATTGAGGGGATCGGCGGCCAGCAGTGTGTCGAGGTCGGTACCCGCTTCGAGAAATTCAACCTCGGGGTGGTGGACCTCGCGCAGCGGTCCGAAACGTTTGATCTCACCGACGACAAGCAGCTGCTGGCCGACGGTATAGCGCCTCTGCATCCAGTCCCTCCGGTAATGGAACCACTTGAGGGCCAACTGGCCGGTGCCATCGGTAACGATCACTTCATAGAGACGCTTGCGGCTGCGGGCGGTCTGGGTTTCGGCGGCGGCCAGCACCTCGCCGAGAAAGACTTCCTGGCGACCGGCTTGCAGCTGGGCGATCTTGCGAATCCGGCGGCGGTCTTCGTAACGATGGGGGAGCGTGTAGAGGGCGTCCTCGACGGTTGCGAGGCCGAGTCGCTCGAACCTTCCGAGCAGGTGGGGGCCGACGCCCCTGATCTGGGCCAGGGGCGTCGTTAATGGGTCAGTGGCGGTGGCGGATGAGGGATGCGGGGGCATCTCCCCTCCCCTTCAGCCGAAGATGGCGTTCAGGTCGCGAAGGATGTCGTTGACGTCAAGGCCATGGGCTGTGGCCCCCTGTTCCAACGTTTCGTTCATGGCACCCATGCAACCGATGCAGCCGAGGTTGAACTTGCCCAGGACCTTGGCGACCTCGGGGCTCATCTGCAGCACCTGGTGAAAGGTCATATCCTTGGTGATCTTGTCGCTCATGTCGGTCACTCCCAAGTGATGGTTTCAGGGTTCAGGTATCAGGATTCGGATTAAAGCCTGTCCTCCCCCTGACAACCGATTCCTGGCTCCTGGTTTTATTCGTACTTGATGTCGATAACCTCGTACATCTTGACCCCCGAAGGGACCTTGATCCGGACCTCGTCGTCGAGGCGATGGCCGATCAGGGCCTTGCCGACCGGCGAGGTGACAGAAATTTTCCCGGCCTTGATTTCGGCCTCGTCCTCGCCGACGATCTGGTAGGTCACCTCGTTGCCGGAATCGACATCGAACAGCGTGACCTTGGCGCCAAAGACGACCTTGTCGGTATCGAGTTCGGCGGGGTTGATCACCTGCGCGCGGGCAATCTTGTCGTTCAGTTCCTTGATCCGCCCCTCGATGAAGCCCTGGCGATCCTTGGCGGCGTCATATTCGGCATTTTCGGACAGGTCACCGTGACCTCGGGCCTCGGCGATGGCCTGGACAACCGCCGGGCGGTCGACGCGGATCAGGCGTTTCAGTTCATCCTGAAGGCGCTGATAGCCTTCACGGGTCATGGGAATCGATTGCGACATGTTTTGAATTTTCCTCTGGACCGTAAAATCTACGGGCGGGTTACCCCGCCCGTTTGGCTCGTAAAGTTCATCAGATTGCCCGGTTTCGTCCAGGTCAACGGTTCGGATAATACTCTTGCAGGGGTTTTACGTCAAGGGTTTCTCGCGCCATGGCGAGAATTCCGTCGACAGCGGCCTTCATCCCGGCAATGGTGGTGAAGTAGGCAACGTTGTACATCAGGGCGGAGCGGCGGATGGAGTAGGAGTCGGCCACCGACTGGGCGCCGAAGGTGGTGTTGAAGACCATTGCGATCTCGTGGCTCTTGATGGCGTCGACGCAGTGAGGACGCCCCTCCTTGACCTTGTTGATGGGAGTTGCCGCCACTCCCTTCTCTGCCAGGAAAGAGGCGGTCCCGCGGGTGGCGACAATCTCGAAACCGGCCGCGACCAGCTTGGCACAGGGTTCGACGATGTGTTTCTTGTCACTGTCCTTGATGCTGACGAAGACCTTGCCGGTGAGCGGCAGGCGTACGCCGGCGCCGAGTTGGGCCTTGGCGAAGGCCTTGCCGAACTCCATGTCGAGGCCCATCACCTCGCCGGTCGACTTCATCTCCGGACCGAGGAGGGTATCGACACCGGGGAACTTCACGAAGGGGAAGACCGACTCCTTGACGGCGACGTGTTTCGGCACGATGTCACCGTGGATGCCGAGCTGCTTCAGGGTCTTCCCGGACATCAGCCGGGCGGCGATCTTGGCCAGCGGCCGCCCGGTCGCCTTGGAGACGAAGGGCGCGGTGCGGCTGGCGCGGGGATTGACCTCCAACAGGTAGATGGTATCCCCCTTGACCGCGAACTGGATGTTCATCAGCCCGATGACCTGCAGTTCCAGGGCCAGGGCCACGGTCTGCCGGCGGATCTCTTCGATCAGTTCCGGCTTCAGAGAAAAGGGCGGCAGGGCGCAGGCCGAGTCGCCGGAGTGGATCCCTGCCTCCTCGATGTGCTGCATGATGCCGCCGATAACGACCTCCTGACCGTCGGCGAGGGCGTCGACGTCGACCTCGATCGCCTCCTCGAGGAACTTGTCGACCAGGATCGGGTGCTCCGGCGAGGCATCGACGGCATGCTTCATGTAGGCGCGCAGCTGGTTTACGTCGTAGACGATCTCCATCGCCCGACCGCCGAGGACGTAGGAGGGACGCACCACCACCGGGTAGCCGATGCGGTCGGCGACCTTCTCCGCCTCCTCGAAAGAACGGGCCAGGCCGTTTTCGGGTTGCAGCAGGCCGAGCATGTGGAGCAGGGCCTGAAAGCGTTCGCGGTCTTCGGCGCGGTCGATGGCGTCGGGGCTGGTGCCGATGATCGGCACGCCGGCTTTCTCCAGCGCCACCGCCAGTTTCAGCGGCGTCTGGCCGCCGAATTGGACGATGACGCCGACCGGCTGTTCGAGGGCGACGATTTCCAGCACGTCCTCCAGGGTCAGTGGCTCGAAGTAGAGGCGGTCCGAGGTGTCGTAGTCGGTGGAGACGGTCTCCGGGTTGCAGTTGACCATGATCGTCTCAAACCCGTCTTCGGCCAGGGCGAAGACGCCATGGACGCAGCAGTAGTCGAACTCGATACCCTGGCCGATGCGGTTCGGCCCCCCGCCGAGGATCATGATCTTCTTGCGGTCGGTCGGGGCCGCCTCGTTCTCCGTCTCGTAGGTCGAGTAGAGGTAGGGGGTGTAGGCCTCGAACTCGGCCCCGCAGGTATCGACCCGCTTGTAGACCGGGCGGACCTTGAGCCGGTAGCGCAGCTCGCGCACGTCGGATTCGGTGATTTCCCAGAGCTGCGCCAGGCGCCGGTCGGAAAAGCCGAGCTGCTTGGCGTCGCGCAGCAGTTCCGCGAAGTTCTCGTCGGCGACGGCCACCTCCCCTGCCCTCTTCACCAGGATCTGCTCGAAGTCGATGATCTGCTCGATGTTGTGCAGGAACCAGGGGTCGATCCAGGTCAGCTGGTGGATTTCGGCCAGGGAGAAGCCGGCGCGGAGGGCGTCGGCCAGGTACCAGAGCCGGTCTGCGTTGGGTATGCGCAGCTTGCTGCGCAGAGCATCCAGTTCATCTCCGGAAAGGGCCCGGCGATAGTCTTCCGGCGAACTGAAGAGCCGGCTTTCGAAGCCGTAGGAGCCGATTTCCAGGGAGCGCATCGCCTTCTGCAGGCTCTCCTTGAAGGTCCGGCCGATGGCCATAACCTCCCCCACCGACTTCATCTGGGTGGTGAGGGTGGCGTCGGCCTGGGGGAACTTCTCAAATGTGAAGCGCGGGATCTTGGTGACCACGTAGTCGATGGTTGGCTCGAAAGAGGCGAAGGTCTCGCGGGTGATGTCGTTGGGAATCTCGTCGAGGGTGTAGCCGACCGAGAGCTTGGCGGCGATCTTGGCGATGGGAAAGCCGGTCGCCTTGGAGGCCAACGCCGAGGAGCGCGAGACTCGCGGGTTCATCTCGATAACCACCAGTCGGCCGTCGGAGGGATTGATGCCGAACTGGATGTTGGAACCTCCGGTCTCGACGCCGATCTCGCGAATGATCTTGATCGAGGCGTCGCGCAGGATCTGATATTCCTTGTCGGTCAAGGTCTGCGCCGGAGCGACGGTGATGGAGTCACCGGTATGGACTCCCATCGGGTCGAAATTCTCGATGGAGCAGATGATCACGACGTTGTCGGCGAGGTCGCGCATCACCTCCAGTTCGAACTCTTTCCAGCCGATGACCGATTCTTCGACCAGGATTTCGCTGGTTGGCGAGGCGTCGATGCCGGCCACTGCCATGGTCTCGTATTCTTCCCGGTTGTAGGCGATGCCGCCGCCGGTGCCGCCGAGGGTAAAGGAGGGGCGAATGATTGCCGGAAAGCCGACGTGCTCGATGACGTCCATCGCCTCCTGGTAGTTATGGGCCAGGCCACTGCGCGGCACGGCGACGCCGATGCGTTCCATCGCCGCCTTGAAGAGGGTGCGGTCCTCGGCCATCTCGATGGCGGGGAGCTTGGCGCCGATCAGCTCGACGCCGAACTTCTCGAGGGTGCCGTTCTTGGCCACCGCCACCGCGGTATTGAGGGCAGTCTGCCCGCCCAGGGTCGGCAGCAGCGCATCGGGACGTTCCCTCTCGATGATCTTCGCCAGCACTTCCGGCGTCACCGGCTCGATGTAGGTGCGGTCGGCAAAGTCGGGGTCGGTCATGATCGTCGCCGGGTTGGAGTTGAGCAAAACGACGGTATACCCCTCCTCCTTGAGGGCCTTGCAGGCCTGGGTCCCGGAGTAGTCAAATTCACAGGCCTGGCCGATGACGATCGGGCCGGCGCCGATGATCAGGATCTTCTGGATATCTGTACGTTTGGGCATCGGTTTTCTTTCGCAAAGGCTAGAGGTTAAAGGTCCAGGGATAAAGGTTCAAGGTATTAAAACCTTTTACCTTTCACCTTTTACCTTTTACCTGCTGTTCTTTTTCCATCAATTCGATGAAGCGTTCGAAGAGGTAGCGAGCATCGTGGGGCCCCGGAGAGGCCTCAGGATGGTACTGGACCGAAAAGGCCGGCAGGCTCCTGTGCGCCAAGCCTTCGACGGTGTTGTCGTTGAGATTGATGTGGGTGGTGACCGCCGCGCCCTTGATCGAGTCGGCGTCGACGGCGAAACCATGGTTCTGGGCGGTAATTTCCACCTCGTGGCCGTCGCCGCGGCGCACCGGCTGGTTGCCGCCGCGGTGGCCGAACTTGAGCTTGTAGGTTTTGCCGCCGAGGGCGATGGAGAGGAGCTGATGACCGAGGCAGATGCCGAACAGCGGCGTCTTGCCTAGGAGCTTGCGGATGTTCTCCTGGGCATAGACGATCGGCTCGGGGTCGCCGGGGCCGTTGCTGAGGAATACGCCGTCCGGGTGCATCGCCAGCACTTCTTCCGCCGGGGTGTCGGCCGGGACCACTGTCACCTCGCAGCCGGCGGCAACGAGATTGCGCAGGATGTTGCGCTTGATGCCGAAGTCGTAGGCGACGACCTTGAAGCGCGCCTTCCCGCTGGCGGGCTGGTAGCCGGCGGCGAGATCCCAGGGGCCCTCGTTCCACCGGTAGGGTGCAGCGCAGGTAACTTCCCGGACCAGGTCGCGTCCGACGATGGAGGGTGCCCGCTGCGCTTTGGCGACCAGGCTCTGCGGGTCGAGATCGGTGGTGGAGATGATGCCGGTCTGCGCCCCCTGGTCGCGAATGTGGCGAACCAGCGCCCGGGTGTCGATCCCCTGGATGCCGACGATGTTGTTCTCCCGGAGGTAGGCGTCGAGGCTCATCTTGCTGCGCCAGTTGCTGGGATAGTCACTGGCCTCCTTGACCACGAAGCCGGAAAGGTGCGGCCGGGCCGACTCGACGTCTTCGAGATTGATGCCGTAGTTGCCGATCAGCGGGTAGGTCATGGTCACTATTTCGCCGGCATAGGAGGGATCGGTGAGAATCTCCTGGTAGCCGGACATGCTGGTGTTGAAGACGACTTCGCCGGTCACTTCGCCGGCGGCGCCGAGTGCCTTGCCGATGAAATACCTGCCGTCGGCCAGGGCGAGAATAGCTTTCATACTTCCGGTTCTCCTTAATGTTCTTTCTTGGGTATGGCGCCTAGCGATCTGCAATATAAAGACTTTATCTAAAGAATTGTGGACTCACTTACGACTGGCGCCGATGAACAATTTTGCCGGCGAGGATCGTGCAGGACGCCGCGCCGCGCATGGTGGCGCCGAGAAATGGGGAGTTCTTGGACTTGCTCACCAGGGTGTCGGCAGTGACGGTCCATTCCAGTTGCGGGTTGATGACGGTAATGTCGGCCGACGCGCCGACGGCGCAGGGTACCGCGCTCGATGCCGAGGACCTTCGCCGGGTCAGTGGCCATGCGGCGAGACCAGATCCGAAAGGCTCAGGACACCCTCCTCGACCAGTCGCAGCCCCAGAGGGCAGCGAGGTTTCCAGACCGACGATGCCGTTCATGGCAGCGTTGAACTCAAGGTCCTTTTCATCGATGTGATGGGGCGCATGGTCGGTGGCGATGCAATCGATGGTGCCGTCCTTCAGGCCTTCCTTGATCGCGGCGACGTCCTCGGCCTCGCGCAGCGGCGGGTTCATCTTGGCGTTGGTGTTGTAGCCGCGCACCGCATCGTCGGTGAGGGTGAAGTAGTGTGGCGCCGTCTCGCAGGTGACCTTGACGCCGCGGGCCTTGGCCTCGCGAATGATGCGCACCGCGCCGCGGGTGGAGACGTGGGCGACGTGCAGCGGCGAGCCGGTGTACTCGGCGAGCATCACCTCGCGGGCGGTGGCGATATCCTCTGCGACCCGCGGGATCCCCTTGAGGCCTAGTTCGGTGGAGGTGAAGCCTTCGTTCATGACTCCCTCCCCCACCAGGCTCAACTCCTCGGCGTGGGAGATCACCAGAATGCCGATGCCCCGGGCATATTCAAGAGCGCGGCGCATCAACTCGGCATCGGCCACCGGTCGGCCGTCATCGGAAACGGCGGCGCAGCCCGCTTCCTTGAGCTCGCCCATCTCGGCTAGGCGCTCCCCCTTGCCGCCGGCGGTGATGGTGCCGATCGGCAGGACGTTGACCAGGCCGACTTGCTGCGCCTTGGTGATGATGTAGCTGGCCACCGTCTGGTTGTCGATCACCGGCTTGGTGTTGGGCATGCAGGCGATAGTGGTGAAGCCGCCGGCAGCCGCGGCGCGGCTGCCGCTGACGATGTCTTCCTTGTACTCCAGGCCCGGGTCGCGCAGGTGAACGTGCATGTCGATCAGCCCCGGGGTCACGTAGCAGCCGGCGGCATCGATGGTCGGAGTATCTGCAGGAGCCTTGAGCCCCGGGCCAATCTCCTTGATCGTGCCGCCGCTGACCAGCAGGTCAAGGGTGGCATCGAGGTCCTGGGAAGGATCGATGATGCGGCCGTTTTTGATTAAAAGGTTCATCGCGGTCACCTCGAGTGATTGGGATGGGTAAAGGGTCCAGGGTTACTCGCCCAGTTCGCCGCCGCAAACGTGGTAGAGCATCGCCATGCGCACCGCGACGCCGTTTTCCACCTGTTTGAGGATGTGGGCCTGCGGACCGTCGACAACAGCGGAGGACATTTCCACACCGCGGTTGATCGGTCCCGGATGCATGACCATGGCATCGGGCTTGGCGAACTTGAGGTTCTCCGGGTTGAGACCGAAGTAGCGGCAATATTCCCGGGCATTGGGCATCAGCGTCTTGCCCTGGCGTTCCTGCTGAATGCGCAGCATCATCACCACGTCGGCATCCTGGATCGCCTCTTTCATGTTGGCGCAGACGGTGACCTTGCCGAGCCGCTCCACGCCGGGCGGCATCATCGTCGGCGGCCCGGCGAGGTAGACGTGCGGACCCGAGCTTGGTCAGGCCCTGGATGTTGGAGCGCGCCACCCGGCTGTGGGTAATGTCGCCGACGATCGCCACCTTGAGACCGTCGAGGCGGCCGAAGCGGTCCTTCATGGTCAACATGTCGAGCAGTCCCTGGGAGGGATGTTCGTGGGCACCATCGCCGGCATTGACGATCGAGCAGGAGACCTTGCGCGACAGGTAGTAGTGGGAACCGGAAACGGCGTGCCGCATGACGATGATGTCCGGCTTCATCGCCAGCAGGTTGAGGGCCGTATCGGCGAGGGTCTCCCCCTTGGTTGCCGAACTGGTCGAGGGGGAGATGTTGATGGTGTCTGCGGAGAGCCGCTTGGCGGCGATTTCGAAGGAGGTGCGGGTGCGCGTCGACGACTCGTAGAAGAGGTTGATGATCGTCTTGCCGCGCAGCGTCGGCACCTTCTTGATGTCGCGGTTGTTGATCTCCCGCATGTTCTCCGCGGTCGACAGCAACAGCTCGATTTCCTCCTTCTCCAGGTCCCGAAGCGCAATGATGTCCTTGTGGCGGAATACCATGGGATCTCCTCCGAACCGTTAGGGCTTGAGCAGCCGCACCTCGACCGGGAGCTGGGCGGCATCGAATTCCACGCAAATCTGTTCTTCCAGGGCGGTCGGCACGTTGCGGCCGATATAGTCGGGACGGATCGGCAACTCACGGTGGCCGCGATCGATGAGAACGGCGAGCTGGATGTTGCGCGGCCGGCCGAGGTCCATCAGCGCATCCATGGCGGCGCGGATGGTGCGGCCGGTAAAGAGAACGTCGTCGACCAGGACCAGGCGCTTGCCATCGAGGTTGAAAGGGATTTCGGTCTTGCCGAGGGGCAGGTTTCCCCGTGAACCGAGGTCGTCCCGGTACATGGTGATGTCGATGGCGCCGAGCGGCGGCGCCTCCCCCTCGATGTCGGCGATCCGTACCTGCAGTTGGGCGGCGAGGTGGTCGCCGCCGCTGCGGATGCCGACCAGCACCAACTCACTGGTCCCCTTGTTGCGTTCGAGGATCTCGTGGGCGATCCTGGTCAGCGCCCGGTTGATGCCGGCGCTGTCGAGAATCACGGTATCGTTATTGCTCATGCCGGAACTCCTTGGGGAGGGGGGCAGGGACAAAAAAATACCTCTCCGCGGATAAGCGAAAAGGTATCGTTACACAACCTGCTCAGGGTGTCGCGCATCGTGGTTCGCCTTTGCCGGCCTCTCGGGACCGGCTTAAAAGGGAGGTTGCCGCGGTGAATTTTGGCGACTATAACCTGCCGGCAGGGAGGAGTCAAGAGCAAATCCCCCGAGCCAGGGTTCAGTGAATCGGCTGTCCGATCCGGCCCCAGCGGACTTTGTCCCAAAGGGGGATATTGTCCTGCGAGTTCCACGACCAGTACTTGATGAAGGCCAGCCCTTTGATGCTGGCCTCGGGGACAAAGCCCCAGAACCGGCTGTCGTAGGAGCGGTCACGGTTGTCGCCCATGACGAAGTACATTCCCGGCGGAACGGTGATCGGCGGCATGAAGTCGCGGCAGTACTGGGGGCGGGGGAAGCTGTCGGTTCCCCGGCAGAGTTCGGGGTCACCGATGACCTGCCCCGGTTCCTTGTGCACCGCCTGGGCAAGGTCGTAGGGCTTGCCGTTGACGAAGACCTCCTTATCGCGAACCGCCACGGTATCGCCGGGGGTGCCGACCACCCGCTTGATGAAGTCCCGCCGCTGCCAGAAGCTCAGGTTGGGATTATCCAGGTCGCCGGGAAATTCGAAGACGATGATGTCCCCCTGCTTGGGATGCCGCAGGGTGAGGTAGCGGGCGTCGCTGAAGGGAAACTGGATGCCGTAAATGAACTTGTTGACCAGCAGGTGGTCGCCGATCAGCAGCGTATCTTCCATCGATCCGGACGGAATCTTGAACGCCTGGACGATAAAGGTGCGGATGATCAGCGCCAGGACCAGGGCGACCACGAGCGCTTCGACGGTTTCCCGGAATTTCGATTTTTGGGCCTTGGCCGGCGCGGGTATCGACGACTTCGTGAGTTTGGCCATTATTTCTGCTCTTTCACCTTGAGGATGGCGAGGAAGGCTTCCTGGGGCAGTTCGACACTCCCCACCTGTTTCATGCGTTTTTTGCCTTCCTTCTGTTTTTCCAGTAGCTTGCGCTTGCGGGTGATGTCCCCGCCGTAGCACTTGGCGGTAACGTCCTTGCGCAGCGCCTTGACGGTCTCGCGGGCGATGACCTTGTTGCCGATCGCCGCCTGGATGGCAACCTCGTACTGCTGGCGAGGAATGAATTCCTTCATCTTGCCGACCAGTTCGCGACCCCGGAACTGGGCCTTGTCACGGTGCACGATCAGCGACAGGGCGTCGACCACTTCGCCGTTGATCAGCACGTTGAGGCGCACCAGTTCGCTGCGCCGGTAGTCGAGGGGTTCGTAGTCGAGGGACGCGTAACCGCGGGTGATCGATTTGAGCCGGTCGAAGAAGTCGAGCACGATCTCGTTGAAGGGGAGTTCGTAGATGACCATTACCCGGGTGGCGGTCAGGTACTTGATCTCCCGCTGAATCCCGCGTTTCTCCTCGCACAGCGCCAGAACCGCACCGACGAACTCGTTGGGGACGTGGATCGAGGCGAGGATGAAGGGCTCTTCGATGTGGTCGATGTACTGAACGTCGGGAAGCTTATTGGCGCTCTCGACCTGGATCTTCTCCCCACCGGTGGTGGTGACCTTGTAAACCACCGTCGGCGCGGTGGTGATCAGGTCGACTCCGAATTCCCGCTCCAGGCGCTCCTGGATGATTTCCATGTGCAGCAGGCCGAGGAAGCCGCAGCGGAAGCCGAAGCCGAGGGCCATGGAGTTCTCCGGCTCGAAAGAGAAGGAGGAATCATTCAGGCGCAGTTTCTCCAGGGCGTCGCGCAGGTCGTCGTAGTCGGCGGTATCGACCGGGTAGAGCCCGGAGAAGACCATCGGCTTGACTTCCTTGTAGCCTGGCAGCGCCTTGGCGGCCGGCCGATGGAGATGGGTGATGGTGTCGCCGACCTTGGCGTCCGCGACGACCTTGATACCCGCAATCACAAAACCAACCTCACCGGCGCCGAGTTGGGAGACCTCCAGAGGATGCGGGGAGAAGACCCCGAGTTTGAGAACCTCGTAGCTCTTGCGGTTCGACATCAGCTGGATCTTGTCCCCCTTCTTCAGGGAGCCGTCGAAGATCCGGGCGAGGATGATGACGCCCTGGTAGGAGTCGTACCAGGAGTCGAAGAGGAGCGCCGTCAGGGGCGCTTCCGGATCCCCCTTCGGTGCCGGGACTTTCCGGATGATGGTTTCAAGGATCTCGTGGATGCCGATCCCCTCCTTGGCGCTGGCGGAGATGGCATCGCTGGTGTCGAGGCCGATAATCTCCTCGATCTCCTCCTTGACCCGGGTCGGGTCGGCGCTGGGCAGGTCGACCTTGTTGAGGACCGGGAAAATCTCCAGATCCTGGTCGAGGGCCAGGTAGACGTTGGCGAGGGTCTGCGCCTCGACTCCCTGGGAGGCATCGACGACCAGCAGGGCCCCTTCGCAGGCGGTCAGCGAGCGACTGACCTCGTAGGTGAAGTCGACGTGGCCGGGGGTGTCGATGAGGTTGAGGATATAATCATGCCCGTCCTCGGCGCGGTACTTGAGCCGCACCGCCTGGGCCTTGATGGTGATCCCCCGCTCACGCTCCAGTTCCATCTTGTCGAGAAACTGGTCGGTCTTCTCCCGGGCGCTCAGGGTGCCGGTATCTTCCAGCAGCCGGTCGGCGAGGGTCGATTTCCCGTGGTCGATATGGGCAATGATGGAAAAGTTGCGGATATGGGACTGCTTCATCGGCTGTTGTCGTCGCGAGGGGCTGGTCGGTGTTGGGGGCGAAACCGTTAAAATATAGGCATGGCCGGCATTTGTAAAGACCTAAAACGCTGCGAGGGGAGGACCCGGAACGGCTCAGCTGCCGGCAGCCGACAGGCGGGTATGCAGCAGGTCGACCAGGCGATCGATTTCTGTCCGGAGCTGAGGATAGAGGGTTCGTGCCTCCTCGAGACCCTGTTCGGCTCCCAGCCGTTCCAGTTCGCGGCAAAGCTGGTAGGCGGCCTGGGCATGGAACAACCCCACCACCGATTTCAGTCCGTGGGCGCGCCGTTCCACCAGCAGCGCGTCCCCGGCTGCGAGGGCCTCCTCCAGGACCTGGAGTTCGGCATCGATATCACCAAGGAAGTCCCTGGCCAGTTCCCAGACCAGGGATTCGGGGTCCGCCATCTCCGCCGTCAGGGCCCCCTCTCCACCGACCCGGCTGGTCTGCAGCAGGGCGTCGATGGCTCGAAAAAAAGCCTTGGGGTCCAGGGGCTTGGAGAGGTAGTCGTCCATCCCGGCGGAGAGACAGTTGTCGCGGTCCTCGGGCCGGGCATGGGCGGTCAGGCCAAGAATCGGAACGTGGCTCCCTGCCCCCGCTTCCCGCTGGCGGATCCGCCGGGTGGCTTCCAGGCCGTCCAGTTCAGGCATTTGCACATCCATCAGGATCAGGTCGAAGGTCTCATGCTCGATCAGGTCGAGGACCTCCTGGCCGTTTTCCACCGTGGTGATGCGCCATCCGCGGCGTCTGGCCAGAGCCTCGACCACCCGGCGGTTCATCTGGTTGTCTTCGGCGACCAGGATGCGGGCGCCGACTATGGCCGGCAGGGCTGGCGGCGAATCCGGGATGGGACCAGGCGCCGGCCGGGGGCGAGCGGCTTCAACAGCTTCCCTGCGGCCGGCAGAAAGCTCCCGCTGGAGAAGCTGCTGCAGATCCTTGCGCCGCACCGGCTTGATCAGGTAACCGGCGAGTCCCAGCTTGCGGCAGCGGCTGGTCTCCTCGGTGAGCCGGTCGGCATTGAGCAACATCACCGACGGCGGCAGGCTGGCGGCGGTCTGCTGCAGGCGGGCAAAGAGTTCGAAGCCGTCGCCGGGCTCCATCCGGCTGTCGAGCAGCAGCAACTGGAAGGGCTGATCCGCCGGATCGGCAGCCGCACCGAGCAACCGCAGCAGGACATCGCCGGTCTTGACCGTTTCGGTTGCCACGCCGAAGCCCTCGACCAGGTCCGAAAGCGCCGGGCCGATCGCCGGATGGGCCGTCGCGATCAGGACCGTCCCTCCGCCGGGGACGATGGCGGGGCGGAGGGGGGCCGGCTCGAGCACCGGGAAGGGGATCTCGAACCAGAAACGGCTCCCCTGCGCTTCACGGCTGGAAGCCATGATCTTTCCACCCATCAGTTCGCAGAGCTGCTTGCAGATCGCCAGCCCCAGACCGGTACCGCCGTAATGGCGGGTAGTCGAGGAGTCGACCTGGCTGAAGCTCTGGAAGAGCTTGTCAAGTTTGTCGGCCGGAATACCGATGCCGGAATCCTCGACACTGAATGCGATGGGGCATTCGTCCCCTTTGGCACATCGGTCCGCTTTGGCCACGGCGACCACGATCTGCCCCTGACGGGTGAATTTGATGGCGTTGCCGACCAGGTTGACCAGGACCTGGCGCAGGCGCATCGGATCCCCTTCCACCAGCAGCGGTACGTCGTGGTCGATACGGCAGACGATCTCCAGCCCCTTCTGGTGGGCACGCAGGGCCAGCGCCTGGATGGTCTGTTCGACGGTTTCGCGCAGCTCCATGGAGAGTAGTTCCACCTCCAGCTTGCCGGCCTCGATCTTGGAAAAATCAAGGATGTCGTTGATGACCCGCAGCAGCGAGGCTGCCGAGGTCTGGACCATCGACAGGTATTCGCGCTGGTCTTTGTTGAGGCGGGTTTCGAGGGTCAGCTCGGTCATACCGATGATGGCGTTCATCGGCGTGCGGATTTCGTGGCTCATGTTGGCCAGAAAATCGCTCTTGGCGCGACTGGCACTCTCGGCGCTATCCTTGGCCAGCTGCAGTTCCTGCTCGGTCTGCCGGCGGGCCTGGTCGGAACTCTGGTAGGTGCGAAAGGCGTAATAAATGCCGATGATCCCCAGGACCCAGATCAGGGCATAGGTGATGGCATGGGTGAATATCTCGTGGCCGGCCTGGCGATAGAGGGGCAAAAGCGGAATCTGGACACTCAGGGCGCCGAGGATCGGGCCAGCGGCCTCGGCGCCGGTGTGGCAGTTGCGGCAGCCGGCTTCGTTGGCCAGGGGAACCAGGTAGCGCAGGAAGGGACGTTTACCGATGTCCATCACTGCATGGATTTCCTGCTCCCCCCCGGCGACCTGGTGCAGTGCCTGTTTTTCCCAGGGATCGGGGGCATTCTGGGCATTGATCGGGTGGAGGTTGGTCATCCGGGTGATAACTTTGGTGGCTTTGTCTTGGAGGCCGTAGACCATCCGGCTCATGTATTCAGGATTGACCAGGGTCAGGTGCAACCCACCCTTGGTGAACAGGTCCCGGTCGGGATGATCGGCGAGAAATGGATTGGGTGCGACTCCCTTGCCGGCGATGACGTAGACCCCGCCCAGGTTGGAACTCCAGCGCCGGTGAAGGATGTCTTTTTCGGCGATGGCTCGCGCCTGAATGATGGCCGCCTCGTCGACACTGCTCCAGCTCAGGTGCACATCCCAGGCGTAAAAAGCCAGCAGCAGCATGGTCCAGCCGCCGAGGCAGAGGTAGAGGAATTTGCTGAGGGGGTTGCTCAGGAAAAAGCGCGCTGAAAGCCGGCGGAACAGGGGCATGGCAGGGACCTGGGCAGTAAGGATTAGAAAGGCGAAAAGCCGAGCCTTTCCGGAGCTTAACACAAGTTAATTGGAGAAAGCTCTATTTTTTTGCCAAAAAAAAGCCCGGCACCACGAGTAGCGCCGGGCGGGGTGGTCAACAGGCCCGGTTCAATGGCCGATCACCTCGATGAAGTAGCCGTCGGGATCGCGCAGAAAGTAGAAATGCCCCTTGCCGTCCTTCCCCAGCCCCTTGATCGCCTCGGGCTGGAGGCCGAGTTCCTGGTGTCGCCGATGGGAAGCCTCCAGGTCGTCGCACCGGACGGCAATGTGGCTGAAGCCATTGCCGACCTGGTAGGGCTCCTGGCGACCGTAGTTGTAGGTCAGCTCCAATTCGAAGGGATGTCCCGGGGCCCGCAGGTAAAGAAGCGTAAAGTCGCCGGGGAAATCCTTTTGCCGGGAAACCTCGAAACCGAAGGCCTGCTGGTAAAATGACCTGGAGGCCTCCAGGTCCATAACCCTGAAACAGAGGTGGATCATCGGATAATTCATGGCTGGCTCCTTGCTCGGTCCGGCAATGGCGCCCGGATCCGAAACTTATGGGTGACGGGGTATTCACCCCTTGGTGAAACGTTCGAGAAATGCGCCGAAGATTGCAGCAATCCCGGCCGGTAAACGACGGAACTCGACTCCGAACCCTTGCGGCAGGCCCAGGTTGGAGCGTGGGAATCCCCGGTTGAGCCAGGCAACCCGTCCGTTCAGTTCGATGCGCTCCGCACCCTCTTCCGGGAGGGAGAAAGCGACCTGCACCCTCTCGTTGAGCTGCACCTCCTCCCGGAACCCAATGTACATGCCATGCAGGCTGACATCCCGCCCGGTCCCCTGGCAGCAGCGGCCACCGATCCGGAATTCGACAGGAATCTGGCAGGAAACTCGCTTCTCGCGGCGATCGATGTCGAACAGGAACCGGCGCCCCAGCTCGAGAAAGGCATTGCGATCTACCGGCTTGCGCAGCACCTCGTCGCAGCCTGCGGCGCGGCAGGCTGCATCGTCGACATCCGCGCTCGGCGCGAAGACCATCACCACCGGGATGCCGGTGAGCTGCGGATCGGTCTTGATCCTGCGGCAGCAGGTCAGCCCATCCATCACTGGCATGTGCACGTCCATGAAAATCAGATTGGGACGGTGCTCCGCGGTCAGCTCCAGTGCGGTCTGGCCGTTGCGGGCAAGAAGAATTTCGGCCGGAGTCTGACGCAGGAAGCCTTTTTCTATTTCCAGAAAAAAGTCGACATCGTCGACGAGCAGGATCTTCGGAGTGGGCATCGATGCTGTTCCTCCCTCACAGGGGGTCCCCAGGCGGGACCGGAATTAAAAATCCAATTGAAAACCGACATTGGCAAAGGCCACCCGGCCAGGAAAATGCCGGGCCAGTTCTCCGCCCCGGGCAAGTCCGGTGCAGTGAGAAAGGCCGAGACGTTCGACGCAGCATTGACGCAAAAAGTCCACGGTGGCGGCAAACTGCTCCTCCCCTGCCGGGGCCAGGTGAGTGCCACCGAGAACGGCAAAAATCCGTTGGTCGCCGGTGTGGCGCTGGAAGTGGCCAAGGATGTTGACCAGCCCGGCATGGGCACAGCCGACCACCACCAGCAGGCCACGGGGGGTACGGAGGGCCAGGGAAAGATCGTCGGCAAAGGGATCGGGGGCAAGTTCCCCCTCCCCGCCTTCGATCACCAGGCTCGGGTCCCCGGTTTCGAAGCGGTTGGTGCGGGGAACCTCCCCGGAGAGCCACAGCCCGGGAACCAGTTCCCTGAACGCGCAAACGGTTATCAGTTCCCCACCGGCTCGTTCCATCTCCTGGTGGCTGAAGGGACAGCCGTTGGCCCGGCGTTCGTAGCGGCCGGCCCAGCAGCGGGGGATGAATATTCCCGGATGGGCATACACCGGCAACGGTCCGCTGGCGGCGAGGACCTGCAGCAGCCCGCCGGTGTGATCGGCATGGCCGTGGCTGAGGATGATGCCGTCCAGGCTGCCCAGGTCCTTGCCGAGCAGGCGGGTATTGTCAAGGATGGTCTGCCCCTGACCGGTGTCGAACAGGTACCGTCCGCAGTCGGTTTCCAGCAGGCAGGCAAAGCCGTGCTCGCCGAGCAGACCACCGGGGCGGGTCGCGGTATTTTCACAAAGAATGGTCAGGGAACCGTGCATCCAAACCTCGACCAACCGGCCTGGCTGCCGCGTCAGGCCGCTGGCTTTCCGCGGAAGACTCTGCTAGCATAGGCCGAAAAATCAAAAATTATACTACCTTAACCAATCGGAAGGGATTTGTCCCGATGCAGAAATTAACCGGCAAGCAGGTCCGCTACCTGCGCGGACTGGGCCACCACCTCCAGCCGGTCGTCATGATCGGCCGCGAAGAACTCAGCGAGGGAGTTCTGGCCTCGACCGGGGTCGCCCTGGAAGACCATGAACTGATCAAGGTCAGGCTTCAGGAAGGCTGCCTCACCGACCGCCGTGAGCTCGCCGAGCAGCTGGCGGCAAAGACCGGAGCCCAGGTCGTCCAGGTGCTCGGTCGCACCATCCTGCTCTACCGGAAAGCTGCCGAGCCGCAGCTCCAGTTCCCCTGACAGCTCAAACCCGCTCGTAGGGTTCGAAGAGCCGCCTGTATTCGTCCATCGCATAGCGATCAGTCATGCCGGCAAGGTAGTCGCAGATCACCCGTTCCTTCCCATACTGGTCGAGGCGGGCCTGGTAGGCCGTCGGCAGCAGGGTCGGGTGGGTAGCGTAGCTCTCGAACAGCAGGGTCAGGAAGCGTTCGGCCTTGACCCGCATCCTTTCCACCTTGTAATGGTGATAGAGGCGACGGAAGAGGAAGGTCTTCAGCTGCTGGTTGCGCTCGCGGGTTGCCGCGCTGAAGCTGACCAAGCGCCCTTCCTGGCGGCGGATGTCTTCCGGGCATTGAACCCCGGCAGCGGCCAGGCGGGCCGCGGTGGTCATCACCAGGTCGCCGATCAGGCTGCCGATCAGGTGGCTGATGGTCTGGTGAACCTGGCGTTCCGGGTCGAGAAGTGGGAATTTTTCGGCGACCAGGGCGGCAGTCTCCTGCCAGAGGTCAAGGGCCGCCAGTTCGTCCAGGGTGATGTAACCCGCCTTGAGGCCGTCGTCGATGTCGTGGTTGTTGTAGGCGATCTCGTCGGCAAGGTCGATGATCTGCGCTTCCAGAGTCGGCGGCGTGGACGGCTCGAATTCGTCGACATCATGCGCCCCGGGCCGGTCGTACTCCGAGGAATGCTTGATGATCCCCTCCCGGGTCTCCCAGCTCAGGTTGAGGCCGTTGAAACCGGGGTAGCGCTCCTCGAGCAGGTCGACGATGCGCAGCGACTGGCGGTTGTGCTCGAAGCCGCCGGCCCCCTGCATCAGCCGGTTGAGGACATGTTCGCCGGTGTGGCCGAAGGGGGTGTGGCCAAGATCGTGGGCGAGCGCCAGCGCCTCCACCAGGTCCTCGTTGAGGTGCAGGCTGCGGGCGATGCCGCGGGCGATCTGGGCCACTTCCAGGGAATGCGTTAGCCGGGTGCGATAGTAATCCCCCTCGTGGTTGACGAACACCTGGGTCTTGTACTCGAGGCGCCGAAAGGCCGCACAGTGGATAATCCGGTCGCGGTCGCGCTCGAAAGCCGGGCGATCATCCTTGCGGGGTTCGGGATGACGACGGCCGCGGCTTTGGGCGCTGCGTGCGGCATAGGGAGCCAGATCGGGGCGTTCCATGGTTGGGACCTTTCCTGGGGGACGGCGGACGGGACGGGTCGATTCTAGCGGCATCGGCCGCCGACTGCAACCGCCAAGGGCCCTTTGCCTGGCTTGACGAGCCCGTAGACGGTATGCTAGTTTTCCGAGGTAGCGAGGCGCGGAAAGGCCTCTGATAATCGGCAGATGGCCCCGTTTGTCGGGCCACGGGCCAAGGGCGGTAGAGCGTGCGAATCATAGCCGGTACAGCCAGGGGAAGACGCCTGGAAAGCTTTACCGGGCGGGACATCCGCCCGACCCCCGACCGGGTGCGCGAGGCCCTGTTCAGTGCCCTGCTCAGCCGCTTGGGAAGCTTCTCCGGGCGCCGGGTTCTCGACCTCTTCGCCGGCAGTGGCGCCCTCGGCCTCGAGGCGCTGAGCCGCGGCGCCCGCAGCGCCCTGCTCGTCGATCGCGGTGCCCAGGCGGCCCGCCTGCAGCGCGCCAACCTGCAGTGCTGCGGCTTGGCCGACCGTGCCGAACTGGTTACGGCAGAGGTGCTCGGCATCCTGCCGCGACTGGCCGGCAAGGGCCCCTTCGATCTGGTCTTTCTCGACCCTCCCTACGGCCTGGACCTGATGCCACGCTGCCTGGAACTGCTGGCCGCCCCCGGCCTGCTGGCGCCTGGTGCATTGATCTGCGGCGAAACCGCCCGCCGGGACCCGGTGCCCGACGCCGTCGGCCCGATTGCCCGGGTGGCCAGTCGCAGTTACGGCATCACCGCCATTCATTTCTTTTCCCTTGCCAGCGAAGCGAGCAGCCCGTCATGAAACGACACATCGCCGTCTACCCCGGGTCTTTCGATCCGATCACTTTCGGGCATCTCGACATCATTCACCGCGGCCTGGAAGTCTTCGACGAGCTGATCATTGCCGTGGCCCGCAATTCGGAGAAGAAAGCCCTGTTCACCACCGCCGAGCGTCTGGAGATGATCCGTGCCGCGATCGGGGACGATCCGCGGTTGCGCATCGACACCTTCGAGGGGCTGCTGGTCGATTATGCCGTGCAGCAGCAGGCGCGGGTGATCCTTCGCGGGCTGCGTGCCGTTTCCGACTTCGAATACGAATTCCAGATCGCGCAGATGAATCACACCGTCCAGGAGCAGGTGGAAACCCTGTTCATGATGACCTCGGTTCCCTACGGCTATCTCAGTTCCTCCATCGTCAAGGAAGTGGCCTCCCTGCAGGGGCCCGTCGATACCTTTGTCCCCCCTGCCGTCAAGGCGGCACTGGAAAAGAAGTTCGGTCCGGCCGGCCCGGCGGGGAGCAGGAGGTGACCATGATCAACCGCGAGATGACCATTCAGGAAGTGGTGCAGCGCTACCCGGAGACCATCCCGGTCTTCAAACGCTTCGGTCTCGATTGCATGGATTGCCAGATCGCTGCCTTCGAAGCGGTGGAGCACGGAGCCGGGGTTCACCATGCCGATGTCGACGAACTCCTCGCCCAGCTCAACGCGGCGATCGGCCACTGACCCCGCCCTACCCGCTTCAGGGTTCCACGCCCCGCTCCATGACCGCGACCAGCTCCTCGAGGGCGTCGGCCACCGCCGCCTCCAGGCGGGCGCCCTTGTCTGCCGTTGCCTTTCCCGGGTCACCCCAAACCCCGCTGCGCCAGAAGCGCCGCTTGTCGCGCACCAGAATCCCCCGTGGAAAATCCGGATAATCGGCCTCCGCGCTCCCCCGAACCAGGTGAGGATGGGAGTGGAGGATGCGGGAAGTCTCGATCTCCCCAGCGTGGGCGTCTCCGGGCGTCTCGATGATGCTGCGCCCAGCCTCCGCCGCCAGCAGGTATTCGGTCAGCACGGCCACCCTCACGTCCGAATAGCGGCGCAGCAGTTCCTCGCCGGCGTCGGTCAGGGCCGCGCAATGGGTGCCCCCGGCATGGCCGCTGAGCAGGATGAGATTGCGCAGCCCCTGGGCGTAAAGTGCCCCGGCGATGTCGAGAACCAGTCTGCGCAGGGTAGCGGTAGTGATGCTCAGGGTTCCCGGATGGCAGGATGTGGAGCGGCAGACCCCGTAATGGATCGGCGGGGCGATGAAGATCGGCCGCCGCTCGGCGAGACGCCGGGCGACTTCGCAGGCCTGGAGGGTGTCGGTGTCGAGGGGCAGGTGGGGGCCGTGTTCCTCAGTGGAACCGAAAGGGATGAGCACCGTGCGGGTCTTCTTCAAACCGGCGGTGAATTCGTCCATGGTCAGGTCGGTAATCAGCATCGAATGCCCTCCGGCCAGGAATAGGTTCAAGGTGCAAGGTATCAGGGTCAAGGTTATCAGCAGCGCCGGAGTTCGCCCCGCTTCGCAGAATGCCGAAACAACCACTACCCTACGCAGATGGAACGCCGGGAGCCACGCCTCCCCTCACTTGTAACAGCGGGTGGTCGAGAGCTCCTCCGCTACGCGACCCTCATGCCGGCGGCAGCCCCCGTCATTTCTTTCGGTTCCTTTCTTTGGACCCCGCAAAGAAAGGAATCCGGCTGCCGGCCGGGACCGGCGAATTTCAGGTCTCAGATTCCGGCCTAAAAAACCTAGAAAACGTATGATGGTTTCGCTTTAAGGCTAAGATAAAATGGGGTTTTTAGGCCTAAAGAAGGCCGATGAATCGATGGGTCTGGGGAATGACCCGTACCTGGGCGTGGTGCCGGGCGGCAGCCCCCTGCAGGTCGAGAAGCTGGCGGGCGGTTAGCCCGACCGTTCCCCCCCGGGTCACCGGCTGCAGGATCAGCTCGCTCTGCGGGGCACAATGCGCCACCATTTGGGCGGCGGCGGTGACCTCCTCGACGGGGGTCTCTTCGCCGACCACCGCCTTGACGAAACAGTGGCGGATGGCGGCCAGGCGCAGGAAGGCACGGTGCTCATCCCAGGGTGTCGACACCCCGGTGAGAGAAGCGAGCTTGATGTCCATGGCGATCCAGTCGAGATGTGGCAGAAGCGGTTCCAGCGCCTCCGGCAGGGTGCCGTTGGTCTCCAGGTAGGTTGGCAGCAGCTCGCGCAGCGCCGGCAGCCATTCAGCCAGGACCGCCGCCTGATGCAGCGGCTCGCCCCCGGTCAGACTGAGGGAGTGGTGAACCCCGGGAAGCTGGCGGCACCAGCCGTGAATCGTTCCGATCAGGGTATCAAGGGCAACCGGGTTGGGGATGCTGATGAAATTGCCGCTTCCCGGACCGTCCTCCACCCGGCAGTTGTCCAGAGCCGCGAAGGGCGTGTCGCAGTAGTCGCAAGCGAGGTTGCAGCCGGCCAGGCGCAAAAAGACCTGCCGGCAGCCGACCAGCAGCCCCTCCCCCTGGATGGAGCTGAAGATCTCCAGCAGCTCTCCGTCACTCGGCGCTGTAGCTGGCACAGGCATACTCTGATTCCCAGACGTTGACCTTCTCGACCTTGACGTTGGCACTGTTCAAGTTTTTGCCGAGTTCGTTGAACAGGAAGAACGCGATGTTCTCCGACGACGGACTATGCTCCTTAAAGGGCTCCAACTCGTTGAGGTACTTGTGATCGAGTTGGTCGAGAACCCGGTTGGTCTCGCGCTTGAGGATCTTGAAATCGATGCCGAGGCCGGCCTTGTCGAGTTCCCGGGCGGCGACCGTCACTTCCACCTTCCAGTTGTGACCGTGGAGGTTTTCACAGTCCCCCTGGTAGTTGATGAGGTTGTGAGCCGCTGCGAAGTGGGTATGGATGGTCAGGCGGTACATGGATTCTCCGGTCAGTTGTTTTTCGGAAAGGCGACGATATTTTCAAGCATCTCCGGGTCGACCTGACTCCCGGCGACGCGATAGTCCTCATCGGCCCAGGCGCCGAGGTCGAGAAGCTTGCAACGTTCGCTGCAGAAGGGTCGGTGGGGATTGTCGCTCCACAGGGCCGGTTTGCGGCACTGGGGGCAGCGGACGGTTCGTTTCTGACTGGGCATGCCGACTCCTTTGTTCAGGTCATTCAACAGGCATCGTAGCACAGCCTCGGGAGGGTCACAACCGGCCAACCCCTGCCGCGCTCCCCCCTGGCCACCCACCGCTGGACGGCTCAGATCTCCACCTGGGTGCCCAGCTCCACCACCCGGTTCGCCGGCAGATGAAAGAAGGACGTGGCGTTGCGGGCATTGCGGGAGAGGAAAACGAAGAGATGCTCTCGCCAGCGGGCCATCCCCGGTTTCCGGGTGGAGATGAGCGTCTCCCGGCCGAGAAAGAAGGTCGTCTGCTGCAGGTCGAATTCCCACTCGTCGAAAACCACCTGGGTTAACACCCGCGGGATGTCGGGTTCCTCCATGAAACCGTAATGGACACTCATGCGGTACATCCCCTCGCGCAGCCGCTCCACCGAAACCCGGTCCTTGACCGAGACGTGGGGAACCTCCTCGGTGAAGACGCTGAGGATGATCAGTCGTTCGTGGAGTACCCGGTTGTGCTTGAGGTTGTGCAGCAGGGCGGACGGCGTCCCTTCCGGGTTGCCGTTCATGAACACCGCGGTTCCGGGGACCTTCGCTGGCTGGAATCCGTCCAGGTTCTGCAGAAAGGTGGCGATCGGCACACTGGTGATGCGCAGCCGTCCGGCGAGAATCTGCCGCCCCCGTTTCCAGGTCGCCATGCAGGTGAACACCACCGCCGCGATCAGGATCGGAAACCAGCCGCCATGGACAATCTTGAGCAGGTTGGCGCCGAAGAAAGCGAGATCGAAGAGCAAAAAGCAGCCGCAGAGCAAAAGGGCGATGGGGACCGGCCAGTGCCAGCGATGGGCCATGACGAAGAAGAAAAGGAGCGAGGTGATGACCATGGTGGTGGTGACCGCGACGCCGTAGGCTGCGGCCAGGTGTCCCGAGGAACCGAAACCGAGGACCAGGCAGATGCAGGCAATCATCAGGCCCCAGTTGACCGTCGGCAGGTAAATCTGTCCCTTCTCCTGGGCCGAGGTGTGCTCGATGTCCAGGCGCGGCGAATAGCCGAGCTGAATGGCCTGCATGGTGAGGGAAAAGGCGCCGGAGATAATCGCCTGGGAGGCGATGACGGTGGCCACGGTGGCCAGCGCCACCAGCGGATAGAGAGCCCAGGAGGGCGCCATGTGAAAGAAGGGATTGACCACCGTTTCCGGATGGCGGAGGAGCAGCGCCCCCTGCCCGAAATAGTTGAGCAGCAGACAGGGGAGCACCACCGCAAACCAGGCCAGGCGGATGGGACGGGGGCCGAAATGCCCCATGTCGGCGTAGAGCGCCTCGCCGCCGGTAACAACCAGGAAGACCGAGCCCAGCACCAGGAATCCCGTCCAGCCGTTGCGCAGGAAAAAGTCCAGGGCGTACCACGGGTTGACAGCGGCGAGAACTTCCGGAGAACGGATGATCTGGGCGCCGCCGAGGACGGCCAGCACGGCGAACCAGACCAGGGTCACGGGGCCGAACACCACGCCGATCCCGGCGGTCCCCCGGTGCTGAATCCAGAACAGAACGAACAGGATTGCGACGGTGAGCGGCAGGACGTAGGGGGTGAACAGCGGGGTGGCGATCGACAGCCCCTCGACGGCGCTCAGCACCGAAATGGCCGGGGTGATCATGCCGTCGCCGTAGAGAAGCGCAGCCCCGAACAGCCCCATCACCACTAGCAGCCAGCGGCCGCCGCTGGCTGAAGCCCGCACCGGCGTCACCAGGGCGGTCAGGGCGAGAATCCCGCCTTCCCCGTTGTTGTCGGCGCGCAGGATGAAGACCAGGTACTTGAGGGAGATAACCAGCAGCAGCGACCAGAGGATCAGGGAGAGGACGCCGAGGATGTTGGGCAGGGTCACGGCCAGGGCGTTATGCTCCCCGAAGCATTCGCGCAGCGCATAGAGGGGGCTGGTGCCGATGTCGCCGAAGACCACGCCGAAGGCGGTCAGGGAGAGGAGCAGCAGGTAGCGCCCCTGCGGGCCGCCGTGATCAGACTCCTGGGATTGCTGTTCGGACATAACCTTCCATCCGGTTAAGGGGGGCGGCGCGCGATGTCCGGGGGCAAGGAAAAGCAGGCCCGTCCATCACCAGCATACCGCACGTTTCCCCGGCGTTGTCTGGCAGCCGCTACTCCTTTAGTTTCGGCACCTCTGCGGCCTGGAGAATCTCCTCCAGGCGGCGGGCGTTTCCCGCAGTCATCACTTCATCAGGGATGAAGAAGAATGCATTGCGGTCATGGTAGAGGAGGAAGCCGGGGCCAAGCCGGCGGTAGCCGACGAAGTTACCCCAGGGCTGGGTATAGCCGGAGGTACCGCTGCGCACCGAGAACTCCATCGTTGAGGCCGCCACCGTCAGTTCGTTGCCGAAAAAGGGGTGCCGGCAAGCCTGGCGCAGCGACTTGACGACCAGCAGCTGCTTCGAAAGGACCCCGAAGAAACCGGTGGCCAGGAGCAGCCCGGCGATCGGCTTCGAGGCGTAGAAGCCCCCGAAGCCGAGGGAGCCGATGACGATGCAGGTTACGCCCCACAGGTAGCGCAGCTTCAGCGAACGGTCGCAGCTGTAGTGGGCTTCGAAAAAGCGCCGCCAGAGGTCCCTGGTGAGTTGGTATTGGACGATGATGGTTTCGGGCATGGGTATCTGGTATGGCCGTGCGAGGTTGCCGGGAAGCGGCGGGCCGGAACTGTTTTACCTCATGCGGGGGATTTTGTCTCGTATTTTTTGCCTGGAGCACCGCAGCAGGCCTGCTGCGGTGCTCCAGGCTCCTTCTCACAAAACGTTGCAATGACATTCAAAGGCCCCTTTAAAATTCCCAACCGACGCACCTACAATTGGGCTTGCAGAATTGTCGCTGATTTATTACGTTGCGTCGGGCTGTTTCATCGGCGGAAGACCGGGCCCGCCGGAAACGGTATTCCAGGGCACCCGATTTCCGGATCGCCATCGGCAACCAGCTTTATGCGGCCCTGGGCTTCGGTGCCCTGCTCGGAGTCGGCGCCGGCATGGTGCTGCGCTCTCTCGGCGCCTACCACAAGAAGGAAATGATCGTGCTGATGGTGGTTATCAACAACATTCAGCTCAAACACCTGGGGGAGATCGTCTTCACTAAGGACAGCTACGCCCTGTTTATAGTCGAAAACACCATCTCGGTTCGACCTTTTCGTGGCGGAATATCTATTGACCGGGGGGGATAGCACGGAGAGGGCCTGGCAGGTCTATATCCTCCTCTGTTCGGACGGGTCGCTCTACACCGGTATCACCACCGACGTCGCGCGACGTTTTGCCCAGCATCGGGCCGGGAACGGAGCCAAATTTTTTCGCGGTCGCGTTCCGCGGCGCCTGGTCTACCTGGAAACCGGCCACGACCGCAGCAGCGCCAGCCGCCGCGAGGTGGAGATCAAGCGGCTGCGCCCGGCCGACAAGCGCCGGCTGATCGCTACACAGGGTGGCCAGTGGCCGGACCATCCCATCGCATGAGCAGGCCGTTGCTCACGCGGCGCAATGCAGATCCTTGAGCCTTCTGCTCTTGCCTGGCGGCGTTGTGGGGGACGCTTTGTTTGTCGGGTGAAGCGGTTGCCAGGATCCGGTTCGTAGGATACGGCGATCTGTTTAAAGGCTGGTCGGCAGCCCCGGCAGGAAAAGATTCTGATCCTTTTCCCGTCTGTGCGATGCTGCTCCCAGGCTAGTTTCCGTCCGGAAACGGTGCTTTTTCGCCGTGGCGGCGTCAATCAGCGGTCTTGCTTGTGCGGCTTGCCGATGTAAACCTCCACGCAAGCCCTTGATTTCCTTGCCTCGACAAAAAATCCCTTGTTTCCAAATCGGAAACTGCGCTCGTGTCCATCCGGTGTTTCCGGATGGACACGAGTCTAAGGATCGCAGCATCCCTGGAAACAATGCCCCCCCCCGGGAGAGAACGTGAACGCAACGCCGCAACTCTACCTGCTCGACGGGTCCAGCTACATCTACCGCGCCTACTACGGCTTTCGCGACCTGGCCACCGCCGCCGGGATGCCGACCAACGCCGTCTTCGGTTTCACCCGGCTGCTCCTCGCTCTGTTGCAGGGGGAGTGTCCCGATTACCTGGCCGTGGTTTTCGACCCGCCCCGAGAAGAAACCTTCCGCAGAAAGATCTACCCCGCCTATAAGGCGAACCGCGACGCCATGCCGGCGGACCTGGCTGCCCAGCTCCCCTACATCCGCCAGATCCTGGCAGCCCTGAACATCCCGGCTCTCGAAGCTCCCGGGTTTGAGGCTGACGACGTTATCGCCACCCTCGCCCGTCGTCATGCCGCCTTGGGGACGGCGGTTACCATCGTCTCCGGCGACAAGGATCTGCTGCAGGTGGTCGGAGACGGCATCACCCTGCTCGACTCCATGAAGGAGCAGCGTTTCGGGCCGCAGGAGGTCATCGAGCGCTTTGGCGTCCCGCCGGAGCTGGTGGCGGATGTCCTGGGTCTGGCCGGCGACAGTTCGGACAACATCCCAGGTGTTCCGGGCATCGGTGAGAAAACGGCAGCTGAACTGGTCCGGCGCTTCGGCACCCTGGAAAGGGTCCTCGAGTGGCAAAGTCTGGTGAGTGGCAAAAAGCGGCGGGAAAGCCTGGCCGCCCATGCCGAACAGGCCCGGCTCTCGAAACGGCTGGCGATCCTCCGCGACGACGTCCCCCTGGAGCCGACCATGGCAGAGCTGCAGTGCCGCCTGCCAAACCTGGCGGAACTGATCCCGCTGCTGCGGGAGCTGGAATTCGAATCCCTGGAGCTCGCCTTCACCCCTCCGCCCCCGGGCGTGGTTGAGATCTACAGCGACGGTTCGGGCCGGGATGCGGGACCCGGCGGCTACGGGGCGATCCTGCGCTACGGCGAGTTCGAGAAGGAGCTGAGCGGGTTCGAGCCCGCGGCCACTTCGCAGCGCATGGAGCTTTTGGCGGCGATCCGCGGTCTGGAAGCCCTGAACGGGCCGCGGAGGGTGCGTCTGTTCAGCGATTCCCAGTATCTGGTGCGGGGAATGAGCGAATGGATTTACGGCTGGAGTCGCAACGGTCGGCTGGAGAGTCCGGGCGCCCTCGCCAATCAGGACCTCTGGCAACAGCTGCTGGCCCTTTCCCGGCACCATGCGATCAGCTGGGAATGGGTGCGCGGCCATGCCGGGCATCCATTCAACGAGCGCTGCGACAAGCTGGCCAAGCGGGCGGTGGAGGAGGGGCTGCGGGCGACCAGTCAGGTCGCGGCGGCCGCAGAGGAAGTGCCTGTCCTCCCCTGCCCTGCCGCGCCCACCCCGTTGTCACCGGTTCCAGCCCGGGAAGATTCCGAGTTCGAAGAAGAGGATGGACAGTTGCGGCTTTATTGAGCCTTTTAGGGAGCATTGCCTCCCGACGACGCCGCAACGTAAAATCCAAAGCATTATCCATCAAGCCTGATCAGGCGATTGGCCGGCAACCTAAGTTCTTCCCAGGTTTTGAATTTCGCTGCGCCGGCGCGGCGTTGCGTGAGACCGCTTTTGAATCCGCAGGGACTTGCACAATGAAAATCCAGAAGGTGACGAAAGAACACTACGCCAAGGTCTACGCTCTGTTACGCGCCGCCTTTCCCGGCCGCGGCGACGAGGCGGCATTGGTGCAGAAACTCCACGAGAACGGCCGGCCGCTGCAGGAATGGGTCTGCATCCACATCAACAAGGCCATCGCCTACATCGCCTTTTCCAACGCCTACCACGGCGAAGTGGTCTGCGGCCTGCACCTGGCACCGCTGGCGGTGGCGCCCGAATTTCAACGGCAGGGGGTCGGTTCGGAACTGCTGCGCTTTGCCCTGCGGCAGGAGGCGATCAGAAGCCAGCCCCTGTTTGTGCTGGGCAAGCCCGGCTTTTTCCAGCGCTTCGGGTTCGAGCCCTGCCGTGAGCCGATCTGCCCATTAACCAACACCAATCGCCACTTCCAGGCCCTTCGCCTTCCGGCCGGCGCCGATTTCACCGTCGGCTACGAACCCGAGTTCAAACCGGCGGCCAGACCGCCGCTGACCCGGGGGACAGGCTCCAAGGGTGCCTGCCGCCCGGGAAAATCCAGCAAACGAACCAAGGAGCAAAAACCATGAACACCTGCCCCTGCGGCAGCGGCCGCGACTACGCTGCCTGCTGCGAACCGATCATCACCGGCCAGCAGCCGGCCGAAACGGCCGAACAACTGATGCGGGCGCGCTACAGCGCCCACGTCAAGGTCGCGATCGATTTCATTTTCGAGAGTACCCACCCCGACCACCGCGAGGGGTACGACCACGCGGGGACCAGGACCTGGGCTGAGACTTCCGAGTGGCATGGCCTGGAGATTCTCGGGACCACCCAAGGGGGGGCGCAAGATGAGGACGGCGAGGTCGAGTTCATCGCCCGTTTTCGCGACAAAAACGGCCTGCGCAACCACCACGAGCGCGGCCAGTTCCAGCGCAAGGGGGGCCACTGGCTGTTCACCGAGGGGATCATGGTCAAAGCAAAACCGCTGAGCGTGGACAAGATCGGCCGCAACGACCCCTGCCCGTGCGGAAGTGGCCGCAAGTACAAGAAATGCTGCGGGAAATAAAATCAACCCACCCGGCCTCCCCGCCCACTTCCGCCCCAGAGAAGAAAATCGAATTATTGAACGGCATAATCCAGGCAGGGCACTAGTTTGTCGGCCGTTGGGACAGGTCCTTGGGAACATAGATGTCGATCCGCCGGCTATCCAGCAGCAACCGGACGAAAGCCTTGGGGTCGGCCAGAGAGGTCAGGTGAAGGTAGGATTTGGCCGCGAACTTGCCCGGGTTCATCGCCAGGTAGGTATAACTGATCAGATCCCCCTCCCGCCAGGGCTCGACATCCATCGGGGCGATGACCTGGCTCCGCCGCGCCTCCGGCAGAACCGCCAGTTGGGTGGCATAGGCCAGATACTCCTGGGGCATGGTGGAATACTTTTTCCGCACCAGGTTCGGCTCGACGACCGCATGCGCCACCTCATGGGCAATGAGCCCGGAGTAGTGGGCTTGGTCGAAAGGCTCGCCGAACATCTGCGGTGTCTCGCCGTCGGCCAAGATCGCCGCGTAGGACATCATCTCGATGCGGTCGGTTTCCTTTTCGTAACGGCCGTAGGCGAGAAACCCCTCATTGTCGATCTGGTGGTCGACGATGTCGATGGTGATTGGCCGCTTCGGCATCAGATCGAACCGGGCGAGAAACGCGAACGCCTTCGCCGCGGAAGTGCAGATCTCGTCCAGGTCCATCGCCTGGTCGGTACGGACGACGACCTCGGCCGGGCCGGCGCAGTGGAATTCACCGGCCAGCAGCGACATGGGAAGCAGCAGGCCGAACAGGAACCACGGGAAAATGAACCAAGGCCGCATGACGGCCCTCCCCTCTCCCCCTTCCCCCTATCATAATCGAGGGATTGGGGAATGATAGTAGCCGCCTGAGGTTGTGAACGGGGGACAGTGCGGTGCGATGGATTCCGATTTCTGCCGGCGACTATTTGGCCCGCAGGTACTGGCTCGGCCAGGGAACGTCCACCTGCAGCGCCTTGGCGGCATGGAGCGGCCAGTAGGGGTCGCGCAGCATCTGCCGCGCCAGCAGCACGACGTCAGCCTGGCCGGTGGCCACGACCTGTTCCGCCTGCGCCGGTTCGAGAATGAAGCCAACCGCGCCGCTGGCCATCCCGGCCTCGGCCCGGACTTTGGCGGCAAAGGGGACCTGGAAGCCCGGCCCGGTGGGAATCGGCTCGTTCGGCACCACCGCCCCGGAAGAGCAGTCGATCAGGTCCACCCCGATCTCTTTCAGCTCCCGCGCCAGCAGCACCGACTGGTCGATGTCCCAGCCTCCGGCCGCCCAGTCGGTTGCCGAAATTCTTACGAAAAGCGGCAGGTCCTCCGGCCACGCCTGGCGTACGGCCCGGGCCACCCGCAGGGGGAAGCGCAGCCGGTTCTCCAGGCAACCGCCATAGTCGTCCTGCCGATGGTTCGCCAGCGGCGAGAGAAACTCATGCAGCAGGTAGCCGTGGGCCATGTGGATTTCGAGCATCTGGAAACCGGCTGCCAGGGCCCGGCCAGCCGCGGCGCGGAATTGTTTCTCGACCTGGTCCAGTTCCTCCAGAGTCATCGCCCGGGGCGCGGGATACCCGGCACCAAAGGGTACCGCGCTGGGGGCCAGGGTCGGCCAGCCGCCTGCCCCTTTTCCCAGCGGTGCGCCACCTCGCCAGGGTGGTGAACAGGACCCCTTGCGCCCGGCATGGCCGATCTGGATCCCCGCGACGGCCTCCTGTTCGGTGATGAAGCGGGCGATGGGTGCAAATGCCTCGGTATGGGCATCGCTCCAGATGCCGCTGTCACCCGGGCTGATGCGCCCCTCGGGGCTGACCGCGGTTGCCTCCACCATCACCAGCCCCGCGCCGCCCACGGCGCGACTCCCCAGGTGAACCAGATGCCAGTCGGTGGGCAAACCGTCGCGGCTCGAATACTGGCACATGGGCGACACGAATATTCGGTTGCGAAAGGTGATGTTCCCCAGGCTCAAGGAGGAAAACAGCTTGCTCATGACGTCTCTCCGTACGGCGGATTGGCATGATCCGTTTGCACCGAATCATATCGGACCAGAAGCCGGTCCAAATTCAAAATTATGAGTTAAAAAGGCCAAACCTGCCATTTGGCAATCGTCGAAAAAACACGGGGCGATAGGGGAGGATATTGGCGGCTTCTCCAAAAGAAATTCGGAAGGACTCTACCTGTTACGGTCGGCAGCAGCGGCAAGTTAAGGCAGACCAATTAGTTCAATCAAAAAGCAGCATAAGCTTTTCTGCCAGATTCATTTTGATTAACGCGGTAAGCCTTCTGATCTCCATATCTACAAATGGCATTGCCCTGTAGTCGCGCTTTCTATATAAAAGATCCTCGACCCAGTGGGTCATTATCAAATGCTGCAAACGAAGTTTCAGCCCTTTTTCGAAATTCTTTTTGCTGATAGGGAAGATGGATAAATAGCCTTCTATATAGGATTTGGCGTTATGGAGGGCTTCCTTAACATCATATTCTCCGCGCAAATGGATATGGAGCATGGACTGGGCAAGCTCATAGGCACGTGGCGCCATTTCAGCTTTCTCCCAGTCACATATCCCGATAATCTCTCGGGTGTTTTGATCCAGGAATAAATTGCTCTGATGGAAGTCTCCATGCACCAGCGTATCGCACGGAATCAGGATTGGATCGGCAATCAGTGGAATGAGCTCAAGTTTCAAATCAATGTATTCAAGAGTCTTAAAGTCTATTTTTTCGCACTTCCCTTTCCCCTTGATACGTTTTTTATACTTATTCAAAATATTCAAACTGCTAGGAACGGATCTTTGAAGATTTAATGCCTTCCTGGATAGAATGTCCGGTATTCCCTCCATGACTCTTTTGATGGATCAAGCCGAGCACCGCTCCCATTTTTTTAAATTCTTCTTTTCCATACTGATGGGAACGGTCGCTTTCCACGAATGGATAAACTGCATAAACCTCAGAACCATAACTGACGTGCTTATTGCCGTTCACTGCAGTCATCATGCATATGGCCGGAACGCCATGGCTGCGCATGAACTCCTCGACCCCAGCAATATGCACAATGTGTTTTTTTATTTCCTTGCGAAAGGCCTTGATAAAATATTTTCCCGAACTGGTCACAAGAAAAAAATTTCGATTGAACAGGCCTTCCTGGTCGATTGAAATGGCAACAAGTTTACCCAGGTCAAAATCGGACACCAGCCTTTCAAGATGCCGGGGATTCATCGTGGAGCGGGTTGTTCCGCTTCGCAGGTGGCTCAGTGGATTGCCGAGGACGGTTGCAAGCCATTCGTTCATCTACCCCCCAACACAAGATGACCCACGCACCAAACTGGCGCAGGGCAACCGTGGCGCTATTGTCCCGATTGGTTAATTCCATTGATTAATTCTGGTCTTTTTGGCCGCTGGCTGCGTTGCGTCTCCTCGGCTTAGCTCAGGCTACGCCTGTGTCGACACGCTTTGCCACCGACCAAAATGCCTCCGAAATATCTAAAAGGACTAACCAAACGGGTCCCTAGGTAATCAGCCCCATTTGGCGACGGCGATCCAGGGACGCCTTGATGATCCGAACCCGCTGGGTGATAAAAGCGCGCTGGGTGATCCCCTTGTTGCTGGCATGGATACGGCGCCGGAAGACCACCTCGGGGATCATCACCATCTTGAGCCCCTGTTCCATGGCGCGCATCACCCAGCTGACGTCCTGGCCGATTTTCCAGTGGGTCTCGTACCGGCCGACGCGGAAGAACGAGTCGCGCCTGACCACCATGGCGCTGGGCAGGTACCCCGGCACGATGGCCGTGTCACAGGCAATCTTCTCCTTGAGGCTTTCATCGACGTCGGGGCTGAAAAACTGCTGCAGGTGGCCGAATAGGATATCCGCCTGCGGATCGGCCGCAAAAGCCGCCATCTGGAGCGAGAGCTTGTCCGGCTGCCACAGGTCGTCGGCATCCAAAAAAGCGAAGAAATCGCCCTGCGCCGCCTCGATGCCCCGGTTGCGGGCCGCGCCCGTGCCGCCGTTTTCCTGGTAGACATAGTGCACCGAGGGAATGAAGGGCTTTACCACCTCGGCCGTTCCGTCCGTCGACCCGTCGTCGACGACGATGATCTCGATGGGCCGGTAGGTCTGCGCCTGGGCGCTGCCGATCGCCTCTGCCAGGTAGCGCTCGCCGTTGTAAACCGGGATGATTACACTGACCAGAGCATTCACGTTTCGATTTCCTTTCTACCCGGATTTGCGGTCAATGGACGTTTTCAACGACCGTAACAGCTGCGAGAAATTGGGCCGGCCCTGCAGTGACAGGTTGGTGTGGTGCATCCGCCTGAAAAGCAGCATTTCCGGGACAATGCCCATCGGGATGCCAGAATCCTTGGCGCGCGAAAACCAATCGATGTCCTCCCCCGTCCGGTAGCGGGTCTGGAAATCCCCGATCGTCTGCAAGGCCTGCCGTTTTACCATCAGCGTACTGGGAACGTAGCCCGGGTGGTCCGTTTCCAGCAGTTCCCGCTTGAAGGCAGCCTGCACCGGAGCCCCGGGTTCCAGCTGGATGCGCTGGTGAGTGATGGTGTAGCCGATATCGGGATGTGCCAGATGAAAGCCGATCTGAACACCCAGTTTATTCGGGGTCCAGCGGTCGTCAGCGTCCAGGAACGCGATGTATTCACCGTCGGCCAGGGCGATCGCGGCGTTCCGGGCCGCGGATACGCCCTGGTTTTCCTGATGGAGGTGGCGGACTTCCGCGTAGGAGCGGGCAATCTCGCCGCTACGGTCCGTCGACCCATCGTCGACGACGATGATTTCGAGGGGGCGGTAATCCTGGTCGAGGACGCTCTGAATAGCTTCCTCCAGGTACTTTTCCCCATTGTAAACCGGGATGATAACGCTCACCAAAGGATTTCCCATATCAATTCCCCTTCCCCTCGCCCAATTGGCCAGCCAATCAAGGCACTTCAATCAGCGTAGATGTTCAGAGCGCCACTTTGCTGCACCTACCGCTTCTTTGTCCTTTCCATCTCGGCCACCGGCCTCGCGACCCCCTTCCCCAGCTCTTTCCTGCGATCAAGCGACATCTTGATCACCTGGAGGAATGAGGCACGGCGCTTCAGCTTGTCCTGACTGATATTGCTTTCATGGATACGGTAATAGAGCGCGATATTCTCCTGGATGAGAATCGACACCCCCTGTTCCCTGGCCCGCAGAAACCAGTCGACGTCTTCGCTATGGTGCAACGTGGCATTGAAATACCCGATGCGGTCGAAGACCGATCGCCTGAAAAGCGCGCTGCCCAGGTTGAAGGAGGCGTATGGCTCGCCCAGCGGGCGGTAGCGCCGTTCCGCACTGGATGCGTCGACCAGGCACATCCATTGGACAAACCCCTGGACGATGCCCACTTCCGGCCGTGCCTGCAAAAGCGCCAACTGCCGTTCCGTTTTATCCTCCGCCCAAAGGTCATCGGCATCCAGAAAGCCGATGATATTGCCGCAGGCCAGCTCCAGACCACGGTTGCGCGCTGCCGAGGGGCCGCTGTTCTCCTGATAAATGTAGTGGATCGGTCCGGACAGTTTCGCCGCCACTGCGGCGGTGTCGTCACTGGAGCCATCGTCCACGATCAGGATTTCCAGGGGTTGGATCCCCTGTTGCAGCACATTTTTTACCGCGTCTTCCAGGAAGGAAGCGCTGTTGTAGGAGGGAATGATCACGCTCATTTTATTTTCGCTGTCATTCATACTCGTTGTCCATCCTTCAGCAACCGCAGAATGACGCCGGGGATTTGTCCCAGGGCGGTCCCCAGTTCGAGGTGGTAGCAGGGGACTTTCCGGACGAATCCGGACATCGCGACAAAATCGGAGCGCCCAGCGCCCGCCAGCTGGAACAGGGTGCTGGGCGCCAGCGCTCTCAGGGCCTCCATGGGAGATGCGGGGGAAAGAGCGGTCGCTTCCCCGCCGGTGACCCGGGGTAAAAGGACTGCCCGGACGGGAAAGCCGGAGACGACCTTGTGCGGGAAATGATGCTGCAGGTAGATCAGAGCCTTCTCCGTGTCGAGGCGATCCGCGTTGCTGACGGCAAATGCCAAGTGGGGCAACTGGTCGATATTGTTGCCATTCAGCTTGGCAGAACTGTAAAGGCTGTGGACGTACGGCTCGGCCTCGGTATCCAGCACACAATAGTCATCCCCGGCGTACACCAGTTCCGAGTCGAGGCAGGTCAGGGCAGTGGTCGATTTCCCCGAACCGCCCCGGCCGACCAGCAGCACTCCCCCCTGGGGGGTGCCGACGGCGGCGGCATGCACCAGTTGCCGGCCGTGCTCCCTCAGCCACCAGTGCAGGATGGTGCGCAGCGGTGCACCGCTCTCATAGAAAGGGAGCGAAGCGGCATCGCCTGTCCAGTAGACGGCCAGATCCCTGGCGGAATCGAGCATGTCCAGCACGTTGGCATCGAGGTTGTAATGGGTATGGATGCGGCCGTCGTTGAAGCCGTGGACTTCGCCGCGGGTAATGTAGTCGCCCGAGGACCAGGGCGGGGAAGGCGCCTGGATTCCGGTGGAAGCGCTGTCCCAGATGCCGATCGTGAGGGAAGGCTTCTCTCCGGGCGAAGCGGACAGGTGTTCCAGGGCGGGTGTCAGGCGGGATGTCAGGGCCGGGCCGGCGAAGTGCAGGCGGATCAGATACCCGCCGATATTGAAATAGCGGTCGATAGCACCGGTTGCGCCCCGTTGCGCCTTTTCAAAACAGGAATAAAGGCGTTCGAAAAAAGCAGCCGGCCCCTCAACGGGACCAACGGACGGATACTCTGAGCATATGCCTTCTGGCATGAATTTCACCCGTTCCCGGTTCGCCACCTGGCCAGTAAATTCCGTGACCGCCTAGAGCAGATCGAAAAGACCTGGACACCCTTGATTTCACATTATTTAATGCTTTCTTAAAGGTTTACTGCGGCCGCGGGCACCTGTCAAATTTCCGCCTTGGTGCGGCTCCCAAGCCCCGCTGGTCCCTTACACCAGCCTCGCAACTGGCAATCGAGGCCGGTCCATGGCGCTCCGGTTTATATTTTCGGTAATATTGAAGGCTGGAACCCGGCGGCAGCCTGTTTCGGCGAGTTTCGATCACCGACCACCGACAGAGCGGCACCTTGTTCATCGGCCACCCCAACTATATAGTTTAGACAGCGGGGTCTTGGCGCTGGGTTCTGGAACCCATTGGCATCCAAAGGGAGAATTCATGAAAAACGCGAAACTGCTGATCACCGGATGCAATGGCGTTGTCGGCCAGGTTTTGTGGCAGGGGTTGCAGGACGATTATGATCTGCATGGGCTGGACATCCGGGAAACCAATGACGACCGGACGTTCCGGGCGGATATCTCGGATTTTGAAGCGGTCAGGGAGGTGCTGCAGAGGGTCCGGCCGGTTGCCGTCATCCACCTGGCGGGGGATCCAAAACCTGGGGCCGACTGGGAATCGATCCTGAAAAACAACATCATCGGTACCAGAAACCTGTACGAAGCAGCGAAAGAACATGCCGTAAAAAGGGTCGTATTGGCGAGTTCCAACCGGGTGACTTCAGGGTATGAGAAGGACCTGCCTCCCCAAGGGAAAATATCCCCCGCCGACCCGGTCAGGCCTGAAAGTTATTACGGCAGCAGCAAGGTGTTTGGCGAATCCCTCGCCAGGCAGTTCTTCGAACTCTATCGTCTCGAATCGATCTGCCTGCGCCTGGGCGGTGTTCTCAAGTCCGACCTGCCCGGACGGGGGAGGCAGGAGGCGGTATGGCTCAGTCACCGTGACCTGGTGCAGGTCGTCAGAAAGAGCCTTCAGGCGCCCATCGGGTTTGGCATCTACTATGCCGTTTCCAACAATAAAACCAGCCTGTGGGATTTGTCGGCGACCATGAATGATCTCGGCTACCGGCCTTTGGACGACGCCTCGAACATAAGCCTGCTCCGTCGCTCACGGGAGAAATTGGCCCGCCGGCTGATGCGCTGAACCAGAACCGACCGGTCTGGGAGGGGTAAGGCGGAGGGTTGGGCATTCGTTGAGAACGGAGGTCTGGGGGTACTCCGGACTCGACGATGTGCTGAGCGGCGGGGTGAAAATGATTCCGGTCCACACCGCTGCAGGTGATTTCCACGTCTGGACCAAGCGGACCGGCAACACAAGGTCCTGCTGTTGCACGGCGGTCCTGGCCTCACCCATGAGTACCTGGAGGCCTTCGACAGCGACTTCCCTGGCGCCAGCAGCGAGTACTACTACTACGACCAGCTCGGGTCTGCTTACAGCGACCAGCCGGACGCCCCGTAGCTGTGGGGAATCTCACGCTTCGTCGAGGAGGTTGATCAGGCCCGCCAGGGCGCTGCTGAATCTCGACAAAGACAACTTCTACCTCTACGGCCCCTCCTGGGGCGGCATCCTGGCCATCGAGTACGCCTTCAAGTACCAGCAGCACCTCAAGTTTGGTCATCTCCAACATGATGCCGAGTATCCCGTCCTACAACGATTACGCCGAAAAGGTGTTGGAGCGGGCCATGGGCCAGACCGCGCTGGCCAAGATCAAGGCCCTGGAGTCCGCCGGAAAGACCGAGGACGACATGGAGCGAGCGAAAACGTTTTACGAGTCGGTGTTCCAGGTCGAACTGCAGCGGCTGAATACCCCGGAACTGGAGATGTGGGCTTTTCCAATGGCGATGGACAAGGTGGGAGCCGGCGGCACCCTGGTGAAGATGGCCGGGGTTTCCTCCGGCGGCTGCAGCACCCTGGTCTACGATACCGAGGGGAACGTGATCGGCCTGCACTCGATGACCTGAATTTCAGACCGGAATTGAAACAACCGTTGGAGGTCAGTGCACCCGTTGGATCATGTAGTTGACGGCCGCTGCGATTTCCGCGTCGCTCAGCCCGGGGACACCGCCGCGCGGCGGCATGGTGCCGATTCCCTGCAGGGTGTTGCGAATCAGCGCTTCCGGCCCCTTGATCAGGCGATCGGCCCAGGCATCGCTGCTGCCGGTGATCGGGGCGCCCTGGATACCCGTCTCATGGCAGGAGGCGCAGGCATCCTGGTAGACCAGCCGGCCCTCGGGGAGCCCGGTCGTCGCCGGGCCGGCGGCCATCTCCCTGGCCTGGGGGGACGGCGCCGCAGGCGCGGCTTTTTGCTGTTCGCTGGTCGTTTCATTCCGGCTGCAGGCTCCCAGCAACAGGACCGATGCAAGCAAAACAAGAATTCCGGTAGCTGGTTTCATCGCGAACTCCTTATCGGCTGGCAGGCTCTTGGTAAAGTACTACCAAGGAGAATTCTGTTTGTCATCCCCAGATCCGGTTTGACTTCCAGTCGGCAACAACTATCCTAGCCCTGACAACCCTTCCCCCTCGACCCCGGAGAGAACCATGGCCCGTCCCAACGACACCTCCTTCTACCGCACCCTCCCCCTGAGCGGTGACCTCGACCTGCGCCGCGGCTTCATGGTAGTCAACGAGCCGCTGCTCGGCAACCTGCGCTTCGGCCGGTTCCTCGAGGTCCTCGATAAGATGGCCGAGGATACGGCTCTCAACTACGTACGCCAGTTCCATCCCGAGGCGCGGGTGGTCACCGCGGCCATCGACGAAATTCTCATCAAGCATGCCGCCGACGTCACCCGCGACATCGTCCTGCAGGCGCGTATCAACCATGTCGGCCGCACCTCGATGGAGGTCGGCATCCGTGTCGAGCACCCCGGCAACCCGGCCATCCATATCGCCTCCTGCTTCTTCACCATGGTCGCTCGAATCGGCGTCGGGGAGACCTCGCAGAGCGTCACCATCCCGCCCCTGGAGTACGTCGACGACCTGGAAAAGCAACGCTACGCCAATGTCCTCGCCAGCCGTGAGGCCTACCGTTCCGAGCAGCATATCGCCCTGGAGCCGCCAAGCCACGAGGAGTACGAACTGCTCAACCGCCTTCATCAGGCCCAGGAAGACCCGGATTTCAACGGCCTGCTCGCGGGCAGCCTGGTCGCCGATTCCTGGGAGCGGATGTATCCGGAACAGGAGAACGTCCCTACCACCATCTTTGGCGGCTACCTGGTGCGTCGCGCCTACGAGCTCTCCTCGATCTGCGCCGAGCTGGTAGCCCCGAACCGTCCGGTGATCGTCGCCGTCAACCGCATCAACTTCTTCTACCCGGTGCGCCTGGGTGACAAGCTCCACTACACCAGCCGCATCGTCTACACCGGCAAGACCTCCCTCTCGGTCGAGGCGAGTATCCGCCGCATCAGCCGGGACCGCACCAGCCAGGCCCTATCCAACTCCTGCCTCTTCACCTTCGTCAACGTCGACAGGGACCTCTCCCCGCAGCCGGTGCCGACCATCCACCCTTCTACCTACAGCGAGGATGCCCGTTACCTGCAGGCCTTCCGGCGCAGCAAGGGACTTGGCCGCCACCTGCACTAGGGAGAGACGGGAAGCCGCTTGATACTGCCACCGGTTCAAAATGAAATCCGGTTGCGCACGGATCAGATCGGATCACTTCGGTTTAAAATCGGATCAAGCATGGTATCGGGTAAATCCGAATTTAATCGGACCTTATCCGAATTTATCCGCGCGAAACGCCCTCGACCATCCAACGACAAAGGGGCCGCAGCTGCGACCCCTTTGAGATCGGTTCAATGCCCAATGACTAAGCCGCCTGGTGGGAATGGGAGGCGGCGTAGGCCGCGGCGAAAATCTTGGCGAACTGTTCTATGGAGGTCGGCGTGGTGTTCCGCTCGGTACGCGGCCTGCCAACGGCAAACCGCCCCTCGTTGAGGGCCTGACTCATCTCGATAAAGAGCCGCGCCGCGTCGGCGCTGAACCCCATTACCACCATCCCTTTTTCGGCTGCATGGTAGGGGAGTTTGACATATTTCAACTCCGGCTTGCCGATGCTGCGGCCGAGTACAGTGGTCGCCTCTTCGAGGGAGAGCTCCCGCTCACCTAGCAGGTCCTCAACCTCCGTACCGGTGAAGTTGCGCTTCTCCAGCAGTTCGGCGGACCTTGCGGCGATGTCGCTGGTGGCGATCATCGCGAGCTTCTGTTCGCCGTCGACCGCCGACCCGGCGAAGCCGAGGTGGTTGATCAGCGGGATGGTCATGAGCAGGTTCTCCATGAAATAGGTCGGTCGCAGGTGCACCACGTTGACCCCGGCCAGGCCGTCGAGCCGCTCTTCCTGGTCCCGCAGGCCGAGGATCGGGCCGGTTCCCGTTTCCAGATCGGCTCCCTGGCTGCTCAAGTTGACCACATGTTCGACCCCCGCGGCAACGATGGCGGCGGCGATAGCGGCGCCGACCTCGTTCTGGAAGGCGCGGAAGTCCCTGGCAGTGTGCGCGGGGGGAATCATGGCGAAGACGGCCGCGGCATCGCGAAAGGCTCGGATCAAAAAACCCTTTTCGCGCAGGTCCCCGACCACCGCCTCGGCGCCGCGCTTGACTAAAGGCTCCAGGCGCTCGGTGCTGCGGCCGATGACCCGCACCCTGGCCCCCTTGTCGAGCAGGATCTCGGCGGTGCGGCTGCCGATGTGTCCCGTTGCGCCGGTAATAACGAACATGGCGAACTCCTTTCCGTCCCGCGGGACCGAAGGCTTGGCAAGGTAATGTCTCTCCCGGCATTATTACGATGCCCGGGTCCAACTCACCCCGATTATACTCCCAACACCGTGATACGGTCAGCCCCGGCAAACGGTAGGCTTTAACAGATCTTTACACGGCCTTTAAGCAGGCTTTGCCCCGATGCCTTATTATAATTGACAGGAAAAGCCGATCAACCAGTTATCAGGGGCGCCCCCAGAGGGCCAGCTCCGGGAGGTGTTCATGAAAAAGGTACTGATCGCGATCGCCGTCATCGGCATCGCCCTCTTCGCCCTGCGGCCAGGTCCGGCCATGGAAATGCCGGCTGACGGAGAAACGATGCCCGCCATGACCGCCACCGCAGTCTTCGCCGGCGGCTGTTTCTGGTGCACCGAATCGGACTTTGAAAAGCTGCCAGGGGTGATCGATGCCATCTCCGGATACACCGGCGGTCACGTCGCCAATCCGACCTACGAACAGGTTTCGGCCGGCGGCACCGGCCACGTCGAGGCGGTCAAGGTCATCTACGACCCGGCCAAGCTCAGCTACTCGCAGCTCCTCGACTGGTTCTGGCGCCATGTCGATCCCACCGACGGCGGCGGCCAGTTCGTCGACCGCGGCTCCCAGTACCAGAGCGAGATCTTCTACGCCGACGACGAGCAAAAGCAGCTGGCCGAAGACTCGAAAGCGAAGCTGGAAGCCTCCGGCCGCTTCGACAAGCCGATCGTCACCAGGATCGTGAAACTCGGCCCCTTCTACCCCGCCGAGGAGTACCACCAGAACTACTACAAGAAGAACCCCATCCGTTACCACTACTACCGCTGGGGCTCGGGGCGGGACCAGTTCCTGGAAAAGGTCTGGGGAAAGGACGTCGACAAGCTGCCGGCCAAGACCACCGATACGGACATGAAGCCGCAGGCCATGATGGACAAATCGGATAAGGGGATGTCGTCCGACATGCCAAAGTCCGACCAGATGACCGACCAGGGGATGCCAGACAAGCCCATGAATGACAAGGGGATGGAGAAGGACATGGATGGTTCCATCAGTAAAATGAGCGAACCGATGCCCAGGAAGCGGACCTACACCATCCCCGACGACGCCACGCTGCGCAAAACCCTGACCCCGATGCAGTACCACGTGACCCGCGAGCGCGGCACCGAGCCCCCCTTCAACAACGCCTACTGGAACAATCACGAGGCGGGGATCTACGTCGACATCATCTCCGGCGAACCGTTGTTCAGTTCTACTGACAAGTTCGACTCCGGGACCGGCTGGCCGAGCTTCGTCAGACCCCTCGAGCCGGAGAACGTGGTCGAGGTGAAGCACCTGGGCCTCTTCGGCGGCTCCACCGAAGTGCGCAGCAAGCACGCCGACTCCCACCTCGGCGACCTCTTCACCGACGGTCCGCAACCGACCGGCCTGCGCTACTGCATCGACTCGGCGGCGCTGCGGTTCATCCCCAAGGCCGATCTGGAGAAGGAGGGGTACGGGGAATACCTGAAGTTGTTTGACAAGAAGATGTAGCAAATCGGGTAGGAGGCGGGGATACCCCCGCCTCCTACCCGATCTGACTGTCAAACTGAAGTTTTTGCCGTCGGTACCGATAAATTTGTCTTGGCGGTTTCAAGTTCGAAGTGCAACAGGTTTTAGGATGCGTGCATAGTATTCGCGAAAGTCGAAGTCTGGCAGAAAAATTTCCGCCGGGCACTTCCAGCCAAGGCTTTTCCTCGGCCTGGCGTTGAGTTTCAAGGCAATCTGGTCAAGCTCCTCCTGGGAGAACACCGAAAGATCCGTACCCTTTGGGAGATACTGGCGCAGAAGACCATTGGTGTTCTCGTTGATTCCTCGCTGCCAGGGACTATGGGGATCGGCAAAGTAAACCTTGATCCCGGTCTTCTCCGACAGCGCCTCGTGGCAGGCCATTTCTTTGCCTTGGTCGTAGGTCATACTTAACCGCCGTTGGGCTTCGATCCGGTTGAGAACATAGCTGAACCCCTTCTGGGCTGACTCGGCACTGGCATTGTCGACTTTGGCCAGAGTCACGAACAGACTGGTTCTCTCCACCAGCGTCCCCACGGCGGAAGCATTGCGAGCCCCTTTTATAAGGTCGCCCTCCCAATGGCCAGGAACCAATCGTTCGTCCACCTCGGCGGGACGCTCATGGATGCTGAGCATATTGGGAATACTGCCCCACGATGTTCGCCACGGGTGCGCGGCCGGCGCTTTTTGCGGGATTGCCGCAGCAGGGAAATAATCTCCTTGCGCAGTTCACCACGTGGCATGGCATAGATTGCCGTGTAGATGGTTTCATGACTGATCTGGAACTGAGGTTCTGCGGGGTGCATGCGCTTCAGTGTAGCAGAAACCTGCTCCGGCGAATTCCCCGTTCCCAAGAGCGAAACAACCTCCTCCCAGAGAGCTTCGCCAGGGATGAGCCGCTTGGCCTTTCGCGGCTGGTGTGCCAGTTCTCTGGCGCGTTGTTCGGCACGTGAGGCACGATAGCCGCCTGCCACGGGTCGCCGCCCCCGCCGCCCTGCTCGGGAAGACGGGGGCTCCCAGTCGTTCCGGTGCAACTCGCGACTTACGGTGCCCACGGAACGGTTCAAACTCCGGGCGATGGCGCGCAGGGAATGTCCCTGCTCCAGTCCCACTTGAATCACTGCCCGCTCTGTACCATCCAGATGCTTGTAGGATTTTTCCATCGCAACACTTTAACTCCTCAAAGTGTTGCACTTCAATTTTGCCCTTTCATTATTTACCCTTCTTGAAAGTGCCGGAAATCAGGTTGGCTGGATCGGTCTCCGAGGAGACGCTGAAGGCAGCGATAAAGCTGTTCCTGACCGCGGCAAGACCATCGTAATCCCCCAGGAAGAGACCACCCGCGTTGGGGGCTTTGATAATGTCGAACGATTCCTGGGTTAGCCGGAGTTCGTTCCAGTCTTTTGGGTCGGAACAGTCGCGCTTCGCCTTCGGTCTGCAGGTGACCGCCCATTGATCGGTCAATCCCTCGGGCTCGGCTCCGTTGAAGCGGAAATCGTAGTAGGTGATCGCAATCATTCCCTTCCGGTTGACCGCGACTGCAGGCACGAACGCCTGCTGGTTGGCGACCGGCAGGTCGGTCGGCGTGCGGTTGATCTTGATCGGCTCGCTCCAGGTGAGGCCGCCATCCCGGGACCTGGAAAAGGCCACCGACTCGTGGCCGAAGGCGCTGAAGCGTGCGTCCTGCCAGACGGCGTAGAGGGTGCCGCTGGTCGGATTGACGGCGATGTCGAACAGGCTGTCGGCGCTGCGCAGCGCCTGGCCCGTGTCGGGGTCGGACACACCCAAGCCGGGCTCCATGGCAGAGACGACGATCGGGTCGCCGGCGGGGCTCCAGGTTTCCCCCTGGTCGGGAGAGCGCTTCAGCGCGAGAGTGTTGGTCGAAAATGGAGGGATCGGGATCTCGTCGATCACGTTGAAGAAGTCGTCCAGGGTACCGTCGGGGAGCACCACGACCTGGTTGCCGACCGTCTGGGCGGCCGGACCGGGATCGTAGATCGTGAGCGGCTCCTCCCAGCTGAGGCCGCCATCAACGGTACGGGAGAACAGGGCAGGCCCGCCGCCGTTGATGAAATCCAGCCGGTCCCAGACCACGTACACGACTTCCGGGTCGAACGGGTCGGCGGTGATCGACTGCTTGTCGTTGAGGCCGGCAAAGGTCTCGTCGATGACCGGCGCCGGATCGGTCCAGGTGAAGCCGCCATCGACCGACTTCTGAACCAGCATGGCCGATCGCCCCTCGTCGGCCTGTCCGAGGAGCAACTGGACCAGCGCCAAATCGACCGCCAGGGAGGCGTGGTAGATTTCACCGCTGGCGCTGAATGCCAGCCACGGGTCGGACACGCGATGAAACGCACCGCCGGTGCAGAGCGAGAGGTTCGGCAGCGGCGCATCCCTCCAGTTCCTGCCGCCATCCAGGCTCACGCCGACGAGCAGGCCGCGGGCGCCGCCGTTCGACCAGCGGTCCTGCTGCCAGGAAGCCACGATGTGCCTGGGGTTGGTTGGATCGACTGCAACCCAAGGCTCGACCTCGCTGTTGTTGGAGATCGTACCCGGCTGCCCGCCGGGGTCGTCGGCGGTGCAGCCGGCGAAGGGGCTGGAGGCGCTGATCTGGGAAACCTTCGCCCCTCCCGCGTCGGCCGGAAGAACCGCCCCGAAGAGCAGCAGAGCATTGACCGGCAACCACACCCACCATCTGCGCATTGGCATGGGAACCTCCTCTTCTTCACCTTCGCCTGGACTGGTTACTCAGGCTGCCACAGTCGCCTTCCCCCCCCGGTCAGGCATGGTCAGGGGTTGCCCAGGATCGGCGGGGGGATCGAGTCGGGGACGAAGGCGTCCGCGAGACTCTTCACGCCGTTCTGCACCGCGATGGCCCAAACCGTCTTCAGCGGGACGTGGCTGGCGGGACTGAACGAGATCGTCCCGGTCACCCCCTGAAACCCCGCGGTGTTCTCCAACGCCGGGAAGATCCCGGCCTGGTTGCGGGCGCGCCTTAGGACGTCCAGGATTAGCCGGGCAGCGTCGTAGCCGAGAGCGGCGAAGGCGTCGGCTGGTGCGCTGCCGTAGGCATCGCGATACTCGGCAATGAACGCCTTCGCCTCCGGCGTGCCGGTCTGCTCCGAGAGCCAGGCGTGGGTCGTGAACCAGACGTTGTCGGTCGGACCCGGGTCCCCCACGAGGAGATTGGGCGTATCCAGCCCATCCCCGCCGACGATGGGCTGCGTGACCCCGGCGGCCCGGAGCGAGGCCACCACCTCGCCGATGCAGTCGGGAAGTCCGGCGAGGTAGACGAACTGCGGCTGTTGCGGAAGGCCTGCCACCTGCTGCCCCAGGGCGCTGATGTCGCAGCCACCGTCGTAGGAAGCGTCGAGGACCACGTTGCCGCCGAGCTCCTCGAATCGTGTCCGGAAATAGCGGGGCAGGGATCGTGTGTACTGGGAGGTGGAATCCCAAAGGATCGCCACCGAGCTGCCGAACTGGCGCTGGCTGAACTCCGCGCCCGCAGCCGCCTGGGTGTTGTCGCCGAAGGCGGTCAGAAAGATGCGGTCGCCGACCACCTCCGCAAGCGCGGGATCGGTAGCTCCGATGGCCAGGAACGGCACCCGCGCCCGTTGGAAGTAGGGGCCCGCCACCAGGACGGAGTCGTTGTCCGTGAAACCGGCGGCAAGCGATACGCTCGAGACGAGGTTTCTCGCAGCGGCCGCGGTGACCGCGGGGTCCGTTTTCGTGTCGATGAGAGCGGCGAAGGGGATGGGGCCGTTCTCGCTCCCCTGCTCGAGCCCCAACACAAAGCCGTTCATGGCCGGGCCACCGATGCTTGCCAGATCGCCATGAAGGTTCAGCATGGCGGCGACCTGCGCCGTCGGCCGGTGACGATGTTCCATCTGGGCGGTGGCGGTTGCCGGACCGAACCAGATCCAGAGAAATAAGAGAGCCGGGAGCACCGAGGCCCGGCTCTTGTCGAGGCGAATATACGGCTTATTCATGGTTTTTCTCCTCGCAACGGGAAGGGAGTCGCCTGGGTCAAGGGGCCGCTGGCGATGGCGGCGCGAGGTGTGCTGCAGGTGGGTGACAAGCGCGAGTGCCTCTTGGTGAAACCGGCGCCGCTTACCTGTACTCTACTGCGCAACCCAACAGGGCGCCAGTCGAGCCGGGCACAAAAAAGGCCGGGGCGCCGCACGCCTTCGGCCTTCCGGGGTCCTGGAAACTCACTTTCGATGATCCTGATGTGATTATCTCAACAAGGGTCGCCCCCTGTTTCCCGGCAGAATTCAAAAAAGTTCACTTGGTTATGCACTTTACTCCAGTTGATGTCAGGCCAGGCAAACAAGCCGAACAATTCACAGGGATAAGGGGGATGAAGGGGATATATCTTTATCCAAGCATCGGGTTCTAATCCCGTTCATCCCGGTCATCCCTTTTAAACAGCTTAAGGTTTTAGATCTTGGTTCCGCTGGAGCGAGGTGCATAACCAGAAAAGTTTAAATGCTGGCCGTGATCTCGTGGATTGCCCCCTAGCTTCGACAATCCCACAACGCAACTGCGTCCCACTGGCCTTCCGGTAGCGGTCCCACTATCAAGACGCGGGAAAACCAAGGATTTCAGGCCGGACGCTTATAGACTGCGAAGAAATGCGGTACCGGCGGCTCCTGGTCGTCATCGTAGGCGACAAAATGGATCTCGGCCAACCCGGCGCGCCGGAAGCCGTCGATCTCGTCCCGATCAAGCGCCAGCGGAAAGGCGTCGAGGTCCTCGCCGGAATGGCGGCTGCGGCACGAAACCAGCACTTCGCCGCCCGGAGCGACCAGGTCGGCAATCGCCTCCCGGGCGCGGACACGATCCGGGCCTGCCAGGATCTGGATGGTGTTGCATTCGTAGACCAGATCGAAACTGCGCCGCCATTCCCCTGGATTATCGAAGAGATCGGCGACCCGGTAATCGACGGCGCTCTCAGGGTAGCGTTGGCGGCACATGTCGATGGCTGACGGGGAGATGTCAAAGGCCGTCACCCGAAATCCCTGCCGCGCCAGCACCTCGGCATCGTCGCCAAGACCGCAGCCGATGGTGATCGCCCGCCAGCCAGGCGGAAGATTGCGCTTCTCAAGCCAGCCCAGGAGCAGCGGGTTGGGCTTCAGATCCGCCCAATAGACCTTATGAATGTCGCCGTCGGCGCGAGCATAGAACTCTTCAAACCAGCCGTTCGGGTCGCCCTGATCGGCGTAGGCTTTTGCCAGGTCTTGGGTTGCACGCTTGGGGTTATCCATCGGAGGCTCCTTTTTTGGTCAGTATAGGAAAGAGCCGACAGGATCGCTAATGGCAGGGAGGATGATTCGTCCGTAAACTTCGGCCAGAAAGCTTAAAGGATAAGGCTGCCCCCTGGTCTTGCCCCTGGCGGCGGCTCCCGGCACTGGCCTTTCAGGGATGATACTGGATTATGATCCGGTACTCCGACTGCAGCGAGCAGCGCTGTCGCCCTTCCCCGCTGCCGAGCCATCCTTCGCAGGCAATCTTCCCGTGTGCCCTCTCCTCCCCGCTTCGGATCAGTTCGTCGATATACGGGGCATAGTCAAACCCGCCATCGACGCAATCTTCCCGCGAGCAGTCGAGGCGAAAGGCTGTGTCGGAATTCGGGGTAAAAATGATCTGCTGGTAATTCGGTTCGGCCTCAGCATCAGCTTCCTCGAAGGCGACGAACAGAATGATCCTGGTGATGTTGGGGTACAGGTCGGATAATTTCTTGAGACCAGTTTCGGTAGGATTCATGTGACCTTCTTTTTATGGTTAATTCGGCAGTGCAGGCGGCAGAATGTCTGCCCCGAGGGAGGCCCTGTCCCATTTGGCTATCTTTCAATCTTTCAGGCCTGAACATCCCGCTGGAAATATCAAGACAAGAATTCAGCTGGGTGGTCTATATGCCCTTCGATCTTTGAGCATTCTGAAGATGATTCTGCACAGGTGTCGGCCTAAAGCTCTGACGGCCTGGTTGTGCCCCTTGCCCTCGGCGCGTTTCTTTTCATAGTACCGCTGCGACGCCGGTACCTGTTTGCGGTGGCGATCAACCGCGATCATCATTGCTGCCTTGGCGCGACTGTTGACATGTCGGGGGATTTTGTTGCCCCGAAACTCACCTGAACTGTTGTCCAAAGTTGCCATGCCCAGGTAGAGCGCCAGGCTGGCCTCCTTGGCGAACCGAGCTTCATGACCAATCTCCCCGGCAAGCTCGGCAGTACAGATTGGCCCAAAGCCTGGCACCGTAGCCAAGGTGCTGGCAATGAAAGACTGTTCGGTAGCAGCGTGCATCTTGGCTTCGAGTGTCTTAATCTGAGAGTTTAGCTCAATGATCCGAGCGGCATCCTGCTGAATCATTTCGCCAGCCCAGGCCACCTCGGGGCTGAACTGGGCCTGCTTCTGCCAACCCTGCACGACCGAGGCATATTTGGCGCCAATCCCGGGAATCTTGCGCAGGGTTTTCAGGTGCAACCGTGGCAACTTGCGTAAGTCGCTGGTGCTGGTCAGCAACTGCAAGAACCAGGAGTTGCCGGCATCGCCGGTCAATGCCAACAGGCTGGGACATACCGCTTGCAGGTCGGCCTGGAGGCTGTTCAGTACCCGGACTCGCTCATTGACCAAGCGTCGCCGGCGACGGCTTAATCGTTTGAGTATCTGGTTTTCCCGAGGCGCTTCGGCAACCACTTGCAGGACATCTTTCGCGGTGGGCAGATGATCCTTGAGTTGGAACAGCTCCAATCCGCGACGAGCATCGATCGCATCGGTTTTGGCGGCGCCGGGGAAAATTTCCTTGAACCGGGCCAGCTTCAAATTGTTGATGTTGTTCAATTGCCAGCCACGCGCCAAGACCATGGCGTCCAAGGGCCGCGCCCAGCCGTTGTAGCCTTCCATGGCAACCCGGACCGGGCACTGATACTGCTGTTCAAGCTGCTCCAGTTTGGCGAAGAACGTTCGGAACCCGTCGGGTTGATGGCTGATACTGAACTCGGCGATCACCTCGCCAGTGGACAGCCCCACCGCCACCTGGTGGGACTTGCAGCCGACATCGACACAGACGCGGATATCCAAAGGAATACGAGAAAACATGAATGGCTCCTTTCGGTAGAACAAACCCAGGGACATCATCCTTGGGTCACGTCTACTTCCAGAGCCACACGTTCGGCACCATCCCGGTCGACCCGCCGGATGATGCAAAGGACGGGGGCGGCATTTCAGGCTGAAGTGAGCCTGAATGAACAGGTCACTGACCCCAAGAGCCACACCCCCGTCAGAGTAAGGTTATCAAATCCAGGGGTGCCCCGCCATCTGCTAATTCCGATGGTAGACCCAAAAGCCCCTTTCATACCCTGTCTATCAAATCAAGCATCTTTTCACGTGTTTTCATTTGGTTAACTCGGTCCGACCCCAGCACTTTGAATTTGGGAACTCCCTGGAGAACTTTTGCTTCAACTGTTTGAAATAGAGCTTTTGGGGTCATATTCATCCTTGCCGGTTACGCCCAAGCTCATCAGCGGCAATGGAGCGCAGCGGAATTGCCGTCTGGTGCAGCGCCTTGTTCGACATTTACTCATGACTGATGCAGCAGTAAATAATGCCATCCGGTTGATTCTTTGTATCCGGTTCATCAATTTTCAGAATATATCCGTTATTTATAAAAAGATTTCGACAATTTTCATGAATACGATCTCCATGCGTCCCTACTAGAAAAGACCTTATACATCCTGAAGTGTTAGCAATGTCTGAAAAATAGGTAGCCAAAACGGTTTCTTCATGGCCTTGAATATCCATTTGAAGAAAATCCACATCTCGCCTTCCAACTAAACGAAAAACATCACTTAAGAGAATAGCATCAACAAAAATTGACGATTGGTCTATCTGCTTTCCCACAATTCTCCTCAGGAAGTCTTTTAATAGTCTTTTCGGAGAATTTCGAATGACATAACTTCCATAATCTTGATCCTTAAGCACCACCTTGGATGATTTGGTGGATACTGCCATATCGTATATTTTGAAATCTTCATTTGTGAATCCGTTCAATTTTATGTTCTCATGAAAAAAAAATAAATGACGCGGCAAAGGCTCAAAACAATGAATACGAATATCAGGTCTAATTTTTTTTGCTAACAAAGGATAATAACCAATTGCGGTTCCAACATTAACGTAGCATGCATGATTCGGTAACGACTCAATGATATCAATAAAAATGCCCTCGTCATCTTCCTCGTGGACGTTGTGTTTTGCGTAGCGCATTCTTTGGTTTTCTAATAGTTGGCTATCATAAACTTTAATACCGTTGTCAAATTCATGTATTGTCCGCATCAAAATCTCCTGTCGAACCATTTGATCCTGTGATATGTCCAGTTTGTTCGACTTCACCTTATCGCGAAGCCAATTCTGGCCAATTTTGTTTGATTCCGTTAAAAAACAACCCTTCCCGGGCGGATTATTGATCACATAATCCGCGTACGGTAAGGTTATGCGTCATGTCACCATAAGCCAGAGAGGGATTATGTTAGGCGACTTCGAGAAGGAGCTGACAGCCGAAAAGTCCTTGAAATCTAAGCAAGTTCCGTATTATATCCGCTGGGTTAGGGCCACTGGGTCAGGCCTGAAAGATTGAATCTCTGGCATGATCTCTTCACTCCCAAAAAGCAAAAAACCGCCGTTCAGCCTAGGCTGACAACGACGGTTCCTAGAATCCTTCATCCTGCAACACCTTGTTGCTACTACCTCTCATCCCTCCACTCCTTACAAAACAAAACCAAAGCATCGCTAATCTAGCCCGAATTCCCAGTCAGGTCAAAAGGTTATTTCCCTCCCCAAATACGAAACCGCCCGCCGAGAGAATTCCCGACGGGCGGCTTACTGGTTTTAAAGGGGATTGGAGATTTACTCCCCTGCCCCTTCCGCCATCAACTTCGACATAGCCTTGGCGAAAGCAACGGGATCACGCGGCCGATCCCCCTCCAGCAGCAGCGCCTGGTCGTAGAGCAGGTCGACGTACTCCTTGAGCCGTCCGCTCTCGGCGTCGGCGGCGAAGAGGTCCTGCATCCGGGCGATCAGCGGGTGGTCGGGGTTGACCTCCAGGGCGCGCTGGCCCTTGGGAACGTCCTGGCCCATGGCGCGGAACATCTTCTCCATCTGGGGATCCAAGTCGTGCTCGCCGGCGACCAGGCAGACCGCCGAGTCCTTCAGGCGGCCGGAGACGCGCACGTCGCCGACCAGGTCCTTGAGCTGGTTCTGCATCAGCGCCAAAAGATCGCCGTATTCCTTCTGCTTCTCCTCCTTCTTGGAAGAGTCGCCCAGGTCGAGGTCCCCCTTGATGGCCGACTGGAATTCCTTGTCCTGGTACTTGTCGAGACGGCTGAGGATGATGTCGTCGATGTCATCGGTCATCAGCAGCACCTCATAGCCCTTCTCCTTGAAGGCCTCGAGGTAGGGGGAGGATTCGGCTGTGGCCCGGTCGGGGCCGGTCATGTAGTAGATCTCCTTCTGGTCCGCGGCCATCCGCGCCACGTACTCGGCAAGGGTGATCTTCTTGCCGGCTTCGGTCTTGGTCGACTCGAACAGCAGCAGCTCGGCGATGGCGTCCTTGCGCTCGAAATCGACGTGGACCCCTTCTTTCAGGATGCGCCCGAACTGGCCGTAGAACTCGCTGTAGGCCTCCGGCTCCTCCTTCTTCATCTCCGCCAGGGTGTCGAGAACCTTTTTGGTGATGCTCTTCTTGATCACCGCGACGGTCCTGTTGTCCTGGAGGATCTCGCGGCTGACGTTGAGCGGCAGGTCGGCCGACTCGACCACCCCCTTGACGAAGCGCAGGTAGGGGGGGAGCATCGCCTCGCAGTGGTCCATGATCTGCACCCGGCGCACGTAGAGGGTCGGGCCGACCTTGTAGTCCTGGTAGTAGATGTCGAAGGGGCGCTGCTTGGGCAGGTAGAGAAGCGCCGAGAACTCGGTCGTCCCCTCGGCCCGGTAGTGGATGGTCTTGGCCGGGTCGGAGAAATCGTGGGAGATGTGCTTGTAGAACTCGTGGTACTCCTCCTCGCTGATCTCGCTCTTGTCTTTGAGCCAGATCGCCTTGCGCGAGTTGAGGGTCTCGACCTTGGTCTCCTCGACGGTCTTTTCCTTGTCCTCGGGGTCGGGGTTGCTGCGGGTGACCTCCATCACCACCGGGTACTCGATGAAGTCGGAGTACTGCTTGACCACTTTGCGCAACTCCCACTCCTCCAAATACTGCTTGGCGTCCTCCTTGAGGTGCAGGACGACGTCGGTGCCGCGGGTCTCCTTGACGGCGTCGTCGAGGGTGTAGCTGCCGTCGGCGTCGGACTGCCAGAGCACCGCCTGGTCGGCCGACTCCCCGGCGCGCCGGGTCAGAACCGTGACCTGGTCGGCGACCATGAAGGCCGAGTAGAAGCCGACCCCGAACTGGCCGATCAACTCCGGGTTGTCCTTGACCTCGCGGCTCTCCAGCAGCTTGAGAAACTCCTTGGTCCCCGAGTGGGCGATGGTGCCGAGCGCCTCGACGGCCTCGTCGCGGGTCAGGCCGACGCCGTTGTCGCGCACCGTCAGGGTGCCGGCCTTGGCGTCGGGGATCAGCTCGATCTGCCAGTCGTCACCGTCCGGGTTGATCGAGGTGTCGGTCAGCGCCAGGTAGCGCGCTTTGTCGATGGCGTCCGAGGCGTTGGAGATCAGCTCGCGCAGGAAGATCTCTTTGTGCGAGTAGAGGGAATGGATCATCAGGTCGAGGATCTTGTTGACCTCGGCCTTGAACTTGCGCTTGCTTACCGTCATGCGTTTTGAACCTCCCGTGATATTGGATTTCGGAACGAGCGGTCCCCAACATAAGCACCCGTCCTCCGGTTGTCAAGTTCTGGCGGGTGGTTATGGTCCAGGGAATGGAAAAGCAAGGTCAAGGGCGTCTCACGCGGATAAATTCGGATCAGATCTGATTAAACTCGGATTTACCAAGATCCTATAAACCTGATCAGATTTTTATCCGAAGTGATCAGATTTGATCCGCGCGCAAAAGGTCTTCCTGAAAGTTAACCTAAGCCAAACAGTGAAGGGCATATCTCACGCGACGACGCAACGACGCAACGCAGGGTAAACCCATTTTGAATCAGATCTTAACGTGGCGTCGTTGCGGCGTTGCGTGAGGCTGCCTATAAATGAGTTTCCCGATTCTGAATAGCCTCCGTCGAAAATGAATGACACGAAAAAAGCCCCCGGATCACTCCGGGGGCTTTTGCTTCCTGCAAACTGCCGAAAATCAGCAGTCGAAGTAGAGGGCGAACTCGGTCGGCGTGGGAGCCATGCGGACCGGGTTGACCTCGGCGTCGGTCTTGTACTCGATCCACTTCTCGATCAGGTCCTCGGTGAAGACGTCGCCCTTGAGCAGGAAGGCGTGGTCTTCCTTGAGGGCGGAAAGAGCCTCCTGCAGGCTGCCGGCGACGCTCGGGATGTCCTTGAGCTCCTCGGGGGAGAGCCCGTAGATGTCCTTGTCCAGCGGCTCGCCCGGATCGATCTTGTTCTCGATGCCATCGAGGCCGGCCATCATCATGGCGGCGAAGGCGAGGTAGCCGTTGCAGGACGGGTCGGGGGTACGGTACTCGACGCGCTTCGCTTTCGGGTTGCTGGTCACCGGGATGCGCAGCGAAGCGGAGCGGTTGCGGTTGGAATAGGCCAGGTTGACCGGCGCTTCGAAGCCCGGCACCAGGCGCTTGTAGGAGATGGTGCTGGGGTTGGTGAAGGCGCACAGGGCCTTGGCGTGCTTCATGATGCCGCCGATGTAGTACATGGCCAGCTTGGAGAGGCCGCCGTAGCCGTCGCCGGCGAAGAGGTTGACGCCGTCTTTCCACAGCGACTGGTGGCAGTGCATCCCGGAGCCGTTATCGTTGTAGATCGGCTTCGGCATGAAGGTCGCGGTCTTGCCGTTGCGGAAGGCCACGTTCTTGACGATGTACTTGAACCACTGCAGGGTGTCGCCCATGCTGACCAGGCTGTCGAAGCGCATGTCGATCTCGCACTGGCCGCCGGTGGCGACTTCGTGGTGGGAAGCTTCGATGCGCATGCCGACGCTCTGCAGCACCTGGACCATCTCGTTACGCAGGTCGATCAGGGAGTCGGTCGGGGCGCAGGGGAAGTAGCCTTCCTTGTGGCGGGGCTTGTAGCCGAGATTGGGGAACTCTTCGCGGCCGGTGTTCCAGATCCCCTCGGTGGAGTCGACGGAGTAGAAGGACTCGTTGGCGCTGGAGCCGTAGCGAACGTCGTCGAAGACGAAGAATTCCGGCTCGGGGCCGAAGTAGGCGGTGTCGGCGATGCCGGTCGACTTCAGGTAGGCTTCGGCCTTCTTGGCGACGAAGCGGGGGTCGCGGCTGTAGCCTTCGCGGGTGATCGGGTCGATGATGTTGCAGATCAGGCTCAGGGTCGGGACCTGGACGAAGGGGTCGACCTGCGCGGTGGCCGGATCGGGCATGATCAGCATGTCGCTGTTGTGGATCGGCTGCCAACCACGGATCGAGGAGCCGTCGAAGCCGACGCCCTCTTCAAAAATCTCCTCGCCGAACTCGCTCATCGGCGTAGAAAAGTGCTGCCAGATCCCGACGAAGTCGAGAAATTTGTAGTCGACCATCTGGCAGTTGTTTTCCTTGGCAAAAACGACGACTTCCCTGGGGGTCATGTTTCCATCTCCTTTAGCTTGATAAGGGTAATATCCTGCCCGCCCCACCCCGGGAGCGGACAAACTTCAACGGGCCGGAACAGCGCCAGTTCAGTACCTGCAAGTTACAGAGCGTCGTCTCCGCGCTCGCCGGTGCGGATACGCAGAACCTCGTCAACCGGGGTGACGAAGATCTTGCCGTCGCCGATGCGCCCGGTTTTGGCGGCCTCGGCGATGGTTTCCACCACCTTGGCGACCAGATCGTCGCGAACGATGATTTCCATCTTGATCTTGGGGATGAAATCGACCACGTACTCGGCACCGCGATAAAGCTCGGTATGCCCCTTCTGACGGCCGAAACCCTTGACTTCACTGACCGTGATCCCCTGAATGCCGACTTCGTTCAGGGCTTCCTTGACCTCGTCCAGCTTGAAAGGCTTGATGATCGCCTCAACTTTTCTCATCGCAGCTACCTCCCCGATATATGGATTCCGTTTTCCTGGGTTACATGCAGAATGCACAGTATAGCCATCCGCAAGAGCCCAGGCAACCATCAATTTGTGCGGTGTCGATTTCTACAAGCAAATTGTCTGCCCAAAATGGCCCGACCCGGCCGAAGAGTCCGATCCCCCTGAAAGATGGCCGTTTCCGGGTAACAGACATAAACACCGGCGGATCTTCCGGCACCTACTCGTGCCTGTGCTTTAAGCAGCGGAAACCGCTCCTGCCCAAAATTCAGGCAGGGAACAATATCATCGAGTTGCTTGACTAACAGTTGGGGAAATCCTTACAATGACACTTCTTTTTGTCTGCGCCAGGTTCTCGCGATGGGTTTGAATGGCGTGATGCAGTGGAGGACTCTTTGAGCAGCCGTGCGCCAATCCTGGTCGTCGACGACAGCCCGACGCAACTCTCGATCCTCAAGGACGCCCTCGAAACGGCCGGCTTCCGTGTCGAGACCGCCCGCAACGGCATCGAGGCCATTACCCGCGTCTACCAGTCCCCCCCCGGTCTGATCCTCTCCGACGTCCTGATGCCGGAGCTGAACGGCTATCACCTCTGCCGGCTGCTCAAGAACGATCCGCTGACCGCAGCCATCCCGGTGATTCTGCTCACCAACCTGCGCGAGCGCCACGACCGTTTCTGGGGTGAAAAAGCCGGGGCTGACCGCTACCTGGAAAAAACCACCGATTTCGAGCCGATTCTCGACAGCGTCGCCGAACTCGCCCTGCACCAGGCGCCGAAGGGACTGGCGCGGCTGCCGGGCAAATCCCGCGAACTGAGCAGCGACGACATTCAGTCCCGGGTCACCGCGATCCTCGACCGGCTGCTCTACGAGTCGACGATTTCCAACGAAATTCTCAAGCTCACCGGCCTCGCCCATGACAGCGACCAGCTGGTGAGCGAAATGCTGCTCTTCCTCTCGGTAATCTGCCGCCACACCGCAGCGACCCTGCTGCTCGAAGAGGGGCCCGACAAACAACTCCTGGCTATCCACCTGACCACCCCTCTGGAGGACGAGGCACTGGCCGTCATCCGGGAACAGACCTTGCGGGCCGCCGGCCTGCAGGACCGCCAGTTGCAGCTCCGGGAACTCCTCATCGGCCCGGGTGATTCACAGACCGCGGACGTTGCTGGAAAGCTGGAACTGCTGCAGGCGCTGCCGATCGTCGACCAGGGTGAGCTGCGCGCCCACCTCGCCCTGTTCCATCGCGGCGAAATCCAGCTCAGCGAAGGGATCCGCCACGCGCTGACCATTGTCGCCGACCGCTTCCTGATCGTCGTCCGCTACCTCCACAAGACCCGGGAAATCGAGGAGGTCAAGGCCAACTTCGTCTCCATGCTGGTCCACGACCTGCGGGCGCCCCTGACCAGCATCCGCGGCTTCACCAACGTGCTTGCCGACGGAGCCTACGGGTCGGTCAACACGGAACAGAAGAAGGCCCTGGAAAATGTCGAGAACGGCTGCGATCGGCTGCTGACGCTGGTCGAAGACCTTCTCGACCTCAGCAAGCTGGAAGCGGGCAAGCTTAAACTGCATCTATCGCCCCTGCAGCTGCTCCCGCTCGCTGAACGGACGCTGTCCGACCTCGGACCGCTCTTCACCGAAAAGTCGATTTCGGTCGAATTGGATCTGCCCGACGATCTCCCCTATATCCTGGCCGACGCCAAGCAGCTCATGCGGGTCCTGGCCAACCTGCTCAGCAACGCCGCTAAGTTCGCCCCGGCCGGCGGTACGGTGGTGGTCGCGGCCGGCGAGTCCTCCGTCGCCGAGCATTCTCTCCAGGTCAGCGTCACCGATGACGGCGAGGGTATCCCCGCCGAGATGCAAAAACTGCTTTTCGTCAAATTCCAGCAACTTCCGGCGCGGGGCATTTTCCGCAAGGGGACCGGGCTGGGCCTGGCGATCTGCCGGGAGATCATCACTCTCCACGGCGGCCGGATCTGGGTCGAATCCCCTCTCGGCGCGCAGGGCGGAAGCCGCTTCCTGTTTACCCTGCCGCTGCTGGACTAGGCAGAGGCGTCCCGCGTCCTCAGCGTTCAAGGTTCAAGGTTCAAGGTTCAAGGTTCAAGGTTCAAGGTTCAAGGTTCAAGGTTCAAGGTTCAAGGTTCAAGGTTCAAGGTTCAAGAGGATGATTTGAGGTTTTAACTCAAAACTCAAAACCTTAAACTCAAAA
>CAWDZB010000024.1:0-46736 GCA_963806685.1 uncultured delta proteobacterium
CGAGTGGCCGCAAATCAAAAGGGGGCTAGTGTTTTGAGGCTGATGGCCTCGCTGGATCGGTATGATTTTCTGCGACGGCCGCAACCCGGGAAGGTGAGGTCGGGGATGAAAAAGGAGGGGTTTCTGAACGCCCTGGCCTCCGGGCTATGGAGTCCGGGCTTGCCGGGATGGGCCTTTTGCAGCGGCAACGCTCTCATTCTCCCCGGCGACCGGGCAATCAGGGTCTTGAAATCCTGCGGGGACCGGCGCGGTGAGATTCTTGGGAAGAAGTGCGCTCCGGCCGCTTCTGGACAAACCGGATCAAGGTGCGGATCGAAGGGTGAACCAACAACCCCGGTCCCAGCCATTTCCTCCACAGTGTCAGGCTGGGAACCAGGGTGGTAGTCAAAGTCGGGGAAGGGGATTAGGGCTTCTGACGCTTCTGGTGCTGCCGGGATTTCCGAATACGGCCGCGCAGGGCAAAGAACAGGCCGATGAGCAGCAGGCCCCAGATGGTGGCAAAGAGGATCGTTTCGCTTCCAGGCATGAGCATTCTCCCTCCGGCAGCAGGAGCCAGCTGCGGACGAAGCGCAGAGGCCGATTTCTCCCTATTCTGGGCCACCGCGACGCCGGTCACCTTGACGCAGGTCAAACCTGGTCACGGAGGGGGGGAGAACTTAGTGCCGGCAGTAATCCTGCAGGGCCTGCTGGAAGTTCTTCAGGCCGACCCCGGAGAGTTCGGCCGGGGTTGCGCATTCGGGACAAAGGGTTCGGTGAACGGGGGAGATGTCGGAGAGGTCGCGGTTGACGGGTTTCTTGCACTGCGGACATTGGAAGACGATCGACAGACCCATGGCGATTCCTCACGGAAAAAGGGGAAGACTTAGGCGGGGCTAATACTTTGCCAAAAGTCGCAACCCAACGCAAGGGAAAAACAACGGCGCCGCCCGGGAAGGCTCCCTGGACGACGTATGGAACTCACCGGGAAGTTATGCTAGGATGGCAGTCAAATCAAGATAACTGCAGGGGGAGAAAAACGTTGGCCAAACAGGAAACTTCGGGCAATACCCGCAGTGTAGAGCAGACTCGCGTTCGCCGGGTGACGCCCTCCTTGTTCAAGGTGTTGATGCACAACGACGACTACACGACCATGGAGTTCGTTATCCAGATGCTGGAGTTGGTGTTTCACAAGCCGGCAACGGAGGCCAACCGGATCATGCTTAGTGTCCACCTGCGGGGTTCCGGACTTTGCGGGATCTTCCCCTGGGAAATCGCCGAAACCAAAGTGGCGCGAGTCCATTCCCTGGCCCGGGAAGCCGGTTTTCCCCTCAAGTGCAGTATCGAACAGGCCTGAAGGGAGTATGATGTTCAACCAAGCTGTTCAATTGACCTTTTCCCTGGCGGTTCGGGAGGCGCAGCGCCGTCACCACGAGTTTCTGACCTCGGAGCATGTCCTTTTCGCCATGCTGTTCGACGAATCCGCTCAGGAGATCCTGCGCAGTTGCGGCGGCGACACCGAAGTCATGGAAAGCCAGCTGGAGGATTACTTCAATCGCCACCTGGAAACGCTGCCGGAGGAGGCGGAGGCGGTTCCTGAACAGACGCTTGGCCTGCAGCGCATTTTGCAGCGGACGGTGATGCACATGCAGGCCGCGGGCAAAAAGGAGATCACCGTCGGGGATGTGCTGGCCGCGATTCTTGAGGAGCGTTCCTCGCACGCGGCGCAGATTTTGGAGAATCAGGGTGTTACCCGCCTCGACGTGCTGAACTTTATTTCCCACGGGGTGGCCAAGGTGCCTCCCCAGGAGCGCGGCGCAGGTTCCGCTCCCCAGCAGGGTGGGGAGGCCGCTCCGGCGAAGGGCGGGAGCCCGGCGCGGGACCCGCTCGAGTGTTACACCGTCAACCTGCTGGAACGCGCCCGCGAGGGCAAACTCGATCCGCTGATCGGCCGCAGCGTCGAACTGGAGCGGACGATTCAGGTCCTCTGCCGTCGCCGAAAGAACAACCCCCTCTTTGTCGGAGAGCCCGGGGTCGGCAAGACCGCCCTCGCCGAAGGCCTGGCCCTGATGATTCACCACCAGGAGGTGCCGGAACTGATCGCCGACGCGGAGATCTACGCCCTCGATATGGGAGCGCTGCTCGCCGGCTCCAAGTTCCGCGGCGATTTCGAGGAGCGCCTCAAGGCGGTGGTGGCAGCCCTGCAGAAGAAGCCCGGGGCGATCCTCTTCATCGACGAGATCCACACCGTGGTCGGCGCCGGCGCCACCAGCGGCGGGTCCCTCGATGCCGCCAACATTCTCAAGCCGGTGCTCGGCGCGGGGGAACTGCGCTGTATCGGCTCGACCACCTACGAGGAGTACCGCAACCTCTTCGACAAGGACCGGGCCCTCTCGCGACGGTTCCAGAAGATCGACGTCCTCGAACCGTCGGTGGAGGAGACGGTGGGGATCCTCCAGGGGCTGCGCGGTCACTACGAAGTCCATCACGGGGTTCGCTACAGCGACGCGGCGCTGCGGGCGGCGGCGGAACTCTCCGCCCGCCATATCAACTACCGCCACCTGCCGGACAAGGCGATCGATGTCATCGACGAGGTCGGCGCCTACTGCCGCCTGCATCCCCAGGCCCGCCGATCGATCGGGGTGGCCGAGGTGGAGGCGGTGGTGGCCTCGATGGCGCGGATTCCGGCGCGCAGCATCTCCGGCTCCGACCGCAAGCGGCTGAAGAACCTGCAGCCGGCGCTACGCCGCCAGGTCTTCGGCCAGGATGCGGCGATCGATCTGCTGTGCCGTTCCATCCTGCGCGCCCGCGCCGGGCTCGGCCATCCCGAGAAGCCGACCGGCTCCTTTCTGTTCACCGGTCCCACCGGGGTCGGCAAGACCGAGGTCGCCCGCCAGCTGGCGGCCGCGCTGGGGGTCGAGTTCCTGCGCTTCGACATGAGCGAGTACATGGAGAAACATTCCGTGGCCCGCCTGATCGGTGCGCCTCCGGGTTATGTCGGATTCGAGCAGGGTGGCCTTCTGACCGACGGGGTCATCAAGCACCCCTACGCGGTTCTGCTCCTTGACGAGGTGGAAAAGGCCCATCCCGACCTGTTCAGCATCCTGCTGCAGGTCATGGACCACGGCACCCTGACCGACAACAACGGCCGCCACGCCGACTTCCGCAATGTGATCCTGATCATGACCAGCAACGTCGGCGCCCGGGAAATGAGTGCCAACCCCATCGGCTTCGGCGGTCAGCCGGCGACTTCGTCGAGGCAGGCCGTGGAACGGACCTTCTCCCCGGAATTCCGCAACCGGCTCGATGCCATCATCCCCTTCCGGGCGCTCGACGAGGCGGTCATGGAGCGGGTGGTCGACAAGTTCCTGGGTGAACTGCGCACTCAACTTGCCGAGAAGAAGGTCCGCCTGTTGGTTTCCCCTGCTGCCCGGGCCGACCTGGCACGGCGTGGTTACGATCCCCTCTTCGGCGCCCGCCCTCTGGGACGGCTGCTGCAGAACGAGGTCAGCGACGTCATTGCCGGCGAAATCCTCTTCGGAGCGCTGAAAAAGGGTGGCACCGTGCAGATCGGTGCGCGTAGAGGCCAGCTGAGCTTCCGCTATGAGGTAGAACAGGAAGGAGGGAGGAAGGCAAAGGATAAAGGATGAAGCTGATGCAGCGGGGTGCGGCTCGGCCTCGATCCTTGCCCCTTTCAACCTGAACCCCATTTCTTCCATTCCGCATGCCGGTCTATCGCCTTTCCTCCCAACTGGTTTTCCCCCTTCCCGACCTCGCTGAGCCCGACGGCCTGTTGGCCGTCGGTGCCGATCTCACACCACCGCGCCTGCTGCTCGCCTATTCCAGCGGAATTTTTCCCTGGTTCAATCCTGATGACCCGATCCTCTGGTGGTCTCCGGACCCGCGCTGCGTCCTCGAGCCGGACGGCATCCACCTTTCCCGCAGTCTGCGCCAGACTCTGCGCCGGGGAGGGTTTACCGTCAGCTGCGACCGTGCTTTTCTGGAGGTAATCCGGGCCTGTGCCGAAGTCCGCCTGGAGCCGGGCGGAGGGACCTGGCTGGGCCGGGACATGATCGCGGCCTACCAGCGGCTCCATGAGTTGGGTTACGCCCATTCGGTCGAGTGCTGGCAAAACAGCGAACTGGTCGGCGGATTGTACGGGATCTGCCTGGGGCGCTGCTTTTTCGGCGAATCGATGTTTCACCGGGCCACCGATGCCTCCAAGGTGGCGCTGGCCTGGCTCTGTCGGCGATTGCAGGAAAATGGGTTCGAACTGATCGACTGTCAGCTGCCCAATCCCCATCTGCTGCGTCTTGGTGCCCGGGAAGTCCCCCGCGGTGAATTCCTCGACCGTTTGCGGCGCGCGGGGGTAACCCCTTCCACTCAGCCGCCCCGCGGCGCCTTCCCCGGCTGAGAAAGGGGCAGGATTCGGGCAGCGTCTCTCTCCGAGGTGAAATGACGAAAGCCTGCAGCAACCAGCCGCAGGCTTTCGAGGTTCAGGTCAGGAACCGGTTCAGGTCCGGCCGACGACCCTCGGGGCAGTCTTCTCTTCGCGGTCGGAAGCCGCGGACAGGATGAACTGGTTGACGCGTTTGCGGTCCGCTTCCAGCACCTGAATGAACTGCATGCCGGCCTGGCAGCGATCCCCCTCGACGCGTTCGGCTAGCCAGACAATCTCGGCCAAGATACAAACCGGCGGCTTGCCGTCGGGAAGTTCCAGCAACAGCAGGCACAGGTCAGCAATCGCCGCCGGCAGGTTAATCCCGAAACGGATGCCACTACCACTGATGTTGACCGGACACCGTGGAAATTCGGGAAGCTTAGCCAGGTTCGACCCTTGATTGAGAATCCGGGTGTTTTTCTCCCATTGTTCCCGGAAACTGCGCAGGGTCCCGCGGCCCTTGGAGTAGCGCAGGCCGATGAGGGCCTCCCGGCGCAGGAAACCGCGCCGGCGGATTAGCTGCAGGTCCCGGTTATGGCAGATGCGAACCTGGTTGGAACCCCGGGCGCCGTAAAAGTGCCCGGTGAGGCGGATGCCGACGCCCATGGCGTCGGAGAGAATTTCGAATGCCATCTCCGGGGCAAAGGGATAATTCTCGCCGTCCCGGAGTTGGTAGGGTAGGGCCAGGTCAAGGTGATCCGGACCCTGCTCGTGGAGGAACACAGTCAAGGCGTCGAAGCGTTCGGCAGCCGGGGACAGTGCCCGCAGCATGATCTTCTGGCCGCTCTTCAGATACTTCGAATAGGGCATGGACGAATGCACTCTTGCAGAAGGAAGTGTCCACGATGGCCCAGGTCGCGGTTGGCAGGGTTGTCACCCCCGCTGCCGGCCGGGGGGCCTTGGGGGACATATCGGGACCAATAAAACCTAGATAATCTAATCGGCGGGGCAACCGGACAATAAACGGCTCCTGAAATGGACCCTGCCGGGATCAGGGGCGGGAATCGGTGCTCTCGCTGGCGGCCAGGGCCAGCCTGCCACACAAATCGTCGATGAACTGGCGAGCGACGCGTCCCGACCGGGCGCCGCGCCCCATGGCCCATTGCAAAGCCTGCCGCTCCAGTTCGCCGGCGTCGGTCTTGAGGCCGGCGCGGCCGGCCAGGTGGTGTGCCACGGCCAGGTAGGTCTCCCGGGACATGCGGTAAAAAGCAAGGGTGATGCCGAAGCGGTCGGAGAGGGAGAGTTTTTCTGCAATGCGCTCTTCGGGGTGGATCTCCTCGGCGTCGCTGTTGTCGATGATCCGCTCCGGCAACAGGTGGCGGCGGTTGCTGGTGGCATAGACCAGGACATTTTCGGGGCGGGCTTCGAGTTCCCCCTCGAGCAGGGCTTTCAGTTCCCGGTAGGCGCTGTCCGATTCGTCGAAGGAGAGGTCGTCGCAGAACAGGATGAAGCGCCAGGGGAGCTCGCGCAGCTGGCCGCAGATCATCGGCAATTGGTGGAGGTCCTCCTTGTTGACTTCAACCAGGCGCAGCCCGGCATCGGCATGCAGCCGCAACAGCCCTTTGACCGCCGAAGACTTGCCGCAGCCCCGTTCCCCCCAAAGCAGCACATTGTTGGCCGGGTGGCCGGCCAGGAACTGGCGGGTGTTCCGTTCCAGCCGCTGCAGCGCCTGATCGATGCCGAGCAGGTCGCCATGGTCGCAAAGGTCCGGATGCCTGATCGACTGCAGCCAGCCGGTACGACCCTCCCGGACCCAGCGAAAAGCGATCTGGCCGGCGAGGTCCAGGTTCTCCTCGGGGCGCGGCCCGATGTGCTGCTGCAAGGCTTCCTCGCTGAGGTCGAGAAGCCTTTCGAGGCGCTCCAGCAGATAATCCCAGTCGATGTCGAATTCGGCCATGGACGGCGACCTCCGGGCGAGATGGTTGAGGTTTGGGTGCGGCTGGAAGAGGCGAGTGTAGCAGAAATCAGCGTTCGATGCTATGCTGTCGACCCCCGGGAGGTGCGATGAAAAAAGACTTTGAACTTCAGCTGTTTGCGATTGTTACCCCAGGCTTCGAGGCGGTCTGTGCCGGCGAACTTACGGCCCTGGGGGCTGCCGGGGTGCGGCCGGTACATGGTGGAGTCGAATTCCGCGGCCGGTTGCGGGATATCTATCGTGCCAATCTCTGGCTGCGAACCGCCAGCCGGGTGGTTGCACGCGTGGACAGTTTCCGCTGCCGGTCCTTCCCTGAACTCTTTCAGCGCGTCCTGCACCAGCCCTGGGGGCAATTCCTGCGGCCCCAGGCACCCTTCACAGTTGGCGCCAGCAGCCGCGGATCACGGCTCTTCCATACCGGCCGCATCGCCGACTGCGTCCGTGATGCGGTTGGCCGGACATTAGGCTGCCCCGCCCAGCCCGCCCGGGACGAGGGGCAACGGCTACTGGTTCGCCTCGAGGATGATCTCTGCCAGCTTTCCGTCGATTCCTCCGGCGAGCTGCTACACCGCCGGGGATACCGGCAGGATGCGGCACCGGCGCCGCTGCGGGAAAACCTGGCGGCTGCGGCGCTCTTGCTGGCTGGTTGGGAAGGACGGGAGGCGCTGGTCGATCCCCTCTGCGGGTCGGGGACCTTCCCCATCGAGGGGGCCCTGCTGGCCGCCCGCCAGCCACCCGGGGCCGGGCGTAGCTTTGCCTTCATGGACTGGCCCGGTTACCGGCCGGGGCTTTGGCAGGCGCTGCTGACGGGAGCGGCGAAAGCTCAGCTGGTTCCAGCCGTCACCATCGCCGGCAGCGATCGCGACCCGGAGGTGCTCGCGGCGGCCCGGCGCAACGCCGACCGGGCGGGGGTGGGGCCGCTGCTGCGATTGGAATGCTTCTCCCTGGAGACCTTGAACCTGCCGCCCGGTCCGGGGCTGCTGGTCGCCAACCCTCCCTACGGAGCGCGCCTTGGCCGGGGCCAGGACCTGGACCGGCTGTTCGCGGCGCTTGGCGACCTCTGCCGGCGGGGCGGGGCGGGCTGGCGTTGTCTCTTCATTGCTCCCGATGATGGGCTGGCCCGGGCCACGGGTCTGGATTACCGTCCCTTGGCGCGATTCAGCAACGGCGGCCTTGAGGTGGTTCTTAACCTGGGCACGACCCACTGAAATGTGAAAAAATGTTGCATTTTTCCGGAGGATAGACTATCCTCCCTCCCTGCCCTCGTGCCCGGGGTGCCGGGCACGAGGGAAATGAAGTCGGAAAGCGAGGTGATCAGTACGTGGAAATCCATGTCGTGGACAACAACGTCGAAAAGGCGATCCGTGTCCTCAAGCGCAAGCTGCAGCAGGAAGGCCTCTTTCGTGAAATGAAACAGCGCAAGTTTTACGAGAAGCCCAGCGTCAAGCGCAAGCGCAAGGAGAAGGAAGCCCAGCGCCGTCTGCGCAAGAAGATGCGCCTGATGCGCAACGACTGATTCATCCGCTTGCAAGATTTTAAAACGAAGAAGGCCGGTCCCTTGGGACCGGCCTTCTTCGTTTTGCCATTTCCTGGGCCAGCTCAGTGCGGGAAGCAGGGGAGTTCCAGACCGGCCATGTGCTGGACCATCCGCACCACCTGGGCACTGTAGCCGAACTCGTTGTCGTACCAGACGTAGAGGACGCAGCGGTTGCCCTGGACGATGGTCGCCACCGAGTCGACCACCCCGGCGTGGCGGGAGCCGACGAAATCGCTGGAGACGACTTCCGGGGAATTGGTGTAGTCGATCTGGTTCTGCAGCGGCGAGTCGAGGGACACGTCGCGCAGGTAGCTGTTGAGCTCGGCGACGTTGGTTTCGCTGCCGAGGGTCAGGTTGAGGATCGCCAGCGAGACGTTGGGGGTCGGCACGCGGATGGCGTTGCCGGTCAGCTTGCCGGCCAGTTCCGGCAGCGCCTTGGCCACCGCCTTGGCGGCGCCGGTCTCGGTGATGACCATGTTCAGCGGCGCGCTGCGGCCGCGGCGTTCCTTCTTGTGGTAGTTGTCGATCAGGTTCTGGTCGTTGGTGTAGCTGTGGCAGGTCTCGACGTGGCCGGTCTCGATGCCGAACTTGTCGTTGACCGCCTTGAGCACCGGGACGATGGCGTTGGTGGTGCAGCTGGCCGCGGAGAAGATCTTCTCCGCCGGGGTGATCAGCTCGTTGTTGACGCCGAAGACGACGTTCGGCACGTCCCCCTTGCCCGGGGCGGTGAGGACCACCTGGCCGATCCCCTTGGCCTGCAGGTGCCTACCCAGGCCCTCGCGGTCCCGCCACTTGCCGGTGTTGTCGATGAGGATCGCGTCGTGGATGCCGTAGTGCGGTGTAGTCGACCTTTTCCGGGGCGTCGGCGTAGATGATGCGGATCATGTTGCCGTTGGCGATGATGGCGTTGTTGGCCTCGTCGACGGTGATGGTGCCGTGGAAGGGGCCGTGGACCGAATCGCGGCGCAGCAGGCTGGCGCGCTTGACCAGGTCGTCGTCGCTCCCCTTGCGCACCACCGCGGCGCGCAGCCGCAGCTTGTCGCCGCCGCCGGCCTTCTCAATGAGGATGCGGGCCAGGAGGCGCCCGATGCGGCCGAAGCCGTAAAGAACCACATCCTTCGGCTCCTGCAGCAGGGAGCCTTTGCCGGTGTTGACGGCGGCCAGCTCCTGGCGGACGAAGTCATTGAGGTCGGTGCCGACGGCCTGGGCCTGGTAGCGGACGGTCAGCTTGCCGATGTCGATGCGCGCCGGGGCCAGCTGCAGCCTGGTCATCGCTTCCAGGATCGGCGCGGTCTCCCGCACCGAAAGCTCGTTTTCGAGGACCTGCCGGGCGAAGCGGTGCGCCTTGAGGATGTCGATGGTGGCGCAGCTCACCAGGGAGCGGCCGTAGACGGTGGTGACCACCCCCTGGTCGCGATAGAGGCGGCCGATCAGGGGGAGCATCGATTCGGCGATCTCTTCGCGATTCTTCCAGTCGCGAAAATAGGTTTCCTGCACGTCCTGGGTCATGGCATTTCCTTCCGCTCGGCAAGCGGCGCCAACCGGCGCCGGGAGAGATAAAAAGCGGCCGTATCCTAAACGAATCGCCCGCGCATTGCAACCCCTTTTCCCCCGCGTTTCGCGACTTTTGGCTGGACTTGCCGCCAGTGAATTGTTATTAATGACCGTGGCCGGCGGGATGCCGGCCGACCCTATTCACGACAGGCGAAAAGGAGGGCAGGGCCTATGGGCGACGCAGTGCATTTCACCGAGCTGGGTCTGGTCAACACCCGCGAGATGTTCAAAAAGGCGGTCGGCGGCGGCTACGCCATCCCGGCCTACAATTTCAACAACCTGGAACAGCTGCAGGCGATCGTCACCGCCTGCGCCGAAACCGCCTCGCCGGTGATCGTCCAGGTCAGCAAGGGCGCCCGCGACTACGCCAACCAGACCATGCTGCGCTTCATGGCGATGGGGGCGGTGCAGATGGCCCGGGAGATGGGTTCCAACATCCCCATCGCCCTGCACCTCGACCACGGCGACTCCTTCGAGTTGTGCCAGTCCTGCGTCGATTCGGGCTTCTCCTCGGTGATGATCGACGGCTCCCATCTCCCCTACGACGAGAACGTGGCCCTGACCCGGCAGGTGGTCGAATACGCCCACGCCCACGACGTCACCGTCGAGGGGGAACTCGGCGTGCTGGCCGGCATCGAGGACGAGGTCAGCGCCGAACACTCGACCTACACCAAGCCCGAGGAGGTCGAGGATTTTGTCAAGAAGACCGGGGTCGATTCCCTGGCGATCTCCATCGGCACCAGCCACGGCGCCTACAAGTTCAAACTCAAGGAAGGGGAGACGGTGCCGCCCCTGCGCTTCGACATCCTCGCCGAGTGCCAGAAGCGCCTGCCGGGCTTCCCCATCGTCCTGCACGGTGCCTCCAGCGTGGTCCAGGAGTACGTCGAGCTGATCAATGCCTTTGGCGGCAAGATGGAAGGGGCGGTCGGCGTCCCCGAGGAGCAGCTGCGGCGGGCCGCAGCGAGTGCCGTGTGCAAGATCAATATCGACTCCGACGGCCGTTTGGCGGTCACCGCCCGGGTCCGTGAGTACCTGTCCAAAAACCCAGGCGAATTCGACCCGCGCAAGTACCTCGGTGCCGCCCGCAAGGAACTGGTCAAGCTGATTAAGCACAAGAACGAAGCCGTTCTCGGCAGCGCCGGAAAGGCCTGAGGGCATTACCGGTAAAAGCAGAAAAGCCGCCTTTCGGGCGGCTTTTCTGCGTCTGGTCTGTAGGCGCCTTATTCGCCGTGGTGGGGAGACCCGGCTTGGAAGTCGACCTTGACGTCGAGCTGCTTGTCCTCTCGCAAGACCCGAAACTGCGCCTGGTCGCCGGGATGCTTCATGCTGGACCGCGTAGATCAGGTCAAATCCTTCCTTGAGCTGCTCGCCGTCCATCTGCAGCAGGATATCCCCCTTCTTCAGTCCCGCCCGCTCGGCATTGGAATCAGGCAGCACCCCCTTGACAAGCAACCCCTCGCCGTCCTTGACCTTTTCGAACATGACACCGACCAGGACCGGCTTCTCGGGGAGATCCTCGTATTTTACATAGGCCAGAAAATCGTACGGGACCATGGGGAAGTCCGGGACCTCAACGTTCATCATGCGATCCTGCTTGTCCGGCGGGATGTCGATCTCCTGGTCGCCGACCAGGACATAGGAGGCCGGCAGGCGGCGGAACGCCCGGCGGGGAATGCCGAAGCCGTAGTGGACGTGGTCGCCGCCGGCGCAGACCAGCAGGTGACGGCTCTCCCCCTGCGGACTGGCCAAGTAATCGGCTACCGACTCGGCCATGGTCTCGTCCCACAGGGTCTGGGCGCGGAGGAAACCGTCCGCGGAGAAGCCGCCGTGGCTGTGGTCGCCGAGGATCGCCAGGGTCTGGGCTCGCTGGTAGGGGTCGGCCAGGTCGAGGGATGGGATCTTCGCTTGCTCATCGGTTGAGAGCTCGGCAACCGGTTTGCTGCGGATGGCCTTGATCAGGCTCTTCTCGGCGTTGAGGGCGATCACCGGGATTTTCTGCTTGCGGGCCAGATCGAGCAGGTCCCGGTAGTAGGCGAAATTCATGTTCCACTGCTCGTACCAGTGGGCCTGCTTGAGAAACTCCTTCTCGCTCAGTTTCGCCGGCAACCCAGCGATCGAGGATCGGTTGCTGGCTGCGGCTGAACATCTCCAGCCCCAGGGCCATCCGTCCGGGGTGGCGTTTGGCCAGGCCGCCAAGAAGGGTCACCTCCATGCGGTGGGAGGCCGGGTTGTCGTGGGTTTCCCCGAAGTAGACCACCCGGGCATCGCCGGCGACGTCGAGAGCTGGTCGATAGTGACCGGAGTGCCGGTCGGCAGGTGGACGATGTCGCCGACCCTCGGCGGGTTGGCTGGAGGGTAGGGATTTTGCGGATTGCCGATCAGCTGCGGCCCGACGGGGGTGCAGGCGGCCAGGGCCAGCAGGGCCAGTACCGCCAGACGTTGTAGAAAAGACAAACGAGGCAACATGGGGACTCCATGGATGGGCAGACGGACCTCATGGCTGGTGTCGGTCCGGTCGGCCAGGACGAATATTGGCATTTACAAGCCGCCCAATTAGACCATGATTTGCCATTCCCTCTCAAGGCCAAATCGGTCCACCGTTAGCTTCCCGGCGTGGACGTGACTCCGGAGTCAATGTATGCTAATCATTTATCTTAGCGTTGCTAAACTTTGGGGTTGACAAATGGTGCAGATGGACTAAACTTCGCCCCGGTTTTCCCCGGCAAGGCCGGCAACGGAGCGAGATGTGAAGATCGGTGAACGGCTCAAGCGACTCAGGATGATCAACGGGCTGACCCAGGAAGAACTGGCCAGTCGCGCCGATTTGACCAAGGGGTATATCTCCCAGTTGGAGAACGATACCGCCTGCCCGTCGATCGCCACCCTCAAGGACATCATCGACGTCTGCGGGGTGAGCATGCAGGAGTTCTTCAGTGAGCCGGTCGAAACCGAAGTGGTTTTCGGCGCCGATGCCCGGGTAAGCCCCTCCGGCGACGGCGACAGCGTCAAGGTGGAGCTGCTTGTCCCCGGGGCCCAGAACCGGGAGCTTGATCCGGCGCTGGTGACTCTCGCTCCCGGAGCGGAAATGGAGGAGCAGGACGTTCACGAGGGGGAAGAGTTCGGCTACCTGCTCCTTGGCCGGGTGCAGGTGCGGCTGGGCGACAAGACCTATACGGTGAAGAAGGACGAATGTTTCCTCTTTTCCTCCGATCGCCGGCATTCGGTAAAAAATATCGGCAAGGGGCCGGCGCGCATCCTCTGGGTGGTGACGCCGCCGACCTTCGACTACAAAGGCAAGTGACGGGGGCCGTCCCCCTTACCCAAGGTACGGATGAGGAGAAGCCAGATGAGCAAAGTGCTGATCATCGGCGCCGGCGGCGTCGGCCAGGTTGTCGCCCACAAGTGCGCGCAGCGTCGCGACATTTTTACTGAGATCACCCTCGCCTCGCGCACCAAGAGCAAGTGCGACGTTATCGCCTCCCAGCTGGGAGGCGCGATCCAGACCGCGAAGGTCGACGCCGACAACGTCCCCGATCTGGTGGCGCTGATCGAGGCGGAAAAGCCGCAGCTGGTGCTCAACGTCGCCCTGCCGTACCAGGACCTGCACATCATGGACGCCTGCCTGGAAACCGGGGTCGACTATCTCGACACCGCCAACTACGAACCGGTCGATACCGCCAAGTTCGAGTACTCCTGGCAGTGGGCCTACCAGGATAAGTTCAAAAAGGCAGGAATCATGGCCCTGCTCGGTTCGGGTTTCGATCCCGGCGTGACCAACGTCTACACCGCACTGGCAGCGAAGAAGTACCTCGACGTGGTCGAGGAAATCGACATCATCGACGCCAACGCCGGCAGCCACGGCCAGCCCTTCGCCACCAACTTCAACCCCGAGATCAACATCCGCGAGGTGACCGCCACCTGCCGCCACTGGGAAGACGGGCAGTTTGTCAAGTCGCCGCCGCTCTCCACCAAGCGGGTCTTCGACTTCCCCGAGGGGATCGGGCCGATGAACATCTATCGCCTCTACCACGAGGAGATGGAGTCGATCGTCAAGCACATCCCGACGATCAGGAAGGCCCAGTTCTGGATGACCTTCTCCGACAACTACCTCAAGCACCTGGAGGTGCTGCAGAACGTCGGCATGACCCGCATCGACGAGGTCGAGTTCCAGGGGCAGAGGATCGTGCCGATCCAGTTCTTGAAGGCCTTGCTCCCCGACCCCGGCAGCCTCGGCCCCTTGACCAAGGGGAAGACCTGCATCGGCGTCATCGCCCGCGGCACCAAGAACGGGCGGAAGAAGCAGGTCTACATCTACAACATCTGCGACCACGAGGCCTGCTACAAGGAGGTCAAGTCCCAGGCGATCAGCTACACCACCGGGGTGCCGGCGGTGGTCGGCGCGATTATGATGCTCACCGGCAAGTGGCATGCGCCCGGCGTCTGGAACATGGAGCAGTTCGACCCGGAACCGTTCCTTGCGGAAGTCGGCCCGATGGGGCTGCCGACGGTCGTCGTCGAAGGCGAGTGGCCGGAACTGTAGGGACGAAAGGCGATTCTTCAACGCAGAGTTCGCAGAGATAATCCATTGCTGTGTTTTTGCAGGCAAACCCTGAGGTTCATTGTTTTCGGTTTTCCTCGTATTTTCTCCGCGTTCTCTGTGTTGAGAAGGTTTAGATTTTGACCGGTATCGACATAGACAAGATTCGCGGACTCGCCCCCTCGCCGGCCTACGTCGTCGATCTGGGGCGGCTGCGCCACAACCTGGCGATTCTCGACCAGGTGCAGCAAAGGAGCGGGGCGAAGATCCTCATGGCGCTCAAGGCCTTCGCCATGTGGAGCACTTTTCCGCTGATCCGGCAGACCCTGCAGGGCGTCTGCGCCAGCTCCCCCTGGGAGGCGCGGCTCGGGCGCGAGGAGTTCGGCGGCGAGGTCCATTCCTTTTCCGCCGCCTTCAAAGAGAGCGACATCAAGGATCTGCTGGGGCTCTCCAACCACCTGGTCTTCAACTCCTTCGCCCAACTGGAGCGCTTCCGGCCGCTGTGGAAGCAAAGCGGCGTGTCGGTGGGGTTGCGGGTCAACCCCGAGCACTCGGAAGGGGCGGTGCCAATCTACGATCCCTGCGCGCCGAAATCGCGCCTCGGCATCGTCCGCCGGGAGTTCGACGGAAAGTCCCTGGAAGGGGTGGAAGGGCTGCATTTCCATACCCTCTGCGAGCAGCTGTTCGCGCCGCTGAAACGAACCGCCGCCGCCTTCGAGGAGAAGTTCGGCGCGTTCCTGCCGCAAATGAAGTGGCTCAACTTGGGTGGCGGCCACCACATCACCCGGGAAGGGTACGACCTCGACGCCCTGGTGGAGCTGGTGAAGTACTTCCGCGAGAAATACGGCGTGGAGGTCTACCTGGAGCCGGGGGAGGCGATCGCCATCGGCACCGGCGTGCTGGTCGGCGAGGTTCTCGACGTCGTCCACAACGAGGTCGATATCGCCATCCTCGATGTCTCGGCCACCTGTCACATGCCCGACGTGTTGGAGATGCCCTACCGCCCGGAGATCAGCGGCGGTTTCGACCCGGGGGAGAAGGCCCATACTTACCGTCTGGCCGGGCCGTCGTGCCTGGCCGGCGACGTTATCGGCGACTGGTCCTTCAAGAAGCCCCTTGCGGCCGGCGACCGGCTGGTTTTCGAAGACATGGCCCATTACACCATGGTCAAAACCACCACCTTCAACGGCATCCAGCACCCGGCGATTTGCACCTTCGAGCCGGATACCGGGGAGTTGAGAGTGGTGCGTTGTTTTGACTACGAGGATTTCAAGAGCAGGTTGTCCTGAGGTTTTTCATTTAACACCAACGGTCGAGCGGCGTCAGATTCGCGAGGATGCCGGTGGTGGCGACGAGGTGAACCCGCAGGCGTAGCAGCGCTACGGCGAGGATTTCGCCGAGGAAGCCAATGCCGGCAGGGCGCGAATATGGCGTCGCCTGGAGGCACCATGGAACGCTGGAGCATTGCCAACTCCGCCCGGATCTACAACATGCCCAACTGGGGGGCCGACCTCTTCTCCATCAACAAGAAGGGGAACGTCTGCGTCCACCCCTCGCCGAGTTCAAAGTATTCCATCGACCTGCGGGTGTTGGTCGACGACCTGATCAAACGCAAAATCAAGCCGCCGATCCTGATCCGCTTCATGGACATCCTGCAGGGGCGCATCGCCGCCATCAATCGCGCCTTCAAAAGCGCCATTGACGAGAACGACTACCCGGCCGGTTACCAGACCTTCTACCCGATCAAGGTCAACCAGCAGCGCCAGGTGGTGGAGGCGATCGCCAACTTCGGCAAGAAACACGGCATGGGCCTCGAGGTCGGCTCCAAGCCGGAGCTGGTGGCGGCGATCTCCTTCGCCGCCGGCAAGGATCTGCCGATCCTCTGCAACGGCTACAAGGACAGCGAGTTTATCGAGATGGTCCTTTATGCCAACCGCATCGGCTTCGACATCACTATCGTCGTCGAGAAGCTCTTCGAACTGGAGAAGATCATCGCCCTGGCGCAGAAGGTCGGGATCACCCCGAAGCTCGGCATCCGCGTCAAGCTCTCCTCCAAGGGGACCGGCAAGTGGGCGACCTCCGGCGGCGACGACGCCAAGTTCGGCCTGAAGATCTCCGAACTGCTGGCCGCGGTGGAGATCCTGCGCGAGCATGAGCTGCTCGACACGGTCAAGCTTTTGCACTTCCACATCGGCAGCCAGATTACCAAGATCGACAAGATCAAGAACGCCCTGATCGAAGGCAGCCGCATCTACGCCGAGATGCGCAAAATGGGCGTCGGCCTGGAGTACATGGACATCGGCGGCGGCCTCGGGGTCGACTACGACGGCTCCAAGTCGAGCTACTTCTCGAGTGTTAACTATACGGTGGAAGAGTACGCCAACGACGTCATCTACCAGGTCAAGAACATCTGCGACGAAGCCGGCGTCCCCTGCCCGAACATCATCTCCGAGTCGGGGCGGGCGACCGTCGCCCACTACTCGGTGCTGATCACCAACATCCTCAACACCAACACCCAGAACGCCCTGCCCGACTTCGACGCCATTCTCGAGAGCGCTGAGCAGCTCTCGCCGACAGTCAAGAAGCTGGTCGATATCTACCAGAGCCTGGATCGCCACTCGCTGCGTGAGGATTACCACGACACCCTGCAGCTTATCCAGGAGGCGGTCAGCCTCTTCAACCTCGGCTACCTCAACCTCCACGACCGGGCCCTGGCCGAGTGGCTCTGCAGCAAGATCTTCATCAAGATCAACGGCCTCGTGGAGCGCCTGCGGCCGGTGCCCGAGGAACTGCAGAACTTCCAGCTTTCCCTGCGTCAGACCTACTTTGCCAACTTCTCCCTGTTCCAGTCGGTCCCCGACTCCTGGGCCATTGACCAGCTCTTCCCCATCGTTCCGATCCAGCGCCTCAACCAGAAGCCGGACGTGATGGCCAGTATTGCCGACATCACCTGCGACTCGGACGGCGAGATCACCAGCTTCGTCGGCGAGCAGGGGCGCACCAAGTTCCTGCCGATCCACAAAATCCGCGCCGACGAGGACTACTACATCGGCTTCTTCCTGATCGGCGCCTACCAGGAGATCCTCGGCGACATGCACAACCTCTTCGGTGATACCAACGCCGTGCACGTCACCTTCAACAAGAAGACCAGCTACAAGATCGACACCGTGATCAACGGTGACGCCACCTGGGAGAGCCTCAAATACGTCCAGTACAAGGGGCCAGAGATCCTCAAGCACGTGCGTGACACCCTGGAGAAGAACGTCGCCTCGCGCAAGGTCTCCTTCGAGGAGACAAGCCACTTTTTGGAGCTGCTCGACAAGGCCCTGGTTTCTTACACCTATCTGGGGGAGTAGCGCCGGCCCCTCACCCGCCCTTTGGGCACCCCGAAAAGGCCGTCTTCCGAAGAAGACGGCCTTTTCTTCGTCCTCCTCCTCGTCGACCCAGAAACGACGCAGCGCTCATTCCAGGGCGAGGGCGAGAGCGTGGATGAACTCGCGGCGCCACCGGCCGCGATTATAGTACAGACTTTTGGTAGCGATTTAAGGCTGGAATCCACTTTCCCGCCGAATATGGCTGGGAGGGGGGAATGCTGTTGGGGGACGGTACGACCGTTTATCGCCAGCGACAACCGCAACAGTCGCCTTTATGGAAACTGCTCGATAAACATTATGTGACATTCGAACGGGAATACGAGCATTGATTTTCCAAGACTTTTGGCTACCGGCGGACAGTTGTCGACGACGTTGTACGCGAATATCTGAAATGTGGCGATCTGCACGAGGGGCTCGCCCGTGTGCGCTGTCCCGACTGTTGTCATGAATACCTGCTTTCTTTCAGCTGCAAGTGGCGCTGGTTCTGTCCCAGCTGTCACGCTAAGAAGGCCGTCCAATTCGGCGACCTTCTGCGCAGCACCATCCTTGGGTCCGTTCCCCATCGTCAGTATGTTTTCACCCTGTCAAAGGGGAAACCAAAAGTGGCAGGCTTTGCATATCGTGATTTGTGCGGTATGGAAAAAACCGGCGCCGGGTAATTATCACAACCGGAACCTCGAGCCCGGCAGAAAGTTTCATAACTGGACACATCCGCCAATCAATTCGGAACAGTTCAAGCTGAACAAACCCTCCGAGCTGGTCAAGCTGGTCGATAATCGGACCGATTATTAACGGCGGGAATACCGGGCTTCCCACATTTCCTTCGGACTGACCTTGCTGATACGAAGACAGCCGACCCGTTTTCGGGCCGGCTGTCTTCGTATCGGAGGGGACTGCCGTTATTTAATTCCGGACAGCAGCTTGATGTATTGCAGGCGTTCATAATTTTCGGGTTGTTTACTCAGTTGCTGACTGAGCAGGCCGCGCATATCGCACAGTTTCTGGTAGCCATGGTCGTCCATCCAGTTCTGCAGCTGTTCCAGCATTCTGCCGATCTGCTCCAGACCATTCAGGTACAGGGTTGAGCAGATCTGTACAACTTTAGCTCCAGCCAGGATCGTCTTGATGACATCACGCCCGTCATGGATTCCAGTGCCGCCGGCCAGGTCGCAGCCGGCTTTTCCGGCCAGCAGCGCCAGCCATCGCAGGGTGTAATGGATTTCGTTCTGGGTGCTGAGGGGGTTGCCGTGGACCAGTTCCAGTTTGTCGATATCGATATCGAACCGGTAAAAGCGATTGAACAGCACCAGTCCGTCAACCCCCTTCCAGGTGAGTTTGCCGACTTGCGTGTCCCGTCCGAACCAACCGACACTGTAAGCCGGAGCTTCGGCTCGGTCGTGGGAAAGGCGGTCGACAAAATTGGCGAAGGAGGTGAAATAGGGACCAACCTTCATGGCGACGGGGATTTTGACCCGACTTTTGACATCATGCAGGATCCGCAAATATTGATCGACGATCGCCAGCCCCGACTGCTTGGCATGGGTCGGCATGATGCCGACATTCAATTCGATGGCATCAGCGCCGGAGCGTTCCAGTTTGATGGCGTAATCAGCCCAGCGATTGCTGTCGATGCAATTGAGGCTGGCAATAATCGGGATGTCGACGGTTTGTTTTGCCTGTTTGACCAGTTGCAGGTAATCTTGCGGGCCCAATTCCATACCGTAGCCCTGTAGATAATCATAGGCTTCGGCTGCGTCGGAATTATCCGCATAACGGGTCAGGGCATCGGTTTCCGCAACGATCTGCTCTTCAAACAGAGATTTCAGGACGACCGCCCCGGCCCCGGCCTCGGCGCATCGGCGAATTCCTGCGAGATTTCCAGTCAGGCCGCTGGCGGAGACCAGGATCGGATTGCGCAGTTGCAAACCCATATACGTGGCGGAAATATCGACCATGCGCTCCTCCTTTTTAAAATTCCGTAATAACGAATAGTCTCAATTGTATCAAATATTAAGCTCTCAGGTTGGCGCAATTCCAAGCTCTGCTGATATAGTGACTTTATGAAAAACTGCACGCCTTCCACTTTGGAACCCAGCCGGGTCTACAACCCAGCTTTGCATATCGTGATTTGTATGGTGTAGAACTTCCATGGCCCGCAAACCCCGCATCCACTATCCCGGCGCCGTCTACCACGTGATCCTCCGCGGCAACGGCAAGCAGGACATTTTCTTCGAGGAGGAGGACCGCTGTCGGTTCTATCTCCTGCTCCAGGAGGGAATCGAACGCTATCGCCACCAGGTGCATGCCTTCTGCCTGATGACGAACCACGTCCACCTGGTCGTCCAGGTCGCCGACATCCATCTCTCCCGCATCATGCAGAACCTCTCCTTCCGCTATACCCGCTGGGTCAACTGGCGGCACGACCGCAGCGGCCATTTCTTCCAGGGGCGCTACAAGGTGGTGCTGGTGGATGGCGACTCCTATCTGCTGGAACTGGTGCGCTACGTTCATCTCAACCCGGTCCGGGCAAAGATGGCTTCCACGCCGGAGGAGTACGCATGGACGAGCCATCGCGCCTACTGCGGGCAGGAGGCGCTCCCCTGGCTGGCGACAGAGCGGGAGTAAGGCGGGCGCTCTCCGGGCTTACGCCGCGTTTATCCAGGACGGGCTCTCGCAGTAGCGGAGACCGGAGTTTCATGGGGAAGGGATTGCCGACAGCCGCGTCTATGGCAACGATGCCTTAGTCGCGAGGGTGGTGGACGAAATGGAAGAGTTTCCCGGCAAGGTCGCGGTGGAGGAGATCGTCTGGGCTGTCTGCGGAAGGTATTCCCTGTCAGAAGACGACCTCGCTCGGCCGGGGAAGAAACAAACGGCCGCGCCGGCGCGGGCGATGGCAGCGTGGATCGTTCAGGATCTGCCTTCGGTCACGCTGCGGGAGCTCGCCGAACGGACCGGGCGCAACGTCTCGTCGCTCAGCGCGGCGGCGCAGCGACTGCAAAAACGGTCAAAAGGAGAGCCGGAACTCCTGAGAGAGAAGGAAGGACTGCGCGAGCAAATCGCCCAATGCAATGCCTGGCCCCGATGCTCGTGCTTTTGCCTGGTTTCAGGGCTGGTCGTTTCCCTCCAGGAGATCTGGGTGTAAGATTGGGGGGCGTCGGCAGTGCTCTTGTCGATAGTATGGTATAGTTCACTACAAGAAGTCACAGAAGTTGTCGTTATTTCAATCAAAGGAGGTCGCGACAGACAGTTGTTCCATCCCTTTTGATGAAAGGACATGGAAAATGAGAAAGCTAATCTCTTCCCTGATGGCGCTATTCCTGGCTCTCTCCCTGACTGGCTGTGCCGGTACGAGCCAAAATAAAGAGGTCCGCATCAAATGCCCGGCTTGCGGGTATACGGGGTTGGCTCCTATCTATCAACCTGACCAGTCTAAGAAATAGCGGACACGGGGTGACTTCGGGGGACGGCCACGTAATTAGGCTTTTCCTGTGATTCCTTTCCCATCATATTCCTCTTATGCCATGGTAAGCCTGCATAGACGCCCCCGAAGTGCTTCAACACATCGCCTGCCGAGGGATTGAGCTCCATCCAATTTTTAGGGACGAGAGCATGGGTGGGATTTTGTGTTTCGCCTATAACCGTGCTGCTGACACCGATTGATCCAAGGTAAATTCCTATCAACTGTGGATAGCCGGGAACAACTAGGCGCGCGAGACGTGGCATAAAATTCCCTACGAAATTAAAGTCTTATATAACAGTAGAGGCCAGTTTGTTGAAACTGGCCTCTGAGGGCAACTTGTTTGACATTAGAATATGTATTATGTCGCCCGAAGCCGAATCTTAGTTACGGTCTCGGTTATCGTGGTTTCGGTCATAACGGCCTCGCTTGTCGTGATTTCGGTTATCACGGTCCCGGTTGTCACGGTCCCGGCCCTGGTCATGCCCTCCGCCTCTTTTTTTGTACCTGACCTCTTTGGGGTAGTGGTCTCTTGGCAATTCGTTCCAGGGACCACTCCTTGACCTTGCGTAGTACCATCGATTGTCGTTGTAATGATAGTGGTAGCCATTTTGGTAATAGTAGGGTTCTTCATCCAGTTCCACGATGGCCGGCAGAATGGGAACGGTCACTACGACAGCCACACCGGGGCCACGCCGTCCCATTGAAATTACCGTGCTGGGCATCAGCAGGGACAACAGGACAATCGTTGTAATCAATATCCTTTTCATGTTGCCTCCATTTATTGAGTATTTTTTTGGAATCTTTCAGCAGCATCCCATGCTCGCTGAATTGGTACGAATTCTTCCATCAATTTCGGCATAAATGGTGAGGTGTCGTACCCTGGATTCCCGTGAAGAGTCGCCTCGGCTTCATATTTCATTGTCATTCTAGGTAAAGGCAAAAGGCGTGCCGGCGGACTGCGAAAGGCACAGACATGTGAAGAGGCTTTCGTCCCAAGGGTTGGAGGGAAGCGGCTAAAGAAGAAAAGAAGGTTGGCGAAAGCTGTCCGGCCTCAATATGTGACGGTTCCTCCAGATATGGCGGCAAATATGGTGGGAAGTGGAAGGACCGAAGGCAGGCATTCAGGCAGTATTTTAGGGTCAGGTCCGGAGTGATTGCTTTTCCCCCGCGATGAACTACCCCGCCGCGAGCAGAGGGGTATCGACAAGCGGCAAGAGTGATCGGGGTCGGGAGTGGTTTTTAAGTTAATTTAATGAAGCAGCACGGCGAAATGTGCGGAATCCGTGCACGGTTAAACGGGCCGAGGGTGGGGGCGCAACACCTTATTGACGAAAAATTGAGCGGGTACCGATATTCCGACAGGGGGGCGACGGGAATAAGGTGGTAAGCCTTCATGGTTATGCCGCCAGCCTGAAAGACGGACCGGCGTAGCCGGGACGGGGTTTTGCCAATATGCCTCCTCGCGAGTCTTCTCGACAAGGCGCAGGTTTCTTACACGTACCGGGAGGGGGTAACGCGGGCCGAGCGATGGGTAGTGCGAAGGCGAACAAGGAAAAAGACCATCTTCCCGGGAAGGCGGCCTTTTTTACGGACAGATTTTTAGAGGGGTGAAGGTCAGGGCGTTTCTAGCGGATCCAATCTGATCATTTCGGTAAAAAATCTGATCAAGCCTTTGGGATTTGGTTGAGTCCGGTTTTTATCAGACTTTATCCGAATTTATCCGCGTGAAACGCCTTTGGCTATTTTCTGGCTCTCAGCTGGAGCGGCGCGGGCTTCCGCTACCGGGCTACCCGTTGCCCGGCGCTGCCTTCAGGGCCTTGCGTTCGTTCATCACTTTGTAGGCGCAGAACTCGCCGCACATGGTGCAGGCCCCGTGCTCCTCGTCGACTCCCGATTCGGCGCGCAGGCGGCGGGCCTTTTCCGGGTCGAGGGCGAGGGCGAACTGTCCTTCCCAGTCGAGGCTCTTGCGGCACTTGGCCATGGCGATGTCCTTTTCCATGGCACCCTTCACCCCCTTGACGATGTCGCCGGCGTGGGCGGCGATGCGGCTTGCCATCACCCCCTCGTGAACGTCCTCGACGGTGGGCAGGCGCAGGTGCTCGCTGGCGGTGACGTAGCAAAGGAAGTCGGCGCCGGCGGCCGCCGCGACGGTCCCGCCGATAGCGCAGGTGATGTGGTCGTAGCCGGGGGCGATGTCAGTGACCAGCGGACCGAGGACGTAGAAGGGGGCGCCGTGGCAGAGGCGTTTCTGCAGCTGGATGTTGGCCTCGATCTGGTTCAGGGGCACGTGCCCCGGTCCCTCGATCATCACCTGGATTCCGGCCTCCCAGGCGCGCTGGGTCAGTTCGCCGAGGACGATCAGCTCGTGGATCTGGGCGCGGTCGGTGGCGTCGGCCAGGCACCCCGGCCGGAAGCCGTCGCCGAGGGAGAGGGTGGCGTCGTAGGGCCGGACCAGCTCCAGCAACCGGTCGAACTGCTCGTAGAGGGGATTCTCCGCGTTGTTGTGGGTCATCCACTCGACGGTGAAGGAGCCGCCGCGGGAAACGACTTCCATGATCCGCCCTTCGCGGTCCATTCGTTCCACTGTGGCGCGAGTCACCCCGCAATGGACGGTGATGAAGTCCACCCCGTCATCGAGGTGCTTCTTGATACCGTCGAAGATCTCGTCATCAGTCATCTCCACCATCGACTTCCCCTTGCGCGTCACCGTGTCGACCGCCGCCTGGTAGAGGGGGACCGAGCCGATGCAGGCTTTGGTCTGGGTGATGATAGCGGCGCGGATCTCGTCGATGGGGCCGCCGGTGGAGAGATCCATGATCGCATCGGCGCCGGCGGCTACCGCTACCCGGGCCTTCTCCAGCTCCTTGTCGATGCTTTTGTCGTCCTTGCTGGTGCCGATGTTGGCATTAACCTTGGTACGCATCCCCTTGCCGACCGCCAGGGGGGTGCCGCCGGTATGGCGGTTGTTATGGCAAATGATCGCCGTCCCTTCAGCAATGCGGCTGCGCAGCAGTTCGGCGTCAAGGCCTTCGACAGCGGCGGCCTGGCGCATGAGGTCGGTAATCAGGCCCTGGCGGGCGGCTTCGAATGTGGTCATGGTCTACCTCGGTGTATGGAGTCGTATCGGTCCGATAGGAGTTAATCAAGAACGCTTTTCGCCCCCTGCCAGTGGTTGATGGGGCCGTGGCCGCTCCCCAGGTCGGTGGCGGTGCGGATCGCCGCGCTGATGAACCGCTTGGCCTGCGCCACCGCGGTCACCAGCGGTAGTCCCTGGGCGAGGAAGGTGGCGATTGCCGCCGAGTAGCTGCAGCCGGTGCCATGGGTGTTGCAGGTATGGGTGCGCTCGGCGGGGAAGCGGTGCAGCGTATTTCCGGCCAGAAGCAGGTCGACGGCCTCTCCTTCGAGGTGCCCGCCCTTGAGCAGCACATGGCGCGGTCCCAGCTTCTGCAGGGCGAAAATTGCCTCTTCCATCGCTTCCTCCCCCTTGATGGCGATCCCCGTCAGGGCCTCGGCCTCGGGAAGGTTGGGGGTGAGCAGGTGGGCCTGCGGCAAAAGCACCTCGCGCACCAGCTCGACGGCATTCGGCTGCAACAGCGGCGACCCCCCCTTGGCGACCATCACTGGGTCGACCACCGCCAACAACACATGGCGTTCGATCGCTTCGGCAACCAGGGCAACGATATCGGCCGAGTGCAGCATACCAGTCTTGATAGTATCGGCGCCGATATCGGTGATGACCATCTCGATCTGTTCAGCAACGAAAGCGGGCGGGACCCCATGCACGCTGCTCACGCTGCGGGTATTCTGCGCGGTGAGGGCGGTCAGGGCACTCATCCCGTAGCCGCCGAGCAGGGTGATGGTTTTGAGATCGGCCTGGATGCCGGCGCCGCCCCCCGAATCAGAGCCGGCGACGGTCAACACCCGGCCATGGGGGAGGATGCTGCGGGCGTTGAACTGCAGGGCGAGCTCGCGGGCCGCAAGCGCCGGTTGCGGGTCATCCATCACCGCGGAAATGACCGCGACGCCGTCGGCCCCGGCGGCGATCACATCGGCGCAGTTCCCGGCGTCGATGCCACCGATGGCGATCAGCGGAATCTTCACCGCCTTTCGGATCTTTTTCAGCGTCTCCAGGCCTGCGGGGTGGGCGTCGTCTTTACTGTGGGTCGCAAAGATGCTGCCGACGCCGAGGTAGTCGGCCCCCTGCATCTCCGCCTTGAGCGCCTGCTCCACGGTGTGGGCCGAGACGCCAAGCAGTTTGCCGGCCCCGAGCTGCCGCCGCGCCTCGGCCACCGGCTGGTCCCCCTGGCCGAGGTGGACACCATCCGCATCGCAGGCGAGAGCCAGCTTGGCAGAGTCGTTGACCAGAAAGGGGACCCGAAAGTCGTGGCAGAGGGCCGCCAGTTCGCGGGCAGTATCGATATCTGCAGTGGCCTTCTTGCAGCGGTACTGGACCAGCGCCGCTCCGCCCTTGAGGGCGGCGTGCACCCGAGGGGTGAGGCGGCCGTCGAGGTTTTCATCGGTTACCAGGTAGAGTCCGCCGATCACGTATTGGCCTTTCTCGGTGGGCATGGGGGATGAACCGACCCGGGGGATGGCTGCCCTTTGCCCTAAACTAAGGACGCCGCAGCCTGGAAACGGCATGCGGCGTCAGTTTTGAATCTGGCGGCGCGCCGCTTCCCTACGCCGGAATGACCCGGATCAGGTTCGAAGGGTCGTTCCGCACTCCAGCGGAACTCTCAGTAGTAACTACTCCCCTAGCGGTCTGGCTATAAGCCCCGGCAAGCAGCCCGCAAATCGGGGCCAGGTGCCGGTGATAAAAGTCGTTCTCCTCAACGCCTCGCAAGGGCGAAAAAGTATCGTGATCCGCGCACATGGCGCATTCCCCGACAAAGTTCGGCCAAGATATCGGATTCCCTCGGGGCTGTCAACCTTCATTGTCCGGGGAGGGTGGGGTTTGCACTTTACAGATACCGCGCTCGCGTGCTAAAAAATTCCCTTTCCCCTGCCGTGTTCTCGCCTTGCAAAGGGTCCTCCCGATGAATACCCGTCCCACCATCGCCGAAATCAATCTCGATGCCCTCCGGCACAACTATCGCACCATCCGTGGCCAAGCCGGCAACGACCGGCAACTGCTGGCGGTGGTCAAGGCCGATGCCTACGGCCATGGCGCCGTTCCCGTTGCTCAGACTCTGCAGGCTGAGGGTGTGGCGTATTTTGGCGTCGCCTTGGTCGAGGAAGGGGAGACGCTGCGCCGCGCCGGCATCGAGCGGCCGATCCTGGTGCTCGGAGGTGTCGGATCCGGCGAGGAACAGCCGCTGCTGGCAGCTGAGCTCACCCCGGTCATCTTCGATCTCGCCGGAGCTCGTCGACTCAGCGCCGCTGCCGCGGCGGCGGGCCGCCGATGCCGCTACCATCTCAAAATTGATTCCGGGATGGGGCGCCTCGGTTTCCTGCTGGCGGACCTCCCCGGGGTATTGGCGCAACTCGCTAACCTGCCGGGGCTGGAGATGGAGGGAGTGATCTCCCACCTGGCCCTCGCCGACGAGGCCGACCATCCCTTCACCGGTACCCAGGTTGAGCGTTTCCGCGATGCGCTGGTTCTGGTCCGCGAAGCCGGTTTTGCGCCGTGTCTGATTCATCTCAGCAACAGCGCCGCGATCTTCAGCCACGAGCTGCCGGAATGCAACCTGGTACGGCCGGGAATTGCCCTCTACGGCGGGCTCCCGGCGGAGCACCTGGCCGACCGCATCGGTCTGCGCCCGGTGATGAGCCTATCCACCACCATTGCCCAACTCAAGACGGTGCCGGCGGGGACCGGGATCTCCTACGGCCATCGTTTCGTCGCCGGGCGGCCGACCCTGGTCGCGGCTTTGCCGGTCGGTTACGCCGACGGCTATTCCCGGCGCCTCTCGGACTGCGGAGAGGTCCTGGTCCGCGGCCGCCGGGCGCCGATCGCCGGGACCGTGTGCATGGACTGGACGATGGTCGATGTCAGTGACATTCCCGGCGTTTCGGTCGGCGACCGGGTGACCCTGATGGGTCGTGACGACGGCGAGCAGATCAGCGCCGAGGAGTGGGCCGGGCGCATCGGGACCATCAGCTACGAGGTCTTCTGCCTGGTCGGACAGCGAATCCCGCGCATCTATAAAAACGGTGACCAGTGACCGATGACGAGTGACAAGGTGGTGTTGATCCCTTTTTCGCCTTTTTCCTGAGAGCTGATGAGCGCAGCAAATCTCCGCATAGCTTTCGACCTCGGTACCACCACCCTCGGCGCTCGCCTCCTGGACGAAGCCGGTCAGGTACGGGCCGAGGCGCGGAAACTCAATCCCCAGGCCTCCTATGGCCGGGATGTGATCCGGCGCCTGGAGGCAGCACGCAGCGGGGCGGCGGCGGAGCTCCAGCAGCTGCTGGTAAGAGCCATGAACGGGATTCTCGCCGAACTCTGTCGCCAGGCCGGTTGCGGGATCTCGGCGGTGACGGCGGTGGCTGCCGCCGCCAATCCCGCCATCAGCCTGCTGCTGCAGCGTCTGCCGGTCGATGCCGTTCTCTTTCCCCCCTACCGGCCGCCGCAGCGCGACGGCGTTTTTCTCGACCCTGCCGCTCTGAGCCTGGAACTGCCGGTGCCGCTCTACCTCTTCCCGCTGGTATCCGGCTACGTCGGCGGTGACCTGGTGGCCTTCCTCTACGGCCAGCCGGTTTCCGCGGGCAGCTTTTATCTCGACATCGGCACCAACGGCGAGCTGGCCTGGTTTGACGGCGAAAAGTGGTGGACGACCTCCGTCGCCGCTGGCCCGGCCTTCGAGGGCGGGGAGATCAGCTGCGGCATGGGACTGGAGCACGGTGCGATCACGGCAGTGCGGGTCGCCGGAGAACGCCTGGAACTGGCTGTTCACGGCGGCGGGCTGCCCCGCGGGCTGTGCGGCAGCGGGCTGGTGGCGGCGATCGCCACGGCTCGGGAAGCGGGACTGCTCGATGCCGCCGGCACCTTGGCCGAGCCGCTGGCGGTCCCGAACAACCTCGCCCGCTACCTGGTCGAAAAGGAGGACGGCCGGGCGCTGCGCCTGTACCGCGACGCCCGGGTCGATTTGCTGCTCACCCAACAGGATATCCGCAATTTCCAGCTCGCCAAGGGGGCGCTGAAGGCCGGTGTCGAGACGCTGCTGTTGCGGGCCGGGGCCAGCCCTCAACAAGTGGGCGAGGTGGTGGTCACCGGTGCCTTCGGCCTGTCCCTGCCGCCTGCTGACCTGAAAAGGGTTGCCATGCTGCCGGTGGCCATGGTAGATAGGGTACGCTTTATCCCCGACGGGGCGTTGGCCGGCGTCGGCCGCATGCTGCTGGAACGAGAGGGACGAGCCCGGGTCGAGGCTTTGGCAACTGACTTGACGCCCTATCCCCTTTCCGGAACACCGGCCTTCCAGCACGCCTTTCTGAACGCCCTTGATTTCTGAAAAACCGCCTTGCGACGGTTTTTTTCTGTTTCTGGCAGCACCGTAAACGTCAATCGCCCGCGAAAGGATATTTCCCATGGCCGTTATCAAACGTGCTCTGATCAGTGTTTCGGACAAGACCGGCGTCGCTGCCCTCGCCAGGGAACTGGCCCGCTTCGGCGTCGAACTCCTCTCCACCGGCGGCACCGCCAAGCTGCTGCGGGAGGAGGGGCTCGCCGTCAAGGACGTCTCCGATTTCACCGGCTTTCCCGAGATGCTCGACGGCCGGGTCAAGACCCTCCACCCCAAGGTCCACGGCGGCCTGCTCGGCATGCGCGACAATCCCGCCCACGTGGCAAAAATGGCCGAGCACGGCATCGAGCCGATCGACATGGTGGTGGTCAATCTCTACCCCTTCGAGGCGACCGTCGCCAAGGAAGGGTGCACCCTCGAGGACGCCATCGAGAACATCGACATCGGTGGCCCGACCATGCTGCGCAGTGCGGCCAAGAACAACCGCGACGTCACCGTGCTGGTCGACTGCGCCGACTACGCCGCGGTCCTCGAGGAGATGAAGGGGGCCGGCGGGGCGGTCTCCAAAGCGACCAACTTCCGACTGGCGGTCAAGGTCTACCAGCACACCGCCGCCTACGACGGGGCCATCTCCAACTGGCTCGGCCGCAAGCTCGGCGAGGAGGACGCGCTCTTCCCGCCGACCTACACCCTGCAGGTGCACAAGGCGCAGGGGATGCGCTACGGCGAGAATCCCCACCAGGGTGCCGCTTTCTACGTCGAGAAGGGGGCCAAGGAGGCCTCCATTTCCACCGCCCGCCAGCTGCAGGGGAAAGAACTCTCCTACAACAATATCGGTGACACCGACGCCGCCCTCGAATGCGTCAAGCAGTTCAGCGAGATGCCGGCCTGCGTCATCGTCAAGCACGCCAACCCCTGCGGGGTCGCCTTCGGCAAGGACGTGCTCGAAGCCTACCAGCGGGCGTTTGCCACCGATCCCGAGTCGGCCTTCGGCGGCATCATCGCCGTCAACCGCGAACTCGACGCGGCCACCGCCCAGGCGATCTGCGAAAAACAGTTCGTCGAGGTGATCATCGCCCCCAAGGTCTCCGCCGCGGCGGCCGCGGCGGTAGCGACGAAGAAGAACGTGCGCCTGCTCGAGTGCGGCTTCTGGCCGGCTACCCCGGCGCCGCGCCTCGACCTGAAACGGGTCAACGGCGGGCTGCTGGTGCAGGACGCCGACCTCGCGCTGCTGAGCGAAACCCGGGTCGTGACCAAGCGCCAGCCGAGTGCCAAGGAGATGGAGGACCTGCTCTTTGCCTGGCAGGTGGCCAAGTTCGTCAAGAGCAACGCCATCGTCTACGCCAAGGACGCCATGACCATCGGCGTCGGCGCCGGCCAGATGAGCCGGGTCAACTCGGCTCGCATCGCGGCGATCAAGGCCGAGCACGCCGGTCTCGCGGTGCAGGGCTCGGTGATGGCCTCCGACGCCTTCTTCCCCTTCCGCGACGGCATCGACAACGCGGCTGCCGCCGGCATCGTGGCAGTGATCCAGCCCGGCGGCTCGATTCGCGACGAGGAAGTGATCGCCGCCGCCGACGAACACGGCATGGCGATGGTGTTTACCGGAATGCGGCATTTCAGGCATTAAAAGCAGTCAGAGCCGTCGGACCTGTCCGACGCTTTTCAGGAGTTTGCCATGAAGGTTCTGGTTATCGGCGGCGGCGGCCGCGAACATGCCCTGGTCTGGAAGATCGCCCAGTCGCCGCTGGTGGAGAAGATCTACTGCGCGCCGGGCAACCCCGGCATCGCCGCGCTGGCCGAATGCGTCGCCATCCCCGCCGACAAGATCGCGGCGCTGTGCGACTTCGCCCTCGACCAGGCGATCGACCTGACCGTGGTCGGCCCAGAGGTGCCACTCACCCTCGGTATCGTCGACCTGTTCCAGACCGCGGGACTGACCATCTTCGGTCCGAGCAAGGCAGCGGCCCGGCTCGAGGGGAGCAAGGGCTTTTCCAAGGATCTGATGGCCAAGTACGGCATCCCCACCGCCGCCTACCGCTCTTTCACCGAGCGCGACGCGGCGGCCGCCTACATCCGCGAGATGGGGGCGCCGATCGTGGTCAAGGCCGACGGCCTCGCCGCCGGCAAAGGGGTGATCGTTGCCGAGAGCGTCGAGCAGGCGCTGGCCGCCGTCGACGAGATCATGCTCGACCAGGTCTTCGGCAGCGCCGGCGCCAGCGTCGTCATCGAGGAGTTCATGGCCGGCGAGGAGGCCTCCTTCTTCGCCTTCACCGACGGGACCAACATCCTGCCGCTCGCCTCGGCCCAGGACCACAAACGCATTTTCGATAACGACCAAGGGCCCAACACCGGCGGTATGGGCGCCTATTCGCCGGCGCCGGTGGTCACGCCGGCCCTCTACGCCGAGATCGTGGACACCATCGTCAAACCGACCATCGCCGGCATGGCCGCCGAGGGGAGTCCCTACTGCGGCATCCTCTACGTCGGGCTGATGATCGAGCAGGGCAAGCCGCGGGTGGTCGAGTTCAACGCCCGCTTCGGCGACCCGGAGGCGCAGCCGCTGCTGGTGCGGATGCAGTCGGACCTGGTGCCGGTGCTGCTCGCCTGCGCCCGCGGCGAGCTGACCCAGACGTCCCTCGAGTGGCACGACAAGGCCGCGGTCTGCGTGGTCATGGCCAGCGGCGGCTACCCCGGCAGCTTCGCCAAGGGGCACGCGATCAGCGGCATCGACCAGGCCGAGGCCCTCGGCGACCTGGTCGTCTTCCACTCCGGTACGGCGCTCAAGGACGGACGCCTGGTCAACTACGGCGGCCGGGTCCTCGGCGTCACTGGTCTCGGTGCCGATGTCGCCGCCGCCATCGCCAAAGCTTATGCCGGGGTGGCGAAGATCACATGGCAGGACGTTCATTACCGTACCGACATCGGCCGCAAGGCTCTGCTGCGAGCCGATAACCAATAGCTGACTTTCTCTGGAGCGAAGGCAATGACCGAGAAAATGCCCCTGGTTGGCATCCTGATGGGGAGCGAAAATGATTACCCGGTGATGGTCGAAGCGGCCAAGGCCCTCAAGGAACTGGAAATTCCCTTCGAGATGACAGTCTCCAGTGCCCACCGTACCCCGCAGCGCACCGCCGGCTACGTGCGGAGCGCCCGTGAGCGCGGCCTCAAGGTCCTTATCGCCGGTGCCGGCGCCGCCGCCCACTTGGCCGGGGTGATGGCCGCCGAGACCACCCTGCCGGTGGTCGCGGTGCCGATCGACGCCTCGGCGCTCAAGGGACTCGATGCCCTTCTGGCGACAGTGCAGATGCCGGCCGGGATCCCGGTGGCGAGCATGGCCATCGGCAAGGCCGGCGCCCGTAATGCCGGGATCTTTGCCGCCCAAATCCTCGCCACCGGCGATGGCGCCCTGGCAGACCGGCTGGTCGCCCTGAAAGTCGCCATGGCGGCGGGGGTGGAGGCCAAGGCTGCTGCCCTGCAGGAGCGGCTTGAGCAGGACAAGCTGATCTGAACCTTGTTGTAAAGGCCTCCGGGGCCTGTTCTGAATTGACTTGACACCCCATAAGGACACATATTAACTTTTTTGGTAATCAATTGCCGGCCGCTTGCCGCCGGTTTTCTGCTGATGAACGGCCACGCCTTGAAGGGCCAAGCCCCTTTTTCCGGCACCCCGAAATACCCCCGGGAGATACTATTTTGAATGCCAAAAACCGCAATACTCTAAGTATGGTCTGGGATTTTTTCTGTTCCCTGAAGCTGACCATTATTACGCTGATCTTGCTGGCGATCACCTCGATCATCGGCACGGTGGTACAGCAGGGGAAAGCCCCCCAGGAGTATCTGAAGGAATACAGTGAAACCACCTACCGGGTGCTCAGGACCCTGAAGTTCACCGACATGTACCACTCCTGGTGGTTTCTCGGCCTGCTGGAGATTTTTGCCCTCAACCTCATTGCCTGTTCTATCAAGCGCCTGCCGCGGGTCTGGAAGACCGTCCACGAGCCGGTGCTGGTGCCGGCCGACACCCTCTACCGCACCCTCTCCAACGTCGAGGAAGTGGTGGTCAAGGGGCAGAGCGTGGAGCAGGTAAGCGAGCGGACCAGCACCCTGCTCGGCAAGGCCTTCGCCGCCCCGGTGGTGACCGCCGAGGAGGAGAAGGTCCACCTGTTCGCACAGAAGATGCCCTGGGCCCGCTTCGGGGTCTACGTCACCCACCTGTCGATCCTGATCATCTTCGCCGGCGCCATTCTCGGCTCTTTGTGGGGATTCAAGGCGTACGTCAACATCGTCGAAGGAACGGCCACCAGTCAGGTCTGGCCGCGGAACAGCGAGGAGAAGCCGATTGACCTCGGCTTCCAGGTGCGCTGCGACAACTTTTCGGTCTCCTACTACGGCGGCGAAAACGCCGGCCGGCCCAAGGAGTTCAAAAGCCTGCTGTCGATCGTCGACGGCGGCAAGACGGTGGTCGATCACCGGCCGGTAATCGTCAACGATCCTTTGACCTACAAGGGGATCACCTTCTACCAGGCGAGCTACGGGACCAGCGGCGAGCCGAGCTTCAAGCTGCGGGTGACCGAGCGCGCCAGCGGCAAAGCCGTGGAGCTTGAAGGTCGGCAGGGGCAGCTGCTGACGCTGCCCGGCGGCGGCCACGTGCGGGTGGTCGATTCCACCACCGCGTTCCAGAACTTCGGGGAAGCGGCGCGCATTGAAGTCACCCCGCCGCAGGGGGCGCCGCGCTCCTTCGTGGTGCTCAAGGCGTTTCCCGATTTCGATGCCCAGCGCGGCGGGGCGTACATCGTCAGCCTGCTCGATCTGGAGCAGCGCTACTACACCGGGCTGCAGGTGGCCAAGGACCCCGGGGTGTGGGTGGTCTGGCTCGGCTGCGCGCTGCTGGTGCTCGGCTCGCTGACCGCCTTCTTCCTTTCCCACCGGCGGATCTGGGCAACCATCCAGCCGCTGGAGGGGGGCAAGGTCGGGGTCAAGATCGGCGGCAGCGCCCACCGCAACCAGCCGGCCTTCGAGATCTTTTTCGACGACCTGAAGAAGCAGCTTCACGACGAACTCTCAGCCTAGGGCCACAGGTCCTTACGGAGGAGCCCCATCATGGACAGTACCCAGCTTTTCAATATCGTCACCATCGCCTACTTCTCTTCCATGGTCCTGTTCGTCGTCTACCTGGCGACGCGCAGCAAGGCGGTGGCGACCATCGCCAACGTCCTCGCCTACGGCGGCTGGCTGGCGCACACCGCGGCCATCGGCTGGCGCTGGTACGCCTCGTACCAGATTCCCGGCGGGGTGGGACACGCACCGCTGACCAATCTCTACGAATCGGTGGTCTTCTTCTCCTGGACCATCCTGCTCATCTACATCCTGATCGACCTCAAGTACCAGCAACGGGCGGTGGGGGCGTTCGTCATCCCCTTCGCCTTTCCTGGGCATGACCTGGGCGCAGCTGTACCTCAGCGACGCCATCGAGCCGCTGGTGCCGGCGCTGCAGAGCAACTGGCTGACCTACCACGTGATCACCTGTTTTCTCGGCTACGCGGCGTTCGCGGTGGCCTGCGGGGTGTCGATCATGTACCTGATCAAGGTCGGCAAGGAAGGGGGCAGCGGCAGCGCGCCGGCGGGGGGCATCCTGGCGCTGTTTCCGAGCGCGAGGATGCTCGACGACATCAACTACAAGGCGATCATGATCGGCTTTCCGCTGCTGAGCCTGGGGATCATCACCGGGGCGGCGTGGGCGAACTACGCCTGGGGGACTTATTGGAGCTGGGACCCGAAGGAGACCTGGAGCCTGATCGTGTGGTTCATCTACGCGGCCTTCCTGCACGCGCGCTTCACCCGCGGCTGGGTCGGCAAGCGGGCGGCGTGGCTGTCGATCATCGGCTTCGCGGCGACGATCTTCTGCTACTTGGGCGTCAACCTGGTCCTCTCCGGCCTTCACTCCTACGGCCGCGGCGGCGGCATGTAGGTTATGTCCCATTACAATTCTCTTTGGTTTGGGGCGGCAAGCCTTCTTGTCGCCCCGAACTTTGTCTGGTCCCATCCCGGGATCGGGCGGTCGTTCCGGCCGCCTTCCTGCCCTCCCAAGAGTCCATTACTCTTTGGTGACCTTGATGATCCGCAATAATGAAACCCTCGACGACCTGCGCCTGGGTGGTTTGAAGATTTTCCAGGCGGCCGGAGGTTACCGGTTTTCCCTCGACCCGGTCCTGCTCTGCGCGTTTGCCGAAATTGCCGCCGGTGAGCGGGTGGTCGATCTCGGGACCGGCAGCGGGATCATCCCCCTGCTGCTGGCGCGGCGCTCCTCGGCTCAGACCATCGTCGGGGTGGAGCGGCTGCCGGAACTGGCCGATCGCGCCCGGCGCAACGTTGTCCTCAACGACCTGCAGGAGCGGGTGGCGATCGTGGAGGGGGATCTGCGCCGGGACCATGCCGAACTGCCATCGCAAGCCTTCGATGCCGTGCTGGCCAATCCCCCCTACCGCCGACCCGGGACGGGACGGGTGGCACCGGGGAGCGAGCGGGCCGCCGCCCGCCATGAGCTGGCCGGCGGTCTGGACGATTTCCTTGCTGCAGCGGTGCGGCTGCTCCGGGACGGGGGGCGGTTTTACATGGTTTTTCTTGCCGAGCGGCTGGCCGAGCTGCTGGCCGAGATGCGGCGCCAGCAGCTGGAGCCGAAACGGCTGCGTTGTGTCCATGGCCGCAGTGGCGAGGCGGCGCGGATAGTGCTGGTGGAAGGACGCAAGCGGGGCGGGGCTGGACTGCGGATCGAATCGCCGCTCTTCGTCTATGCGGGAGAGGAGTACTCGCCGGAATTGCAGGCGATCTACGGCGAGGAGTCATGAGCGGCCCGGCGGCGGGCATCGAGCTGGGCCTGGCGGCGAAGCAGGTGGGTCAGTCGCTGGCGCAGCTCGGGATCGGCCAGGTCGGCAACGATCGCGGCGATCTGCCCTTCGGTGGCCGCATCGAGCGGTGACGGCGGAGGCAGTGCTGCTGCCGGCTTGACGGCCGCTTGGACGGTGATCCGGCCGCGGCGCAGAAACAAGTCACGGAAGATGGCCCCGCCCAGGCATTCGTTGAGGCGGGCGAGGAGTTTTGGTTTCAGCAGCTGCAGCTGCTGCATCCATACCGGCTGGTCGACCTTGACCTCGAGCACCCCGTCCCGGATGCCGCAGGGCTGGGCATGTGCTGCGATCTGCGGTCCGACGACCTCATTCCATACCTGCCAGGCGCGGTACTCGCGCAAACGTTCGCTCATCCCCCGCTGCAGCAGGAGCCCCTGGAGGATGCCGCCGATGCCGGCGGCCTTGCGCGAACGCGGCCGGCTGATCGGCTTCATCCGCCCGCTCGGCGCTTGATGCGCCCGCCGATCATCTGACCGGCCACCGCGCAGCCTAAGGTGAAGGGGATGACCCGCCAGCCGAAGCCGTAGGCCAGGCGCAGGGCGATGATCAACGGGATCGAAAGGTGGATGTAGAGGAACCAGCGGAAGGAATACTTGTCGCTCCCCTGGCGCAGGTAGCCGAGGGGGAGATTGGCGAAAAAGGCGAAGCCGAGCAGGGCTCCGAGGGTGATTGCCTGGTGGGGGTCCACGAAGATGCCTTTCACGGGCCGTAGGCCCTTTAGGGATTTGGAACTTCAGTCTAACCTCAAGGCTTCCGGCCTGTCAACGCATGCTATTTGCTGGGGACCGGCCGGCATGGCATGATGTATTAATAAGTGCAAGGATGGGCAATGATGGTTAAAGAAGGCGATCTGGTGGCGATCTTTCATTCGATCCACCGGGTGATGCAGGCGGAGAAACTCCTCAAGCAGGAGCAGGCGGATATTCTGCTGATCCCGGTTCCCCGGCAGCTAACCTCGGACTGCGGACTGGCTATCCGCTATCCCGAAACCGAGCGTACCAAGGTGGAGTCAATCCTCGCCGCAGCCGGGTTGACGGCCGCAGAAACCTACCGCCGCAAGGGGGCGGATTACCGACGCCTGGAGGCAGGAAAACCCGGGGTTTGATAAAGGTTTTTCCCTTGACAAGGGGGTGCCCCTTCACTATAGTCCATATTTTGCGGCGCCCGGCGACTTTCCCAGAGTAGGTATGTTCGATAACCTGACGGAAAAATTCGACGCAGTCTTCAAGAAGCTGCGCGGCCACGGTCGGCTGACCGAAGAAAACATCCAGGAGGCGCTGCGCGAAGTCCGCCTGGTACTGCTCGAGGCCGACGTCAACTTTCGGGTGGTCAAGGATTTCGTTGCCACGGTGCGGGAGCGCGCGGTCGGTCAGGATGTTCTCCAGAGTCTGACCCCGGCCCAGCAGGTGATCAAGGTCGTGCGTGAGGAGCTGGCACGGCTGATGGGCGAGGGGGAGAATAACGCTCTCGACCTCGCTGCCAAGCCACCGGTCCCGGTGATGCTTTGCGGTCTGCAGGGGGCGGGCAAGACGACTACCTGCGGCAAATTGGCGCTCAAGCTGCGCAAGGAGAAGCGGAACCCGCTGCTGGTGCCGGCCGACATCTACCGCCCGGCGGCCATCGAGCAGCTCAAGACCGTCGGCCGCCAGTTGGGCATCCCGGTCTTCGACTCCCGGGCCGATCAGGACCCGGTGGAGATCTGTCGTCAGGCCCGGCAGTTCGCCGAGCTCAATGGTTATGATACGCTGATCCTTGATACCGCCGGACGGCTGCACATCGACGAGACGTTGATGGGCGAGCTGCAGCGGATCAAGGAAGAACTGGCGCCGCGCGAGATTCTCTTCGTCGCCGACGCCATGACCGGCCAGGACGCGGTGACCGTCGCCCAGTCCTTCGACGAACAGCTGGAAGTGACCGGGGTGATCCTGACCAAGCTGGACGGGGATGCCCGAGGTGGGGCGGCGCTGTCGATTCGTGCCGTGACCGGCAAGCCGATCAAACTGGTCGGCCTCGGTGAAAAGCTCGACGCGCTGGAGACTTTCCATCCCGACCGGATGGCCCAGCGCATTCTCGGCATGGGCGACGTCCTGTCGCTGATCGAGAAGGCCCAGGCGGCCATCGATCAGGAGCAGGCCGCGGACATGCAGGAGCGGCTGCGCAAGGAAGGCTTCACTCTGGAGAACTTCCGCGACCAGCTCCAGTCGATCAAGAAGATGGGCTCGATGGAGTCGATCCTCAAGCTCATCCCCGGTGCCGGCAAGGCACTCAAGGAGATGCAGGGGACCCAGCTTCCCGACAAGGAGCTGAAAAAGATCGAGGCGATCATCAACTCGATGACCGCCCGGGAACGCCGCGATCACCGGGTCCTCAACGGCTCCCGCCGCCTGCGCATCGCCCGTGGCAGTGGCACCACGGTGCAGGACGTCAACCAGCTGCTCAAGCGTTTCACCGAAGCGCAGAAAATGATGAAGAAGATGCAGAAGATGGGACCCCGCGGCCTCAAAGGCATGCTCGGGCGCGGTGGCGGTCTCCCCTTTTAAGCCGAGGACTCAGGCGCCGGGTGCCGGGATGCAAGCCTCTTTCACCCCGTTATCCTGATCACCGAATCCTGAAACCTGAACGACAGTTTGGAAAGACCGAGGAGGAACAGTAACTATGTCCGTTAAAATCCGGCTGGCCCGTGGTGGCGCCAAGAAGAAGCCCTTTTACCAGGTGGTGGTCGCCGATGAGCGGTTCCCCCGCGACGGCCGCTTCATCGAAAAACTCGGCCAGTACGATCCGAAACAGAACCCGCCGCTGGTGACCCTGAAGGAAGACCGCACCCTCGCCTGGCTGCAACAGGGAGCCCAGCCGACCGACACGGTGCGCCAGTTGCTGCGCCAGCAGGGTCTCTGGGCCAAGTTCAAACAACCGCAGGAGGCCTGAAACGACAGGCCGGTGTAGCCCTACGGAGTTTTGCCACTTTTCCCGAAGGACGGACTCCATGAAAGAGCTCATCGAATTCATCGCCAAATCCCTGGTGGAAAACCCTGACGCGGTGACCATCTCCGAAGAAGAGGCCGAGGACGGGACGATTCTCATCAAGCTGGCGGCCGCCCAGGAAGACATGGGCCGGATTATCGGCAAGCAGGGGCGGACGGCCAAGGCCATGCGCACCCTGCTCAATGCCAAGGCCACCCGGGAGAGCCGTCGCGCTAACCTCCAGATCATGGAGTGATGAACCAAGCGCACCAGGAAGAGCTGTTCCAATTTGGCACCGTCGTCGGCACCCATGGCCTGCGGGGGGATCTCAAGGTGCGGCCGTTGAGCGAGGATTCGGCCTCTCTGGAGGGAGCGCGGGAGGTGGTGCTGCGCTATGCTGATGACTCGCTGCGCAGCTTCCGTCCGCTGCGGGCGACGCCCCACAAGGGGCTGTGGCTGCTGCGTCTGGAGGGAAGGGAGAGCATCGAGGCTGCGCAACCGCTGGTCGGCTGCACGGTATTGATGGCCCTGCGGGACCTGCCCGAACCGGCGGCTGACGAGTTCTACTGGCACCAGTTGCAGGGTCTCAAGGTTGTCGACCGGCAGCTTGGGGAACTTGGAGTAATGACCGACCTGTTGAGCACCGCGGCCCACGACATCTACGTGGTCGATGGACCTTTTGGCGAAGTTCTCATTCCAGCGGTCGCCCAATTCGTGCTCGAAATCGACCCTGAGGCCGGGCTGGTCAGGGTCGACCTGCCGGAAGACCTGGTCCGGTTGAACAATGACGTTTGATGTCCTGACCCTCTTCCCCGGCATGTTCGCTTCCCCTTTCGCCGACAGCATTCTCGGCAAGGCGGTGGAGAAGAGCCTGATCGGCATTGCCGCCCACAACCTGCGCGACTGGGCCGAGGGGCGGCACAAGGTGACCGACGACACCCCCTACGGCGGGGGCGAGGGGATGGTCATGAAGCCGGAACCGGTGGCCAGGGCGCTCGACGAGCTGCGCCGCCGCCAACCCGGCTCGAAGGTGTTGCTCATGTCCCCCCAGGGGCGAACCTTTCGCCAGGCCGACGCCCGGCAGCTGGCGACGGAGTCGGGGCTGATTCTGGTCTGCGGTCGCTACGAGGGTTTCGACGAGCGCATTCGCGCCTTGGTGGACGGCGAGTACTCCCTTGGCGACTTCGTCCTGACCGGTGGCGAGTTGGCTGCGATGGTGATCATCGATGCAGTCGCCCGGCTCGTTCCCGGAGTGCTCGGCAACGAGGGGAGCGCCGCGAGCGATTCGTTCTCCGACGGTCTGCTCGAATATCCCCATTACACCCGGCCGGTGGAGTTTGCCGGGCAGCGGGTGCCGGAGGTGCTTCTCTCCGGGAACCACGCGGCGATCGCCCGCTGGCGGCGCCGGGAACAGCTGCGTCGAACCCTGCTGCGGCGCCCCGAGCTGCTCGAAACGGCCCCCTTGAGTGCCGAGGACCGACGCCTGCTGGAGGATCTGCATACCGAGCGGACGGACGACGAGGCATGATCGGCCGCCTCGCGCTGGCCTTGGTTCATGGGCCGGTGCTCGACCGCAGCGGGGCGGTGGTCAGCGCTGCGGTGACCAATCTCGACCTGCACGATATTGCGCGGGTCGCCCGCACCTACGGGGCGGGACGCTTCTACGTAGTCACGACGGCGGCCGGACAGCAGCACCTGGTCGCTCGGATACTGGGCCACTGGCGGGAAGGTTTCGGTGCCGGCTACAACCCGGATCGCCGGGAGGCTCTCTCCCTGGTGGAAACGGTTGCGGATCTGGCCGCGGCGCTGGCAGACTGGAGCGCCCGCTGCGACGCGCCGGCCCTGCCCCTTTTGACCGGGGCGCGGCGCAGCGACGGCATCGGCTTCGGCGCTGCCCGCGAGCTGCTCGCCGACCGGCCCCTGCTGCTGGTGCTGGGAACCGGCTGGGGGCTGGCCCCTGAGCTTTTCACCCATGGCTGGCCGGTACTGGAACCGGTATCCGGGGGGAGCGATTACAACCATCTTCCGGTCCGGGCGGCCGCGGCGATCATCCTCGATCGCCTTTATCGCGCCGGAACTTGAGCAGAACCGACAGGGCGGGCATGGGAGCCGGCCCCATGACTTGAACCCAGGCTTGGCTGAATACCAGACGACTACAGGCATCGCCCATAGAGGAGGACGCAATGAACAGCATCGACCGCATCGATATGGAACAGATCAAGAAGAACATCCCGGTCTTCAAGGCCGGCGACACCCTGCGGGTGCACGTCAAGATCACCGAGGGGGACAAACAGCGTATCCAGGTCTACCAGGGGGTGTGCATCAAGCGGGTCAACCGCGGCCTCGGTTCGACTTTTGCCGTGCGCAAGATCTCCAACGGTTTCGGCGTCGAGCGTATCTTCTCCCTCCATTCGCCGGCGGTGGATAAAATCGAGGTGGTGATGGTCGGCCAGGTGCGCCGTGCCAAGCTCTACTACCTGCGCAACCTGCATGGCAAGAAGGCCCGTATCCGCGAGAAGCGCCAGGCCTGATTTTCACCTGTTTCGGGACGGCCCCGGTCTGAGGATCGGGGCCGTCCTGCGTTCAGGATCACCCCGCCGCATGGACCTGTTCCCCGCCCCGGGAGGCGACCATGAGCGAAACCCTCTTCGACCTGCCGGAACTCTCCACCCTGCATTTCGAATGCCGCGCGCGGGCTCGCGGCTTTCGGGCGGTGGCCGGCATCGACGAAGCCGGGCGTGGACCGCTGGCGGGCCCGGTGGTGGCTGCTGCAGTCATCCTCCCTGAAGTTTTCGACCTCCCCGGTCTCGACGATTCCAAAAAACTCAGTGAAAAGCAACGTGATCGACTTTTCCCGTTGATCCGCGCTCAGGCCCTGGCGATTGGCGTCGGCTTCGCCTCGCCCGGGGAAATCGACGCCGTCAACATCCTCCAGGCGACGCTGCGCGGCATGTGTCTGGCTGTCAATCGTTTGCGCCAACCCGCCGATTTCCTGCTCGTCGACGGTATTACCCCGGTTCCTCTTCCGCTTCCCCAGCAGACCCTGAAACAGGGGGACAGCCGTTCCCTTTCCATCGCCGCCGCTTCGGTGATCGCCAAGGTCGTCCGCGACCGGGTGATGATCGCCTATGACCTCCGCTATCCGGGGTACGGTTTCGCCCGTCACAAAGGGTATGGCAGCCGCGAACACCTCGCGGCGATCGCCCGGCTCGGTCCCTCCGCCTTGCACCGCAAGAGTTTCGGCGGCGTCCGCGAACACCTGGAGCGGCCATGACCGAGGAACGCCTGGCCCTTGGTCGCTGGGGCGAAGCTGCCGCCAGCCGTTTTCTGCAGCGCTGCGGCTACCGGATCGTCGCCCGCAATCTGCGTACCCCCGTTGGGGAGATTGACATCATTGCCCGGGACCGCCGGCTGCTGCTGTTCGTCGAGGTCAAGACCCGGCGCAGCGCCGCCTTCGGTGCCCCGGCCGAGGCCGTCGGTCCGACCAAGCAGCGCCAGATCCTGCGCGCTGCCCAGTGGTATCTGGCCGACCATCCGCCCGGGCGCCTGCAGCCGCGCTTCGATGTGATCGCGGTGACGCCGGGACCCGCCGGCGAGCCCGATTGCGAGCATATCGAGAATGCCTTTGGCGCCTGACCCGGCAGCGGCGAAAACCCCCTTGAAACCATTGCATTTTTTCGCGGGGTCTCTAGAATAAAGGGCACCGGGGGACGTTGCCGTGCGGGCAGCGCCCGAGCTTCGCGCCACTCCTCTTGCCAAGGCTATCCCATGAACCAGACGCTCTCTGATTTCGGCTACTTGCGGGTCGGCGTGGCCAGCCCCGCGCTGCGGGTCGCCGACGTCGCCTACAATCTGGAGCAGATGTCCGATGCGGTGCAGGTGGCCCGCGAACGTCACTGCCAGTTGTTGATCTTTCCGGAACTGGCGATCACCGGTTACACCTGTGCCGACCTTTTCCTCCAGTCGCTGCTGGTGGATGCCGCGGGTTCCGCCCTTGACGAGCTGGCAGCCATCGCCGGCCAAAAAGGGGTTGCGGTGGTGGTCGGTGTGCCGCTGGCGGTGGGAGACCGACTGTTTAACTGCGCGGCCTTTCTCGCTGGCGGGCGACTCCGCGGCCTGGTACCGAAACAGTATCTGCCCAACAGCCAGGAGTTTTACGAAAAACGCTGGTTCGCCCCGGCAAGTCTGCTGCGCCAGACGAGCGTCGCGTGGCGCGGCGAGACGGTGCCGGTCGGGACCGATCTCCTCTTCCAGGCTGAAGGGTTCGGCGCCTGCCGGGTCGGTATCGAAATCTGCGAAGATGCCTGGACCGTCAACCCGCCCAGCGGCCGGCTGGCCGCCCAGGGCGCCACGCTGCTGGTCAATCTCTCCGCCAGCCCGGAAACCCTCGGCAAGGAACGCTATCGGCGCGAGCTGGTCTGCAGCCAGTCGGCCCGTTGCCTCGCCGTCTACGCCTATGCCTCAGCCGGTCCCGGCGAATCGACCACCGACCTGGTCTTTTCCGGACATTCGCTGATCGCCGAGAACGGCCAGTTGCTTGCCGAAAGCGAACGCTTCAGTTTCGCGACTTGCCTCAGCTGTGCCGACGTCGATCTGGGACGGATGGTCAGCGAGCGGCTGCGCAGCAGCAGCTTTGCCGATGCCGCGGCCGACCTGCCGCCGCGCCTTGTTTCCTTTCCCCTCCTCACGGCTCCTGCGGCGTGCTTCGCTCGTGCGGTGCCGGCCATGCCCTTCGTTCCGGGGGAGAATTACGAACGGGCCGAACGCTGCCGGGAAATCTTTGCTCTGCAGACCACCGGGCTGGCCAAGCGTCTGCTGCACACCGCGACCCGCCAGGTGGTGATCGGGATTTCCGGGGGCCTTGATTCGACCCTGGCGTTGCTCGTCATCTGCCGGGCTTTCGACCGCCTGGAGTTGCCACGCAGCGGCATCGTGGCCGTAACCATGCCCGGTTTCGGCACCACGGAGCGGACTCGCAACAACGCCGTGGGTCTGGCGGAACAGCTTGGCGTGCAGCTGCGCACCATTTCCATCGACGCGGCGGTCCGCCAACATTTTGCCGATATCGGCCACCCCGAAGGCCGCCACGACATCACCTTCGAAAACGCCCAGGCCCGGGAGCGCACCCAGCTGCTGATGGATATCGCCAACCAGGTCGGGGGGCTGGTGATCGGTACCGGCGACCTCTCGGAACTGGCGCTGGGCTGGTGCACCTACAACGGTGACCACATGTCGATGTACGCCGTCAACAGCGGCGTGCCCAAGACCCTGGTCCGCTACCTGGTCGAATGGTGCGCCGAGGAGGAGTTCAGTGGCCGCAGCGCCGAAATCCTCCACGACATCTGCGCCACCCCGGTCTCCCCGGAACTGCTGCCGCCGGCGGCCAATGGCGAGATCGAACAGCGCACCGAGGAACAGGTCGGTCCCTACCTGCTGCACGACTTCTTCCTCTTTCACGCCCTGCGCCTGCAATTCCCACCGGCGAAGATTTTGTTCCTCGCCGAACGCGCCTTTGCCGGCAACTATTCCCCGCCGCAGCTGCGCCGCTGGCTGCGGCTCTTCTACCAGCGATTCTTCGCCCAGCAGTTCAAGCGCTCCTGCCTGCCCGACGGCCCCAAGGTCGGCAGCGTCGCCCTTTCGCCGCGCGGCGACTGGCGCATGCCGAGCGATGCCTGCGCCCGGCTCTGGCTGGAGGAACTGGACCGCCTCGATGGGGACGCTGGTGACTGAAAGAACCCGTCCCGGCACCCTGTACGTGGTCGCCACCCCGATCGGCAACCTCGAAGACCTGACCTTCCGCGCCCTGCGTATCTTGCGCGAGGTCGACCTGGTGGCGGCCGAGGACACTCGCCACAGCCGCAAGCTGTTCAGCCATTACGGCATCGCCACGCCTCTGACCTCCTGTTTTGCCCACAACGAGCTGCGCAAGGCCGAGGATATCCTGCGTCTGCTGGAAGAGGGCCGCTCGGTGGCGCTGATCTCCGATGCCGGCACCCCGGCCATCTCCGATCCCGGCTACCTGCTGGTGAAACGCTGCCGTGAAGCCGGCCATACCGTGGTGCCGGTGCCGGGTCCCTCCGCGGCGATCGCCGCACTCTCGGCCGCGGGACAGCCGGTCGATCGTTTCGCCTTCGAAGGATTCCTCCCCAGTCGCGCCGCTGCCCGGCGCAGCCAACTGGAACAGCTGGCCAGTGAGGAACGCAGCCTGGTCTTCTACGAAGCACCCCACCGGCTGCTGGCGACCCTCAAAGACCTGGAGATGGTCTGCGGTGCCGGGCGCGGTCTGACCGTGGCCCGGGAGCTGACCAAGCTCCATGAGGAGATCTTTCGCGGCACGGTCGGCACCGCCTTGGCGTATTTCGGAGCCGGCCGGATCCGCGGGGAACTGGTTCTGGTGCTGGCACCGGCGCAGGCGTCGTCGGTGCGGCCGCCGGAAACCGTGCGCGAAACGCTCCTGCGCAAGCGGGGGGAAGGGGATTTTCCGCCCCGACAGCTGGCCCGGGAGGTCGCCCGGGAGTTGGGATTGCCGGGAAGCGAGGTCTATAAGGAAATTCTCAAGCTCAAGGCGGAAGAAGAATGAAGGGATGAGGGGTGGGCCCGGTAGATGGGCAACCTCTTGAACTGTCAATCGACCGCACGCATGTTCCCTGCGGACCGTGTCCGATATAGCAGCTGCTCAGTAACGTACAGTAAAATCAATGAATTCCTTGGCGGACGACTGCCAGTCGACCCGGAACTCCTCGACCTCCGCCGCTGGGGGCCCCTGGCGACAGGCCGTGAGCGCTTCCTCGATGCTCTCGCGTTCCCCCTCGAAAAGCGCTTCCACGGCCCCGTCCGGCAGGTTGCGCACCCAGCCGGTCAGCCCCAGCGCCCGCGCGGTACGCTGGGTGAAGTAGCGAAAACCGACTCCCTGGACCCGGCCGCGGATCCGGACCAGGGCTCTAAGCGCCGTCATTCGTTCCTCCCTTCTCCACCATCCGGGCAAATTCCTCTTCGCTGAGAACCGCCACACCGAGCTGGCGGGCCTTGTCGAGCTTGCTGCCGGCCTCGGCGCCGGCGACGACATAGCTGGTCTTCTTGCTGACCGAGCCGGCCGCCCGTCCACCGAGACTTTCCACCAGGGTTTCGGCTTCCTTGCGCGACCAACGCTCCAGGGTACCGGTAATCACCAGGGTTTTGCCGGTCAGCGACCCGTCCTGGCGGACTGACGCTTCGGATTGCGGCGTTACGCCGAGCGCCCTCAATTCTTCGAGCAACTGCTGCTGTTGCGGGTCGCGGAAAAAATCGACGACGGAATCGGCCACCTTGTCGCCGATTTCGTGGATCTTTTTCAGCTGTTCGCGGTCTGCGGCGGCCAGCTCATCGAGGGTCGCATACCGTTTGGCGAGAATTTTGGCGGTATGCTCACCGACGTGGCGAATGCCGAGGGCGTAGAGAAACCGCGACAGGGGAGGATGCTTGCTGGCAACAATATTCTGCAGCAGCTTGTCGGCGAGGACCTCGCCCATGCGTTCCATGGCAAACAGGTCGCTCTTCTGCAACCGGTAGAGGTCGCTGAAGGTTTCGAGCCGCCCCAGATTGATCAGCTGTGCAAGCTGCTTCTCGCCGAGACTCTCGATGTCCATGGCGTCCCGGGAGACGAAGTGGCGCAGGCGTTCGATGGTCCGCGCCGGGCACCGGGCATTGGTACAGCGCGGCACGACTTCCCCCTCCCGCTTGCGCACCGGCCCGCCGCACTCCGGACAGGTTGCGGGGAGCGGTACCGGCTGCTCGCCGCCGCTCCGTCTCTCCTTGATCACGGCGACGACGTCGGGGATGACGTCGCCGGCGCGCTCGACGATGACATGGTCGCCAAGGTGCAGGTCGAGGCGGGCGATTTCGTCCCAGTTGTGCAGACTCGCCCGTGAAACCATCACCCCGCTGACTTCCACCGGTGTCAGGTGGGCCACCGGCGTGATGGCGCCGGTCCGCCCCACTTGCAGCTCGACCTTCTCCACCACCGTTTCCCGTTGCCGGGGGGGAACTTGTAGGCCACCGCCCAGCGCGGCGAACGGCTGATCTCGCCCAGTTCCTCCTGAAGAGGCAGGCTGTTGACCTTGACGACCATGCCGTCGATTTCGTAGGCGAGATGATCGCGCCGTTCCAGCAGGTCGCGATATTGGCCGATCACCGCGCTGCCACCGCAGGCCAGGCGGGTCTCTTCCAGGTTCACCCGCAGGCCGCAGGCCGCCAGCCGCTCCAGCAGCTGGCGGTGGGTGTCGGGCCGGTCTCCGCTCCAGCGCCCGACCCCGTAGCAGAAGATCTGCAGCGGGCGCTGCGCGGTTACCCGCGGGTCGAGCTGGCGCAGGCTGCCGGCCGCCGCATTGCGCGGATTGGCAAAGGTCTTTTCACCCTTCTCTTCCTGTCGCCGGTTCAGCCGCTGGAAGTCGCGCAGCTCCATGAAGACCTCGCCGCGGACGTCGAGCAGGGGCGGGTAGGGCGGGGTCAACTGCCAGGGGATGGCCGCCAGGGTCTTCAGGTTGGCGGTAATGTCCTCGCCGACCTGCCCGTCGCCGCGGGTGCTGGCGGTCTGCAATCGGCCGTCCAGATAAGTCAGTTCCACCGCGACGC
>CAWDZB010000025.1:0-105933 GCA_963806685.1 uncultured delta proteobacterium
CCATCGGAGATGCCGCTCGCTGACTCGATGAAGGTGGTGGTAGTGCTGGTGCCGAGCAGTGCACCGCCGACGGTGGCGATGGCGTCGGCGGTGAGCATCCGTGGCAGGCCGGGGATGTTTCCCTCCTCGTCGGTCATGCCGGCTTCGCTGCAGACCGCCAGCAGGGTGCCGAGGCTGTCGAAGAGGTCGACGAACATGAAAGAGAAGATGCTCGCCCACAGGGAAATTTTCAGTGCCCCGGCGATGTCCAGCTGCAGGGCGACCGGCGCCATCGATGGCGGCATGGCGAGCACGCCCCGGGGCAGGGGGGCGAGGCCGGCGAGCATGCCGAGAACGGTCGTCGACAGGATCGCCAGCAGGATCGCGCCGCGCACCCGCTTGATCTCCAGCCACAGGGCGATCAGCAGGCCGGCGATTCCCAGCAGTGCCTGGGGAGTAAACTTGCCGAGCTGGACCAGCACGGCATCGCTGTGGACAACCAGGCCGAGGTTCTGCAGCCCGATGAAGGCGATGAACAGGCCGATGCCGACCGAGGTGGCAAGGCGCAGGGAAAGCGGGATCGCCCGGACGATCCGTTCACGGATGCCGATCCAGGTGAGGACCAGGAAAAAGATGCCGGAGAGGAAAACCACGCCCAGCGCTGTCTGCCACGGGACGCCGTGGCCGAGGACCAGGCTGTAGGTGAAAAAGGCGTTGAGCCCCATCCCCGGCGCCATCATCAGCGGGGCGTTGGCCCACAGGGCGACGAGCAGGGTGGAGAGGCCGGCGACCACGCAGGTCACCGTGGTCAGGGCCCCCTTGTCCATGCCGGCCTGGGCGAGGATGGACGGGTTGACGAAGATGATGTAGGCGGCGGTCAGGAAGGTGGTCAGGCCGGCGACCAGTTCGGTGCGGACGCTGGTGCCGTTCTGGCGGAGTTTGAAGAGGCGCTCGAGCATGGCTCCCTCGGCAATGGATGGGGGAGAAGTCCCGGGAGCGGAGAGCTTGCAGCCGGTTCTTGCCGGGAGAAAAGGGCGAGGCCGGTGCCATTGGCACCGGCCTCGAGGAGGGATGGATTAGAGGGTGATGCCGGTCAGGCGGGTCAGCGCCTCCTGGTACTTCTCCCCGGTCCTGCGCACGATCTCCTCCGGCAGGGGCGGCGGTGGCGCTTTCTTGCCCCAATCGAGGGTCTCCAGGTAGTCGCGCAGAAACTGCTTGTCGAAGGAAGGCTGCGGCCCTCCCGGCTGGTACTGGTCCTTGGGCCAGAAGCGCGAGGAGTCGGGGGTAAGCGCTTCGTCGATCCACAGCAGGCCATCCTGGTAAAGGCCGAACTCGAACTTGGTGTCGGCGATGATGATCCCCTTGGCGTCAGCCATTTGCCGGGCCCGGTCGTAGATGGCGATGGTGGTGTCGCGCACCTGGCTAGCCAGCTCCGCGCCGCACAGCTCGATGGCCTTTTCGAAGGAAATGTTCTCGTCGTGCTCGCCGAGCTCGGCCTTGGTCGAGGGGGTGAAGATCGGCTCGGGGAGCCGGGCGCTCTCCAGTAGCCCGGCGGGGAGCTCAATACCGCAGATCGCCCCGGTCTTCTGATAGTCCTTCCAGCCGGAGCCGGAGACGTAGCCACGCACGATGCATTCGACGGGGAGAGGCCTGGCCTTCTTCACCAGCATGCTGCGCCCCTCGAGCTGCTCGCGGTACTTGTGAGTACTCGCCGGGAAGTCCGCAACCTCCAACGCCACGATATGGTTGGGGATGATGTCGGCCATCTGCTCGAACCAGAAGCGCGAGATCTGGGTGAGGACCTTCCCCTTGTTGGGGATGCCCTGGTCCATGATCACATCAAAGGCGCTGATCCGGTCGGTGGTGACGATCAGCAGGTGTTCGCCAAGGTCGTAGATGTCCCGGACCTTGCCGCGGTTGACCAGGTTGAGATCGGTAAAATCGGTCTGCATCACGATCTGGGGCATGGCCGTCATTTCCCTTCGAGTTCGGTCTGGAGCGTCGGACTGATGACAATCTCCGCCTTTTTGCGCAGTTCCTTGAGCTCGGCGGTCACGGCGTCTTTGCGCTTCTTGTTGAGCAGGGTGGCGCGGATTTCCTTGCGTTTGGCGGCATCGAGCGCCTGCATGTCGGCCGCGTCCCGGTTCTTGAGGGTCGCCACCACGAAGTGGTCGTCGAGGTTGTAGACGACGGGTGCCACCGGTTTGGCGGTGCTCAGCTCGAAAGCGGCTTTGGCAAGTTCGGGGGCGTTGCCCAGCTTCGGCACGAAATCGCCGTAGGAGCGGGCGAAGAGACCGGTCTCCTCGACCTTGAGATGCTCTTTTTTGGCGAGGTCCGCCAGCTTCTTGCCGGCCTTGAGATCGGCCAGCAGGGAATCGGCGGTTTTTTGCGCGAGTTCCTGAGCCTTGGCCTGGCGGAAGGAGGCAACCACCCGGTCACGAACCTCCTTGAGCTCCGGCAGCCGGCTCTCGCGACGCTCCTTGACGGTGTAGAGAATCACCCCTTCCGGGAGGGTGACCGGCCGGGCCAGCTCCCCGGGGGCGAGGGAAAAGGCCTGGGCCGCGATTTCCGGCGCGTCGCCGAGCCCGTCGATCTCATCGCCGCGACCGAAGAATCCGGTTTCCTTGATGCTGAGATCATTGGCCTTGGCCGCGGCGTCGAGGTTCCCCCCCTTGCGGTTGATGTTGTAGGCGTCCATCGCTTTTTCCAGCGCCAGCTGGGCCGCCAGTTCCTTGCGCAGACCCTCCTTGACCTGGTCGGTGACCGCGGAGAGCGGCTTGAGGCCGGCTTCGATGTAGTCTTCACTCTTGATGATGTGAAAACCGAAGGGGGATTCGACGATGCCGCTGAGCTCTCCGGGCTTGAGGCTGAACGCCGCCTGCTCGAAGGGTTTGACCATGGTGCCGCGGGAAAAGTAGCCGAGATCACCGCCCTTGGCCGCACTGCCCGGGTCATCCGAGTACTTGCGGGCGAGTTCGCCAAAGTCCTTGCCGGCCTTGGCCTCGTCGAGGACCTTTTCAGCAAGCTTGCGGCGCGCGGCGCGCTGTTCGGCGCTGGCCTTCGGGTCGACCTTGATCAGGATATGGGCGGCCTTGACCTGCTCCTGGATTTCGAACTGGTCGAGGTGGCGACGGTAGTATTTTTCGAGGTCCCCATCCGCGAAGACCACGTCCTTGGTATAGCGGGACGGCAGGAACAGGAGATAGCGCAGGGCGACGGTTTCGGGAATGCGGAACTCTTCCTGGTGCTCAGTGAAATAGGCCTGCAGTTCCTTGTCGTCAACCTTGACGCGGCTTTCGAAGAGCGCCGGCGCCAGGCGCACGAAGGCGAGGTCGACCTTCTCGTTTTGCTGGCGGTAGTCGTCGGCGACCTCCTGGTCGCTGACGGTGATCCCTTCCTGCAGCTGGGCACGTACCTTCTCGCCCAGCAGCTGGCTGCGCTGCATACTTTCGAACTCGTCGGGGGTCAGCCGCTGATAGTTGAGGACCTGCAGGTAGCGCCCCTTGCTGAAGGTGCCGTTCTCCTGGAAGGCCGGGATCTCGGCGATGCTCTTGACCAGCTCATCCTTGCCGACCTTGATGCCGCGATGGTCGGCCTCCTGCAGCAGCAGGGCCTGGTCGACCAGCTGGTCGAGGGCCTGCTGGGGGAGGTGAAGCTGTTTTTGCAGTTCCGGCGTGAACCGTTCGCGGTAGATGTTCTGGTAGAGCTGGGTGAGGTTGCGATAGACTGTTTGGTACTCGCCGAAGGAGATCGAATCGCCGTTGACCGTCACCGCCTGGTTGGGATCCCCGCTGCTGCGATTGGACCCCCTCCCCCAGACCAGGAAGATGGTGCCGACGAAGGTGGCGATGATCGCCCAGAAGACGAACTTGATAATGGTTGTTTTCTGCTTTTTACGGATCAGGTCGAGCATCGGGATGAGCACTCCTTTGGGGAGGGTTGGCATTGCGGAAAAACAGTGACGCATGTTAGACAATCAGGGGTGGAAATGCAACTGGTTTTTGCTTTTTATCCCTTGAAAACGGGTGGCGTTTTTGATAGGGTGGGCGGCCTCTGAACGGAGCCAGGACGGCCCCCGTCGGGCGAAAAGGAGACCACCACCGATGTTTAATCTGTTCAATGCGATCTTGGGGATGTTCAGCAACGATCTGGCCATCGACCTCGGGACGGCCAACACCCTGGTTTACCTGCGGGGGAAGGGGATCGTTGTCAGCGAACCGTCGGTGGTGGCGGTGCAGAAGGATGCCATGGGCCAGAAGAAGGTCTTGGCAGTCGGCAAGGAGGCTAAGAAGATGCTCGGCCGGACCCCGGGGAGCATTGTCGCCATCCGGCCGATGAAGGACGGCGTCATTGCCGACTTCGACATCACCGAGGAGATGTTGCGCTACTTCATTCGGAAGGTCCACAATCGCAAGAACCTGGTGCGGCCACGGATCGTCATCTGCGTCCCCTCCGGAATCACCCAGGTCGAAAAGCGGGCGGTCAAGGAATCGGCCGAATCGGCCGGGGCCCGCGAAGTCTACCTGATCGAGGAGCCGATGGCGGCGGCGATCGGTGCCGGCCTGCCGATCACCGAGGCTTCCGGGAACATGATCGTCGACATCGGCGGCGGCACCACCGAGGTGGCGGTCATCTCCCTGGCCGGCATCGTCTACGCCAAGAGCGTGCGCGTCGGCGGCGACAAGCTCGACGAGGCGCTGGTACAGTACCTGAAGCGCAAATACAACCTGCTGATCGGCGAACGCACCGCCGAGCAGATCAAGATCGAGATCGGCAGCGCTTATGCCGGTGACGACGAGGTGAGCACCATGGAGGTCAAGGGGCGCGACCTGGTCAGCGGCATTCCCAAGACCCTGACCATCGACAGCACCGAAATCCGCGAGGCCATCACCGAGCCGGTCAACGCCATCGTCGAGGCGGTGCGCATCGCCCTCGAGCGGACCCCGCCGGAACTGGCTGCCGACATCGTTGACAAAGGGATCGTCCTCGCCGGCGGCGGAGCCCTGCTGCGCAACCTCGACCTGCTGCTGCGCGATGAGACCGGGTTGCCGGTGGTGATCGCTGAAGACCCCCTCTCCTGCGTGGCCATCGGCTCGGGCAAGGTCCTCGACGAGCTCGACCTGCTGCGCCGGGTGACCGTCACCTCCTGACCCCCTTGCCGCGGCCACGTGGTCGCAGCAGGCACCGGTACGGCCGCCGTTGCGGGCCATGAGCAGAGGGCCCGCGGCCCTCTTTTTTTCGTACCGCCGCCGGCGGAAACGAGCTTCATGCTGGAACTGCTGCGAAAATACCGGATCGCCCTGATGGCGGCCTTCCTGCTGCTGGTCGCCCTGCTGCTCTATTCGGCCAACCTGCGTCACCGCGAGCGCACCACCCTTTTCGAGCGTACGGTCCTGGCGTTGACCCTGCCCCTGGACAGCGTACTCGCAAGGCTGACCGGCGAGGTTTCCGGCTGGTGGCAAAACTACGTCTGGTTGATCGGGACCCGCCAGGAGAACCAGCGGTTGCTCGCCGAGAATCGCCGGCTGCAAGGCGAGCTCTACCGGCTGGAGGAGGCTCGTCTCGCCAACGAAAGGCTGCGCCGGCTCCTCGAGTTCAAGGAGACCCTGACCCTGCCGACTCTCCCCGCCGAGGTGATTTCCGAGGATGCCTCGAGTTGGTTCCGCACCGTGGCCATCGACAAGGGGAGCAGCGACGGCCTGCGCGAGGGGCTGCCGGTGGTGGTCGCCGAAGGGGTGGTGGGGCGGATCATCCGCGTGACCCCCCACCAGGCGCGGGTGCTGCTGATCACCGACGCTTCCTCGGCGGCGGCCGCCCTGGTGCAGGAGAGCCGGGCCCGGGGGGTCTGTCGCGGGCAGGGGGACCACCTGGTGCTTGAATTCGCCCTGAACCGGGAGGCGATCGCCGCCGGCGATCGCATTGTCACCTCCGGAACCGGCGGCGTCTTCCCCAAGGGATTGGTGCTCGGCAGCGTCGCCACGGTGAGCCGCGAGGCCTACGGCCTGTTCCAGTCGGTAAGCGTCACGCCGGCGGTCGACTTCAGCCGCCTCGAGGAAGTCCTGGTGCTGCTCCCCAAGGTCCGGCCATGACCCGGGTCGTCGTCTATTTCCTGGCCGGCTATCTGTTTATGCTCCTCCAGACCGGTTTTCTGCCCCATCTGCTCCCCTTCGGCTTTACCCCCGATCTGGTGCTGATCCTCATCGTCTATCTCGGTCTCAACGAGGACTACCTGCGCGGCAGCTTCCTCGCCTACCTGCTCGGTTGCCTGCAGGACGTGTTCGCCGGCACCGATCTCGGACTCTACGGCATGGCCCTGCTTGCCACCTTCCTGGCCGTGCGCGGCGTGGTCAAGCGCTTCAACGCCGAGAGCTCCCTGTTACTGCTGTTCATGGTGGTCTGCGGAACGCTGCTTGAAGGCGCGGTGCTGATCGGTCTCGGGTTTTTCGCCGACATCAACCAGCTGTGGCTGGTCATCCTTCCCCGGCTGGCCCCCCAGGTGCTGCTTAACCTGGTTTTCGCCTGGCTGCTGCTCAAGCTGGTTACCGGCCTGCAGCGCCGTCTCTCTCCGCGCCGCGGCATCCCGGGCCTGCAGCGTCTGGACAGCCGCTATGAGCCTTGACCCCAGCTGGAGGGAACACCCCGGGCTGCGCCGTCGCTTCCTGGTTGTCTCGCTGCTGGCGATTGCGATTTTCTTGCTGCTGGCCTTGCGCCTCTGGTACCTGCAGGTTATCAACGTCGATCGTTACCGGGCGCTCTCCGAACGCAACCGCATCCGCTACCTGCCGATCGCGGCGCCGCGCGGGCCGATCTACGACCGGGACGGCGATTTGCTGATTGACAACCGGCCGGCCTTCGCGGTTTCGGTGCTGCGCCAGGAGGTGACGGACAAGGATCAGCTCCTCGACCGTCTTGCCACCTACCTGGGAGTGCCGCGGGAGACCCTCGCGTCCCGCTGGGAAGAGGGGCGCCGCTTCCCTCCTTACCGCCCCTTCCCGGTCGCCGAGGACGTCAGCCGCGACGTCGTCGAACGCATCCAGGAAAATTCCGTCGATCTGCCGGGAGTGCTCATCCAGGTCCGGCCACTGCGTTCCTACCCCTACCAGGGCCTGGCCGCCCATCTCTTCGGGTACCTGGGTGAAATCACCGACCGGGAACTGGATGAGGAGCGCTACTCCGAGTACGGTCCCGGGGACTTCGTCGGCAAGAGTGGCCTGGAGCAGTACCTCGAAAGCGACCTGCGCGGCGAGGAAGGGGAGCGGCTGATCGAAGTCGATGTCAAGGGGAAGGAGCTGCGCATTCTCAAGACCCAGGAACCGCGCCCCGGTCACAAGGTCTACCTGACCCTGAAACGTTCCGTGCAGCAGGCCGCGGAGAAGGCTTTCGGCGACGAGGCCGGTGCCGCGGTGGCCATCGACCCGCGTACCGGCGAGATCCTCGCCATGGTCAGCCGGCCCTCCTTCAACCCCGCCGAGTTCGCCAGCGGAATCTCCACCAAAGACTGGCAGGCGCTGCTCAAAAATCCCCGTCACCCCCTGCAGAACAAGGCCCTCCGGGGGCAGTACCCACCCGGGTCGACCTTCAAACTGGTCACCGCCCTGGCGGCGCTCAAGGCCGGGGTGATCACTCCGACCACCACCGTCGACTGCACCGGCAGCCTGACTGTCGGCAACCGCGACTTCCGCTGCTGGAAAAAGCAGGGGCATGGCCCCACCGACCTGAAGAAGGCGATCCGCGAGAGCTGCGACGTCTATTTCTACCAGGCGGCGCTGGGGGTTGGCATCGATCGCATCGCAGCGATGGCCCACCAACTCGGTCTCGGCGAGACTCTCGGTTTCCCTCCCGGCGGCGAGAATGCGGGGCTGGTCCCGGACCGGGCATGGAAACGGAGCCGCTACGGTGCCCCCTGGTACGACGGGGAGACGGTCATCGCCGCCATCGGCCAGGGCTACGTCACCGCCACCCCCCTGCAACTGGCGGTGATGACCGCGACCATTGCCAACGGTGGCAGGTTACTGCGGCCCCACGTGGTCAAGGAGGTCACCGACCTCGACGGCCGGGACCTGCGCACCGCCGAACCGGAACTGATCGGCACCGCGGAAATCCCCGCCGCCGATCTGCGGGCGGTGCGCCGGGGCATGGAGGAGGTTGTCAACGAGCCGCACGGCACCGGCCAGGCGTGCCACCTCGACGAGGTGCGGGTCGCCGGCAAGACCGGGACCGCACAGGTGGTGCGGATGAAGCAGGACCGCAACGCGAATCGTAAGGACGTTGCCTATCGCCTGCGCGACCATGCCCTGTTTGTCGCCTATGCCCCCGCCGACGATCCGCAGATCGCGGTGGCCGTGGTGGTCGAGCACGGCAGCCATGGCGGCAGCGCCGCCGCGCCGGTGGCCCGGGCGATCTTCCAGAGCTATTTCGGTATCGAAACCCCGCAGCCGGTGGTGCCGGCTCCCATCACCGGAGACTGAGCCATGTTTGATCGGCGTCTGCTGACCCATTTCGACTGGGTGCTGCTGTTGATGGTTTGCCTGGTGACCAGCATCGGCATCGTCAACCTCTACAGCACCGCCTCTTCCCTCAGCGGCGGTTCGACACCCGTCTACCTCAAACAGATCTACTGGCTCCTCATCGGCCTGGCCATCGCCATCGGCGTGAGTTCCATCGATTACCGTCACTTCGAACATTTTGCCTTTCTTTTCTACGGCATCAACCTGGTGCTGCTGATATTGACCCTGCTGATCGGCCGGACCTCGATGGGCGCGACGCGCTGGATCCACCTCGGCTTCTTCAACCTGCAGCCCTCCGAGATCATGAAGCTGGTGATCATCCTCACTTTGGCCCGGTTCTTCACCGAAAAGGGACACTTTTTTGGCTATTCCCTGGGGGAACTTGTGATCCCCTTTGCCCTGCTCGGGCTGCCAGTGCTGCTGATCGTCAAACAGCCCGACCTGGGAACGGCGATGCTCATCATCTTCATCGGCATGACCATGGCCCTGTTCGCCGGCATCCGCCGCTCGGCATTGTTTGTTCTCGGCCTGCTTGGCAGCCTGGGGCTGGTCGGCGGCTGGTTCTTGCTCCATGACTACCAGAAAGAACGCATCCGCACCTTCCTCAATCCCGAACGGGACCCCCTGGGCTCAGGCTACCATATCATCCAGTCGAAGATTGCCGTCGGCAGCGGCGGTTTCTTCGGCAAGGGTTTCATGCAGGGGACCCAGTCGCAGCTCGCCTTCCTCCCCGAACGGCATACCGATTTCGCCTTCTCGGTCTTTGCCGAGGAGTGGGGGTTCGCCGGCTGCCTGGTGTTGCTGCTCCTCTATCTCGCCATCATCATCTGGGCGATCTATGTCGCCCGGCATGCCGCGGACCGTTTCGGAATGTTCCTCTCTCTCGGGGTGGTGGCGATGCTCTTCTGGCACATCGTGGTCAACCTCGGCATGGTCATCGGCCTGCTGCCGGTGGTCGGGGTGCCGCTGCCGCTTTTCTCCTACGGCGGCACCAGTATGGTGACGACCATGATCGGCGTCGGCCTGCTGCTGTCGGTGAGCATGCGGCGTTTCATGTTCTGAGTGCCGGTCCCGGGTCCTGTGTCCCGAGTCCCGGGTCCAAGGTTTCGGGAGGGGACCTGAATTCTTTCGGGCTTCGCTGGTATACTTGCAACTATCCCAACCGGGGACCGGGGAGGTGACCATGCACGAGGCACGCTTCTGGGAAAAGGCCGAGGGGGAGAAGGTCCGGTGCGGGCTGTGCCGCTTCCGTTGCCTGATCGGCAACGGCCAGCGCGGCGTTTGCGGGGTTAGGGAGAACCGCGACGGGGTCCTCTATACCCTGGTTTACGGCAAGAGCATCGCCGAAAACGTCGACCCGATCGAAAAGAAGCCCCTCTACCACCTGCTGCCGGGAAGCTCCAGCTTCTCGGTGGCCACGGTCGGCTGCAACTTCCGTTGCCTGCACTGCCAGAATTACGAGATCTCCCAATGGCCGCACGGTCACCGGGAAATTCCCGGCCGCGAGCTCCCGCCGAAACAGATCGTCCGCCATGCTTTGGCCGCCGGCTGCCGCAGCATTGCCTATACCTACACCGAGCCGACCATCTTTTTCGAATACGCCTACGACACAGCAGTGCTGGCCAAGGCGGCGGGGCTGAAGAACGTCTTCGTCAGCAACGGCTACACCACCCCGGAGGCGTTGGAAACCATCGCCCCCTACCTCGACGGGGCGAACATCGATCTCAAGGGGTTTTCGGAGAAGTTCTACCGGGAAATCGCCGGCGCCACCCTGCAGGGAGTGCTGGACACCCTGCGCGACTACCGACGGCTCGGCATCTGGCTGGAGGTCACTACCCTGGTGATTCCCGGCCACAACGACAGCGATGGCGAACTGCGCGACATCGCCCGCTTCATTGCCGTGGAGCTGGGTCGCGAGGTCCCCTGGCACGTGACCGGATTCTATCCCACCTACAAACTCACGGATGCTCCGCCGACTCCGGTAGCGGCCCTGCAGCGCGCCTGCCGGCACGGCCTGGAAGCGGGGCTGCAGTTCGTCTATGCCGGCAACATCCCCGGTGCCGGCGGCGAGAACACCCTCTGTCCGGCCTGTGGCGAGACGGTCATCACCCGCCGCGGCTTCCGGGTCGTCGAGACCGCCCTGAATGTTGGCGCCTGCCGCCACTGCGGGTCGGCGCTCCCCGGGGTTTGGAGCTGATTCCTCCCGCCGTATCCAGTGATCATGGTCCTTTTCGGCGCCCGCGACAGCAAGGAATTCCTCCCGAATCCCGCCGGTTGTGGATAAGGCCGAGGCTCCGCCAACGGACTGTTGCCAGCAGGACGAATATATGCGATGGTTGACGCGCCCCGCCGGGGGGTTGCGATTACACCAACAGGAGAGTTCGCGATGAAACGTCTTGCCCAGGCGGCAGTCGTGTTGGGCGTGGCGCTGCTGTGTCTGGCCACCAACCCGTCACAGGCCCGCCACCAGGAAAGGATCAAGGAAGCCTTCCGTTCCGAGAACAAGGTGCTGGGCAAAATCGGCATCGGCGAGGTCTATGCGCGCTCCTTCGAGTACCACAATCTGCTGCTCTGTTCCCTGACCACCGCCGAGGGCAAGGTCAAGAGCTTTGGCGTGCTGGGAATGGTTTTCACCTACTGACGAGGGGACATGCCGGCAAATCCCAACCCCAACCTGAAGCTCTCCTGCTGGCGGCCGCTGGTTCTGGTGATGCTGCTGTCCGGTCTGCTCGCTGGGGGCTGCGGCATCGGCAATTTCCCCAGCCACCTTTCGCAGGCGATGCTCGATCAACCCGATCCGGAAACCGTGCGCGACGGCGCACCGGCCTACCTGGTGATGGTCGATACGTTGATCGAGGCCGAACCGGACGACGAGGGGCGGCTGCAGGCCGGAGCCCAGCTCTACGCCCTCTATGCGACCACCTTCGTCGATGACGCCGGCCGCCGTCAGCGACTCGCCGGCCGCGCCCGAGAGTACGGCAACCGTGCGCTGTGCGCCGAGGACGACAACCTTTGCGACCTCGCCGACCGCTCCTATCTCCAGTTCCTGGGCGGCCTCAAGCGCATCGACGATGCCGACGAGGTACCGGCCCTCTATTCCATGACCGTCGGCTGGCTGGCCTGGATCAAGGCCAACGGCAACGACTGGGGGGCGATCGCCGATCTGCCCAAGGTCGAAGCGGCCCTGCGCCGCTGTCTGTTGATCGACGAGGGGTATCGGCACGGCTCGGCACATACCCTGCTAGGTATTTTGCTGACCCTGCGTCCGCCGGCCTTGGGCGGAAAACCGGAGGAGGCCCGCGCGCACTTCGAACGTGCCCTGCAGCTCTCCGGCGGTCGTGACCTGAGCATCAAGGTGGAGATGGCGCGCAGCTACGCGCGGCTGATCTACGACCGCGAGCTGCACGACCGCTTGCTCAAGGAGGTGCTGGCCGCCGATCCCAAGGCGCCGGGCCTGACCCTGACCAACGTTCTGGCCCAGCGTCAGGCGAAGCAACTCCTGGAGTCGGCGGATCAGTATTTTTGACGCCCCGCCGGTGACGGGGGCTAAAGTCCCGAGTCTCGCATCCAAAGTCCCGAGTTAAAAGACCCTGGACCTTGGACCCGGGACCAGATCATGTCCGTTAACGAGGTACATAAACCATGAGAATTCGAATATTGCTCCTGCTGGGGGCGTTTTTGCTGTTCACCGTCCCCGCCGGGGCCTTCGACCTGAAGATCGCAACCGTCGCCCCGGACGGCTCGGGCTGGATGAAAGCGATGCGCAAGGGGGGGACGAGATTCGTCAGCGCACCGACGGCCGGGTCAACCTCAAGTTCTACGCCGGCGGGGTGATGGGCAACGACAAGAGCGTCCTGCGCAAGATCCGCATCGGTCAGTTGCACGGTGGGGCCTTTACCTCTGGCGGCCTGGACGAGGTCTACCCGGATCTCGACCTCTACAACCTGCCGCTGCAGTTCCGCTCGCTGGCCGAGGTCGACTACGTCCGCTCCCGCCTCGACCAGGACCTCATCGACGGCCTGGAAAAGGCCGGCTTCGTCAGCTTCGGGCTGGCCGAAGGGGGCTTCGCCATGCTCATGGCCGACGTGCCGGTGCGCAGCATCGACGACATGCGCGGCAAGAAGGTCTGGGTCCCGGAGGGGGATACGGTCAGCTACCGGGGGATGGAGTCCCTCGGCCTGGCCCCGGTCACCCTGCCGCTTACCGACGTCATGACCGGCCTGGAGGCCGGGCTGATCAACGTCATTCCCTCGTCGGCGATCGCCGCGGTCGCGTTCCAGTGGTACACCCGGATCAAGTACGTAACCGACACTCCGCTCTCCTACCTATATGCGACCCTGGTCATCGATCGCCGCGCCTTTTCCCGCCTCTCCGCCGAGGACCAGGGGGTGGTGCGCGAGGTGATGGGCCGCATCTACCGGGGCCTCGATCACCAGAACCGTGTCGACGAAGCCGCTGCGGCCGCCGCCATGCGCAAGCAGGGGGTGACCTTCGTCACCCCGGCACCGGCCGAGGTCGAACGCTGGCGGGGTATCGCTGCCAAGCTTGCCGGAGAGCTGCGCCAGCAGGGGACCTTCACCCCGGCGCTTTTCGATCGTTTCCAGCAGCTGCTTGCCGAATACCGCCGCAGCGGCGGGAAATGAGCCCGTCTGTCTGAGATGAAACCACCCCTGCCGAAATTCCTGGCCACTCTCGACAACGCCGGCCGCCGCCTGGAGGACGCCCTGCTGGTCCTGCTGCTCAGCGCGCTGATCGTCCTCGCCGCTTTGCAGATCGTGCAGCGCAACTTGCTTTCCGAAGGTTTCGTCTGGAGCGACGAGCTGCTGCGCATCCTGGTCCTGTGGCTGGCGCTGATCGGGGCGGTCGCCGCCAGCCGCGACGATAACCACATCAACATCGATATCCTTTCGCGCTGGCTGCCGGCACGCCCCCGGCTGGGCGCCAGGGTCATCGTCGATCTCTTCACTGCGGGTCTCTGCGGCCTGCTGGCCTGGCACGGGGGACGCTTCGTTGCCGGCGAGCGGGAGTTTGCCAGCACCGTTCTCGGCGGGCTGCCGGCCTGGCCCTTCCAGGCCGTGATCCCGGTCGGTTTTGGGTTGATCGCCTGGCGCTACGCGGTTTTTACCGTCCGCGACCTGCTCCGGCTGGCGACCGGCGAGGTGGGGGAATGATCCTCGGCGGCCTGGCCCTGATCCTGCTGGCCCTGCTCGGCGCGCCGCTCTTTGCGGTCATTGCCGCCAGCGCTCTGTGGGGGTTTTCCCACTCCGGCGTTGACCTTTCGGCGGTTGCTATCGAGTTTTACCGCATTGCTGAGATGCCGGTGCTGCTGGCTATCCCGCTCTTTACCTTTGCCGGCTACCTGCTCAGCGAAAGCCATGCGCCGCAACGCCTGGTGCGCCTGACCCGGGCGCTGATCGGCTGGGTTCCCGGCGGTCTCGCCATCGTCGCGCTGGCGGTCTGCGCCCTGTTCACCGCCTTCACCGGCGCCTCCGGAGTGACGATTATCGCCCTCGGCGCGCTCCTCTACCCGGCCATGCTCGAGGATGGCTACGACGAATCCTTCAGTCTCGGCCTGGTCACCACCTCCGGCAGCCTGGGGTTGCTCTTCGCGCCGTCACTGCCCCTGATCCTCTATGGCATCGTCGCCCAGCAGAGCAGCGCCGGCGCCGGAGTCTCCATCGATCGGCTGTTCCTGGCCGGGCTGCTGCCCGGGATCCTGATGGTGGTCATGCTCGGCGGCTACAGCCTCTGGTGCAACCGCCATCACCGGCTGCCGCTGTCCGCCTTCTCCTGGCGCGAGGTGGGTATCGCGCTGTGGGCGGCGAAGTGGGAACTGCCGCTGCCGCTGGTGGTCCTCGGCGGCATCTACGGCGGCATCTTCGCCGTCTCCGAGGCCGCCGCGGTCACCGCCGTCTACGTCCTGATCGTCGAGGTCCTGATCCTGCGCGAAATTCCCCTGCGCAAGCTGCCGGAAATCATGCGCCAGTCGATGGTCCTGGTCGGCGGCATCTTGCTCATTCTCGGCGTCTCGCTGGCATCGACTAACTACCTGATCGATGCCGGGGTGCCGGGCCAGCTCTTCACCCTGGTGCGCACCCACGTCAGCAGCCCCCTCACCTTCCTGATTCTGCTCAACCTCTTCTTGCTGGTGCTGGGCGCGCTCCTCGACATCTTCTCCGCCACGGTGCTGGTGGTGCCGCTGATCCTGCCGGTGGCGACCGGCTTCGGCATCAATCCCCTCCACCTTGGCATCATCTTCCTTGCCAATATGCAGATCGGCTACCTGACGCCGCCGGTGGGGCTCAACCTGTTCATCGCCGGCTATCGCTTCAAACAGCCGATCACCCGTATCTACCGGGCGACTATTCCCTTTTTCCTGATCCTGTTGCTCTGCGTACTGATCATCACCTACTGGCCGGAACTGACCCTGTTGCCGGTGGGAGGGGGGTGAGGGGGGCACCATGGGAACTGGCGAGGGCTGGTGATCGGGGTGCTGGAGCAGGCAGGTGCGGATGGAAGTCTGTTACGGTCTCGAAGGAGCCTTCCCCGACGGTTTCGTTGGTTACGTCGAGGATCGACAGATGATCCTCTTCTTCACCGCCGGCCGGGTGGCCGGCGGGGTAGCAGCTCCCCACAGGAGCCTGTCGTGAAGGGGACCGACTACCCGCCGCAACCGACGCCGCTGGCGGTGATCCGCTTCCCTCTCGAGTAACGCCGCAGTCCTCCTTATTTCTTATCCCGGAAAAAGGCGGGATGGCAGCTTGACCTGACGGCCAGACTCGCCTGGTTGGCTTCAATTACCGCAATCAGTGGTATCTTCGCAACCTCGACCACGGCTACATGTTCGCTTTTGCCGGCTGGCAGTTTGACAATAGGGGTTTCCCGCACCGGAGTCTGGAAAAACGGTGACGGCTAGCGGGGCTTGCCCGCAGGCGGGTAGCGGGAAGGCGTCAGGTATGCTGGAGGAGAATTTTCAGGCCGATGGCAATCAGGATCAGGCCTCCGGCGACTTCCACCCGCGGGCCCCACAGGGTCCCGAGCCGCAGGCCGATGCGGCGGCCAAGGAGCATGCCGACGACGGTCAGCACCCCGGCTACCAGGCCGATGACCAGGGCCGGCACCCAGATCGAGACGCGGAGCATGGCCAGCGACAGGCCGACGGCGAGGGCATCGATACTGGTGGCGATCGACAGCAGGATCAGGGTCAGACCGCGGGTCGGGTCGCGCTCTTCGGCAGCCTCCCGCTCGGCGCGGGCTTCGCGTATCATGTTGCTGCCGACCAAGGCGAGCAGTCCGAAGGCCAGCCAGTGGTCGTAGCTGGCAATCCAGCGCTGGACGGTCAGACCCGCCAGCCAGCCGAGGATCGGCATCAGCGCCTGGAACAGCCCGAAATGAAACCCCAGTCGAAAGAGGTGGCGGCCACCGAGCCGCTCCAGGGTGAGGCCGGCACCGAGAGCCACGGCGAAAGCATCCATGGCCAGGGCGAGGGCAATTGCGATAAGGCTGAGAACATCCATGAGCGGGTCCCGGGCTCCTGGCAGGGAAGGGCGGGCCGGAGTACTCTGCCGGGGGCTGGCGGCCTTGTCAAGGCTCTTCCCTTGCGCAACCGGCCACCCTTGGCATAGAATACCACTTTGCTTCGTTCAGGGGGGGCCGCCGGGTTCGGCCGGCAAGTGCCCCGGAAAGGGATTGGGAAAGATGCAGCGTCTGTTTCTGGTCGGTCTTTTGGTGTTGTTGCTGGTTTCCCCGGCGGCGGCGTTTATGGAGGGGGGCTGCGGTGCCGGCAAGTGCGCCGACTGTCATCACCTGTCGGTCGCCGAGGCGAGCAAGCTGCTCGGTAACGGCGTCGATCGTGTACTAAAGGTCGCAAACGCAGAGATGCCTGGGATCTGGGCGGTGGAGGCGGAGAAGGGCAACCGGAAGTTTTCCCTTTTCATCGACTACTCCAAGTCCTATGTGGTCACCGGCAACATTTACCGGCTGGCCGACAAAAAGAACATCACCCGGGAGGAGATGGCCCGGAACGACCATGTCGACGTCAACAGCATCCCCCTTGGGGATGCCCTGGTTCTGGGCAACCCGAAGGCGAAGACGCGGGTCATCGTCTTCACCGACCCTGAGTGCCCCTTCTGCCGCAAGCTGCATGCCGAGCTGAAGAAGGTGATTGCCGCAGATCCGCAGATCGCCTTCTACATCAAGCTCTTCCCCCTGAAAATACACCCCAACTCCTACAGTGCGGCCAAGAGCATCCTCTGCTCCCGTTCCCTCGATCTGCTCGAGGCGAGTTATGCCGGCAAAGAGGTTCCACCTCCCCTTTGTACTGCTCCCGAGATCGACGACAACCTGGCGCTGGCTGCCAAGCTCGGCATCCACGCCACCCCGACCCTGATCCTTCCCGACGGCAAGATTCTTCCCGGATACCGGTCGGCCGACGACCTGCTGCTGCTGCTTGGCAGCGACAAGTCGGTCGCCGGGGAGGAGGAGCCGCCGCTAAATCCCCCGGCCGGTCAAAAGCCTTGATTTGCAGGCCATAGTCTGTTAAATAATCTCTTTCCCCGGCCGGCCAATAACCGCTCCGGGGCCTTTCCTGCCTCGGGGCCAGAGTGGAGTACCGCCCCGGCCGGCAGGAGGGCGGCCATTTATTCATGGAGGACGAAACAATGGGTCTGATGACCGGCAAGCGCGGCATCATCTTCGGTGTCGCCAACGATATGAGCATTGCCTGGGGGATCGCCCGGCAGCTGCACGCCCATGGCGCCAGCCTGGCTTTCACCTACCTCAACGAAGCGTTGGAAAAGCGCGTGCGACCGCTGGCCGAGAGTCTCGGCGCTGAGTTGATTCTCCCTTGCGACGTGGCCAGCGATGCCGACATCGAGCAGACTTTCGCGGCCATCGAAAAGGCCTGGGGGAAGATCGACTTCGTCGTCCACGCGGTCGCCTTCGCCAACCGCGAGGATCTCAAACACCCTTTCAGCCAGACCAGCCGCGACGGCTTCAAGCTGGCGATGGACATCAGCGCCTACTCGCTGGTGGCGGTGACCCGCTACGCGGTGCCGCTGATGAGCGACGGCGGCAGCATCCTCACCCTCTCCTATCTCGGCGCTACCCGTGCCGTACCTAACTACAACGTCATGGGCGTGGCCAAGGCCGCCCTCGAAGCGTCCACCCGTTACCTGGCGGCGGAACTGGGGGAGAAGGGGATCCGCGTGAATGCCATCTCCGCCGGGCCGATCCGTACCCTGGCCGCCTCGGGAATCGCCAACTTCAAGTCGAAGATCGCCCTGATGGACGACTACGCGCCGCTGCGGCGCACCGTCACCCAGGAGGAGGTCGGCAAGTCGGCCGTCTACTTCCTCTCCGATCTCGGCAGCGGCGTCACCGGCGAAGTCCATTTCGTCGACGCCGGCTTCAATATCGTGGTTTCGGCCTGACATGCCGATACCACCGCTTTGCTTGCAAAAAGGGACCCTTCGCGGGTCCCTTTTTGTTTGAATCATGGCCGCCAGCACCCTGCACGGTAATCTCGCCGGCCTCAAGCCGAGCCAGCTCCAGGCCCTGGAGCGCATCTACCGGCGACGCATTCCCCCCGACCAACTGCTCACTCCGGAACTGGCCCGCTACCTGAGCGAGCGCTCCTTCGATTTGCGCCGCCAGCTTGGGGTGATCGTCGACCGCCAGGGAACGATCGTCCATGTCATCGTCGGCGACGACCGTGAGATCGTCATCCCTGATCTATCCGCCTATGGCCTCGGTCGAAGCGGCCTGCGCGGCCTGCGCTGCATCCACACCCACCTCAAGGGAGAGTCCCTTTCCCAAGACGATCTCACCGACCTCGCCCTGCTGCGTCTCGACCTGATGGCGGCGATCGCCGTCGGCGACGACGGTCTGCCGGGACGGGTCGACTACGCCCACCTGCTGCCGCCACGCCCCGGCGGCAGCAGCACCCAGGTTCTCTGTGCACCGCATCTCTATGAACTCGATCTCGATCTCGACGCCTTTTTGCAGGGGCTCGATGCCGAGCTCGAACGCAAGATGGCGGAGACCGTCGACCTCTCCGACACCCGCGAGAAGGCGCTGCTGGTCTCGGTCAGCCAGGCGCCGCGCCACGCCATCGACAACGCTCTCGACGAACTGACCGAGCTGGCCCGCACCGCCGACGTGGTCGTTCTCGACCGCATCGTGCAGCGCCCGCGGCAGCTCAACCCCAACTACCTGATGGGGGAGGGGAAGGTCAAGGAGGTGATCATCCAGGCCCTGCAGCAGGGGGCGACGCTGCTGATCTTCGACCAGGAGCTGACGCCGGTGCAGGCCCGCTCCCTCGCCGCCATCACCGAGCTCAAGGTCCTCGACCGCACCCAGCTGATCCTCGATATCTTTGCCCGCCGCGCCCACACCCGCGACGGCAAGGTCCAGGTCGAGCTCGCCCAGCTCAAATACATCCTGCCGCGGCTGCGGGGGAGGGGGACGGCGATGTCGCGGCTGATGGGCGGCATCGGCGGCCGCGGTCCCGGCGAAACCAAGCTGGAGATCGACCTGCGGCGCATCCGCGAGCGCATCACCCGGCTCGAGAAGCAGCTGGAAAATCTCGCCCGGGGGCGGCGCCAGCGGCGCCAGAAGCGGGTGCGCGCGCAGGTGCCGATCGTCTCCATCGTCGGCTACACCAACGCCGGCAAGTCGACCCTGCTGAACGCGCTGACGCAGAGCGCGGTTTTCACCGAGGACCTGCTCTTTGCCACCCTCGACACCTCCACCCGGCGGCTGCGTTTTCCCCTGGAGCGGGAGGTGATTATCACCGACACTGTCGGCTTCATCCGCCAACTGCCGAAGAACCTGATCGGCGCATTCAAGGCGACCCTCGAAGAGCTCGAGGACGCCGATCTGCTGCTGCACGTGGTCGATGTCGCCAACCCGCGCTTCGAGGAACAGATTGCCGCGGTGGAGAAGATTCTCGCCGATCTTGAACTCGAGCGGATCCCGCGGATTCTGGTCTTCAACAAGATTGACCTCATCGCCGCCGATGAGGCGCGCGCCCTGGCTCGGCGTTTTTCGGCCCTGGCGGTTTGTGCCCGGGATCGCGCCAGTTTCGCGGCGCTGCTCGCCGAGCTGCAGCGCCGGTTCTGGCCGGAAGAGGGGGAACTCCTTGACACATAAAGAGATTTCCTATAGCCTGTGGCGGCCTTTGAGGAGGGTATTGTGATGATGATGCGATGGATGCTTACCGCCGCCCTGGCGATGCTGTTGGCCGGCTGTATGCCGGTTTTTCAGGCTCCCGCCGTACCCCCTGTACAGTCGCTACAGGACCCCGCTACCCTCGACCAAAGCGAGATTGCACCGGCTGCCACCACGGCAGTACCGGCCGAGGTTCAGGCTGCACCGGAGGCCGTCGACACCCCGACCGAGGCCACGACGGCCGACGGTGAGGACGTCGCCGCGGCGGAATCCAGCGACGGGGCCGTCGATGCCGAAACCCTGGAAGACAACGCCGTGCTTACCGGGGCCGATCAGGCGGCGCCGGACGAGGCCGGCGTTTCGATCCCCGCCGAGGAGGTCACCTTCGATTTCCCGGTGGTCGAAAACGCCAAGGTCCACTATTTCCTCGACTACTACTCCGGCCCGGGGCGCAGTGCCTTCCGCCGCTGGCTGGCCCGCTCCTCCCGCTATCTGCCGCGGATGCGGGAAATTTTTGCCAAGGAGGGGTTGCCCCAGGACCTTGCCTACCTGGCTATGATCGAATCGGGATTCAACGACCGCGCCTATAGCTGGGCCCGCGCCGTTGGCCCTTGGCAGTTCATCGACAGTACCGGCCGGTTGATGGGGCTCAAGAGCGACTGGTGGCGCGACGAGCGCCGCGACTTCGAAAAGTCGACCGAAGCTGCCGCCCGCTTCCTCAAGGATCTCCATTACCGTTTCGACGGCGACTGGTACCTGGCGGTCGCCTCCTACAACGCCGGACCGGGCAAGCTGAGGACGGCGATGCGCAAGTACGACAGCCGGAATTTCTGGGAACTCTCCCGCGGCAAGTACCTGCAGGCCGAGACCAAGAACTACGTACCGAAGCTGCTGGCAGCGATCCTCATCGCCAAGGAGCCGCAAAAGTACGGTTTTACCGATATTGATTACGCCGAACCGCTCGCATACGAGACGGTGACCGTGCCGAGCGCCACCGACCTGGAGATCGTCGCCCGGCTCTGCGGTGTCGACTACGATCAGATCAAGCTCCTCAACCCCGAGCTCAAGCGCTGGTGCACCCCGCCGGGGGAAAAGGACTATCAGCTGCGTGTTCCCGCCGGCCACCGCAAGCAATTTCTGGCCGGCTACGCCAAGCTTCCCGCCGACCAGCGTGCCAACTACAAGCACCACCGGATCAAGAGTGGCGATACCCTGCTGGCGCTGGCCAAACACTACGGCATCCGCGTTGACGACATCATCACCCTCAACCGCATCAAAAATCCCCGGGTTCTCACCATCGGTACCGACCTGGTGCTGCCGCTCAGCAAAAAATTCACCCGGCTGCCGGTGGAGGAGCTCAAGGACGACTATGTGCGCACCCGGCGCCAGATCTACAAGGTGAGAAACGGCGACAGCCTGTGGAAGATCGCCCGGCGCTTCGATGTCAGAGAGAAGCAGCTGCGGGTCTGGAATCGCCTCGGCTGGAGCAACGTCATCCGCCCCGGGCAGACCCTGGTGGTCTCGGCCAGGGCCGCCAGGCGATCCAGGCCGGTCCGTACCGCTGCGAGGCACAAAGCCGCACCCACCCAGAAGATCGTCTACAAAGTCCGTCCCGGCGATACCCTGTGGGGCATCGGCCAGCAGTTCGACGTCGCCGCTTCGCAGATCCAGAACTGGAACAACCTTTCCGCAGACCATGTGCTGCACCCGGGGCAGACCCTGACCCTGCTCGTGCCCGCTACCGACAACCAGGGCTGAGCCGAGGGGGGCACCGTTTATCGCCCCCGCCGGGTACCCCACCGAGGGCTGCGGCCCCTCCCCGTCAAGCCCTCCGGCACCGCTAATGCTTTGACTTTTGCCGGGCGGGTTGCTACACTCGTGCCCGCTGCGATCTCACCTCGAAAGGACCCATTCTCCCCATGCTCAACCTGGCCATCGCCCTGCTTGTCAGCCTGCTCGTCAATCTCGGCCTGAATGCCCTGCTCGGGGTAAATCTCTGGATATCGTCGCTCATCTCCCTGGCGCTCTTTGCCGGTATCTACTTCCTTGCTACCCGCCTGGTCATGAAACGCATCGCGGCCCTGATGGAAGGGGTCCAACGCGACCTTCAGGCGCAACGCTGGGAAAAGGCGATTCGCGCCCTGCAGGGAGGCATGAAGTACGCCCCCTGGCAGCTCTACATCAAGGGGCAGATCAACGCCCAGATCGGTACGGTTTTCTACCTCAAACGCGACTTCACCGAGGCCTTCGGGTACCTGCAGAAGGCCTTCGTCCGGCACTGGGTCGCGATGGCCATGCTCGCAATCTGCTACATGAAACGCAACAAGAGCAAACAAATGACCGAAACCTTCGAGAAGGCGGTCACCGCCACCAAGAAGGAGCCGCTCTTGTGGGCGATCTATGCCTATTGCCAGGAGAAGGTCAACGACCGCACCAAGGCCATCGACACCCTGGAACGCGGCCTGCGGCGTTGCAAGGATGACGAGAATCTCAAGGAGAACCTTGAGTTGCTCAAAACCGGCAAGAAGATGAAAATGAAGGACTTCGGCGACATGTGGTACCAATTCCACCTGGAGAGTCCCGGTGCCCTGATCAAGCAGCAGACCAAGGCTATCCAGGGGCGGCGCAAGATCGTTCGACGCTGATGGCCAAGAAACCTTCTAACCCGCCAAACAAGGAATTCGCCCACAACCCCTTCAGGGACCTGAAGGGGTTGCCCGTTTCCAGTGCGCCGGAACCGGTCAAACGACCTGCTCCTTCCCCTACCCCGACGGCACCTCCGGCCCCGATCGACGACGGTGAGCTCTTCGTTGCCGAGATGAAGCAGCTCGGCGTCGAGAAGCGGTCGCTGGGCGACCTGCCGGAAAAGCCCCTCCCCGCACCCGGGGAATACCCCCCCGCCAAGACCAAGTCTCCGGCCAAACCCCAAACCCCAGAGGATGAATTCCTGGTGGCCGTCGGTCGCCTCGACGTCACCTTCAGCGACGAATATCCCGGGCCCGAAGCCGAGGCGGACCTCCCCCGGCCTGCCCCCCGGCGCATGCGCCAGCTGCGCCGCGGCCAGCTCGTCCCCGAGGAGGAACTCGACCTGCACGGCCTGCACCGTGAACAGGCGCTGGAGAAGGTAGGCTGGTTTTTGCAGAACTCCGTCCACCAGGGGAGGCGCACGGTGCTGATCGTCACCGGCCGCGGCCAACACTCCGCCGAGGGGCCGGTACTGCGCGAGGCGGTCGGCCGCTTCCTGCGTGAAAACCGCGACGGGCTGGTTCTCGAATGGGGGGTGGCACCGCCGCGCTATGGCGGCGCCGGAGCACTGGTGGTCTTTCTGCGGGCGACTTCCGGCGGGGGATAAAAGGTTTGAGAAATTTTGTGCAAGTGACCTTGAAGGATGGCCTTCCGGTTCACAGAGGGAGAAGATGACACTTCCGCGACCACAATTCCACAGCCCGCACCGGCAAGCCTGCCGGGCGGGCTGTTTTGGCCCAAGGGGCATGCCAGTGTCCCGTGCGATCAGTTGAATCTGTGAATTCCAAGGCATTCTGGTCACTGTCAAGGCGCCGCCACTTCTTCTTTCGACCGGAAGCTTTTCCAAGGCAGGTTATGCGATATGAATAACAGATTGAAGCTTTCCCCCTATATATTGAACGGCGATACTGATCTCCCACCCGAAACCCCGCTGTATCGATATTTGTCAACGGAGGCCTTCCTTTACCTGCTTACCTTTGAGCGAGTGTTTTTTTCAAAAGTTTCCGAGTGGCCGGATTCGTTGGATGGGACCCGCTTCGAATTTCTTAAAAAGGCAAGGGACGACAAGGAGTTTGGCACTACGGGGCTTAACGACTTTTTTGTCAGCTGTTGGACGTTGCAGACCGAGGAGAGACGCTTCTACAAGGATGACTCCGCATTCGTTTCCGCTCAAAAAGAGCTGACTCTTAACGGGTCTGCGGCCATGTGGGAAAGTTACTGCAAAAATGGGGGAGTGCGGATAAAGACGACCCTGGGCAAGGTGGAAGCCCTCTTCTCCACCCATCTCCCGGAATGGAGGATTTGCCGGGGAAAGGTTTATTACGAACCTGCCGAGGACAGACTCCTGTCGCCCCGGGTCCCCTCCCTGGTGGCCACCCTGATGCACAAGCGGACCTCGTTTCGGAGCGAATCAGAATACCGGTTTGTTCTCCTGCCTGTAGTAGGCTGCACCGAACCAAGAGAAGCTGCCAAAGTGGAAAACCTGTTCGAATTTCTCGACGAAATACTGGTTTCACCGGCGACCTCTTCAACTGTATGGTTGTCGCGGACCCTCTACAACATAGCCGTGGGCGTGACCATCAAGCCACCCAAGAAAACCTGCATAAACATCAAAAACGGCAAACAATTTTGCCGGATATCGCAGTTATGCAAGGAAGTATCGGAGACCGTGGGCCACGGCAGCATGACCTGACCGTTGCCCGGACCGGAGGCCAGGGAGATGACAGCCCAGTTGACCAGCCGGAGGTGAGGATGCCACGGAAGTTTCTGCATGGTTGCAGTCCCTTGCTCTTTGCCGCCGGTGACGATCATCGCTTGATTCCGCAATGACCCCACTGTTCTTGCTATTGGGCCTGGTCGGGCTGTTGTTCCTGTTGGCCTATTTGCCGGATCTGCTGGCCAAAGTGCTCGACCCGCGGAATGAAAGGATAATTCGTGACCATTGCGAGTCGCTGGGCCTCAGTGATGTTTCCCTAAAGGCATGGCCCAATCACTACGGGGTCTACTATCGCCAGGCAGGAAAGAAGTTGTACGCCAAGTGCCGGGTGACAAAAGGAAACGTCGTGTGGCTTGGTCATGCGCCGGAAACGGATTGATTCGTCCCCGCCAGCCGACGCTGCCGACCGTTCGATGGTATGCTGGGGGCAGACAAGGTTAAATTGCCGGAACTTTAGCAAAAAGGCCGGTTTTTCGAGAAGATGGATTGTATTGATCCGATCCTCTAGGGCATGGGAGGACAGCCACTGAAACCAGCCATCGACGGAACGGTATTCGGGAACATCACGATCGCGGGTGAACGGTACGCGCACGATGTGGTGATTCGCTTGAGCGGCAAGGTAAAAAAACGCAAGAAGAAGTTGTCAAAGGCAAAATACGGAACATCGCACCTGGTTTCCAGCGAAGAAGCGGAACATATCTACGAAGTGGGGGCGGCGCGACTGATCGTCGGAACGGGGCAGAGCGGCAACCTCGAACTCTCGGCACAAGCCGCCGAGTTTTTCCGTTTGAAGGGGTGCACGGTTCAACTTCTTCCTACCCCCGAAGCGATAGCGGCCTGGAATGCCGCCGCCGGCGCCGTGATTGGAATGTTCCACGTCACCTGCTGACCTCTCGCCTGGACCGGGGTTGGCTCGGCGGCTGGTGCCGCCGAATTCCCGAACAGGGCTGAGGACAGTTTGTCTTTAGAGCCGGCGCGGAAAATGCTCGTCCATATTTTCGATGGGGAGCCCAAGTGAATACCCAGATCAAAATGGCCGTATTTTTCCCCCTCACGCTCCTCCTGGTCTTCGCTTCGCCGGCCTTTCCCTTGGACTATGGTGTCCAAAAAGAACAAGCGGCCATCGCTGCCGCGGAAAGGTTCTTGACCGCGGTCGATGCGGGGCAGTACCAAGAGAGTTGGGCCGAAGCTTCCAGCCTGTTCAAAAGCCAGATCACCCGGGACGAATGGGTGTCCAGGATCGCCCGCCTCCGCCCGCTCTTCGGGGCCGTAATCCACCGAACCGTCAAAAGTACGCGATACCTGACCAGCCCCCCCGGGGCCCCGGACGGAGAGTACGTTATGATCCTTTTCCAGACCTCCTTCACGAACAAGAAAGATGCGATAGAAACCGTGACTCCGACCCTTGACAAGGACGGACAGTGGCGAGTTTCCGGCTATTTTATCAAATAGCCTGCCCGCGGATTTTCCGCCCGGGGTGCGGGGTGCCGGTTCTACGATTGGATCTTGCCAGGTAAAGGCGTCTGCGGCGAATTCTCCATTTCATCAACCGGGGGAAGGTGTTGAGATGCGGACCCTGCCGTCATCCCCGGTTCCTTGACATCGGAGGCTGAGGCGGTGCGCAATGCCTTGAATCCGGAGGTCTTGAAACGAGTCTACGGCCGGATCGCCGGCCGCTATGACCTTTGGCATACTTTGTTGACCGCGCTCTCCGACCAGCGCGGCCGGACCCTGCTGGTGGAGCATGCGGTAAACAGCGGCAACAAGGTGCTCGATTGCGGCGCCGGGACCGGGACGGCCGGCATCATGGCCGCCAAACGGGTCGGCCCCAAGGGCCGGGTGACGCTCTTCGACCTGAGCGATGCGATGCTGGCGGTCGCTCGCGACAAGGTCTTTCGTGAGGGACTTCAGGACCGGGTTGCTTTTCAGACCGGGGATATGGTTCACCTCCCCTTCGCGGACGGCCGGTTCGACGTGGTTCTTTCCTCTTACAGCCTCTGCCCCCTTTACGACCCGGAAGCGGGTGCACTGGAAATCTATCGGGTAACCAGGACCGGCGGCAGGATCGCCGTGGCCCATTCCACGGAACCGCTCAACCCACTTCTCCAGCTGCCGGCCAAGCTGGTCGAGGACTGGGCCTGGCATTTCCCCTGGCTCTCTATGGGCTGCAGGGCGGTGCAGGTACTGCCGGTATTGGAGAAGGCCGGGGGCAGGGTTATGTTTTCAAAACGGATCGGGGTTCCGTTGTGGCCATTTCTGGTCTTCGTTGTCGAGAAGCCGGACATCTCCATTCCGAATCCGCAGGATGGAGCAGCGTGAAGAGCGATCGACCCTTGCCGACCATTTTGACCCTGCTGGCCGCCGCCGGCTTCGCCCTGGTCGCTTTTGCCGCCAACTCGGTCCCCTGTCGCCTGGCCCTGGGCGGCGGGAAGATTGGCGCGGCCGACTCACCGTCGTCAGGCTGTTGTCGGGGGGGCTGATGCTGCTGCTCCTCAACCGTTTCCGCCGGGTGAGGCACCCGGCGAGCGGCAGCTGGGGCTGGGCGTTGAGCCTGGCGGCTTTCACCACAGCCTTTTCCTTCGCCCATCTCACCCTCAGCACTGGTACCGGCGCCGTCCCCCGGCGTCGCCGGATTGATGGCCGCGGCCGGCATCGCCTGGGGTGTCTACAGTCTGGGGGGACGGCTGGCGGAAAATCCGCTGGCCGCGGTTCTGCTTCTGGTAGGGCGTCACCCAGGGCTAGGTGTTTCCGGCCTGCTGCTGGCTATGCTCTCCGGGGCCGTTGCCTCTGCCATCGGTTACGTGGCCTGGTACGCCACCGTGTGCCGAATGACGGCTTCCCGGGCAGCCATCATCCAGCTGGCGGTACCGGTACTGGCCGCTCTCGGCGGAGTGGCCTTTCTCGAGGAAGCCGTTTCGCCGCGGTTGGTCATCGCAACGATAACGGTGTTGGGGAGAATCGGTCTGGCGATGGCCAGCCGTGCCCCTCCGTCCCGGGACCGCCGATGAACCATCGCCCGTTCCGTCCCCTTTCCGCGGTTCCCTCCGTGCCCATTTTGCAAACCCCGCCCCATAACGTAGACTGGACACAGTCTTTTACCTGACCCAGCAGTCCCCGGCCCCGCCCGCTAAAATCCGGGCCGGGGGTACCCTCTTTGCGGAGGTTATCTCATGCGGAAACGGATCCTGTGGGCTCTTCAGGCCTCACCGTTTCGGTGCCCGGCCTCGGTTGCATGGGGATGTCCGAATTTTATGGGCCGGCCAATGACGGCGAATCGGTCGCCACCATTCATCGGGCCATCGGGGTTGGGGTGATTCTGCTCGATAGCGCCGACATGTACGGCCCGTTCAAAAACGAGGAACTGGTCGGCCGATAGAACCCCGTCAGGAGGCAGTTCCCCCGCACCTGCCGCGCTGTTCTCGGGCCGGTTTGACGATTGCCGAAACTTGGTCCAGTGCCTTGGTCGGCGGCGGCTAGCGCACCGGGTTGAAGGCCACCGCGCTCCCCTCAAAGAGCCAGGAGCCGCTTGGGCGCTCGGCGACCTGCCCTTCTTGATGCATCTCTCTTGAAAAAATACTTAGAAGAAGCTAATGTTCTTCCATTGTCTGGCGGGAAGGGAGGGAGCGGTGCGTTTTCGACTTATCGAAAAATATACCCTGGCGATCGGCAGCGTGGTGCTGGTGGCCATGGGGCTGTTCGCCTTTCTCAACGGGCGCACCTTGCGCACCCACCTCATGGAGGAAGCGGTGCGGGACGTCGACTTCCTCAGCGAAACCCTGATCCAGGCGACTCATTACCAGATGCTGGAGGACGACCGCAAGCGGGTCTACCAGATGATTCAGGAGGTCGGTTCCCAGCAGGGGATGGAGCACATCCGGCTGATCAACAAGGATGGCATCATCGCCTTCTCCACGATCCCCGGGGAAATCGGCAGCGTCGTTGACAAACGCGCCGATGGGTGCAATGTCTGCCATGCAGCCAACACCCCGCTGGTCGAGGCCTCGTCAATGAACCGCAGCCGGGTTTTTCAGGATCGCCAGGCCCGCGAAGTACTGGGCCTGGCCCGGGGCATTTACAATGAACCGGCCTGCACCACGGCGGCCTGCCATGTCCATGCCCCGGGTAGCAAGCTGCTCGGTGTTCTCGACGTGATCGTTTCGTTGGACACGGTGAAGGCGAACATGGCCGAGTATCGACGGAGCGTTGCCTGGCTGACCTTCGGTCTGCTGCTGCTGGTGGCTTTGGTTCTGACCCTGCTTACCCAGACCCTGATCAATGCTCCGTTACGGCGGCTATTGCGACATACCGAGCGGGTGGTGAAAGGGGATCTCGATGGTCGGCTCGAAGGGCTGGGCCATGATGAACTCGGCCAGCTCGGCCGCTCCTTCAACCGCATGACCTCTCACCTGCAAAAGACCCAACAAGAACTCCGGGAGCTGATGCAGGATCTGGAAGCCAAGGTCGAGGCACGCAGCCGGGAAATCGAGGATATCCAGTCGCGTCTCAGCCACTCGGAGAAGCTGGCTGCCCTGGGTCAGCTGGTTGCCGGCATTGCCCACGAGATCAACAACCCCCTGACCGGGATCGTCATGTTTGCCTCGCTGGCTCTGGAGCAGCGCACCATCAACCCGGAGCTGCGCACCGACCTGCAGACCATTCTGGCCGAAACCAGGCGTTGTGGGGACATCGTTCGGCGGCTGCTGGAATTCTCCCGAGAGAGCCCGCCGCGCAAGGCGTTGAGCCGAGGTGAACCGGCTGCTCGACCATACCCTGTCCCTGCTTGAGCACCAGGCCCTTTTCCAGAATGTCGCATTCTGCGCAGTTACCGTGAGGACCTGCCGGAAATCCTGGTCGACCCCAACCAAATCGAGCAGGTGCTGATGAATATGATGCTCAATGCGGGTCAAGCGATGGCCGGAAGGAGGGGATCTCGAACTGTCGACCGATCTGGCGACGGCAACTGGCTGCTGATCGGGATCCGCGATACCGGTTGCGGCATCCCGGGCGAAACCGAAGAAGATTTTCGACCCGTTTTTTCACCACCAAGGAACACAGTCCGGAACCGGCCTTGGGCCTATCGGTCTCTTACGGTATCATCCAGAACCACGGCGGCAAGATCGACGTGACGAGCAAGGTCGGGTCGGGGACCCGCTTCACCATCCAGTTGCCGATCGGGACGGTGGCGGAGGAGGATGGCTGAGGGCAGGTTGCGCAAGGACCTGAACGCAAAAAGCCGGGGGCATGCCCCCGGCTTTTTGCGTCGTTGCAGAATGGCTCCGGGGATGATCCCGGGACCGCGTCAGTGTTCGGCCTGCTGCAGCTTGGGTTGGATATTGTCTTTGAGCCAGTGGTCGTCGAACCACTCGATGGGATTGACCTGGATGCCCGATGCCAGCACGTCGAAATGGAGATGATCCCCGCCGGCCAGGCCGGTGGAGCCGGTGCGGCCGATTTCCTGCCCCCTGCTGACACTGTCGCCGACCTGGACCTCGATTCGGCTGAGGTGGCCGTAGAGGGTCTGCATGCCCAGGCCGTGGTCGATGATGATGCAATTGCCGTAGATGCCGAGCCGGTCGGCGTGGACGACTTTGCCGGTTGCGGCCGCCAGCACCGGGGCTTGGGCGACCGAGGCGAAATCGATGCCGAGATGGGTCTCGTGGTCGATCACCCTCCCCTGGTAGTAGTAGGTGCGTGGCTGGGCAAAGGATCCGGGAGCCGCAGCCTTGGGCTGGCGCAGCAGGGCCCCCTGCCAGAGGCGGGTAGCGGCGCTGCGGGCTCCGATCTGGCGCAGGGTGGCGAGGTTCTGCCGGCGCAGGTCGCGGTTGACCTTGATGTACAGGTCCAGAGGGGCGGTGGTCCCGGGAAAATTGCTCTGGAAGGTCGGCACGATCTTGTTCTCGAGAAAACTGTCGGTGACGTTGATCCGGTCGCTGGGAAAGCTCCGCGGATTGGTGTGGTAATAGATGCCGGTCAGCCGCTGGTTGCCGGCCAGGTCCGTGGCGATCACCTTGGGGAGGAAGTCAGCGGCCTTCATATCCCACGGAAAGGCAAAGAGGCAGAGGTATTTCCCGGACGGCTGGCGGTAGCCGGGGAAGAACAGATCGCCGACCTGCACGCCGGAAGACTCGACCGGCTCGGAGACGGTGTAGGCCACCATGCCGGCCCCGCCCTGGTTGAGATTGTGATGGGGGGTGAGGATTTCGACCTCGGGCGGCTTGCTGTCGATGTCGAAGGCGAGGGTTCGCTCGGTGGCATTCCCCCGGCCGAAGTGGAAATGGCCCCAGTCGACGGCCCTGATCGTCAACCGGACCGGCCCCTCGGCCGGGTGGGCCGCGGACAGGTCCAGGGTCTCCTCGACACGGGTGCTCCCTGCGGGATAACTGCGCGTCAGCACCTCGACGCTCTTGTCGCCCTGCAGCAGGGTTACCTGCAGCGTCCGCAGTCCCAGGTCTTTATCCGTGAGAGTCAATTTCAGCGGTCGGTGCGGAGAGAGGGGGCCCGCTGCGGGCGCCACCTCGACCGTCGGCGGGGTGAGGTCCCGCAGTAGGAAAAAACCGAAGCCGACCAGGCCGCCAAGGATGACCAACAGGAATAAACGCTTGAGAAACTTCACAGGCAACCTCCGAAAAAGAAAAATCGGAGACCGGTTTCCGGGCCTCCGCTCGGTGAACAATTATTTGCGGCGAACCATACCACAAGATTCACCGGAGCGGCAAGCGGCAGACGCACAGATCTGGACCGGTCGTTCCCGCACCCTTTGGCGGTACATTGAAATCGTCGGGAGTGAGGCGTGATGGGTGAGGGGTGAGGGGTGAGGTGACAGCGACGAAAGCCCTGGTTCTGCCGGAAGATTTACGCCTTGCTTCCCATTTTTCAATTCTTGCCTTGCGGTAGCGGTATCGAGAACGAAATCGGACGCACTCTCGGCGAGGGCAACGCAGGAAACCCGCTCGGGAACCGGGCTGTCGTTGTGCCTGGGGTGGGTTGACGGATAGCCGCGGTTAAGTGAGGGGCCGGCTGCGCGCCGAAAGCCCAAGTTTCTTGAGGAGAGCCTGAAGATTGGGGCGGAGCATGCCGACTTCCTCCGCCGCCCGGCTGACGTTCCAGTCGTTGCGGCGCATGGCATCGAGGACGAAAGCCCGCTCGATGGTTTCGACCGCCTGTTCCCGCAACAGGCGTTTGCGCTCCTTCAATTCCTCGACCGTCTGCGGCACCGACTCCGGAGTCTCGCCGCCGGCGCCCGGAACCTGCAACTCCAGGTCGATCCGGTGGATGAAGTCCCCCTCGGCCAGCACCGCCGCCCGCTCGATCAGATTCTCCAGCTCCCTCACATTGCCGGGAAACCGGTAATTTTCGAGAAGGGTCATGGCATCGGGTGACAGGCCGCGGAGTTCCTTGCCGAGTTCTTCCGAGAAGCGAGTAAGAAAATGCCCGACCAGCAGGCGCAGGTCCCCCTTGCGCTCCCGCAAGGGAGGGAGGTCGATGGGGATGATGTTCAGACGGAAATAGAGGTCCTCCCGGAAACTGCCGGCGGCGACCATCTCGTGCAGGTTGGTGTTGGTTGCCACCACCAGCCGGATGTCGATGGGAACCGGCTGGGTGCCGCCGACCGGCAGGACCGCCCGCTCCTGGAGGACCCGCAGCAGCTTGGCCTGGGTGGTGAGGGTGATGTTGGCGATTTCGTCGAGGAACAGGGTCCCCGAATCTGCGACCTTGAACAGGCCGGTCTTGGTCTGGCTGGCGCCGGTGAAGGATCCCCTGGTGTGACCGAAGAGTTCGCTTTCCAGCAGATTCTCGGCGAGGGAGTTGCAATCGACGGCGACAAAGGGGGCATTGCGGCGCGCGCTGTTGCGATGGATGGCCCGGGCCACCAGCTCCTTGCCGGTGCCGCTTTCCCCCGTCACCAAAACGGTGCTGTCGGTCGGTGCCACCTGCATAATGCGCCGGTAGACCCGGTGCATTTCCCGGCTGGCGCCGATAAAGGCATCGAACCCGTGGTTTTCCTGCAATTCCCGCTGCAGGTACAGCTCGTCCACCAGGATCGGCTTCCGTTCCAGCGTGCTGCTGACCTTGGCGAAAATCGTGTCCGGGGTGAACGGCTTGGCGATGTAATCGGCGGCGCCGTTTTTCATCGCCTCGACGGCGGTTTCCACGGTCGAATAGCCGGTAATCATGATGATCGGCAGCCCCGGGTGGAGGATGCCGATCTGCCGCAACACCTCGTGACCGCTCATGCCGGGCATTTTCAGGTCGGTGATGACCATTGAAAAGTCCTGCTGACTCAGGCGTTCCAGCCCCTGCGCCCCGCTCGGCGCGGTGGTCACCGGGTAGCCGCGCGACTCCAGAACCCGGCGCAGCCCTTCGCGGATCACCTCGTCGTCGTCGATCACCAGAATCTTCGCCTTGTCCATGGCTCCGCCCCTCTGAAATTAAAAACTGCTTATAGTTTTCAGCAAAGCTGCCAGCGAGTCAAGGTGCAGCGCCAAAAGTTTTCCTGAAATAGACGTATGTATGAAATTTCCATACATACGGTACGTCTGCGTAAAAATCCCCACGTATTCCATTACTTGCGGTTCAGGAGCAGGGCTTTGACCGGCAACTGGAGGTTCCGTACTGCATGCTGGGAGTATACACCCACGTCCCTCCCCAGACCTACCTTCCCCCTGGTGCCCCATTAAAAATGCAATAAAAACAATTGGTTAGCTTTTAAAATAAAAAAATTCTAATTTCGGCATGGCTGGTGCAGATTCTCAGGGCAACGGCTCACAACCCTTTCGGGAAAGGAGATTGCCATGAAAAAGCTCGCCATGCAGGGACTGTTGTTGTTCGGCATCGCCGGCACGGCCCTGGCGTCGGGGGCAGCTGAATCCGGAGGCGGCGGGGTGCTGGTCGCACTCTTTTTCGGGTTTGTCGGCGTCATTGTCCTTTTTCAGCTCGTCCCCGCCCTGGTGGTCTTCTTCTCCCTGATCAAGGAGATGTTCGCGCCCCGGCAGACCAAGGCGACCCAGGTGGTGAAGCAGGAAGAAGCCAAGTAGTGTCTATCCGGAAACACCGGATGGACACAAGGTGGTTTCAGGGTCGGAAACGAGCTGTTTCCGGACGGAAATCAAGTAATCCGGTAACGGCAGCCAGGGAGGCGCACGTGACGCGCGGACTACTCATTGCCGAACAAGACCTGGAATCCAGGAAACGGATGGCGAATCTCTTTATCGAGGCCGGCTACCACGTAACGGTGACCGATTCGGCGGCCAGTGCCCTGTATGACGTGCTCAAGAACACGGCCCAGGTGGTGATCCTCAGCAGCGAGTTCGACGAGGTCCGGGCCGCGGACCTGATCCCGCTGCTCAAGCGCTGCAACCGCAACCTGACCGTCATCCTGGTGACGGGGGAACTGCCGCTGCCGCTGGTTCGCCGGCTGCGCCGTGAAGGCATCTTCTACCATGCACTCAAGCCGCTGCAGCCCGAAGACAGCGAGGAGATCCGCCAGGCGGTCAGCTGTGCCTTCGCCAGTCTGATCGAGCACGATTCGAGCTGGTCCGCCTGACCCGGCGGGCCGAAGGACGATCATTCAACCCTAATGGAGGCGATCATGAAAGAGACGTGGAAATGGCTACCGGCACTGGCGGTCCTGTTGACCGCCCTCCCGGCCTATGCGGTCGATACCGCCCAGACCTACCGGAGCGGCATTCTGGTGGTGGCGTTTTTGGGGTTTTGCGCCCTGATCCTGGTGATCCAACTCTTCCCCGCCCTTATGCTCCTGTTCGGCTGGATCAAGGGACTGTTCCGCCGGGCCGGCGAAGCGGAGGAGAAAAAAGCCGTCAAGAGTCATTGACCGGCCGATCCGGCCGCAACCACCTGCCAGACCAGAGGAGATGAGCCATGATCGAGATGCTGCAGAACTTTTTCCAGTCCATCGGGGAGGTGAAGTCGGTCTTTACCCTGGTCGACTACTACCAGTACATCAAGGGGGTGGAGTACCTGATCTGCGTTGCCTTCTTCATCGCTTTCCCGATGTTTTACCGCTACATCCATCATCGTGACGCTTCCGATCGGGACGACCAATGAGCGGGATGCGGACCACCAAGGAGGAAATCGACATGCTCGCTATCAGAAACCGCCTGCTGGTTGCCGTCGTCGCCCTGGCCCTGGCCTGGCTGCCCGTCGGCCCGGCCAGGGCCGGAGACGGGACCCGACCTGGTCACCCTCGACTCGATGGCCTCGCTTTACCAGGGGGTGAGCTTCGACCATGCCGCCCATGAAGCGCTGGCCGAAGGCTGCGCCACCTGCCATCACCACACCACCGGCAGCGCGCCGCTGTCCAAGGCCTGCCAGGGGTGCCATGCCGCCGGCCAGGCGGCGGCGACCGTCGCCTGCCAGGGCTGCCATCAGGCCGAGCCGTTTTCGGCCGAGGCGCTGCGCACCAAGGACCAGAACATCCATCTCTATCACACCGACAAGGTCGGCCTCAAAGCGGCCTACCATCTGGCCTGCATGGGTTGCCACAAGCAGATGGGCGGGCCGGTCGGCTGCCAGGATTGCCACGCCCGGACCGATGCCGGGGACGCCTTTTATCATGCGGGGGCCTATGCGCCGCCGCCGGCTCCGGCCGGCGGCACCGGCGAATGAACCTTTGCAGCACGGGCCGCTTCTGCCCATTTCGGATGGAAGGAGAAGAGACCATGATGAAGATTACCCGCAGACGTTTTCTGGCGGCCAGCCTGGCCGGCGGTGCGGCCGTGACCCTGGCCCCGGCGCGCAAGGCCCTGGCGGCGGGAAGCTTTGAGGGCTATCCCGAGGGGATGGGGGTCCTGGTCGACTTGACCCGCTGTGTCGGCTGCCGCAGCTGCGAAGCGGCCTGCAACAAGGAACAGCAGCTCCCGGCCCCGGCAGAGCCCTTTGACGATCCTTCGGTGTTCGACCAGACGTTTCACGGCGGCACCCAGAAGCGGCGCACCGACGAGAGCCACTACACGGTGGTCAACCGTTACCAGCCCGAAGGGGAGCAGGCCCCGGTCTACCGCAAGATCCAGTGCAACCACTGCAATGAGCCGGCCTGCCTGACCTCCTGTTTCGTCAACGCCTACACCAAGACCCGCGAAGGCGCGGTGATCTACAACCCCGACGTCTGCGTCGGCTGCCGCAACTGCATGGTCGCCTGCCCCTTCAACATCCCGGCCTACGCCTACTCGAGCGTGCTCAACCCGCGGATCCGGAAATGCATCTTCTGTTACGACACCCGGCTGAAAAACGGCAAACCGCCGGCCTGCGTGGAGATCTGTCCGCAGGAGGCCCTGACCTTCGGGCATCGCAAGAATCTGCTGAAGATCGCGCGGGAGCGGATCAAATTGCACCCCGACCGCTACGTCGACCACATCTACGGCGAGACGGAGGTCGGCGGCACCGCCTGGATGTATCTTTCCGCCGTTCCCTTCGACCAGGTGGGCTTCAACACCACCCTGCAGAAGGAGCCGATCATCAACAACGTCAAGGACTTTCTGGCCACCGTGCCGATGGTTCTGGCCATCTGGCCGGCCCTGTTCAGCGGCTTCCATCTGCTGGCCACGCGCAAGGGGGACCACGGTGAAGACCACGAGCAACCGCAACAGGAGGAGAACAAGCCATGAAAAAACTGGTCGCCAACGGCTGGTCGCCGGACGAGTCCGCCAAGAAACTTGAGCCCAGCCGCAAAGGACTGCTCGACAAGCTGCTGCTCGGCCTCTCGCCGCGGGACTACTTGGCCCAGGCCGTGCGCAATCCCCTGAACTGGATTCTGGGGCTGATCTTTGCCGTCGGGCTGCCGCTCATCGCCAGCCGCTTCATCTTCGGTCTCGGCTCCGTGACCCACGCCTCCAACGATTATCCCTGGGGGCTGTTTCTCGGCTTCGGGCTGTTCACCATGGTGCCGCTGTCGGCCTCGGGTTTCATGCTCGGCACCACCGTAGAGCTCTTCGGCCGCCACGATTTCGAGCCGATCGAGCGCCTGGCCATGCTCAACGGCCTGCTCGGCTACTTCTTCGCCGTCATCTACCTGATGGTCGACCTCGGTCAGCCCTGGCGGTTGCCCTACCCGATGGCCGTCGCTTTCGGTCCCGCTGCCGTCCTGTTCCTGGTTGGCTGGCACGTAGCCACCTACCTGACGGTGCAGGTGGCGGAGGTCTCCACCTCCTTCTTCGAATGGATGGGTTGGCTGGCCGGCAAACGCTTCATCCGGCGCATCACTCTCGGCCTGACCGTGTCCGGCATCATCCTCTCCACCCTCCACCAGGGAGCCCTCGGGGCGCTCTTCACCTATGCGCCGGGCAAGGTCCATCCCCTCTGGTACTCGGCGCCCTTCGAGTGGATCTTCTTCCTCTGCTCGGCGATTCCCGCCGGCCTGTGCATGGTGATCGCGGTCAGCACCATCGCCAGAAAAACCATGGCCTGGCGCTGCGGTCTGGCGTTTACGGAAAACCTCGATCGGCTGACCATCGCCCTCGCCAAGGGGGCGAGCATGGGGCTGGTGACCTACCTGGTGATCAAGCTGATCGGTCTCGCCCACGACAACGAGTGGGCCTACCTGGCCACCGGCTGGGGAGAATGGTTCCTGCTGGAGCTCGCCATCGGCGTAGTCCTGCCGCTTATTCCTCTTCGCCCGGGGCATCCGCTATCACCGGGTGGGGCTGGTGCGCTTCGCCGCTTTTCTGACCATCGCCGGGGTGGTTCTGAACCGGCTGAACACGGCGCTGATCGCCTTCAACTGGAACCTCTACCAGGAGATTCCCCACTGGAAGGAGGTCGCGATCAGCCTCACCATCTTCGCGATCTACATCACCACCTACCGGTTCATTCTCTACCGGTTGCCGATCCTGTATCGCCTCAAGGGGCTCGAGACCCTGGAGGCCGCGACCGAACCGGCCGAAGATCCCGAGGGGAGCCGGCAAGGGGTACCCGCACCCTCGGCGGCCTACCGGGTTGCTGATGTCGAATGACCGGGACCGGTGCGCCGGCAGCCCTTGGACGCTGCCGGCGCACGGCCGGCCACCGTGGTGGTGGACCGGCGCCGGCCCGGCAAGGACGGAATGCGGGGGATTCCGCCAAGAGGGGTCGATCATGTTGCAGAAACTGTGTACCCGCGCCATTGTTCCGGTCGCCCTGGCCGTCACCGGCTTCGTCGTTCTGTGTTGTCTTCTCTTCTACACCGTCATGCAGGCCGACCTGGCCGAACACGCCGCCAAACAATCCGCGACCCTGGCGGGAATGGTGCTGAAGTCGACCCGCTACGCCATGCTGCACGACGATCGGGAAACGCTGCGCAACATCCTGCAGAACATCGCCAGCCAGAAGGGAGTCGAGCACGCCCGGATCTTCAACAAAGAGGGACGGGTGATGTTTTCCGGCCACACCGAGGAGGTCGCCCGGACCCTCGACAAGACTGCCGAGGGGTGCGCCGGCTGCCATTCCGGGCCGGTCCCCATCGCCAATCCCGAACTGTCGCGCATGACCCGGCTCTTTATCGACTCCAGGGGGGTGGAAACCCTGGCCGTTACCGCACCGGTCTACAACGAGCCGGAATGTGCCAGCGTCGCCTGCCATGCCGACCCGGGCAGGATCAAAGTCCTCGGCATGCTCGATATCGGCCTCGACCAGGCGCCGCAGCGGGCTGCCCTGGCCACCCTCCGGCTGCGGATGATCCTGTTCAGCCTGATGGTCCTGGTGTTGACCGTGGGCGGGGTTGCGGCCCTGTTGCAGCACCAGGTTTTTCTGCCGCTCCGGCGCTTGACGGACTTTACCGAGGATCTTTCCAATGGTATTTTTGACAGCGAATTTCCCCAGGTCTGCGGGGAATTGGAAACCCTCGCCGGCCATCTGCGGCGGCTGGCGCAGGACCGCAACGACGCTACAGGACCGGACCCGGGCTGCGGCACGGAGCCCGGGAAGGACCAGAATGCAGAATCCTCCCCAGGGGAAATCGAGCCACGATGCCAGCCGGGTGCGGCAGGAGATCCGGGCCAGAATCCGTAGCCTCCAGGCCCGGGCCAACCGGGGGATCTGGGTCGTCGCCGCTTTCCTGGCGGTCAGTATCGCCGCTTCCCGGGGCTTCGACCTGCTCCCCGAGCTTTCGGCCGGGACCCGGCAATGGCTCGGGGCCGCGCCGCCGGTGCGCCTGATCCAGCTGGCGCTGGTCGTCTACGCCTTCAGCGCCTCAGTGCTGATCCTGGCACGGATGGCCAAGGGGGAAGCGCCGGGCAGGAACTTTACCCATGTCCTCTACCTGACCGCCTTCTTCGGCTTCTTCCATTTTGCCGGCGCCCTGGCCGCCAATTTCTGGGCGGTGCTGGTGGCCGGCGCCACCGTCTTGGGCCTGGCGGCCTACCACGGCTGGACCTATTGCGGCAACCAGGTGCGCCAAGAGGAAAGCCTTTTGGAGGAACTGGAGCGGCGCCACGATCGGGATGGTTCCTGAGCGCGGCCGCCCGGCGATCCGCAGAAGACAGCAAAAAGCCAGAGCCCTAAGGCTCCGGCTTTTTGCTGTCTGAAGAGGGGGCTGGGGCGGCTAACCGGCCAGCTGCAGCTCCCGCAGGACCCTGGCCAGCGCCTTGCGGATCTGGGCGCTTTCCTCCATCTCCAGGACTTCCCGCGCCGCCTTGCGAGCGGCGCGGGCGGAGATCTTCCCGAGCAGGGCCTTGGTACGCGGAATGAACGGCGCGGGCATCGAGAACTCGCGAACCCCGAGGCCAATCAACAGCAGGAAGTTCAAAGGATCCGAGGCCATTTCACCGCACAGGCAAAGCCCCTTGCCGAGATTCCGGGCCACCCCGGCAACCTCGCGCAGGACCTGCAGGATCGCCGGGTGAAGGGGATCGTAGTATTTGCTGACCAAGGGGTTGTTGCGGTCGGCGGCGAGCATGTACTGGATCAGATCATTGGTTCCCAAGGCAAAGAAATCGACCTCGCGGGCCAGTTGGGGGGTCAACTGAACGGCGGCCGGAACCTCGATCATCACCCCGAGGGGTACTTGTTCGGCAAAGCTGACCCCGTCGCGGCGCAGGTTTTCACGGGCCTCGGCGAGTACGGCCTTGCAAGCGCGGACCTCCTCGATGCTGGAGATCATCGGGAAGAGCAGCTTGACCGCTCCGTGGGCGCCGGCCATCAGGATTGCCTCGAGCTGGGTGCGGAAAATGTCACGGTTGTCGAGAGAAACCCGCACCGAGCGCCAGCCCATGAAGGGGTTTTCTTCCTTGGGGGGGCTGAAGTAGGGGAGCGCCTTGTCACCGCCGATGTCGAGGGTGCGGATAGTCACGGGATGGCCGGCAAACCCCTCGAGAACCTTGCGGTAGAGCTGATACTGGTCATCGCGGTCGGGGAAGTTGCCGCGTGCCATGTAGGGAAATTCAGTGCGATAAAGACCGACTCCCTCCGCGCCGTTGCGGCGGGCCACCGCGACATCGGAGACCAGGCCGATGTTGGCGCGCAGCACCACCCGCTCGCCGTCGCGGGTCTGGGCAGGCAGGTCGCGAAATTCCTCAAGACGATGCAGTTCCCGACCGCAGTCCTCCTCGAGGCGACGATACTCTTCGACAATTTTCGCCGGCGGGCTGATATAGAGGCACCCGGAGTTGGCGTCGAGGATCAACGGTTGTTCGGGTTGCACCGCATGGACCGCACCGCGCACCCCGACCAGGGCCGGGATGCCCAGGGATTTGGCCATGATCACCGCATGGGAGTTCTTCTCCCCGGCTTCGGTGACGATGCCGCGCAATTGCTCATGGTCGAGTGCCGCCATGTCCGAGGGGAGGATTTCCCGGGCCACGAGGATGCCCGGGAAGCGCAGCTGCAGCAGCTGGTGCTCCTGACCGACCAGGTTGGCCAGCAGCCGGCGACCGATGTCCTCCATGTCCGCAGCCCGCTCCCGCAAATACTGGTCTTCCATCCGCGAGAAGGCCTCGAGATAGCCGCCTACCACCTTTTTCAGGGCATAGGGGGCACTGTGCCCGCCCTCGATCTCGCGATGCAGTTTGTCCAGGAAGCTGCGGTCCTCGAGAATCATCAGGTGAGTATGGAAGATCGCCGCGTCGTTTTCGGAGAGGCGCTCCGCCACCCGTTTTTCAAGGAAGAGGGTTTGGATCCGGGTCTTCTCAAGGGCGGCATCGAGCCGGGCCAGTTCCGTTTTGCGGTCGATCTGTTCTTCGTCGAGGATGTCGGCAAAACCGAGTTTTTCATCGAGGACGTGGGCGGGACCGGAGACCACGCCCGGATAGGCTACGGTTCCGCGCAGGGCCGTCTCCCCGTCCCTCTCGCGGGGCAAATCGCGGGTCAGTAGGGATTGGCGGGTCTTTTCCAACTCCCGGGCAAAACGGTTGGATTCCTCTTCCTTTTGCCGGATCGAATCGAGAAGCCGGGCGTTGATGACGATCGAGCTGACCTGGAAGGCGATGGTTGACAGGGCACTGATTTCTTCGGCGCTGAACTGGCGGGCCTCCTTGGTCTGCAACACGATCACGCCGAGTGGGTGGTGCCGGTCGAACAGGGGGATGCCGAGAAAGGAGTGGTAGCGTTCTTCCCCCGTCTCCTTGAAGTAGCGATAGCGGGGATGGGCCTGGGGTTCGAGGATGGCTACCGCGTGCCGTTCCTGGGCGGCCATCCCGGTGAGTCCCTCCCCGATTCCCATCGTGACCTTGTCCACTGCCCGCCGCGAGAGCCCCTTGCTGGCTCGCAGGCGCAATGTCTGCTGATCCTCGTCGAGAAGGTAGATGGAACAGACCTCGGTCCCCATGCGCCGGGCGACCAGGTTGACGATGTTGCGCAGGGTTTCGTCAAGGTCGTGGGACTGAAGGATCAGTGCGCTGATGTCCTCCAGGGTGGCAATCCCAATCTTTTCGCGGGCTTTTTTCGATGGCATGCGTAAACGCCCCTCCCATACGGACATTCGCATTAAAGATTAGTTCAGGCAGATTTTAGCGGAATGGAGAGGGCTTGGCGAATAAAAAAACGCCGCTCGGGGGAGAGAGATCCCGGGCGGCGCAAAGGGGACTGGTTTCTGGTCGGTATGGAACCTGGTAAATCCCCGTGAAAGTTGACTATAATGCTAAGCAACAGATGTGCCAAGATTGGATGTCGGGAATTTAAGCCAGAAATACGGTGTTTTTGGGAGCGAAGGGGCGTTTTATTCTAGTGGAGGGGAGGCTGGGGCGTGTCGAAAGTGGCACAAGGTTTTCAGATTGGATTGAAAAAATAGAGAATTAACTTGTAATAACAATATATTGCCTATGTGTGTCAATAGTGACACGGGTGGACAATAATTGTGTGTTGGGTTTGGCCCAATAACGGAAGCCTATCGGCTTTTGGCGCTGAAGTCGCTGCCACTGATGTCGTAGCGGTTGAGCAGCCGATAGAAGGTGCGGCGTGGGATCCCGGCCCGCCGCGCAGCCTCGGAGACATTTCCGGATGTCTCCTGCAGGTAATGCTTGATCAGCCCCTTTTCCACCTGGCTGAGGTGCTTTTCCCGTTGGCCGCGGAAACCACCGGGAGCCTTGCCGGTACCTTTCTGTTCGGTCTCGATATTGAGCTCGGCGAAGACTACCGGGAGGTTGTCGAGACGAATGATCTGGTCTTGGGTGAGGACCGCGGCACGTTCGATGATGTTTTGCAGCTCGCGGATGTTGCCCGGCCAGGGATAATTCTGCATCGCCTGAATGGCCCGCTCTTCGATGCCGATGATACTCTTGTTGACCCGCTGGCTGGCGCGGGCCAGGAAGTGCTCGATCAGGCTGCGCAGGGAATCGAGGCGGCTGCGTAGCGGCGGCATGGTAATGGTAAAGACGTTGAGCCGGTAGAAGAGGTCTTCGCGGAACCATCCCTCGCGAACCCCGGTCTCGAGGTTCTTGTTGGTGGCGGCGATCAGGCGGACATCGACCTTGACTGCGGTATTGCCGCCGACCGGGCGGATTTCTCCTGAATCGAGGACGCGCAGCAGCTCCGCCTGGAGTTTAGGGGTGATGTCGCCGATTTCGTCGAGGAAGATGGTGCCGCCGTTGGCGGCCTCGAAGAGCCCCTTCTTGTCGGTAATCGCACCTGTGAAGGCGCCCTTCTTGTGGCCAAAAAGTTCGCTCTCAAGCAGGCTGTCCGTGAGGGTGGTGCAGTTGAGAGTGACCAGCGGCTTGTCGCTGCGGTGGCTCTGCTGGTGGATGGCGCGGGCAGTCAGCTCCTTGCCGGTGCCACTCTCGCCGCGGATCAGCACCGTCGTCTGGGTCGGGCCGACCTGGCGGACCAGCTTGAGAACCTCGGTGGTACCGGCGTCCTGGCCGATGATCGCCGGATCACCGAACTCCTGATCGAGGGCGCGACGGGCGAGTTCATATTTCTGGGCGAGACTGACCCGGTCCTCCTCGAGGCGCTTGAGGGAGAAGGGGAGGCACATGTTTTCCTCGGCCAGTCCCTGGTAGACGGCGACGGCGTGCTCGCGGCAGGTCTGGTAGCCGCAGCAACCGCAATTGAGCTCGTCCTGTTCGACAAACTTATTGGTGGACTGGAGGATTTTGCGGACGCTGTCGCCGCTTGGCAGGTCGAGGCGCTGGTATTTGTTTTTGAAACGACGGCGCAGGTCGGGCAGGTGCTTTTCCTGTAAATAATGGGGAGCGGTGAGGTACGGAACCTGGTCGCGCTGGAAATAGTCGATGACCAGGCTGCGTTTGGAAAAGGTTGTCAGACGATTGTTTTTTCCGGGGCCGCCGATGCAGCCTCCGGTACAAAAGCGCAGATCGACCACCTTGGGGTTGATGCGGCTGGCGGCGAGATCCTTGATAATCTCCAGTACGTTTTCCTCTCCCTCGGTGGTGACGAAGTCGGGATCGAGGAATTCGGTACGGATGTCGAAAGCTTCGAAGGGGCCTCCGGAGATGGGAAACAGGCGCCCCCTGCCGGCGGGTACCCCGTCGAAGTGGTTCTCGGGCAGGCGCGCCAGGTCGACCCCGCGATCCCGCAGCATCGCATTGAGTTCGCGGTAGGTGAGGACGACATCGATCGCCCCGGCGACTTCCTCGGCCTCGACCTCGAACTTGCCCGCAATGCAGGAGCTGATGTAGACCACCCGGGTCCTCGGTCCCCGCCGGGATTTGATGAAGCGGCCGATGGCTACCATCGGCGAGACGCTGTCCATGAGGTGCTTGAGTAGCTGCGGGTAGTGGCGTTCGATGAGATCGACAATGGATGGACAGTGGGTGGAAATCAACGGCAGGCCGTTCGATTGTCCCTTGAGGCGTCCGTACTCCTTTCGGATCAGCTCGACCCCGCTGGCTCCTTCGTGGACCTCGTCGAAGCCGAGGCGCTTGATGCCACTGGCCAGTTGGCCGGGCCGGACGTCATGGAAAAAGGCCGGGTAGGAGCAGCCGAGCACCGCGACCACCGGGTCTTTGCCGGCGATCAGCCGTTCGGTTTCCTCGATGCAGTCGGTGATCAGCTTGGCTTTCTGGGAGCAGACCCGGATGCACTTGCCGCACCCGATGCAGCGTTCGTGGATGACCTCGGCGTAATGCTGCTTCACCTTGACGGCCTTGACCGGGCAGTTGCGGACACAGGAATAACACTTGCGACAGTCTTCCCGAACCGTTTGAATCGGTCCCATGGTTCATCTCCTGCAGATTACGGCATCTTTTGGACCTTGCGGCATTCGCGCTGTCGGTCGTTTGTGCCGAGGATGTCTCGTCTGGTATGCGGAATCTTCCTGATAAATAAAAAGAAATTCGGCGGGCAGCCGCGGGCCATTGTGCCAGTTGTGACACGCGATGTCAACGGCGAAGTGTGGTGCCAGAGGGGGCTCAGGGCCGGCGGAATTCCCCCACCTCCGAGCTGAAGAAGCAGGAGGCAAACTGGCCGCTCCCCTTGTCTTCCAAAGGCGGGACCTGCTCGGCACAAATGGGCCTGGCGTAGGGGCAGCGGGGATGAAAGGTGCACCCCGGGGGCGGGTCGATGGGGGAGGGGATTTCCCCTTGCAGCGGATGGTGGATGCGGTGTTTGCTGGGATCGGCGACCGGCACCGCATTGAGCAGGGCTTCGCTGTAGGGGTGGCGGGGATGGCGATAGAGGGCTGCGGCCGGGGCCAGTTCGACGATGTGGCCGAGATACATCACCGCGACCCGATCGCTGAGGTGTTCGATCACCGAAAGGTCGTGGGCGATAAAGAGATAGGTAAGGCCGAATTGCTGCTGGATGTCCTGCAGCAGGTTAACGACCTGGGCCTGGATTGACAGGTCGAGGGCCGAGACCGGCTCGTCGGCGACGATCAGTTGTGGTCGCACCGCCAACGCTCGGGCGATGCCGATGCGTTGGCGCTGGCCGCCGGAAAACTCGTGAGGATACCGGTCGAGGTGCTCGACACCAAGACCGACGGTATTGAGGAGCCGAACCACCTCGGTCTGCAGTTTCGGACCCCTGGCAAGTCCGTGAATGAGCAGCGGTTCGCCGACGATCTGTCCGACCCGCATGCGCGGGTTGAGAGACGAGTAAGGATCCTGGAAGATCATCTGGAGCTGCCGCCGCAACGGCCGCAGGCGGCGCTGGGGCAGACCCAGCAGGTCCTCGCCGGCAAAGTGCACCTCGCCGCTGTCGGCTTCAATCAGGCGCAACAGCAACTTGCCGGTCGTCGACTTGCCGCACCCCGATTCACCGACCAGGCCCAGGGTTTCCCCGGGGAAGAGATCGAAGGAGATGCCGTCCACCGCCACCAGCCGTTGGGACCGGGCACCGGGCGTCTGGCCGCTGACCGCGAAGGTCTTGCGCAGATTGCGGACCGACAGGAGCGGTTCCATCGTCTAGCCCTCCTGCCAGCAACGCACGAAGTGCCCCTGGCCCCGCTCGACCAGCGGCGGCATGCGTGAGCCGCAAGGCGCGAAGGGGGTCGGGCAACGGTCCAGGAAGGAGCAGCCCGCAGGGAGGTCACCCACTGCCGGCACCTGGCCCTCGATAGGGGTCAGCCGTCGCCGTTTCTCTCCGAGCCGCGGGATGCAGGCGAGCAGACCGCGGGTGTAGGGGTGGAGGGGGTTGGCAAAAAGTTCCTCGACGGTCGCGTATTCGAGGATCAGCCCGGCGTACATGATGGCCACCCGGTCGGCGTTCTCTGCGACCACCCCGAGATCGTGACTGATGAGCAGGGTCGCCATCTCCCGTTCCCGGCGCAGGCGGTCGAGGAGCTCGAGAATCTGCGCCTGGATGGTGACGTCGAGGGCTGTGGTTGGTTCGTCGGCAATGAGCAGCCGAGGATCGCAGGCCAGCGCCATGGCGATCATCACCCGCTGGCGCATGCCCCCGGAGAGCTGGTGGGGATATTCCCGGGTCCGCCGGCTGGCTTCGGGGATGCCGACCTGGTGCAGCAGGTCGGCGGCGGCGGCCAAGGCCTCTTTCTCCGGCAGTCCGTTGTGCAGGGTCAGTACTTCGGCAATCTGGTCGCCGACGCGGAAGACCGGGTTGAGGGCGGTCATCGGCTCCTGGAAAACCATCGCGATCTGGTTGCCGCGGACCCGGCGCATCTCCGGCTCGGGCAGGCGCAGCAGATCCTCTCCGGCAAAGACTACTTCCCCTTCTACCACTCGACCTGGTTCGGGGACCAGGCGCAGCAGCGACAGGGCGGTCATCGATTTGCCGCATCCCGATTCACCGACCAGGGCCAGGGTTTGGCCGGCGGCGATGGAGAAATCGATTCCGCCCACCGCCTTGACCAAGCCGCCACGGGTGAAAAAGTAGGTTTTCAGGTTGCGAACGTCGAGCAGCGCCAAGGGTGGGACCTGTACGGAAGTTCGGGCGTCGGATACCGCAGCCGGTTAAAGATCGCGGAAAAAATGCATCTCTCACGGGGGCGCGGATAACTTGGTGGAAAACGGGTGAGAGCCGCTTTTAAAGGGTGCTCCAATCTACCCGGAATTCCCTCGCCGGTCAAGGATTGCCGAGGCTTCTCATTCCCTGCCCGGCATGCTATCATCCGCGCTCTTCGCCAACCCGCCACGAGGTGATCGCAGACCATGAGCAAGACCCCAATGACCCCGCAGCAAAGCGCCCGCATCCTGGCCTGGCTGGTCGAGGAGACCAGCTGCGCTCCCTGGCAGGTGGAAAATACCGTCGCCCTCTTCGCCGAAGGGGCCACCGTTCCCTTCATCGCCCGCTACCGCAAGGAGAAGACCGGCGAGCTCGACGAGGTGGCGATACGCCTCATCGAGGAGCGCCTCGGCTACTATGCCGAGCTGGAGGAGCGCAAGGCGACGGTGACCGCCTCCATCGCTGAGCAGCAGAAGCTCACCCCGGAGTTGGCGGCGCGCATCGAGCTCTGCCGGCAGAAGACCGAACTCGAAGACCTTTACCTCCCCTACAAGCCGAAGCGCCGCACCAAGGCGACCATCGCCCGGGAACGGGGGCTGGAGCCCCTGGCCGAGCTGATCGCCGCCCAGCAGCTGACCGCCGGCACCCCCGAAGAGGCTGCTGCGCCCTTCGTCGACGCGGCGAAGGAGGTGCCCGACGCCGGGGCGGCGCTGGCCGGGGCCGGGCACATCCTCGCCGAACGCCTGGCCGAGGACGCCGATGCGCGAGCCGCGGTGCGCCGCCTGACCTGGGAGGAGGGGATCTTCGTTTCCCGGGTCACCCCGGCCAAGGCCGGTACGGTCAGCAAATTTGAGATGTACTACGACTACCGCGAGCCGCTGAAGAGCGTCCCCTCCCACCGCATGCTGGCCATGCGCCGTGGCGAGAAGGAGGATGTTCTGCGCCTCGCCATCGAGGCCCCGGAAGCGGCGATTTTACTTGGCCTGAAGGGGCGGCTGCTCAAAGGCGAGAGCATCTTCCGCCCCCTTCTGGAGACGGTGGCCGAAGACGCCTGGCGGCGGCTGATCTTCCCCTCCATCGAGGTTGAGCTGCGCCTGGAGGCGAAGAACCGCGCCGATATCGCCGCCATCGAGGTCTTTGCCGGCAACCTGCGCAACCTGCTGCTCGCGCCCCCGGCCGGCAGCCGCCGGGTCCTCGGTGTCGATCCCGGGCTGCGCACCGGCTCCAAGCTGGCGGCCCTCGACGCCACCGGGCGTTTTCTCGAGCACGTGACCATCTATCCCCACACCGGTGCCGGAAAAATTCCCCAGGCGAAGCAGGAGCTGCTGCGGCTGGTCGACGCCCATGCCCCGGAGATGGTGGCGATCGGCAACGGCACTGCCGGCCGCGAGATGGAGCAGTTCGTTCGCGACACCCTGCGCGAGGCCGGGAAGGACCTGGCGGTGGTGATGGTCAGCGAGGCCGGGGCGAGCGTCTACTCGGCCTCGGAAATCGCCCGCGAGGAGTTCCCCGAGCTCGACCTGACGGTGCGTGGCGCCATCTCCATCGCCCGCCGCCTGCAGGACCCGCTGGCGGAACTGGTGAAGCTCGACCCGAAGAGCATCGGCGTCGGCCAGTACCAGCACGACGTCAGCCAGACCCTGCTGAAGAAGTCCCTCGACGCGGTGGTCGAATCCTGCGTCAACTACGTTGGCGTCGATCTCAACACCGCCTCCTGGGCGTTGCTCGCCTACGTCGCCGGCATCGGCGAATCGCTGGCTAAGGCGATCGTCCGCTATCGCGACGGGAACGGCCCATTTGCCGAGCGCCAGGGGCTGCTGGAGGTACCGCGATTCGGCGCCAAGGCCTTCGAACAGGCGGCGGGCTTTCTGCGCATCCGCGGCGGCGCCCAGCCCCTCGACAACAGCGCCGTCCACCCCGAGAACTACCCGCTGGTGGAACGGATGGCCGCCGACCTCGGCACGTCCCTCGCCGAACTGGTCTCCCGCCCGGAACTGGCGGGAAAGATCGACCTCAAACGCTACGTCAGCGCGACTGTCGGTCTGCCGACCCTGCGTGATATAGTGGAAGAACTGAAAAAGCCCGGGCGCGACCCGCGCCAACAGTTCGAGGTGGTGGCCTTCCGCGAGGACGTGCGGGAGATGTCCGACCTCCAGGAAGGGATGATCCTCCCCGGCACCGTAACCAACGTCGCCGCCTTCGGCGCCTTCGTCGATGTCGGCGTCCACCAGGACGGCCTGGTGCACATCAGCCACCTCGCCGACCGCTTCGTCAAGGACCCGCACCAGGTGGTCAAGGTCGGCGACCCGGTCAAGGTCAAGGTCCTCTCCATCGACCTGGTCCGCAAGCGTATCGCCCTCTCGATCAAGGAGGCGCTGCCCGGCGGGGCGAGCAAGCCGCAGCAACCGCAGCCGAAATCGAAGGAGAAGCCGGCGGCCAGCCCGCTTGATACCGCGGCGGCTTTCGAGAAGGCGGGGTTCCGGGTCAAGAAGCGGTAGGTATCGGTTTCATCGGTGCGGTTTCCCCTCTCCCCCGGGGAGAGGGTGCCCGAAGGGCGGGTGAGGGGTGTCTCTGCTCGACCAATCGCACATTCCCCCTCACCCCGACCCTCTCCCTCAGGGAGAGGGGGCTGCTAAGCGAAAGGCATGTCGAAAGCGATGACCAAGCTCGTCGATCTCCATCTCCACTCCACCTGCTCCGACGGCCTCTACCCGCCGGCGGAGGTGGTACGCCTGGCCGCCGCGGCGGGCCTATCCGCCATCGCCCTGTGCGATCACGACAACGTCGACGGCATCGACGCGGCGCTCGCCGCCGGGGTCGAGCATGGCGTCGAGGTTCTTTCCGGAGTCGAGCTATCGACGGTGTGGAAATCCCATGCCGATCTGCACCTGCTCGGCTACGGCTTCGACCATCGCGATTCGGAATTGACCGCCAGCCTCGCCGAGTTTCGGGCTTTCCGCGAGGGGCGCAACGAGCGGATCGTGGCGCGGATCAACGAGAAGCTGGCCGCCGAGGGGCGCGCCCCAATCGCCTTCGAAGCGGTCCTGGCCCGCGCCCGCGGCACGGTCGGCCGGCCGCACATCGCCCAGGAGCTGATCGCCCACGGCTACGTGAAGAACACCGAGGAGGCCTTTACCCGCTTCCTCGTCCCCTGCAACGTGGAAAAGCGCTTCTTCCCCTTCGACGAGGCGATCGACCTGGTCCACCGTGCCGGCGGGGTGGCGGTGCTCGCCCATCCCCCCTTCATCACCGCCGATCGCAAGGTGCTCGGCGCTCTTCTCGACACCTTCGTCACCCTCGGCCTCGACGGCGTCGAAGCCTGGAACAGCGGCGCCAGCCGCCACGACATCGAGTGGTACATCACCCTCGCCCGGCGCCGCGGCCTGCTGGTCACCGGCGGCTCCGACTTCCATGGCAGCGAGGAGGGGGCGGTGAAAATGGGCAGCGGTCGCGGCCAGCTGCGTATCCCCTACGCCTGTGTCGAAGAGCTGCATGCCGCCCTCGCCGCGCGCCGCCAGAAAGCCGCCCGATGAGTCTGAACTTCTTCGCTACCGCCCCGGCTGGGCTCGAGGAGCTTCTCGCCGCCGAGCTGAGCGCCCTCGGCGCCACCGAGGTCCGCGCCAGCCACGGCGGGGTTGCCTTTGCCGGGCCGCTCGCCGCCGGCTACCGCGCCTGCCTCTGGTCGCGGCTGGCGAGCCGCATTCTGCTCCCCCTGGCGAACTTTCCCGCCCCCGACCCTGAGGCTCTCTACGCTGCGGCCGTGGCGATCCCCTGGGAGAAGCACCTGGCGGCGGAGGGAACCCTGGCGGTTGACGCGGTGGTCGCCGCCTCGGCCATCTCCCATTCCCGCTACGCCGCCCTCAAGGTCAAGGATGCGGTGGTCGACCGCTTCCGCGAGTTGACCGGCACGCGCCCGTCGGTCGACACCGCCCGTCCCGATCTGCGCCTCAACCTCTACCTGTTTCGCGACCAGGCGACCCTCGCCATCGATCTTTCCGGGGAGAGCCTGCACCGCCGCGGCTACCGCATCGAGGGGGCGGCGGCGCCGCTCAAGGAGAACCTCGCCGCGGCGTTGCTGTTGCGTGCCGGCTGGCCGGCCATCGCCGCTGCCGGCGGTGCCCTGGTCGATCCCCTGTGCGGCTCGGGCACGCTGCTGCTGGAAGGGGCACTCCTCGCCGCGGATATCGCGCCCGGTCTTTCGCGGGATTTCTTCGGCTTCCTGCGCTGGCCGAGGCACGACCCGGCGCTATGGGAGGAACTCCTGGAAGAAGCACGGCAACGGCGGGAGGCGGGGCTGGAGCAGCTGCCACCCCTGTTCGGGTTCGATGCCGACCCGGCGGCGCTGCGGGCGGCACAGGGGAACGCCGAGCGCCTCGGGCTGGGAAGACGGATTCGTTTCGAGCGCCGCGACCTGGCGCAGCTGGCCAATCCGCTGCCGAAGGCGGCGCCGGGACTGGTCATCGCCAATCCCCCCTACGGCGAGCGCCTCGGCGAGGTGGCCAAGCTCGAAGGGCTCTATGCCACCCTCGGCGAGCGGCTGCGCGAGGGATTCCCCGGCTGGAAGGCGGCGATTTTCACCGGCAACCCCGAACTCGGCCGGGCCATCGGCCTGCGCGCCCGGCGCAGCCACGCCTTCTTCAACGGTCCGCTCAAGTGCCAGCTGCTCCATTTCGACCTCTACCCCGCGGAGAGGGGGCAGGCCGGCGCGGCGGCCCGGCCGCTCAGCGAAGGGGCGCAGATGGTCGCCAACCGGCTACGGAAGAACCTCAAGAACCTGGGGCGCTGGGCGCGCCGCGAGGGGGTGAGCTGTTACCGCCTCTACGATGCCGACCTCCCCGAATACGCGGTGGCCGTCGATCTCTACGGCGAGCTGGTCCACGTCCAGGAGTACGCGCCGCCCAAGAGCATCGATCCCCACCAGGCCAAGGTGCGCCTGCGCGAGGCCCTGGCTGCGGTGCGCGCGGTGCTTGAGGTCCCCCGCGACCAGGTCTTTCTTAAAATCCGCCAGCAGCAAAAAGGGAAGGAACAGTACCGCAAGCTCGCCGCCTCCGGCGAGTTCCACGAGGTGCGCGAGGGAGAGTGCCGGCTGCTGGTCAACCTGCGTGACTACCTCGACACCGGCCTCTTTCTTGACCATCGCCCGACTCGGCAGCTCCTCGGTGATTTGGTCGCCGGCCGGGATTTTCTCAACCTCTTCGCCTACACCGGCACCGCTACCGTGCACGCCGCCCTGGGCGGGGCGGCCTCGACCACCAGCGTCGACCTCTCCCGCACCTACCTCGACTGGGCACGCCGCAACCTGGAACTCAATGGCATCGGCGGGCCCCGCCACCGTCTGCTGCAGGCCGACTGCCGCGAGTGGTTGGCGGCCGAGACGCGCCGCTACGGGCTGATCTTTCTCGATCCGCCGACCTTTTCCAATTCCAAGCGGATGGACGGCACCTTCGACGTGCAACGCGACCACGTCGACCTGCTGCTGGCCGCGGCAGCCCTGCTGGACGACGACGGCATGCTGATCTTCTCCACCAACCATCGCCAGTTTCGCCTCGACCGGGAAGCATTGGCCGGGCTGGCCGTCGAAGAGATCAGCCGTCAGACCATCCCTCCCGATTTTGCGCGCAATCCCCGCATTCACCTGTGTTGGAAAATAACCCGCCGCTGAGTGCCGTAGGAAAAAACGGCTGACGCCAGGATATCTGCTATTCTTTTGGGAACTTGCCGGTGAGCGGCAGGTTCAGGTTTGAAGAAGGGAAGCATGGCGGTCGAGGTCAATAGGCGCATTATTCCCCAGAGCATAAGCCTGCTGCTGCGACGAATGATCATTGCCGCCAGCTTCTCGATAGTAATTATCATGGTCGGTGGCGGCTACGGCATCTACCGGATCTATTCCAACCACATCCTGCACGACGCGGAGGAGGACGCTGTCCATCTCACCGAAGTGCTGATTCAGGGCCAGCACGACCTCCTGTTCGCCCGCGGGGAGAATGGCCGCCCCCGTCTTTTCATCGACCCTGCGAACCGCACGCTTCTCGAACAAGACCTGCGGCAGTTTTTGCACCCCTTCCGGATCGCCAAGGTCAAGATCTACGACGTTTCGGGCAGGATCCTCTTCAGCACCGAACCCAACCTCACCGGAGAGGTCGACCACGATAATTTCAGGCTGCAGAGGGCCCTGCGGGGGCAGATCGATTCCCACCTGGAAAAAAAGGATGCCCTGCGCGACCTGGCGGACGAACGAAAACTGGACGTCGACGTCGTCGAATGCTATGTGCCGATCCATTTCGAGAATGCCGTTGTCGGCAGCTTCGAGGTCTACGCTGACGTCACCCGCTATCGCCACGAGATCGTCACCACCGTTGCCGACTCGGTCCTGATCCTCGGCAGCATTCTGCTCACTGTCTTCGGAATTTTCTTCTTCTTCGTTAAGGCTGCTGCCCAAAGGGTAACCGATGCCCAGCAGCAATTGCACACCCTGGCCACTACCGACGCCCTGACCGGCGCCTTCAACCGCGGCACTATCCTTGCCCATGCCCGCGAGGAGATCTCCCGCATCGAACGGCGCCGCCTGCTGAAAAATGACTACACCCTGAGCTTTATCCTCCTTGACATCGACCACTTCAAGCAGATCAACGATACCTATGGCCACCTGGTGGGAGACAAGGTGCTGGAGGAGATGATCCAGCGGGTGCGGGAGGCGGCGCGTGACTACGATCTCATCGGCCGCTTCGGAGGCGAGGAATTTCTGCTGATCCTGCCCGATTCCGGTTTCGAGGGGGCGGTTGCGGCTGCCGAGCGGGTGTGCCAGGCCGTCGGTTCTTGCCCTTTTGCAATAAACGCGGGGGACATCCAGGTTACTGTCAGCCTTGGCGTGGCGACCTCCCGCCCCGGCGAGCAGAACCTCGACGAGGTGCTGCAGCGCGCCGATGCCGGACTCTACCGAGCCAAGGCCGAAGGGCGAAACCGGGTAGCCTGGATCGAACCGCGGCCGGTCATTTGATGGCATCGGCCGCCGTCGTTTTCCTGCTCATTTTTGCTATGATGGAAACAGGTGGGATACAACGACGCGGCCGGTATAGCCGTTGGAAAGGGGGCAGCATGGCGGCTCGCCTGTCCTTCAACATCAATGTCGAACTCTATGAGAATGTTCACGGCGAACTAGCCCTGCGTTTTCCCGGAGAGTGGGTCTACCGGGCGGGCGGGGAGGGCAAGAGGGGGGATTTCGTCCACGAGTCGACGGAGATGATCCGCAGCGGCAAACGCCCGCCGGGCTGGCAGGAGATGCCGGCCCACCAGTTGCTTTACGGGCAAGGCTGGCACTGCATCAGCCGCCTGGGATTTATCGATGGCGACGAAAATCGCCCGGCGGTCGAATTCGAGGCCGATCCGGCCGGTTTCGGGGAGCAGGCCCGCGCCTATCTGCGCCGGGTGCTGCATTAATTGCCACGGCCGGCGCTCCGAAAGGTTTGCGGGGTGGAGGGTTACAGACTATCCTGGCCCTGGCCGCTGCCACAGACACCCGACAACAGGATCCTGGCCACTGACGCCCGCACAGTCATCGCTGCCGGCGAGATACCTTGTCTGGAGCAGTTCTTGATGCCACAGCCTGCCGCTCCGAGCCTCTTTCGTAACCATTACCAGGTTCGCTCCTACGAAGTCGATGGTGGCGGGCGGTTGCGTCCCGTCACCCTGCTCAACTACCTGCAGGACAGCGCCGGCAGCCACGCTGCGGCGCTGGGGTTTGCCGTTTCCCAGCTTCGCCGCCGCCAGGTCACCTGGGTCATCTCCCGCTACCACGTCCGTTTTTCCCGCTACCCACGGCGGGGTGAGGAACTGGAGGTTCGCACCTGGCCTTCGGCCCGGCAGACCCTCTTCGCGCTCCGCGACTTCGAGGTCTGCGACCTGTTCGGGGTGCCGGCTGTCACCGCCACCAGTTCCTGGGCGCTGATCGACCTTGAACGGCGCAAACCGGTCCGGCTTGCCGAGCATCTGGTCGATTACCCGGTTATCGGACGCCGCGCCCTCGAAGACGACTTCGCCTCCCTGCCGGTTCCGGTCCAGGTCGACCTGGAGCTCCCCTTTCGGGTCCGTTACGGCGATCTCGATCTCAACGCTCATGTCAACAACACCGTCTATGTCGACTGGGCCCTTGAAACGGTGCCCGCCGAGATCGCCCGGAACTGGGTGGTCGAATCCCTTGAAATCGGCTTCCGTGCCGAGGCCTTTTACGGTGACCGGGTGCTGGTGCGTACCCAGGCCTTGGAATCGGGCGAGAAGGCGGTATTCGTTCACCAGCTTGTCAGCGACCGGGACGGCCGCGAACTGACCCGCCTGCGCACTTCCTGGCGACCGGCCCCCGGCAAGGAGGAGACTCCATGAACGCGAAACCAGAGGAACTGCACCCCGGGGACGGTCTGCTGCTGGTCGACGTCCAGAACGATTTCTGCCCGGGGGGCGCCCTGCCTATCGACGGGGGGGACGCGGTGGTCCCGGTTCTCAACCGCTGGCTCGCCGCTGCGACCAGAGACGGCGTGCCGGTCTACGCCTCTCGGGATTTCCACCCGTCGGTCCACCCTAGTTTCGACACCCAGGGGGGCCCCTGGCCGGTCCATTGTCTGCAGGATTCCCCCGGGGCGGCTTTCCACCCCGACCTGCGGCTGCCTGCGGAGACGGTGGTGGTCACCAAGGGGACCCGTTTCGACCAGGACCAGAACTCGGCTTTCGACCATACCGGACTCGCCCACCAACTGCGCCGGGACGGGGTCAGGCGCCTCTGGGTCGGCGGCCTGGCGCTGGATGTCTGCGTCCTGGCTACCGTCCTTGATGCCCGCCGCGAGGGGTTCGCGGTTTGCCTGATCGAGGCTGGGACCCGGCCGGTGACCCTCAATGGGGGCACGGAGGCACTGGCGAAGATGCGTGTCGCGGGGGCGGAGATCGTGGCGGACTGAGGTGCCTGCCCTGCTGAAATCAGTTGAATACGACTCTTTCCCGGCCGCTTTGCTCGCCTGGCGAGGCGCCTTGGTATCCAATTCTCCCCGCGGCCCGAAGAGGCTTTTTAAAACGTTTGCCGAGGAGTGCCATTGTGACCATTCCCCACCTGACGCTGAACCTGCCGGCCTGGGTCGATATTTGCCTGGCTGAGTTTCCCGGTCCCCTTGCCGCGTCCGAGGAACGGATGCGACTGGTGCTGGAGCTGGCCAGGCAGAACGTCGCGTATGGCGGCGGGCCCTTTGCTGCCGCGGTCTTCACCCATCCCGAGGGGGTGTTGCTTGCCCCCGGCGTGAATATGGTTGTGGCCGGCGGCTCCTCGGTGCTGCATGCGGTGATCGTTGCGCTGATGCTTGCCCAGCAGGCGACCGGCAGTTACGACCTCGCCGCCGCGGGGCAGTCGGTGTGCGAACTGGTGACCAGTTGTGAACCCTGTGCCATGTGCCTCGGCGCCATCTCCCGGTCGGGGATACGACGGCTGGTCTGTGGTGCCCGTAGCGAGGATGCCCGGACGACCGGTTCCGGCGAGGGTGACGAGCCGCAGGACTGGCAATCGGGACTGGAGCGCCGTGGCATCGTCGTGACCCGGGACCTGTTGCGCCCTTCCGCCGTCGCCCTGCTTCAGGGCTACCTGGTGACCAGGGAGACGGCAAGTACCGACCGTGGCAACTGAACCGGCCGGTTTCACCTCGAATTCACGGCCGCTTCCTGTTACACTGGAGCGCGCTGAAAGTCCTTAAAGGTACGGGAGGAAAACATGGCCATCCTGGACGGCATCAAGCGGCAGCTGCGCTCGGTCATTGAATGGAGCGATCCTGCCCCCGAGGTCCTCTTTTACCAGTGGGGGGACAACGGAGACGAAATCAAAAACGTTTCCAAATTGATTGTCAGCCCCGGCCAGGGGTGTATCTTCGTCTACGAGGGGCAGATCCGGTCGGTTCTTACCGAACCCTGTCTGCTCGAGTTGGCGACCGCCAACGTGCCGTTCTGGACGACGATCAGCAAAGCCCTGCAGTTCTTCGAAAGCGAACACAAGGTCGGGATCTACTTTTTCCGCACCTCCCGGATACTCAACCAGAAGTGGGGAACGCTGGCGCCGATCCGCTACGAGGACCCCAAGTACGGCATCCCGGTGATGGTCAAGGCCTTCGGCAACGTCAGCTACCGCATCATCGAGCCGCGGGATTTCTTCGTCAACGTCGTCGGCGGTCACAACAACTTCACTACCGGCGATTTCCGCAGCATCATGGCTGAGCGGCTGGTGCAGTCGATCAGCGACCATATTGCCGAGCAGCGCATCCCCTACACCGAGATCGACGCTCAACGCGAAGAGATTGCCGCCGGGATGGCCGGCCGTCTCAGCGCCGACTTCGTCAAGCTCGGCTTCGAGGTCAGCGACTTCCGCATCGAGGGGACGAACTTCGACGAGGAGACGGTGCGGCGCATCGGGCGGATCGCCGACATGACCGCCGAGGCCAGGGCGCTCAAAGAGGTCGGGATGGATTTCGCCGAAATGCAGCGCCTCGAGGCGCTGCGCGAGGCGGCCCGCAACGAAGGGGGCGGTGCCGGGATCGGGGTCGGACTCGGCGCCGGGATGGGGATGGGACAGGGCCTGGCCCAGGCGCTTTCGCAAAATGCGTCGTCAACGTCGTCCAATAAGGACGCGGCCGATCCGGCGGCCCGGCTGGCAGAGTTGAAAAAACTCCACGAACAGCAGCTGATCAGCGACGAGGAATACGCGACCAAGCGTCGGCAGATCCTCGACGCGCTGTAAGGTCTGGAGGTCATGGCCAATTGCAACAGCTGCTCCGCTCCACTTCCGGCCGACAGCAGCTTCTGCAGCTACTGCGGAACCCGCAACGATCTCGACGTTATGGCAATGCCGCGCTTCGCCGCGGAACGGGAGGCCTCCCATCGGCACTGCCCCGATTGCCGGGAGCTGTTGGATGCCATCCGCCTGAGCGCCGACGGCTCCTTCGCCGTCGAACGCTGTCCCACCTGCTTTGGGCTTTTTTTCGACCCCGGCGAAGTGCAGGCCTTTCTCGAGGCGAGCGTCGCGCCGGCGTTCGTGATCAATTATCAGCAAATCGTCAATGTCAATCGCGAGCGTGGCGACCAAAGGCGCCCGGTCCGCTACATCAAGTGCCCCGAGTGCGGGCAACTCATGAACCGTGTCAACTTCGGCTCCAGCAGCGGGGTGGTCATTGACCAGTGCAGGGCCCACGGGGTCTGGCTCGACAACGGCGAGCTGATTCACCTCATGGAGTGGCGGCGGGCCGGGGGACAGCTCCTCGCCGAAAAGCGCAATAAGGCCCGCTGCGAAGAGATGTCTGCCGCCACGGAGAAGCTGCCGTCGTCCCTGCCGTTGGAGGATGATCCGGATTTGTTGGGGGATACGTTGAACGACCTGTTCGATTCGGCGCTACGATTGATCGGTCGAATATTTCGGTGAAAGGTGAAGGGCTACCGGCACCGTATTTCGTCCCCGCATGCAGACGAGCCGGCCCCGAAAGGGCCGGCTCGTCTGCATGCGGGTGAATAAAAGGTCGTCCGGCACCGGCGCTCAGGCGGTCTGCTCCTGCTCAACCTCGCCGAAGGAGGTGTCGAAGATTTCCAGCAATTGCAGGCTTTGCTTGGAGAGCATCATCGCGTTGCCGACGATGCCGTAGTAGAGGATGCTCAGCCGGGTCTTGGAGGAATTGTCTCTGATGCGCGTTGTCTGCAGCACGTTGAGTTCCTCGGCGAAAGCCCGCAGGCGGGCATCCTTCTCGGTCAGCCCGGCGATATCGGCGGGCTGACGACGGCTGAAGGTTTCCTCCACCTCCTGCAGGATGTCGTGGAGCAGCCGCCGCACCTGCTCCAGCTCTTCCACCTGGACCGGCAGCAACCCCTTGTGGTGATTGCCGACGTGGGTGTAGGCGCGCAGCACGATGTCGCGGTAGCCGTCGATGACCTTCTGCAGCCGGCGGATGGCCTGGGCGTAGCGGTAGGAGACGGTCTGCCCCTGCTGGTCGAGCAGCCGCATCGCCTTGAAGATGTTGGCACTGATGATGTTCGCCCAGCCCTGCATCTTGTTCAGTTTCTTGCGCTCGACGCCGATGCGGTCGAACTGCTGGCGGAAGAGGGCGTCGAGGGTGGTGTCGAGGGAGCCGCGGATCTCCCGCAGCAGCATGCTCATGTGCTCGAAGGTGGTCGCAACCGCCCCGGCCTGCTCCTCGGCGGTCTCCAGGTTGAAGATCCTCTCCTGCTGGGCATCTTCGGTGAGGGCGCGATGTTTGTGGTGGGCGTTGCGGATCATCACCGCCGTCAGGGCGATGAGGATGACGACGCCGAAGGCCTGGCCGTAGAAGATGATGGTGGCGAAGATGCCGGCGAAGATAAAGGCGGCAACCGCGGTCAGAAACCAGCCGCCGATCACTGCCAGCACCCCGGTGACGCGGTAGACGGCGCTCTCCCGGCCCCAGGCCCGGTCGGCGAAGGAACTGCCCATGGCAACCATGAAGGTGACGTAGGTGGTGGACAGCGGCAGCTTGTTGGCGGTGGCGTAGGAGACCACGGCGCTGGCCACCGTCAGGTTGACCGCTGCGCGCAGCAGGTCGAAGGAGGGGCGTTCCCCGGCGGCCGCGACCAGGGGTGCCGCCGCCGGGTCGAGGCGCCGGTCGAACAGCGCCCGCAGCGGCCGCGGCACGACGGTGCGGACCAGTTCGAAGAGGCCCAGCACCAGGCGGACGATGGAGCGGGAGAGGAAGATCGACTCGAAGCGCTCCTGCCCCTCTTCCTGCTGGGCCAGGTTGATCTCCGTCTCGGTGACGGAGCGCGCCTTCTTCGACAGGCACAGGGTCAGGACCATGACCAGGCCGGCGAAGAGCAGCAGCGGCGTCTCCGAGTGGACCTTCTGCGCCAGGGCGCCCATGGTTTCGGTGAGGGGAGAGGCGCTGGCCAGGGCCGCCTTGTAGGCCTGCAGGCCGGCCAGGGGGACGCCGATGAAGTTGACCAGGTCGTTGGCGGCAAAGGCCATCGCCAGAGCGAAGGTGCCGATCAGCACGATCGGCTTGAGAATGTTGACCTGCAGCAGCTGCAACACCGCCAGGACCACGACCGAGGCGGCGAAGATCACCAGCAGCAGGGTCAAAACGTGGGAATCGATCCAGGTCACCGTCGCCCGGGGGATGAAGGCGGCGCCCTTGGCCCCCTTGACGACGATAAAATAGGTGATCGAGGCCAGCGCCATGCCGCCCCACAGCGCGCCGTAACGCTTGACACGCTGGCGGTAGTCGAAAGTGAAGAGGAGCCGGGTGAAGAACTGCACCACGGCGCCGCAGACGAAGGCGACCGCCACCGACAGCAGGATCCCCATGATGATGGTGATCGCCTTGGCCGAGTTGATGTAGTCGACGATGGTGGCCAGGCTGTCGCCGGCCTGGACGATCTTCAGCAGCGAAACGACGACCGCGGCGCCGAGGAGTTCGAAGACCACGGAGACGGTGGTGGAGGTCGGCAGGCCGTAGGTGTTGAAGAGGTCGAGGAGGATGACATTAGCCACCATGACCGCGAGGAAGATGGTCAACAGCTCGGGCATGGTGAAAAACTGCGGGTTGAAGATCCCTTTGCGGGCGACCTCCATCATGCCGCTGGAGAAGGTGACCCCGGCAAGGATACCGAGGCCGGCAACGGTGAGGATGACGGCCCGGGGCGCGACCCGGGAACCTATGGAGGAATTGAGGAAGTTGACGGCGTCGTTGCTGACGCCGACGAAGATGGCGAAGACGGCGAACAGGCCGAGAATGCCGACCCCGATGGTGAGCAGTTCCATGGTCATCTAGCTTCATCTCCTTGGTATCTGGGCCGCCGGCTGGCCTTTCCGGAACGAGGCTGCCATCTGCCGCAAAAAACCGGTCAGACCCCGGTGTCTGGCCGGTCGAAAGGCTCAGGGATTGTGCTCCATTAGCAGACTCGACGCTGTCCCCAAATAAAACCGTAAGGGATTTATCAGCGAATTGTTAGGATTGTGTTAGCAAGACGACAGATTCGAACCTGCCGATTCTCCGGCCGGGGCCGGCCCAAAGAATTCACCTTGTCCCGCGCAGAAGCCGGTTCAAACGCAGAAGCAGCCCCTGTTCAGTCAGCAGTGCTCCGTGGGGGCAGAGCTCCTGACAGCAGAAACAGCGGATGCAGCGGGCGTAGTCGATCTCCAGGCGGTTGCCGGCGAGGCGCATCGCCTGTGGCGGGCAGTGCTCGACGCAGAGGCCGCAGCGGACGCACTTGAGGTCGTCCGGGGCCGGGCGGGCGGTGAGGGCGTTCTTCAGGGGACGCTTGATGAAGGGAGGCAGGCCGAAGTTGACGTCAGTGGTTTTGGCAGGGCGGAAGTGTTTGACGCGCAGGGCCTCCAAGGGGGTGCCGAGCAGTTCCAACTCCGCCAGGGAAGCTCCCTTCCGGCCGCTGGCGGCGGCAATCTTTTGCGTCCAGTTGACGGTGGGAGAAAGGCCGAGCAGGGCGGCGGCGGCCGTGTCAACGGCGAGCGGGCTGGCGCCGGCGAGCAGGGCGCCGACCGGGACCGGGTCGCCGCTGCCGGGACCGTCCCCCTCCATGGCGACCACGGCATCGACGATGGTCAGTGCCGGGGCGAGGTGCTCGGCGAGTTCCAGTAGCATCAACGCGAAGAAGGCCTTGTCGGTGCCGGCCTGCAGGTGGAGCCGCACCTTGCGCATGCCGACTACGGCGCCGAAGAGGTTCTTGACGCCGCAGGTCAGGCCCATCATCTGGTGGGTTTTGAGTTTGGGAAGGTTGATGATCAGTTCGGCGTCGAGGACGTCGCGAGCCAACTCCAGTTCGTGAAAGGTGCCGCCGCCGACCCGCCCCTTCACCGACTCGGTGAAGGGGGCGAAGCGCGCCCCCTCCTCCTCGATCACTGTCAGCAGCCCGCAGCGGCGGGCGACCTGCTCGGGCGCGCCGACACCGGGAGAATCGCCGACGCTGACGATGCCGCCGGCAGTGCGCGCGGCGCGGATCACGGCGCGGAGGATTTCGGGGTGGGTGGTGACCGCCTTCTCCGGAATCTTGCCGGCGAGCATGTTCGGCTTCAGCAGGACCTGCTGCCCGGGGCGGACGAAGGCGGCCATGCCGCCAAGGGGGGCGAGGAGTTCCGTGATGGCAATTTCGACCGCCCCGGGGCGATAGTCGGAGAGGGCCCGGAGGCTGACGGCCGGTTTCATCCGGGGAGGATCTTGAGGTGCAGGGTACGGCGGCGCGGACCGTCGAACTCGCAGAAATAGATGCCCTGCCAGGTGCCGAGGACCAGCTTGCCGTCGCTCACCAGCAGGGTCTCGCTGGCGCCGACCAGAGTCGACTTGAGGTGCGCGGCACTGTTCCCCTCGGCGTGGCGGTAGTCGTCGGCAAAGGGGACGATCTTGTCCAGTTCCATCATCAGGTCGGCGACCACGTCGGGGTCGGCGTTTTCGTTGATGGTCACCGCGGCAGTGGTGTGAGGGACGAACAGGACCAGCAGCCCGTCGCGCACACCACCTTCCCCCAACGTCCGGCGCACCGCGGCGGTGATGTCGATCATCTCGACCGGTTGGTGGCTGACCACCTCAAGGGATTGCATGTTCGGCCTCCGTAGCCGGCTGGGCGGGGATCGTTTCGCATAGCCCCTCGATCAGTGCCGCCAGGGCGTTCGCACAGTAGAGCATGCCGACGTGGCCCATGCCGGCCAGCTCGATGTTGCGTGCTCCCGGCAGGCGGGCGTTTTGCCAGGGGAGAACGATGTTGTCGTGCCGGCTGTAGATAGCGGTGATCCGTTCCGGATGGGGGAGGGGGGCGGCATTGAGGCGGTCCAGAAATGCCGAGCCCGGAACCAGTGCCTCGCCGAGGTGGGAGATCGCAAAGGGGGCCAGCTTGGAGCCATGGTTGGGGGTGGCGAGGAGGACGCAGCGGTCGACCCGCTCAGCGCCGCCGCGCAGTTGCAGGTAGTTGCGGACGATGACTCCGCCCATCGAGTGGCCGACCAGGTTCACCTTCTCTCCGGCCCCTGCGAGGCGCAGTTCGTCGATCTTCAGGGTGAGTCGCTCGGTCAGGGCCTCCACTTCCTTCCATGGCGGCAGGTTGATAGTGTAAAGGTTGCGCAGACCCTTGCGCCGCAGTCGGAGTTTGGCCCACCACCAGCAGGCACGGTTGTGGAAGAGGCCGTGGAGGAGGATGATCGGCGGCCCGCCGCTCGGGTCGAAGGGGGTCTGGCGGGGCGCCACCCAGCCCCACGGGTGAAGGAGGACCGTCACCAGCATCAGCAGCGTCTCCTTGGCGACCAGGCGGGCAGCCAGCAACAGGCGGTCGGCGGCGAAGCGTTCGGGCACCAGTTCCGGGCGGGCGCTGGCGCTCTCGTACCAGGCGATGGCGTGACTGAGCAGAACGACCAGGAAGACGATGCCGACGAAGGCACCTAAGATGGCGAAAAGAATCAACATGTTCCCTCCCATTGGCTGCAAGTATGGCATGCCGGAGGGGGGCCGTCAATCAGTTGCGCCACCCCTTGCCTCGTTGCCGATGGAATGCGATAATCAATGCTCCGTCGCCGGGGCGGAACCCCATTCACGCTTCCGGGAGAAGATTGTGGACCGCTTGCTGGATCGTTTCACCACCCACCTGAGTGTCGAGCGCAACGTCTCTCCCCACACCCTGGCCGCCTACCGTCGCGACCTGCTCGGGTTCCAGGCATTCCTGCGCAACGAACTGAAATGGAGGGAGAATGGTGCGGAACTGCTGGGGCGCGTCGACCAGATCATCCTGCGCCGCTACCTGGCGCTGCTCCACCGCCGCTGCAAACGTTCGACCATCGGCCGCAAGCTAGCCGCCCTGCGCAGTTTCTTTCGTTTCCTGGTCCGCGAGGGGGTGCTGGAGGTCAATCCCGGCGAGTTGGTCGGCACCCCGCGGGCGGAGAAGTACCTGCCCAAGACCCTCTCCGTCGACGAGGCTTTCGCCCTCATGGAACGCGACGCAGGCGACGACCTGCTTGCGCTTCGCGACCGGGCGATCGTCGAAACCCTCTATTCCTGCGGTCTGCGAATCGGCGAACTGACCGGACTTGACCGCGCAGGGCTCGATCTCGATGCCGGGCTGGTGCGAGTGGTCGGCAAAGGGCGCAAGGAGCGCATCGTGCCGGTCGGGCGCAAGGCCCGCGAGGCCCTGGAGCGCTATCTTGCGGCCCGGGGTCCGGTGGCCGCCGAGGCTCCGCTTTTCATCAACCACCGCGGCGGCCGGCTCACCGCGCGCAGCATCCAGCGCCAGCTCAAGGTCCGCCTGTTGCAGGCCGGGATTCTCAAGGAAGCTTCCCCGCACGCACTGCGGCACTCCTTCGCGACCCATCTGCTGGCCGGCGGCGCCGACCTGCGGGCGATCCAGGAGCTCCTCGGCCACGCCTCCCTCTCCACGACCCAGAAATACACCCAGGTCAGCATCGAGCACCTCACCAGCGTCTACGACGCCGCCCATCCCCGCAGTCGCAAGAAAAAAGACTAAAAAGGTCATTAATTTCTTGACAGCCTCCGGGCAATCGGTAAACTGATGCCAAAATTTCTTCCTTGGCTAACGGATAACCGTACCTGAAAGGAGTCTGTCCATGAGTGTTCTGGTTGGAAAGAAAGCCCCCGGGTTCAAGGCCGCCGCGGTAATGCCCGACGGTTCGATCAAGGACGATTTCGCCCTTGCCGACTACCACGGCAAGTACATCGTCCTTTTCTTCTACCCTCTAGACTTCACCTTCGTCTGCCCCACCGAGCTGATCGCCTTCAGCCGTCGCATCAAGGACTTCGAGGAGCGCGGCGTGCAGGTCATCGGCTGCTCCATCGATTCCCAGTTCACCCATGTCGCCTGGCGCAACACCCCGGTGGACGAGGGCGGCATCGGCGCCATCCACTACCCACTGGTGGCCGACGTCAAGCACGAGATCTGCCGCGCTTACGATGTTGAGTTTGGTGATGCAGGGGTCGCCTATCGCGGCGCCTTCCTGATCGACGAGAACGGCATCGTCCGCCATCAGGTGGTCAACGACCTGCCGCTGGGGCGCAACGTCGACGAGATGCTGCGGATGGTTGATGCCCTGCAGTTCACCGAGAAATATGGCGAGGTTTGCCCGGCGGGCTGGAACAAGGGGGATGAAGGGATGAAGCCTGACCGTGAGGGGGTCGCATCCTACCTGGCGAAAAAGGCCGAAAGTCTCTAAACCGATCCAGCAATATTGTGGTTGAAAGCGGCGGCGCTCCCGATAAGGAGCGCCGCCGCTTTTGTCGGGGGCCTGCGGCGTATGGGGAGGGGGCTTGCACAGGACCTGCGACTATGGAAAATTAGTGGGCCAAGCCCCTGACTCTCCGGTGGCTACCCGCCCCAAAACCACCTTAGCACCGCGGGCAACTACCAGTTGACCGTGACGGTGATCAGGTCGCTGTAGGTACCGGCGCGGACGTTTTGCCGGGCGGGGATGCGGGCGTAAATGACGGCTTCCCAGGGGGTGTTTTTATCGATGATATTCGTCAGGGTGGTGGAGCTGCCGGCCCCATCGCCCCAGATGGAGGAATAGGAGGCATTGGTGAAAAGATTATAGTTGAGATGATCCGTTCCTCCCGACAGGGAAAGCATCTGCCGCTGGGCAAAAGTCCCCGAAGATCCGGGGCTCAGGGAAATGGCCACCGGCAGGGGCGCATGGGGATTTTGCTCGGGAGCGTTGCAGGAAACATGGAGGGTGGCCGTGGAGTCGGTCGGGAAGGTGGAAAAAATGTTATAGGTCGGAAAATTGAGAGTCCCGGCGGAAACCTGGCAATTAAATGCGAAAGCCCCGGTAGCCGGGAAAAGACCGGCCAGTGCCCATAACCAAAAGAATGTTTTGCCGACTCTCATTTCTCGGCACCCGCCTTAATCAAAGGATTCCCCGAACTTGTAAGCTTCATCTTAACAGCCTCATTTCAGGTTGGCCACTGCAATTACGGTTCTCCGGTTGCGGTGGTAACAATCTTCCCGCTCTTGGTAGCAGACCGGGTTTTTGTTGCCATAGCTGATCAGCTTGAAAATTCTGCTCGTATCTATTCCTTGGTCGAGCAAATAATCCCGCACCACCCGAGCTCGCAGCAGCCCCAAGTGAAGGTTGTAGTAATTACTCCCGCGAGAATCGGCGTGTCCCTCGATCTTCAGCCTGGCATCCGGAGATTGACAAAGGAACCTGGCGATTTCATTCAATTTGCTCTTGGCGGTTACCGAAAGGTCTGCCCGGTCGAACGCGAAAAAAATCTCTCCCGGGAGCGTTCTGATGGCATCGACCGGCATACGCCTTGGGGGATCCAGTGCCAAAGGCCTCTTGTTCGATTTTGGCCGGGCGGAGCTGGGCTTATGATTCGCCCGGTTCGTACTATCGATGGAAGACGGCAAGGACGGAGGCTCAGAGATGGGTGAGACGGTATCCTTTCCCGGTACAGTCTGTTTCAGACCAGCTTGGAGACCGGAGGGGGCGGGGAAAGCCTCCCATTTCCACTCTTCAGATATCGGACTTATAGCCGTCGTCTCACCGGGTGGAATCACCGGGACTGGAGGCTGCTGCGGCCGCGCAGACATGGAGGGAGGGAGACCCTGGCCCTGGCTCTGGTCCGGGTCCGGGTGACTGGAAGGCGGTGACGGCAGTGCAGGTTCAGGAGTGGACTGGGCGGCATCCTTTTCCTGGACAACGTTTTTCCCCTTGGCCCCGGGAGCGGAGGGGAGCGCCATCGTCCCTCTCCCTACCTGGACCACAGGAACTTCACCCGGTGTTCCAGCGGGCGAAACTTCCAGTGACGTTGCCTGTTTGGGCTGCGGCTGGGCCCGCTCGGGTGGAAGATTGGTCTGGCCCGGCCGGCCGGCTGGCGGTGAAGGTAGAGCAGGCTCAGGAATGGACCGAACGATATCCTTTGCCAGTACGGCTTTTTCCACCTCGGTCCCGAGGCCGGACGGGAGTTGCAACTGCACCTCTCCCAGGTCGGTCATGGGACCTTCAGCGGCAGGAATGGTCAGCACAGCAGGGAAGGAGTGCCCCTGGTAGGTGATCGTGACCGGGTGCGGGCCCGCTGCTAAAAAGGTCGCAGTGGCGCGGCCCATGGTCGAGCAATTTAGTTCGGGTGTTTTTTCGAAAAGATCCGGATTGCTTGAGGGATCATTGTCAAAGTAGAACTCGCCGTCATTGCCGGTATAGAAAGAAATCCCCTTATCGCCAACGGGAATGGTCACCTCCGCATTGGTCAGTACCGTTTTACGCCCACTCTCAGCGACCAACAGGGTGCCGGTAAAAGCCTGATATTTTTCCAGCGGGAACACTAGGCAGGACCCGCTCCGGTAGGGCGGGGAGATAAACTTTCTGACCCGGGGCATGAGGTAGTCCATCGGGATATCCTTGTCCTCGAAGCTCACCTCGTTGTCGTAGAAGGAATTGAGGCTTGGAACGATGACCTCGCCGCGGGAATTGGTCCTGCCCATCAACTGGCTGTTGGCGTAAACCCGAACCCCCCGGGCATCCCCGATCTTGACCAGGCCGAAGCTGTCGGACACCGGGCGCGTGGCGGCCACGGCATCCCCTACCCGGACCAAGGCACCGGAGACGGACAGGCGCAGATCCTCTTTTTGGCTTGCCGTGCCGCTTCTCAGACTGAATTCTCCCCGATATGTTCCGTAAGGGCTGTTGTACTGCAAGGCGGGGTTGATGGTGTAACTGTCCGCGGAATCGGAATGCTTCCTCTCAAGAGTAGTCCGCCAGGCGTAACCCTCGCCCACGGGGAGGTCCTTGCGGGCCTCCAAAACCTGGGAATTCCCCTCCCGGTTCACCTGGCTGCTGGCGGAAAGGGTTGCATTCCTGCCGAGGTAATAGCTGAAGTTCATGAACACCTCGTCGTCGACAACGCCCGATTCGGTGTGCCGGTAGGAGGTGTTGAGATACAGATTTTTCCACAATTTTCGGGAGAAATAGGCGATCAGGCTTGGTTGGCTTCCCTCGTTGTCAAGTTTCAGGGCGGAAAGGGTCAGGGAAAGGTTGCCGACGACGGGAATGACGTAACCGATGCCGGCCTGGGCCAGGTAGTCGACCTTGCGTCCCGACAGTTTGCGCTCCAGATTCTGATAGTCGCTGGAAAAGTTCGTCAGTGCCAGGCGGGCGCTGAAGCGCCGATTCTGGTATTCGTAGCTGATTTTCGAGGCCACTCCCGGTTTGCCCCTTGCCAGGCTGCCGGAGATCTGCAGGCCCAGCAGTCCCTTGAAACCGAGTTTTCCCAGCGATTCCATCCCGACATTGTAGACATCGTCACCTGCCTCGCCCCGCAAGCCGACGGTCAACGAATCGGTGACACCGAAGCGGTGGAAGGCCGAAAAGGCGGGATCGGCATAATCTCCGCTTTCCAAACCATAATCCCGGCGCAGCAGGCCAATATTGTAGCTGTATTCGGTCAAACTTTTCCGCAACAGCCGGTCGGTGAAATAAAAGGGGGAAACGATTTGTCGTTCCCGACCCAAGGAGTCGCGAACGACAATTTCAACCTGATGGGCGCCGCCGAACGCCTGGAAGTTTTTCAGTTGGAATTGACCCGGCTGAAAATGTTCCGATTTCACCCGGACGCCATCGAGATAAAGGTCGACGTCGGAAGGGAGGGCCAGCAGGCCGGAGAAATCGAACAGGGGGTATTGGATGAAATAAGGATTGATCTGGTACAACTTGGAGAAACTGAATCCCCCCATGTTCACGTTGCTGCCCAGGTCCCCCGATCCGGCAAAAAAATCGCCGGCGACAAAGCGCTGCATCTTCCCGCGCCGGTCATAGGTCACGTTGCTCATGAGCCGGGAAAATTGGCTTGTCTCTGAAGTGTGCGAGTAAACTGTGCTGGTAAAAAAGAGAAAGTCACGGAATCGCAGTCCCGCCTCGTTAGTCACATTGAGCCCTTGAAAATACAGAGAATCCCCGCCCGCAGCGTAGTCCAGTCCATAGTTCAGAAAGAAGCTGTTGTCTCTCGGGTGATAGACGTTGGTTCTTTTCGCCGGCATCAGGCTGACGGTGGTTTGCTGAAGCAGGGCGGGCTCTGAACGGAGGTGGAGGGTCAGGGTTTTTTCGTCGAATTCAGAGTGAACCTCCTTTATCGAGCGAAGGGAAACATAACTCTCCCCATCGATGTCCACCAGCGGCTCAGGCACATTGCTGAAGCCCATCTTCTTGAGGTCATTGGCCTTGAGGAGGAAGTCGCCGTCATCCTTGAGGATGACGAAAAAATCACCTTTGGCAACCTGGTTGAGAAAAACATCGACAATGATGGTCTGGTCGGCAGAGGCGGGGGGACAGAGAAGAAAAATGAAAACCGCGGCAAGGGAAAGAGCTGCCCATTTAACTTTGGGCAGAAGGTTGAAGGACTTCAAGAACTCGAAAAGACCGTTAACGGGGAGGGCAGGAGGCCTGGTCGAAATCGATCTTTTGGGAGAATTCGGCACGGTCCGACTTGGCCTCGAGGGTGATGTCGTGCAACTGCCGACAAGCTTGCTGGGGAATTTCAATGTCGTATTCCCTGGAAGCCCCGGCCAATACATACCATCCGTTCAGTCGTTGCTTAAAAACCTCATTTCCAGCGGCATCCAGGCCGGAAGCAGTTATGGTACTGACCCGGAAGTGGACGTTCCCCGAATTGGCTACGGAGAACCGTAGGTGCCCCTGCTCCAGGGTGAGATTCTCTATTCCCCCCTGAACGGTCTCCTGCAGCGGTTTGGCAAAGATAGGCACCCCGAACCGGATTGCGATGGCAACGCCGGTTTCTTCCGGTTTCCTGGCTCCCGGATTTTCGCTGATAAACAAGCGGTAGGTTTTTTCTTCCTTGATGGCCGGTGTCTTGATGCCGACCCGGATAACGCGTTCCTCTTGTGGCCCGATAGTGAGGACTTTGGGGAAAAAGATCAGATCCGAACTTATTGAATAGCTGTCCTTGCCCTTGGCGTCCTGCAGCCACTGGTCCGCCTCGACACTCACAGTGAGTGGTTTGGTGCCGTCGTTGGCCACTGAAATTACGCTGCTTCTGGCGCCTTTGTCAAAATCGATACGGATAGGGATAACCCGCCATTCCCCGGCGAACGCAGCAGGAGAAAGATACAGGCTCGCCATAATAAGGGCAAAAAGTAAACAGCCGGCCGGAAGGCCTGCCTTGGTCGATGGTTTACGTTTCATGGGGCGGGATTGTACTCCGGGACGACGGTTTTTACAAGCTTTCGGCCGCTGCTCAGGGCTGAATAGTGAGAATAACCGTATCCGCGTAGGTCCCTGCTATCGCCGATTGGTAATCGCTGCCCTGGATTTGGCCGGTAATCGTTAAGGTCTGGGTCGCGTTTTTGGGAATGCTGCCGGTGGCGGGGGAGTATGAAAGCTGGTAGGGGAGGTAGGCAGCGGGATTGGTCTGATGCCGCATACGATTGGCGTTGGGACCGGTTTCGAACAGGCCGTCATCATCGGTGACCTGGAATGTCGCGATGGGTGCACTGCCGTGGCAGACCATGGGCAGGGTGGTTGTTGCCGTTGCCAGGACCGGATTGGCCGGGTCGAGGTTGCCGAAATCCAGCGTCGCGGCAGAGGAGTTGAACTTGCACTGGCTTTTCGAAAGGAGAGTGGCCGAAACCGAAAGAACGGCAGAATCGGCCCCCCGGCCGGTGCCCGCAAGGGGAACCAGAAGGAATGGAAGAATCAGGAGAAAAATGCCGGATCTTTTCATGGGAGCGTCCCGTCCTGGGGCGGGAGAGCGCCATATGAGGCGCCCTCCCGCGGGACAATAGGTTTTTAATCAGGGGTTCACGCTCAAAACCACCGTGTCCGTGTAGGTCCCCGCCGGCTTGGTCTGGTAAGCGGCAAAGGCGATATCGCCTTTGATGGAAACATCCTGGGCATTGCCGTTGCCGAGGCCAGTGCCGGTGTAGGTGAGGCTGTACTGGATCTGGTTGCTGCTACCGTCATCAAGGAGATAGGTACCGTTAAGGCCACCGTTATCGGTGATGGTGTAACTGGTTCCGTTGGTGCAGGTCACCTGGGCCGCAGTGGCATTGGTGACGGTAGCGGGGTTGCCGCTGGTGGGATCCAGCGTGCCGAAATCGAGGGTTCCGCCGGTGATTTTACAGGTCGCGTCGACGGTTGCGGTTACGGTGAGGTTGGCGGTGTCTGCCGCCAGGGCGTTGCCGGCGAAAAGCAGCCCGGCCAGGCAGGTTACAGCAGCGAAAAGTTTCATCTGTTTCATTTGTTCCTCCTGTCTGAGTTTGAGGGATAATCCCCGATTGAGCCTGTGCATTCAGGCATAAATGGGCAAAATAAAAGCGCCCGTCTTCAGCTATTGCCGAAGACGGGCGCGCGAAAGCTACGGGAACTTACGTCACCCGTCTCTTCGGCGGCCCGGCTATCCGTGTCGCCACACCGTTGGTGCGCAGACCGAGGACCCGCAGCTTTGCGTCACCGGATTACTCCGGTTTTGCCAGTATCGGAGACTGTTTAATATGTGTGTGAAGCTTGGACCGAGTTCAGGGGCATGGTCAACCAAGTTTCTCCGCACAATGGAGATTTGCCATGCTTGAATTTCGATTCCTTTTGTCAGCAAATTGCTTGCCAAAAAAATAAATTGTGGATTAAAAGATGATAAAGCCAAATGATTTAAGCTATTTGAGGGGGTGATTGGCCGTGGGGGGAAAGGGGGGCTACCCGAATCTGGATGCCGTTTTGTGTCTCTGGCTGGTGGCAAAAAATGTCACTCAAGGAAAGGTCAATAGGCCACCGGCTCTACGGCCACTTGGAAGGGGTAGGTGCCTTCCTGTGTCCCCTCGGGCAGGACGACGCGCATGTCCAGCAGCCGCCCGATTGGGATGGCGGGGTATTGACCCTTGATGCGAACCGTATCGGTCAGGGCAGATCCTCCCTCATGGGCGAGGATTCGCTCCGGTCCGTTGCTGCTGATGTCGAAGCGGATTGCTTCGCCGATGTTGGTCTGGACATTGAGCGTCAGGGCTCCGGGCAGGTCGATGAAGCCGCGGCGAATGTCTTCTTCCGTTACCAGGTAACTGGCGACCCGCGGGGTAGCAGCGAATTTGATCCAGGGACGGATGGTGGCTCGGACCTGCAGGGGGGCGGACGAGCCCGATGAGGCCTGGACCGTAGCGGCCCAGGGATTCAACACTGCGAGTGCCAGAATTCCCATTACGAGAAATTTCATGGCGTTTACTCCCTTCGGTAACCCGGCTGTCCGTGCCGCCCCTTTATCAGCCGGGGGAGACCGAGGACCCGTGGCTTTGCGTCGCCGGATTTCTCCGGTTTTGCCGTTATCGTTGAAGTGAGAGAAGTTTTCCGTTTGCTCCAGAGATCTCAGCCTCTGTTTTCCTCATACCTTTCTTGTAGAAGTTGTCAACCGCCTAAAAAACAAATACTTTTTCCGGTGAAATTGCTTTCGCTAATGGGTAGTGCGATTGTTGTACCATTGTTGTAAATACTTGAAATTGCAAGGTTTTATAAAATAAAATCAAATTAGTGTCATGAAAGGTGGCGTCCGAGCAGGAGTGACGCGTCGGAACGGCTACTTGGCCATAGATGGAACATATTGAAATTATAGAAAAAATATCGACAACAGCGTGGCATGATGCTTTTGAGGGAAAGGTCATGGCTTTGACTCGGGCCAAATTTCCGGCACGACACCCGAGGGGAGGGGGATAAGTTAGCTTCGGGTTAGGTCTGGGTTGGTTCAGGAGGGGGGACAGCTACGGATCGCGGCCTGTTTGACCATGATCCAGGGGGCGGCCGTAGAACTTTTGGTGGGTGTACCCAGCCGCGGCTTGATCCTCATCGCAATTACGAAGAGACTGGATACAGCAATGAGGCGAATAAAAAAAGCCCCTCCGTCGAAGAGCCGACGGAGGGGCCATTTGCATGGAAGACGAAATTATTTTATTCGCAGAGGTCGACCTTGATGTCCCAGCTCTTGATCTTCATGGTGCCGTTGGTGGCCAGGTTCTGCTGCATCTTGAAGGCACGGTCGAAGAGCTGCGGCTCGTGGCCGATCCCTTTGGCCAGGGTCTCTTTGCTGGCCATTTCCAGGTAATCGGTGAGAATCGGCTTGTAGTCCGGGTGCGCGCACTTCTCGATGATGACTTTGGCGCGGTCTTTCGGGGCCAGGCCGCGCAGATCAGCGAGGCCCTGCTCGGTGACAAGGCAGTCGAGGTCGTGCTCGGTGTGGTCGACGTGCGGTGCCTTGGGCACCACGCAGGTGATGCCAGTCGGGTCGGTCTTGCTCGGGCGCACCGACGGGCTGTGCATGATTTTCAGGTAGCCGTTGCGCAGGAAGTCGCCGGAGCCGCCAAGACCGTTGATCATGCGAGTACCACCGACCAGGGTGGAGTTGGCGTGGGCGTAGATATCGAACTCGACCGGGGTATTCATGGCGATGCACCCGAGGCGGCGGATCGGCTCCGGCGCGTTCGAAATCGACAGCGGACGCAGGGTGATTTTGCTGAAGTATTTATCCCAGTTGTCGAAAAAGCGCGGGAAGCCCGGATCCTCGGAGAGGGAGAGTGAGCAGGAGGAGGCGCTGTTCAGCTTGCCCGAGTCGAACAGGTCAAGCATGGTGTCCTGCAGCACCTCGGTGTAGACGTTGAGGTTTTCGAACGGACCCTTGACCAGGCCGCCGACGACGGCGTTGGCGATGGAGCCGACGCCCGACTGCAGCGGCAGCAGGTTCTCGGGCAGACGCCCCTTCTTCACCTCATGGGAGAAGAAGTCGAGGATGTGGCTAGCGATCGCCTCGGAGGTGTTGTCCATCTCGGCGAAGGCCCGCCCCTTGTCGCGGCGCTTGGACTCGACGATGGCGACGATCCGGTCCGGGTCGCAGGGGACGTAGGGGCTGCCGATGCGGCTGTCCGCCTGGGTGATTAAAAACGGCGCCCGGTGCGGCGGCTTCTGCTGCATGTGAATGTCGTGAATGCCTTCGAAGGAGGGCTGTCCGGTGTTGACCTCGATGATGATCTTGTCGCAGAGGTGCAGGGCCTCGGCGACGATGCCGCAGGAGGTGGTCAGGGCCAGACCGCAGTCCTCGGTGATCGCCGAGACCTCGACGATGCCGATGTCGTAGCGGCCGTTCTCGGTGTAGAAGCCGTAGCCGGCATCCTGGGCGAAGAGGCCGAGGTGCTTGTCGCCCATGCGGATGCGGCCTGCATTGATCCCCTTGGCGATGTTCTTGCCGGTCTGGTAGGGCCAGCGGCGGTCGATCATGTCAAGGGTCGCCCAGCGGTCCTCGGTCTCGGCGCCGACCGAAGCGCCGATGAACAGGTTGAACTTGAGCTTGCCCTGCAGGTTGTTCTTCTCGACGTGGTCAGCCAGGGCGATGGGCACCTCTTTCGGGTAGCCGGCCGGGGTGAAGCCGGACCACATCAGGTTCATGCCGCCCTTAAAGAGCGAAATGGTGTCTTCGGCCTTGCAGACCTTGCTCAGCAGCGACTTGCGACGAACTCGGCTTTCAAGTGTACCGTAATCGGACATCTCTCTCCTCCTAATGTAATGTCTCGGTGGCGCCCGAAATTGTGCGTCCCGAAAGGGGGGTAAAAAAAGTAAAACAAGGTCAAGGATATTTCATCCGAACCCTGTTTTGCTGTAACACACTCTGTTGCAATGGGTAACTCGGTCCGCTGAAGAATAAATGGGCGAGGGGCATGGTAGATGCGGGAACCCTCGGCCGAATGAATAAAATTCCGTTATAACAATGCCAACTTTTATATAATGCCGTAAACGGCAAGTCAAGCAAAAAAGGCTCCCCTTCGGGAGCCTGTAAAGCAATGGCAACTATTTGAATTAATTGTGGAAAAATGGTTATTTTGGGAGCCCTGGAACGGAGGTGGAAAGCTCCCGGTTGGGAGATTCTCAGAATCCTATTGCGACGTATTTTTGCACTTTCGGAAGGTATTCGCTGTCCGGAAATTCACGGGCAAGAGTCTTGAATGCGGCCGTCGCCTGTTCGCGTTGCCCGCTTCGCAGGTAGGCCTGGCCAAGATAGAACCATGCAGCATCCCGACCTGTAAAGGCGGGATAGTCCTTGATCAAACCCTTCAGGCGCGAAATGGCCGCTGCGGGGTGGTCGGTGCTCAGGTAGAAACGGCCGACATAAAGCTCGTGTTCGGCGAGACGGTCGCGACAGTGGGCGGCAGAGGTCCTGGCCTCGTCGAGATGACTCGATTGGGGGAAACGCTTGATGAGGGTTTCGAAGGTCACCAGGGCGTTGCGGGTAGCCGTCTGGTCGCGGTCGGCGGAAAGGATCTGGTGATAATAGGACATGCCCAGCCCGTAGAGGGCTTCCTCGGTGCGTTCATTCTCGGGGTGCTGTTTGAGGAAGTCCTCGTAGGCCGTGGCCGCCTCGACGTAACGTTTGTCCAGGTAATAGGTTTCGGCGATCTTCATCTCCGCGAGAACGTTCAGTTCCGGGGAGTAATAACTGTCGCGCACTTTTTCCCAGGCGGCGATGGCCTCGTCGTAATGGCCTTTTTCCAGGTTGCGCTCTCCCTCCCGGAAGTAGGCGGCGGCGGTCTTCGACGGGGGCGGAGCGGGTTTGGCGCAGGCCCCGAGCAGGGGAGCCAACAGGAACAGGGGCAATAGACGTTTCAACGGCATCAGTGCTTCACCTCACGGGTTGGAAAGTCTGGGTCTGCAGCCTGTTGAAGGTAAGGGAACCCCTGGCGTTTGTCAATGTCAATTGCCAGTTCCAAAGGAGGGGGCTGGAAGGGTAAGACCGCCCGTGCTGGCCAAAAACGTGCTGGCATACTGATTGTCGCTGGCAGGAGAGTTCCGGCAGGATCGGGATCAGGCTGCCGCCAGCACTCCGCGCAGTTTGGTCAACGCCTGCTTCTCCAGTTGTCGAACCCGCTCGCGGCTGATGCCATAGTCGTCAGCCAGTTCCTGGAGGGTGCGCGGTGCGTCGGAGAGGATGCGGTCGTGAACGATGCGCCGTTCCCGTGGGTTGAGGGTGGACAGAGCCGTTTCGACGTGGGCGGAGAGCTGCTCTTCACTCTCCCGTTCCATGAGGAGCTCTTCCTGGTTCCGGCGCTGGTCGGCCAGGGTGTCGAGCAGGGAATAGCCGTCGCCCTCGACCAGTTCAACGTCCAGGGAAGCGTCGCGCCCGGCAATGCGCACCGTCATCTGTTCGATCTCCTCCGCGCGCACCGTGAGCTCCGTCGCCAGTTTCTCGGCATCGGCGCTGCCACCCAGGCGCTGGATCGCCTGGCGAGCCTGGCCGAGTTTGAAGAAGAGCTTTTTCTGGGTCTGGGTGGTGCCGAGTTTGACCAGGGACCAGCTGCGGATGATGAAGTTCTGGATATAGGCGCGGATCCACCAGACGGCGTAGGAGATCAGGCGGATGCCGCGCTGCGGATCGAATTTCTTGACCGCCATCATCAGGCCGATGTTCCCCTCCTGGATCAGGTCGAGCAGTTTCATGCCGTAGCTGCGGTACTCGTTGGCGACCTTGACGACGAAGCGCAGGTTGGCGCAGATCAGCCGGTGAGCGGCCTCAAGTTCGCCCTCGCGGCGGTAGCGCAAGGCCAGCTCCTGCTCCTCCTCGCGGCTGAGCAGGGGGAAACGGTGGATTTGGACCATGTAGTGTTCAATACTGTCAGCGACGACCGGAAACCGCATGCTGTTCATCGGGGCCTCGATTAAATTTCTGTTATATCAGGAGATTGGCACTCTAGGCTGGTGAGTGCTAAAAATATAGCAGATTGCCGTGGCCGATGCAAGGGGCGGAGCCGGTGGCTGGGGAGCTATTTCCGCCTCGAAATGACACTGCTGGTCTGTTAAAGTTTCGGGACGCCCAAACCTTGCCTTGCGGGAACAGGAGGTTCAATGTCTCAAAATATGCGACCCACCCTTCAGGAGCTGCCGGCGTGGCTGGCGCTGGATAAGCATTTCGCCGAAATCAAAGGCTTGCATCTCCGTCAGCTCTTCGCCGCTGACTCGGGCCGTGGCGACCAGCTGACGTTCGAAGCTGTGGGCCTCCACGTTGATTTTTCCAAGCAGCGCATTGCCACCCAGACCCTGCCGCTGCTGGTCCGGCTGGCGGAGGAGAGAGGATTGGGGCAAAGGATCGAGGCGATGTTCCGCGGCGAGGAACTCAACCCTACCGAAAAGCGCGCGGTTCTCCACGTCGCTCTGCGTGCCCCACGCGGCGAAGTCATCCAGGTCGATGGTTCGAACGTCGTGCCGGAAGTCCACGCGGTGCTGGAACGGATGGCCGTCTTCTGTGAGCGGGTACGCGGCGGGCAGTGGCGGGGGTACACCGGGCGGGCGATCCGCAATGTGGTCAACATCGGCATCGGCGGCTCCGACCTTGGTCCGGTCATGGCCTACGAGGCCCTGCGCCGCTACAGCCACCGGGATTTGACCTTCCGTTTTGTCTCCAATGTCGATGCCACCGACTTTGCCGAGGCAACCCGCGACCTCGACCCTGAGGAAACCCTGTTCATCGTCGCTTCGAAGACCTTCACCACCCAGGAGACGATGACCAATGCCCGTACGGCCCGTGAGTGGCTGTTGTCCGCCCTGGATGCTCCGGAAGCGGTGGCCCGGCATTTCGTCGCGGTCTCGACCAACGCCGCCAAGGTTGCCGAATTCGGCATCGACCCGGCCAACATGTTCGGTTTCTGGGACTGGGTGGGCGGACGCTACTCGATGGATTCGGCGATCGGCCTCTCCACCATGCTGGCCATCGGGGCGGAACAATTCACCGACCTGCTGGCCGGTTTCCGGGCCATGGACGAGCACTTCCGCACCACCCCTTTCGAACGTAATCTGCCGGTGCTGCACGGTTTGCTCACGGTCTGGAACGTCAATTTCTGGGGCGCCGGAGCCGTGGCGGTGCTCCCCTATGATCAATATCTCAAGCGGTTTCCCGCCTACCTGCAGCAGTTGACCATGGAATCGAATGGCAAGTCGGTCACCCTGGATGGACTGGCGGTCGACTACGCGACCGGGCCGGTCTATTTCGGGGAACCCGGCACCAACGGCCAGCACTCCTTCTACCAGCTCCTTCACCAGGGGACGGGATTCATCCCCTGCGACTTTATTGGTTTCGCCCGCGCCCTCAACCCTCTCGGCCGCCATCAGGAGATGCTGTTGGCCAATCTCTTTGCCCAAAGCGCGGCGCTGGCCTTCGGCAAGAGCCGCGAAGAGGTGCTGGCTGATGGCGTACCGGAACGCCTGGCGGCGCATCGCTGCTTTCCCGGCAATCGGGCGTCCACGACCATTCTTGCCGAAACTCTGACCCCGGAAATCCTCGGCAAGCTGGTGGCCCTCTACGAACACAGCGTCTTCGTCCAAGGAGTGATTTGGCAGATCAACTCTTTCGACCAGTGGGGGGTGGAACTCGGCAAAGTGCTGGCCGGACGGATTCTCCCGGATCTGGAGGGTGCGTCGGCGCCGGAATCGACCCATGACCCCTCGACCAACCTCCTGATCCGCTGCTACCATCGTCTCAAGGAGGCAGGATCGGGAGAAGGGAAAGCGAAGTGATGAACCCTCCGGCCAACACCACCGTCCGCTTCTTCGGTAACCTGCATTCCCTGCGCAAGGACCGGGGACTCGCCCCGGTGGCCGAGATCTGGCTCCCCGCCGAAGGCCGCAGCGGCTACGAGATCGCCGGGGAACTCGATCTTCCCCTGAACCGCATCGAAGGGGTCTTCTGCAATCGCCTTGCCCGGGGGCTCGACCACCTGTTGCACCCCGGGGACAGGATCGCCTTCATCCCCACCGGGGTGCCGGGACCGCACCGCTTCATGCTCGGCATCTATACCGCCGGGCAAAACCACCAGCACGACTGACCGGTCCGGCCGGCAGCTGGCGGTTGACAGACGTCGGCCGCCGGCCGATAATGCCTGTCACCGCCCTATTTTCATCCGAGGACCGACCATGCAACTTTTTTATATCGGCCTGTTCGGAGCATTAGGCTGCCTGTCGCGCTACTTCGTTTCCGGCTGGACCTATTTCCTTACCGGAAGATCCCTTCCCTACGGCACCCTGGCGGTCAACGTGATCGGCTCCTTCCTCCTCGGCCTGGTCATGGAAGGGAGTTTGCGCAGCACCCTCGTCTCTCCGGAAGTGCGCATGGGGATCACGACCGGTTTCATGGGAGGGTTCACCACCTTCTCGACCTTTTCCTACGAGACCGTAAGACTTCTGGAGGAGGGAAGTTTGCTCCAGGCCGGGGCCAATATTCTGCTCAATATCGTTGTCTGTCTGCTCTTTGCTGCTCTCGGTATTGTCGCCGCCCGGCAGCTCTAGGAGGATTTCATGCGGAAGCTGGAAGGGGACCAGACCCTGATGCGGATCTTCATTGGCGAGAACGATCGCTTCGAGCGCCAGCCGCTCTACGAAGCGCTCCTCGAACTTTTCCGCCGCGAGGGATTCGCCGGTGGCACGGTCCTGAAAGGAGCCGCGGGCTTCGGTGCTCACAGCGTGGTGCACAGCGACAGGTTCCTGCGCCTTTCCGGCGATCTGCCGGTAGTGGTCGAGGTGGTCGATACCCGGGAAAAGATCGAGGCCGTGCTCCCCTTTCTCGACACGATGCTTCAAGGAGGGCTGGTGACCTTGGAAAAGGCCCACGTCATCCGTTATGCGGAGAAACCTTGATGCTTGCTCAGTTGCGCCGCCTCCTTTCCTCGGCCGCCGTGGAGAAAAAGGAGGATGATAAACTGCAGGTTGCCACCTGTGCCCTGCTGCTGGAGATGGCCTACGCCGACCGCAGCCTCGATCCGGCGGAGGACGAGTTGCTGCGTTCCCACCTGCAGCGCCATTTCCAGCTGGGGTCCGAGGCACTCGCAGCCCTCCTCGCCAATGCCCGCCAGGCCCGCCGCGAAAGTGCCGACCTGTTCCAGTTCGCACGGGAAATCAATGCTGCCTGCAGCCTCGATGACAAACTGGCGATCATGGAGACGCTCTGGCGGATTGTCTATGCCGACGGCGTGCTCGACAAATACGAAGACGCATTGGCCCGGCAGCTGGCGACGCTGCTGCGGATTTCTCCGCGCCAGGCCATCGACCTGAAGCTCAAGGTCCTCAACGAATCACGCCCCGCCTGAGCACCCCTTCCTCTCATGCCGGCCCCTTCCCTGATCAACATCGTCAACTGGGCCCAGTCGCTGGCCGCCGAAGTCCTCCTGCCCGGCGCCCTCGCCGTCGATCTCACTGCCGGTAGCGGCCGGGACACCCTCTTCCTCTGGCAGCAGGTCGCTCCCGGCGGCCGGGTGGTAAGCTTCGATATCCAACCGGCCGCCCTGGTTGAAACCTCTACCCGGCTGCAACTGGCCGGGGTTCCCCTTTGGCAACTCCCGGAGGACGGCCACCGGGTCGGAGCCGACCCCGGAGTCTACCTGGCAGCCGCCTGCCATAGCCGCCTTGGGGAATTCATCGAAGCAGCGCCCAAGGCGGTCCTCGCCAACCTCGGTTTTCACCCGGGGGGCGACCGGGAGGTTATCACCCGACCGGAGACGACCCTGGCCGCACTGCAGGCTGCAGGCGGCCTGCTTGCCCCCGGGGGACGACTAGTGGTCACGATTTACCCCGGGCATCCCGGGGGAGCGGCGGAGGCAGCGGCCGTGGTCGATTGGTTCGCTGCGCTCGCTCCGCGCTATTGGGACGCCCTTCTGCTCAAAGTGGCCAACCGTGAGCATGCCCCATTTCTGCTGCTGGCTGAAAAACGTGTTGCGGCCAGTCCCGTGGCGATCGCTTGAAAAAAACCGGGTTCCCGGCCACGGGTCGGGTGGTTGAGGCGGCCCCGGGAGGTCGGTTTCGGGGATAATCCGGATCTGGTTGGAAATGGCTGTCGCAGGCCGGCACGTTCCTTGCTAAAAATTTCATAGGAAGATCGACTGCACTGCTCCGCAGCCTGCCGATAACCGACAAGACTAAACCATCTGCGAGGATGGGACGGAAAGCCTAGGGTCTCACCGAGACAGCCGGGATGCCGAAATATCGCCGATATTTTGGAGCCCGGCTTTACTTTTGTCCCGGATAAGGTTCTGCGACTCGGGAGCTGCCATGTTGCAACTTTGCCACGACACGTCCTGGATTGCGGCCGAGACCGCGGAAATCGTCGCCATTTATCGCTCTACGGCGCCTCAACCTCTTCCCGGAGGGCTTGCTGGTTTGCCAACGGTGCAGGCCTTTGCCGTAGTCACCGGCAGTAACGGTCGACAGCAGGTGTTTGCATCCCTCTATCTCAAGGAACTGAAGCGGGGCCTGATTTATGCCGTCCGTGACCCGCAGCAGCCCGATGTCCCACCCGATACGTTGTTGCAGCAGGTCTTATCCCGTTTTGCCGCCCGTGGTTTTCATCTCGATCCGGTGAACCTGAAATATGGAGCGGCGATGCGCGAGGTCGTGGTGCGGGATATCCCGGTTATAGCCTCCCCGGAAACGGTGAGACAAGCCACCCAGCAGCAGGCGTCATTGCAGGTGGAACTCAACGAGCAGGCAGCGGGTGCCGAAGAGGACCCGGACCCGCCCGGCTTGGAAGACCTGCCGCCTGCACGCCGCGCCGCCCTGGATCTGGCTCGCAAGGAGCGGCTGGATCTGGCCCGAGCAGCACTGCGTAAATTGGAGGAGCAGCGCACCAGCGCCCAGTTGCTGGAGCGAGTCGACCGGGTCTTTACCGGTAGTCCTGAAGAAGTTTCCGACCACGCGGCAATTCCACTCCTCCCAACAACTCCAGCAACAGAAATGGTTCCCGCGGGCGGTGATTTCGCGATGGCCGAGCAGGAAGTCGACGAACTGGAGACGGCAACCCGGCAGGCGGCTGCGTTGATGGCCGCGGAGCGGGCGGACCGGGAACGGTTGGCCGCCGAGAAGGAGCTTTTGGAACAACGGGCCGTGGCTTTGGCTGAAGCGTCCCGCCAGGCCGCCAGCAAGGCCCAGGCTGAGCAAGCGGAAGTCGCCAGGCTGAAGACCTGCCAGGCCGAAGCAGAAGCCCAGGCGCGCGCTGCCGCCGAACGCGCCAGTGCTTATCAGCAGGCGGAGCAAGCAGCAACCCGTGACAAGGAGCGTCTTGCCCAAGAAAAGACCGCTGCCGAAAGGCGTGCATCCCAACTCGCATGCGATGTCGCTGCAGCAGTCGAACGCGCCGCCCGGGACCGGGCCGAGCGGGACCGGCTGGCTGCTGAAAAGTTGACCGCCGAAGAGGAATCAGGTCGGCTGACGGCCACCCTGCGGCAGGTCGAGGAACGGTTGGAGAGAGAACGCCTGATCCGAGAAAAACTGGTGCGGGAAAAGGCCGAGGCGGAAAGGCGTCTGGAGGCCCTCGGGGAAACCGTCCGTCGGGCGGAGGCGCAGGTCGCTGCCGAGAAAATGGAACGGGAGGAGTTGGCTCTCGAACGGGCGGCACGGCAGCGGCTTGAGGCCGAAAAGGCCGCTTTGGAAAAGCGCGCCGCAGATTTGGCCAAGGCCCAGGCTGCCGCGGCAAAAACAGGACAGGAAAAGTTGATTCGGGAGCAGGTCAACCGGCAACGGTTGGCCGGCGAAAAACTGGCACTGGAACAGGCGGAACGGCAGCGCCTGGCGGAGGAGAAAACCGCCTTGGAGAAACAGGCTGCAGAACTGGCTGATGTCGCCCGGGAGGCTGTTAAAAAGGCGAAGGCTGAACGGTGGGCTAGAGAAAGACTGGAGGTCGAGAACCTGGAGCGTGAAACCCTGCTGGCGGAAAAAAAACGCCTGGAACAACAGGCGGCCGAGCTCGAACGGGTGGCCCGGATGGCAGTGGACAAGGCCGAGCGCGAGCGGCGCGAGCGGGAGCAGTTAATGGCTGCCAAGACCCAGGCGGAAGAGCGGCTGGCAGCCCTTCAGTGCCAATCCGTCGCCCCTGTGGCCACAACCGGATCGGTTGCCCAGGGATTGCCTCGTTTTTCCCTGGAGGGGGGAGATCCCAAGCCGGTGCAAAAGCGACGGGGATCGGTTGCGGGAGCCTTTTTCGTCGGCGACCTCGAACTGGAGGGCATTCCTTGCGATCCCTTCCGTGAGGTGCTCGATGTTCAACAATCGATCAATTTCACCCAACTCGCCTTGGAAGGATTCCCCAACCAGTACACTTCGGCCTGGATCATTGGCCTAAACAGCGACGGTATAAAGACGGTGAGGGTGGCCTTTCGTCTTAGCGACAGCCGGCGGACCCTGGTCTACCTGCCGGCTCGGGAGCCAAAGGACGCGGAAGGGTATGCCCGGGCCCAGCAGGAAGCCCTGAAGTTCCTGCGGGTCGCCGGCCTGGAGATGGAGCGGATGCCGCTTGGCACAACACCTCGGGAGCGCACCAGGGCCCTGGCGGCGCTGCCGATCTTCCTCCCGACTGCAGGGCACGCCGAAGGTTAGCGAGGCCGACGAACCAGGGAAACCGCCCCTTACGGCGATTCTACGCATCGCTGACAGCCTGTCTTGCGGTCATTGCCGGTAACAGGCTGCACCTTATTGCCCCTTCCAACGGCAGGTTCACCTAAATTCAGATCCAGCCCGGGTAATCGGAACCTTGCTCTCCTGGCAAGACCTTCTTCATGGAAAGCCCTATTTTGCCTTTCCTGCCTTCTAGCCCATTCTCGTCGGGATGATTACCTGCTATCCTTCAAGGTACCTGGCCCAACAGCGGGAGACCGTGATGAGATTACGGATTATCATTTTCGAGGATGACGAATCGATACGGGAGCTATTGACCAAGGCGCTTGGGAAACAGGGCCACGAGGTCCTGGCGTTTCCCGATCCGCTGGCCTGCCCCCTTTATGTGCGGGACGACTGTTTATGCTCCCAGGATCGTCCGTGCGGAGATCTGCTGGTCACCGACAATCGGATGCCGCGCATGACCGGACTTGAATTCATCCGTCGTCAGTGTGAACGGGGCTGCAAGGGGGTGGCTGCCAACAAGGCGATAGTCTCCGGTTCGTGGACCGAAGCCCAATTGCGCGAGGCCCGGCGGCTTGGCTGTAAGGTTTTCGAGAAACCCCTGAAGCTTACCGAACTGGATGCCTGGATTGCCGAGCGGGCTGAAGCCATCTCCCCGACGCGCCAGCTGATTGACCTGCCGCCAGCCAGTGCCTCCTTTTGACTGGGCCGGTCGGCTGGAGGTACAAATTGGTCGGATGGGGGGATGCACCACCCGCTGGCCCCAAAGGAGAACCGCTATGAAACGAGCACTCGCCCTGCTGGTCCTGGCCGCGGTGTTGGCTACCCCGTGGGCCGCTGCTGCGGCTCCCAACGAGCAGCGGGAAAAGGTTCTGCTGGCCTCGGCCATCCTCGATGAAATCATGAAAATCCCGGAAACGGGCATCCCGCCGTCCCTGTTGGCCAATGCCGCCGGGATCGCCATTATTCCCAACGTCCTCAAGGTGGGCATTGTCGTCGGCGGGCGCTTCGGTTCCGGTATCCTGATGCTGCGCAACAGCCAGGGCCAGTGGAGCAACCCCAGCTTCATTTCCCTGGCCGGCGGCAGCTTCGGCTGGCAGATCGGTGCTCAATCGACGGATGTGATCCTGGTTTTCAAGAGCAATCGCAGTATCGATGGAATCATGAACGGGAAGTTCACCCTTGGTGCCGACGCTGCAGTCGCTGCCGGACCGGTCGGCCGCAGCCTGGAAGGGGCGACCGACACTACGTTGCGGGCGGAGATTCTTTCCTACTCACGTAGTCGCGGCCTGTTCGCCGGGGTCTCTTTGCAGGGCTCGGCGCTGCAGATCGACGACACGGCCAACGCCGCCTACTATGGACATGAGGGTATTTCTGCCCGCGCCATTCTGAATGGCACCGCCGGCGCCGAGACGCCCGAGGTCGCAGCCCTCAAAAACAGACTGGCCCGCTACGCGCCCTATCCCTGAGCGCGTTGCCGGAAAAACCACTCGGAGCCCCCGCCAGCGGCGGGGGCTCTATTCGTTTAGGGGACGATCAGTACGGGTTTCAAGGGAAGGCGCAAACGGCAGGCTCAGGAAAAAGGTACTGCCCTGACCGGGGGCAGATTCCACCCAGACATCTCCCCCGTGGGCATGAGCGATCTCTTCCACCAGGGCGAGGCCCAGGCCGGTGCCGGCGGGTTTCATGGGCCCCTCCATCCGGTAAAACCGCTCAAAAATCTTCCCCTGTTCAGAGGCGGGGATTCCCGGCCCTTCGTCCCGCACCCAGAGCAGAACATTCTTTCCATTCGCCTTTGCCCCCAGGGAGATCAGGCTTCCGGCCGGGGAATACTTGACCGCATTGTCGAGGAGGTTGGCTACCGCTTCCTGCAGCTTGAGGGTTTCGCCCAGAACCGGCGGCAGATCGGATGCACAGTCAATTTCAATCCATTGCTGCACCAGCGGGGTCCGGACATGCCCTGTCACTTCGTACAGCAGCGGGTAAAGCCAGACCGGTCCGGGGTTCGCCAGGCCGAAACCGGCCCGCAACCGCTGCAGGCTGAGCAGGTTGTCGATCAGCCGCCGCAGTCTTTCACCCTCCTTCAAAATCAGACCGAGATATTCTCGCATCTGCTCCGGTGAAACGGCATTCTCCTGGATGAACTGGGTGAATCCGAGCACTGCGGTCAGCGGGGTTCGCATTTCGTGGCTGACCGCCGAGAAGGCCTCCTCCCGGCTCATTTCCAGGTTTTTTTGCTCGGTGACGTTACGAACCACTTCGACGCAGGCGACGATGTTTCCGGAAGCATCACGCAGGGGACAGGCGGCTATCTCCAGGTAGACCGGGTCCTCACCCGGCGCCGTCGGCGGACTGTACGGCCGACGATGGACCTGACCGTCGGCAAAACACTTCAGCGCCTGGCAGTCGTCACAAACCTCGTCCCGGTGGCCATAAATGCGATAACAATACTCCCCGAGATGTTCACCCCTTCTGCGGATCATGACCTCGTTCTGATAGATGATCCTGAGGTCCCGATCCTGAACGGTGATGGCACTTCCGGTCGCCGCAATAATCGCCTCGACCTTATTCCGCTCTTCGGCCAGGCGGGCCTCCACCTGCTTTCGCTCGGTTATGTCCCGCGCTATGGAAACGACAAAGCGCTGCAGGCCGGCCTGGGCCAGGGTCGCCTTGACCTCCACATCGAAGCCGCTGCCGTCCTGGCGCCGGTGCCGCGTCTCGAAGGTTGCGAGCCCCTCCTTTTCGATCCGGGTTACCAGTTCCTGCCAGGCGCCGGGAGACGCTGGAAACTCGGCATAATCTTCCGGCCCCATGGCCAGCACCGCCTCCCGGCTGTGACCGAGGTTGCGGCAGGCCACATCGTTGGCATACCGGATCCGGCCGTTTTCAAGGTCGTGAAAGAGGATGGCGTCACTCAGGTTGTCGACGATATTGCGAAAGACCGGCAGCTCCCTCAACAGGGTTTCCGGCTCAGGAATTTCGCGGATGAGGGCGATCTTGGCAAAGGCGCCGCCAGGCAGGGGGAGGGGGGTGTTGGTGACCTGGTAGCAACGACCATCCAGCGGTTGCTGGAAAACCCCGTCGACCTGGTGACCGGCAAAGACCTCCCGGGGGCACCAGGGACAAGGTTCTTCGCGGCCGTGCAGGGCCCGAAAGCAAAATTCGCCGGAGGCATCGCGACCAAGGGTGCTAACGAACCGCCGATTCATGAAACGGATAAGAAAATCGGGACCGGCGACGTAGATCAAGCCGTCCCAGGCCTCCAGAATTGCACCTGGTAGCTCCCCCTGCGATGGGAACCGGACGTTCTCTTCCCTTTGATCCTGACCGAAGACCACCATTTTGCCTCCACCCTGGGCAAATCCTGTTTGGACTTCAGTGTACCCAAGGTGGCGAAAAAAATCTTGAAAAGCCTTTAATGGCCGTCATTTTTTCCTAAACCGGGACCCAACAGGGGAGAGATCGTATGCCGTTCCTTTTGGCCCTGAATTCAGGCCGTGTTGGCTAATAAAAATATTTCAGAAACAGGCCGCCGCTGTCGCCGGCGCTGCCGAATTCGCTGTGCGGCACTGCCACCGGCAGAGGCGGTTGGACGCGGGGGGCACGGCCGTAGCTGTAGGTGTAGAAGAGTTGGAGGGTGGTATTGTCCGAGAGGGAGAGGTCGATCAGCGGGCGCAGCAGGAAGGAGCTGTCGGCGAGGTTGGCAATGACCAGAGCGTCGAGCTTGACCAGCGGATGGATCTCCCAGGAGGGACCGAGCAGCAGGTAATGGCGCCCTGCCAGGAAATTCAGCCCCTCCTGCAGTGCCGCGCTGGCATAGGCAGCCGGATAGCCGGAAGGTTGGTCGGCGCCGGCGCCGTTGTAGAGGTACTCGGCCAAAAGGATGGGGCCGGCCTCGAAGCGGTACCAGGTCTCGATGGCGGCGATGGCGAAGTGGCGGTGCAGATCGCCGCCGGGACGGCCGGCGTTGGTGCCGCGGTAGCCGGTGATCTCCCCCTTGAGTCCCAGGGGCCCGAGGCTGCCGGCCAGGCCGAGGCCGAGAACCGGGCGGTGGCGCAGTTCACCGCCGATGGCCAACACGTCGATCTGCGCCACATTTTCCGAAAAAGTCGCCAGGTAGCTGTTGTGGCGCGGCACGTCGCCGAAGATCGCTGTGCCCCCGAGCTGGCCGCCGAGGCCGAAGTAGCGTACCAGATGCAGAGCGTCAACGCCGGGGCGCACGTCAGTGTCGAGGGCGTCGGGAGGGAAGGGGGCGATGATGTCGAGGGGCGAGAAGATGGCGATGCGGCCGAAACCGAGGGCCTGGCGCCCAAGGCGCCACTGGGCGCCGAACAGGGTGCCGGAGAGGGCGATGCGGTCGACGTTCAGGCGATCGGCGGCGCTGCCGTGGTGCCAGGCGTGGTCGAGATCGAAGACCCGGTTCACCGCGTTGCCCGGCAGCGGCTGGTAGCCGGCCGGGTCGCTGAACAGCAGCTGGTCATCCAGGGACACCTCGAGGTCGACCTTCTTGGTCACGGGGCCGGTCAGGTCGAGGCGCAGGCGGTTGCTGCTCACCGCGCCGGAGCCCCGGGGGTCGGCCGGCGGCGCGGCGAGGTAGAGATCGAGGCTCTTCAGATAACCGCCCAGCCTCCAGTCGCTGCCGATCGCCGTGGCCGGGACCGGCAGGATGGCTGTCGACAGGGCCGCCAGCAGCAGGGCGGCCCAGGGGAAGAGGAGAGGGCGCAGCGCGGTCATGGCCGGGGGCGCTCGTCGCTTTCCAGGTGGCCGTCACGCAGGCGCACCACGCGCCGGGCCAGGGCGATGACCTGGGGATCATGGGAGCTGAAAATGAAGGTGGTCCCGTGTTCCTCGTTGAGATGCCGCATCAGCTGCAGAAGTTCCTCGCTGGTGTGGGAGTCAAGGTTGGCGGTCGGCTCGTCGGCCAGCACCACCGCCGGCTCCGGGGCGATGGCCCGGGCGATGGCGACCCGCTGCTGCTGCCCCCCCGAGAGGTCGCTCGGTCGCCGGTCTTCCAGCCCGCCGATGCCCAGGTCCTCGAAGAGTCCCGTGACCCGCCGCCGTCGCTCGGTCTTGGCGACCCCTTGCAGCATCAGCGTGAACTCGGCGTTTTCCGCCGCGGTCAACACCGGGATCAGGTTGTAGGATTGGAAGATGAAGCCGATGCGGTGCAGCCGGAACTCCGCCAGCGCCCGCGGGCTCTCCCGGCCGAGGTCCCGTCCGTCGATGGTGACATGGCCGCGGGTCGGAACGTCGAGGCCGCCGATCAGGTTGAGGGCGGTGGTCTTGCCGCTCCCCGAGGGGCCGGCGAGGACCGTGAACTCTCCCTCCTCGATCGCCAGGGTCAAGCCGTTCAGGGCCGTCACCTCGCGGTGGCCCAGGGGGTAGATCTTGGTCAAATCGTCCAGTTCGATCAGGGGCATGAAACATACCTTCCGGTCCCGGGTCATGGGTCCAAGGTCCAAGGTCGGGTGACACTGGACCCGAGACTTTGGACTCGGGACCACGTTTTTCAATAATGCCGCATCGCTTCGGCCGGCTTGATGCGGGCGGCCTTGACGGCCGGGTAGAGGGAGGCCAGCAGGGCCAGGCAGACGACGTAGATGGCGATGCGCACCATCCAGGCGATGTCCCAGGTGGCGCGCAGGATCGGTTCGAAGACCACTCCGCCAAACTCCATGGAGTCGGGCATGTAGTTGCGCAGGTCGATGCCGACGTCGACCAGGTACCAGGTCAACAGGCTGCCCAGGATGCTGCCGAGCACCAGCGCCGCCAGGCCGAGGAGCAGCGCCTCGGCCAGTACCAGCCGCCGCAGCCGTCCGGGGCTGGCGCCGATGGCCAGAATCACGCCGAACTCGCGGATGCGCTCCATCACCGACATCAGCAGGGTGTTGACCACGCCGATGGTGACGATCAGCAGGATGACGATGAAGATGAACTGCTGGCTCGAGTAGTCAAGGCGGATGGCGTTGGCCAGATTCGGCATCGCCTGCTGCCAGGAAAGGGCGTGCAGCTGTGGTCGGCCGGCGACCAGCTTGGCCACGGCCGGCAAGGTGCCGTCCTCGGCGTCGGCGCGCTTGAGGATCACCGCCAGCTCCTGGACCTGGCCGGGGATGCCGGCCAGGCTAGCTGCCCGCTGCCGGCCGACCATCACCAGCGAACGATCGAACTTGCGGATACCGGTTTTGACCGCGCCGCGGATGCGGAACAGCTCGCTGGCGAGTTCGCCGTCGCGGTTCTGCACGGTGACCACGAACTTGTCTCCCAGTCCCAGCTTCAGCTCCTGCATCAGCTTGCTGCCAAGCAAGGCGTCGCGGCCGTCCGCCGAGCGCAGCATTTGCTCTTGTGGCTGATGTCGCAGAAAGGGGTTGACGGCCAGCTCGGCCGCCGGGTCGACGCCGGTCAGGAGGATGCCGCGGCTCTCCCGGCTCGACTGGGCGAGCCCCGGCAGGTAGAGTCGCGGCAGCACCGCCTCGACCCCGGGGAGGGCGGCGATCTTCTGCGGCAGGTCGTCGGTGGCGAAGGAGAGCTTCTCGTTGCGGCTCTGGGCGTAGTCGCCGCGGTAGACGGCGATGTGCCCCGAACCGGCGCGCACCCCGGAATCGACCATCCGCGCATAGACGCCGAAGGAGAGGTTGTGGAACCCCTGGACCAGCATCAGGCTGAGGCTGAGGGCCGCCAGGGTGATCAGCGTCCGCCGCCGGTTGCGCCAGAGATTTTTCCAGGCTAGCGAAAAGAGGTCCATAAAGCGGGTCCAAAGTCCAAGGTCGCGGGTCCAGGGTTCAAGGTTCAGAGTCCAAGAGCCTGGCGATATATTGTCCTGATCAGTGGCCCCTCAGCGAATCCCTTTTCCCTGAGGGAGAAGGTGGCCGCAGGCCGGATGAGGGGGCAGGTCCTGTCGCCAGCATTTCCCCCTCACCCTAACCCTCTCCCCTAGGGAGAGGGAATGCTCAGTTTGTCTTTCACTCCTCCCTAAGTGCCTCAACCGGCCGCAGCTTGGCCGCCCGGTTGGCCGGCAGGAAGCCGGCCAACAGGCAGACGACCAGCAGCAGCACCGCCGGCAGGACGACGTTGGAACTCTCCAGCACCGCGTGCAGACGCGGCGGCAGGGTGCCGCCGGCGTAGGTGATGGGGGTCAGGGTGGCGGAGAGGTCGATGCCGTGTTTGGCCATGTAGAGGGTCAGCAGCAGCCCGACGCCGACTCCGGCGACCAGCGAGCAGAGGCCCATGGCCAGGGTCTCCAGCAGCACCAGAGCCCGGATGCTCCAGGGGCGCATGCCGATCGCCATCAGCACCCCGAACTCGCGGGTGCGCTCCATCACCGACATGAAAAAGGTGTTGAGGATCCCCAGGCCGGTGGCGAAGTAGAGGATGACGACAATGATCATCCGCGAGACGTCGAAGCTGGCGATGGCCTCGCGCATCTCCGGCAGCAGCGATTCCCAGCCGACGGCGGTGAGATGGTCTGGAAGGGTGGGGGTGAGCGCCGCGGCGACCTGGGAAGCACGCAGCGGTTCGGCAAGGCGCACCGCCACTTCGTGGATCTGCCCCGGCAGGACCATCAGCTTTTGCAGCCAGGGCAGGTCGACCAGCAGCAGGCCGTTGTCGTGGCCGGTGTCGCCGGTGGCGAAGATGCCGCGCACGGTGAGCAGGTCGTTGCCGATGGAGCCGTCCGCGGACTGGGTGACGATGACCAGTTCGTCCCCCGGCCCCACGCCGAGTTTGGCCGCCAGGCCGCGGCCGAGCAGCGCCCCGCCGGCGGCGGCGGGCGACAGATAGCTGCCGGCGACCAGGTGCTGCTCCAGGTTGGTCACCTGCCGCTCGTCTTTGGGGACGACGCCGAGCAGTTCGGCCGGGTAGGTGTTCTTGCCGTGGGAGACCAGGCCGAAGGCGCGCAGCCGCGGCGAGGCGCCTTGCACCTCGGGGCTCTGGCGCAGGCGCCCGAGCAGGTCGCCTTCCGGGACGAAGGCGTCGAACAGGTCGTGGTCGTCCAGGTAGCCGGCGCGGGAGACGACCAGGTGGCCGTAGTACTGCTCGGTGGCCGAGGAGAGGATATCGGCGAGCATCCCGGAAAAAACTCCGAGGGCCAGGATCAGCAGCGACGAGGAGACGACCATCGCCGAGATGGTCAGCAGCGAGCGGCGGCGGTTACGCCAGATATTGCGCAGGGCCAGACGCAGCAGCACGGTCAGCGGGCCTTGAGGTTCTGCAGGGAGAAGTAGTCGGTCTTAATGCCGATGTCGAAGTCGATGGCGTCGTAGTGGAGCACCGTGTGCTCGGCAGGTTTGTCCGCCGGCTGCACGGTCATGGTCAGCGGCAGGATGCGGCTGCCGATCTTTTGCACGTCGCTAAAGACGATCTGCCGCACCTCGACGCCTTTCTCGTCGTAGTAGACGATGCGCAGCGGCACTTGCGGCGCTTTGCCGACCTCGTAGACGATCTTGCCCCAGACCACCGGCGCGTCGGGCTTGGCCAGCCCCTCGATGCGCCACAGCTTGGGTGTCTCGGAAAGCAGGGTGAAGGTATAGTCCACATCGACGTGGTTGGCCTTGACCAGGTCGTCGTTGGTGATGTGGCTCCCCATCCAGGCGCCGCCCATCATCGACGGCGGGACCTTGATCACCCGGTCGACCTTGGGCAGGTAGTTCCAGACCTCGTGCTTGACCTTGAGGGTCGCCACGCCGCGCTCCTTGGGCGGGTCGAGGATGCGCACCAGGAAATACTCCCGTCCCAGCGACCAGGCCTCCATGGTCAGGTGGCGCTGCCAGTGCTCGGTGGCCACCTCCATCTCCATCCGGGAATGGGAGGAGACTCCCATATACTGCTGTTCGACGTCGTGGATCAGCTGCTGCAGGTCGATCGCCCGGGCCGGCGCCGGGACGGCGACTGCCAGGGCGATGAGCAGGAGGTGGGAAAACCGGAGGCGAAACGCGCGAATCGGCATGGAGATCTCCGCAAGTCGGGGGTGGCGGGGCGCACGGTCCCAGTATAACCGTCCCCTTCCGGCTTGGCCAGATCGAGATGGCCCGGGGAGCGCATGTATACTAGAAGCATGGAGCGGGCGTTTCCTCCGGTCGGGCGGTTTGCCTCAGGCGATAGCACTTGACCCCCACCGGAGCGTGCTTTACATTGACCCCCCAGCGTCCAACCAAGGAGAAATCCCATCGTGACCCGCATCGAACTCCCCGCCGGAAAACGGATCGGCCATCTGACCCTGCTGCGCGAAGCGCGGAACATCACCCCCCGGGAATTCAACGCCCTGAGTGCCGGGGAGCGCCTGGAGCTGATCAGCTGCGCCCAGGGGCGCCAGAAGTACCGGCTGTTGCTCGAGGCCGCCGATATCGAAGCGCTGGTGCTGCAACTGGCGCCCCAGGAACTCTACCTGCTGATCCGCGAGCAGGGCTTCGAGGAGGTCGCCGAGCTGCTGCCGATGATCAGCAGCGAACAGTTCAACCTCTTTCTCGACCTCGACTGCTGGGGGGGTGACCAACTCGAAGGGGGGGAGGTCTTCAAATGGTTGCAGGCACTCCTCGACTGCGGCGAGGACAAGGTCCTCGAGACCGTGCGCGAGTTCGACTTTGAAATGCTGGTGCTAATGCTGAAAAAACACCTGCGGGTTATTGCCGGCCCGGGGGATTTCGTGGATGACGATAGCCGCGTCGAGGCCCAGGCTCGCGACGGCGGTTACCAGCTCGATTACTTCGACGCCGAAAAGTCCAAACCCTTGGCGCAGCTTCTCGGTATCCTCTATCGCGGGGACCAGGAATTCTTCCGTGGCCTGGTCGAGGCGGTGCGCTGGGAAGAGGAAGCCCAACTCGAGGAGGATGCCTATCACCTCCACTGCGGCCGTCTCGAGGACTGTGGTTTCCCCGACCCGCAAACCGCCCAGCGGATCTACGCGCTGCTGAGTGTGGCCCAGCTGGGACTTCCGGAAAAGGTGAAGACCCCCTTCAGCGACGGGCATGGCCGGATCCCCTCGCCGGGATTTTTCCTCGCCGCCGCGCGCCCCCGCAACCTGCTGGCCGAAGTTCTCGCCGCCGGGATCAGCGAGGCGACCGCCCGCGAGCTGGTCTACCTGATCAACAAGCTGATGATGGCCGAACGGATCGACGTCGGCGACGCGCAGCAGGTCGAGGCTGCCGCCGAGAGCGTTTATCGCTATCTCAACCTCGCCCTCGAAGAGCTGGCCGGGGACGATGCGCTGCGCGGCCGGGAGATCCTCGCCGGCCACTATCTGGAGCACCTCTTCCGGGTCGGGTTTACCCTGACCCAGACGCTGCGGCGACGGGCCGCCGGCCTGGCCAGAAACCCCCTGGCGGCCTACTACGATCCAACCTTCCGCGCATTGATCGCCGCCCTCGACCGCCGCCTGCCGATGTTTTTTGCCGGGATCGAGGATGTGACCCGCGGCGGCGAGCGTCCCTTCGCCACCCTCCGCGATGTGCGGCGCGCCACGGAGTGGCTCGATGGGCTGGAGGTGCAGGTGCGCCTTTTCGAAAAGCACTTCAGCTTCGCCCTTCCGGCCCCCGCCGATCTCGATTTGAGCGGCTGCCATCCCTCCGCCGCCGAAGAGTTGACCCTTTCCGCGGTTTTCCTCACCGCCCTCGCCAACCGGCTGCTCGATGGCGAATTTCTTCCCGATCCGGTCCCAGCGGGACGGCTGGCCAATCTGCAGGCCAAAATCAGCACCGGGGGGCGGGTAGCTGCCGCTCTGCGCGCCGAAACCGTGGCCTGGCTCGAGGGCCTGCAGCCCGGTGCCGGGGCTTTTGGCCATTACTGCCTCGATCGCTGGGAGGAGGAGTTCTGTTCTCTCTCCCCCGACGACCTCGATCCCCGCTTCCTCGGCGGACTGATCGTCCGCCTGGCCGGCGCCAGCTAGCGCCGCATTTGCGGAGGTGTCCGATGAAACGCCTGGTGGCCGTCCTCAGCCTGCTGCTGCTCCACCTTTCGGCTTGCGGCATGCTTCTCTATCCCGAGCGTCGTGGGCAGACCAGCGGCCGGATCGACCCGGTGGTGATCGTTCTCGACGGCATCGGTCTGCTGGTTTTCGTGGTCCCCGGCATCGTAGCCTTCGGCGTAGACATCGCCACCGGAACCATTTACCTTCCCGGTAAAAAACACTCCGGACTCGAGCCGACAACCGTCCGGACCATCGCTGGATATGGCCCGTTGCACTCCCTGGCCGAAGTGGAAGCCGCGCTCGGCAGGGCCGGCGGTCGATCCGTCGACCTGAAGCAGAAGGGAGTCTGGGCCTGGCGCTGCGCCGACCGCAGCGAGTTCGAGCGCAGCCTGGCCCTGCTGGGGGGATAGGAAGGGAATGAAGGGTTAGATGCGGATTTGCTTGGCGAAAGACTAGGACAGGACGGTTTCCAGAACCTCCAGCCCCTTGCCGGTGCGGGTCAGGTAGAGGAAAATCCGCACCTGCCGTCCCTTCGTTTCAGAGAGATGGTGAAAGGCCGCGGCGAAATGCTGGAGTTTGATCCCCTTCCCCTGGATGGCCTCGGCCTCCTGACGTACCCGTGCCTTCACCTCCCGTAGTTCCGTCTCGCTCAGGGCCCTGTCGAAAAATTCCGGAGCGTTGCCAGGCGCCACCCGTTCGCTACGAGCGAAGTCCCGGGCGAGCAGCTCGCGCAGCCGCTGTCGAACCTCGCCGTCGAAGGTTTCGGCGACGAACCGGGCCAGGGCTTCAAAGACGCCGCGTAGGGCCAGTGGCTGACGAAAAAGCTGCCGGCGGCGCCAGTAGGTCTCGACCTGCAGGAGGCCGCCCGCCAGCGACCCGCAGGCGGTGGCGAGGCCGGTGAGGAAATCGTGGCAGCGGCCGCTGTTGAAGGTCAGGTCGAAGAGACGGCTGAGGCCGCGCAGGCGCTCGAGCTCGGCGAAGGAAATGTCGGGCGTGGCGAGTACGCTGTAGGGCGGATTGGGGTCGAAAAGGATGCCGTGGTCGCTCACGTCGCGGCGCAGCGGGGAGCCGGGAAGGAGTTTGACCGGTTCGATCTGCAGGTGATGGGGAGACAGCGCCACCACCCGGTCGACGGAGGCGACGAAATCGGTAAAGGTTTCGCCGGGCAGGCCGGCAATCAGGTCGAGATGGAGATGAATCCTGGTGCGCTGTCGCAGCTGGCGGACGTTGGCCAGCAGTTTCTCCAGCGGGGTTCGGCGGCCGATGGCGGCCAGGATTTCGGGAAGGGTCGACTGGACACCGATCTCGAACTGGAAGGTGTCGGCCGGAACCTGCTCCAGCAGTTCCAGGGTTGCTTCGTCGATCAGGTGTGCACCGATCTCGAAATGCAGGTGGCTGCTTCTATTGTGTTCGAGAATGAAGCTGAAGATCTCCCGGGCGCGGGCGGGGTCATAGTTGAAGGTGCGGTCGACGAACTTGATTTTGGGCACCCCCGCAGCCAGCAGCCAGCCGAGATCGCTGCGAATGCGCTCCATGGAGAAGGAGCGCACCGTGGCGTCGAGGGCGCTCATGCAGAAGGAGCACTCATAGGGGCAGCCGCGGCTGGTCTCGTAGTAGACGAAGCCGCGGGAAAGGTCGACCAGCTCCAGGGCGAAGGGGGAGGGGATAGCATCGATGCGGGCCAGCGGCGACCCGTCCGGCTCCTCGATGACGGCATCCCCGCGCCGCCAGCTCAGCCGGGCTACCCCGCGCGGTTCGGCGCCGGCGGACCAGGCGGCGAGCAGGCCGCGCAGCGGCAGCTCTCCCTCGCCGCGCACCAGGGCCTGAACCCCGGGGTGGCGGAGGAAGAGGTCGGTTCCGTCGAAGGAGACTTCGGGGCCGCCGAGGACGATCCGGACCGTCGGCTCCGCGACCGCCAGGGCATCGACCAGTTCCAGGGTCTCATGGCGGTTCCAGAGGTAGACCGAGAAGGCAATGACCTGCGGGTCCTCGGCGAGCAAGGCGGCAAGAATCGTTTCCTTCGGTTCGTGAACGGTGAACTCGCGAATCACCAAATCGACGGGGAGGTCGCGGCAGTAGGCGGCCAGGCAGGGGAGGGCCAGGCTGGGATGGATGAACTTGCTGTGGAGGGTAGCCAGAACGACGCGCATGGGGCAAGGATACCCAAGGTTCCGGGGAAGGAAAAGGGGGAAATGGTCTAACCGAACAGGTTCCCTGGCCCTCCCGTGGGGGAAGCCTCTCCCGCTCGTCTGCTGTGTTCCCGAGTGACCGCCAGAAACGGGGCGGGACGCCCTTCGCTTTCGGCCCCGGTTATCTGGGAAAACCGGACGCAGAAATTGCCTGCCCCGTTTAGTCTGTGCTATCGTTGGCCGGCGAAGCCGGCGCCCACTTTGCTCCCTGCAATGGAAATCCCATGGCCAGAAAAAAAACCATCCTCGCCGTCGTCGCCGACGAACAGGGCGAGGTCTTCGAACATCCGGAACTGTTTCTTGCCGGCATGAACGGGGATACGCCGCGGCGACCGCGGGAAGCAGAGCTGATCCCGCTGCCGGCCGGCAGCAGGCTCTTCACCATTCCCGGCACGCCACCGATCGGTTTCGATCGCCAAAGCGGCCGACTGAAAACCGTCGACCTCCTGCCCCGCTACTGGGGTGGGGGAACGGCCCAGGCGGTTTCGGCTTTTCTCACCCCGGCCTTCACTCGCACCCTGCTGCCGGCCGCCGACTGGCGGCGCAAGGGGGTGACCCTGCCGCTCTGGTCGTACACGGCGGTCGGCTGGTGCGTCGAGGAGGAGCGTTTCTACTGCGCGGCGGTGCGCGTCGACCGCAACGAGCAGTGGCGCCCCGACCACTTCGACGACCGCGAGATCGACCCGGCGGTGCGCCGCATCCTCAAGGAATTTCCCGACAACCGGCTCTTCGAGCAGCTCGCCCGCTGCGCCCTCGATTACCACTGTTTCGCCGCCAAGAACCTCTTCTACCGTCGCTGGGAGGCGCCGCTGCCGACCTCGCCGGCCTGCAATTCGCGCTGCCTGGGGTGCATCTCCCTGCAGGAGTCGGAGTGCTGCCCGTCGAGCCAGGAGCGGCTGACCTTCGTGCCGACGGTGGAGGAGCTCTGCCAGGTGGCCGTGCCGCACCTCGAAGAGGCGGATAACGCCATCGTCTCCTTCGGCCAAGGGTGCGAGGGGGACCCGATCCTGCAGGCTCCCACCATCGGCGAGGCGGTGCGCGCCATGCGCCGGGCGACGGGGCGCGGCACCATCAACTTCAACTCCAATGCCTCCATTCCCGACGCCGTCGAGCAGCTGGCCGCGGCCGGCATCGATTCGATCCGGGTCTCTCTTAACTCGCTGCAGGAACCCCTCTACAACGCCTACTACCGGCCTCGCGGCTACCGCTTCGCCGACGTGCTGGAATCGCTGCGGCGCGCCCGCCAGGCGGGGCTGTTCACCATGCTCAACTACCTGGTCTTTCCCGGGGTGACCGACCGCGAGGAGGAGGTGGCGGCGCTGGAACAGCTGCTCACCACCACTGGCGTCGACCTGATCCAGATGCGCAACCTGAGCATCGATCCGATCCTCTACCAGGACGCTCTGCGGACCTCCGGCGAAGGGATGGGAATGACAGCGATGCTGGCGCGGGTCAAGCGCAATTTTCCGGACGTCCAGTACGGCTACTTCAACCGCACCCGCGAGACCTTTTTCCCCGCAGGCTACCAGACCGACTGGCCGCTGCCCGCCTGAACGCCGGCAGCCTGCTGACCTTGGAACGTTTGCCGATCTTTCCGTACAGCGAGGTTGCCGATGAGCTTTTTGGATTTCGTCCGGCCGGTGTCATCCTGGTCGGTGCAGCAGCTCCGCGATTTTCTCCTTGAACATCACCCCGACAGCCTGACCCTGCTCGATATCCGCCAGGCCGCGGAATTCGCCGCCGGACATCTGCCCGGGGCGATCAACATCCCGCTGGCCGAGCTGCAGGAGCGGCAGGGGGAGCTAGACCCCCAGGCGTCATTGGTCGTCTACTGTGGTAACGGTATGCGCAGCCGCGCCGCCGCAGCTGCCCTTGGTCATGCCGGGTTCCGGGCGGTTCACCACCTGGTCGGCGGGCTCAAGGCCTGGCGGGGCGTTTTCGCCGAGGGGCTGCCCGCCGACGAGCTGAGGCGGTTCGAGCGCTTCACCCTCCCGGCTGCCCATGCCGCGCTGGCCTGGTGTCTCGAGGAGGGGACGCGCAGCTTTTATGCTGAGGTGGCGGATATGATTCGCGACGCCGAGCTGACCGCGCTGTTCCGCGACCTGGTGGCTGCCGAGGAGCATCACAAGGCGACCCTGCTGGCGGTCTACGAAGCCCTGCGCGGGGCCTCGGCAGCGTCCGATTTCCCCCAGTGCGAGATCGGCGAGGTCGCGGAAGAGGGTTACATGGAAGGGGGAATGACGGTTATCGAGGCCGTCGACTGGGCGCGGCGCCAGCCGGCCGGGCGAATTCTGGAGCTGGCCATGGCGGTGGAGACCAACGCCCTCGACCGCTACCTCTTTCTTCACCGCCGGCTGCCCGACGAGAATTCTCGGCGGGTTTTCGAGGTTCTCGCCGACGAGGAGCGACGCCACCTGAAGCGGCTGGCCGCGGTTCTGGAACATTTCGTCTGAGAATGGGCCGCGGATATCCCGGAGAAGGCCAATGCTCTGCCCAGGGCATTGGCCTTCTCCGTAGTTGGACTGACGGGGCGGCCGACAACGGCCGCCCCGTTTTTTCAGGGGAGAGGCTGGTGGCGCAGATGGTTGCGGGCCGCGGCGAGGAATTCCTCGCAGTCGGTTTCCAGTGCAGGGGCATGGCGCAGCATCTCGGCGAGCCCCGCGCCCAGGTCCCGGGGGCGGCGCAGGCGCTGGCCGAGCCGTTCCAGGGCACGGCCAACCGCTTCCGGCCGGCGATAGGAGGTCAGCCAATCGTGGCCGATCATCCGCGGCGCAACCGTCTGGAAACCCTCCGGGAGCAGCGGCAGATACGACTCGATGTCACGGTAGACTCCGGCGGCGAAATCGGCAAGGGGAAGCTGGCTGTGGCGCTGCCAGTTGCGGGCCAGGAAGTGGTCGTAGAAGACATCGACCAGGATGCCCCGGCAGAGGCCGAAGACCGGGTCGAGGCGTTCCCTGCTGCGCCGGAAAGCGGCGTTGTCCTGGGCAAAGACGTCGACCTGGCGATGCTGGCGCAGGCCGCGCCGTAGCGGCTCCGGCCAGCTGCCGCCCAAGGGGCCCTTGACGAAGTCCCCGGCCAGGTTGCCGAGCCGACAGAGGGGTTCGGGGTCGGCGAGGTAGAGATGGACCAGGTAGTTCACTGGTCGTTACCGACGGATTTCGGCCAGCTGCAGCATTCCCTCGACAGGAGCAGCAGGCTCCAGATCGGGACCAAGGCTGTATTTCGGCAGGCCATTTGCCAGGTTTGTCGAATCACTGGCGGCGGATGGTGTCGACGCGCAATTGCCTCCCCCACATGCGCATGGTGACGCCGCCGGGGAGCAGCTCGCCGCTGACCCTGACCGCCAGTCCGTCCCGGCAGAACTCGGCGGGGAGATTGAGGGGCTCGAAGCGCCGGCCGTCGTCGGCGACCAGGCCGCAAAAGCCTCCCTCGAGGCGGACCATGACCACCTTGCCGGAGAACTCTACCCGGCTGGGGGACGGGGCGACAGGACGGGAGGAACCGGCGGCGGGATGGGAACAGGCGGCGAGGAGCAGCAACAGCGACCCAACCAAAAGACGGCGCATGGCACTCCTCCGTGGGGTGAAAAGGTCAGCGGCCGGCATCGGTCGGCGGCGCCTGGGCGACGGCCTGGCGTCCTTCGAGGGCGGCCAGCAGCGTGTCGGCCTGGGCCTTGAATTCGGCGAGGTGCGCCTTGGATACTGGGGCGGTGGAGGCGGACTTGAGCTTGGTCGGATTGATCGGCTGGCCATTCTTGCGCATGCGGAAGCAGAGATGCGGACCGGTGGCAAGGCCGGTGGCGCCGACGTAGCCGATGACCTGTCCCTGGGTAACCCGTTTCCCCCTGCTCATCCCCCGGGCGAAACGGCTCATGTGCAGGTAGATGCTTTCCAGACCGTTGCTGTGCCGCAGTTTGATGAAGTTGCCGTTGTATTTGGCCCGGCCGATCACGCTGATGGTACCGTCGCCGATGGCCATGATCGGGGTGCCGACCGGCGCCGCGTAATCGATCGCCGGGTGGGCCTTCCAGGTCTTGGTGATGGGGTGGAAGCGATGCAGGGAATAGCCCGATGAGATCCGGCTGAAGGCCAGCGGAGCGCGCAGAAAGGCCTTGCGCACGCTGTTTCCTGCGGTGTCGAAATAGGCCGGCCGGCGGTTGCCGTCCTGGAACAGGAAGGCGTTGTAACGCTCCCCCTGGTTGACGAACTGGGCGGCCAGGATCTTGCCGTAGCCTGCCGGCTGGCCGTCGCGGAAGCGCTTTTCGACCAGCGCCTGGAAGGAATCCCCCTCGCGGATGTCGCGAATGAAGTCGATATCCCAGGCAAAGATATCGGCCAGGGAAATGGCCAGCTCGGGATTTTCACCGATCTCGCTCACCGCATCAAAGAGGCTGGAGGTGATGGTGCCGTGGACCAGGGCGGTGCGCACCGTGTAGGCGATGGGTACCTTCGAGACGTCGAAACCGTCATCGGTGGCGCGGACGATCAACTGGTCGTCACGGTCGATGTCGTATTCGAAGCGATCCACGGCGCCATCCTGGAGGCAAATCTTGAAGGGCTGGCCGGCGCAGATCCCCGACAGCGGGAAAACCTTGCGGCTGGTCGTCGCCAGGTCGTGGAGCTGCCGGGCGTTGAAATAGCCGCCGAGCAGCCCGGTGATGGTATCGCCGGGCTGGATCGTCCCCGCGACAACCTTCCTGAGCACCTGCGGCTGCGGCGGGGCGCTGATTTCGGCGGGCGCGGTGCGTGCCTCGATCTGCGGCACCACGGCGCGCAGTGCGAAAAAACCCGCTGCCAGGATCAGAACCGCCGCAAGCAGAATGATAAAGGGGCGGCGCGCCCGGCTGGTGCGGGGCGGCGGCTCGGTGCCGAGCGGAGGGGTCAAATCGAAGTTCACGGAATTCCTCAACCTTCAGGGCCGACCCGGAGGGACCCGGGAGCCGGCAATGGCAGCGACATGGAAAGTGGCGCCATCTTAGCAGGAGCCCGGGCGATTTGTCCAGCGACCGGGAGGGGCGACGGGCAGCCATTTCAGTTGAAATGAACCGGGGGATGAGCTACACATGGGGGCATTCCGCCCGGGCTCCGGGTTGTCCCAAGGAGAGTTGCCGATGATCGATGCCGACCGCCTCGCCGCCGAGTTCGCCCGGATGGCGGCCATCGCCAGTCCCCCTCGCCGCGAGGGGGCCATGGCCCGTTACCTCGCCGATCGCTTTGCCGCCCTCGGTGCCGAGGTGGTTTTTGACGAGGCCGGTCGCGCGGTGGAGGGCGAATCCGGCAACCTGATCGCCCGCTTTCCCGGTAATGGCGAGGCGCTGATGCTGTCGGTGCACATGGACACCGTCGAGCCCTGCCTCGGCGTCAAGCCGGTGCTCTGGAACGGGATCTTCACCAGCGCCGGCGAGACGATCCTCGGCGCCGACGACAAGGCCGGTATCGCCGAGCTGATCGAGGCCATCGAGGTGCTGCGGGCGGAACACATCCCCCATCCTCCCCTCGAGGTGGTGGTAACGATCTGCGAGGAGGTCGGCCTGGTCGGCGCCAAGCACCTCGACTATGCGCTGCTCACCGCCCGCCGCGGACTGGCTCTCGACACCTCCGGGGTCGACCTGGTGATCCACCGCGCGCCGGCCGCCAACAAGCTGCGCTTTGAAATCACCGGGCGCGAGTCCCACGCCGGCATCGCCCCGGAGAAGGGGATCTCTGCCATCGAGGTCGCCGGCCGGGCGATCGCCACCATGCGCCTCGGCCGCATCGATGCCGAGACCACCGCCAACCTCGGCACCATCGCCGGCGGCCAGGCGACCAACATCGTGGCACGCAGCGTGGTCGTCGAGGGTGAGGCGCGCAGCCACGACGCCGGCAAGCTGGCGACGCAGACCGCGCACATGGTCGAATGCTTCGAGGCCGCCGCCCGGGACAGTAGCCGGGAAATCGACGGCCGCCAGCTGCAGGCCCGGGTCGAAACCGAGGTCGTGGCCGACTACCCGCTGATGAACGTCGTCGAGAGTGCGCCGATCGTCACCCTGCTGCAGCGCGCCGCCGACAACCTCGGCCGTTCCCTGGAGATCGGCGCCGCCGGCGGGGGGTCCGACGCCAACGTCTTCAACGGCCACGGCATCGAGACCGTGATCGTCGGCACCGGCATGACCAATGTCCATACGGTTAACGAGTCGGTGAGCGTCGCCGACATGGTGCGGGTCGCCGAGCTGCTGGTGGAGACGATCCGAATGGCAACTGATAGCTGAAAGCTGTCAGCAATTAGCTGTAAGCTTGGAGTCAAAAACTGATAGCTGAAAGCTGAGAGCTGACAGCTGGTGTTAAGCGATGAAATTCCCGGTATCGCCCCATATCGAGCAGGTCCACTTCCCGCCGATCTCCGAGGTCAAGGAATGGCTGGGCGGCCGGACCTTCCCGCCGGAGCGGCCGCTGATCGACCTTTGCCAGGCGGTTCCCGACTATCCGCCGGCAACCGAACTGGTGGCGCACCTCAAAACCCTGCTCGACGACCCGGCGACCTCCCGCTATACCCCCGACGAGGGTCTGCCCGCGGTCCGTGCGGCGGTCTGCGCCTGGTACGCTAGGCGCTACGGCGCCGGGCCCGGTCCCGAGCAGCTCTGCCTGACCATCGGAGCCAGCCAGGCCTTCTGGTTGGCGATGACGGTTCTCTGCCAGGCCGGCGACGAGGTGGTCGTCCAACTCCCCGCCTATTTCGACCACCCGATGGCGCTGCAGGCCCTGGGTATCCGCTGCGTCTTCGCTCCCTTCGATCCCGGCAGCGGCGGGCGGCCCGACCCGGAGATCATCGCCTCGCTGATCAGCGAGCGGACCCGGGCGATCCTGCTGGTCTCCCCGAGCAACCCGACCGGCGCCATCATCCCCCCGGCCACCCTCGGCACCATCTGCGAACTGGCCCGCGCCCGGAATGTCGCCCTGGTCCTCGACGAGACCTACAACGTCTTCCTCCCCGGCAATGCCCGCCCCCACCAGCTCTTTTGCGATCCGGCGTGGACCGACCATTTCGTCCACCTCGCCTCCTTCGGCAAGACCTTCGCGCTGACCGGCTACCGGGCCGGGGCGCTGGTCGCCTCCGCCCCCTTCATCCGTCACGCCCTGAAGGTGCAGGACACCATGGCGGTCTGCCAGCCGCGGATCACCCAGCAGGCGGTGCGCTTTGGTTGCGAGCACCTCAATGCCTGGACCGCGACCAACAACGCCATGATGCAGCGTCGCCATGATATCTTCCGCCAGGAGTTCCTGCGCCCCGGCAACCCCTTCGACCTGGTCGCCAGCGGCGGCTTCTTCGCCTGGGTACGCCACCCCTGGACCGGCCTCACCGGCCGCCAGGCCGCGCGGCGCCTCGCCGATCTGGCCAACCTGATCTGCCTTCCCGGCGAGGTCTTCGGCCCCGGCCTCGAGCCCTATTTGCGGCTGGCCTTCGGCAATGTGGCCGAGGCTGACGTTCCGGCGGCGGTGGAGCGGTTTCGGGAGCTGGATGGCTGAATCTGAGGGGTGGAGAAGAACCTTTCAACGGCCTTGGTTCACGCAACGCCAGGGATCGAAAATCCAGATCTCAACTTCGCCGGTCCCGGCCGGCCGCCGGGTGGCTTTCTTTGCTGGGCCCAAAGAAAGTCACCAAAGAAAGGGCCTGCCACTGGGCGTGGGGCCATGCGTGGGCGGGACGGGGGATTCGTCAACATAGATTGCTGTGGCGCGCCCTGTTCGGCAATCCTGCTGCCAAAGACGCCGGGGCCCATCCGTCTGGGGCCCCGGGTGCGGTGCGGGGTGTCGAGCCATTACCGCTGCGTCGTCGTTGACCGCCCCCTCGGAGGAAAAGGCCTCTGCATACCACAGGGGGGCTGGGGAGGGACAGCCCCCCGCTTCCAGGCTACGGAGATCTGCTGCTCGCTTTTGCAGGCAGCGAGTTCATTGTCGGCGTAACACTGGCGACCGTGGTGCTCCCCGCCAGGGGCCGCCGTTTTCTTTGCTGACTTTCTTTTCGGCGGGATAAAAAGAAAGTCAGGCGGGGTGTGGGGCGCAGCGCCCGCGGTCTTGATTCTTGACCGAGCGTTCCGAATCAGCCCCACCGCCGCTGGGTAGCTTCAATACAATTCGCGATCCGATCGCCGTTTCCGCCTGGATATGTCCGTCATGTCTGCTTCCCTCCCCATCGACGCCATCCTCCCCGACCTGCGCCAGGCCCTCGCCGCGCACCCGGCGGCGGTCCTCGAAGCGCCCCCCGGTGCCGGCAAAACCACCCGGGTGCCATTGGCCCTCCTTGACGAGCCTTGGCTCGCCGGCAAGTCGATCGTCATGCTCGAGCCGCGGCGGCTAGCGGCCAGTAACGCCGCGCGCTTCATGGCCAGGGAGCGCGGCGAACAGGTCGGGGGGATCGTCGGCTACGCCATCCGTTACGAGCGTAAAGTCTCCAAAACCACCCGCATCGAAGTGGTCACCGAGGGGATTCTCACCCGCCGGCTGCAAAGTGACCCGGAGCTCTCTGGCGTCGGCCTGGTGATCTTCGACGAGTTCCACGAACGCAACCTCAACTCCGACCTCGCCCTGGCCCTCTGCCGCGACGCCCAGCTCGGGTTGCGCGAGGATTTGAAGCTGCTGGTGATGTCGGCGACCCTCGACGCCGCCCCGGTGGCGCAGCTCCTCGGCGACTGTCCGCGGATAAGCAGCGCCGGGCGCGCCTTCCCGGTTGAGGTGCGCTACCTCCCCCAGGAGCCGCAGGGGAGGGTGGGGGACTTCGTGCCGCCGGCGGTGCGCAAGGCCCTCGGCGAGACCCAGGGCGATCTGCTGGTTTTCCTCCCCGGCGCCTTCGAGATCCGTCGCTGCGCCGCGGCGCTCGCCGACCTCGAAGGCAAAGTCGACATCCGCCCCCTCTACGGCGATCTCCCTTTTGCCGAGCAGGAGCGGGCGATCCTGCCCGGCCCGCGGCGCAAGGTGGTGCTGGCGACCAACATCGCCGAGACCAGCCTGACCATCGAGGGGGTGAGCGTGGTGGTCGACGCCGGGCTGGAACGCCGGCCGCGCTTCGACGCCGCCCGCGGCATGACCACGCCTGGAGACGGTGCGCATCTCCCGCGCCAGCGCCGAGCAGCGCGCCGGCCGCGCCGGGCGTCTCGGACCCGGGGTCTGCTACCGCCTGTGGAGCGAGGGGACCCACGGCGCGCTCCTTCCCTTCACGCCGCCGGAGATCCGCAGCGCCGACCTGGCGCCGCTGGCCCTGGAGCTGGCCCGCTGGGGGGTGAGCGACGCGCGGCAGCTGGCCTGGCTCGACCCGCCACCGGGCGGACACTTGGCCGGGGCGCGCGCGCTGCTGGAGCTGCTCGGCGCCCTCGACGAGGGCGGCCGGCTGACGGTGCTGGGCGAAACGATGGCGCAGTTCCCCGCCCATCCCCGCCTCGCCCGGTTGCTGGTCGCCGCCAAGGAGGCCGGTACCCCAGGCCTCGGCGCCGACCTCGTCGCCCTTCTCTCTGAGCGGGACCTTGCCGGGGGCGAGCGGCCGGAGCGGGCAAGCGATTCCGACCTGCTCGATCGGCTCGAGCTGTTGCGGCGAAGCGGCCATGATGCCGCGGCGCGGGCGGCGCGCTACTGGCGGGAGAGGCTGGGCGTTGCCGGGAGGGAGCCGGCCGCCGACCCCGAGAGCGTCGGGCGGCTGCTGGCGCTGGCCTTTCCTGACCGCATCGGCCGGCAGCGCGAGCCCGGCAGCGGCCGCTACCTCTTTTCCGGCGGTTTCGGCGGCCAGCTGTCGTCGCGTTCGGCGGTCAAAGGGGGGGAGTGGCTGGTGGCGGTAGAGGTGGCCGGCAAGCCGGGCGGGGAAGGGGAGATCCGGCTGGCGAACGTCCTCTCCCGGGAAACGGTGGAAGAGCTTTTCGGGGCCGCTCTGTCCTGGCGGCGCGAGGTCGACTGGGACGACCGTGCCGGGCGGGTGGTGGCCCGCGAGGTGCGTCGCCTCGGCGAACTTCCCCTGCAGGAACGGCCGGCGGCCGCCACGCCCGAGGACACGGTCCCGGCCCTGCTTTCCCTGCTGCGCCGCCGCGGCCTGGGACTTCTCGCCTGGAGCCCGGCGGCGCGCCAGCTGCGGGCGCGGGCCCTGCTGGTCGCCCGTCAACGTAGCGACTGGCCCGACCTGTCCGACGCGGCGCTCTTGTCGAGCCTGGAAGGGTGGCTGGCGCCCTTTCTCGCCGGGATCACCAGCCTCGCTGCCCTGCGCAAGGTCGACCTGGTCGCCGCGCTTCAGTCCCGCCTCGGCTGGCAGCGTCAGCAGGAGCTATCGCGCCTCGCCCCCGAGCGGCTGGCGGTGCCGAGCGGCTCGAACATCCGCCTCGACTACGAGGCCGAGGAGGGCCCGGTCCTCGCCTGCAAGCTCCAGGAACTCTTCGGCCTCGCCGCCACCCCGACCGTCGCCGATGGCGCGGTGCCGGTCCTCATTCACCTTCTCTCCCCAGCCGGGCGGCCACTGGCCGTCACCCGTGACCTGCGTTCATTCTGGGACACGGTCTATCCGGAGGTGAAGAAGGAGATGAAGGGCCGCTACCCCAAGCACCCCTG
>CAWDZB010000026.1:0-119329 GCA_963806685.1 uncultured delta proteobacterium
TATCGGTCATCGGGGAGTATTTAGCCTTGGAAGATGGTCCTCCCAGCTTCCCACAGGATTTCACGTGTCCCGTGGTACTCGGGGACACCCTAGGGTGAATCACGGTTTCGCGTACGGGGCTGTCACCCGCTATGGCGGCACTTTCCAGAGCCTTCCGCTACCGATCATCAATCCCACGTCGGGGCCCCACAACCCCAGAACCACCGTAGTAGTTCTGGTTTGGGCTAATCCGCTTTCGCTCGCCGCTACTGACGGAATCTCAATTGATTTCTTCTCCTTCAGGTACTTAGATGTTTCAGTTCCCTGAGTTCGCCTCGTGCACCTATGAATTCAGTGCACGATGACAGGGCATAATCCCTGCCGGGTTTCCCCATTCGGAAATCTCCGGATCAAAGCCTGTTTAGCGGCTCCCCGAAGCTTATCGCAGCTTACCACGTCCTTCATCGCCTCCCGATGCCAAGGCATCCACCATACGCCCTTAGTAGCTTGACCATAAAAAAGTCTTTAGACGAATTAAGTGCCTTGTACTATCTTGACGCAAATGCTCTACGCATTTGCTTGCGTGCATCGTATCAGTCTTATGCAATTGTCAAAGAACGAGAAACAAACTCGCTTACGAACTGGTGGAGGTGAACGGGATCGAACCGATGACCTCCTGCTTGCAAGGCAGGCGCTCTCCCAACTGAGCTACACCCCCGAAATCATGGTGGGCCAGGGAGGACTCGAACCTCCGACCTCACGATTATCAGTCGTGTGCTCTAGCCAGCTGAGCTACTAGCCCACATCCACAAGTTCGTTCAAATTCAAAGAGCAAAAAACCTCTCCAACGAGAGGCCCTGGTCTCTCAAAACTAAATAGCAGACTTGATGGTTCGTACAGGTACGTCCCTAAAAGGAACGATTGACCAGGATGCCTTTGCCCTTACGGGCAAGGAAGGCTCCTTAGAAAGGAGGTGATCCAGCCGCAGGTTCCCCTACGGCTACCTTGTTACGACTTCACCCCAGTTACCGACCATACCATAAGCGGCTGCCTCCCGAAGGTTAGCCCACCGATTTCAGGTACAATCGACTCCCGTGGTGTGACGGGCGGTGTGTACAAGGCCCGGGAACGTATTCACCGTGGCATGCTGATCCACGATTACTAGCGATTCCAACTTCATGGAGTCGAGTTGCAGACTCCAATCCGAACTGAGACCGGCTTTTTGGGATTAGCTCCACCTCGCGGCATTGCTGCCCTTTGTGCCGGCCATTGTAGCACGTGTGTAGCCCTGGACATAAGGGCCATGAGGACTTGACGTCATCCCCGCCTTCCTCCGGTTTAACACCGGCAGTCTCCTTAGAGTGCCCAACCAAATGCTGGCAACTAAGGACGAGGGTTGCGCTCGTTGCGGGACTTAACCCAACATCTCACGACACGAGCTGACGACAGCCATGCAGCACCTGTCACCGATCCAGCCGAACTGACCCCTATGTTTCCATAAGGTGCGATCGGGATGTCAAACCCAGGTAAGGTTCTTCGCGTTGCGTCGAATTAAACCACATGCTCCACCGCTTGTGCGGGCCCCCGTCAATTCCTTTGAGTTTTAGCCTTGCGGCCGTACTCCCCAGGCGGGGTACTTAATGCGTTAGCTTCGGCACTGCAGGGGTCAATACCCGCAACACCTAGTACCCATCGTTTACGGCGTGGACTACCAGGGTATCTAATCCTGTTTGCTCCCCACGCTTTCGCGTCTCAGCGTCAGTATCGGTCCAGGTAGCCGCCTTCGCCACCGGTGTTCCTCCGAATATCTACGGATTTCACCCCTACACTCGGAATTCCACTACCCTCTCCCGTACTCAAGTTCGCCAGTTTCCAATGCACTTCCCAGGTTGAGCCCGGGGCTTTCACATCAGACTTAACGAACCGCCTACACGCGCTTTACGCCCAATAATTCCGAACAACGCTCGCACCCTCCGTATTACCGCGGCTGCTGGCACGGAGTTAGCCGGTGCTTCCTTTGAGGGTACCGTCAGGCCTGCCGGGTATTAACCGACAGGAGGTTCTTCCCCTCTGACAGAGCTTTACGACCCGAAGGCCTTCATCACTCACGCGGCGTTGCTGCGTCAGGCTTTCGCCCATTGCGCAAAATTCCCCACTGCTGCCTCCCGTAGGAGTCTGGACCGTGTCTCAGTTCCAGTGTGGCTGATCATCCTCTCAGACCAGCTACCCATCGTAGCCTTGGTGGGCCATTACCCCACCAACTAGCTAATGGGCCGCGGACTCATCCGATGACGGTAGGCCCGAAGGTCCCCACCTTTTCCCGCAAGAGCCGAAGCTCCCGTGGGCTTATCCGGTATTAGCACCCCTTTCGAGATGTTATCCCCGATCGTCGGGTAGATTATCCACGTGTTACTCACCCGTGCGCCACTTTACTCGCGGACCGAAGTCCACTTTCACGTTCGACTTGCATGTGTTAAGCACGCCGCCAGCGTTCGTTCTGAGCCAGGATCAAACTCTCCAGTTGTATAACTGAATATTTGATTCTGTCTTTTTGGTTTGACTTTTGCCCGTACAAACCTATCTACAAACGTCTGCTATTTAGTTTTCAAAGACCAGGAAAACAAACCCGCTACCCGTTGGCAGCGGAACGTAACTCTATCCAAACCCGCCTAACCTGTCAAGTGCTTTTCGCACTCTTTTTCCGCCAGGCCCTTCCGCTTACTTATGCCCTCAAGGACCGTTCAGCGACGAAGCGTGTTTATACCCGAATCCAACTCCACCTGTCAAGCCACTTTGTTCGCTTTTTTTCCTTGGGTCGGGGCCGGAGAAATGCTGCCCGGCAAGGCGTCGAACTATAGCCAACCATGCCTTCGGCGTCAAGGACTTTTTGGGCCTCCTGGCCTTTTCCTGTCAGCCGAAAATCACCCGGGCAAAACGGCGCTTGCCGGCCTGCAATATAACTTCTCCGGCCGCCTGAACTTCCAGGTCGGGATCCCCGACTTTTTCCCCATTGAGCTTGATGCCGCCCTGTTGCACCAGCCGCCGGGCTTCGCCGTTGGAGGCAACCAGCCCGGCATCGGCAAGCAGCCGGCAGACCCAGACCGGGGCGCCCGCGGCAAAGCGAACTACGGGAATGTCGTCGGGGATCTCCTTCTGCTTGAACTGCTGAACGAAATCCGCTTCGGCCTGGGCAGCGGCACCGGTACCATGAAAACGGGCGACCAGTTCCCGGGCCAGTGCCTTTTTGCTCTCCATCGGGTGCCGCCCGCCCGGCTGGCCGGCGACGCCGTCACGCACTTGCTGCAGAGTGGCCAGGTCGGCATCGGACAATAGTTCATAGTAGCGAACCATCAACTCGTCGGAGATGCTCATGGTCTTGCCAAATATCTCCCTGGGAGGCTCGGTGATGCCGATGTAGTTGCCGAGCGACTTGCTCATCTTGTTGACCCCATCAAGTCCCTCGAGGAGCGGCATGGTCAGCACGCATTGCGGCCGCTGCCCCCACTGCTTCTGCAGCTCGCGGCCGACCAGCAGGTTGAACTTCTGGTCGGTACCCCCGAGCTCCACATCGGCCTGCAGTGCCACCGAGTCGTAGCCCTGCACCAGCGGATAGAGGAATTCGTGAACGGCAATCGGCTGCTGGCTGGAAAAGCGCTTGTGAAAATCGTCCCGCTCGAGCATGCGGGCCACGGTATAGCGAGCCGCCAGGCCGATCAGCTCGGCGGCATTCATGGCCCCCATCCAGCTGCTGTTGAAAACCACCCGGGTCCGCTCGGGATCGAGGATCTTGAACACCTGTTCGCGATAGGTTTCAGCGTTCTGCAGCACCTGCTCGCGAGTCAGCGCCTTGCGGGTCTCGCTCTTGCCGGTGGGATCACCGATCATCCCGGTGAAGTCGCCGATCAGAAAGCAGACCTCGTGGCCGAGATCCTGGAATTGCTTGAGCTTCTGGATCAGCACCGTGTGCCCGACATGCAGGTCCGGGGCGGTCGGGTCAAAGCCGGCCTTGATCTTTAGCGGCACCCCGGTTTTGGCTGACAGGGCGAGTTTCTCCTCGAGTTCGGTCTCGACCAGAATTTCCACCGCCCCGCGGCGGATCACCGCCATTTGCTCGGCAACCGATTTCATCATTAACGCTCATTCCTTCCTGAAAAGACATCCGCAGGCCCTAGCCATTCGGCCACTCTCGGGATTATGCATCCAGTCGTTCTACCACCCGCTCCAGGCCAAGGGCGTGGCCCGTCTGCTCATCCACGTCTACCAGCAATCCGCAGAGGATCGGATCTTTCTTGGCGACCTCGAATCGTACCGGCAATTGGGTCAGGAAACGCTCGATGGAGAGTTCCTTGCGGATGCCGATGACCCCGTCGCGACTGCCGGTCATCCCGGCATCGGTCAGATAGGCGGTGCCACCAGCGAGGATTTGTTCGTCGGCGGTCTGGATATGGGTGTGGGTGCCGATCACCGCTGACACCCGGCCGTCAAGGTAATGGCCAAGGGCCATCTTTTCGCTGGTCGCCTCGGCATGGAAGTCGACCAGGATGATGGGGGTTTCCCGGCGCAATTCCTCGATCAGGGCATCGGCGGCGCGAAAGGGGCAATCGAGGTTGTTCATGAAGACCCGCCCCTCGAGATTGACAACCCCCACTGCAGTCCCCGCGGCGGTCCGGAACACTCCGGCACCGCGTCCGGGCAGCCCCGGAGGGTAATTGGCCGGGCGCAACAGACGGGGGTCCGCCTCCAACTGGTCAAAAATCTCGCGCTTGTCCCAGATGTGATTCCCCGAGGTCATGACATCGATGCCATAGTCGAAAAGTTCCCGGGCCACATCGACGGTCAGCCCGAAACCGGCAGCGGCGTTCTCCCCGTTGGCAACAACCAGGTCGACGGCATGGCGGTCGATCAGCTTCCCGAGCCTGGCCGCGAGGGCCATCCGCCCTGGACGTCCGACCACATCCCCAATAAACAGAATTTTCACACTGACCCCGAAAAACCTGGCAGCCGGTCCCGGGTCTGGGGAATCCCTTTCCTTGGAAATCGGCTGCCAGCCTTGGCTAGCATAGAATTACTTGGCGTACTCGATGGCGCGGGTTTCACGGATGACGTTGACCTTGATCTGCCCCGGGTAGGTCATTTCGTTTTCGATCTTCTTGGCGATATCCCGCGCCAGGACATGGGACTGGACGTCCGAGACCTCTTCACTGGCCACCATGACCCGAATTTCCCGCCCGGCCTGGATGGCGAAGCAGCTGGTGCAGCCAGGGAAGCTGGTGCCGATCCGTTCCAGGTCGGCAAGACGCTTGACATAGGTTTCAAGCATCTCGCGCCGAGCCCCGGGGCGGGCGCCGGAGAGGGCATCGGCGGCCTGAACCAGGACGGCAAGAATCGTCTCGGGTTTTTCGTCCTCATGGTGAGCGGCCAAGGCATGCACGATCTTCGGCGTCTCGCCGTACTTGCGGGCGAGGTCGGCACCGATGACGGCGTGGGATCCTTCGATTTCATGATCGACGGCCTTGCCGATGTCGTGAAGGAGCCCGGCGCGCTTGGCCTGCTTGACGTTGATACCGAGTTCGGAGGCCATGATCCCGCACAAAAAAGCCACTTCCAGCGAGTGCTGGAGGACATTCTGCCCGTAGGAAGTGCGGTATTTGAGACGACCGAGCAGTTTGATGATTTCCGGATGGATGCCATGCACGCCGACGTCGAAGGTCGCCTGTTCGCCGGCCTCGCGAATGGCATCGTCGACTTCCTGCTGGGCCTTGTTGACCACTTCCTCGATCCGCGCCGGGTGAATCCGGCCATCGACGATCAGCCGTTCCAAGGCGAGCCGGGCCACCTCCCGGCGCACCGGGTTGAACCCGGAGATAATGACCGCTTCGGGGGTGTCGTCGATGATCAGATCAATGCCCGTGGCGGCCTCGATGGCGCGGATGTTACGCCCCTCGCGACCGATGATCCGCCCCTTCATCTCGTCGGTCGGCAACGGCACCACGCTCACCGCCTTCTCCGCGACGTAATCACCAGCATAGCGCTGAATCGCCAGGGCCAGGATCTCTTTGGCTTTCTTGTCGGCGCTTTCCCGCGCCTCATCCTCGATCTGCTTGATCCGCCTGGCCGCATCGTGGCGGGCTTCGCTTTCCATGTTCTGCATCAACAGGTCCTTGGCCTCTTCGGAGCTCATCCCGGAGATGCGTTCGAGGCGGACCCGCTGTTCGGCGACCACGGTTTCGATCTCCTTTTCGCGGGCACGCACCAGCTCCTCTTCCTCGGCCTGCTGTTTCTCCCGCTTGAATAGTTCCTCTTCGCGGCTGTCGACCTGAACCGACTTGCGGTCGAGATTCTCCTCCTTCTGCAACAGGCGCTTCTCCTGGGCCTGGATCTCCCGCCGCAGTTCGCGGGATTCCTGCTCCCATTCGCTTTTGGCCTGGAGGACGGTATCCTTGGCCTGGATGACCGCATCCTTGCGCAGGGTATCGGCCTCCTTGCGGGCCACCTCGAGCAGATGCTCCGCTTCATTGCGGGCATCGGCCAGCTGGGATTCGGCGCGTTTGCGCCGCAACAGCATTCCGACCCCGAGGCCGGCGGCAAGGGCAACAAGTATGGCGATAATGGCGATTTCTATCTGCAAAGTTCGTCCCTCCTCACTTTGTTGGTTTGCAAGCGGGGGAGTCCCCGCTGGAAGTTATTGGCGAAAATCGACGACCCGTGATTCGGTGATCAGCAGGTCGAGTTGAACATCATGGCCTTCGGTCGGCAACCGATCCACGACCTGCAGCTCGAAGGCGAAGCCGACCAGCAGCGGCCGACTTGGCCCTGTGCCAAAAGCACGGTCGTAAAAGCCCTTGCCATAACCGAGGCGATGGCCCCGCAGATCGAAGGCCACCCCGGGAACAACGGCCAGGTCGATAGCCACCGGGGGAATCCGCCGTCCCCCCTTCGGCTCCAAAACGCCGAAGGTTCCGGGCCCCAGTTCACGCCGGTCTGCGACTTCGACAAATTCGAGTTCTGTCCCGCACATCCGCGGGTAGACGACCCGCTTCCCCAAGCGCGCCGCTTCACGGAATACCGCTTCGGTGAAGACTTCGTTGGCGATCGGGCTGTACAAAGCCACACAGGCAGCCGCTGCGAATTCAGGCAGGGCCAACAGCCGCTCCTGCACATTCAGGCTGCTGGCCAGACAGATTTCCGCGGCGATGGCACGCCGCCGGTTCAGGATGGTTTGCCTGATGGAGGTTTTGGGCATGGCAGAGACCCCCGCTGAACCGGGAAATCCCTGTAGGAGAGGCATCGGACGGAATGGTGAGAGGATCCTACCGCCGCCTTAATTACGTCAAATCAATATCTTCCCTGGATGGCCCTGCTTGCTTCAGCGCCCCTTGAAACCCGCTGACGGCAGTTCGGTCTCTTGCGGGGGACCTGGCTACCAAAGCGGTCTCCTGCCCGGCGGACAGAAGGGTCCAGCGACAACATTGCGACGAATTTATGCGGAACGTGGTTCATGGATCCGGATCGGAAAGCTCCCGGAAACCGGGAGGCGTGTACCATCAGCCAATCTATCTGAAGTCTCCGTACAGAGAACCGTGTGCTTTATCTGAAAAACCTAACCATCAGCCGTCGACGACAAGGAGCCAACTTCGCCCTCCCCGCAGGCCGCCTCGATCCGCGCCAACAGCCGCTGCAACCGGCCCTCCCCATCCCCCTCGGCAGGCAGCTGGCTTTGCGCCTGGACCAGTTCCGCGGCGACGTTGAGCAGGGCTAAGACCACCGCAGTGAGGCTGTTTGCGGTTCGTGCCGCCTGGTGGGCTTCGTTGATACGCTGGTTGACGAAATCCGCAACCCGGCGCACCTCTTCGGGATCGGAGTCACTGCGGACCGTGTACTGCTGGCCGAGGATTGTCACCTGCACACTCTGTTTCAAGGCGTCTTCCGCTCCAGCCCTTCCAGCTTGCCGAGAATGCGGTCAAGCTCGCCCCGAAACAGCTGGCGCTCCTCTTCGAGTGCCGCCTGCCTGGCCAACAAACGGCGGTTCTCGTCCTGTAGCGTCCGGTGCTGTTCCAGAAGCTGGTCGACCTTCTCTTCCAGACGAACAATGACGGTCAAATCCACAGGTTACCTTCTCCAACGTAGACACATACTAAAGGATAGAGAATCAGGGAGTCAAGGCCTTTCCTCGTCGGGGAAGAGCGCTGCGACAAACAGATCCGGATCGAAGGGACGCAGATCCTCCACCCCCTCGCCGATCCCTACAAAACGGACCGGCAACCCCAGTTCGGCACCGATTGCTACCACGATCCCCCCCTTGGCGGTACCATCGAGCTTGGTCAGCACCAGCCCGGTCACCTCCACCGCCTCCTTGAAGAGCCGCGCCTGGGAGAGGGCGTTCTGGCCGGTGGTGGCATCGAGCACCAGCAGGGTTTCGTGTGGGGCACCGGGGATCTCCCGGGCTAGGACCCGGCGGATCTTCTTCAGCTCCTCCATCAGGTTGACCTTGGTATGCAGGCGGCCGGCAGTATCGAGAATCAGGATGTCGGCATGCCGGGCCACCGCCGCTTTGGCAGCATCGAAGGCCACAGCGGCCGGGTCGGCCCCCTCGGCGTGGCGAATGACATCGACCCCGGAGCGCTCCCCCCAGATCGCCAACTGTTCGGCGGCAGCGGCCCGGAAGGTGTCGCCGGCGCCAAGCACGACCTTCTTTCCCTGGTCGGCAAACTGCCGCGCGAGTTTGCCGATGGTGGTAGTCTTGCCGACGCCGTTGACCCCGACCACCATCGTCACCTGCGGTGTTTGGCTCGTGGCCGGAGCGGGTGCCGTCTCCTGGCGCAGCCGTTGGCTGATCTCCTCGCGCAGCAGATCGCGCACCCTGCGCGGATCGTTGCCCCCCTCTCGGGAAAGCCGGCTCTCGATGGCGGCAATCAGCTCCTGGCTGGTACGCAACCCGAAATCGGCGGTCACCAGGATTTCCTCGAGGTCCTCGAAAAGCTCGGCATCGATTCCCTGGCGTCCGCGCAGCAGGCCGTCGAGACGACCAACCACCGAGGCCTGGGTCTTGGCCAGTCCGGCGCGCATCCTTTCGAAGAGACTCGGCGCCCGTTCCGGAACCGGTCCCGGTGGGGGCTCCAAAACCTCCTGGGTCACCGGCTCTGCCACGGCGGACGGCGCCTCGGCAACCGGCAGGGCGGCGGGCGGCTCTTCGCCGGCGAACTCCTCGGCGGCAGGGGGTTCCTCGGGAGCGGGTGGGACGGTTTCTTCCGCGGCCGGTGCCTCGGTGGCCGGCTCCGTTGGGAGCGGGGGTTCCTCGGCGGGAGGCGCAGCCGTAGGTTTGCGGCGCAGGCGCCAGGCCACCAGTAGCGCCAGCACCACCAGCAAGACCGCAACCGCATAAAGGACAACGAGTGCGGTCAGGGGGCGATTGGCTTCGGGCACCCCGAAATTGGCTAGCAGGCCCTGCAGCAGGCCGAGAACTTTATCCAACCAGGTCATGGGACAAAAGACTCCTTGTTAGCCCGCCGTGACGGGCGCCAGCTTAGGTTTCAATCGATCTCCCGGCGCAGATCCCCCAGACAGCGGCGCATCTCGAACTGCGCCCTGCCCAAAGCATCGCTCCGGTTCAGGGTCAGCACCAGGCAGTATTCCAGGCTGACCGGCATGATCAGGGTCTGGTTATGGGTAGTGGTGACGACGATTTCCTCCAGTTCGGCCCCTCCCAGGCGAGCCACGGCAGCGCGCAGGTGGTCGAGGATTACCCCCTTGTGGGCGCCGAGAACCTTCAGATCGTAATCGTCCATCCGGGCAACGTGGTCGACATCCTCCCCCTCCCAGTCGACGATGATTGCCCCTTTAGCACCGGGAACATTGGCGACCAATTTTCCCAGCAGCGACTTGAACGGCATGTGCTGGCCTTCAGAATTCGTTGATCCGGACCGACACCATTTTGGAAACGCCCGGTTCTTCCATGGTGACTCCGTAAAGGGCGTCGGCGATTTCCATGGTCCGCTTGTTGTGGGTAATGATGATGAACTGGGAGAGGCTGGCCATCTCCCGCACCAGTTCGTTGAACCGCCCGATATTTGCGTCATCGAGAGGCGCATCGACCTCGTCGAGGATGCAGAAGGGGGACGGCTTGATCAGGAAGATGGAAAAGATTAGCGCCACGGCGGTGAGAGCCTTTTCCCCCCCGGAGAGGAGGCTGACATTCTGCAGCTTCTTGCCCGGGGGCTGGACGACGATGTCGATGCCGGTTTCGAGCAGATCCTCTTCATCGGTCAGCCGCAGCTCCGCCTGGCCACCGCGGAACAACCGCGGGAAGACCTCCCGGAACTTGGCGTTGACCAGATCGAAGGTCTCCCGGAAACGTTTGCGGGTGGTGCGGTTGATTTTGGCAATGGCGGTCTGCAGCCCGTTGAGTGATTCCTGCAGATCCTCCTGCTGGGTGGTCAAAAAGACATGCCGCTGTTCGAGTTCCTCGTATTCCTCGATGGCGGTCAGGTTGACCTCGCCCATTTCGTCGATCAACCGCCGCAACTCGGCAAGGCGGCGTTCGCTGGCGGCCGGGCTGTCCGCCTCCGCCTCCCGCTCCGGGGCCGGCAGCTCTTCGAGGTCGATGCGGTAGCGGTCGAGGATTGTCTGTCGCAGATGGTCCGCCTCCATCTGCAACTCACGGCCGGCCAACTGGAGGGCGGCCAGCTTCTCACGAGCCTGGCTGGCACGACCGCGCTGAGCACGCAGCGCCTCTTCCTGCGTGGTAATTCCTGCAGTGAGTTCCTCGAAGCTATCCCGCAGCCGGTCCAGGTCGAGCTTCTTTTCCTCGCGCCGGCGGTAGAGCAGGTCGAGTTCGACTCGGGCCTGGTCGATCTCTTCCCGCAGCCGCAGCTGCTCCTGTTCCCCCTCGGCCTGACGAGATCGGATCAACGCTTTGCGGCCCTGCAGTTCACTGTGCAGCCGGGCCAGACGCTCGAGGCTGCGGCGCCCCCCCTCTTCACGCTCTCGCAGGCTGACCACCCCCATCTTCAGGGTGGTCAGTCGATCCCGAGCCGCTTCGCTCTCGCGGCGCAGCAGCAGCAGTTCCTCCTGGAGGATGGCCACCCGCTCCTCTGCCGCCTGCTTTCCGGCCTCCCGTTCGGTCCTTCCCTGCGCTGCCGCGCCGAACTGGCGCTGCAGTTCCTCATGCTCCTCGTGGAGCTGCGCCTCCTCCAGGCTCAGCACCTCAAGGCGTTCCTCCAAGCGGTCGAGTTCGCTGCGCAGCCGCAGCAAATCCTTTTCGCTGTCGACCACCTTGAGCTCCTTGCGGTGGAGGGCGGCCTCGACCTCTCGCAGCCGTTCTTCGGCAACCTCCAGGGTGTCGCGCAAGGCGCTACGCTGCTGCTGCAGATTATCGACCTCCGTGCCCAGGCCCGCAACGCGCTTAGCGAGCTCCTTCATTTCCCGCTTTTTGTGCAGCAGGCCCTGGTCGAGGGCGGTCCGCGCGCCGCCGGTCAGTTCCCCGCAGGCCGACAAAACTTCGCCGGCCGAGGTAACCAGCACCGTACCCTGAGGCTGTCCGCCGGAAAGGTAAGGTGCCAGGTCCGGGACCACCCAGATACCCTGCAGCAGGCCATCCACCAAGGACGCAGCCTCCGGGGAGACACTCACCAGTTCGGCAAGCGGTTGGCCGCCAGCGACCGATGCTCCGGCCGCCGGGGCAAAGCCTGGCAGCAGGAAGCTGCAGCGCCCATCGGCCTCCCGCAGGCGCGCGAAGGCTGCCCCGACCTCCTCGATGCGAGGGGCGAGAATCGCCTGCAGCCGATCGCCGAGGACAGCCTCGACCGCAGCCTCGAAGCCGCTGGCTACTTCCAGGGCATCGGCCAGCAGACCGGCGAAGGACTGCCGCAGCCGGTCGTCGCCGAGCACAACCTTGACGCCGCGCCCATAACCCTCAAGATCGCGCTCCAACTGCTGCAATGATTCGAGCCGGGAACGGAACCGGTTGTGCTCCTCGCGCCGCACCAGCAGCGTCGCTTCGTTCTCCTCGATCTTCCGGCGTAGCTGCCGCAGCGTTTCCAGGCCATTTTCCCGTTCACCCTGCAAACCCTGCCGGCGCTGCCGGAAATCATCCAGAGCGGCCTCCAACTGGTCCGTCTTGCGGCGCAGCTCCTCCATCTGTTCGCGAACCCCGAGGGTCTCCGACCGGCTTCGCCCGGTCCTTTGCTCGAGGCCGGCCAATCGCCGCTCGGCTTCCTCCTGCTGGGAGGAGAAGCGGGTCAGGTCGGTCAACAGTCCGTACAACACGGCGCGCGCTTCCTCGAGGGCACCCTGGCGCTCGGCTTCCGTGCCGGTGAAGCCGCCCAATTCCTGCTCGGCGGCAAGCAGGCGCTCGGCTTCCTGAGCCAGCTCGGCGGCGAGCCGGCCTTGAACATTCTTCAGCTCTTCTTCCTCCCGGTCCAGCTCTTCCAAACGCCGCGCCACGTCGGCCAACTCGCCATCGAGACGTTCATGCTGCAGGGCGTGGCTCTGGATCTGACTGCCGGCCAAATCGATGCGCGATTCGACTTTCTGCAGTTCGCTGCTCAGGTGAAAGACCCCTTCCTGCGCGGAAGTCAGCTCTTTTTCCCGAGCGGTCTGCTGCAGCCGGGCCTCGGCAAGGTCCAGCTCCTGCTGCTGCAAGTGGGCCTCCTGGCCCGTCAGGATCTGGCGCAGTCCGGCTTCCTGGTCGCTGTGCTGCTCCAAGGTGTCGCGCAACTGCCGGTAACGGCCTGCGGCGATGCGGGTTTCGATGCCGCGCAGTTCTTCCCGGTACTCGCGGAAGCGCTCGGCCTTGCGCGCCTGGCGCTTGAGGCTGGCGGCCTGGCGACGGACTTCGGCAATAATATCGCTGAGGCGCAGCAGGTTCTGGCGGGTCGCTTCGATCTTGCGCAGGGCGGTCTTCTTGCGGGACTTGAACTTGGTCACCCCGGCCGCTTCCTCGATCAGCGTGCGCCGGTCCTCGGGCTTGGCACTGAGAATCTGGCCGATCTTCCCTTGTTCGATGATCGAGTAGGTCCGGGCACCGATGCCGGTGTCCATGAACAGTTCGCTGATGTCGAGAAGTCGGCAGGGGGTCTTGTTTATCAGGTATTCGCTGTCGCCATTGCGGTAAAGGCGCCGGGTGACCATGATCTCGGCGTAGTCGCGAAACGCCGCCGGTGCCAGACCGTCCTCGTTGCCGAAAACCATGTTCACTTCGGCCATGCCGTGCGGCTTGCGCGATTCGCTGCCGCCGAAGATCACGTCCTCCATGGCCCGGCCGCGCAGGTGCTTGGCATTCTGTTCCCCCATCGCCCAGCGGATGGCATCGACGATGTTGCTCTTGCCGCAGCCGTTGGGACCGACGATGCCGGCCACACCGCTCTGGAAGTCGAGGTTGACCCTGTCGACGAAGGACTTGAATCCGAGGATTTCGACCCGCTTGATTTTCATCTGGGAGAACGTCGACCGCCTGCAGAAGATGGGTTCCGGCGCGGCGCCGGGTGGCGGGCCATGTTAGCAAGCCCGCCTGGTCCTGTAAAGGCCTTAGCGGTCCCAATTTACCCGCAAGCCGCAGCCCAGTTCCGGCTTGCCTGGCCCCTTCGCGGGGGGTATGATGGGCGCGATGATTCCCTTCACGGTCAAGGACGAGGACGTCGGGCTGCCTGCCCTGGAGTGGCTGCAGAAGCACCTTGCCGCCGCTCCGACCGGATACCTCCGGCAGCTGTTGCGCCGCGGGCAGATCCGACGCTGCGGACAGCCGCTGCAGGAGGGCGAAATCCTTGCGGAAGGGGACCGCATCGAGCTGCCGGCCAGCAACCGCCTGCAGCAGCTGCTGGCGGAGAGCGTACCGGCGCTGACCATTCTGCTCGAGACCCGGGAAGCGCTGATTGTCGCCAAGCCGCCCGGCCTGGCGGTCCATCGCGGCGTCGGCCACGAAAGCGATCACTTGAGCAAGCGGGTGGAGCAGCTGCTGCGTCTTCGCCGGGCGCCCTTTCGCTGCGCTCCCGTTCACCGCCTCGATGCGGCGACCTCGGGACCGGTCCTGTTCGGCAAGGGTCGGCAGGCCATCGCCGCCTTCGGGCGGGTAATCATGGAAGGTCCGACCAGCAAGCATTACCTGGCCCTGGTGGCTGGGTCGCCCCCGGCGGCAGGGCTGTTCGATTCACCGGTGCCAGTGCGCGGTCGCGATCGCCAGGCCTGCACCCGGTTCCGGCGCCTGGCCACCACCGGCAGCCTGGCACTGCTGGAACTGGAACTCCTGACCGGGCGTCGCCACCAGATCCGCCGGCAACTGGCCGATGCAGGACATCCGATCGCCGGCGACGATCGCTACCGGGGTGAGCGCATCGCCGGACTGGATCGCCTGTTCCTGCATTGTTTGCACCTGGCCGTTGGCAATCCTTTCGGCGACAAACCGCTGGTCGCCGAACTGGCGCTCCCCACCGACCTGGCCAGTCTCCTCAACGGTCTGGGGATGGAGTACAATACTCTCTCCCACCTACGCTGAACGGCAGGCATCCGCCCGCCCAACTGCCGCACCACCCAGTTGGAATGAGCCAAAGGTATTCTCACGTGCGTCGTCACCCTTTTCTGTTCACCATTGCCGGGCTGTTGCTGATCACCGGTGCCTTGTTGGCCTGGCTGGTTGCGAGTTTTGACCTCGACAGCTACCGCGCCGAGTTGCAGGACTCGCTGAGTGCCGCCCTGAGGCGTCCGGTCCGGCTGGGCAGAGTCCAGCTCAGCCTGCGCCACGGTCCGGCCCTGGATGTGCATGACGTCCAGGTGGGTGTTGGGGAAGAGTCCAGCCGGTTGCAGATTCGCCACCTCTACCTGCGGCTGGACCTGAAGGAACTGCTGCACCGCCGGCTGCACACCCGGAACCTGTTGCTCGACCAGCCCGTCCTGACCCTGGTGCGTTCTGCTCCGCCGGCCACCACGGCCGCAACCGCGCCTCCCCCGGATATCGATCCCCAGGTGCTGGAACGGCTCGGCTTCAGTGATTGCACGCTGCGCAACGGCCGGCTGCTGCTGATCGACCGGCGTCGGCCGGAGCAGCCCCTGACCATCGCGGCCGAAGAGCTCAACGGCCGCCTCAGCAACCTGGCCCCCGGGCAACAGGGCCTTTTGCAGCTCCGCGGAAAGGTCGCTTTCCAAGACCGGCAGGCCGATTTCGACCTGAGTGGTGAACTGACTCCGGGATTGGCCTTCCCCTTCTGGCGGGATGCCCGCTACAACCTGCGCCTCAGCCTTCGCGACCTGCCCGCCGCCTGGTTCTCCCCGGCGTTTTCGCCCCGCCCCGATCAATGGGGACTGGAGGGACGTACCAATATCATTGGCAGCTTTGCCGGCCAGCCGGCCACCGGCCTCGATATCGAGCTGGCCGTCGCCGGCACCCAGTTGGTGCTGGTCTCGCCGAACGGCCAGAGCACCGGCCCGCTTTTCACTTCCCTGGACCTGCGCACTCGCTGGACCGAGGAACCCTCGGCCACCCGCCTTGACCCGTTGACCCTGAACCTTGGGAAGAATGTCCTGCACGGCCAAATTGAGGTCGAACACCAGCCGTCGGGCCCCATGGTCACTGCCCTGCTGAAGGGCACTGACCTGGTCCTGCCGGTCTGGAGCAGCCTTTGGCCGGAAGGACCGGATGCCGGCCTCAACGCCTTGCGCGACCGCTTCGATGGCGGCCACCTCCACGACCTGAAACTTAGCCTCCACCGGGAGTCGCCGCCGGCGCCCGGCGACCCGGCCAGCGACTTCTCCCTGTCCACCGAATTGCAGGGGCTGAGGCTGACCCTGGCGCAGGTCGGCACCGTTGACAACCTGGGCTGCCGTCTGCAGGTGACCCCCGGAACGCTGACCGTCGAGGCCGGGCACGGCGATCTGGCCGGCAACGAACTGCACTTCAGCGGCGTACTGCCACTGGCCCAAACGGGTGCGCCAGGTCTTTCCGGGGAGGTATACGGCGAGTTCGGGGCCGGATGGTTGGGTGCCCGCTTGGCCGCCAGTCTCCCCGCGGACCTGAAACTGGCCGGAACCCTCCCGGTCCACTGCAGCGTCAGCGGATCATTCTCTAAACCGCAGGTCGACATCCATGCCGATCTGCAGCAGCTCGAATTGCGCTTCCGGGACCTGGTCGACAAGCCCGCGGGACAACCCGCCGAGATCTTCCTTTCCGGCGAAATATCGGCCGGGCAATTGACCCTCAATTACGGCAGACTCCACTGCGCCCCCCTGGAGTTGATGACCAATGGCGTCGTTGCCATCGACGCGGCTCATGCCTTTCACCTCGACCTTCGCCTGGCGCCGCTTGATCTCGGATTTCTTCCCGAACGGGTTCCGCTTCTGGAACGACTTCATCCCCGGGGACAAGTCTCCGGCGAATTTCACCTCGGCGGCGACCAGGGGCAGCTCGGCGAGCTGTCCGGCACGCTCAACCTCAACGGTGTCGGGATACATCTCGGCGGGTTCATCGCCGACCTGAACGAAGTCGGTGGCACCCTGCGTTTCAACCGGCGCCAGCTCTCGTTCTCCGCCCTGAACGGCCGCATCGGCCAGTCCCCCTTCACGGCCTCCGGCAGCTTCTCCGATCTGACGGCGCCGGCCGGGACGGTCCACCTGCAGTCCCGGGAGGTTCGGGCCGACGAGCTGATCTTCCATTCGGACCAGGCCTATCTGCGCGACCTCGACGCCCACCTGGTGATCGCCCCGGATCGCCTTGAATTCGCCCCCGTTACCACCCGTCTCGACGGCGGCACCCGGGCCGAGGTACGCGGTTCGGTCAGCCACTTCAAGGGTCCGGTGGCGGTGACGCTCGACATCGATGCCGACTATGGCAACATCGACGAGGTGATCGGTCTCTGGCAGCGCTCCGCCGAGGCTCCGCCCCTAGCCATCCCGCCGCACCACGGACCGCCGCCTAAACTGCTGATCCGGGCACGGGCCGCCCGCGGGGAGATCGGCGGCATGAATTTTCAGGATACCAGCGGCGAGATTTCCCTCGCCGGGCAGACCCTGGTCATCCACCCCCTGCAGGCCAAAATTGGCCCCGGCTCCGTGAATGGCCAGGTGCTGGTCGACCATTCCACCGGTTCTCCGCCAATGCTGCGCATCTCCGGCCACGTCGAGGATATCGCTGCCGAAGTGGTTCACCAGCAATTGCTGAAACAGTCCAGCCTGGTCAAGGGGAAACTGCGCGGCGACTTCTATCTTCAGGGCCGGGCCGGAAGCGAATTCCTTCCCACCTCGCTGGGAGGCTTCAGCATTGAGGTCCGCCATGGGGTGCTGCGCCAATTCAAATTCCTGTCCAAGGTCTTCTCGCTGCTCAACGTCTCGCAGATCCTGACCCTTAAACTTCCCGACATGGATCGGGAGGGGATGCCCTTTGACAAGCTGAGTGGAACCTTTCGTCTCGACCGGGGGGTGCTCTCCAGCGAGGACCTGTTCGTGGAAAGCAATGCCATGAACCTCTCCCTGGTCGGCAAGTTCGACCTGGCCAGACACCGGGTCGATGCGGTGATGGGGGTCAAGCCGCTGCGCACCGTGGACAAGATCATCACCAAAATCCCCCTGGCCGGGTGGGTGCTGGCCGGGGACCAGAAGGCTTTGATCACGGCCCAGTTCACCGTCAAGGGACCGACGACCGACCCGGAGGTGGTGCCGATCCCGATCAGCTCCCTCTCGGGACAGGTGCTGGGAATATTTCGCCGGGTGCTGGGACTGCCGGGGAAGATGGTCGAAGACGTCGGGGGGATATTGCAGGGAGGGAAGTAAGGACCGCTCAGCCCGGCCGGACTCCGACATAGACGGTGGCGATGCCGAAAGTCTGGTCGAAATGGCGCAGCTCGGTGAACCCGGCGGCGGCCATCAACCCCTTGAATGCCTGCTGGTCGGGAAACTCGAGGACCGAGTCGGGGAGGTATTGGTAGGCGCTGCGCTGCGACAAAAGCCCGCCGATCAGCGGCAGCAGGCGGCGGAAATAGAAGTAGTAGAGGGCCTTGAAAACGCGGCTGCGCGGGTTGGAAAATTCCAGGATTACCACCCGCCCACCGGGGCGCAGAACCCGGAACATCTCCCGCAGACCGGCCGGCCGGTCGACAACGTTGCGGATGCCGAAAGCGATGGTGACGCCGTCGAACACCGCATCGGGATGGGGGAGTTCCTCGCAGGGAGCGTTGACCAGGGAAATGCGCTTTCGGTAGGGGGAACGGGCCAGCTTTTCGAGGCCGTGGACCAGCATTCCCTGGGTGAAATCGGCGCCGACAATATGCACCGAGTCCGGCGTCCGGACGGCAACCTCCAGCGCCACGTCACCGGTCCCGGTAGCGACGTCCAAAACCCGCCCACCTTCGGGAATCGCCAGCTGCCGCACCGCGAAGGTCCGCCAGCGCCGATCGATGCCGAAGGAGAGCAGGCGATTGAGCAGATCGTAGCGCGGCGCGATAGCATCAAACATATCGCGAATGCCGCGTCCCTTGTCGGACAAGCTGAACATGAAGGCAAGCTCCTGCCGGCGACGACGGGCGCCAGGCGCCGATTATGTAGCATACCCGAACCGAAGCTGTCAGCAAAAAACGCCTCTTCCGGCCGCCGAGCCGTTCGCCAATCACCGGAGTGACCATCCCATGCAACCACTGATCGTCACCGCCGCGATCCTCGAAGACCGCGGCCGGGTCCTCATCACCCGGCGTCGCGACGACTGCCGCCATGCCGGTCTCTGGGAGTTTCCCGGCGGCAAGCTGGAGCCCGGGGAATCCCCGGCCGAGGCGCTGGTCCGGGAACTGCGGGAAGAACTCGGCCTGCCGGTCACCGTCGGCGAGATCTTCGATGTTGTCTACCACCGCTACGACTGGGGCCCACTGCTGCTCCTCGCCTACCGCTGCCAACCCGGGCATCTGCACATCCGCAACCTGCAGGTGGCCGAGCATCGCTGGGTACCCCCTTCCCGGTTGGCCGATTTTCCGTTCCTCGCTGCCGATCTTCCGTTACTGGCCAAGCTGGCCGCTTCGGCGTGATCGGGGACGGTTAAACAAGCCCTGGCCCTTCTTCGGTCCAAACCGGGGAAACCCATTACAGCAAGGCCAGGACAGGCAAATTCGTTGACAAAAATAAAACAGCGTATTACTTTTTGACAAGCAGACGCTCATTCCTCCCTTGGCTGGCCGCCTGGAATCGCCGGCCAGCGGCTTCCATGTCCGGCGGACCAACCGCCGTAGCGACGTCATGATCCAGATGGGATCATCACTTCGGCGCCCGGCCATCCCGGCTATCACCTCTACCGGCCATCATCTTGGCCGCTCCCCCGGGAGGACATCGCCATGACCAACAGAGAACGGGTCCAGGTCAACTTCTTCCGCCCCACCCCCGGGCCGATCAAAAAGGAAGTCGGCATTGCCGGGACCATCATTCTGTTCTGGGCCCTGCTCAGCTTCGGCATCCCGACCCTGGTCTACGTGGCCGGCCTCGGCGACCCCTCCGGCCTGGGGGAATCGTTTCTGACCCGGGCCAGGCTGTTCGGTTTCCCCCTGCATTACTGGCTGCTCGCCCAGGGCTGTACCATCGGCTACGTTCTGCTGTGCAAGCTTTATTGTGTTCTTTGGGATAAACGCGCTCCCAAACGCTAGATCACCCTCCCGCTGTCAGGAGTATTTCAGCGCCATGCAGACACGATTCGTGGGTATCGGCCTCTCTTGCGCCCTGCTTCTCTGCTCCGCCACGGCATTCGCCGCGGGAGAGGAGATCTACCAGGTCGAGCCCGGTTTCAAGCTGGTCCCGGCCATCATCATGGTTGCCCTGCTCTGTGTCTACATCGGCGTCGGTTTCCTCTCCAAGGTCAACGAGACCTCGGGCTACTGGGTTGCCGGCCGGGGCATCGGCAAATACGGCAACGGCGCCGCCATCGCCTCGGACTGGATGAGCGCGGCATCCTTCATGGGGGTGGCCGGCCTCCTCTACCTCAAGGGGTGGTTCGGACTCGGCTACATCATCGGCTGGACCGGCGGCTATGTCCTGCTCCTTTGCCTGCTGGCCGCCCAGATCCGGCGCTTCGGCAAGTACACCATCCCCGAGTTCCTCGGCGACCGTTATGATTGCCACATGGTCCGGCTGATCGCCGCCGCGGTGACGGTGATCATCGCCATCACCTATGCCACCGCCCAGTTCAAGGGGATCGGCCTGATCTGCGGCTGGATCTTCGGCATGAACTATACGGCCAGCGTCTTCTTTGCCGCCGGCGTGGTCTGTGCCTATATGCTCATTTCGGGGATGGCCGGGGTGACCCGCAACCAGCAGATCCAATACGTGGTACTGATCTCCGCCTTTATGATTCCGCTCTGGGTGCTGATCAGGAAAGCCGGGGGTGCCGGCCTCCTGCCGCAGCTCGAATATGGCAGCATCCTTTCCGGCCTCATGGAGGGCAAAGTGGCCGCCGGGCATCTTGCCGCGGCGGAAGCGGAAAAGGTCCGGGAAGCCTACCTGCCCTGGGGGGGCGGAAGTTTCTACGATTTCATCGCCCTGGTCTTCACCCTGATGGTCGGCACGGCTGGCCTGCCGCACATCATGATCCGCTTTTACACGGTGAAGAACGAGGACATCGCCCGGAAGTCGGTTCTCTGGGGGCTCTTCTTCATTGGCCTGCTCTACTGGTCGTCGCCCGTCTATGCGGCCATGGGCAGGTTCTGGAACCCCCTCGGCGGCCATGCGGTGGCCGACGTGATCATCCTCTCCGCGCCGGAGAAGGCCGGCCTCGGAATCGCCTTCATCGGCTACCTCGCCGCCGGGGCGATGGCCGCCGGTCTTTCCACCGTCGCCGGCCTGCTGGTCGCCGGCGCCTCGGCCATCGCTCACGACTGGTATGCCACCGTCTTCCGGCCCGACTGCACCGACCGCCAGGCCCTGCTGGTCGGCCGGATCTTCACGGCCGTTCTCTGCGGCATCGTCATCATTACCGCCCTCAATCCCCCAGCGCTGATCGCCCAGATCGTCGCCATGGCCTTCGCCATCGCCGGCAACACCATCTTCCCGGCGGTGGTCCTGGCTATCTGGTACGGCAAGGCCAACAAGTACGGGGCGCTGGCCGGTATGGTCTGGGGACTGGGGATGACCCTGCTCGCCATGGCCGGCTGGATCGCCAAGATCCCCTTCTTCGGCGCCGGAGGCTGGCTCCCGGCGACCTCCTCGGCCCTGATCGTCTGTCCTCTGGCCTTTCTCATCAACATCGTTGTCTCCAACCTGACTCACCATCGGGTCAGCGCCGAATCGGCGGACAAAATGGACAACATCCTGCGCAAGCTGCACAATCTTCCCGGCTACGTCGGTGAAAAACCGGCCCGGAAGAGCGACTTCGGCCATTGAATCCGCATCCGGAGCAGGAGGTTCAACCGTGAAACTGCCGGGCAACCGCAAACGCTGGGCGATGGGATGCGCCCTTCTCGGGGTGGTTTTGATGGGGGTCGACCTGCTGGTGACCCGCAACTTCTTCACCCATGTCGGCGAGCTGATGGTCGCCAGCCTGTTCTGCTTCATCCTCGCCCTGGTACTCGACCGAAGCACCTCCCCGCCGGACAACGGCTCCGGAAGCTGAAAATCCTTTTACTTGCCCTACCATCCGTGGTAGCTTCCGGGTGTTCCGCCCACTTGGCAGCCCGTCAGGTTCAAAATCTGCACCTGAAGCAGGACTTCTCCACGCCGCCGAGATTCCAGGTCACCCGCCATGAGCTTGATCCGCCACCTTCGCGACACCGAGCCCTTCAACACCCTGCCCGAGGCCCTGTTCCAGGAACTGAGCAGCGCTTCGAAGCTGACCAGTTTCCCCGCCGGCATCTCCATCTTCCAGCAGAATAATCCCCCCACCGGCTTTCTCTACCTGATCAAGGAGGGGCTGGTGGAGATTTCGGTGCAGACCCCCGGCGGGGTCGACATGGTGGTCGACTACCGCAAGGAAGGGCAGTTTTTCGGCGGCACCCCGATCTTCACCGGTGAACCCTACACCGGGGGAGCCCGAACCCTGAAGCCGACCGTCTGCTACCTGATCCCCCAGGAGGTCCTCCGCAGCCTGCAGCGCGACTACCCCCAGGTCGGCGGCTATTTTACGCACATGGTCCTTTCCAGGGTGCGGGAGCTCTACTCGGGGATCGTCCGCGACCACGGCCAGAAGGCCCTGACCCAGATGGAGGCCTACCCTTTCAAAAAGCGGTTGTCGGAAATCATGGTCGCACCGGCAGCCTGCTGCGCCCCGGGGGAGAGCGCCCAGCAGGTCGCGAGGCGGTTGACCGAGAACAAGATCGGCTCGGTCCTGGTGACCGGGGAGGACCGGAAACTTCTCGGTATCATCACCGGCAAGGACCTGGTCGCCAAGGTGGTCGCCCCGGAGAACATCGATCCCCGCGCCATTACCGCCCGCGACATCATGACCCCGCACCCCTACGGCATGGGCCCGGAAACCTATATGTACGAGGCGATGGCCTACATGACCGGCCACCGCCTCAAATACCTGCCGGTGGTCGACCGTGGCGAACCGGTCGGCATGGTCAGCCTGCGCGACCTGCTGCGCTACCGCAGCCAGAAGGCGATGCTGCTGCTCGGCAACATCCGCGAGGAAGCAACCATCGAGGGCCTGGCTGCAATCCGCCGCGAGATCGTCGCCGTGGCCCGGACCCTGCTCTCGGAAACGCGCAGCACCCCCGAAGTGCTGGAGATTCTCAGTTACATCCACCACGGCATCATCAAGCGGGTTTTCGACCTCTGCCTTGGGGAGCTGACCGCCGCCGGCCACCGCCAGCCGGAGATCGGCTACTGCTTCCTGATCATGGGCAGCGGCGGCCGGCGGGAGATGCTGCTCGGGCCTGATCAGGACAATGGCTTCATCTTCGAAAACGTTCCCGACAGCCGCATGCCCGAAATCGAAGCCTTTTTCGTTCCCCTCGCCGAAAAGGTAGTCGCAGCCCTCGACCAGGTCGGCTATCCGCTGTGCCACGGCAAAGTGATGGCCAGCAACCCCCTGTGGCGGGGGCGGCTGCAAGATTGGCAGGCGCGCATCCGCGATTGGGTCAATGACCCCGAACCGCAGAAGGTGCGCTACTCCTCGATCTTCTTCGATTTCGCGCCACTGGCCGGCGATCCCTCCCTCGCCCAGAGTCTGCGCGAGGTGGTCAACCACGAGATCCGCGAATTCCAGGGATTCCTCTACCACATGATGAGCCTCGATTTGCGCTACAAGGTCCCGGTGGGTCTGCTCGGCCGATTTTTGGTGGAAAAGAGCGGCGATCACAAGGGAGAACTTTCGGTGAAGCAGGGGGGAAGCGTTTACATCGTCGACTGCATCCGGATGTTCGCCCTGGAAAAGGAACTGCAGGAACTTACTACCCTCGACCGGCTCAAGGCCCTAGTCGAGCACAACGTCTTTTCCGCCGAAACCGCCGAGCACATCCGCGCCGCCTTCGAGGCCCTGGCCTTCCTGCGCCTACGCAATGAAATCAACCGTATCGACGCCGGCAGCGAGCCGAGTCATTTCCTCGATCCCGCCACCCTGACCCGCAATGAGCAGGATCTGCTGCGCGAGTCATTCCACGCCGTCAGCAAACTGCAGGACGCCACCAAGCGCCACTTCTCCCGGACGCCTTTTTAAGGCAGTGAAGGGAGCCGGGTGACAAGGCAAAGACCTTCGAACCTGCCGATTCTTCCAGTCACGCGTCACCAGTCACCGCTTTTCCAGCACATGCACCGCACAGGAGATGCAGGGGTCGAAGGCCCTGACGACCTGTGCCGCCCGGTCCTTCATCCCGGCCTCGTCGGCAAGCTCGGCCAGGTCCAGGCGCAGTTGTGCCTCGATGGTCGCCTGGTTGATGCCGGTAGGGGTAACGATGTCGGCAGCCACCACCCGCCCCAGGTCATCGAGCAGGTAATGATGGATCAGCAGCCCGCGCGGCGCCTCCACCACCGCGGTGCCGACCCCGGCCCGGGGGACCACCGCTACCCGCAGCGGCGCATCGCGCCCAGCGGCCAGCAACTGCTCGGCCAGCTCCCGGCTGCGTGTCACCGCCCATGCCAGCTCCATGGCCTGTGCGGCGTTATTGGCGAAAATCCCGGCGTCCCGTACCGGCCCGGGAACCCCTCCCGCGGTCAACTCAAGCCGGGCCAGGGCTCCGGCGAGAAAGGTACCGCAGGGATGCCGGGCCTGTTTGGCATGAGAATGGGCGACCGGCCGTTCCTCAAGCAGGGACGCGTAGTGGTCTCCAGGCACCCGCCGGCCGTCGGCAAGATGCAAAGACTCACCCTGCAGGGACAAGGGTCCATCTCCCTCGACGGCGATGCGGGTCCCGACGGCGGGGGTGGAAGAAGGATAACTCCCGGGATCGTTAAACGGCTCGACCAATTGTTTGATGCGCTGCTGCCAGTCTTCCAGGGCGGCCAGCAGCTCCGCCAGCCCCCGCCGGTCGGGCAGCTGCAGCACCCCGCCCACCTCGATGTTGACGGGGTGGATGACCCTTCCGCCAGCGAGTTCCTGGATGCGGTTGCCAAGCCCCTTGAGAGCCAGCCCCTCGCGGGCCACCGCATCCCCCGCCTGCAGCAGTTCGAGAACGCTCTGTCGGCCGCGAATGTCGGGCAGCACCAGGCAGAAAAGGTGCAGGGCATGGCTTTCGATGTGCCCGCCCAGCAGCAGCAGCTCTCGCACCAGCCGGGCCGCGGGCGGAATTTCCAGGGACAGGGCACTTTCCAGGGCCGTAGCAGCGGCCACCCGGTGGACGGCGGTGCAGAGGGCGCAGATCCGGCAGACCAACGCCGGCACTTCGGCAAAGGAGCGGCCCACCACCAGTCCTTCGAAGAGGCGCGGGGATTCCAGGAGGGCGAGGCGCACGTCTTCAAGGCGGTTGTCGCGGAGGATAAGTTCGACCCGTCCGTGCCCCTCCACCCGGGTCAGCGGCGTGAGACTAACGGTCTTCATGGCCGCCTCCACTGAACCGCTCCATCCGGCTTCTCACCTCCTGCTCGGAAAGCCCCAGCTCCAGCAACAGGCGGAACTCCTCGCTGCGGTTGGCTTCCCCGTTCAGTCCCCGGCAACCCTCGCAGATCACCCCGAAGGAGGGGCAGAGGGCATCACAGCCGGCACGGGTGACCGGCCCCAGGCAGGGTTGGCGCCCTTCGATTAGCAGGCAGCGGTTTTCCCGCTGTCGGCATTCCATGCAGACCGCATATTCGGGAAGCTGAGGAAGGCCGCCGCGAGCCAGAGACCCGAGTAGCCGCAGGTGTTCGCTGCGCTCCGGTGGGCAGCCGGCAAGCTCCAGGTCGACCTTGACGAAGCGGGCGACGGGTTGGGGCTGGAAAGTCGTTTTGGTGTCCGCCGTGGCCCCATAGATCTCCTCGCACAGCGCCGCCCGGTCCCTTCCCCCCAGGACATTGACGCCGCCGCTCAAAGCGCAGGCGCCGACCGCCACCAGGAGCCGCGCCCGGCGGCGCAGGACCAGCAGACGGTTCAACTCTTCGGGCTGGGATATGGAGCCTTCCACCAGGGCCACATCCAGGGGACCGCCGTCATCGGGCCGAGAGGAGGCCATGTCGAAGGCCACCAGTTCGACGACCGACCCGAGTGCAGCCAGTTCCGATTCGCAGTTGAGCAGGGTCAGCTGACATCCCGAGCAGGAGGTAAAGCGGGCGTAGACCAGGCGTATCAGAGGGGAGGAGGCGGATCTCATAGGGCCCCCTCCATGGTCCGCAACTTTTCCAGGGAGAAGACCGGCCCCTCCCGGCAGATGTAGGTGCCGGCAGTGACACAGTGGCAGCATTGGCCGACGCCGCATTTCATGCGCCGCTCCAGGGTCAGGAAGATCCGCTCCGGCGCAATGCCAAGCGCGGCCAGTTCCTCGGGAACGCACTGGTAGAGCCCCGGCGGGCCGCAGACGGCGGCCGTCGTCTTTTGGGGGACGAAGGCCAGGTTCTCGAGCAGTTCGGGGACCAGCCCCACCTTGCAGACAAACGACCCCCGCGACCAGGGGAGCTCAGTGGCAAAATCGACGGAAAACCGGAGTCGCAACAGGCCCCGGGCAGCGAGGCCTTCCAGTTCGTCCCGAAACAGCAGCGCCTCAGGTTCGCGGGAGCCATAAAGGAGCATGATTTCACCGACGGCTTTCCGGCGGCTGAGCAGGGCCTGGAGCAGGCCCCGCAGGGGGGCCATGCCCAGCCCTCCGGCGACCAGCAATACGTCCCGGCCCCAAAATTCGTCGAGCGGGAAACCGTTGCCGAAAGGACCGCGCAGGCCGACCTCGGCACCGATCGAGTGCCGGTAAAGGGCCGCGGTCACCCGTCCCGCCTTGCGGATGCAGGCAACGAAACGATCATGGCTGCCAAAGGCCGCGGACGAGACGGGGAACGCTCCGGCGCCGGTAAGGCTGAGCTCCAGGAACTGCCCCGGGACCACCTCCAAGGGGCGGGAGAGCCGGAAGGTAAAGAGGTGGTTGTCGTGGACGCTCCGGTCGACGGCTTCGATCAACGCCGGCACCGGCAGAAATTCAATGCTCATGGTTCTGCTCCCGGACCGAGGGCCGCCAACACCTCGGCGATATCGATAGCCACCGGACAGGCCCGGGCGCAGCGGCCGCAGCCGACGCAGGATGAGACGCCACGCAACGCACCGAAACCGAGCAGCTTGTGTTCAAAACGGAATCGCAGGCGGTCCGCCCGCTTGGGCCGGAAGTTGTGACCGCCGGCCACCAGGGCATGGCTGGCAAAGAAGCAGTTGTCCCACTCGCGGTGGCGTTTCACCCCGCCGGCCGGCCGGGCATCGTCCACCACGTCATAGCAGTAGCAGGTGGGGCAGACCGCCGAGCAGGCGCCGCAGGAGAGGCAGCGGCGGGCGATCTCCTTCCAGAGCGGGCGGTAGCGGCTGGCCTCGAAGCGCTCTTCCAGATCGGCAGGCACTGGCTGGACTCGGCCGGTGAGCACACTCTCGGGCAGCGGAACGCCGGTCTCGGTCACCGCCAGGGACAGTTTCCCCAGCAGCGCCTCTCCCGCTGCCGAACCGGACCAGACCCGCCCCTCGGCCAGGAACAGGTCGAAGGGGGGTGGTTCGCGGCGCGGCGGGCAGAAACAATGCTCGCTGGGAGTGCAGGTGGTGCCTATCAGGAAAAGCCGGGCCCTTCTCTCACCATAAAGGTGATCATCGGCAAAGGCCCGGTCCAGATAGTCCAAGGCATACAGGTCGCAAGGGAGGATCCCGACCAGCGCCAGCGCCGGTGGCCGTTTCGGCGGGGCATAACCATCTGGATCAAGAGTCCAGAGGAGATCACGGGGGGGGAGGACGGTCTTTTTCAGAGGGATGAGTGGCAGGGTCTTGATGGCCAGTTCGGTCCAGCGGGAGAACGGTCCCAGGCGTCCGACCCCGTCCCGGCCCTGCACCGGGCCGATGACACTAAAGTCGCTGGCCAAGACCTCCAGCAGCTGGTCGAGGAAGCCTTCCGGAACGCCAAACGAGAGCATGATTCCCTCGAAAAATTGCCATATTGCGACGGTTTTCGATAATTGCTGTTCAGTCTATCACCCTCCCTTTTCCCCGCAACTGGGCGGGAAGGACGCGACGAAGGGCCGGCTCCGCCGGGATGACCTGCCGAGCCCTTTCTGCTAGACTGAAGCACGATTCTTCCGAAAAGGGAATGGGCCGCGTTTTGACCAAATCGACAGGGCTGGTGGGCCCCCAATCCATAGCTTCCACCGGGGAAGAGGAAACCTACCGCGAAATCGGCCATTCGGAGACGGAATCCGATCCGGACCCGGCAACCGATGCCGCAACCTGTGCCCTGGTTTTGGCGTCCCGGGGCATCCCCCACCGTTGGCAGGCAGAACCGCAGCGGATCGAGGTTCCGGAACATCAGCTGAGTGCCGCCTGCCGGGAACTCGACCTCTACAGCGCCGAAAACCGCAATTGGCCGCCGGTCGTTCCGGCAGCGGTGCCGCGAACCGACAACACCTATACAACCCTCACCGTCCTGGCGTTGCTGGCGCTCTTCCACGCCCTGGTGCACGGCGGACTGGCGACGTTTGGCCTCCCCACTGCGGATTGGCTAGGAGGGGGGAGCGCCGCAGCCGGACGAATTCTGGCCGGGGAATGGTGGCGGCCGATCACCGCCTTGACCCTGCATGTCGACACCCTGCACCTGCTCTCCAACCTGCTGCTGGGCGCTCCGCTGGTCGTCGGTCTCTGCCGGCGGTTGGGAAGCGGCCTCGGCTGGTCGCTGGTGCTGGCATCGGGCGCCCTGGGCAACCTTACCAACGCCCTGCTGCAGAACCAGCAGCACCTCTCCATCGGTTTCTCCACGGCCCTGTTCGGCACCCTGGGGCTGCTGGCCGCGCTCGGTCTGCTCCAGGGGCGTCTCGGGCGCATCCGGCGCTGGACCCTGCCGCTGGCGGCCGCACTGGCGCTCCTGGGGCTGCTCGGCACCGGCAAGGGAAATGTCGATGTGGAGGCGCACCTGTTCGGATTTTTCTGGGGGATTCTGCTCGGCCTGGCGGCGGGGGGTGATATCGAGCGGCGGGGGGCACCTAGCGCCACCATCCGCCGGTTGTTGGGGGCCGGCGCAGCGCTGATGACACTGGCAGCCTGGTGGGTGGCGCTGGCAGGGGGTTAGGGTTGGGAAGGGGCTTCGCCGGTCTCCCGCTCCAGCCAGGCGATCGCCGCATCGAGATCGCAGCCGCGGGCCAGTTTGACTAGTCCGACCACGTCCCCGCTGGCGTCGCAGCGGAAGCAGCGGAACTGGCCGTCCTTAATCACCATCTCAGGGTTTCCCAGCTGGCTGGGCTGACAGCCGGGGCAATAAAAGTGCGCGCCCTGCTGTACCAGGCCGAGATCACTGGCCACTTTCTCAACCGCGTGGCGGCGGCTGACCAGTTGGTCCATGGTCTTGCGTTCCACCGTCATTGGGCCTCCTGTCCTTCCAAGTCAAGCCCAGTTTACCCCCATCGCTGTCAACGGCAAGCCCGCATCCCACGAAAAAGGGGAGTTCGCGTTGCGAACTCCCCTGCTGCATCAATCTGGCGCGCCCGACAGGATTCGAACCTGTGACCTTTGGCTCCGGAGGCCAACGCTCTATCCATCTGAGCTACGGGCGCAGTGAAGTGGGATATATACCCCATCCCAGGGGGAAATGCAACAGCAAATCGGACCGCCCTCAACCCTTGAGGTGGTGGGAATCGACCCGGCTTTCCCGGTGATCCGGAGCTGGGACATCGCTCCTTATTTAATTGCCCGACCGGCGCCGGAAGGGTGGGCTTCCCGCGCGGAAAAGAGCTGCCGGAACTGGTGCCGGCTGGTTGTTCCCCCAATTGACAGCCTACCGGCAGCTGGTATGCTCAATCCGATGATTTTTTCGGCCGTCTGCCACTGTATTAATTCATCCCCCTGGGCTTATCCATGCGCAAACGTTTGCTGATTGCAATTCTGCTTGCGGCCGGTGCCGGGCTCGCGGCAGGGCTGATTGTCCTCTACATGCTTCCTTTGGAGTCGAGCCCGGCGAGTCCCGAGCAGCCGCTCCCCTTCAGCCACCGCCTGCATGCCGGTACTAACCAGATCGACTGCGAGTTCTGCCACCGCGCGGTACGCACCTCCCCCGTCGCCGGGATTCCTTCCGTGGCCACCTGCCGGGCCTGTCATCTCTACATCGCCCAGGACCGGCCGGCCATCAAGACCCTGCTTCAATACTGGCAGGGCCAGGAACCGATCCCCTGGGTGCGGGTCCATAAACTTCCCGACCACGTCTATTTTCCACACATGATGCATCTGCGGGCCGGCCTCGACTGCAGCGACTGCCACGGTCGGGTGCAGACCATGGAGCGCCTGACCCGGGTCGCCGTCCTGAAGATGGGATGGTGCCTGAACTGCCACCAAAAGCGTGGTGCCAGCGTCGACTGCTGGACCTGCCATATCTGACGGAGCAGCAATGGAGCGCCGGAAATTTCTGCAACTGACCGGGATGTCTGCCGCCGGTGGTCTCTTGGCCGGCTGCCGGCAGGGTAACGAGAAGCTCATTCCCTACCTGGTCCCCCCCGAGGACGACTCGGTACCGGGGCGCGCCCTCTGGTACGCCAGCGTCTGCGGGGAATGCTCAGCCGGCTGCGGCATCATCGTCCGGGTCGGCGAGGGGCGGGCGCGCAAGATCGAGGGAAATCCCCGCCATCCCGTCAACCGCGGCCGCCTCTGCGCCCGTGGCCAGGCGGCCCTGCAGCGTCTCTACCACCCCGACCGCCTGCGCTCCCCCCTGCGCCGCAGCGGTCCGCGGGGTTCCGGCCAGTATACGGAAATCTCCTGGGAGGAAGCATTGTCCACCCTGGCCGGCCGCCTGCGGCAGTTACAGAAAGAGGACCGGACGGGGGCCCTGACCCTGATCACCGGACCGCAATCGGCAACCCTGGCCCGGGTAACCGGGGCCTTCCTGGACGCTTTTGGCACGCCCCGCCATCTCGCCTACGACCCGCTGGCTACGAACTGGCTGCGGCAGGCGGCGGCCGAAATCTATGGTCAGCCCGTTTTGCCCCTCTACGACCTGGAGCAAGCCCAGTACGTGCTCAGCTTCGGCGCCGAGTTCCTGGAAAGTCACCTCTCCCCCGTGCATTACGGCAACGCCTTCGGCCGCATGCGCCAGGGGCGCGCCACCGTGCGCGGCAAACTGACCTATGCCGGCCCCCGGCTGTCGCTGACCGCGGCCAACGCCGACCGCTGGCTGCCGCTGCTCCCGGGCAGCGAGGGGGTGCTGGCCCTAGGGCTGGCCCGGGAACTGCTGGCAACCGGCAAGGTCTCGTCCAAAGCCGGGATCGAACTGCCCGCCTTGCAGGCCCGCCTGGAACCCTACACCAGGGAGCGAGTGACCCAGCATACCGGCCTGACCACCGCCGCGCTGGCCGGGACCGTGCGCGACATCCTCGAGCTACGGCCCGCGCTGGTCCTGCCTGGCGAAGCGGTCGCCGCCCAGAGCAACGGTGCCGAGGCGGTGCAGGCCATCAACCTGCTCAACCTGCTGCTCGGCAACCTCAACCAGCCCGGCGGCGTCTACCTTCCCGCCCCTTCCGTGCCACACCACAGCAGCAATGCCGGCGAGTTGCTGGCGCTGATCGCGGCGATGGGAACCGGCGAGGTGGAACTGGCACTGATCCACGGCTGCAACCCACTCCACAGCGTGCCCCCCGCCGCCGGCCTGGCCGCGGCGATGGCCAAGGTGCCACTGGTGGTCTGCTGCAGCGCACTGCTCGACGATACCGCCCGCCAGGCTGACCTGGTCCTCCCCACTCCTACAACACTGGAAAGCTGGGGAGAGGTCGCCCCACCGACCGGAACACTGGCATCGGTCGTTGGTTTGCAGCAGCCGGTCGTCGCCCCTCTTTATGACACCCGCCCCTTCCCCGATCTGCTGCTAACCCTGGCGAGCGAACTGGGCGGGGCAGTAGCCCAGGCCCTGCCCTACCCCTCCTTCCGGGAGGCGGTCCAAGACAGGGTGCGGCAGGCACTGAAGGTGCCAGCCGGGCCCGAGTTTGACCGCGCCTGGATGGAGAAACTGCAGGCGGGGGGGATCTTTCCCGCCGGCCAGGAGCTCGCAGCGCCATCGCCGCAGCGCAGCGTTCCGCCCGAGGTTCCGGAGGCGCACTTCTCAGGCGATCCCTATTTTTTCCCTTTGCACCTGCAGCTCTACCCCTCCACGGCCTTCCACACCGGGCACGGGGCGGCGCTCCCCTGGCTGCAGGAGCTGCCCGACCCCTTGACCACGGTGGTCTGGGACAGCTGGCTGGAACTCAATCCGCAGACCGCGGCCAAGTTCGGCATCGGCCATGGCGACCTTGTGGAGGTCACCTCCCCGGCTGGCAGCCTGCGCCTGCCGGCGGTGGTCTTCCCCGGCTTGCATCCGGATGTGGTGGCTGTCCCCCTCGGCCAGGGGCACCAGGGGGACAGCCGCTACGCCACCGGCCGCGGTGTCAACCCGCTGGCGCTCCTCGCCCCCCTTAAGGGCGGTTCAAGCCTGCCGCCGTGGGGTGCGACCCGGGTGGGGATCAAAAAAATCGCCTCCGGCGGCGACCTGGTCACCGCCGGGCATCCGCAGGGGAGCTACCGCAGCGAATTGCTGGGGTTCTGAACGGAAAGGAACAGCAATGCGGCGCATGACAAGCCCCTACCGCTGGGGAATGGTGATCGACCTCGACCGCTGCACCGGCTGCGGCGCCTGCGTGGTCGCCTGCATGGCCGAGAACAACATCGGCCTGTCCGACAAGAAGCTCTTCCAGCAAGGACGCTCCATGCACTGGCTGCGCATCGAGCGCTACTGGGAGGGGGAGTTCCCCGAGGTCCGGGCGCGCTTCGTACCGCTGCTCTGCCAGCAGTGCCACGACGCCCCCTGCGAACCCGTCTGTCCGGTCTATGCCAGCTACCACAATCCCGAGGGGCTCAACGGCCAGGTCTACAACCGCTGCGTCGGCACCCGCTATTGTTCCAACAACTGTCCCTATGCGGTGCGGGTCTTCAACTTCATCAACCACCAGTGGCCCGATCCCCTCCCCGACCAGCTCAATCCCGACGTCACCGTGCGCAGCCGCGGGGTGATGGAAAAATGCACCTTCTGCGTCCAGCGCATCCGCCGGGCCCGGGAAACGGCCAAGGGGGAGGAGCGCCTGATCCGCGACGGCGAGGTGCAGCCGGCCTGCGTTCAGACCTGCCCGAGCGAGGCGCTGGTCTTCGGCAACCTCGCCGACCCCGAGAGTCGGGTCGCCCGGCTGGCCCGCAGTCCCCGCCATTTTCGCCTCCTCGAGGATCTCGGGACCGGACCGTCGATCTACTACCTGAAGGGGGGAGGCCGGGAATATGTCTGAAGCCCTCGACAGCCGCGACGGCCGGCGCATCAACAACGAGCTGCTGGCCCAGATGTCCCCGCCGACCTGGCGCTGGTACCTGCTCGCCTTCGGCCTCGGGGTGGTGGTCGCCTGGGGGCTCTACGCCTTCACTGTACAGGTGACCAGCGGCATGTACGTTACCGGTCTCGGCCGGCCGGTGATGTGGGGTTTCTACATCATCAACTTCGTCTTCTGGGTCGGCCTCTCCCACTCGGGGACGATGGTCTCGGCGATCCTGCGCCTCTCCCACGCCGGCTGGCGCCGGCCGATCCTGCGCGCCGCCGAGGCGATGACCGTCTTCACCATCACCGTGGCCGGCCTCTTTCCGCTGATCCACCTCGGACGCAACTGGGTCTTCTACTACCTCATCCCCTATCCCAACCAGCGGGGGCTTTGGCCCAACTTCCGCTCCGCCCTGCTCTGGGACATGACGGCGATCACCACCTACATCATCGGCAGCACCCTCTTTCTCTATCTCGGCATGCTCCCCGACCTGGCTATCTCGCGCGATCTGGCCAGCGGCTGGCGCCGGCGCCTCTTTGCCCTGCTGGCCATGGGCTGGCGCGGGACGGCACTGGAGTGGCAGATCTTCAAGCGCGCCTCGACCCTGATGGCGGTGCTGATCATCCCGGTGGCAGTCTCGGTCCACTCGATCGTCGCCTGGGACTTCGCCGTGACCATCGTCCCCGGCTGGCACAGCACCATCTTCCCCCCCTATTTCGTGGTCGGTGCGATCCTCTCCGGGGTGGCGGCGGTTGTCACCCTGATGATCATCCTGCGCCGGGTTTTTCACCTGCGGGACTACCTCTCCCTCACCCACCTCGACAACATGGCCAAGCTGCTGCTGGTCATTTCCCTGCTCTGGAGCTACTTCTACTTCGCCGAGGTCTTCACCACCTGGTACGGGCACCAGCCGATCGAGTGGGAGGTCTTCCGTTACAGCGCGGCGCACTTCGCCCCGCTGCTGCTGATGATGCTGTTGGGCAACTCGCTGCTGCCGATCGTCGCCCTCTCATTCCGGCGGATACGGCGTTCGCCGGCGGTACTGCTGGTGATCTCGCTGCTGGTCAACGTCGGCATGTTCATCGAACGCTTTCTGATCATCGTCCCCTCCCTGTCGCACAAGAACATCCCCTACGCCTGGGGAAGCTACAGCCCCACCTGGGTGGAGCTCTCCATCACCGCCGCCGCCTTCGCCCTGTTCGCCCTGCTCTACACGCTGTTCGCCAAGCTCTTCCCGCTGGTGGCGGTCAGCGATGTGCGCGAAGGTACGATGCTGGAGGGGAAGCGATCAATGGGCCGGGCCCAGCTGGCCAGCCGCATCGAGGAGGATTAGATGGAGATTCTGGGGGTCTTCGAAAATCTGGACGGGGCGCTGACGGGGGTGAAGCACTTGCAGGAGGCGGGGGTGGAGGAGCGGGATATAACCTCGCTGAGTTCCGTCCCCTACCCCGAGGGGGTGCTGGTGAGCACCGGCTACCGGCCCCACTTCCACTGGTTCGTCCTCGCCTGCGGGGCGGTCGGAGCGGCCGCGGGCTTCCTGCTGGCCGCGGGAACCGCCTGGATCTACCCGCTGCAGACCGGCGACAAGGCGATCGTCGCCTTCTTTCCGGTCGGCATCATCACCTATGAGCTAATGATGCTCTTTGCACTGGTCGGAACCATCGTCGGCATGTTCACCGCGATGCGCCTGCCACCCGGCAAGGAACGGCTCTACGACGCCGGCATCGCCGACGGAAGGATCGGCCTGCTGGTGACGGCAGCCTCGACAGAGGCCGGCGCGTCGGCAGCTGCCGCGCTGCGCGAGGCCGGTGCCGTCCGGGTCCTGGAGGAGGAGCCATGAAACGCCTGCTGCCAAGCCTGCTGCTGTGCCTTGCCCTGCTGCCGGCGGGGTGCGACGATATGCACGACCAGCCTTCGGTGCGGGCCTTTGAGGCGGCCCCGCGGACCGTCCCCGCCGGGTCGGTGCCCGTGAGCGGCCGCGAACTCCTCAGCCAGCAGGGCCCCCTGTCGGTCCCGCCACCGGCGGGTCCCGAGGAAGTGACCCGCGGCAAGAACCTGTACCGGATCAACTGTTCCTTCTGTCACGGCCGGAAGGAGGGGGAACCCGGACCGGTCGGCCAGCACCTGCAGCCGCCGCCCCCGAGCCTCGAAAAGAACCTGTTGCAGCATTTTCAGGATGCGGACATCTACCGTTTCATCAGCTTCGGCTTCGGGCGGATGCCCCCCTTCCGGGACCGGCTGGACAGCGCCGAGCGCTGGGCCCTGGTCCGTTACCTGCGCACCCGGCCGTAGGTGTTTCCAGCCTGTGCGACTCTGTCGGGCGACTTGCCATCCACCCCCAGGACAAAAAAAACAACGGCCTGCGCTAGCGCAGGCCGTTGTCCTATTCCGGCAGCAGCGGGGGATTATTCCCCCGAGCGTTCCTCCTCATGGTAGCTCTTGCGAATCAACGCCGCCAGCACCCCGGCAAGCACCAGCAGGGCCACCACGCCGCCACCCGCCAGCTTCCGCCGATCGAGACGGGCTTGGATGCCAGCCACCTGCTTGCGGATCTTGCCGAGTCGCTGCTGGAAATCGGCCGTCTGCTGGCGGACCTTCTCGGCGTCAACGTTATGGAACAGCCGGTGAAACTCGTTGCGCAGGGAAAAGAGTTCCCCCTGGATCTCCTTGACATCGATGCCGAGGCGATGGAGCGCGCCAAGGTCGACGGAGAGACCACCGATCATTTGGTCGGTGCTGACGACGGCCGCCTTGATGTCCGCTGCCCGGCCGTAGTCGTGGCAACGGGTACAACTCTGCGGATTGATCAGATCCGGTGAGGCGGCCACGACCTTGTGGTTGCTATGGCAGGTGACACATTGCGGGCCTCCCTTTCCCAGCGCCTGACCGTGAGCACTCTGCAGGTAATCCTCCTTGACGCCGATATGGCAGCGACCGCAGAAATTTGGGATATCGGTCTTGGCCGGGACGCCGCGGAAACCGTTCTGGGGGCTCATCGCCTCCATCGACATGATCGTCGGGTCACCACCGTGGCAGTTGTGGCAGGAGATGCCGTTGGCGGCATGAATGCTCTGCCGCCAGAGGGGGACGGGCTCGCCGAAGCGGCCGCTCTGTGCGCCATGACACTGCAGACAGCTGGATTCCTCAGCCGATACCGGCCCGGGGACGGCCAGAGCCAAAAGGAGCAGGCCGATCCCGGCCAGAACAAGCGGCTTCAATCGTTTCATGAGTAGTGCCCCCAGATGGAAAGGCCGATCAGGATCAGGATGCCGAGAACATAGCAGGTGACGAAGAGCGGTCGCCGGGCCGGTCGCCGTTCCGGACCCCGGTCGATAAACGGCATCAAAGCCAGGAAGGTCATCAACGCCCCCTGGGCTGCCAGCCCGAGAAATTTGCTGGGAAATATTTTGAGGGTCTGGTAGGCCCAGAGGAAATACCACTCGGGTTTGATATGCGCCGGGGTAACGAAGGGATTGGCAGGTACCAGGGCATCGGGTGGAATGAACAGGCCCGGGGCGAAGATCACCACCGCTAACAGTGCCGCGAGGAAAAAGCAGATCACCGCCGTATCCTTGGCCGTGTAATTGGGAAAAAACGGGATCCCGTCGGGATGGTGCTGGTGGCGAAAATGGTCCGTGGGCTCCCAGGGACGATAATCGGGGCCGAAGGGAGGGGTCGAGATGCCGGCCCGCCGCACACAGAAAAGGTGCAGGCCGATCAGCAGCGCGAACAGTAGGGGCAGGCCCATGACATGCAGGGCGAAGAAGCGGCCGAGGGTGGTGTCGCTGACCATCGGCCCGCCGCGTAGGAACCGGACCAGCTGGTCCCCGACCACTGGGACCGCCCCGGCGGCATCGGTGGCGACGGTGGTGGCCCAGAAGGAGAGCTGGCTCCAGGGAAGGAGATAGCCGGTCAGGCAGAGGGCCAGCCCGAGGTTGAAGAGCCCAAAGCCCGAGAGCCAGGTCACCTCCCGCGGCCGGTAGTAGCTCTTCATGAACAGTACCGAGAACATATGCAGCAACATGGCGATGACGATCATGTTCGAACCGACCACATGCAGGTAGCGGATCAGCCAGCCGAACGGGATGTCGTTCATGATCCGGGTGACGCTCTTGAAAGCCTCGTTCGAATCGGGGACGTAATGGACCAGCAGCAGGATGCCGGTGAGAAACTGCAGGCCGAAGAGAGTCAGCAGCACCGCGCCCAGGGTGTACCAGACGTTGGTGTTGCGGGGGAGGAGGTATTCGGTCAGGTTCTGCGCCAGGATATCCCGGATACCCAACCGCAGGTCGACCCAATCGATGATTCGCTTGTGCCAGGACATGGACAGCTCCTATCCGATGACGACCTGGTCCCCTTGGATGGCGACCGGGTAAGATTCGAGGGGCTTGGGGGGAGGACCGCCCGTCACCTGGCCGTCCGGAGAGTAGCGGCCGCCGTGGCACGGGCAGAGAAAATCCTCCTTGTCGGCTTCCCATTTGACGATGCAGCCGAGGTGGGTACAGACCGCGGTCAGGGCGATGTATTCTCCGGCACTCGGCTGAACAACCACGGCCGGGTGCCCCTGGAAGGTGAAGAAATGGGCTTCACCAAGCGGCACCTTCTCCCGGGGAACCTTGACCTTCTCGCCGGCACCCGCCCCTTTCCGGGGCGCCAGGTAAGTCCAGATCGGCCAGGCAGTAAATCCTGCCACCGCGGCACCAACACCGCCGAGCAGGACGGTTAAAAAAAACCGCCGGCGTGCCGGCGAAACCGTGCTGTCGTCCATCTCCACTCCTTTGTCGCTGCAAATTATCGCCAATTCCTGCCCGCTTGCTTTCCAAGGCAAACAGACCTAAATTATAGACACTGATGCCACCCTTTCAACCTGCCACGGAAAAACTAGATGCCGATCAGGGCCTTATTCATCATCGACGCCCCCGAGTGCCTCGATCCCCCCACCGACACCACCTTGGCGATCATGCGCGAGAGCCTGCGCCGTGGCCAGCAGGTGAGCTATACCACCCTCGACGGCCTGCGGCTGACGGCCGGCACCCTCCACGCTAACGCCCGAGAGGTTGCCTTCACCGCCGCCGAACTCTTCACCGCCGGGCCCGCCCACGACCTCAACCTGGGGAGGGATTGCGATCTGGTCTGGATGCGCAAGGACCCGCCGGTCGACCTGGCGTACCTGCACAGCACCTACCTGCTCGATTTTCTCCCGCCACGGGTCCTGCAGATCAACCCCGCCGCGGCTCTGCGCGATGTTTGCGAAAAGCTCGCCCCGGTGCATTTCCCCGAGTTTTTTCCCCCCACGCTGGTCAGCCGCTCGCCGGCCGATCTCGTGACCTTCGTGACCCGGCAGGGACGCGCCGTCCTCAAGCCTCTGGAAGAATGCAGCGGCAGGGGCGTCGTGCTGGCGGATGCCGGCAGCCCCGATCTCGCCGCGACCATCGCCCGGGCCACCGAAAACGGCCGGCGATTCGTGCAGGGGCAGCGGTACCTTGCCGGCATCGCCGCCGGAGACATTCGCGTCCTGATGCTCGGCGGCGAGATCCTCGGCTGGGTGCGTCGGCTGCCGGCTGCCGGCGACTTCCGATCCAACATCAATGCCGGCGGGCATTGCGAACCCTGCACCTTGGGACCGCGGGAAAAGGAGATCTGCGCCCGGGTCGGCCCCTGGCTGTGGGAAAGGGAGATTCATCTTGCCGGCATCGACATTGTCGACGACTACCTGTTGGAAATCAACCTGACCAGCCCCTCCTGCCTGCGGGAGATGAATTCTCTCTACGGCTGGCGCCTGGAAGAAACCATCCTTGATTATGTGGAAGCCCGGCTCAACGACGCGCGGGCATGAAAAAGCCCCGGAACGGGCCGGGGCTCGGAAAACGCAGGCGAAAAACGGGGCGTTCGCCCTGGCCGGTTAACGGACCTTGGCCTGAACCGGAATGCGCAGCTCGGGAGCCTGGGGGCCGGTGCCGCGGACAAAGACATAACCACTGAAGCGGGTGACGCCTTCCCTGGGTACCACCTTGACCAGCAACCGGGTCGTCGCGCCCGGCTCCAGGGTTGTCCCTTCCAGGGTCGCCGTCAGCTCGGCGATGGAGGTTTTGGGGTCCTCCAACTGCAGTCTCTCCTGCCCCTGGTTGGTGATGGTGAGGGTAGCGTTGCCTTCACTTCCCGGCGAGAGGTGGTCGAACACCAGCAGGTCCGGATTGGCGGTCAGTTTCGCCAGGACTTCCCCGGAGAGGGTAAAGCGCGTTTCGCGCTGGGCTGGATTATTGGTGTAAAGATAAATGGTCTTGGTCACCCTGCCCCGGAAGCGGGTCGAATCAAAGGAAGCCTTGACCTCGCCACCCTGTCCGGGGTCGATCATTTCCGCCGACACCAGGGCCGCGGTGCACCCACAGGAGCTGCGCACCTTCTTGATTTTCAGGGGCGCATTCCCGGCATTCCTGAAATGGTAGACATGTTCCACCCGCTCTCCCTGGTAGACCTGGCCAAAATCATATTTGAAATCTTCGACCACCAGCGCGGGAGCAGCCGCGAAGGCCGGCAGGGCCAGGGCCAGAAGCAGGGTTGTTGCGACGATTGTCGGCTTCATCGGGGCACCTCTTTACCGAGCAGGGAGTCAAGGATATTTCCGAACCGCTACCGGCGCGCATGTTAGCACAGGGCCACCCCCTTGGCCAGCCCTGGATGCAGCGCGAATAAATTGACATAACTGCTGCATCTTGCTATAGAATAGCCGCCAAACCCCGCATCGAACCAACCCGGAAACAACCATGACCGCAACGAATTTCAAACTTCTCTATTCCCGGCAGGAGATCGCTGCCCAGGTGGCTCGGCTGGGCGCGGAAATCAGCCGTGACTACCAGGGGCGGGAGCTGCTGATGGTCGGGGTCCTCAAGGGTTCTTTCCTGTTTTTCGCCGATCTGGTGCGAACCATCGAGGTGCCGCTGGTGGTCGACTTCGTGCGGCTGGCCAGCTATGGCTCGGAGAGCCAAAGCTCCGGGATCGTCGAGATGCGCAAGGACCTCGAGTTGCCGATCGCGGGTCGGGATGTCCTTATTGTCGAAGACATCGTCGACAGCGGCCTGACTCTCGAATCCCTTTACCACCTGCTGCAGATGCGCAAGCCAAGCAGCCTGCGCATCTGCACCCTGATCGACAAGCGTAGCCGCCGGGAAGTCGACATTGAACCGGATTACGTCGGCATCGCCCTGGACGACGGCTTCATTGTCGGTTACGGCCTTGATTTTAACGAACGTCACCGCAACCTTTCCGACATCTACCTGGTGGAAGGCGCCTGACCGGGCCAAGGGAGGATTGAATGGTTATCCAGTGCAACGCCTGTCAGACCCGCTTCCGGCTGGCCGAGGAAAAGATCAAGCCGCAAGGGTCCAAGGTCCGTTGTTCCAAATGTGGAGAGGTGTTTATTGTCCTTCCTCCCGCGTTGCCTCCCTCGGAGCCGGCAATCGAGGATTTCGTCCCCCCTGCCACCGGGGCCGTGACTGGTCAGGCGCCCGCAGACACATCTTCTCCAGACGGCGGCGACTATCATGACTGGAGCGATTTCGATCTGCCCCGAAATGATTCCGTGTCGGCGCCGGCGGCAGCCGAGGACGATTTCCAGGATTTCCCAGCAACGGTCCCCACAGGGACCGCCGCTGCCGGAGAATTCCGAGAGGACGAGATCCGGAGCGCTGCTGGCAGTGAGGACGACTTCTCTTTCGAGGCACCGGCGCCGGATGCCGATGAGTTCACCTTCGGAGAAGAATCGACAGGGGACGAGCAGGAGGTTACCTTCGAGGAGGAACTTGGCGGCGAGGATGACTTCGCGCTCGGCAATGAGGGGACCGACGAGAGGACAGAAAGTCTTTCCCCCCTGGAGTTCGACACGTTGGCCTTCGACGAGCTTCCTTCCGGGAGCGGGGCCACGGACGCGGATCTCGCCGCCGGTTTGGGTGCCGGGGCCAGCGATGAATTGATCTTCGAAGAAAACGACGAACCCTCTTTAGCCCCTGCCGACCCGGAAGAGGACGAGGAGGCCTTCTCCTGGGGGGTGCCGGACGACGCAACGGCCTTCCCGGACGATTTCGATTTCGGCGATACTTCTGAGGACTCGGGCGGTGCAGACACCAACGACCTCGACTTCGACTCCCCGGACCTGGCTGCGGAGGAACCGTCCCCGACTCCGGTACGGACGAAAAGGGCTGCAGCACCGGCGACCAGGAAACCATCGGAGCCGGAACGGGCCGCGCCCCTGACCGCGGAGCCGATTCTTCCAGTTGACCGGCGCAAGTACGCCCGGCGCAGGCGCAAAGGGGGCACCAGCCTTCTGACCTGGCTGGTTGCCCTTATTCTGCTTGGCCTTTGCGCAGCCACCGGCTATTTCTACTGGCTGGGTGAATTCCCGGATGTCAACGGCCTGCTGAATCGGTTCATGCCGTCGGCAGCGACGGCCCCCACAACCAGCGAGATCAAGGTTGCCGAAGTCAACGGCTTCTTCGTGAACAACACCGAGGCGGGCCAGCTTTTCGTTGTACAGGGACAGGCCGTCAACGGCTATCCCGAATCGCGCTCGGCAATGTCGGTCCAGGGAAAACTCTTTAACCGGGCCGGCAGCCTGCTTCGGGAACGCAGCGCCTACTGCGGCAATTCCTTGTCGGAAAGTGAACTTAAATCATTGCCCCTGGCCAAACTTCGCGAACGCAGTGAAAACCAGTTCGGCGATTCCCTCTCCAATCTCAATGTCGCAACCGGCAAAAGTGTTCCCTTCACCATCGTTTTCAACAAACTGCCTTCCGACCTTGCCGAATTCACCGTCGAACCCGGCGACTCGATTCCGGGCAGCAAACAGTAATCGTAAAGGTGATGCCGAGGCTCCGGAAACGACGAAAGCCGCACACTGGTGCGGCTTTCGTCGTTTCCGGACAGATCGCCTGATGGTTAATTCCGGGGTTGCTTCTCGTCACCTTCTTCGGCCGGAGTAACATCGATCTCGCCGGAGTCATCAACGGCCTTTTTAAAACTGCGCAGACCCTGTCCTAAAGCGCCTCCGATCTCGGGAAGCTTGCCGGCACCAAATACGACCAGAACCAGCACCAGGATAATCATCAGTTCCGAGGAACCCAGTCCGAACATCCTCTACCTCCCGCCCGCTGTTGCCGAGCCGCGCAGAAAAAATCGTTCCGGGGTGGCCAAAGCCACCCCGGAACCGGTTGAATCAGGGAGCTTCGATAGCATCGACGGGACAGGTTTCGGCACAAGCACCACAATCGGTGCAGGTATCGGCATTGATGACGCGAGCGTCACCCTGCTCACTGATGGCATCGACGGGGCACACCGGATCGCAGGCGCCACAGTTGATGCATTCGCTGTTGATGGTATAAGCCATGGGATTCACCTCCTCTGCCGTAAGCTGGGATACTTCGTTTTAACAACCTGCCGTATGTTACACGAACCGCCGATTTCTGTCCACCCCAGGGGGAAGCCCGCCGGCCGACAAAAATCTTGCATTTCCTGCCCCTTTCCGCTAGTCTTTTAAAACATTTTTTCCGGCCTTGCCGGGTGCGGATCCCGCTTTTTTTGTTGACTTCACAACGGTTCCTGGGCTTGTCTTCAGCCGTTGTAAAACATTTTTTTACAACGCCCGAAAGTCGGCAACACATCAACAAGAAAACTTGGAGGAGGTACTTTTTTCAATGGATATCCTTGCATTGAACTGCGGCAGCTCATCGGTCAAATACCAGTTGTTTGACTGGGCACGCAAAGAGGTCATCGCCAAGGGGATGGTCGAGCGGGTGACGATCGGGGATTCGTTCATCATCCATGAAGTTCCCGGGCGGGAAACCTACCGCGAGGAGTATGAATGCCCGGACCATCAGGTGGCGATCCACCTGATTATCAAGACCCTCTGCGACAAGCAGCACGGGGTGGTCAGCGACATGAGCAAGATTTCCGCCGTCGGCCACCGCGTCGTCCACGGCGGCGAGAAGTTCAAGAGCTCGGTGCTGATCAACGATGCTGTGCTCGATGCGATCAAGGAGGTCCAGCACCTAGCGCCGCTGCACAATCCGCCGAACATCGCCGGGATTGAGGCCGCCCAGGCCAATCTCCCCGACGTTCCCCACGTGGCGATCTTTGATACCGCTTTCCACCAGACCATGCCGCGCCATGCTTACACCTATCCCCTCCCCTACGACTGGTACGAAAAGTACGGGGTGCGCCGCTACGGGTTTCACGGCACCAGCCACCTCTACGTCTCCAAGCGGGCGGCGGTGCTGCTCGGCAAGGATCCCAAGGACTGCAACATCATCACCATGCACATCGGCAACGGCGTCTCCCACAGCGCCATCAAGGGTGGTGTCTCGGTCGACACCTCGATGGGACTTACCCCCCTCGAAGGGGCGGTGATGGGAACCCGCTGCGGTGATATTGATCCGGCGATCCCGGCCTTCATCATGGAGCGGGAGGGGTATACCCCCAAGGAGATCGACTCAATCCTCAACAAGAAGTCGGGAGTGCTCGGCATCACCGGCCAGTTCACCGACCGCCGCGACGTCATCGAGGGGGCCGAGAACGGCGACGAGCGCTGCCAACTCTCCATGGAGATCGAGGCCTACCGGCTGAAGAAATACATCGGCTCCTACGCCGCGGCGATCGGCGGCATCGACGCGGTGGTCTTTACCGCCGGGGTCGGCGAAATGGGCTGGCTTATCCGCGAGAAGGCCCTCGAAGGGCTGGAGTTCATGGGGATCGTCCTCGACAAGGAGAAAAACCGCAACACCATGACCCGCAAGCGGGAGAGCCTCATTACCACCCCCGAATCGAAGATCAAGGTTTTCGTCATCCCCACCGACGAGGAGCTGGTCTTTACCGAGGATGTGGTGGCGATCCTCGAAGGCACCTATACCGACCACATGCATTTCACCTATTCGTTTTCCAGTCCGGACTTCCAGAGGAAGTGATCCGGGCACCCCGCAGACTGCCATGACGGCAAAGAGGCCGGCGGCCCCCGCCGGCCTCTTTCATGCCCAGGGCTGACCTGGCCAGTGACGACGGAATCATGAGCATACTAGGCATCGAAGAGATCGGCAGCTATATCCCGGAAACGCGTATCTCCAACTACGCCCGCAAGGAGCAGTTCGCCATCGACGATCAGTTCATCGAGGAAAAGATCGGCGTCAGGAGCGTCTCCCGCAAGGGCCCCGAGGAGGAGACCTCGGATCTCTGCCTGCGCGCCTACGCCGACCTGGAGGCGCGCAGCGGGCTGCGCCGGGAGGAGGTCGAGGCGCTGGTGGTGGTCACCCAGAACCCCGACTACGCCATCCCCCACACCTCGGCGCAGGTCCACGGCCGCCTCGGCCTGCCGGAGACCTGCGCCTGCTTCGACATCTCCCTCGGCTGCAGCGGCTTCGTTTACGGGCTGTCGACCCTCACCGCCTTCATGACCGCCAACGGCATGCAAAAAGGGGTGCTGATCACCGCCGATCCCTATTCCAAGGTGGTCAATCCCGATGACAAGAACACCGCCCTGCTCTTCGGCGACGCCGCCGGCGCTACCCTGATTTCGACGGCGCCGCGTTTCGTCCCCGGCAAGTTCACCTTCGGCACCCTGGGGAGCGAATTCGACAAGCTGATCGCCCGGGACGGCGAACTGTACATGAACGGCCGGGCGGTCTTCAACTTCGCGGCCAAGACCATCCCTCCCGATATCGAAAAGATGGCGGCAAAAAACGCCATCGCGGTCGGCGACATCGACCGCTTCCTCTTTCACCAGGGAAGCAAGATCATCGTCGAGACCATCGCCCGCAAGCTCGGCGTGCCGCTTACCAAGGTCCCCTACACCATCTGCGATTTCGGCAACAGCTGCGCCTCGACCATTCCCCTGCTGCTGCAGACCGAACTCGCCGACCCGGAGGTCAAAACCATCGCCATCAGCGGCTTCGGCGTCGGCCTCTCCTGGGCCAGCGGCCTGCTGCGCCGCATCGCCTGACCGCCTACGGAAGTTCCCGCAAGAGAAGAGGCCGGCGGAATTCCCGCCGGCCTCTTCTCTTGTCTTTCAACTCAAAATTCAAAACTCAAAATTCACCATTGCTCCTTATCCCTGCGCCTGCACCGCAGTGATGGCGGCAACGCTGATGATGTCTTCCACCGAACAGCCGCGGGAGAGGTCGTTGACCGGCTTGGCCAGCCCCTGGATAATCGGCCCGACCGCTTCGGCCCCGGCCAGGCGTTCGACCAGCTTGTAGCCGATGTTGCCGGCATCGAGGTCGGGGAAGATCAGGGTGTTGGCCTTGCCGGCGACGCTCGAGCCGGGAGCCTTCTTGGCGCCGACCTTGGGCAGCAGGGCAGCATCGGCCTGCAGCTCGCCGTCGATCTGCAGCTTGGGGTCGAGCCCCTTGGCGATCTCCAGCGCCTGGAGGACCTTGTCAACGTCGCCATGCTTGGCGCTCCCCTTGGTGGAGAAGGAGAGCATCGCCACCCGCGCCTCGACGCCGAGGAAGCTCTGGCAGCTGCGCGCCGTGGCCACCGCGATCTCCGCCAGGGCCTGCGCGTCGGGGTTGGGGTTGACGGCGCAATCGGCGAAGAGGATGGTGCCGTTCTCGCCGAACTCGGGGGTCTTGGTGACCATCAAAAAGACCGAGGAGACGGTCTTCATCCCCGGCGCGGTTCCGATCACCTGGAAGGCGGCACGCAGCACGTCGCCGGTGGTGTTGAAGGCCCCGGCCACCGCCCCGCCGGCATCACCCTTGTGCACCATCATCGCGCCGAAGTAGAGGTTGTCGTCGCCAGTGAGCAGCGACTTGGCCTCGTCGCGGGAGAGCCCCTTCTTCTTGCGCAGTTCCACCAGCTCGTCGACGTAAGCCTCGAGCTGTGGCGCGGCCTTGGGATCGAGCAGGGTCACGCCTTCCAGCGAGGCGCCGAGTTCCTTGGCCTTGGCCTCCAGGGTCTCCGGAGCGCCGAGCAGCACCACCCTGGCCAGCCCGTCGGCGACGATCTGGCCGGCGGCCTGGACCATGCGGTCGTCGTAGCCCTCCGGCAGCACCACGGTCTGCAGGCTCTGGCGGGCTTTGGCTTTGATCTGGTCAACTAAATGCATGACAATCTCCTCCAAAACATAGTTTGAATATGGGGTTCTTTTATAACCGAAGGGCCGGAGACGGTCAACCCTTTTCCCCGGCGCGGAAAAGCAGATTGTTTGCTGGCCCCGGGGGAAAGCCTTCGTGTATAATGGCGCGGGTCAAAAGGGCACGACATCCCGAACCCGTATGGAGCTCATGGACCTCAATCGCCGTTCCGATCCGCTGCTGATCGGTTTTCTGACCCTTTCGCTGCTGCTCCACCTGCTGCTCCTCTACCTGGTTCCCCGCCACGCCCTGCTGCCGGCGGCTCCGAAGGAGGAAGCGCCGGTAGAGGTCGAGATGCGCCCGCCGCAACCGAAGGAGCGGGAGCTGGAACTTCCCAAGACCCCCGACCAGGTCCGCACCCAACCCGCCAAGCGCCTCGGGCCGAGCAATCAGCAGGTAAAAAAGGAGACGGCACCGCGCGGCAAGGACTTCGAGGACCGCACCCCCAGCGCCCCGACTCCGCCGCCCCGCCCCCAGCAGCAGGCTCGAATGCAGCCGGCCCAGCCTCCGGCGGCCCCGGCTGAGCAGCATCCCGTCCGGCCGGAATCCAGCGCACCGCCGCCGCAGACAACCGCGAAGGTGCCGGAGAAGCTGCCGTCGCTCCAGGACCTGCTCACCCTGCCAAAAACCACCACCAACCGCATGGTTTCAGAATTGCGGGAGAAGTATCGCGCGGACGTGGAAGAGGGGAACGCGGTCTGGCTCGATACCGAGAAAGACCTCCTCAACTCCTTCTTCCAGCGCTTCAAGGACGGCATCTACCGGGTCTGGAACTATCCCCAGCAGGCCGCCGAGCGGGGCGAGGAGGGGGTCTGCCTGCTGAAGATCACCATCCTCCATGACGGCAGCGTGACCAATGTCCAGCTCATGGACAGTTCCGGCTCGCCGGCTCTCGACAACGAGGCGATCGCCGCGGTGCGTCGCGGCGGACCCTATGGAAACCTGCCCCGCTCCTACCAGGAGAAGGAGCTGAACATCTTCGCCTTTTTCCGCTACAACCTGCTGCGCTCCCATGCCACCCGGCCGGGGGACATCTTCGGCAGCAACTGAAAAGGGCCCCGACCGGGGCCCTTTCCTGTTACGATCCCTCCCACTTCAGCACCGGATTGCGTGCCGCCGCAGTCTCGTCGAGGCGCCGGGTGCGGGTTCGGACCGGCGCCTGATGGAGCAGCGCGGGATTCTTTTCGGCCTCCCCGGCGATGGCCAACAAGGCCTCGCAGAACTCGTCGAGCACCTCCTTGCATTCGGTCTCGGTCGGCTCGATCATGATCGCCCCCTTCACCACCAGCGGAAAGTAGATGGTCGGCGGATGGTAGCCGTAGTCGATGAGGCGCTTGGCCAGATCGAGGGTATGGCAGTCGTCCCCCAGGTCGCGGTCGGAGAAGACCACCTCGTGCAGGGAGCGCCGGGCATGGGGCAGGTGGAAGGTCTTCTCGAGGCGGGCGCGCAGGTAGTTGGCATTGAGCACCGCCAGCTCGCTGACCCGGCGCAGGCCGCTACCCCCCAGGGAGAGGATGTAGGCGTAGGCTCGGACCAGGACGCCGAAGTTGCCGTTGAAGGAGCGCATGCGGCCGATCGACCGCGGCCGGTCGGTGTCGAGACGGTAGCCGTCGGCATCCCGCACCACCACCGGCGCCGGCAGAAACGGCTCGAGGGCGGCAGTGACTCCGACCGGGCCGGAGCCAGGTCCGCCGCCACCGTGGGGGGTGGAAAAGGTCTTGTGTAGGTTGAAGTGCATGACGTCGATCCCCATGTCGCCGGGACGGGCGATGCCGAGCAGGGCGTTGAGATTGGCGCCGTCGCAGTAGACCAGTCCGCCCTTGGCGTGGACCACTTCGCAGATCTCGCGGATCTGGGTCTCGAACAGTCCCAGGGTATTGGGGTTGGTGACCATCAGCGCGGCGACCTCGTCGTCCATCAGCGCCGCCACTGCGTCCGCGGAGAGGACGCCGTCGGAGGCGATCGGCACCACCTCGTAGCCGCACAGCGCCGCCGAGGCGGGGTTGGTGCCGTGGGCGGTGTCGGGGATGATCACCTTGCGCCGCGCATTCCCCTGGGACTCGTGCCAGGCGCGGATCATCAGCATGCCCGCCAACTCGCCGTGGGCGCCGGCGGCCGGCTGCAGGGTCAGTGCCGGGAAGCCGGAGATCTCGGCCAGGGCACTCTGCAGCCGGAACATCAATTCCAGCGCCCCTTGGGAGAGCGCATCGGGGGTCTGGGGATGGAGGTCGACGAGGCCGGGCAGCCGCGCCGCCACCTCGTTGACCTTGGGGTTGTACTTCATGGTGCAGCTGCCCAAGGGGTAGAATCCCGAGTCGACGCCGTAGTTCCAGGTCGACAGCCGGGTGAAGTGGCGCACCACGTCGATTTCGGAAAGCTCCGGGAAGCCCTTGACCTCGTCACGGGTCAGCCCGGCCGGCAGTTCGGCGGCCGGCACGTCGAGGGGAGGGAGGCTGTAGCCACGGCGCCCCGGGTCAGAATGTTCGAAGAGGAGCTTCTCGTTGAGCACCAGGCCGCTGGTTCCGAGACTCTTCATGCCAGCACCTCCCCCAGTGCCTCCGCCAAAGCGTCGATCTCGGCGCGGCGGTTCTGTTCGGTCACGCAGACCAGGATCTGCTGCTTTCGGCCCCGATCATAGCGGCCGAGATCGACCCCGCCAAGGATCTGCCGCCCGGCCAGGGCCTCGAGAACCGTTTCGGCAGGCCGCGGCGTTTCGATGACGAACTCGTTGAAGGTCGGCCCCGAAAAAGGAAGGGTCACCTTGGGCAGAGCAGCGAGACGGCCCTTGGCATACTCGGCCTTGGCCAAGTTCTGCTGCGCCACCTCGCGGATCCCGGCCTTGCCGAGCAGCGCCAGGTAGACGGTGGCCATCAATGCGCAGAGTCCCTGGTTGGAGCAGATATTGGAGGTCGCCTTTTCGCGGCGGATGTGCTGCTCGCGGGTCGCCAGGGTGAGGACGAAACCTCGGTGGCCGTCCTTGTCGATGGTCTGGCCGATGAGCCTTCCGGGCATGTTGCGCAGAAACTTCTGGCGGGCGGCAAAGAAGCCGACCCCCGGCCCGCCGTAGGAGACCGGGATGCCGAAGCTCTGCCCCTCGCCGACGGCGAGGTCGGCGCCGAGCTCCCCGGGGGACTTGAGCAGGCCCAGGGCGATCGGCTCGGTGGTGACGCTGACCAGCAGCGCCCCGGCGTCATGAGCGATACCGGCCAGGACGGCAATATCTTCGACCACCCCGAAGAAGTTGGGGTAGCCCGCCACCACCGCCGCCGTCTCGGCATCGGCCAGCGCCTGCAGCCGGGCGCCATCGGTGGCGCCGGCGGCATTGCAGGGGACCTCGACCAACTCCAGGCCGATGAAGCTGCAGTAGGTCTCCACCGTCCGCCGGTAGTCGGGATGGAGGCCGGCGGAGAGCAGCACCCGCTTGCGTCGGGTGGCGCGGGCCGCTAGCAGCACCCCTTCGGCACAGGCCGAGGCGCCATCGTACATCGAGGCGTTGGCCTGATCCATACCAGTCAGCTGGCAGATCAGGGTCTGGAATTCGAAAATCGCCTGCAGGGTTCCCTGGCTGATCTCCGGCTGGTAGGGGGTGTAGGCGGTGTAGAATTCGCTGCGCGAAATCAGCTGGTCGACGACGGCGGGGATGAAATGGTTGTAGGCGCCGCCGCCGAGAAAGGAGCTGTGGTCGGCGGCGGTGGCGTTGCGCGCGGCCAGCTGTCGCAGCTCTCGCAGCAGGTCGCTCTCGGCCAGCGCTTCGGGCAACAGCAGTGGCCGCTGCAGGCGCACCGCGGGCGGAACTTCGCAGAACAGCGCCTCGATGGAGGCGACGCCGATCGTCGCCAGCATCTGGCGCACGTCCTCCTCGGTATGGGGCAGGTAACGCATGGCAGACTCCCGGTAGGGGGCGAGGAAGATCAGTCCTGCTCGGCGACAAATTCCTGGTAGGCGTCGACATCGAGCAGGTCGTCGAGCTGGCTCGGCTCACTGAGGCGGATCTTGATCATCCAGCCGTCCTCGTAGGGGGAGGTGTTGATAACCTCCGGCGCGTCGGGGAGCTCCTCGTTGACCTCCACCACCTCCCCGGAAACCGGGGCGTAGACGTCGGAAACCGCCTTGACCGACTCGACGACGCCGAAGGGCTTGCCGAGCTCGACCAGGGTTCCCACCTCGGGCAGTTCGACGAAGACCACGTCGCCCAGGGCGTCCTGGGCAAAGTCGGTGATGCCAACGGTGACGATTTCGTCCTCGACCAGGGCCCACTCATGCTCTTCGGTGTATTTCAGTTCTTCGGGAAATTCCATGACGTCCTCCTTGGCGGTAGGGGCCGGCCGAAAGCCGCCCGCATGTAATGGGCTATTTTCTGATAAACGGGGTCTTGACCACCTCGGCGGCCACCTTGCGGCTGCGGATGCCGACCGCCAACTTCATGCCGACGGCGGTACAGTCGGGGCGCACCAGGGCCAGGGCGATCCCGACCCGCAAGCTCGGTGACATGGTGCCGCTGGTCACCACCCCGACCTCTTCGTCGCCGGCAAAGAGCGGGTAGTCGGTGCGCGGCACCCCCGCCTCGGTCATCCGCAGGCCGACCAGGCGCCGCGGTACTCCCTCCTCTTTCTGCCGGCGCAGCGCCGCGGCGCCGACGAAGGAGGGCTTGTCGAGCTTGGTGATCCAGCCGAGGCCGGCCTCCAGGGGGGTGATCTCCGGGGAGAGTTCGTGGCCGTAGAGGGCATACTTCATCTCCAGGCGCAGGGTGTCGCGGGCACCAAGACCGACCGGGACCAGGCCATCCCTCCGGCCGACCTCGAGCAGTGCCGTCCAGAGCCGCTCGGCGCCGTCCGGGGCAAAATAGAGCTCGAAACCCTCCTCGCCGGTATAGCCGGTGCGGGAGATGATGGCCGGCACCCCGTCCACCTGCCCCTGGTAGAAGTGGTAATAGCCGATAGCGGCCAGATCGGCTTCGGTGAGCCGGGCGAGAATCTCGCCCGCCGCCGGCCCCTGCAGGGCGAGCTGGGCGAAATCGTCGCTGACGTTGCGAAGGGTCACGCCGGGGAAATTCCCGTCCTCGAGGACCTCCTCCATCCAGGCGAAGTCCTTGTCGGTGTTGGCGGCGTTCACGCAGAAAAGGTAGTGGTCGAGATCGAAGCGGTAGAGGGTGACGTCGTCGACCACCCCGCCGTGGGGATAGCACAGGGCGCTGTACTGAACCTGGCCGTTGGCCAGCCGGGCCGCGTCGTTGATCGTCAGTTCCTGGATGTAGGCCAGCGCGCCGGTTCCCTTGACCTCGATCTCGCCCATGTGGGAGACGTCGAACAGGCCGGCGGCATTGCGCACCGCCAGGTGTTCCTCGATCACCCCGCGGTACTGGACCGGCATCTCCCAGCCGCCGAATTCCACCATCCGGGCGCCGAGTTTGCGGTGCAACCCGTTCAAAGGCGTCTTCTTCAGCATGGTTCCTCCCTGGAAAGCAATATTGAATTTTGAATGGCGAATTTTGAATTCAAATCAACATTCAAAATTCAGAATTATGCCAGCAACTCCGGAATCCGCTCCTCGGCCCCCAGGGTCATCAGGTGCGCCCCCTGACAGTGGCGGCGGGCGGCGGCGACCATTTCCCGGGCGATGGCCACCCCTTCCTCGCGTTGGTCGGCGGCGCCTTCGAGCCGGGCGATCAGCGTATCGGGGACCTGCACGCCGGGGATGTTGGCGTTGAGGAAGCGCGCCATCCTGGCGCTTTTCAGCAGCAGCACGCCGAGCAACACCGGCACCCCCAGCGGCCGGGCCGCGGCCATGAACTCCCCCAGCTTGGCAGTATCGAAGACCGCCTGGGTCTGGAAAAAGCGCGCACCGTTCTCGACCTTCTTGCGATATTTCTGGAACATCAGCTCAAAGGGCTCGGCCTCCGGGGTCACGGCCGCCCCGACAAAGAAGACCGGCGCCCCGGAAAGGGACTTGCCGGCCATGTCGGTTCCCCGGGTGAGGCCATCGGCGACCTGCAGCAACTGCACCGAATCGAGGTCGAAAACCGGCCGCGCCTGGGGGTGGTCGCCGAAGCGGGCATGATCGCCGGAAAGAAGCAGCAGGTTCTCGATACCGAGGGCCGCCGCACCAAGCAGATCGGCCTGCAACGCCATGCGATTACGGTCCCGACAGGTCATCTGCAGGATCGGCTCGTAGCCTTCGCGCACCAGCAGGCTGGCCAGTGCCAGCGGACAGAGACGCATGTTCGCCCCCTGGTTGTCGGTGACGTTGATCGCCGTCACACCGGAGAGCTGCTGCGCCTTGGCCAGCGCTTCGCTGACGTCACACCCCTTGGGCGGGGCGATCTCGGCGGTGACGACGAAGGCGCCGGCAGCCAGTTGTTGCCGGAGTTGAGACATGGGAGTCCGTGAGGGTTAACGGTGACGGGGTGGGGCCGAGTGCCGGGAGCTGAAGATCACCGCCTGCGATCATTGACACCCGTTACCCAGTTAGCCGTCACTTGATTTTGAACCGGCCGGGCTTTTTAACTTTTCCCCAGTTCTTGGGCGGCACCGGGCGGGCGAAAACCCCCTTGCGCCCCTGGCGCTTGAGGCGTTCGTAGATCAGGTGCCAGGCACAGTCGATCTCCCGGTCGGCCTCGCAGCGCCCCTGTTCCATGCCGCCGCAGGGGCCGTTGAGCAGTCCCTTGGCGCAATTGGTCACCGGGCAGATGCCGGCGGTCTCGTTGAGAATGCAGTCCCCGCACAGCGAGCACTTCTCCTCGAACTGGCCGACCCGGCGGACGTTGCCGAGAAAGAGGGAATTGAGGCCGCCGATCACCTGCTGATCGGTATTGGTCGAGATCGACTGGATGCCGGCGCCACAGGCCAGCACCAACAGCGCGTCGGCCGCCGCTACCTCGCTGCGATGCTGGCGCAGGTCGCGGGCGGAGCGCAGGATATGGCAGGCCTCGTCGACGATCATGCTGCCGGTGACCTCGCGGCCCTGCTCCTGCAGCCATTCCTGGAGCCGGAAAACCTCTTCCTCGCCGCCGGCCTTGCAGACTGTGGCGCAGGCCGCGCAGCCGACCAGGAACAGCCGCTGCAGGCCGTCCAGGGTGGCAAGGAGTTCCTCGGGGCTCTTTTGTTCGCTGATAATCATATTGAACCGGTGACGGGTGAGGTGGGACAGGTAACGGGTCTCGGGGAATCAGACCTGTCACCCGTTACCCTTAACCCATTACCGCCTTTATCGCGCGGCGCGGCGCTTGGCGCTCTCCACGGTGTTGTAGAGGAGCATGGTGATGGTCATCGGTCCGACCCCGCCGGGGACCGGGGTGATGGCGCTGGCCCGCTGCCTGGCGGCCTCGAACTCGACGTCCCCGACCAGCTTCTTCTCGCCGACCCGGTTGACACCGACGTCGATGACCACCGCGCCCTCCTTGATCCAGTTCCCCTTGACCATCTCCGGGCGGCCGACGGCGGCGATCACCACGTCCGCGGCGCGCACCTTGGCGGCCAGGTCGCGGGTGCGGGAGTGGCATATGGTGACGGTAGCGTGGCGGGCCAGGCACATCAGCGCGACCGGCTTGCCGACGATGTTGGAACGGCCGACCACCACCACCTCCTTGCCGGTGAGATCGACGCCGACGGCGTCGAGCATCTTCATCACCCCGTAGGGGGTGCAGGGCTGGAAGAGGGCGTTGCCGGTCACCAGCCGGCCGACGTTGTAGGGGTGGAAACCGTCGACGTCCTTGGCGGGCGAGATCGCCTCCAGCACCTTGCCCTCGTCGATGTGGTCCGGCAGCGGCAGTTGCACCAGGATGCCGTCGATGCGCGCATCGCCGTTGAGTTCCCCGATCAGCGCCAGCAGCTGCTCCTCGGTCGTCCCGGCCGGCAGCTTGTGCTCGTCCGAGAAGATGCCGGTCTGAGAGCAGGCCTTCTCCTTCATCGACACGTAGACCCGGCTCGCCGGATCCTCGCCGACCAGCACCACAGCCAGGCCGGGGGCCGTTCCCTTTTCCTTCAGTCTGGTCACATCGGCAGCGATCGCCTCGCGCAGCTGGCCGGCGATCTGTTTGCCGTCGATAATCTTGTCCACGCCTTCCTCCTGTCTGGAAATGGATTTAACTCTACACAACCTGTTTTGCCTTGTAAAGGCAAAGGGCACGGCACCAACGCGGCCCCGCAACAACCCCTCCCGGTTCAGAAGGATCGGACCGGAGGGTGGCCACCGGCGGCGACCAGCAGCCCCTGCATGCGGGCCTGGCGAGTCGAGGTAGGAAGATCGGCGAGCGCTTTCACCCGGGCATAGAACTGGGGCCAGCTCCCCCCCGCCTCGCGCAACAGTTGACGGAAGGCCGGCACCAGTCGCTGGTAGGTGGTGACCGCGACGAAGCGGGCGTTGTTGAGGTCAGTGGCGAACCAGCGATCATACCCGGCATAGCCCCCCCAGCGGACCTTGAGTTCCCGGTAGGATTGCCGCAGCACGGCCAGAATCCTGCCTTTCTCCTGGCGTTTGTCGGCAACGGGCAGGGGCTGGGCATAGAGCGCGGCCAGCTGGTCGCGGCTGGTTTTGAGCAGTGCCAGAAAATCTTGGCGGCGCTCCAGCCCGGTACGGTTGGAGGCCAGTTCCTTTTCCCGGCCATTTTTTTCCAGCCACAGCCGCAGCCCTTCCTGCTCGACGGTGCTGGCAAAGGCCTCGTTGAAATCGGCGTCCCCCTTGACGTAGATCTTCTGATGGGCCAGTTCGTGGAAAATCAGGCCGGCAGTGGCGTAATCGGGACCGTTGATGAAGGTATTGAGGATCGGGTCGTTGAACCAGCCGAGGGTCGAGTAGGCCCGGACGCCGTAGACGTAGACGTCGTCCCCCTGTCCCCGCAGTTCCGCCGCGAAAGCCTCGGCATCGGCCTGGCGATAATAGCCGCGGTAGGGAACGCAGCCGGCGAAGGGGAAACACCAGCGGACCGGCTCCAGGGAAAACTCGGGGGTGGCGATCACATTCCAGACCACGCTGGGACGCCCCAGGTCGGCGTAGTAGCGGTAGCTGCCGTTCTCCGGCAGGTCGAGCTCGCGGCTGGCAAAATCCCGGATGGCAAGGACGTCGGTCAGCTTTTCGCGCAGCGCCGGGGTGGTGGCTGGATCAGCGAGGACCTGGTGGATATCCCGGCGGTGGGAGAGAAGGTCCCACTGCCCCTGGGCCGCCTGGCGGTAATAGCCCAGGTCGCCGCAGGCGGCCAGGGCCAGGAGCGCGGTCCCGGTCAGCAACAGGATGGTTAAGGCGCAGCAACGGCGCAGCGTCATGAGCTGAATCCTTTCCTGATATCAGCCTTGATTCTAGGCCGGAACCGGCGCCGGGCGCAAGCGGTAGACGGCAGGGTCGGAGCTTCTCCCGGCAACGATCTGAAACGGGCCCGCGGCAGCAACGCGAAAACCCCGGCCGGGGCCGGGGTTTTCAAAGGTTGGATGGGTGATCAGGACTTCAGCCGTTGGCCGCCTTGGGACAACCGGCGCAGCCACCCCCCTCACCGCCGCCGCAGGCCGCCGGCTTCGCCTTGCTCTCGGCGTAGCCCTGCTGGTACCAGCCGCCCCCCTTGAGGGCAAAACCGGCTTGGGAGATCAGTTTTTTCACCGGGCCGCCGCACTCCCGGCAGCTGGTGAGCGGATCATCGGAAAATTTCTGACGGGCTTCAAAGATCAGATTGCAGGCTTCGCACTGGTATTCGTAGATGGGCATGACACTATCCTCCGCGGATGAAATTCCCTATCAATCTAATGGCTCCGGCCTTCCGTTGTCAAGTCCGGGCGGGACAGACGCTTTTCGCGGAGTCCGTTCCATGCCTGCAGCGCCATCTTCCCCGTTGACATTCTTTCCGACAATGCAGTAATGTCCACAATTGTCCAAACCATGGAACACAAGAGAAGCATGAGGTAAAAATGAACCTTTCTGTAAAAGCCGCCGCCAGCCTCCTCTCGGTGTCGGAAAAGACTATTTACCGCTGGATCAAGCAGGAGCTCATTCCCGCCTACAAAATCAACGAAAGCTACCGTTTCAATCGGGCGGAGCTGATCGAATGGGCCACCTCGCGGCGTATGGGCATCGCCCCGGCGGCCTTCGCCGAGCCGGAGGCCGATTCCCTGCCCCTGCCGCACCTCGCCGAAGCCCTCGAAAACGGCGGGGTCTTCTACCGCATCGAGGGGCGCAACCGGGACCAGGTCCTGGAGGACGTGGTCACCCACCTGCGGCTGCCGGACGAGGTCGACCGCGACTACCTGCGCAAGGTGCTGATTGCGCGGGAGGAACTGGCTCCCACCGCCATCGGCCAGGGAATCGCCCTCCCCCATCCGCGCAATCCGGCCCTGGTCCACATGACCCGGCCCACCGTGACCCTTTGTTTCCTGGAAAACCCGGTCGACTTCAAGGCCCTGGACGGCAAGCCGGTGCAGATCCTGCTGACCCTGCTTTCGCCGTCGGTGCGCTTTCATCTCCATCTCCTGTCCCTGCTTGGCTTCGTGCTCAAGGACCGGGGGTTCCGGAGCGCCCTGGATGAGCAGGCGGGGCGGGAACAGCTCTTTACCGCCCTGAACCGGGCCGAGGCGGCCCTGCGCAGCCGGAGGTCGGCCAAGCCATGACCCTGCTGCTCATGGCCCTGTCGCTGCTCACAGCGGGGGGGCTGTTCGCCCTTCTAACCGGACGCCACTCCCTTCTCGCCTCCCTGGTGGGCAGCGTTACTGCGACCACCGCCGGCCTGCTGGCCGTGCTGGCCGCGCTGCCGGTCCTGCAGGGCGGCCGGGAGCTCTTCTGGCAGGCGCCGTGGACGGTACCGGCCGGCTCCCTGGCCCTGCACCTCGACCCCCTGGCTGCCTGGTTCGTGCCGCCGATCGCCCTGCTCGGGGCCGGCTGTGCCCTATACGGTGCCGCCTACCTACGGGAGGAAGGGCGACACCGCTCCCTCGCGCCGCACTGGTTCTTCTACAACCTGATGTTCGCCGCCATGCTGCTGGTGGTCACCGCGGCCAATGCGATCCTCTTCCTGGCCGCCTGGGAGCTGATGACTCTCGCCTCCTTCTTTCTGGTCGCCTGGGAGCACCATCGCCCCGAGGTGCGCCAGGCCGCCTGGCTCTACCTGCTGGCCGCCCACTGCGGCATGATGCTGCTGCTGGCGCTCTTCGTCCAGGCCGGGGTGCGCTGCGGCGGCTTCGACTTCAGCGGCTTTGGCCCCCTGGCCCAGATCCCTGCCCCGGCCGCGGCGGCCTTCTTCCTGCTGGCGCTGTTCGGCTTCGGCGTCAAGGCCGGGCTGCTGCCGCTGCACATCTGGCTGCCCGATGCCCACCCCGCCGCACCCAGCCACGTTTCGGCGCTGATGTCGGGGGCGCTGGTCAAGACCGCCCTCTACGGCATCCTGCGCATCCTCACCCTGCTCCCGCCGGCGCCGGCCTGGTGGGGATGGCTGCTGGCGTTGCTCGGCGCCGGCGGTGCCCTTTACGGCATCGCCCTGGCCGCCCAGCAGCACGACCTCAAGCGCTGCCTCGCCTATTCGACGATCGAGAACGTCGGCATCATCGTCCTCGGTCTCGGCCTGGGGCTGGTCGCCACCGCCGGCGGGGAAAGGACCGTGGCGCTGCTGGCCTTTGCCGGCGCCCTGCTCCACATCTGGAACCACGCGCTGTTCAAGGGTTTGATGTTCCTCGGCGCCGGCACCCTGGTACACGCCGCCGGCAGCCGCAACATGAACCGAATGGGCGGGTTGTTGCGGCGCATGCCCCTGGCCGGCCTGCTGTGGATCGGCGGCAGCCTGGCAATCAGCGCGCTACCCCCTTTCAACGGCCTGGTCAGCGAGTGGCTGATTTATCTCGGCCTGCTCCACGCCGGCACCACCGGCACCGGCTTCACCTCCCTGCTGCCGCTGCTGCTGGTAGGCGCCCTGGCCGTCGTCGGCGGCCTGGCGCTGCTCACCTTTTCGCGGCTGATCGGCGTCTGCCTGCTCGGCGAGCCGCGGACGGACGCCGCGGCCGGGGCCCACGAGGCCCCGCTGCTGATGCTGCTGCCAATGGCTTTGTTCTTCAGCGGCTGCCTGGCGATCGGCCTGCGGCCGGGCTGGGCACTGCGCCTGCTCGGCAGGCCTCTGGCCCTGCTCGCCGGGGTCGGGCCCCTGGATCCGCTGCAGGCGGCCCTCCCCCTCGGCACCTGGGCCGGGCTGCTGCTGGCGATGCTTTGCGCCGTAGGGCTGCTGCTCTTCTACCTGCGCCGGCACCGTCCGTTGGCCAGCGCCGCGACCTGGGGATGCGGCTTCCGCTTCCCGAGCGCCCGCATGGCCTACACCGCCGACGCCTGCTCGGAGCTTCTTATCCACCAGGTGCTGCCCGCTGCGCTGCACCCCGAGGTCTCTGGGGTAGCGGTCCGCGGGATCTTTCCCGCCGCCGCCACTCTGCAGCTGGTATCCCCCGATCCGGTGCTGAAAAGCCTGTTTCAGCCCCTCGGCAGCTGGCTTGCCGACCGCAGCCAGCGCCTGCGCTGGCTGCAGCAGGGGCGGCTGCCGATTTACCTGCTCTACATGTTCGCCGCCTGCACCCTGCTGATGGCCTGGGCGCTCTGGGCCGGACGGGGAGGATGACCATGGACTTGCTGGTCTTCGGGATGCTGGGCATCGCCCTCTCGGGCGTACCCGGCCTGCTGGGTGGTCGCCGCAGAGGCGGCGAGCGGCTTGCCGCCCTGCTGGTGGTGGCCGGCTGTCTTGCCTGCCTGGCCGGAATCGTCGCCGGCCTGCGCCAGGGTGGGGCTGAACTCCAGCTGTCGTGGGCGGTGCCGGCCGGCAGCTTCGCGTTGCGCGTCGACGCCCTGGCCGCCGCCTTTCTGTTGCCGCTGCTGCTGGTGGTCGCCACCGGCGCAGTCTACGGCCTTGGGTACTGGCCGCAGCGGGAACATCCCGACAACGGCCGCAAGCTGCGCCTCTTCTACGGCCTGATCAGCGCCGCCATGATCCTGCTGCTGTGCGCCCGCAACGGCGTCCTCTTCCTGCTCGGCTGGGAGGTGATGGCCCTTGCCGGGTTCTTCCTGATCACCACCGAGGATCGCCGTGCCGAGGTGCGCCGCGCCGGCTACATCTACCTGATCGCTACCCATTGCGGCACCCTGGCGCTGTTCGCCCTCTTCGCCCTGCTCGGGCATGCCAGCGGTACATCGCTGCTGCCGGCAGCCGGCACCCTCCCCGCCGCCGGCAGCACCGTGCTCTTTTTGCTCGGGCTGTTCGGCTTCGGCATGAAGGCCGGCCTGATGCCCCTTCACATCTGGCTCCCCGGCGCCCATGCCGCCGCCCCCAGCCATGCTTCGGCGCTCCTCTCCGGGGTGATGATCAAGACCGGCATCTATGGCCTGCTGCGGCTCACCTCGCTGTTCGCCGTCATCCCCCTCTGGTGGGGCTGGACGCTGCTGCTGCTGGGCGCGGTGTCGGGAGTCCTCGGCGTGGCGCTGGCTCTTGCCCAGCACGACATCAAGCGGCTGCTCGCCTATCACAGTGTCGAGAACATCGGCATCATCGCCATGGGCCTGGGCCTGGCCCTGCTCGGCCGCAGCTACCAGCAGCCACCGCTGATTCTCCTCGGCCTGGCGGGCTGCCTGCTGCACGTGGTCAACCACGGCCTGTTCAAGTCGCTCCTCTTTCTGAGCGCCGGTTCGGTGATTCACGCCGCCGGCAGCCGCGACCTCGACCATTTCGGCGGTCTGCTCAAGCTCCAGCGCTGGACCGGGCTGCTCTTTCTCGGCGGTGCGGTGGCAATCAGCGGACTCCCCCCCTTCAACGGCTTCGTCAGCGAATGGCTGATCTACCTCGGCGCCTTTCATGCCGTCGGGCATCCGGGCCGGGCGCTCTACCTGGCGGTGCTGGCCGCGCCGGCGCTGGCCCTGATCGGTGGCCTGGCGCTGGCTTGCTTCGTCAAGGTCTTCGGGGTAACCTTCCTCGGCGAGCCACGCAGCCTGCAGGCGCAGCAGGCCCACGAGGCACCGCCCTCGATGCTGGTGCCGATGGGCCTGCTGCTGGCAGCCTGCGCCTGGATCGGCCTGCTGCCCGGCACCGTGGCACCGCTGTTGGCCGCCGCGGCCAGTACCTGGTCCGGGAGCGTCCTGCCGTCCCTGACGGACAGCCTGGCGCCTCTTTCCCGGATCGGGCTTGCCGGCTGGGCGCTGCTGGCCCTTCTCGCCAGCCTGGGGCTGTGGCTGCGCCGGCGCAGCACCGCGGCGGGACGGGAGGGGAAGACCTGGGGCTGCGGCTACCGGTGCCCGGCGCCGCGCATGCAGTACACCGCAAGTTCCTTCGCCGACACCTTGGTGCGCCTGTTTCGCTTTGGGCTCTGGACCGAACGCCAAGGCGGCGAGGTCTCCGGGCTCTTTCCCGGCGCCACAAGCTTCTCCAGCCATACCCCGGACGTCGTTCTCGATCGCGCCCTGACTCCGGCCGCGACGCTGCTGGCCCGGTCGTTTCGCTGGCTGCGCAAGACCGTGCAGAACGGCATCACCGCCATTTACCTACTCTACGTGGTGATCGCCCTGGTGGTGCTGCTGACCCTGTTCACCCGCTGAAAGGAATGTGCAACATGTTTGCGAGACTGGTTTTGCAACTGGTCGTGCTGCTGCTCCTTGCCCCTCTGCTGCCGGGGGTCATCAACAAGACCAAGGCGCTCTTCGCCGGGCGGGTCGGTCCGCCGCTGCTGCAGCCCTACTACGATCTGGCCCGGCTCTGGCGCAAGGGCTTCGTCATAAGCCGTACCACCACCTGGGTCTTTCTCGCCGGGCCGGTGGTTGGCCTGGCGGTACCGCTGCTGGCCGCGCTCTTCATCCCCTTCGGCGGCCTGCCGGCGCCGGTCTCCTTCGAGGGGGACCTGATCCTCTTCGTCTACCTCTTCGGCCTGTCACGCTTCTTCACCGCCGCCGCCGCCCTCGACACCGGTTCGAGCTTCGAGGGGATGGGGGCGGTGCGCGAGGTGACCTTCTCCTGCCTGGCCGAACCGACAGTCTTCTTCGCCCTGTTGGTGCTGGCCCGCGGCGCCACAGGACTCTCCCTAGGCGCCCTGCTCGGACCGCAGCTGGCCGGCCAGTGGCAGGGCCAGTCCGGGGCCTCCCTGGGGCTGGTGCTGGTCTGCCTGTTCGTAGTGCTGCTGGTGGAGAACTCGCGAATCCCCTTCGATGACCCCAGCACCCACCTCGAACTGACCATGATCCACGAGGTGATGGTCCTCGACCACAGCGGGCCGGCCTTCGGCATGGTCCTCTATGGGGCGGCGCTCAAGCTGATGGTCCTGGGAGCCCTGCTGGTGCGCATCGCCCTGCCCTTCCAGACCGGCCGCGCGCCCCTCGACCTGCTGGTCTTCCTGGCGGGGGAATTGCTGCTGGCGGTGCTGATCGGCGTGGTGGAGTCGGCCATGGCCCGGCTGCGCCTGCCGCGGGTGCCGCAGGTGCTGGTCGGCACCACCCTTCTCTCGGCATTCGCGCTGGTTCTGGTCCTGCGCTAGGAGACAGATGATGGCCAACCTGTTGTTGCTGGCAGTGATCCTGATCAACTTCTTCACCCTCGGCAGCGCCCGGTTGGTCGCCTGCATCCGCGCCGTGGCGCTGCAGGGGGCGCTGCTGGCGCTGCTGCCGCTGGCCACCCACGGCTTCTCCGCCCATGCCCTGCTGCTCAGCGCCGGGGCCTTGAGTTTCAAGGGGATCTTCATCCCCTGGCTGCTGCTGCGGGCGATTCGCGAGGTGCGCATCCGCCGCGAAGTCGAGCCGTTCATCGGCTTCGTGCCAACCCTGATCCTCGGCGCCCTGGTAACCGCCGGCGCCTTCATCTTCGCCGACTTCCTGCCGCTGGCCCCGGAACATGTCGCGGGACTGAACGTGCCGACCGCCCTGGCAACCATGTTCAGCGGCTTCCTGCTGCTGATCACCCGGCGCAAGGCGATCACCCAGGTCCTCGGCTACCTGATGCTGGAGAACGGCATCTTTATCTTCGCCGTGCTGCTGTCGGCGGCGCTGCCGATGATGGTCGAAGCCGGGGTGCTGCTCGACCTGCTGGTCGGAATCTTCGTCATGGGGATCGTCCTCAACCAGATCAGCCGGGAATTCTCGACCCTCAACACCGAGCGCCTGACCGCGCTGAAGGAATAATCCCATGCTCACGGCGCTGATTCTCTTCCCGCTCGCCCTGGCCGCTCTGGCGCTGGTCCTGCCGGGGTACCGCAGTCGCTCCTGGCTGCTGCCACTGGGCGGCGGCCTGCATCTGCTCCTTGCCTGGTGGTGCGTACGCTCGGCACCGGCGGTCCCCGGGCCCTGGCTCGGCCTCGACCCGCTCTCCAAGCTGGTGCTGCTGGTCACCAGCCTGCTCTTCTTCGGCTGCGCTCTCTATGCGGTTGGTTACCTCGAACTGCGCCGGGACCGCGGCAATCACATCATGGTCCCCTGCCTGCTGGTTTTCCTGGCGGCAATGACCCTGGCGGTCTGCGCCCGGCACCTGGGCCTACTGTGGATGGCGGTGGAAGCGACCACCATCTCCAGCGCCCCGTTGATCTACTTCAACCGCAACCGGTTGTCGATCGAAGCGACCTGGAAGTACCTGTTGCTCTGCTCGGTCGGCATTGCGCTGGCGATGCTCGGCATGCTGTTCGTCGCCTATGCCGGCCTGGTCGGCGGCCAGGTCCCGGTGAGCCTGCAGTTCGACGACCTGCTTGCCGGGGCCGCCACCCTCTCGCGCCCCTGGCTGCATGCCGGCTTCGTCTTCCTGCTGGTCGGCTTCGGCACCAAAATGGGCCTCGCCCCCCTGCACAGCTGGAAGCCGGATGCCTACGGGGAGGCCCCGGGGATGGTCGGGGCGCTGCTCGCCGGCGGCCTGACCAGCGTCGCCTTCCTGGCGATCCTGCGCGGCGTGCAGCTGATGAACGCCGCCGGCGACGGGGCCATGGCCCGCCAGGCGTTGCTCGGCATGGGGATTCTCTCGCTGCTGGTCGCCGCGGTCTTCATGGTCCGCCAACCCGACATCAAGCGCCTGCTTGCCTACTCCTCGGTCGAGCACATGGGGATTCTCGCTATCGGCGTTGGCATCGGCGGCCTGGGAACCTTCGGCGCCATGCTTCACCTGATCAACAACGCCCTCACCAAGGGCTGCCTGTTCCTCTCCGCCGGCAACATCCAGCGCGCCTACGCCAGCAAGCGCCTCTCGGAGGTCCACGGCGCCCTGGCCACCCTGCCGGTCTCCGGGGCGATCTTCCTGGCCGGCTTTCTGGCCGTCACCGGCTCCCCTCCCTTCGGCCCCTTCATGAGCGAGTTCACCATTCTACGCGGGATCTTCGGCCACGGACAGCTGGCAATCGGCCTGCTGATGCTGCTGCTGCTGGCGACGGTCTTCATCGGCATGGGGGCGACGGTGCTGACTGCCACTCTCGGCGAGCCGGTGCAACTCGACACCAGCTTCCAGGACAGTGCCCTGCTGGTCGTCTCGCCGCTGCTCTTCCTGCTGCTGGTCCTGGTGCTGGGTCTCTACCTCCCCACTTCGCTGCAGACGGCGCTGCACGACGCCGCCGCCCTGCTGGAGGTTAAGCCATGAGCCGCTCCCGCCTCTACCGCTTCCGCCACGGCCTGCGGGTGCCGCTGGCCGAGCTGCCGCTGCTCGACTACGACGACTTCGCCGAGGCGCTACTGGCCGAAGTCGCCGACGACGCCCGTGTCGCCAGCTATTTCGGCCAGCCGGCGGGCGGCGGCCTGGAGCTGTATGCGATCCTCGCCCACGACTGGCAGGGGGAACTCTCCCTGCTGCGTACCCGGGTCGCCGGAAGCTTCCCCGCCCTGACTCCGCGCTGTCCGCAGCTCCACCTCTTCGAGCGGGAGCTGGCCGAACAGTTCGGGGTACGCCCGGAGGGGCACCCGTGGCTCAAGCCAGTGCGTTTCCACCGCCCGTGGCTCGACGCCGCCGACCTCTGGGGGCGCCCCGCGGACCAGCATCCGGTCCCCGGCGACATGGACTTCTACCGGGTCGAAGGGGACGGGGTGCACGAGGTGGCGGTCGGCCCGGTCCATGCCGGGGTGATCGAGCCGGGACATTTTCGCTTCCAATGCCACGGCGAGGAGGTGCTGCACTTGGAGATCTCCCTCGGCTACCAGCACCGCGGCCTCGAACAGGCGCTGCGGGGCGGTCCCCATCCGGCCAACATCTATCAGCTGGAGGCGGCGGCCGGCGACACCACCATCGGCCACACCACTGCCTACTGCCAGCTGCTGGAGAGCCTGGTCGAGGCCGATGCGCCGCCCCGCGCCCAGGCGCTGCGCGCCATCGCTTTGGAGCTGGAACGGCTCGCCAACCACGTCGGCGACATCGGCGCGCTGGCCGGCGACGTCGGCTTCCTCCCCACCGCCTCTTTCTGCGGCCGGTTGCGCGGCGACTTCCTGAATCTGACCGCCGAGCTCTGCGGCAGCCGTTTCGGCCGCGGCCTGGTGCGCCCGGGGGGGGTCGGCTTCGACCTCGATTCGGGAATGGTGACGCGCTTCCTCGAGCGGCTGGACATTCTCGAGTCCGAGACCCGCGGCGCCATCGACCTCTGCTTCGACACCCCCTCGGTCCTCGCCCGCTTCGAGGGGACCGGGATCCTGAGCACCGACGACGCCGAGGCCCTGGGACTGGTGGGGGTCGCCGCCAAGGCCTGCGGGCTGATCCGCGATGCCCGCCTGCACCACCCCTTCGGCGACGGCGAGATCAGCTTCGACACCCCGGTGATCGAGACCGACGGCGACGTCTTCGCCCGCGGCAACGTCCGCCGGCGGGAAATCCAGGCCTCTTACGGCCTGTTGCGCGACAGCCTGCGACACCTGCCTTCCGGGGCGGTGCGACGCCCGGTCGGACCGCTCGCCGCCGAATCGCTGGCCGTCTCCCTCTGCGAGGGGTGGCGCGGCGAGGTGGTGCATGCGGCGCTCACCGACGACGCCGGCAGGATCGCCCGCTACAAGGTTGTCGACCCCTCCTTCCACAACTGGAGCGGTCTGGCGATGGTATTGCGCGGCCAGCAGATCTCCGACTTTCCGCTGTGCAACAAGAGCTTTAACCTTTCCTACTGCGGCTTTGACCTGTGAGGCGGCCGATGAAAAGACCCCGTCTGCTGCGTTCCCCTGGCTCGCGTCGCTGCGACGTAGCTGCCGCTACGCCTCACTCCTTGGGGCTGCGGGCGCCTTGCATCCGGGGCCTTTTGATCGGCCTTGAATACCGTAACTGAGGAACTGCACCTATGCTGACCATCATTCGTGAACGCCTGCGCCAGGGACATCGCACCGGCAAATTCCCCGGGGAGGAGCCGAAACTCCCCGAGCGGTTTCGCGGCCTGCCGCAGCTCGCGACCCGGCTCTCCGCGCAGCAGCGTGCCGCCGCCGTCGCCGCCTGCCCCTTCGCCGCCCTGGGAGACAGGGACGACCACCTGCGTATCGATCTCGGCCGCTGCCTGTTCTGCGCCGACTGCCCGGCCGTCGAACTCGGCGCGCTCTCCTTCAGCGGCGACTACCGCCTCGCAACCCGCAAACGGAGCGACCTGGAACTTGGTGCGGAGGGGTACCGGCTGGCCGAAAAGCTGGAGGCGCGGCTGCTCAAGCTCTTCGGCCGCTCCCTCAAGCTGCGCCAGGTTTCGGCCGGCGGCTGCAATGCCTGCGAGTCCGACCTCAACGTCCTTGGCACCCTGGTTTTCGATCTCGGCCGCTTCGGCATCCAGTTCGTCGCCTCCCCCCGCCACGCCGACGGCATCCTGGTCACCGGGCCGGTGACCGAGAACATGAAGAGCGCGCTACTCGACACCTACGCCGCGGTCCCGGCGCCGAAGCTGGTCATTGCCTCCGGGGCCTGCGCCATCGGCGGCGGACCGTTTTGCGGCCTGGCCGAGGTCAACGACGGCCTCGGTGAACTGCTTCCCGTCGATCTCTACATTCCCGGCTGTCCGCCTCACCCCTACACCGCCCTCGACGGCCTGTTGCGCCTGCTGGGGCGACGTTAGCGGCTTCGTTCAGCCACCCCGGAAGGCCTCCGGTACAGATTATTGACCCGTTTTCGTGGATGGGTTAAAGTCGACCCACTTCGCAGCCCTCCGCCTCCCTGTTACTGCGGTTCGTCAATATCCCGTCCAAGGTCAGCATCGCCGCATGAGCATCAAGGGAAAACTGATCGGCCTGGTTTTACTGATGTGTACCATTCTCGGGCTGCTGGCCGGCTATCTGTTCTGGGCTTCCTGGCGAATTCGCCAGCAGGTCGGCCACTTCGTCCCCGCCATCGGGTACCTGCGCGGCATCGCCGACACCCGTATCAACATCACCCGGCAGATGAAGGAAGCGACCGACTACCTGGTCACCGGAGCGGCCGAGGACCGCGCCGGCTTCGTCCACTTCGGCACCCGCACTCGGCAGGCACTTGGGCTTTGGCAGCATTCGGCGCAGCAGCAGCTGGCGCTCGGTATCGAGGGGGAGCATGAGGATCTCGACCAGGAAACTGCCATCCGCCGCAGTTACGATGACTGGGAGAAGCTGATCCTGCACCTTTTCGACCTGGTCGACGCCGGTCACCGCGCCCAGGCCCTGCAGCTCTTTGCCGACCGTTCCGATCGTATCATCGAGGGCGCGGTTCTCTCCGGCATCGATCGGGCCCTGGAAGACGGCATCAACGAAGTTCAGGACGCCTATCACGATCTGCTCATGAGCACCGGCCTGATCCCCTGGCTGGCCGCTGACGCCGTGCACCAGATCCGCGGCACCCAGGCCTCCATCGACTATCTGCTGGCGGTCAATCGCGTCAGTGCCGGCGTCAACAAGCAGATCAAGGCCCTGCTCGACTATCTGCTGTTCGGCGCCGACCACGATATGCAGTTCTTTTCCGACTACGGCAAGGACACCAAGAGTGCCATCGAGGCCTGCGCCCGTGCCGCCAACCACAAGGCCGCGCTCGACCCGGCCAGCCGCACCGGCTTGCTCAATGAAGTCGTCACCCTCGAAGGGAGCTACGGCCAGATTCTGGCGCTGGCAGAAAAAGCCATCGACCTCAAACGAGGCGGGAAAACCGACACCGCTCTCAAGCTGATAATCGAAGGGCTCGATCCGCTCCTCGACGGCGGCCTGATGCCGAAGCTGGCTCTGGCCCTCGACGACGGCGGCCAGGAAATCCTGCGTTTGACTACCCTGGCCAGCCGCCAGGGGGTGACCGTGGTCATCCTGCTGTCGCTGCTACTGTCCGCCGGAGCGGTGCAACTGATCCGCGAGATTCTCCGCCCGCTACGCAAGCTGCATAAGGGAATCGCCTTCATCGGCGACGGGAATCTCGACTACCGCATCAACCTCGGCACTCCGGACGAGTTCGGCAGCCTTGCGGCCCAGTTCGACGCCATGGTCGATCGCCTGCGCGACAGCCGGGCCGACGTCGAACGCCTCAACAGCGACCTGGAAAACCGAGTCGTCGAGCGGACCCTGCAGCTGGAAACCACCAACCGCGAGCTCCAATCCTTCAGCTATTCCGTCTCTCACGACCTGCGCAGCCCCCTGGCCCGCATCAACGCCCTTTGCCAGGTGCTGCTCGAGGACGATTCCCCGCCCGAACCGGCCGCCCTCCAAGCCACACTGGAGCGCATCGCCCAATCCACCGAGGAGATGGAGCAACTCATTCAAGCCCTGCTCAGCCTTTCGCAGGTCACCAGCGAAGAGCTCAACCGCGGTCCCGTGAACATCTCCCAGCTCGCGGAAACCCTGGCTGCGGAACTGCGACAGCGGGAGCCGCAGCGCCGCTGCGATTTCCGCATCGCGCCGGGGGTGATGATCAACGGCGATCGCGGCCTACTGCTGCTTGCCCTTGCCAACCTCCTTGGCAATGCCTGGAAGTACAGCGGTAAAAATGACGCCGGCCTGGTCGAATTCGGCATTCTGCAGCGAGCCGGACAGCGCACTTGCTTTGTCCGGGACAACGGCGTCGGCTTTGACATGGCCCACGCTGAGAAGCTCTTCATCCCTTTCCAACGTCTCCACGAGATCGGCGAATTCGACGGGACCGGCATCGGCCTGGCCACCGTGCAGCGCATCATCCACCGCCACGGCGGCCGGATCTGGGCCGAAAGTGCAGTCGGTGAGGGAGCAACCTTCTACTTCACCGTAGGCAACGGAGACACCCCGGCACCGAACCTCCCGGCCTGATTGAATTCTCTCCCGAACAGTGCTAACCTCCCCTAGGTCAGACAGCACTTTCGGGACTGTCCCGGCCCGGGGGAGTAGCTCGTTGTCTGGTGACGCGCCCGGTCTTCAAAACCGGTGGCGGGCGTATCCCGTCCGCGGTGGGTTCGATTCCCATCTACTCCCGCCAGAAACAGCCGAGGGCAGGGCCAAACGGCCCTGCCCTCGCGTATTGCATCCCCTTGATTTTCTATTCACCGCCTCCGGGAAGAACCCCCTTTCCGACAACGCTGGGATTATGCCGGTCTAGCTCGCGCTCGAATTGCTGACAAACGTACGCATAGTCAAGGAAAGCTGGGGCGCAACCCTGCTGTATTCAGGCAGAGCGAAAGGGCTCGCTTCGATATAAATGCCGGCTACTGTATGGCAAGCATTGCAGGACTTGAAATAAGATGGCTCTTTCACCTTGCTCTCCAAACCGTCAAATGGGCCCCTCTGACAACTGAGGACCAGAGCCCTTTGCCTCTTCGACCCCGTGAATTTTCCTGTCGCCCGGTATCATTTATCCGGTGAAACATGTATTATGAACCGATAACCCCACCCAACTTCCTCTTGCAAATCACTAAAGCCCTTCAATCCGTACGGAGATGACGTTACGGAGTGAAGAGATTCGAAGGTCGTGTCGGGTTTCCCGGCACGTTCAATTGTCAAGCCTGCCCTTTAGATTCCAGCGATCTCCCTGGTTTTTATTGGACATTTCTTGGCGCGCCCAAAGAAAGGGAGAACCGCCATGCCAAGCACCACCTTTGTAGCAGGAGACCCGATTCAAGCCCGCTGCACCAAGTGCCGGAAAAATACCGACCACATCATCGTCACTATGGGCGAAGAAGTGCCTGTCCAGGTGCAATGCAATACCTGCAGCCGTCAGCACAAATATCGGCCACCCACAGCAGCCAAAAAACCCGCCATGCAAAAAGTCAGTCACAGAGATGTCGAACGCAAAGAGTGGGAAACTTTACGGCCAAGCATGAACTGCGCAAATGCGACGGAGTATTCCATGACCAATGCTTACAAGGTCAAGGCCCTGATAAACCACCCTCTTTTCGGTCTCGGTATCGTGCAGCGAGTTGTCGGTGCGCAAAAGGTTGAGGTCCTCTTCGAGGATGGCAAGAAAACAATGCGTTGTCTGTAAATAACCCTGCCTGACTGGTGGGAATTTTAAAAGGGCAAGCTACCTGCAGATAAGGTAGATTGCCCTTTTTTATGCACTATTGCGGATTGAATCACTGTTGGTTTGCCTGGAATCCGGTTAGCCAGCCTTCAAACCGCTCCCTTGGCCGGTTGGATAAAATCCCCCCGAAGGTATCCTGATCGTAAAGATACAGGCAATGCCGGATCGCAGTGTAGGGACTGAAGCTGTTATCAGGGTTTCCCACCATGAAATCATCGCGATAGTCCCTGACGGTTTTAATATTTTCGGTCAAGCTTTTGTGTAGATCCGACTTCTTAAAGCCATTGTCCAGTTTCAGGATATCCTGAACGAAGTTGTCGACCTTGCAGTCTTCGAACTCGAAATCCTTGAAGAAATGGCCCGCCACTCGCAGGAAGTTGAAGGCATTGACACTTTTTCCGCTGGCGGTCGCCGGCATCCCGCCGCTGGCATCACCTTGATCTGCCAGTGAATCATTGATTGGATCAACCGTTGCCTGGAGCAACAATTCATTGGTGGCGTTGCGGATTTCCTTGAATTCCCGGTCGGCCAGTTCAAACAAGGCGGAGAGAACATTGATCCTGCGCTTGAGATCGTTGGGGATCGACTTTTTGTATTTGATTTTGTGGTCCAGCACACTCCAGGCATCCTGGATCAAGGACCGGATCTGCACTTCGAAGGGAAAATCGGCAAACCGCTGGTATTTCGGCAGGGCGGTCATCTGGTCGTTCAAGGCAAGATCCATGTGAAGACCCTTGTAGCCAAAGGAATCCTCGGTGCTTTCAACGGTCGAGATCTTGTCGGTGACGTCGATGATTTTGAAGTGTTTTCTAAGCACATCAGATACCCGTTCGATCTGGTCCTCATAGAGACAAACGATGCGAATGCCGATCAGGTCGGAAAGGTAGTCCTTGATCTCGTATATCCGCTCATCGGCTTCGAGTTTACTCTGGTATTTTCGGTGAAACTTTTTGATACATTCCTCTTTGTCCTTGACCCGCCCTTCGATTTTCGTCACCTCCCCGAAATCCGACTGCTTTATCAGTGAGTTGATGGCTTGGATATAGGCGTTCTTGGCTTTTTCAAAAAGGGACCTGTTGTTGTCGTAAAATTTCCTGAAAATGCGTTTTTCAAGTTCAAAATCAAGAGAGGCCAAGGGCAACTCCTTTATTCCTATAAATTTGGATAAGGGCTGGGAGGTAGAGAGCAAAGATGCGACTGGAGGAGGGCGCGTGAAAACAGCAGGCGTTCGGGACCATCGAACGCCGGTTAGCCAGTGAGGTCAAGGAGGTCGGCCATCAGGAAAATAGCTGAGGGGTGGCAGATGAACACCGGAAGGACTGCCCTCGTCGCAGGAACGACACGGTAGTCGAAATGGCCGAAGGTCCTCAGGGAGGGTACCGCTGTACGGTGCCCAGTTGGACACCAGCGTCCATGGCGCCGTTGGTTGCCTCCATCTATCCGGGGGAAGGAGGCCCCGGCTCCACGCCTGCGCGGTATCCGGCGAGAATCAGGGGAGATGCTTGCCAATCAATCTTGCTCCAGAGGTTCTTCGCTATTCTCCTCCTGTTTGCGTTTTTTCTTTTCTTCCTTCTTGGCTTTCTTGGCGAGCTCTTTCTGGCGCTTTTCATAACCATAATTTGGTTTTCTGGCCATATGAATCAATCTCCTTTCGAGCGGGGGGGGGCGTACGCAGGTCTTAAGCCCTGAATAAATGATTCAAAATTCGCGTGCGAACCGCAGTTAGAAAAAAAGCCCCACGGGTATCCGTGGGGCCCTTTTCCGGATGTATGCAAAATCTTTATTTAAATTCTGCGCACGTTAGCCGACTGGGGGCCTTTCTGGCCCTGGGTGACCTCAAAGCTCACCCGATCACCCTCGGCGAGGGACTTGAAACCGTCGCCCTGGATTTGGGAAAAATGAACGAACACATCAGGTCCATTGTCCTGCTCGATAAAACCAAAACCCTTTGCGTCGTTAAACCACTTCACGATGCCTTCTGCCATTTGCTTTTCTCCATGTTCCGCTACGGGAACTTTTTTGTTGCGCAAGTCAAATCGCCCGAAAACAGAAAAACACACGCCAAAGAAGGCCTGTGTTTTTGGGTCCAGGTTGACACTTTGTCAATCTGGCAAGCAGCAAAAAACTTACACAAACATGCTTTAAGTACATGCACACTAGCACGGTGGGCCATGGAAAAGCAAGATCTAAATTACTGCGAGGTGACCTCAACGCAGGTCAGCCGGGCGGCAAAAGAACTCGATCAAGTTCTTGACCAGTGGCGCAAGAGATCGCTGGGGGCTTATCCCTACGTCTACCTTGATGCACGCTACGAAAAGGTCCGGCATAACGGTTCCGTTGTCGATGTGGCCGTCCTGGTGGCCATCGGTGTTGCCGAAAGCGGGCATCGTCAGATTCTGGGGACCTCGATTGCCTTGTCGGAGCAGGAGGCTCACTGGCGCGATTTTCTTAGCACCTGCAGGAGCGCCACCTCCATGGTGTCCGGCTATTTATCAGGATGTCCACGAAGGGCTCAAGGCAGCCTGGAAAGAGTTGTTCCCAGTGTCCCCTGGCAACGCTGCCAGTTCCATCTCCAACAAAATGCTCAGGCCTATGTGCCGAAGCAGGAGATGAAGAAAACGGTTGCGGCTGACATACGGAGTATTTTTACGGCTCCAACGGCGTTGAGGCCAAGCGGCTTCTGGACCTTGTTGGAAAAGGAATCTTTCGAGACAGGTGGGGCTGAACCCATCTGGATTCGCTATTTTCCTGATCATCAGACCTCTGAGAGATTTGGAATACATGGGCCTCCTGACTGCCCCCATTCATTCTGGAGTTCAGTTAGAGGCGACAATCTATGCTGACACAGGGGTTCCCTTTATCGGCTCGGTCTTTTGGGCCGCGAGCGCCTTTATTTCTGGAAGGTTCTGCTCTGGCCCCTGTTCAAACGGCCCCGCTTGTTTCCCCAGGCGGTGACCCTGGCGATTTACGGCTGCCACTTCCGGATCATCTGTGACCGCTACATTCTGAAATGAGATCATCTCTCTCTGAAAACTTCAAAACATTGCAATTCAAGCAGCTTGTATTTACAATTTGGCTGACCCCGCCCTGAAGCTTCTTTTGGCTTTTTCAGCGCCGGACCAAGGACGCCATACGCCTTTGGGCTATGTTGAAATTTCTCGAATCAATTTTCACCTGAAATTAGTTTTGTTATGGAAATATTTATATTTCCATTTATGGCTGCAGCCTTCGTATGACTCCAGCCCTGACCGTTCGATGTATTTCTCCGGCATCCAACCATGGGCCTTCCGGGAGACCGACCGATGACATTGCGCCAGGACCTCCTGCGCCGGCTGCCCGGCATCGACACCCTGCTGGCGAGCGAACCCCTGCAGGCGCTTTCGGTGCAAATCCCCCATGCGCTGCTGGTGGCTGCCGCGCAGCAGGTGGTCGCGGAGTTGCGCGGGACATTGCTAGATGATTCGGCTGCCCCCCCTGACATCTTCCCCGCCGCCGTTGCGCTGCGTGCCGCCGAGCGTGCCCGGCGGCTGGCCGCTCCCAGCCTGCGTTCGGTTCTCAACCTGACCGGCACCATCCTCCACACCAATCTCGGCCGAGCACCCCTGGCAACGGCGGCTTTGACCGCCATCGCCGCAGTCGCCGGCGGCTATTCCAACCTCGAATTCGACCTCGCTGACGGAGAGCGGGGCCATCGCGATGGCCATGTGGAAGAGCTCCTGGTACGCCTAACCGGGGCCGAAGCAGCGACGGTGGTCAACAACAACGCCGGAGCGGTGCTGCTGGCGCTGACGGCCCTGGCTCGGGGTAGGGAGGCGATCGTCTCCCGGGGCGAACTGGTCGAGATCGGCGGCTCCTTCCGCATCCCCGAGGTCATGGAAGCCGGCGGGGTCACCCTGCGCGAGGTTGGCGCCACCAACAGGACCCACCTGCACGACTATGCCGCAGCGATCGGTGAAGAAACCGGCCTGCTGCTCAAGATCCACACTAGCAATTACCGCATCCTCGGCTTCACCGCCGCGGTTTCGGCCACAGAGTTGGTCAGATTGGGGCGGCAGCACGCCCTGCCGGTCATGGAAGATCTCGGCAGCGGCATGCTGCTCGACCTCTCCGGCTTCGGCCTTCCCAGGGAACCGACCGTCGCCGAAGCGGTGGCGGCCGGAATCGACGTCGTCACCTTTTCAGGCGACAAGCTCCTCGGCGGTCCCCAGGCCGGCGTGATCGTCGGCCGGAAGGAGGCGATCGAGAAGATTCGCCGCCACCCGCTGGCCCGCGCCCTGCGCAGCGACAAGCTGACCCTCGCCGCGTTGGAGGCCACTCTCAGGATTTACCTCGATCCGCAACGGGCCCTGACACAGATCCCGGCGTTGCGCCTGCTCGCCCTGCCGGCGGCGGATCTGCGGCGCCGCTGCCACCACCTCAAGCGGCGGCTCGCCGCGGCCTGCGGCGAGCGCCTGCGGATAGCCGTGGTGCCGGCGGCCGGCACCGTCGGCGGCGGCGCCCTGCCGCTCAGCGAGCTTCCCGGTTTTGCCCTGGCGGTGGTGCCGGCGAGCGGTTCGGTGGAGCAGCTCGCCGCCCGGCTGCGCGGCGGTGAGTACCCGGTGGTCGGGCGCATCCAGGAAAACCGCCTGCTGCTCGACCCACGCACCCTCGTCCCCGGCCAAGAAGCGCAGCTGATAGCAGCGCTGTCTGCCGCCCTCGGCGCGGAACCCGTCCCCGTGTCCGTGCTCCCACCAGGTGACCCAGTGCCTTCATGACCCGGAACAAGCATCACTTCATCATCGGTACCGCCGGCCACGTCGACCACGGCAAAAGTGCCCTGATCCGTGCCCTGACCGGCACCGAAACCGACCGCCTCAAGGAGGAGCAACAGCGCGGCATCTCCATCGACCTGGGGTTTGCCCCCTTCCGCCTTCCCGGTGGGGAAATTGCCGGGGTGGTCGACGTTCCCGGCCACGAGCGGTTCATCCACAACATGCTCGCCGGAGTCGGCGGCATGGACCTGGTGCTGCTGGTGGTCGACGTCAACGAAGGGGTGATGCCACAGACCCGCGAGCACCTGGATATCCTGCAGCTGCTGGGAATCGAGCGCGGCATCCTGGTTATCACCAAGTGTGACCTGGCGGAGGAGGACTGGATCGACATCGTCGAGGAGGAGTGCCGCGATGAAGTGGCCGGCAGCTTTCTCGAAAACGCCCCCTGCTGTCGGGTTTCGGCCCTCACCGGAAGCGGACTTCCGCAGCTGGTGGCGACCATCGCCGAGCAGCTCAAGAACACCCTCCCCAAGGATGCCGACGGCCCGCTGCGCCTCCCGGTCGATCGCCACTTCACCGTGAGTGGCTTCGGCACCGTGGTCACCGGGACCCTGGTTTCCGGCACCGTAGCAACCGGCGATCGCGTCGAAGTATTGCCGCCGGGGGAAGTGGTGCGGGTGCGCGAGGTTCAGGTCCACGGCCAAAAAACTGAGCAGGCCAGCGCCGGCCAGCGGGTAGCTTTGAACCTGGCCGGACTCGACCGCTCCCGCATCGAACGGGGGACGGTGATCGGGACTCCCGGCTTTTTCGAACAGACCACCCGCCTCGACGCGCGCCTCACCCTGCTCCCCTCGGCGCCACGACCGCTCAAGTTCCGCGACCCGGTCCATTTCTACCTCGGCACCGCCCGGGTCGTCGGTCTGGTGGCGCTGCTCGACCGCGACCAACTGGAACCGGGAGAGGGCTCCATGGTGCAGATCCACCTCGACCGGCCGCTGGTCGCCCACCGCCGGGACCGCTTCATTATCCGCTCCTACTCGCCGATGACCACCATTGGCGGCGGGGTGGTCGTCGACCCGGTCCCGGCCAAGCACCGCCGCTTCCGCTCCGAGGTAATGGCGGCGCTCAAGGAGCTCGAATCGGGGGAAAAGTCCTTCCTGCTGCAGAAACTTGCCGACCACCAGGTGCTGCGCCTCAAGGAGCTCGAACAGCTCGCCGGCCTGGGCCAGGAACCCCTTCGTGTCCACCTCGGGGAATTGGCCGCCCGGGGGCATGCGATCCAGCTTGGCGAGCAGTGGCTGACCGCAGCGACTCTGCGCACCTGGCGGCTGCGGCTTGGTGAGGCACTGGATGCCTACCACTCCGCCCACCCCAACCTGCCGGGGATGTCGCGGGCGAGCGCCAAGGGATTGCTGCCGAGGGCTCTGGCACCCAAGGCTTTCGATGACCTGGTGGCGCAAATGGTTGCGGCCAGGGAGTTGGCCGCTGCCGAGGACCTCCTCGTCCGGCCCGGTTTTCAGCTGCACCTCTCGGCCGCCCAAGCGCAACTGGTCGAAACCATCGAAGGCGCCTATCGGGAGGCAGGGGCCCAGGCCAAGAACAAGCAGGAGATGCTCGACCGCCTCGGCCTCTCACCGGCCGCGGCGGAGGAGGCTTTCACCTACCTTTTCACCCAGGGGCGGCTGATCCGCCTCAACGCCGAGAGTTTTCTCGACGCCGCGACCTACGACCAGACTCTCGCCCTGCTGCGCGCCCATTTCGCCGCCCAACCGACCCTGACCCTGGCCGAATTCCGCGACCGGCTCGGCAGTTCCCGCAAACTGGTGCAGGCGCTGCTGGAATATTGGGACGGACTCAAGTACACTCTGCGCCGGGGGGACGAGCGGGTGGCGTGGAAACTGCTGGAAAAAGAATAGGTCTCTTCGGACCGATGACCGATAAATACAAGAAAGGAGGTGATCCGATGGCCGATCAGCCGAAACTGACCAGCCTCTCCCGCAGCAGCGGTTGAGCCGCCAAACTGGCCCCCGGGCCGTTGGCGCAGGTGCTGCGTCAATTACCACAATTCAGCGACCCGAATCTGATGTCGGCGGATATTCCCTTCGCCGACGCCGGGGTCTATCGGCTTGACGAAAGCCGGGCGCTGGTGCAGTCGGTCGATTTCTTCACGCCGATCGTCGACGATCCCGCGAGCTACGGAAAGATCGCCGCTGCCAATGCCCTCTCGGACATCTACGCCATGGGCGGCAGACCGCTGACCGCCTTGTCGCTGGTCGGGTTTCCGGCCTGCCTGGAGCGTTCGATCCTGGTGGAGATTCTGCGCGGCTGCGCAGAAAAGGTCCTCGAGGCCGGTGCGGTGATCGTCGGCGGCCACAGCGTCGAGGACGACGAGCCGAAGATCGGTCTGGCCGTAACCGGCCTGGTCGACCCGGCACGGCTGGTGACCACCCGCGGCGCCCGTCCCGGCGACCGGCTGCTGCTCACCAAACCCCTCGGCACCGGCATTCTCGCCACCGCTCTCAAGGGGGAAGTAATCGGCGAGGCGGAAATGCGCGCCGCCATCGCCGGCATGGAGACGCTCAACCAGGCGGCCGCCGCGGCCATGCTCGAGGTTGGGGTGGCCGCCGCCACCGACGTCAGCGGTTTTGGCCTGCTCGGCCATGCCTTGGAGATGGCCGAGGCCAGTTCTGTGCTGTTGGAAATAAACGGACTCACCCTTCCCGCTTACCCCCAGGCGCGGGAGATGGCGGCTATTGGTCTCGTCCCCACCGGCAGCTACAACAACCGGGAATACTATCTCCCCCGGGTCCTCGACGCCGACCATCTGGACCACGCAATCCTCGATCTGCTCGCCGATCCGCAGACTTCCGGCGGTCTCCTGCTGGCGGTCGCCCCCCAGCGCCTCGACCTGATGCAGGCGGCGCTACTGAAGCGCAACATCCCCTCGTGGCCGATCGGCAAGGTGGCAGAAGGTCCCGCCGGGCGGTTGCGCGTGATCTAGAAGTCGCCTAGTGGATACGCCGGTAACAGACCCCAGAATCGGTCATGAAGTCGCAGTCTTCCTCGGCTGCGGGCTCCAAGTCATAAAGCCGGTAGAGCTCCGTCGGAACATCCTTGATCACCTCAAGGATCGCCTCTCGGCGCAGGGTTTCGGGAAAGATGAGCAGCCCTTCGCTGCTATCGGCCACTTTCAGCCGCCGGCCAATCTCTACCGACCAGCGGTCGCTCCAGTAGATATGGTTCTTGATCTGCAGGGCATACATAATGGTTCTCCTTTTTTCGGCCCTCTCTCCCTTGTCTCCAGTTTAGCTCTTCTATGTGCGTGGCGCCAAGCCCCCCGACTGCCGGAGGTCGGTGCCCCCGCCTCCTCTCCGGCAAAGTGATGCGGCAGAGAGCCCCGACCACAAGGAATGTCCATGACCTGGTTCACCCTGATCCTCTTGCTGGCCGGTTTTGTCCTGCTGGTGGGTGGCGCCGAGTTGCTGGTACGCGGCGCCGCCCGCCTGGCCGTCGACCTCGGCATCTCGCCGCTGGTGGTTGGCCTCACGGTGGTCGCCTTCGGTACCAGCGCACCGGAACTGGCGGTCTCGGTCCTCTCCGCCTGGCAGGGGCAAGCCGGCATCGCCCTCGGCAACGTCGTCGGCAGCAACATTGCCAATATCCTGCTGATCCTCGGCCTCTCCGCTTTGGCATCCCCCCTGGTCGTCGCCCGCCAGGTGGTGCGTCTGGAGGTTCCGATCATGGTCGGCATCTCCGTCCTTTTTTTCCTCTTCGCAGGGGACGGGCGGATTTCCCGCGGGGAGGGCCTGCTCCTGTTTGCCGGGCTGATCCTCTACATCGCCTGGACCGTGCGCCGCAGTCGCCGGGAGAACCGCCAGGGCCAGGAGGAACTGCCGGCCGAAGCCCGCGGCAAGTCCCGGCGCAGCACCCAGCTGCTGCAGATTCTCGGCGGCCTGCTGCTGCTCGGCCTCGGCTCGAACTGGCTGGTGACCGGCGCGGTCGCCATTGCCCGCCATTTCGGGGTCAGCGATCTGGTCATCGGCCTGACGGTGGTCGCCGTCGGCACCTCCCTGCCGGAGCTCGCGACCTCGGTGCTCGCCAGCCTCCGCGGCCAGCGCGATATCGCGGTCGGCAATATCGTCGGCAGCAACATCTTCAACATCCTCAGTGTTCTCGGCCTGACCGCTCTGTTCGCCCCCGCCGGGGTCCCGGTACCCCCTGCGGCCCTCGCTTTCGATCTGCCGGTGATGCTGGCGGCGACGATCGCCTGCCTGCCGATCTTCTTCACCGGCCACCGCATCGACCGCTGGGAAGGGGGCCTGTTTTTCTTCTACTATCTGGCGTACACCGGCTTTCTGATCCTCATGGCGACCCACCATCCGGGCCTGCCCCAACTGACCCGGGCGATGGTCTATTTCGTGCTGCCGCTGACTGCCATCACCCTGGCGGTCTCGGTCTGGCACAGCCTGCGCCGCTGATCCCTTCCACTGTTCAACAGCAGGAAACCTGATTGGATCGGATTCTCAACCGAAGAGGTTTCCTCCCTTGAAAAAGGGGCGCTAAAGGGGATTCAAAGTCGGCGGATCTCGTCCCGCCGAACGAGTTACTTTTCTGATTCGGCTCAGAAAAGAAACCAAAAGAGCCCGGGCTGCCGCCGGCATTGGGATGCGGTGGGCGGAGCGTCCGAAATACCCTTGGGGTGGTAGGGGCGGCGCGTCTTCGTTGGCTCCATTGCGCAGGGTGGTGGTTGTTCCGGCAGCCTGCGATGCGGAGCGAACGCCGGCGCTTCTTGGTTTTAAAGCCTTTAAACCACCAGAGCCTCTGACTGCGCAGAGCAGAGTTGCAAAGGGGCATGCGGCCGACGACCCGCGATCGGAGACGCGATTGTGACCACGGAGTTTCGGCGGGGTTGGACGGCGGAAACGATTCCTCAGCGCACCGAAGTCTCGCGAGCGCATGCTCCCCGCAGGGGAAGGCGTTTTTGCTTACTTTTTGTCGCCGCCTGGACAAAAAGTAAGGCGCCTGGCGGGGCGCGTCCCGCCGGTTTTGGTTGGTCGCCGCCCAGACAGGGAAAATCTGACAGCGAGGAGAAGGCACTCTCACGTTCAAACGTGAGGACTCCGGAACTAGCCTAGAATCGCGCCCGTTCAGAATCGGGTAGGAGGCGGGGTTACCCCCGCCGTCCTCCCACACCACCGTGCGTACGGTTCCGTACACGGCGGTTCACAAGGCACACTGAAAGCGTCTGAGGTGGTCGATTAGCGAAACCAACCCCAGGTTGTCGAAGAAAGATTTGCGAAACGCATCGTGCATGTGCGAGGCTCCTGAGTTGTACCAGGGGCCCCGCCCGTTTTGGGCCGATTTCCAGGCCCGCTGTTCCGTCAATCCCCGTCGCATCAGATTCCTGGCCCGGGTGAAAGGGCGCTTCCACTGCCGCCACAGGATGCAGCGCAGTTTCCGCCGGACCCAGCCATCCAGTTCTTCGAAGATGCCTTTGACTTCCGCCAGACGGAAATAGGCGATCCAGCCCCGGAGCTTCGGGGCGGACTCTTCGATGACTTTCTTGAGGCTGTGCCCCCTTCCCCGCCGAAAAACCTGCCTGAGATTGGCCTTGAGCCGCTTCACGGAAGAGTCCGCCACTTTCAGGCGCGGCTTCTTGTGAAAGCTCATGCTGTAGCCCAGAAAGGTCCTCTGCCAGGGTCGGTCAACGGCGCTTTTGGCGCGGTTGACCTTGAGCTTGAGCCGCTGTTCGAGAAACCGGGTCAACGAGGCCATCACCCGCTCCGCAGACCGGCGACTATGAACGTAGATGTTACAGTCGTCGGCATAGCGGCAGAAGGCATGGCCGCGCTTCTCCAGTTCCTTGTCGAACTCGTCGAGCAGGATGTTCGACAACAAGGGTGAGATCGGGCCGCCTTGCGGCGTCCCCTCCACCCGGGGCGAGACAATCCCTCCTTCGAGAACTCCGGCCGTCAGGTAGTTGCGAATCAGTTGCAGCACCCGACGGTCTTTAACCTTGCGAGCCACACGTGCCATGAGCACGTCGTGCCCCACCCGGTCGAAGAACTTCTCCAGGTCGATATCGACCACCCAGCGTCGCCCCTCGGACACACGCCTGCGGGCGACCTCAACGGCCTGATGGGCGCTCCTTCCGGGCCGAAACCCGTAGGAGCTCTCGGAGAAGTCCGGTTCGAACAGCCGCATCAGCTCCTGATGCAGCGCCTGCTGAATGACCCGGTCCAGCACCGTGGGGATGCCGAGCATGCGCATCCCGCCGCCGGGCTTGGGGATTTCCACCCTGCGCACCGGCCGGGGCTGATAGGTCCCGTTCAGCAGCTCTTCCTTGATGCGCGGCCACTCCTTCTTCAGATAGTCCTTGAGGTCGCGAACCGGCATCCCGTCGATGCCGGGCGCCCCCTTGTTGCTGACCACCCGCTCGTAGGCCGCCATCATGTTGCCGCGGCTGACAACTTCCTCCATCAGTCGCGTCTCCACTTCCGTCCAGGAAGGTTCCCGGCATGCCGTGACGCTTGACGCACCTCCGCCGTACTCTCGCGACTTCCGGTCGCTACCCTCGGGCGCGGCCTCTGGCATCTCAGCCAGAGCTTCTGCTTCCTCGATCGTCATCGAAATTCGGGGCTCCTGACAGGCGCCTCGTGTTCGGCCCTTCACCGAGGTGGTCAGTCCCGGCTACTATGGCCTCTGCTGACTTCTGCCGACCCGTCCCGACGCCTCTCGGCGCCGGTAGCACGAGGCAGATCGGCAGATCTCCCAGGGTAATGCGCGTGACCTTCCTCCCATACACCCGCCGCATCTACAGCCCCACCCTCCCGGATGGCTATCGGGCTTTGAAGATCTATGCCTTCTCGCCCGGATGGGACTGCCTCGTATGCGATTTCTGTTCGTCGGGCCGGGAGTTTGCCTGCGGCTTCCTTCAGATTCCACCTCGCGGTGGACACCCTTGCCGTTCAGCTAGCGGTTCCCGCCATCAGGGTCCGCAGGGGACTTGCACCCCCAAGTCACCGATTCACCACCACAGTGAATCAGACAGCGCCAGTCAAGGCGCTACGCGCCATGCCTGGCGCACATAGAAAAAGCCGGCCATCGGGCCGGCTTTTTCGGTCTGCGTATCCCTCTGAATTCACAAATCCCCGGTCAGCTCCTGCAGGCGAAAGAGCTTGGGGTTGAGGCGGCCGACCACGGCGACGATCTCCCGCAACGCCTCGGCATCGACCCCGACTTCCTCGTCCCGCCCCTGGAACCAGGCGTAGCCTTTGGGGAGGGGGGAGTAGCCGCCGTCGCGCAGCAGGGCGACGTCGACCAGGTCGTTGACCCTTCCTTCCGCCTCCCAGGGGTCGCGGTAGTTGAACTGGCGGGCGACGACGTGCAGGCCGAGGCCGTTGGGCCACGGCCGCGCTTGACCTCGAAGGAGAATTCGCGCGGGGCGCCCGTAGCTCTCGCTGCGCCCGGAACGGGCCATCACCCGGGCGCCCGCGGCTTCGAGCAGCGCCTGAACCGATTCGACGGTCATCGGTTGGGGTTGATCCATGATTCTACCCTTTCCACCTGAAAAACCAGTGTTACTCACGCAACGCCGCAACGATCGCAACGGAACCCCAACCCAGGCGGGGTGTAAGTTATCCCCCTTCAGCCCGAGACGATCTTGAAACAGGTCCTGCATTTACGTTGCGTCTTCGCGTCGTGGCGTGAGGCAACCTTTCCTGATTATGTCCCCAGCCGCAGTTCCACCCCCCACGAAGCCGGTTTCTGTCCCCCTTGGGTTAGGACCCAGAGGGTGGGGAACTCCATCGTCTCCGGCGCCTCGCCGAAGCCGTCGGTGAGGTAGATCACCGCCGCCGGCCGCGGTTGCAGGGTGCGGGCATGGGCGAAGACCGGCCGCAGGTCGGTGAAACCGCCACCGTGGTAGACCTCGGCGACGGCTGCGCTGCTGTGGAAGGTCTCGATCTTCTGGATGCGGCTGCCGGCGTAGAGGACGGTGAGGAGGCTGTCGCGGCCGCGGGCGATCTGCAGCAGCTCACGGGCGAAGGCCTCGCGCAGCTCCCGGCTGCCGGTGGAATCGGAGACGTCGACGCCGACCAGCAGGTGGAGGCGGCGACGTTTGCGCAACCCCGGGGTGGCGTGGCCGAAGCGGCAGTGCTCTCGCTTCCAGGTGCTCTGGCGGCCGACCCGGCCGGCGGTAGCGACGAACTGGCGCAGAACCTGGCTCCAGGGGAGCGCCGGGGGCGAGAGCCACCCCTCCACCAGGGGCTGCACGTCGCCGGGAACCTCGCCGCGACTCGCCCGCCAGGCGTCCTTCACCAGCCCGCGCACTACCTCCTCGACCAGCGCGCCGGGGGTGCTGTCGGCCTCGGCCCAGACCTGGTGGTCGTCGACCGGTGCGGGCAAATCCGGAGTTCCCGCCGGAAGCGGCTCGTCCCCGGCGGCGTCGGCCTGGCGGTGGCTGCCCGCGTCGCGGGCGGCGTTGCCGTGCCCCTCCCCTTTGAGGTTACCGGTATCGAAGGGACGGGCGACGAGCCGGTAGTACTCCTCGGCGGCCAGGCCCGGCGGCAGCCCCAGGGGTTCGGGGAGCAGCGCCTGGGGCGGCAGGCCGGCGATGCCGGGGTTGATCGCCAGGTCGCAGGCGAGGTCCCAGCTGTGGCCGTTGCGCTCCTTGCGCCGGGACGGGTGCAGGTGCAAAACGTGCTTGAGGACGTGTTCGAGCAGCGCCTGCTGCTCGGTAGGGCTGAAGCGGTCGAAGGCCAGGGGATGGACGTAGAGGATCGGCGTGCCGTTGCGGATCGTCCCCCCCAGCGCCGCCGGGCCGGGGCCGACCTCGCGCCGGAAGTGGAGCAGGAAGTGGCCGTAGAAGGGACGCTCCTTGAGCAGCCGCACCACGGCGCTGCCGCAGGCCCTCCAGGCCGTCCGCTCATCGCCGTCACGCCACTGCGATGACCCCCGGCCTCCAGCCCTCGCGCTGTCCCGGCGCTGATCGCCTCGATCGCCTCGAGGACCACGGCATCGTACTTGTCCTGGGTGATGGCGGCGGCCACCGCCGGGATGCGGGCCAGCGCCTTGACCAGGCCGAAGCGCTGGTCGCGGGGGAGGACGGCGATGTAGGCGACCAAATTCGCCTCCCGCTCGGCATTCAACTCCGTGCCGCCTCCAGGGATGCGATCACCTCGCTGAGGGTCACCGCCTGCAGGTCGTCGCGCTGGGCGACTCGCCTGCGCGCGACCTCGGGCCAGCGGTCGAGAACCTCGGCGGCGGTCACCGGCCGCTCCCGCTGCTCGCTGCACCAGCGCAGGAACATCACCGCCGCCTCCTTGCCGACAATCCCGGCATAGACCTCCATCTCCAACTCGGCGGGGAAGCGGCAGCTGCGGCGCAGGATGCTGACCATCTCCCAGGCGCGCTCGGTCGGCTCCACCGGCAGCTCGAAAGGGATCCCCTGGCGGGCCAGCAGGTGGCTGTTGCCGCCGAGGAAGCCGCGCACCTCGCTATCGAGATCGCGCGCCCTTGGCATAGCGCGCCCAGCAGGCGTAGTCGCTCTCCACCTGGAGGATGACCATGCGGTCGAGCAGCGCCCGGTCGAGGGTCGCCACCTGGTAGCTGCCGTCGGGCGGGTTGATGGAGACCACCACCTTGTGGCGCGGGTGGAGGGTGTGGGTGTGGAGGGCGCGGCGCTGGCCCTCCACCGGCGGCTCGACGAACTGGAAGATCGCCTGCAGGGTGTCCTCCTGCTGGGCGCGGTTGAGCTCGTCGCAGTGGACGACCGTCTCCGGCGCGTCGTCGGCCGGCCACCAGGAGGGGCGCGACCAGCGCATCGTCTCGCCGTCGCGGTAGGGGATGCCGACCAGGTCGCCGACCTCCATCTGCCCCAGGCGCAGGGAGACGTAGCGGCGCCGCAGTTCGCGGCAGACCTGGACGACGCCGGCGCTCTTGCCGACACCGCGGTGGCCGACGATGCAGGGGGTGAGATCGGTCCTGGTGAGGATCTCCCCCAGCACCAGCTTCATCTGTTCGACGTTCATGGAGTGGTTCGTCCTTCCGGGAATAGCTGTCTATTTTGGTCAGGATTTAGAAGATAGCGCGAAACGGGCGTGGTGTCCAGTGGGTTTCTGCCGGTGGATTGTGGGCAGCAAAAAGGGACAGGCTCCGCAGGTGCCTGTCCCTGTCCGGGCTTCTCTTACTTCCCCCAATAAGCATCTCAGGCGCCGCTGAAGGCCCCTTCCTCCTCTTCGTTGGCATCCCACTCCTCCTCTTCGCCCTCCTCTATCGCTACCGGCACCGCCCGGCGCAGGTGCGCCATGGTCCGCTGTGCTTTTCGTCGCGCGGTTTCCACGGTGTGGTCCTTCTCATAGAGCAGCTTCCGGCGGATCTCACTGCCTTTGGCAGGAGCCAGCAGCAGTGCCGTCACCGCTCCGGCAACGAATCCGATCGCCACCCCCCATGTGGCTCCGACTAACAGGTCTTTTTGCTTCATCGAGCTTGCCTCTCCTCTAAGTATCCGGAACACCGGAAGGACCAAACCTAGACATCGGACATGCTGATATTTTACCGGAGAAAAGTCCTCGTCCGCATGATTCAAAATCGCCAGGACAACCCCCACGGGGTGCCGCTATGGGCCTGCTTCATTACCCTTCCATGCACCAATACTATTATTTAGTGAAAAATGGAAACCCTGCTTGTTCTCAATCTTCACCAGTAATCATCAGACAGGATTGAAAATGCACATGTGAAGCCGAACAGCAGTGCCGTCGGCGATCCCGCAATCCAGCATCTCTCGTCCGACCAGGACGCCGCACGGCGCGAACCGCTCCAGAGTCGACACCGCCTTGTCGAGCGGAACTTTGGGCAGTCCACCATATTTTGTTTGTCTCGAGGGATCACTCACTTCGTAGAGGTAGAAGAGACCCGCTCCGAAAACCTCGCGACCGAGCCGCGAGCAAATCGCGGACAACTTCTCGAGATCTTTGTTGAAGTGGCCCCCGAGAGACGGGTTCGACCTCGTGATCGCCCCCGGCTGGAAGTCGGTCATGTAGCCGGCCTTTGCCAGATAGGCTTGCGTTACCTCACCTCCTGCGCCCTTGAAAACCAGATCCACGCGAGGCGGGTATTCAACGTGCGCGATCCGGACCCCAGCCAAACGGTTGGCCGAAATAGCGATTGCGGATGTGACCGTCAGTTCACTCTTCGTATCGATTACCGACCAAGCCAGTGCGTTCTTGTCTGGGATTGATTTGAAGGCATTGATCAAAATCTCGTGGGTGTTCACTCGGCCTCCTTCCCGCCTGCTATGTTCCCCGTCTGCCGAAAGGTATTTAGTAGTAAGTCATGCGGGTCAAGTAAGTCATGCGGGTCAGGTTAGAGTAAGTCATGCGGGTCAGGTTAGAGTTTCGGACATTCATAGCCGGCGGCACGCATCCTCCCGACCATTTCTCCGACAAGGTCCAAATCCCCTTCCCCCACGGCGATTCGCTGCGCCGCCTTCCCCAGCGCCGACAGGTCACGCCCCAGCAGTTTCGCCAGGTCGGTCATCCGAAGATGGGGTGACTCCCGGACAATGGCTGCGGCGACAGCCCGGGCCTCCGTCATCGGCCGCACCTTTCCCGGGGCCTTCAGCTGCTCTTCAGAAATCCTGAAATGGGCACAGACCTCCCCGACAACCTCCGCCAGGGAATACTCCCGCTCCCCTTTCTGGCGCGTCCTGAGCAGCACGTCGTCGGCAAACGTATCATCCCCCAGGATCCGTCCTTCGTGGCTCCCGAAATGAAATTCGTTGCGCCTCCCCTCCCCCGTTCCGTTGGCTACGAACGTTTCGTACGCCTTCCGGGCCGGTCCGATCCGCGGTGACAGCAGATTCAAGACGAGATCGGTCGTAAGCCACGGGATGGGTTCCTTCCCGAGATAGGCGCGATGGCCGGTCCAGGGATAGTCTTCGGGAAGAACGGCAGCGCCTGCCCGTACGGGGTTCAGGTGAACGTACCGAACCAGTTCGAGCAGATACGCATCCACATCGACCAGAAGAGCTTTGTACCTTCCCTGGAAAAGATGGCCGGTCCGGGACTGGGAAGCGTTGATCCACTTGGTGAAGCGCAGGGAGACGTTTTGCATGATCCGGGACAGCGGAACATCGCCCACCTCCATCACCAGGTGGATATGGTTTCTCATCAAGCAAAAGGCATGGATACGGCAGCGGAATTTTTCGACGGCAGACTGGAGGATCAGATAAAGACGATACCGGTCCCGATCATCCGAAAAGATCGGGTCGCCGGCGTTGCCACGGAGCATGACGTGGTAGAAAGCGCCGGGGAAATGAATGCGGGGCTTACGAGGCATGGACGAAGGGTAGCGGCAAATGTCCGAATGTCAAACCTGACCCGGGAGGGTTCCCCGATGGCCGGTCCGGGACTGGGACGCGTTGATCCATTTGGTGAAGCGCAGGGAGACGTTTTGCATGATCCGGGACAGCGGAACATCGCCCACCTCCATCACCAGGTGGATATGGTTTTTCATCAAGCAAAAGGCATGGATACGGCAGCAAAATTTTTCGACGGCATACTGGAGGATCAGATAAAGACGATACCGGTCCCGATCATCCGAAAAGATCGGGTCGCCGGCATTGCCACGGAGCATGACGTGGTAAAAAGCACCGGGAAAATGAATGCGAGGCTTACGAGGCATTGACGAAGGGTAGCGGCAAATGTCCGAATGTCAAACCTGACCCGGGAGGGTTCAGAAAAGTGGTGGCGGGAGGTTCCGCCTGAAGAGCAGCAGGCCAGTTACAGTATGGAGTTTTTCAAAAACCAATTCGGGGAGGAACCGGCACGTTTAGGGCCGGTGCTCTTTGCCCCTGGATGGGAACGGAAACGAAGCTGGGAAAAAGAGAGAAACCATATAGGCGATATTGGATAAAAGCTAAAAAGACCAGTCCTTCTTCATGACAGGTTAGTTAACAAGGGAGACTTGCCTACCTTTCGATCCGGATCGAATCCTTTTTGGCGTTGATGGTTAGAACAAGGTTCAATTGTCTGGGCAGCATCATAACCAAGCTAAAAATTGACCGTTTTGTCCCCCCAACCAGCCTAATGATAATCTACATCGGCAACCCGACCTTTGTTGAATTTGACAGAGAGGATGTGGCGTCCATCTTGGTACTCCCAAACATCGTAGGTAGTGACATTTACATGGACGTCTCCGCCCACAATGACTCCCCCAGGGAGCACATGCCCTCCGGACACATCCCCTCCTGAAGATGTCGAGGTGGTATATTGGGATACGGGAGAGCCGCATCTCTGAGCAACTGTACTCATCGTGTCGTTGGGCCAAATATTGTTAGAACAAATGTGGTGGGTCTGCCACCACATGGGTCTGGCCCAAGCAGATGCATCGAGTGATACCAAAATGACAGCAACAATTCCGGCTAGATAAGCAATTTTTTTCATGATTTCCCCCGATTTAATATTTCACCAGCTAGATGATCACTTGGCATTGTCACTTAATATAGGGTAGAGAACCTTCACCTACAAATACCAGACTTAATTCCAAAAAATTGGCAATAAAAATTCGAGATAATAAAGCAAATTGCAAGTCGTCTCACTGCCCCCTCCGATTTTTATGACCGTAAATGAAAAAACCAACTGCGACCTTTTTGACGGCCAATCCGCCAATCAAAGGCACTAGCCAACCCTGGCGCCTACCCTGTTTTTTTCTAACAGACTATGGACTTTTGTAAAGCAACTAACATGTCAAGCCCCTTACACTTTGAGAGAGGTCAATGCGGGTCAGGTTAGAGTTTCGGATATTCATAGCCGGCGGCACGCATCTTCCCAACCATTTCTCCGACGAGGTCCAAACGCCCTTTCCCCACGGCGATTAGCTGCGCCGCCTTCCCCAGCGCCGACAGATCACGCCCCAACAATTTCGCCAGGTCGGTCATCCGTAGGAAAATCCGTGGGGTCAGGATTGCATAGTTGCAAAGTCGTTCAACAGGGTTTTTCAGCCCCTATATTCTCTCCCCCTGAAATTATGCAACTTTACAATCCCGACTCAATACCCTGAGTTTCGACATTGGGGTATTTTTGTTCGCCGGCTTCCGGGACCGGCCCCAGTCCCAGGCGCCTGCGATTCTACGCGACACTTCTGACAATTATCTGAGAGCACACCCAACATCCTCCAGGCCCTTCCTCCGGTTCCCGATCTCCGGAGCCGTCGCACCGGCTTGCCTTGCCGCCCCGTCCGTGGCAGGATGGCTGCATCTGACAGTCAAGGAGGCGTAATGTTCGGACTCGGCCTGACGGAACTCCTGATCATCGGCGCCCTTGTGGTGCTGCTTCTCGGCCCGGCGACCAGCCGCCGGCTCTTCGACCGCGCCCGCACCCTCTGGGCCGACTACCGCCGGCTGCGCGAGGCGGCCCGCAATCCCCTCTCCCACCTAAACCGTCCCAAAGACGACCCGCCGTGCTGACCCGGCTCAACAACGAGCCCGACTAGGTTCCATTCTCAGCTCTTCCAAAGTCCTCCCTGATGAACGGGGGACGGACATGTCCTCGTCCGAAGATTTTTTCTGTCTGGGAACCAGCCGTGCCAGAAGGATTAGAGGCCTCGTCTCGCGATTGCTTGTCCATGCAGCGCCGGAGTTCGCTCCGCATAGCAGCATGTCGGAACAACCATCACCCTGCGCAGATGGCGGCAACGAAGACGCGCCGGTGGCCCCACCTGCAGCAACGACCGACAGCGAGCGCCACCGCAATGTGACCCCATGCCGGCGGCAGCCCGGGCTCTTTTGGTTACTTTTCTAAGCCGAATTAGAAAAGTAACTCGTCCGGCGGGACGAGACCCGCCGACCTTAAATCCCCCTTAGCACCCCTTCCTCAGGGGAAGAACCTACTCGGCTGAGAACCCGAACTAACCAGGACGGCAAAAGGCAAGCCCCGCCTGAACGCGGGGCTTGCCTTTTGCCAACAAATCGTCTGCGGCCAAGGGCCCGCAACGGCCCGGCCGCCCGGAATCAGACCAACTTCCTGGCCGCTGCCAAAGCCGCAGCATAGTCGGGCTCCGCGGTCACTTCCTTGACGATCTCCCGGTAGGCGACCTTGCCGCCCTTGCCGACGACGAAGACCGCGCGCGCCAGCAACTTGAGCTCCTTGATCAGCACCCCGTAGGCGAGACCGAAGGAGCGCTCCTGGTAGTCGGAGAGGGTCTGGACCTTCTCGATGCCGGCGTTGCCGCACCAGCGCTTCTGGGCGAAGGGGAGGTCGAGGCTGACGGTGTAGACGACGACGTCGGCGGGGAGCTTGGCCGCCTCCTCGTTGAACTTGCGGGTCATAGTGTCGCACACCGGGGTGTCGAGGGAGGGGACGACCGCGATCAGCTGCACCTTGCCCTTGGCGCTGCCGAGGGTCACAGGCTGCAGGCCGTTGTCGACCACCTGGAAATCGGGAGCGGCGTCGCCGACCTTGACGTCGGGGCCGAGCAGGGTCATGGGGTTGCCTTTGAAAGTGATGATGCCGGTACGTTCCTGGGCCATGGGAAAACCTCCTGGAAATAGATTCGTCGATCGGTCATGAATTCTACCCCGTCACCTGCGCTGTCAAGGCCGCTTCAGCCGCAGACCCCGCAGCGCCGGCAGCCGGCCTGGCAGCGCGGGGATAGCTGCAGCACCAGGCCACGTTGGTATTCCTGCCAGAGATAATCGCGCTTAACGCCGCTGTCGAGAACCTCCCAGGGGAAGCGCTCCTGCTGCGGGCGTTCCCGGTGGACGAAGAAGGCGGGATCGAAGCCGGCCTCGGCGCAGACCGCCTTAAGCGGGCGCCCGGCGGCCAGCTCCGGCAGGATGCGACCGACCCGCCGGTCCCCGCGGGAGAGGAGCGCCTGCAGGGTCGCGGCGCGCAGCGATTCGCAGTGCATCTCGGTATTGCCCAGCCGGGCGATCCCCCGCCGCAGCCGCCCGATGCGGGCCTTGAGCTCCGCCTCGAAAGGCATCGCCGCCCACTGGAAGGGGGTGAAGGGCTTGGGGATGAAGGGGTTGACCGAGAGGGTGATGTGGCCGAGACGCCCGCGCCGCTTCCCTTCCGCCAGCCAGACCTCGCGCACCCGGGTCACCAAGGCGAGGAGTTCGTCGATGTCGGCGTCCGTCTCGCCGGGGAGGCCGAGCAGGAAATAGAGCTTGAGGTTGGGTATGCCGGCGGCCGCCAGACGCTGCACGGCGGCGAGGATCTGTGCCTCGTCGAGGTTCTTGTTGATCAGGTCGCGCAGCCGCTGGCTGCCGGCCTCGGGAGCCAGGGCCACGGTACGGTGCCCGGAGGCGACCAGCGCCTCCACCTCCGCCTCGCCGAGCGCGTCGATGCGCAGGCTGGCGACCGAGACCTTGCCGCCGGCGGCCAGGATCGTCCCTTCCAGCTCGGCAATCTGCGGGTAGTCGGAGACCGCGGCCCCCACCAGCCCCTGCTTCGGGCGCTGGCAGAGCCCCTCCGTCACCTGCCGCTGCAAATTCTCCAGGCTCCGTTCCCGCGGCGGCAGGAAGAGGAAGCCCGCGGCGCAGAAGCGACACCCCCGGGAACAGCCGCGGGAGATCTCGGTAAGGACCATGTCGCCGAACTCGGTCTTCTCGGTGAGGACGAAGGAGCGGGCCTCGCCGGCGTCGAGCTCGGCCTGCCAGCGCCGGGCCACCCGTGCCGGCGCCGGCGGCCGCACCGCCACCGCCGCGATGGTGCCGTCGGCGGCCAGTTGCGGGGCATAGAAGGCCGGAACGTAGAGGCCGGGCACCTGCGCCAGGATGGCCAGCAGCTCCTCCCGGGCCCGTTGCCCGGCCCCCTGCAGGGCGGCGAGGAGGTCGGGAAGGAGCGGTTCAGCCTCGCCGACCGCGAACAGGTCCATGATCTCCGCCAGCGGCTCCGGGTTGAGAAAGGCGCAGACCCCGCCGCACAGCAGCAGCGGATAGCGCTCTCCCCGCTCCTCCCGCCACAGCGGGAGCCGCGCCAGCTCAAAGAGGGTCGGCAGGTTGAGGTAGTCGTTCTCGAAGGAGACGGAAAAGGCGATCAGGTCGAAATCGGTGAGCGCTCGCCCCGACTCGAGGGAGAAGAGCGGGTAGCCGGTCTTGCGGTGCTCGGCAAGATCCTCGGCATCGGGGAGGAAGAAGCGCTCGCAGAGGGTGTCGTCGCGGCTGTTGAGCAGCTGGTAGACGGTCAGGAACCCGAGGTTGCTCATCGCCTGGTGGTAGGTGTTGGGATAGACCAGGGCCACCGCCAGGCGTCCCCCCCAGGGGTTGGCGCGGCAGCCGCTTTCGGCTTCCAGGCGCCTTCGCGCCTTGTCGATCAGTTTTCTGGACATGCAATTCCGTGACGGGAAAAGGGTAGCGGGATCAGACTACACCAAAGCGGTGCGGCCTGGCAATTTTGACGGGCCGCCCGGAAGCTGAAAAAAAAGGGGCCGCCAGAGGCGGCCCGGGTGACGAGGGAGTCGTCAGGGCATTGCAGGGTGGGCAGACACGCCCCCTTGGCATGCCGGGCGGAGAACCGGCACGGGGAAGCGGTCGGCGAAAATATCGCTATCAGCTATCAGCTATCAGCTATCAGCTATCAGCTATCAGCTGTCAGTCGACCCGCTTGCGCAGGAAGGTCGGGATGTCGTACTGGTCTTCGTCGCCGGCCACCGTCCCGAGGCTGCGCGGCGCACCCTTCTGCCGCTCGCGGATGAAGGTCGGCAGGTCCCGGTCGACCTTGCCCATGGCAACGGCGGCGGCGTTTTTCTTCAATTCCTCGGCCTGGCGCTTGTCCTTCTCGAAGGAGGCGCCGAAGCCGGTGGCGATGGCGGTGATCTTGAGCTTGTCGCCGAGTTCCTCGTTGATCACCAGGCCGATGATGATGTTGGCGTCCTCGTGGACCTTTTCGTGGATGATCCGCGAAGCCTCGTCGAATTCCTCCATGGTCATGCTGGAAGAACCGGAGATGTTGACCAGCACCCCCTTGGCGCCGGAGATGTCGATATCCTCCAGCAGCGGGCTGCTGATCGCCATATGCGCCGCCTGCGCGGCCCGGCGGTCCCCTTCGCCGATGCCGATCCCCATCATCGCCATCCCCCGCTCGCTCATGATCGCCTTGACGTCGGCGAAGTCGACGTTGATCAGACCATGGGTGGTGATCAGGTCGGAGATCCCCTGCACCGCCTGGCGCAAGACGTCGTCGGCCGGCTTGAAGGCGTCGAGGATGCTCATGTTCTTGCCGGCCAGGCCGAGCAGCCGGTCGTTGGGGATGACGATCAGCGAGTCGACCACCTCCTTGAGCTGGTTGACCCCCTCCTCGGCCTTTTTCAGCCGCTGCTTCCCTTCGCGGGAGAAGGGTTTGGTGACCACGCCGACAGCCAAAGCCCCAGACTCCCGGGCCACCTCGGCAATGATCGGCGCCGCTCCGGTGCCGGTGCCGCCGCCGAGGCCGGCAGCGATGAAGACCATGTCGGCACCGGTCAGGACCTCGGCCAGCCGCGCCCGGTCCTCGAGGGCCGCCTCGCGGCCGATCTCCGGGTTGGCGCCGGCGCCGAGCCCCTTGGTAAGCTTGGTACCAAGCTGGAGTTTCATCGCTGCCAGGCTCGTCTTCAGTGCCTGGGCGTCGGTGTTGCAGGTCACGAATTCCACGCCGTCGATCGCCGAATCGATCATGGTGTTGACGGCATTGCCGCCCCCGCCCCCGACACCGATAACCTTGATCTTGGCTGTCTGATCCACACTCTCATCGAATTCGAACATGACTCCCTCCCTTCTGGTTGATCCGGACACTCTCCGCAGCGCCGGATAGTTGAAAATCGGCTCTCAGCTATTAGTTTTCAGCTGTCAGCTTTAAGCTAAGGGCTGATAGCTGACAGCTTACAGCTGCCTTCCTAGAAAAACTCGCCGAACCACTCCTTCATCCGCCGCACCACCTTGTCGAAGATGTTTTCCTCAGTCACGCTGAAGTTGCGGGTCTGCAGGTTGCGGCTGCCGTACTTGACCAGGCCGACGCCGGTGGCGTAGATCGGTGAATTGACGACGTCGATGAGACCGCCGATATCCAGCGGCACGCCGCGCCGCACCGGCAGGTTGAAGATCTGCTCGGCCAGCTCGGGCATCCCCGGCAGGATCGAGGTTCCGCCGGTGATCACCACCCCCGAGGCGATAACATCCTCGAAACCGCTCTTGACGATTTCGCGGTTGACCAGGGTGAAGATCTCCTCCACCCGCGGTTCGAGGATCTCCGCCAGCAGCTGGCGCGACAGCACCCGGGCCTCGCGACCGCCGACCGAGGGGACCTCGATGGTCTCGTCCTTGCCGACCATGGAGGTCAGGCAGCAGCCGTAGGCCTGTTTGATCTTCTCCGCCTCGGCCATCGGCGTGCGCAGGCCGACGGCGATATCGTTGGTCAGGTGGTTGCCACCCAGCGACAGGACCGCGGTGTGCTTGATGGCGCCGTCGACGAAAATGGCGATGTCGGTGGTGCCGCCGCCGATGTCGATGATCGCCACTCCGAGTTCCTTCTCGTCCGGAGAGAGGACCGCCTCCGATGAGGCGAGCTGCTCGAGGACGATGTCGGCGACCCCGACGTTGGCGCGCTGGCAGCTCTTGATGATGTTCTGGGCGCTGGCTACCGCCCCGGTGACGATATGGACCTTGGCCTCGAGGCGCACCCCGCTCATCCCCAGGGGTTCCTTGATGCCGTCCTGGTCGTCGATGATGAACTCCTGGGGAAGGATGTGGATCACCTCGCGGTCCATGGGAATGGCGATCGCCTTGGCGGCGTCGATTACGCGGCGAATGTCGTCTTTGTTGACCTCGCGGTTCTTGATCGCGATCACCCCCTGCGAATTGAAACCCTTGATGTGGCCGCCGGCAATGCCGGCGAAGACCGACTTGATCTCGCAGCCGGCCATCAGTTCCGCCTCGCGTAGCGCCTTCTGAATCGCCTCGACGGTGCTCTCGATGTTGATCACCACTCCCTTGCGCAATCCCTTGGAGGGGCTGGTGCCGATGCCGACGATGTCCAGCCCCTCGTCGGTCATATTGCCGACGATGGCACAGATCTTGGTCGTCCCGATGTCCAGGCCGACGATCAGGTTTTCCACTCTCTTGCTGCTCATGACCCTCCCTTTCCCCGCGCTGCTCGCGTCTAGCCGTGTCCGCTAAGCCGGGTGTCGAGCTTGACAATCACCCGGTCAGCGACGTTCAGATCGATGTATTTGAGCCCCGCCAGCCGCCCCTGCAGCTCCGGGTAAATCCTCTCCAGGCGATCGAGCTTGGCATCGAACCCTCCGAATCCAAGGCGTACCGGCACTCCGGAGTTGAGGGTATTGACGCTGAAACCGTCCTCGCGGTCTATGTGCAGTTCCGACACCTCGGCGAGCGAGAATATCCGGCGGGCTTCGAGTTGGCCAAGCAATCCCATGGCGTCCTTCAGTAGCCGGTGCGCCTCGCCCGGGTTGTTGAGCAGAAACTGCCGGTCGATTCCGGTCAGCGCCGGGTAGTCTAGGCGATCCTTGCCGGACAACACCTTGAAGATCTCCCCGTCGCCATCGACGTAATAAAGGTAGCCGAGGTTGATGATCGCCCGCGGCTCGCGCTCGTGCACGGCAATTACCACCTCGCGGGGGAAGACCCGACGCACCTCGGCCTGGGCCACCCAGGGATTTTCGGCGATCTTGTTGCCGATCGCTTCGAGGTCGAGGTCGAAGATGTTGAGACCTGGGCGGATGTCCGACAGCTCCACCACCTCATTTTCCTGAAGCCGATGCAGGTTCTCGACATGCACCTTCTCCACCGCGAAATACCCCGAGTGGAAGATCGTCCGGCCGGCAAGCACGGCGCCGCCGACCAGCAACAGGGCCAGGGCCAGCTTGCCGAGCAGCAGGCTGATGCCGAGCCCGCGGTGGAAGATCTTGCGCCAGTCCCGCGGCTGTTTCTCCCGCTTCAGGCGGTTGCCCTTGACCCGGGCCGGCTTGTCGGTCTTGAAGTCCCGCATCGACTCCCCTTGCGGCAATCGCGGTTACTTGTTCAGTCCAGCGTCCTCGAGAATCAGCTGCACCAGTTCCGCGAAATCGATCCCGGCCTGGGCCGCTGCCTTGGGCAGCAGGCTGGTCTCGGTCATCCCCGGGATGGTGTTGACCTCGAGGCAGTAGAATTCGCGGTCGCGGACCATGAAATCGACTCGCGCCGCCCCCCGGCAGCCGAGCGTCCGGCAGGCCTGCAGGGCCACCTGCTGGAGCCGGGCGTAGAGGACCGGCTCGAGGGGCGCCGGCAGCAGATATTCGGTCTGGCCGCTGGTGTACTTGGCGCGGTAGTCGTAAAAGCCCCCCTTGGGAACAATCTGGATGATCGGCAGCACGGTGTCGCCGAGGACGCTGACCGTAACTTCCGCGCCGGGAATGTAGTCCTCGATCAGCAGCAGATCGTCGTGGCCGAAGGCCTCATCGATGCCGGCGGCCAGCTCCGCAGCGTCGCGGACAATGTGCACGCCGATGGTGGAACCCTCCCGGGCCGGTTTGACCACCCGCGGGTAGTGGCGACAGCGCGCGACCAGCGCCGCGACCTCGTCGCCGCGGCGCAGAACCTCGAAGGCCGGAGTCGGCAGTTCGTGGTGCAGCAGCAGCTTTTTGGTGGTGACCTTGTCCATCGCCACCGCCGAGGCCTGCACGCCGCTGCTCGTGTAAGGAATGCCAAGCAGTTCGAGCAGCCCCTGGACGCTGCCGTCCTCGCCGTAACGCCCGTGCAGGGCGATGAAGGCGACCTCGATCCCTGCCGCTGCCAGCTGCTGCGGCAGGTCGCGTCCGGCGTCGATCGCCACCGCCCGGTAGCCGGCACCGGCCAGGGCAGCCAGCACCGCCTTGCCGGTGCGCAGCGAAACCTCCCGTTCGGCGGAAAGGCCGCCGAGCAGGACGCCAATGGTTTTGGTCTTCAGTTCCTTGCGAGTCATATCCAATCCGGGTATGGGCTGCGGGTTCAGACCTCGGGTTGTCCCTCGGGCTCTTCCCGGTTTTTCAGGACCTCGGCCAGCCGGGCACCGACCTGCCAGACGTTTCCGGCGCCCAGGGTGATCACGATATCGCCGGGGCGCACACTGGCCAGCAGGTGATCGACCACCGCCTGCTGGTCGGCCAGGTAATGGGCATCCTTGTGGCCGTGGCCAACGATTCCCTCGGTCAGCACCCTAGCGTCGATCCCGGGAATCGGCTCTTCGCCGGCGGCGTAGATATCCATCACCAGCAGTTGGTCGGCCTGGTAGAAGGCGGTCACGAACTCCTCGAAGAGCGCCTGGGTACGGGTGAAGCGGTGCGGCTGGAAGACCGCCACGATGCGCCGGTCCCAGCCGGAGCGGGCCGCGGCCAGGGTCGCCTTGATCTCCACCGGGTGGTGCCCGTAATCGTCGACCACCATGATCCCGGCGGCGTCATGGCGCACTTGGAAACGCCTTCCGACCCCGCCGAAATCGGCAAACCCGGCGGCGATGGCAGCAAAGGGGAGATCCAGTTCCCGCGCCACCGCGACCGTCGCCAGGGCGTTGAGGACGTTGTGCCGTCCCGGCATCCGGAAAGAAATGCGCCCGAGACGCTCGCCGCGATAAAAAACGCTGAAGGCGGTTTGCCCCTCGCGGTGTTCGATCTCGCTGGCATGATAGTCGGCCTGGGTGGCGAGGCCGTAGCTGATGAAACGCTTCTTGACCTGGGGGATGATGCTCTGGATATTCGGGTCGTCGAGGCAGAGCACCGCTGCACCGTAGAAGGGGACCTTGTTGATGAAGTCGACGAAGGTCGCCTTGATCTCCTCCAAATCGTGATAGTAGTCGAGGTGGTCGAGGTCGATATTGGTCACCACGGCGATGGTCGGCGACAGCTTGAGGAACGACCCGTCCGACTCGTCCGCCTCGGCAACCAGGAACTTCCCCTGGCCGAGCTTGGCATTGGAGCCGAGCAGATCGAGGCGGCCGCCGATCACCGCGGTGGGATCCAAGCCCCCGTGGGAGAGGACGGTGGCGATCATGCTGGTGGTGGTGGTCTTGCCATGGGTCCCGGCGACCGCGATGCCGTACTTCATGCGCATCAGCTCGGCGAGCATCTCCGCCCGCGGGATCACCGGCACCAGCAGCCGATGGGCCTCCAGGACCTCGGGATTGTCGGGCCGGACCGCCGTGGAGGTCACCACCACGTCGACCTCGCGCAGGTTTTCGGCGCGGTGGCCATAGGCGATCTTACCGCCGAGCTCGGCCAGCCGGCGGGTGATCTCGCTCTCGCGCAGGTCGGAGCCGCTGACCTGGTAGCCGAGATTAAGCAGCACCTCGGCGATGCCGCTCATGCCGATGCCGCCGATGCCGATGAAGTGAATTTTCCGGATCTTGCCGTACATGGAAGCCCTTGAATCAAGGTTACAGGAAAAAAAGGTTACTGGATAAAGGAACTGAGCTTTTCCCCTTCACCCTGTTCCTTTATCCGTTCTTTGCTTCGCATAATTTCCCGGCACTCGCGGAGGATCAGTTCCGCGGCGCCGCGCTTGGCCAGGGAGCGGGCAGCACCCGACATGCTCTGCAGCCGTTCCCGGTCGTTGAGCAGGTCGCTGACCAGGCGCGCCAGCAGCGCCGGGGTCAGCTCCGCCTGCGGGAGCATCAGCGCCGCGCCACGCCGCGCCAGGGCGCGGGCATTGGCGGTCTGATGGTCGCCGGCGGCGTACGGATAGGGAACCAGGAGCGCCGGTCGACCGCAGGCGGTCAACTCGGCGATGGTGGTCGCTCCGGCCCGGCAGACCACCAGCTGGGCATCGCGGTAGGCCGCGACCATGTCGTCGATGAAGGGCACCACCTCGGCCTCCCAGCCGGCTTCCCGGTACCCCTGCTGCACCCGCTCCAGGTCATCGCTGCCTGCCTGGTGACGGATGCGCAGGTCGCCGCGCAGGGGCTCCAGGGCGGGCAGGGCGCCAAGCATCAGGTCGTTGATGGCCCGTGCCCCCCGGCTGCCGCCGAAGACCAGCAGCGACCGCCCGGTTTCCGGCGGCGGTGGGCAATCCTCCATGCCGGTGCGCAGGGGGTTGCCGGTCACCACCACCCGGCCGCGGTGAAAGGCCCGGTCGGCATCGGTGATCGACAGGCAGACCCGGTCCACCCAGCGTGCCAGCAACCGGTTGGTGAGCCCCGGCCAGGCGTTCTGCTCGTGGATCAAGGTCGGGGTCTTGCGCAGCAGGGCTGCCAGCAGCGCCGGCGCCGAGGCGTAGCCGCCGACGCCGACCACCACGTCGGGAGCGAAGTTGTTGAGCACCACCTGCGACTGCCGCACGCTGTGCAGCAGCTTGGGGAGCAGCCAGAGCTTGGCACGCCAGCCGCGTCCGACCACCCCCTCGATGTCGATGGTAGTCAAGGGAAGGCCGAGCTGGGGCAGGACCCGGGCCTCTATGCCCCGGGCGGTGCCGATGAAATGAACCCGTGCTTCGGGGTCGCTGGCCAGCAGGTGCTGCGCCAGGGCGACCGCCGGGAAGAGATGTCCGCCGGTGCCACCACCGGCCAGCAGCAGTCTCATCGCACTTCTCCCGGTCCGTGGCTGGAAACGTTGAGCAGAATCCCGATCCCCATCAGGGTGGTGAGCAGGCTGGTCCCGCCGTAGGAAAGAAACGGCAGAGCCAGGCCCTTGGTCGGCAGCATCCCCAGCACCACGGCGATATTGGTGAAGGCCTGCAGGCCGATCAGTAACGTTACCCCGAAGGCCAGGTAGCGGCCGAATTCGTCGGGCGCCGCAAGCGCGGTACGGATGCCACGCATGACCAGCACCAGAAACATCGCCGCCACCACCAGGACGCCGATGAACCCCAGTTCCTCGCCGATGACGCTGAAGATGAAGTCGGTATGGGCCTCGGGCAGGAAGAAAAGCTTCTGCATCCCCTCGCCGAGGCCGTTGCCGAACGGCCCCCCGGTGCCGAAGGCGATCCAGCTCTGGATGATCTGGAAGCCGGTGTTGGTCGGATCGTCCCAAGGGTTGAGAAAGGCGAGGATCCGCCTGCGGCGGTAGTCGACGTGCATCACCAGAAAGTAGAGGAACGGCAGTGCCAGGATCACCATCGACATCAGGTAGGTGAGGCGGGTGCCGGCCACCAGCAGCATCACCATCGCCACCGCGGCAATGGTGATGGCGCTGCCGAGGTCCGGCTGCAGCAGCAGCAGCCCCAGCAGCAGGGCGAGGACCACCATGTAGGGGATGAAGCCGAGCTTGAAGCTCCGGATCTTGTCCTTCTTCTTGGCCAGGGAATGGGCCATGTAGAGGACCATGCCGAGCTTTACCAGCTCCGCCGGCTGAACCGAGAAAAGCGGCAGGCGGATCCAGCGGGCCGCACCACCGGCATGGGAGCCGATCCCCGGAATCAGCACCGCGATCAGCAACCCACCGCAGAAGAGGAAAAAGGGAACGGCCAGACGCCGCAGCCGGTGATAGTCGAAGTACATGAATCCGGTCATGATGGCGAAGCCGAGCAGGGCATAGATGCCCTGGCGCTTGAGGAAGTAGAAACCGTCCCCGTACTTCTTCGCGGCCATGATGGACGACGCGGAATAGACCATCACCACCCCGAAGCAGGTGAGGGCCACGGCCAGCAGCAGGATCGTCGTGTCGAATCCCCGGCGCACTTCCACGTTCAGCGCTCCCTTTTCTCCGGCAGGGCCAGGACGGCGCGGGTGAAGATCTCGCCCCGCTCCTCGTAGCTCTTGAACATATCGAAACTCGAACACCCCGGGGAGAGGAGCACCGCACCCCCGGCAGGAGTCACCTGCCGGGCGAGCTCCACCGCCTCGGGCAGGGTGGCGGCGCGCAGGGTCAGGGTCAACCCTCCCAGTTCGTCAGCAATCCGCTCCGCAGCCTGGCCGATGAGGATCAGACAGGCGACCTTCCTCCGCACCAGTTCCGTCAGCGGCGCATAGTCGCCCCCCTTGTCCTTGCCGCCGGCGATCAGCGTCACCGGCGAGGAAAGTCCGACCAGGCTCTTGACCACGCTGCCGACGTTGGTTCCCTTGGAATCGTTGTACCAGGTTACACCGTCCAGTTCCCGGACCGCCACCATGCGGTGGGGCAGTCCGGTAAAGGAGCAGGCGGCCTGCCAGGCGAGTTGCGGCGGACACCCTTCCAGCAGCGGTGGGATCAACGCCGCCATCACGTTCTCCAGGTTGTGCACCCCTTTGAGGCGCAGCTCGGCAGCCGGAAAACGCTCCTCGCTGTCGCCATGTCGCCAGATCAGCTGCCCCCCGCCAAACCCCATCCCCTCGTCGAGGCGGGCGGTGGAGTCGAACCAGACCTTGCGAGCCGCGATATCGTTGGCTACAGCAACCACCTCGGGGTTGCCGGCATTGAGAATCGCCACGTCCTGATTGGTCATGTTTTCGAACAGGCGCAGCTTGGCGGCAACATAGTCAGCCATGTCCGGGTAGCGGTCGAGGTGGTCGGCACTCAGGTTGAGGAGCATCCCGTAGCGGGGCCGGAAGGTCTCGATCGCCTCGAGCTGGAAGGAGGAGAGCTCGGCGACCAGGTAGTCCCAGCCGTTCTCCTTGGTCGCCTCGATCAGCGGGGTCCCGAGGTTGCCGCCGACGAAGGTCCGTTTCCCCCAGGCCCGGAAGATCTCCCCGGTCAGGCTGGTGGTGGTCGACTTGCCGTTGGTGCCGGTGATGGCGACCAGCGGCGCCTGCAGTTCCGGGGCAGCAATTTCCACCTCCCCGACCACCCGGGTGCCCCGTTCGCCGGCAGCGCGGATGGCCGGCACGGAAAGGGGGATGCCGGGGCTGACGACCACCAGGTCGGCGGCGGTGAATACCTCTTCATGGTGGCCGCCGAGGTCGAGGGCGATCCCCCGGGTGCCCAGCCCGGCGGCGGCCGGCAGCTGCTCCTCTCCGCGCTGGTCGGAAAGGGTCACCTGCGCGCCTCGCGCCAGGAAATAGTCGCACAGCGCCAGCCCGGTGCGCCCGGCGCCGACCACCACCACCTGTTGTCCGGAAAAAAGGCTGCGCATACTACCTCAACTTCAGGGTCGACAGGGCGACCAGGGCCAGGATGATGCTGATGATCCAGAAGCGGACGATGATCTTCGGCTCCGGCCACCCCTTCAGTTCGAAGTGGTGATGGATCGGTGCCATGCGGAAAATCCGCTTGCCATAGAGGCGGAAAGAGGTCACCTGGAAGATCACCGACAGCGCCTCGAGGACGAAGATGCCACCGACGATGACCAGGACGATCTCCTGCTTGGTGATCACCGCGATCGTTCCCAGCGCCCCGCCCAGCGAGAGGCTGCCGACATCCCCCATGAAAACCTGGGCGGGATAGCTGTTGAACCAGAGGAAGCCGAGGCCGGCGCCGACCATCGCCCCGCACAGCACCGACAGTTCACCGGCCCCCTGGACGCTGCTGATCTGCAGGTAGTCGGCGAGCTTAACGTTGCCGGCCGCATACGCGAAGATCAGGTAGGTTCCGGCAGCGATGATCATCGGACCGATGGCCAGGCCGTCGAGGCCATCGGTCAGGTTCACCGCGTTGCTGGCACCGACGATCACCAGCACCGCAAAGGGGAGGTAGAAAACCCCGAGCTCCGGGTGCAGCCCCTTGAAGAAGGGGAACGCCAGGGTGGTGGTGAAGGCCGGGTAGAAGTAGAGGGCCAGCGCACCGGTCAGGGCGATCAGGAGCAGCCAGAACATCTTCTGCCGGGCGGAAAGGCCGTCGCTGTTCTTCAGCTTGACCTTGCGGTAGTCGTCGATGAACCCGACCGCGCCGAACCCGACCGTCACCAGCAGGGTGACCCAGACGTAGATGTTGCTGAGGTCGGCCCAGAGCAGGGTCGGCAGCACGATGGCGGCGAGGATCAGCGTCCCGCCCATGGTGGGAGTCCCCTCCTTCTTGAAGTGGGACTCGGGACCGACCTTGCGAATGCTCTGACCGATCTGCAGGTCCTGGAGCTTGGCGATCAGCCAGGGGCCGAGAATGAACGAGATGACCAGTGCCGTGATCGCCGCATAAATGGTCCGGAAGGTAATGAACCGAAAGACGTAGAAGACCGAAAACTGGGTGTGCAGTGGATAAAGCAGGTGATAGAGCATCCCGTCGGTCTCCTTGCCGGATCAGCGAATTCCGGCCTCGCCGCTTGCCGCGCCGCGTAGCGCAGTGCTGATCTTTTCCATGCGCATGCCGCGCGAGCCCTTGACCAGCACCCGGCAACCCGGTACCAGCCAATTACGCAGGATCGCCAGGGCGTCCTGGTGGTTCTGCACCACGCGGATCCGCTCCGCCGCCAGTCCTGCCTCGCGGGCTCCGGCAGCAACCTCCTTGGCGAAATTCCCGAGCGCCACCAGACCGTCGACGGCACCGGCGGCGACAGCTCCGACTTCGCGATGCAGCGCCGGGGCCTGGTCGCCGAGTTCGAGCATATCGCCAAGAACGGCGAACTTGCGGCCGCCGCCGCTCTCCGCCAGCGCCGCCAGCGCGGCCTTTACGGACAGGGGGTTGGCATTGTAGCTGTCGTCGAACAGCTGCATGCCGCCTTCCAGCTCCACCACTTCCAGCCGCCCGCCACCGGGGCGGAAGGCGGCCAGGCCCCGGGCGATCTCCTCGCCACCGATGCCGATGGCATGGGCAGCAGCGGCCGCCGCCAGGGCATTGGCAACGTTGTGACGGCCGGGAACCGCCAGTCGCACCGGGAGGCAGCCCTCGGGCAACTGCAGGGTAAAGGTACTGCCGGTTCCGGCGCCGGCCAGGCCGGTGGCGCGAACCGTGGCCGTGGGATCGAAGCCGTAAAAGAGCCGCTTGGCGCCGTTGGCAACCGGGAGCCGGGCCACCCGCTCGTCGTCGGCATTGATGACGGCCGTACCACCGGCCGGCAAAGCGGCAAAGAGTTCCCCCTTGGCCCGCGCCACCCCATCGATGGTCTGCAGCTCCTCCAAATGGGCCGGGCCGATGTTGGTAATGACACCGATGGTCGGCGCGGCAATTTCAGCCAGCCGGGCGATTTCCCCACGCGAACTCATGCCCATTTCCACCACCGCCCATTGATCCTCGGGGCTCAGCCGGCAGAGGGTCAGGGGGAGGCCGATCAGATTGTTGAAATTCCCTTCGGTGGCTACCCCGGGCCCGTTCTGTGCCAGAATGGCACGGAGCATGTCCTTGGTGGTGGTCTTGCCGGAAGAGCCGGTCACCGCCACGACCGGGCCGGAAAATCCGCGGCGCCAGCCGGCCGCCAGGTCACCGAGGGCGGTCAGGGTATCGGTCACCCCGACTACCGGCACCGGGAAACCGGCAATCACGTCCTGGCTCAGGCTGGCCGCGGCCCCCCGCCGCATCGCCTCGGCCAGAAAGTCGTGGCCGTCGAAGTTGGGGCCGCGCAGGGGAATGAAGAGGTCACCCGGTTGGATCGTCCGGCTGTCGGTGGAAACCCCGGTGACCGTGGCCTGGGCAGCCGGCGGAAAGATCCGTCCCCCGGTCATGTGGGCGATCTGCTGGATCTCGAGTTTCATCCGCGTGTCTCCCTTTGACGCAGTGCCGCGGTCAACTCTTCCCGATCGTCGAAATGGAACTTCTGGCGACCGATGATCTGGTAATCCTCGTGTCCCTTGCCGGCGACCAGCAGCAGGTCCCCGGCCTCAAGCAGGGAAACCGCAAAATCCAGCGCTTCGCGGCGGTCGGGGATGGTCAAAAATCCCCGCTCCCGGTTGCGGGCCGAGGCGGCACTCAGCTCCTGGTCGGTCACCCGCAGCACCCCGGGACGGATTTCCGCCAGGATCGCCAGGGGATCCTCGGTCCGCGGGTTGTCGGAGGTCAAAATCGCCAGGTCCGAGGCGCGGGCGGCGACCTCCCCCATCACCGGACGCTTGCTGCGGTCGCGGTCGCCGCCGCAGCCGAAAACGGTAATGATCCGCCGCGGCGCCAACTGGGCAACGGCGGTCAACACCTTTTCCAGAGCGTCGCCGGTGTGGGCATAGTCGACCAGCACCAGGGCGCCAAGGTCGTTGGGTACCCGTTCCAGTCGGCCGGGGACGGTCGGGCAGGCTGTCAGGCCGCGGCCGATCTGCTCCAGGGGAAGCCCCAGTGCCAGCCCGGCGCCGGCGGCGCAGAGCAGGTTCTGCACATTGAAGGGGCCGAGCAGGGGCGAGTCGATGCGAATCGTCCCGCGCGGGGTCGCCAGTTCGCCGTGAATCCCCTGCAAATCGACGCTGAGGGCCAGGGGGTGAACCGCACCGACGCCGGAGCGACTGCTGCAGCCGATGCTGTTGGGGCATTCCGCAGCCAGCGCGGCGCCGTAGGGGTCGTCCAGATTGAAGACCGGACGGCCGCCGTCGCGGCGGAGCAACTCGCTGAACAGGCGCCGCTTGCCGGCGAAATAGTTTTCCATATCCCCGTGGTAGTCGAGGTGCTCGGGGGTCAGGTTGGTGAATACCCCGACACTGAACCGGATACCGTCGACCCGGTGCTGGGCCAACGCATGGGAGGAAACCTCCATTACCAGGGCATCGGCTCCCTCCCTGCAGAAGGTGGCAATCTGGCGCATCAGGTCAAGGGACTCGGGGGTGGTGTGGGAAGCCGGCAGCACCTGTTCCCCGCAACGGTAATTGATGGTCCCGAAGACGGCCGGGCGGTGCCCCGCCTGGCGCAGGATCGATTCCAGGAGATAGCTGACCGTGGTCTTGCCGTTGGTGCCGGTTACCCCGACGACCGGGGTGCCCGGCGGCGGTGCGGCGAAAAACCGGGCGGAAGCCAGGGCCAGGGCAAGGCGGGAATCGTCGACCACCACCCCCGTCACTCCGGCCGGCAGAACGACCCCGGTCTCGCTGACCACCGCCCGGGCACCGCGGCCGACGGCCTCGGTGATGAAGTCGTGACCGTCGACGGTGCTGCCGCGCAGGGCAAAGAAAGCCGCCCCAGGCACCACCTGGCGGGAATCGTAGGCGAGCCCCTCGACTTCGCAATTGAGCGGGCCGCTGCCGTGGCGGATGAGGGATGTTGGGATGAGTCCGGAAAGCCGCATATAAGCTTCCATTTTCTTCTTTTGGCCGAGCGCTGTCAAAAGAAAATTCAGGCCGGCGGGGCCAGCCTGACCCAGACTTCGCTGCCGAACTTGATGGCCTGACCGGCCTTGGGATGCTGCTGGATCACCCGGCCGCTGCCGTCAAGGCGGATATTTAAATTGATGTTCTCCATGGTCTGCAGGACTTGCCGGTAACTCATGCCCATGCAGTTCGGCATCACCGGCAATTCCCCCTGCCTGGCATCGGGCAGCGCCGCCGGTACGTTGACCGCTGCCTCCTGGCGGGCGAGAGCTTCTTCCAGCGGCGGCAGGGAACCCGGGGCCACCGGCTCCCGGGGTGGGACCTTGAGGTAGCGCAGCCCCTGGGCGGCGATCCGCGAGAAGATCGGCGCCGCCACCAGTCCGCCGAAGGTCCTTCCTGCCGGTTCGTCGAGCACCACCAGAATCACCAGTTTGGGGTCGTCGGCGGGGACGAAGCCGACAAACGAGGCCTCGATCTTGTCGGTCGAATAGGTACCGGTTACGGGGTCGACCTTCTGCGCAGTTCCGGTTTTCCCGGCGACCCGATAGCCGGGGACCGCCGCCAGGGTCCCGGTCCCGCCCTCCTCGGTAACCAGCTCCAGCATGTTCTTGACCTCTTTGGCCACTGCGGTGGAGACGACCTGCTGGCGGACCTTGGGCTGATGGCTCTCGACCACATCCCCGTAGGGATTGACCACCTGCTCAACCACGTAGGGCTGCATCAGGTAGCCGCCATTGGCGATTGCCGCGGCGGCCGCCGCTATCTGAAGTGGAGTGACGGTAAGTCCCTGACCGAAACTGATCGCCGCCAGGTCGATATCGAACCAATGGGAAGGCTTGCGCAACAGCCCCGGTTGCTCCCCTGGAAGGTCGATGCCAGAGGTTTCCCCGAAACCGAAATCGCGCAGATAGTGATAAAAATTATCCCGGTCCAGGGCTTCGCCGATTTTCGCCGCACCGATATTGGAACTGACCTTGAGGATTTCCGGGAGCTTCAGCCGCCCGTAGGGATGGTGGTCGTGGATGGTCTTGCCGCCGACCCGGTAGGCGCCGTTTTCGCAGTCGATCACAGTGCTCGGCTTCACCACCCCTTTGTCGAGGGCGGCAGCGAGCAGAAACATCTTCATCGTCGAACCGGGCTCGTAGGTATCGCAGATCGCCCGGTCGCGCCATTGACGGGGACGATAGCGGGCGAAGGCGTTGGGATTGTAATCGGGCTGGCTGGCCATCGCCAGGACCTCGCCGGTGCTCGGATCGAGGACCACCACCGTCCCAGCCCTGGCGTGGCTGCTCTTGACCCCTTCGGCCAACTCTTTTTCGGCGATGTACTGCAGGTTTTTGTCGAGGGTCAGGTGCAGGTCGCTCCCCGGCTCTCCCCCCTGTACCGTTTCCTCGCCGCCGCCGCCGAGGCCGCGTCCCAGGGCGTCGCGCTCGGTGACCAAAAAGCCACCCTGGCCGAGAAGCACTGAATCGTATTTGAGCTCCAGTCCCTCCAGCCCCTCCGGGTCGAGGCCGGTGAAACCGATGACCTGGGCCCCGACTTCCGAATTGGGGTAGAAGCGACGATGTTCCTTGGTGAATCCGACCCCTTCCAGACCCATGGCCCGGACCAACTCGCTTTCCCGGGGAGAAACCTGGCGCTTGAGCCAGAGGAAACCCTTGCCCGAATTGAGCTTGGTCCGCACCGAACGCACCTTGAGTCCCAGGGCGTCGGCCAGCTGCCGCGCCGTGGTGGCCGGATCACTGACCTTACGGGGCTCGAGGTAGATCGAATCGACCTCCAGACTGACGGCGAGCGCCTCGCCGTGGCGGTCGAAGATCGTCCCCCGCTGGGGAATCAGTGGGATCACCTTCTGGTGCTGGCGCTCGGCCCGCCGTTCCCAGTCCTGCTGGCCGAGCACCTGGAGATGGAAGGCACGAGCCGCAACGAACCCGAAAGCCGCCAAAAAGCAGAGGCCAACCAGGCGAATGCGAACGCGAACCCACTTCTCCATGCCGTTTCCTCAGTTGATGGTAATCACCTGCTCAGGCCGGGGCAGATGCAGGCCGAGCTTCCTTTGCGCCACTTGTTCGATACGCTGCGGGCTGCGCAAACTGGCCACTTCCACCTGCAGACCACGCGACTCCTGCTGCAGGTTGCGCAACTGACCCTCGAGACTGGAAATACTGTACTCGAGATTGATCACCTGCAGCCGCGACCAGACATAAAAGAGCGAAACGGCCAGCATCAGCGCAATGAACAATAAAATGGGGAAGATTTTCGGGCGACTTAGTGAAAAGCCATTAACCTTTGGGATCGGTCTCAGGATGGATTGAGCCATGGTACCCTCCGCAGATCCAGGCCCCGAAAGGGGCGAAAACGATCAGATGATACGCCGGATGCCCCGCAGGACAGCACTGCGGGCACGCGGATTGATGGCCAGCTCTGGTTCTCCGGCGCGGATTCCCTTGCGGGTCAAAAGCGCCACGCGCGGCGTATGGCCACACTGGCAGACCGGCAACCGGGGGGGACAGATGCATCCCCTGGCCTCTTCCAGAAAGAGGCGCTTGACGATCCGGTCCTCCAGCGAATGAAAACTGATCACCGCCAGCCGCCCACCCGGCTTGAGCAGATCGATGGCCGCGGCGACGCCACGGGCCACGTGGTCAAGTTCGCCGTTGACGGCGATGCGCAGCGCCTGGAAAACTCGGGTGGCCGGGTGGATGCGGGCCGGAACCCGGCCGCCGGGAACGACATCCATCACCAGCTTGGCCAGCTCCACGGTCCGCAGCAGCGGCGCAATTTCGCGCCGCGCCACGATCTTGCGGGCGATGCGCCCGGCAAAGCGCTCTTCGCCGTAGTCGCGAAAGATCTGCCGCAGTTCCTCGACCGTGGCCGAGGCCAGCAAATCGGCGGCGGTTCGGCCCCGGGTCGGGTCCATGCGCATGTCGAGCGGTGCGTCCTGGCGGAAGGAGAATCCCCGTTCCGCCGTATCGAGCTGATGCGAGGAGACGCCCAGGTCGAGCAGAATGCCGTCGAGGCCCTCCATTCCCAGTTGCACCAAAACCTCCCCCGCATCGACAAAATTGGCATGCTCCAGGTGAACCCGATCGGCATAGGGACGCAACGTGTCGGCAGCCTTGGCCAGGGCTGCCGGGTCCCGGTCGAGACCGACCAGCCGACCACCGGGAGAACTCGCCTCGAGCAGCAGCCGGGCATGGCCGCCGCCACCGACGGTGCCGTCGAGATAAAAACCGCCGGATTGGGGCTGAAGAAGCTCGAGGACTTCTCCGGGCAGAACCGAAAGGTGCCGGAATTCGCCTTCCATCAGGGAAGCTCCAGCGTCTCGACGAGGTCATCCCTGGTTGCCAGGGCTTCCACCGCCTGGCTGACCACCTCGTCGTAACGACGCTGGCTGAAAATATCAATCCGCTGGAAATTACCGACGATCACCACATCCCGCTCATCATCGTTCAAGCCGGCCCACAAACGCAGCGCCTTGCTCAGCGGGATGCGCCCCTGGGCATCGAACTTGACCGGGGTATGGGAGGCAATGTAGATGCGGTTCAGCTGGGTGCGCTCGGCAGCATTGGGATGCTGTTGGATACGGCGGGAGAATTCGGTCCAATCGGCGGGCAGAAAGGCGGTCAGGCCGCGGTCGCGGTTCTGCGTCACCACCAGCCCATCTTCGCCGGCCGCGGCCAGAAGATCCCGAAACTCCTTGGGAATACTGGCCCGCCACTTGGCGTCGATGGTATTGACGAAGGCGCCGCTGAAGTTCATCCCACCTCTCAATGACACTGAAACCCACTAAATCCCACTGGTTGGCACGACTATATCGGGCACCCCCCACCTTGTCAAGGAGTTTTTCCACTTAATTAAGGAGTTAGGGAAATAGGGCGGGCACAAAAAAACCCCCAGAAAGGGGGCGGCGACAGGGGAGGATGAGAGACGGGTCAGGGGGTGGGGCCGGGCCGTTCGGGAAGGAGCATCTCGATCGCCTCCACCCGCCGATCGACAACCTTGCGGACGATGAGGGTCACGTCGTCGACCTGGCAGCTCTCTCCCTCCTGGGGAATCGCCCCGAGGGTGCGCAGCAGCAGGCCCGCCAGGGTGTTGGCGTGCTCTTCGGAAAACTTGAGGTTGAAGCGGCGGTTGACGGTCCGCAGCGAGGCGCTGCCGTCGATCAGGAACCGGCCCGGGGCGAGTTCGCGGACCAGGACCTCCTCGACGTCGTATTCGTCCTGGATTTCACCGATGATCTCCTCGACGATATCCTCGAGGGTCACGATCCCCTCGACGCCGCCATACTCGTCGATGACCATCGCCAAGTGCAGATGCCGGCGGCGGAAGGACTGGAGCAGGGTTTCGATCGGCTTCGATTCGGGGACGAAATAAGGGGGGCGGGCGAGATCGCGCAGCGAGAATTCGCCCGTCTTGCCGACGAAATTGAGAATATCCTTGGAATGGATGATGCCGACCACGCTGTCGAGACTCCCCTCATAGACCGGGAACCGCGAGTGCCGCGCCTGCTGCACGATATGCAGTACACTCTCGAAAGGCTCCTGGACTTCGACGCCGACTACCTCGGTGCGCGGAATCATCACGTCGCGGACTCGGATCTGTGACAGCTCGAAGACGCCGTGAAGCATACGGCGTTTTTCCTTGGCCACCACGCCGGTCTGCTCGCCGACGGAGATGATCGAGCGGATCTCGTCCTCGGAAATCAGCGGCCGCTTCTCCTCCCCCTTGATAAAGCGGGTCAGCAGCCGGGAGATTCCGGTCACCAGCCAGACCACCGGGGTGAGCAGCCACATCACCCCGAGGATCGGCCGCAGGACGAGAAAAGAGAGCTTTTCGGGATAGCGGGCGGCGTAGGTCTTCGGGCAGACCTCGGAAAAGATCAGCAGCAGGGGCGTGAGGATCAGGATCGTCATCAGCTCGCCCCGGTCGCCGTAAAGTTCCACGAAGAAGGTGGTGGCGAACACCGAGGCGGCGATGTTGACCAGGTTGTTGCCGACCAGGATGGCGCCCAGCAGGCGGTCGGGGTGGGCAAGCACCCCCTCCAACCGGTCAGCGCCCCGTCGCCGCTTCTCCACCAGGTACTTCAGGCGCAATTTATCCAGGGACATCAGCGCCGTTTCCGATCCGGAGAAGAACGCGGAAAGAACGAAAAGCAGCCCCAGGATAAGGAGGTGACTCAGCTGTTCTTCGGACATGCAATGACCTTGGCAGAAAAATAGACCGGCTCAGGAGGCCGGACCAAACGGATTCTACCCCAATCGGCTGGCCTTGACAAACTTTTGTGCGGGCGATTGCGCGGCGGCCAGCCCTGTGTTATGAAAAGACTCCCGGCCGCAGGCCGGCCAACGCCCACCTGAGAAGGACCTCCGCCATGGCTGATCCAGCGACCACCGAGAGCTACCGCGACCTTTGCGCCCTGCTCCGCTACCACAACTACCGCTACTACGTCCTCGACCAGCCGGAGATTTCCGATGCCGAATTCGACCGGCTATTTCGTCGCCTGCTGGAACTGGAAGCTGCTCACCCGGAACTGGTTACTCCGGACTCGCCCAGCCGGCAGGTGGGGGCGCCACCCTCGACCCAATTCAATCCGGTCGCCCATGCCCTGCCGATGCTGTCGCTGAAGAACGTGAAGAGCGAAGAAGAGTTCCTCGAATTCGACAAAAGTCTGCGGGAGACCTTCCTGGCAATCCGCGGCGAGATCGACTACGTCTGCGAAATGAAGCTCGACGGCGTCGCGGTGGAACTGACTTATCTGGACGGCCGATTGCAGACCGCCAGCACCCGCGGCGACGGGCAGGTCGGCGAGGACATTACCGCCAACCTGAAGACCCTGGCGGCCATCCCCTGGCAGTTGACCCCGCCCTACCCGCCCCTGCTCGACGTCCGCGGCGAGGTCTTCATGGAGCTGCGCGACTTTCAGCGGCTGAACCGGCGACAGGAAGAGAAGGGTGAAAAGACCTTTGCCAATCCGCGCAATGCGGCGGCCGGCAGCCTGCGCCAGCTCGACCCGCGGGTAACCGCGCAGCGCCCGCTGCAGATCTTCTGCTACGGGGTCGGGCGCTGGAGCGGAGACCGGCCCGACACCCACCGCCAGCTGCTGGAGCGGCTGGCGGCCTGCGGCCTGCGGGTGAACCTGGAAGAGACCCGCCTGGCCTGCGGTGGCAGCGCGGTGATCGGCCAATATCGCGACCTGCTGGAACGGCGCGATCATCTCGCCTACGAAATCGACGGCATGGTCGTCAAGGTCAACAGCCTGCCTCTTCAGGAGGAACTGGGCGAGATCAGCCGTTCGCCGCGCTGGGCGGTGGCCTACAAGTTCCCCCCCCGGCAACGGGAAACGGTGGTGGAGAAGGTCGAGCTGCAAGTGGGGCGGACCGGCGCCATCACGCCGGTGGCCCACCTGACACCGGTGGAAGTCAGCGGGGTGATGGTTTCACGGGCGAGTCTGCACAACTGGGACGAAATTGCCCGCCTCGACCTGCACCTTGGCGACCATGTCATCGTCGAGCGCGCCGGCGACGTCATCCCCGACGTCGTCGCCGTGATCAAGGAGAGACGGAGCGGCGGCGAGCAGCCGGTGCCGCTCCCCGCAACCTGTCCGGAGTGCGGCGGGCCGGTGCGCAAGCGGGAGGGGGAAGTCGTGCCGCGCTGCACCAATGCCCGGTGCCCGGCGCGGACCATCGAACGCCTGCGCCACTTCGTCTCCCGGGACGCCATGGACATCGAGAGTCTCGGCGAGAAGCAGCTTGCACAGCTGATCAATCTGGGGCGGCTCGAAACCTTCAGCGACCTCTACCGGTTGCAGAAGAGCGACCTGTTTGCCATGGAACGCATGGGCGAGGTCCTCGCCGACAAGCTGCTGCAGAATATTGTTGCCAGCAAGCATCCTCCCCTGTCGCGGTTTCTCTACGCCCTCGGCATTCGCCACGTCGGTGAGCATACCGCCAAAATTCTCGCCAAACGGTATGCGACCCTCGATGAGCTGGCCGCCGCAGACCGCGAACAGCTGAAAAAGATCCACGAAATCGGCGACAAGGTGGCCGATTCCGTCGTCGATTTTTTCCGCGACCCGCAACAGCAGCAGTTGCTCGAAGAATTGAGGGCGCTCGGCGTAACGCCGCAATCCGAAGCGTCAGTCCGCCAGGACGGGTCGCTGACCGGCAAAACCCTGGTGATTACCGGTACCCTGGAGCGTTGGTCGCGCAAGGAAGCCGAAACCCTGGTGGAAAGTCTCGGTGGACGGGCGGCCGGCTCGGTCAGCAAGAAGACCAGCTATGTCGTCGCCGGCGCCGAGGCCGGCAGCAAGCTCGACAAGGCCCGCCAGCTCGGTGTGGCGGTTCTCAGCGAAGAGGAATTTGCCCGGATGGTGGAGAAGGGAGGAACGAATGGCGGCGCTTAGAGCCCTGGTCCGGATCCGCGGCCGGGTCCAGGGAGTCGGTTTTCGCTACTTCACCCAGCGTACCGCGCGGGCGCTGGGGCTGACCGGCTGGGTGCGCAACCTGCCGGACGGGGCCGTGGAAGCGCTTTTCGAGGGGGAACGCGAGAGCATCGAGGAAGCGCTCACGGCCTGTCGCCAGGGGCCCCCAGCGGCGGAGGTCGAGGAGTTCCGGGTCGACTGGCAGTCGTCCGCCAAGGAATTCATTGATTTTACTGTACGTTACTGAGCAGCTGCTATATCGGACACGGTCCGCAGGGAACATGCGTGCGGTCGATTGACAGTTCAAGAGGTTGCCCATCTACCGGGCCCACCCCTCATCCCTTCATTCTTCTTCCGCCTTGAGCTTGAGAATTTCCTTATAGACCTCGCTTCCCGGCAATCCCAACTCCCGGGCGACCTCCCGGGCCAGCTGTCGGGGCGGAAAATCCCCTTCCCCCCGCTTGCGCAGGAGCGTTTCGCGCACGGTTTCCGGCGGCCGCACCGACGACGCCTGCGCCGGTGCCAGCACCAGAACCAGTTCCCCGCGGATCCGGCCGGCTCCGAAATACGCCAAGGCGGTGCCGACCGTGCCGCGAAAGATCTCCTCATGGAGCTTGGTCAGCTCCCGGGCCACGGTCAGACCGCGCCCGGCACCGCAGACCATCTCCAGGTCTTTGAGGGTCGCCAGCAGCCGGTGGGGTGCTTCGTAGAAGACCAGGCTGCGTTCCTCACTGGCCAGCTGTTCCAGTTGGCTGCGCCGGGCAGCGGCGCGACTGGGGAGGAATCCTTCGAAGGCGAAACGATCGACCGGCTGTCCCGCGGCCGAGAGTGCGGCGATCACCGCGGAGGGACCCGGCACCGGCACCACGGTATGGCCGGCTTCACGGCAGCGTTTCACCAGCAGGTAGCCGGGATCGGAAATGGCCGGGGTGCCGGCATCGGAGATCAGCGCCACCGAGCGGCCCTCTTCCAGCAGACGCAGGATATCCTCGGCCTTGCGCAGCTCGTTGTGGGCAAAACAGGAGGTCAGAGGCGTGGCGATGCCGTAATGGCTGAACAGCTTGCGGCTGTGGCGAGTGTCCTCGGCCGCCACCAGGTCGACCTCGCGCAAGATACGCAGGGCGCGGAAGGTCAGGTCTTCGAGGTTGCCGATCGGGGTGGCGACCACGTACAGGGTGCCGGGACGGGTTCTTTCAGTCACCAGCGTCCCCATCGAGGCGGTCCAGTTCCTCCAGCCAGAGCCGGGCGCAGGCATCGCTCGGCATGCGCCAGTCGCCGCGCGGCGAAAGGGCGACGCTGCCGACCTTGGGGCCGTCGGGCAGGCAGGAGCGCTTGAACTGCTGGGCGAAGAATCGCTGGTAGAAGAGCCGCAGCCAGCGGCGCAGCTGCGGCGGGGAATAGTTGCCGGCAAAGGCGCGTTCGGCGAGGAACAAAATCTTCGCCGGTGGGAATTGCAGGCGCAGGGCGTGAAAGAGGAAGAAGTCGTGCAGCAGGTAGGGACCGACCTGTTCCTCGGTGCGCTGTTCGATCTCGCCATTGGCCGCCGGCGGCAGCAGTTCCGGGGAGACCGGGGTGGCGCAGATGTCGTGGAGGATTTCGGCGCTGCGGCCACTGAACTCCTCCTCGGCGCACCATTCGACCAGGTAGCGGACCAGGGTCTTGGGCACGCCGCTGTTGACGGCGTACATCGACATGTGGTCACCGTTGTAGGTGCACCAGCCCAGCGCCAGTTCCGAGAGGTCGCCGGTACCGATCACCAGCCCCCCGACCTGGTTGGCGATATCCATCAGCAGCTGGGTGCGCTCCCGGGCCTGGGCGTTTTCGAAGGTGATGTCGTGGCGGCCTTCGGGGTGGCCGATATCGGCAAAATGTTGGCGGACCGCCGCGTCGATGGAAATGGTGCGCAGCTGCACGCCAAGCTGTTCCGCCAGACCCACGGCGTTGTTGCGAGTCCGCTCCGTGGTGCCGAAACCGGGCATGGTTACGGCCACGATGCCGCTGCGTGGCAACTCCAGGCGGTCGAAAGCCCGGCAGATGACGAGCAACGCCAGGGTCGAATCAAGGCCCCCGGAAATCCCGATCACCACCTGGCGGGTCGCGGTGTGCAGCAGACGCTTGGCCAGCCCGGTGGTCTGCAGAGCAAAGATTTCCCGGCAGCGTTCGGCCCGTTCGTAATTCTCCCCCGGAACGAAGGGCATGGCCGGCACCGCACGAGCGAAGCACGCCGCAGGAGCCGTGAGGAGGGGAAAGGAAACAAGGCGCGGCGGCAGGTCGGCCGCGGCATCGGCAAAGCTGCTGCTGCGCAGCCGCTCGCTGACCATCCGTCCCAGATCGACGTCGGCACAGCTGAGGCAAGTCGCGAAACTGAAGCGTTCGCTTTCGGCAAGCAACTGGCCGTTCTCGGCGATCAGCGAATGTCCGGAAAAGACCAGGTCGGTGGTCGATTCGCCGGGACCGGCTGAGGCATAGGCGTAGACGGCGAGGCAACGGGCCGACTGGCTGCAGACCAGCTCGCGCCGATAGCGTTCCTTGCCGAGGGTTTCCGGGCTGGCGGAGAGATTGACCAGCAGCGTGGCGCCCTGGGCGGCCAGCCGGCCGCTGGGCGGGTTGACGGTCCAGGCATCTTCGCAGATTTCGATACCGACCCGGCAGGCGCCGAACCCTTCAGCCTGGAAGAGGAGATCGGTCCCGACCGGCACCGTCTCGCCGCGCCACGCGACGCTCGTCTGGCGCAGCAGACTTGCCGGGGCGAACCAGCGTTTTTCGTAAAACTCCTGGCTGTTGGGCAGATACTGTTTCGGTACCAGGCCGCGGAGTCGCCCGCCAGCGAGAAAGGCCGCGCAGTTAAACAGTCGGTCTCCCACCGCCAGCGGCACACCGACCACCACCGCAACCCCTTTTTGGCCGGCGATGGCTGCCAGCTCGTCAAGGGCGGAACCCGCGGCATCCACCAGCAGCGACTGGAGGAAAAGGTCGGCACAGGTGTAACCGGTGATCGCCAGTTCCGGAAAGATCAACAACTGGCAGTGACGTTCGCGGGCCACCTGCACCGCATCGGACATCTGCTCCAGATTGTAGGCGACGTCGGCGACCCGCAGCGCGGGGCTGGCCACGCCGACCCGCAAGTAGCCGAAATCAGAGAGCGTCTGGTTCATGGGATAGCCTTGGCAAGAGGAGTGGCGCGAAGCTCGGGCGCTGCCCGCACGGCAACGTCCCCCGGTGCCCTTTATTCTAGAGACCCCGCGAAAAAATGCAATGGTTTCAAGGGGGTTTTCGCCGCTGCCGGGTCAGGCGCCAAAGGCATTCTCGATATGCTCGCAATCGGGCTCGCCGGCGGGTCCCGGCGTCACCGCGATCACATCGAAGCGCGGCTGCAGGCGCCCGGGCGGATGGTCGGCCAGATACCACTGGGCAGCGCGCAGGATCTGGCGCTGCTTGGTCGGACCGACGGCCTCGGCCGGGGCACCGAAGGCGGCGCTGCGCCGGGTCTTGACCTCGACGAACAGCAGCAGCCGGCGGTCCCGGGCAATGATGTCAATCTCCCCAACGGGGGTACGCAGATTGCGGGCGACGATCCGGTAGCCGCAGCGCTGCAGAAAACGGCTGGCGGCAGCTTCGCCCCAGCGACCAAGGGCCAGGCGTTCCTCGGTCATGGCCGCTCCAGGTGTTCGCGGACGCCGCCGAAACTCTTGCGGTGCAAGGCGGAGGGACCGAGCCGGGCGATCGCCGCGAGGTGTTCGCGGCTGCCATACCCTTTGTGACGGGCGAAACCGTACCCCGGATAGCGGAGGTCATAGGCGATCATCACCCGGTCGCGGACGACCTTGGCGATCACCGAAGCGGCGGCGATGGAAAGGGAACGGCTGTCCCCCTGTTTCAGGGTCTGCTGGGGAAGCGGAAGAGGAACCGGGGTAATACCGTCGACGAGCAGGAAATCGGCGGGTTGGCGCAAGCGATTGACGGCCAGACACATGCCGCGCAGCGTCGCCTGGAGGATGTTGACGGCGTCGATTTCCCCGGGCGAGGCGAAGCCGACGCCAATCGCCAGGGCCTGAGCGCGGATCAACGGGAAAAGTCGATCACGTTGCTTTTCACTGAGTTTTTTGGAATCGTCGAGACCGGGGAGGTCGAAAACTTCAGGGAGGATGACTGCAGCAGCCACCACCGGGCCCGCCAGCGGTCCACGCCCGGCTTCGTCGATGCCGGCCACCGCCCGAAAGCCGCGAGCCCGCGCGCGGCATTCGAAATGCAGGGTGGAGAGTTCCGGCAGGTCGAAGAGGGTTTCGCTCATGGTCGCCTCCCGGGGCGGGGAACAGGTCCATGCGGCGGGGTGATCCTGAACGCAGGACGGCCCCGATCCTCAGACCGGGGCCGTCCCGAAACAGGGGAAAATCAGGCCTGGCGCTTCTCGCGGATACGGGCCTTCTTGCCATGCAGGTTGCGCAGGTAGTAGAGCTTGGCACGGCGCACCTGGCCGACCATCACCACCTCGATTTTATCCACCGCCGGCGAATGGAGGGAGAAGATACGCTCGACGCCGAAACCGTTGGAGATCTTGCGCACGGCAAAAGTCGAACCGAGGCCGCGGTTGACCCGCTTGATGCACACCCCCTGGTAGACCTGGATACGCTGTTTGTCCCCCTCGGTGATCTTGACGTGCACCCGCAGGGTGTCGCCGGCCTTGAAGACCGGGATGTTCTTCTTGATCTGTTCCATATCGATGCGGTCGATGCTGTTCATTGCGTCCTCCTCTATGGGCGATGCCTGTAGTCGTCTGGTATTCAGCCAAGCCTGGGTTCAAGTCATGGGGCCGGCTCCCATGCCCGCCCTGTCGGTTCTGCTCAAGTTCCGGCGCGATAAAGGCGATCGAGGATGATCGCCGCGGCCGCCCGGACCGGAAGATGGTTGTAATCGCTCCCCCCGGATACCGGTTCCAGTACCGGCCAGCCATGGGTGAAAAGCTCAGGGGCCAGCCCCCAGCCGGTTCCCAGCACCAGCAGCAGGGGCCGGTCGGCGAGCAGCTCGCGGGCAGCGCCGAAGCCGATGCCGTCGCTGCGCCGCGCCCCGGTCAAAAGGGGCAGGGCCGGCGCGTCGCAGCGGGCGCTCCAGTCTGCCAGCGCCGCGGCCAGATCCGCAACCGTTTCCACCAGGGAGAGAGCCTCCCGGCGATCCGGGTTGTAGCCGGCACCGAAACCTTCCCGCCAGTGGCCCAGTATCCGAGCGACCAGGTGCTGCTGTCCGGCCGCCGTCGTGACTACGTAGAAGCGTCCCGCCCCGTAGGTGCGGGCGACCCGCGCAATATCGTGCAGGTCGAGATTGGTCACCGCAGCGCTGACCACCGCCCCGCTGCGGTCGAGCACCGGCCCATGAACCAAGGCCAGCGCGAGGCGGCCGATCATGCCTCGTCGTCCGTCCGCTCGGTATGCAGATCCTCCAGCAGGCGTCGGTCCTCGGCACTCAAGGGGGCCGTTTCGAGCAGCTCGGGGCGCCGCAGCAGGGTTCGACGCAGCTGTTCCCGGCGCCGCCAGCGGGCGATCGCCGCGTGGTTCCCGGAGAGAAGCACCTCCGGCACCCGCTGCCCGGCAAACTCCACCGGCCGGGTGTAATGGGGATATTCGAGCAGACCGTCGGAGAACGAATCGCTCGCGGCGCTCCCCTCGTTGCCGAGCACTCCGGGAACGAGCCGGGCGACTGCATCGATGATCACCATCGCCGCCAACTCGCCACCGGTCAGGACGAAGTCGCCAAGGGAGTACTCGCCGTCCACCAAGGCGCGAATGCGCTCGTCGAAACCCTCGTAGCGACCGCAGACCAGAATCAGCCCCGACTCCGTCGCCAGCTGCCGGGCGTCGGCCTGGCGAAAGGTTCGCCCCTGGGGGGACATGAGCAACACCTTCGAGCCGGGTTGGCGGCGGCGCAGCTCGTCGAGCGCCCTGGCCACCGGTTCCGGCTTCATGACCATCCCCTCGCCCCCGCCGTAGGGGGTGTCGTCGGTCACCTTGTGCCGCCCCTCGGCCCAGTCGCGCAGGTTGTGGGCGGCAATGCCGATCAGGCTCTTCTCCACCGCCTTGCCGAGAATGCTGTCGGCGAAAGGGGAAGCGAACATGCCGGGGAAGAGGGTCAGGACATCAAACGTCATTGTTCAACCGGACCAGGTCTTCCGGCAGGTCGACCCTGACCAGCCCGGCCTCAGGGTCGATTTCGAGCACGAATTGGGCGACCGCTGGAATGAGAACTTCGCCAAAAGGGCCATCGACCACATAGATGTCGTGGGCCGCGGTGCTCAACAGGTCGGTCATTACTCCAAGTTCCCCAAGCTGCCGGTCGACAACCTTGAGACCCTGCAACTGGTGCCAGTAGAACTCGTCAGCCGCCGGTTCGGGCAGGTCCCGCAGGGCCATCAATACCGTGCAGCCGACCAGCGGTTGCGCAGCCTCGATGCTCTCCCTTCCCTCCAGACGCAGCAGCCACAGCCCCTTGTGGGGCGTCGCCCGCAGCGGACGGAAGCTGCGCAGCGAGCCATCGGCATAGCGCAGCACCACCTCCCGCGCTCCCTCCAGAGAGGCCGAATCCTCGCTCAACGGCCGCACCTTGAGATCCCCCCGCAGGCCATGGGTGCCGACGACGGTGCCAAATTGGAACAGCTCTTCCTGGTGCGCTTGGTTCATCACTCCATGATCTGGAGGTTAGCGCGACGGCTCTCCCGGGTGGCCTTGGCATTGAGCAGGGTGCGCATGGCCTTGGCCGTCCGCCCCTGCTTGCCGATAATCCGGCCCATGTCTTCCTGGGCGGCCGCCAGCTTGATGAGAATCGTCCCGTCCTCGGCCTCTTCTTCGGAGATGGTCACCGCGTCAGGGTTTTCCACCAGGGATTTGGCGATGAATTCG